>NZ_BAZX01000011.1 GCF_001310955.1 Marinifilum fragile JCM 15579
CGTCCGTAATCCACCCAATTAAATTTACCCGAAATAATTACCTTTAAAAGGTTTGTAAAATAAATTAGCTAATTTTGCGGTCGATTATCGACTAATAATCAATATATATATGACAGAAAATAAGGAACCAAAAGGGAAATGCGCAGGCTGTGCATCCAATAAAAGAGACCATCGTATGTTGGCTGGTAAGCTTGATGTTTACGATTGGTTGAAAGATGTTCCTGAAAGTGCACAATGTCCGGATGTTGTTGAAATAAAATTTAAGAATACCCGTAAAGGATTCTATTCAAATACAAATCAATTAAGATTACAAAGAGGTGATGTGGTAGCAGTTGAAGCATCACCAGGACATGATATCGGGATTGTATCCTTAACAGGCGATTTGGTTGTGGAACAAATGCGCAAACAAAAGCTTGATCCGAATACATACGAGGCAAAAAAAGTCTACAGAAAGGCAAAGCCTGTTGATATCGAAAAATGGCATGAAGCCATTGCACTGGAACACAAAACAATGATTAAAGCTCGCCAAATATCTGCTGAATTAAGGCTGGATATGAAAATTGGCGATGTTGAATATCAGGGAGATAAAACAAAAGCAATTTTCTACTATATAGCTGATGATAGAGTTGACTTTAGACAGTTGATTAAAGTATTGGCAGAGCAATTCAAAATCAGAATTGAAATGCGCCAAATTGGTGCACGACAGGAAGCTGGACGAATTGGAGGTATTGGCCCTTGTGGTAGAGAACTTTGTTGTTCAACCTGGATTACCAACTTTGTTTCGGTAACAACCAATGCAGCTCGTTACCAGGAGATTTCATTAAATCCTCAGAAACTTGCCGGGCAATGTGGAAAACTGAAGTGTTGTTTGAATTTTGAGTTGGATTGCTATATCGATGCTCAAAAGGATTTCCCGAATACAAGTATTCCGTTGGAAACCAAGGATGGAACAGCTTATCATCAGAAAACAGATATTTTCAAGAGATTAATGTGGTATTCATTCGATAAGTTCAATTCGATGAATATGGTGCAGGTTTCTGTTGATAGAGTGAAGGAAATTATTCGCTTGAACAAGAAAGGAATCAAGGTAGATAAATTGGTGTCAGAAAAATCAACTGACAACAAAAAATCTTTGGACTACGAAAATGTTGTAGGTCAGGATAGCTTGAACCGATTCGATAAGAAGGAAAATCCGAATAAACGAAGAGGAAAAAGAAAATTCCGTCGTAAACCAAGAAAACCAAACAAGCCAGCAAAGTCATGAACAAATTGATTTGGATTTTTTGCGTGGCAGTAATTGTACTGTCAAACCAATCGTGCGATTCCAATCGTGTTTATGAAGAGTATAAAGAAATTCCGGATTATACCTGGGACATGAACAATACTCTTCGCTTTGAAGTGGAAGTTACCGATACCATTAGTGTTCACAATTTGTATATCAATGTTAGGAATACTGGTGGATATGCATACAGCAATCTTTGGTTGTTTGTGAAGAGAACTTCGCCAGATGGAAATGTTGTTGAAGATAAGTTCGAATGTAGTTTGGCTACCGAAAAAGGAAAATGGTTTGGTAGCGGATTTGGTGATATTTTCGATTTACAAGTTCCGTTTAAACAGAATGTAGTATTCCAAAGGTCTGGGGTTTACGTATTTGAAATTGTGCAAGGAATGCGCGATGAGGAATTGAAAGAAGTAGTGAATATTGGCTTAAGACTTGAGAAAGCAAATCAATAAAATTTTTAGCGTTTAGTCGTGGGAAAGAATAAATTACAGCGTTTTGCTGAGATGGATACATTTGATAATGTATTTCAACCTACTCATAAAGAGGTTTGGGAAACAAATTATCATTTGAAAGGAAAGTGGAATAAAGAAGTTTTTAAAAATGATAATCCAATTGTTTTAGAAGTTGGATGCGGAAAAGGAGAGTATACAGTAGGTTTAGCACGTAAATTTCCGAATAAAAACTTTATTGGAATTGACATAAAAGGCGCAAGAATGTGGCGCGGTGCCAAAACCGCTATTGAAGAAGGTTTGGGTAATGTCGGGTTTATAAGAACCAAAGCTGAACTTCTTGAATCGATTTTTGATTCAGGTGAGATTTCTGAAATCTGGATTACCTTTCCTGATCCACAAATGAAAAAGGAAAGAAAAAGACTTACCGGAACACGCTTTCTGAAGTTATACTCGAACCTGTTGACCAGAGATGGAATTATTCACCTGAAATCGGATAGTAATTTCTTGTATGAATATACTTCGTATGTGATTAAGGAAAACTCTCTTTCGGTTGATGTTGACACCAATGACTTGTACAATTCAGGGAAGGCTGATGATATTCTTTCTATCAGAACATTTTACGAACAGCAATTTCTTAACAGAGGAATTCCAATTAAGTATTTAAAGTTCAGGCTTGATGGAAAAACTGAATTTATTGAGCCAGATGTTGAGATTGAATTGGATTCCTACAGAAGTTTTGGTAGAGAGAAGCGCAAACAATAAATGTCTGATCTGTACGATAAAATTTACGAAGTAGTTCGGAAAATTCCTGTTGGAAGAGCTACCAGTTATGGTGCCATTGCCAGGTTTGTGGGATCTCCCAGGGGTTCCAGAATGGTTGGTTGGGCCATGAATCAATCACACTCTAGCAAAGCATATGTTCCAGCACATCGAGTAGTAAATCGTTTGGGAATGCTAAGTGGAAAACATCATTTTCCAGGTGAAAATTTAATGCAAGAGCTTCTCGAGAATGAAGGAATTGTTGTGATTGATGACCAAATACAAGACTTCGACAAAATATTTTGGGATCCCATGAAAGAACTTGACTGGGATTCTATTTAAATTCAGTCTAAATATATACCTTTGTTGGTATCTTATCGAATTCAATATCAGCAATGCTTGAAAGAAATTCGATCCAAAAAATACATTAAAGAATTAATATTCATAAATCATGAGTTACACTCAAAAGCAAATTACGGACGCTTTAAAATTGGTTCAATATCCTGGTACCGATAAGGATATCATGGGGTTGGATATGGTTCGTAATATTAAAATTGAAGGAAAGAAAATTGGTTTCGATTTGGTATTCCAAAAATCAGACGATCCTAATATTGTTCCCTTGAAAAAAGCCTGTGTATCAGCTGTTTTAAAATTTGTTGATAGGGAAGCTGAAATCAAAGGAAACATTAAAGTAAAGGCAATGCATGTGGTTGAAGAACCAAAAGTTTTGCCAAAAGTTAAAAATATTATTGCTGTTGCATCAGGTAAAGGTGGTGTTGGAAAATCTACCGTATCATCGAACTTGGCAGTTGCACTGGCGAAAGCCGGAGCAAAAGTTGGTTTAATTGATGCCGACATTTATGGTCCTTCGGTTCCATTGATGTTTGGAGCAGAGTCAGCTCGCCCGAACCTTGTTAATGTAGATGGTAAGGATTTGATTGAGCCACATGAGGCTTATGGTGTAAAAATGCTTTCTATTGGTTTCTTTGTTGATCCTGCTCAGGCTACTGTTTGGCGTGGACCTATGGCTTCCAATGCATTAAAGCAGATGATTGAAGAAGGAAACTGGGGAGAGTTGGATTACGTTTTAATCGACTTGCCACCAGGAACCAGTGATATTCACCTTACTTTGGTTCAAACAGTTCCTGTAACGGGAGCCATTGTGGTAAGTACGCCACAAGAGGTTGCTTTGGCTGATGCTGTAAAAGGAATTAGCATGTTCGAAGGACCTGGGGTTAATGTTCCTGTATTAGGAATGGTTGAAAATATGGCTTGGTTTACTCCTGCTGAATTGCCTGAAAATAAATACTATATTTTCGGTAAAGATGGATGTAAAAAACTAGCAGAAGAAAAAGGAATCGAATTGCTAGGTCAAATTCCTATTGTTCAAAGTATTCGCGAAGGTGGAGATAATGGAAAACCTGCTGCCGTGAACGAAGATTCTGTAGTTGGCATGCTTTCGCCGATTTGGCTGCTAAATTAAATGCAGCTGTTGATGCAAGAAATCAAAAATCAGCACCAACTGAACGTGTGAAAATTACGCGATAAGAATATAAAACCATATAAAGAGAGAAGGAGCATTTATTGCTCCTTTTTTTATTCCTTGAATAGAACTATTTTTAGATTTTATTTAATAAATTTCAGTTTTTGGAATAATAAAAATCAACAGATATCAGTTATACCATTTTGGGAATCTAATAAACTCAGAATAATACCAGTAGCTTTTGTAAATAAATAGCGAAGCTTAGGGTGTTATCAAACAAAACATTTAGCCTTGACTCGTAAACTAATTCAACAAACCTTAACGATAATAGCCATTCTGATTTTTGCATATGCATGTTCTAATCAGAAAAATACTTTCATGAGCCGTCAGTATCATGCTCTTACCACACATTATAATGTGTATTTTAATGGTAAAGAGAGCTTGAAGGAAGGTGAGCAAAAAATTAAGAACGGACTTCAGGAAAATTACACCATTTTACTGCCTGTTTTCGAATATCAGAACCCAGCTGCCAGATCTTTGTCTTTTTCGAGCATGGATAGAGCTCTTGAGAAAGCAACTAAGGCCATTAAAATTCACTCTATTACGCGCAAGCCGAAGCGTAAAAAAGGAAATCAGTCAGAAAAAAACAAGGAGTTTCGTAAAAAGAAAGAGTACAACAATTGGATTGATGATTGTTACATGTTGATTGGAAAGGCCCAATTTTACAAGGGTGAATATCATGTTGCCGAGAAAGCTTATGATTTTATCATTAGAGAATATCCAGAGTCGGATTTGATTGCTGAGGCAAAATTATGGAAGGCAGTTAGTTTAATTGATAGAGGTGAGTTTATTGCAGGTGGGGAAATTTTGGAAAGGCTTTCGAATGATAACAATTTATCGAAAGATGATTTGGTTCGTATAGAAGCTTTGCAAGCAGATGCAGCAATAAGACAAAAGCGATTTGAAGATGCTGTTCCTGCTTTGGAAAGATGCATTGCCATATCGAAAGACAAATACGCAAAAGCGAGGTATTATTATTTGTTGGCGCAACTTCATCAAAAGTTAGATAATCCGAGCGAGGCATCAAGAGCGTTTCAGGAATTGATTGATTTGAATGCGAGTTATGAGATGACTTTTAATGCAAAAATTAGTCGTGCTCTATCGTATACCGGTGCTGAAAATGGTGAGGAAATAAGAAAAGGCTTGCGCAAAATGTTGCGTGATGAGAAGAACAAGGAGTACAAAGATCAGATTTATTATGCAATGGCAGAAATGGATGTTGTAGATGAGAATATGGAATCTGCAATCTCTAATTACTGGGAATCAACCAAAGTTTCTTTGTACAATGAGAATCAAAAGGCCATTTCATTTTTAAAGCTGGGTGATTATTATTTTGGAGAGGAAACTTACCCGAAAGCTCAGATGTGTTACGATAGTTCGATGACCTATTTGGGTAGTGATTATCCTAATTATAGAAAAATATCCGAAAGAGTCGGGAATCTTACTGAATTGGTGAATAACCTGAATATGGTTGTTCGTGAAGATAGCTTGCAAAGGGTTGCTTTAATGAGTAAGACCGATAGAGATAGGTTAATTAATGGCTTAATCAAGAAAATAAACGAAAAGGAAAGAGAAAAACAATTAATGGAGGCTGAAGCACAATCAGACAGAGCTTTCTTTAGTCAGAATAATATGCTTGGGAATTCTCGAAACAGAAATCAAACCCAGGGGAATTGGTACTTCTATAATCCAACAAATATTGGATTGGGAAAATCGGAATTTCAACGCAAGTGGGGACGAAGAAAACTGGAAGATAATTGGAGAAGAAAGAATAGGTCTGATTATTCTGTTGAGGACATAGAAATTGCTTTAGAGCAAGAATCGAAAGATGATGTCAGTTCTCAATCACAGAAAAAAGATCCTAAGAGTAAAGAGTATTATTTGGTGGATTTACCAATGACAAAAGCTGCTATGGTAAAATCTGATGATAGAATTATGAAAGGTTTGTATCAGGCAGGATTGGTGTATGAGGAGAAACTGAATAATGAAGAGAAGGCACTTGAAAGTTTCGAGACTTTGTTGAAAAGATTTCCGGAAAATCCATATCTACTTTCAAGCTACTATCATTGTTATGCAATCAATAAATCATTTGGCAGAAATTTAAAATCTGATTTCTACAAGAACAAAATACTAACTGAGTTTAAAGATAGTGAGTATGCAAAAGCATTGAGAGATCCAAATTACCAGTTAAAGCTCGATGCTGAATATCAAAGAGCACATCAGCTTTATGCACAAGCTTATGAGGATTTTCAGAACTACTACTACTTTAGAGTGGTTAAAATCTGTAATGAAGGATTGTTAAGATATCCAGAAAGTGATCTTCGTCCGAGGTTTTTGTTTTTGAGAGCGTTGTGTGTAGGAAGAACACAAAATGTTGATGTATTTAAGCAGTCCCTTGTGCAAGTGTTGGAAGCTAATCCAACCAAAGAAATAACCCAAACGGTTAAAGCGATTTTAGCTGGGTTGGAGAAAGGAGCTACACCTGTTGTTTACACAGAGAAAGATATGGAGTTGGCCCGACAAAACAGATTGCTTCGAAATTGGCGACTTGAAGATGAACAGGCAATGGTTGAAGTTAAGGACGATAAACCTAAAAAAGAAAAGCCGAAGAGTTTGTACAAGTTTAAAGCTGATGAGGAGCATTATTTTGTGTTGATGTTTTCTAAGCAAGATGGTGATCCGAACAGATCTTTGTTCAATATATCAAGATATAATGCAGATGCGTACAATAGTCGTACTTTTAAGGTGGATCGTCTATCATTGGATAAGGATCACATCATGATCATGGTAAAAGGATTAAAAGACAAGGAGGATGCATTAAATTACTTTAACGGAATTATTACCAGTAATAAAGCATTTAGCGGATTAGAAGATGTTGATTACAGGAATTTTATCATTTCTCATTCGAATTTTGAAATGCTGAAACAAGGTAAGGATATTGAGCAATACCTTGATTTTTACACCAAAAGCTATTTTAATGTAGAACGTAAGCCAAAACAATCTACGGTTAAGAAGCAAGGTAAGTTGGTGGCTGTAAACAACAATTTAGACTCTACGGCGTTTGTATTTAATCCGGCAGATAATCACAAGTTTATTCTGTTGGTTCCGGCACGTAAAGTTAATATCGGAAAGTTGAGAAATGATATTTACAATCACGACAAAGATTATAGTGTGCTAAAAGAGCAATACGATGATGATTTAAATATGATTGTGGTAAACAATGTTGGCTCGAAACTTGATGCAATGAACTATTTCAGAAGTTTGGTTTCGAATGATGCAATTTATACTCAACTTGAGAAGGTTGATTATCGAAACTTTGTGATCAGTGAGGAGAATTTCAATAAGTTTTATGTAGAAAAAGCTTTGTTCCCATATTTGGATTTCTTTAAAAAGAATTATCTGGGTGCGAAGGATGAGGCTCCTGTTAAGAAAAAAGAGAAAGTCGTTCAAGATGGATTGTATCAATTTGATGAAAAATTGCCACATTATTTCGCCTTGATTTACACAAGAGAGAATGTGAATAAGAAACAATTGATTTCAGGAATTAAGAAATATAATACAGGTCCATTAAAAATTGAAGTTCGTGAGTTGGATGATGAGCGAGATGTGCTATTGGTCGTGAACATGAGAAGCAAAAAGCAGGCAATGATGTATTTCCGTGCTATTGTTACCAATCGTGATTTGTTTGCACCTGTGGAAAAAGTGGGATATCGCAATTTTGTGATTTCCGATGAGAACTTTAAGGTATTTGCGAAAGATGGAGATACGGCTAAATATCTTCAATTCTTTAAAAAGTACTATTTGAAATAGATTTTTGGTTTGATTTAATTGTGGAAGTGTGAAAGAAAATACGATACTTTGGGTTGATGATGAGATAGAGTTGTTAAAGCCTCATATTATTTTTTTAGAGGAAAAAGGGTACGCAGTGGTATCGTGTAATAACGCTTACGATGCACTTGATTTGGTAAAAGAATCACACTTTGATTTGGTACTATTGGATGAAAATATGCCAGGAATGAGTGGACTTGAAGCACTAAGTGAAATCAAATCGATTGATTCAGCTTTGCCAATTGTGATGATCACAAAAAGCGAGGAAGAAGACATTATGGATGAGGCTATCGGGAAGCAAATATCCGATTACCTGATTAAACCTGTAAATCCAAAGCAAATTCTGCTTACGCTTAAAAAGCACATCGATAAAAAGCGATTGGTTTCGGAGAAAACCACCATGGCCTATCAATCGAAATTTGGGCAAATGGGAATGGAAATTAACGACTGTCGCAATTTTGATGACTGGATGAAGATGTACCGAAAGTTGGTGTTTTGGGAATTGGAACTTTCCAATATCGAAGATTCTGGTATGGATGAAATTCTAAGAATGCAGAAAACCGAGGCCAATAACCTATTCGCTCGCTTTGTAAAGAAAAATTACCTTTCCTGGATGGATCCTGAAGAAGAGGATAAGCCATTGCTTACACCTAATGTATTCAAAGAAAAAGTTTATCCATTGCTGGATCAGGGACAAAAGGTAGCCTTTATTTTAATTGACAATTTGCGTTACGATCAGTGGCAAACATTGTATCCGGTAATTAGCGAATACTTTGTTCTTGAAGATGATTCGATGTATTATTCCATTCTTCCAACAGCTACTCAGTATGCGCGCAATTCAATGTTTTCTGGTTTATCTCCTTTGGAAATCAAAAAAAGACACCCACAACATTGGATTGATGAGGACGAAGAAAGCAGCAAGAACATTCACGAAGAAGATTTTATAGGATTCCAACTGAAACGTCATTATAAGGATTATACCTATCATTACGAGAAAATCAACAATGAAAAAATGGGAGCAAAGGTATTGGATAACCTAAAGTCCATTTTAAGTTCACAATTGAGTGTTTTTGTATACAATTTTGTTGACATGCTTTCTCATGCCAGAACCGAAAGTGAAATGATTCGGGAATTGGCAGCAGATGAGGCTGCCTATCGATCATTGACCTTATCGTGGTTTGAACATTCAATGTTGCTTGAATTAATTAAAAAGTTATCAGAACAGAATGTAAAGCTTGTAATAACTACCGATCATGGTTCAATTCGTGTGCAAAATCCTGTTAAAGTAATTGGCGACAGACAAACCAATACCAACTTGCGTTACAAGCAAGGAAAGAACCTGAATTATAAGTCGAAAGAGGTTTTTGAGGTTACAGAACCACGAAAAGCGAATTTACCGCAAGTAAATGTTAGTTCTTCTTATATCTTTGCATTCGGAGAGGACTTTTTGGCATACCCGAACAATTTTAATTATTACAGCTCTTATTATCGAAATACTTTCCAACATGGAGGAATTTCTTTAGAGGAGATGATTGTTCCACTGGTTACTTTAAGTCCAAAGAAAATTTAAATTCAAAAGATTTAGCAGGAAATGACGGAATTAAAAATCAATTCTCTGGAAGATATTAACTCTGTTGCAGCTGAATTTATTAAGCTGGTAGGAGATAAAAGAATTTTTGCGATGCATGGTGCAATGGGTGTTGGCAAAACAACATTTGTAAAAGCCATTTGCGAAGAACTGGGAGTGCAGGATACCATAAACAGTCCAACTTTTGCCATTGTAAACGAGTATCATACGGCCAAGGAAAATATAATCTACCATTTCGATTTTTATCGAATTGATGATGTTCAAGAGGCATATGATTTTGGGTATGAGGATTATTTTTACAGCGATGCCATTTGCTTTATTGAATGGCCCGAAAAAATTGATTCGATTCTGCCTAATGATACTGTTGAAGTTCACTTTAACGAAGAGGCAGACGGCAGCAGAAGAATTCGTATCCTTTAATCAGAAATTGTCAAGGCTGAAAAGAGCCAAAAATTTCTTAAATTGTAATGGCTTACTCAAAGTAAGTATTCTATTAAATATTACAATATAGCATATGGCGCCGTTAAGTGAAGGATCAAAGAACTTCCCACTAGGTCATGAATTTTATCAGCCTAAGGAAGGAATGTTGGAATTAGAACGCCGACGCAAACAATTGGTTATTGGTATACCCAAAGAGGAATATCGTGGTGAAAATCGTGTTTGTCTTACTCCTCAATCTGTGGAGTTGCTGGTAAACAATGGCCATGAAGTGGTTCTTGAACGAGGAGCTGGTTTGGCATCGAACTACACCGATAAAGAATACAGTGAAAACGGCGCACGAATTGTTCTTGAAAAGAAAGAAGTATATCAATGTGATACTGTTATGCAGGTATCACCATTTTCAAGTGCTGAAATTGATATGCTTCGTGGCAATCAGATCTTATTTTCGGCTCTGCAAATCAAAAGTCAATGTGGAGAGAATGTTCGCAAGCTCATGCAGAAAAAAGTAACTGCAATTGCTTTGGAATTGGTTAAAGACCGAGATAATTTTTATCCGGTTGTACGATCGATGGCTGAGATTGCAGGTATTTCGTCCATTATGATTGCCGGAGAATATTTAAGTAAGGCACATGGTGGAAAAGGGGTAATGCTAGGAGGAATTACCGGAATTACACCAACCGAAGTAGTAATACTGGGTGCAGGTACTGCAGCCGAATATGCTACTCGATCGGCTCTTGGCTTAGGAGCAATGGTAAAGGTGTTTGATGATTCCATTTATCGTTTGCGCAGATTGGAAGATCATTTGGGACATAGGGTATTTACATCGATTCTCCATCCCAATGTACTTGAAAAAGCATTGGCTTCAGCAGATGTAGTTATTGGTGCGTTGAGGCATGGAAGAGAATTTTCTGGATATATGGTAACTGAAGAAATGGTTGAGAAAATGAAACCAGGATCAATCATTATCGATTTGAGTATTGATCAGGGAGGATGTTTCGAAACCTCTATGATGACCAATCACAAAGATCCGGTTTATAAGAAACATGGCGTACTGCACTATTGTGTTCCTAATGTACCATCGCATGTTGCTAGAACAGCATCACTGGCATTGAGCAACATTTGTGCTCCATTATTGTTGAATATAGGGCAGAATGGTGGCGTTCACAAATTCATTAAAAATGATATTGGCCTTCGAAAAGGTGCTTATGTGTATCGTGGCATTTTAACAAACCGAAGATTGGGTGATACTTTTGGAATTCTAGCTAAAGATATTGATTTGTTGTTGGCTGCGATGTAGGTGTTTAAGCATTGTTTTTTACAGAACATTCACTTAATACTTTCTGTACGGCTATGGCAAAACCATTCTTAATTACATTTTCGGTTACCTGATATTTGTCTTTTAATTCATGCGGTGCATTTTCAACTACATAGCTGTGCTTTCCCCATTCTAAAAGATCAATGTCATTATAGTCGTTGCCTATTACAAAAGAATCTTCAGCACTGATATCAAGTTTCTTGCATAACCATTCGCAACCATGTCCTTTTGAAATGTGCAAGGGGAAAATTTCCATCCAAATGGATTCATGATCCAAAGGTGAGGTGGCGCGAATGATTTTAATGTCATCAAACTTGGTTTTTAATTCTTCAAACCATTCTTCTTTGTTTGGCAGAATTGCCAAAATTTGGCAGGCATCGCGCTCTGCGTCTTGAATATTACCAACAGGTGTAGAAAATTGTTTGTAAAGATTTAATCTTCTGTCGAAATCTGAATTTTTGTTTCCCGTTTTATAATACCAGAATTGATGATTGTTAGGAATTGGATCCAGAATCATAAAATCAATTTCATGATCGACCAAAATTTTGGAAAGCTCCAAAACTTCTTCGGCTTCAATCTTCTGAGAATAGATCAATTCCTTGCTTTTCCAATCCATAATTCCAGCACCAGAAGAGAAAATCAGGTAATCGATAGGAAAATCTTCAGGTAATACAGCCATCGCAGAATATAGAGTTCGTCCTGTAGCGATCACTCTTGTAATATCCGATTCTTTTAGTTGTTGTAGGCATTCGTAATTTCTTTTGCTAACCTCACCCATTGATGGTAACAAGGTTCCATCTAAATCGCTTACTACAATTTTAATCTGATCTGTCATAAATATCTACTTTACCTAACAGCTAAAATTACATTTTTAAGTTGAAAGATAATTACAGAAATGAGTTAAATTAAAAATAAGCTCTCAACTCCATGCTTCCAACATGTATGGTTTTTCCACCTTCGCTCTGACGACCGTTATAGGAAATGTTCATTTGAAAGACTTTAGATAGTTGTTGGTTGTAAGACAGATTCCAGGTTGAGTTGTTGCCAGGTAAAAATCCTTCCAGCATTTCGTAGGCTATAGAAGTATTTGAATCGGAATTGTATATCAGGTTTAGGAAATTGATTGCAGCCTGAAGTCTTCCGGTTTTTGAAAGTCCATATTGACAATTGGCTCCAATATTATGAGTTTTTGATTCCTCGCTTGCTAGTTTGTTATCTTTTTGCTGATAGATATAGGTTAATCCAAATTGAAATACAAGACTGGTTTGGAATTTTAGTTGGAGCTCGTTTTTGATCTCTTTTAAGCGATAGTTTTGATTTGTAAATCCTTCCTGATACATGCTTTTTGTTCCAAAATCCATACGGTTCGAGATTTGACTTGATCTGCCAATGTTCCAATTGTACCGGAATCCGTTCTGTTCAAATTTGCGTCTTTCAAATCCTTGAGTGAGCAATTGTTTGTTTCTACTGCTTAAATGAATAATATCCCAATTGGTTTTTGATTTGGGTTTTTGGTATGAGAATGTATTCTGAAAGCTAGAATTTACAGTAATTAAATTCTCGTCGGAAGCATGAGATTGAAATGGATTGGCATAAAGATTAAAATCATTGTTTAAACTTTTTTTAGAAAGACGATAAGCAAAGCGATTGCTGAATCGTGAAATGAATAAACCTATACCTGATTTTGTTTTTAAACGCTTAAGACGCAAATTAAATATTTGCCTAAAATCGCTAGTATAAACTTTATTGTAATTGTTAGTATTGGTAGCGATTCTAATATAGTTGGCTTCATCTTTGAATGTGGCGATTTCAAATTCATTAAGCTCTTTTACATCATTGTTGTTGTAATCGGTCCAGCGATAAATTCCTCTGCCATCATTCACCTCAACATATGAAAATTCTTTCTCGCTCTCCAGACCAGAACCCAATTCGTAGTAGGTGGAAGTATGTAGCAATCCTTTTTTAATTTTAGCCTGATGTTCCAGCTTACCAAGAAAGGTGTTTTCCGGTTTTTCGTCGCCAATAGCGTTTTCACGGATTTTTAATCGTCGGTAAATGCTTTCAATTTTTAATTGATTTTTCCTGTTCTTTTTAAGCCAGATTTTTCCGCCAAAATCTTCCGATTCACTTTGAGTTTTTAACTTATTATCTAATGGGAGAAAATCTTTTCGTTTGCGGTAATAGGCTTGAAACTGATTTTTTGTAGAGTCCTGGTTTTCGATGTAAAATTTATAAGAATAAAAGGAGAAGCTACTTGCCAAAAGATTTTTGCTTTCGGAATTTTCAATTTGATTGTTTTCATTTTCGGTTTCAATTCCAATTTTTGCAATTTTTGTTGAATATGCAGCATTTAATGTGTGTCGATAAAATTTGCTTTCCAGATTTTTTTGATCTGTGCTTAATATATTGCCATTGAAAAGGATAGAGTATCTGTTTCTCTGGTAAGCTAAGTTTAAATTTTGATTAACACCTTTGTAATCAGATTCTCTTTTTAATACAGATATGTTATGAGCGATTGAACCCCAATTTGCATTGTTGAATTGATTTATCAGGGCAATGTGGTTTTCGTTGTTTTTATTGACACTTTCTGCAATATTCCAATCTCTTTTGAATTCAACCGATCTGAAATTCTCTATTTGCTCAAAGTTTTTCTGAATAAAATGCATGTTGAGCTGCGTATTCAAAAATTTAGTAGTGTCTGCAATCAAAGTTTTTTTAGCCAAAGAAAATTCCGCAGCAATTCCTTGATTATCGCCATCGTCAATGGAAGAAAATGTATTTAAATCCTTATTGCTTAAGGCTATTTCAAATTGTGAATTGAATGTTTGTGATAGGTTGTAATCGGCACCAAAGCTTAGCATTTGTTGTTTTTGTGGTGAGATCAACTTCGATACCGGAGCATAATTACCTTGCGCAACTCCATTTATTGGATCAACCCATTTATAAACTCTACCATTTGCAACACTATTAATCTGAATGTAATTCCCTCCATTGTTTCCAACAAAGGAGAAATTCACCCTGTATATTGCTTCTTCTGGCGCGGTGGAATATTCATAAATGGAGTAAATTTTTTCCTCTACAGTTTTGGAAATTTTTCGATATAGAACAAAGTCATTGGAATATTCAACTATCTCTTCATTTGGAACCAAGGCTAAATCAAGATTATCGCCAATATTGCTTAATAGTTGTTTGTCTTCTTGGCTTAGGGTTTGATCCAACGGTTGATTTTTGCTATCCTGTTCCTGGTAAATGTTGAGCCAAATTTTACCTTTCTTGGTTTTGTACTCATTGGCATTAAAAATCAGGTAACGAGAATAGTTTTCTTTAGAATATTCGAACTCCACTACAATGCGAGAGTTTTTTGTTATAGGTTGTTGAGTAGTAAAACTCAATTCTGCAGTGTTGTAATTGATCACATAATCATAGTTTTCACCCCGCATTAATTTTTTCCCATCAACAAATACTTTTTCCGAACCTGCAAGAACTACAATATAGCTTTCGTTATTCACACCGATTAAGCGATATGGGCCTTGAATTCCTTCCGATCCAGTAATTTCCATTCTTCTGAATTTGCCTTTGGCAATTGAAGCACTAATTGTTGATTTCAATTCATTGCCATTCTTGTTTTTGCTGATCAAACCAGAGAATTTTCCCCCTTGCACCTTTTTATAAAATCGCATAAAATTTCCTTCTGGTGATTCTATTTCGTAATCACCAAGAGTGAGTTCTTTGGTATCATCAAAAAGCTTGATGTATATTCTGTCAAAATCTTGAATAGACTGTGTATTCCCATCGGGTTGAATGGGGATGTTATTGTCGGAAATGGCTGCTAGAATATTAACATCATCACTCAATTTACCTGATAACTGAAGGTTTAAATTAGAGTTGGTGACCACATCCTGATTGTTTCCATATGAAATCCCTCTGGAGTAATTTCCTTGCTTTTGTAACTGGCTGTCGTTGAGAAGACCTCTGTTGCTGTAATTTCTAACAGTCGAAAATGCTCTAGCTCTTGCATCTTTTGCCAAATTAATTTCGGAGAGATCTCTTGTGCATATTGGCTTACGTACATTATAATTGTAAATTCTGTATTTAATAAGGATTGAATCACTAATTTCCTTTAGTTTCGGGCTACTAATTAGTTCTCCTTTAGCCGGATTTATTTGATACCAATCCTTTTGTATCTCTTTTGCATTATGGAACAGTTTCACTGTTGATGGTAAAATGATTAAAGAGTCTAACTGAATGGTATCTTGATTGATTAAAACTCGTTTTAATCGCAGATTGTTTTGAGAGAATCCGATCTGTTTAAGACCGAAACAAAGAATTAATATGATGAAAATCCGAAGTTTCAATAGAAGATATTCTTTAAACTGACTTTGGGTATTACAGGATTCGCTTCATTAATAACGAAATCTGATCTTTAAAATTATTAGTTTTGCAAAGAATAAATATAGCGAAGCTGTTCCGTTTAACACTAATTTTTTTCAAATATGGTTCTTTTTTACAACCTGTCGATTCGATTGTATGTTCTTTTAATTAGAATTGCTGCATTTTTTAACCCAAAAGCCAAACAATGGGTTGTTGGCAGAAAGAATGTATTTGCAAAGCTTCAGGAGGAAATTAATGGTGAAGAGGATATTGTTTGGTTTCATTCTGCTTCGTTAGGAGAATTTGAGCAAGGACGACCAGTTATTGAGATCTTTAAGGAGAAATATCCAAATAGTAAAATCCTTCTGACATTCTTTTCTCCGTCGGGTTATGAGGTTCGGAAAAATTACGAAGGGGCTGATTATATTTTTTATTTGCCTCCGGATTTTGCCAGAAATGCAAAGCGTTTTATGGACATAGTGAATCCAAAGATGGCGTTTTTTATAAAGTATGAGTTTTGGCATCACTACCTAAAAGAGTTGAAGAAAAGAAATGTGCCAACTTATATTTTTTCTACGATTTTCAGACCGGATCAGTTGTTTTTTAAAGGATATGGAAGTTTTCATAGAAAAATGTTAAGTGCATTTACTCATTTGTTTGTGCAGAACCAGGAATCGGTAGATTTATTAAAAAGAATTGGTCTTTCGAATGTAACGCTTACCGGTGATACTCGATTCGATCGGGTATATACAATTGCAACTAATTCTAAAACTTTGCCAAAGGTAGAAGGATTTGCCCAAGGTAAAGAAGTGCTTATTGCGGGTAGCACCTGGCCAAAAGACGAAGAAAATATCATCAGATATTTAAATGAGACTAAAAATTCTTACAAGTATATTATTGCTGCACATGAAGTGGATGAAGATCATATCAACAACATTACTTCGAAAATTCAAAAATCATGGGTGAGATATACCAAGGCAACAAAAGAAGAAATTGATGCTGCAGAAGTATTGGTGATTGATTGCATTGGAGTGTTATCTTCCTTGTATCGATATGGGACCGTTTCCTATATCGGTGGTGGATTTGGAAGAGGAATTCACAACACTTTGGAGGCAGCAACCTTTGGATTGCCAGTGATATTTGGACCAAATTACCACAAATTTCAGGAAGCAAAAGATCTTATTGAAATAGGTGCTTCAAAATCTTATGAAAACTATTCTGAATTGAAAAATCTTCTTGATATCTTCTATGAAAATTCAGAAAAAAGAAACTTTTCAGGGCTTCAGTCTAAAAACTACGTAGATAAAATGCGTGGAGCTAGCGATAAGATTTTATTGGAAATTAAGGTCTGATGTTATTGACTTTTTTGAATGTTCAGGTTTTACTGAGGGTGCCACGTTTTTACTTTGTAATTTTATAAATCGCCTTAAAATGGTGATGAATGAATTTGTTTAAATCGAGAAGTTTTAGTATCTGAGAATATAAGGAAGATTTTCTTTTTGGACAACTTTTCAAAAAAAATAAAAAATTAAAAGACACAATATCAAGAAATTAACATGTTTTTGTGGATAACTTTTCATTAAAAAAAGATTTCTTTGTTGTACGGTAAGTACAAGTTGTGTAACTTGCATATTACAAAAATGGACTGGGTGAAACCAGTCATTTTGCTGATATATAGAGACAAGTTATTCGCAGTAAGAACCACTTTTTTGAGAACCTGAATGGAAGTTAAAGAGAAGCAACAACAAGGAGAAAAAATGAAAGAGACTTTCAGCTCTGAAGAAGCCTTTCAAGCGTCTTTTAAATATTTTAATGGAGATGAATTAGCAGCACGTGTTTGGTTGAACAAGTACGCACTGAAAGATTCGTTTGGAAATATTTATGAAAAGACCCCGGATGATATGCATCGCAGAATTGCAAGTGAAATTGCAAGAATCGAAAAGCGTTATCCTAATCCTCTAAGCGAAGAAGAAATTTTCGCCGTACTTAAGGATTTTAAATATATCGTTCCACAAGGAAGCCCTATGTCTGGAATTGGTAACAAATTCCAAATTGCATCTTTGTCTAACTGTTTTGTGATTGGTAACGATGGTGATTCCGATTCATATGGAGGAATCATGAAGATTGATCAGGAACAAGTTCAATTGATGAAACGTAGAGGTGGAGTTGGACACGATTTATCTCACATTCGTCCTAAAGGTTCACCGGTTAAAAATTCTGCATTAACCTCAACGGGTGTTGTTCCATTCATGGAACGTTATTCAAATTCAACAAGAGAGGTTGCACAAGACGGTCGTCGTGGAGCTTTGATGTTAAGTGTTTCTGTTAAGCATCCAGATTCGGAAGAATTTATTGATGCTAAAATGGAACAGGGGAAAGTTACCGGAGCAAATGTTTCTGTAAAAATTCACGATGAATTTATGCAGGCTGTATTGGATGGTAAACCATACACCCAACAATATCCAATTAATTCAGAAAATCCAACCTATAAGAAAGATATAGACGCAGGAAAGCTTTGGAACAAAATTGTACACAATGCTTGGAAATCTGCAGAACCAGGAATTTTATTCTGGGATACTATCGAAAGAGAATCGGTGCCAGATTGTTATGCTGATTTGGGTTACAGAACGGTTTCAACAAACCCTTGTGGCGAGATTCCTTTGTGTCCTTACGATAGCTGCCGTTTGTTGGCAATAAATTTGTACAGCTATGTAGAGAATCCATTCACTAAAAAGGCGAAGTTTAATTTCGATTTGTTCAAGAAACATGTGGCTCTTGCGCAAAGAATTATGGATGATATCATCGATTTGGAGTTGGAGAAAATTGATGCAATTATCGAAAAGATTGATTCAGATCCAGAAGGAAGGGAAATTAAGAGAGTAGAAAAAGATCTTTGGCTAAATATCAAAACCAAAGCTAACGAAGGTAGAAGAACAGGTGTTGGTATTACTGCCGAAGGAGATATGATTGCTGCTCTTGGTATGTGTTATGGTAGTGATGAAGCTATTGATTTCTCAGTAGAAGTTCACAAAACCATTGCAGTTGAGGCTTATCGTTCATCAGTTTATTTGGCTAAAGATCGTGGTGCTTTTGATATTTTTGATATTAATAGAGAAAGCAAAAACCCATTTATTTTGCGTTTGAAAGAGGCAGATGAGAATCTTTATGCTGAAATGAAAAAATATGGTCGTAGAAATATTGCTTGTTTGACCATTGCTCCTACTGGAACAACCAGTTTGATGACTCAGACTACTTCTGGTATTGAGCCAGTATTTATGCCAGTTTACAAACGCAGAAGAAAAGTTAACCCTAATGATAAAGATGTACGAGTTGACTTTGTGGATGAGGTTGGCGATAGCTGGGAAGAGTTCGTAGTATTCCACCACAAATTTGTTACCTGGATGGAAGCAAATGGAATTAATGCAGCTCAACACTTCACAAGCGAGGAAGTAGATGAATTGGTGAAGAAATCGCCATACTATAAGGCAACTTCGAATGATGTGGATTGGGTGCAAAAAGTTCGTATGCAAGGTAGAGTTCAGAAATGGGTAGATCACTCGATTAGTGTAACTGTAAACTTACCTTCGGATGTGCCAGAATCATTGGTTGGTGATTTGTATGTTGAAGCATGGAAGAGTGGTTGTAAAGGTTGTACAGTATATCGTGATGGATCTCGTTCAGGAGTTTTAATCTCTAATGATAAAAAAGAGGAAGAGACTAAAATTGTACCTGAAAAACGTCCTGTTGAGTTGGAAGCAGAAGTTGTTCGTTTCCAAAATAACAAAGAGAAATGGATTGCCTTTATCGGTTTGTATAAAGGACAGCCTTACGAAATTTTTACTGGTATTGCTGATGATGAAGAAGGTATCTTGTTACCAAAATCAGTAAATAAAGGAATTATTATTAAAAGAAAGGATGATGAAGGGAATACTCGTTACGACTTCCAGTTCTGTAACAAACGAGGATTCAAAACCACATTCGAAGGCTTGTCTTACAAATTTGATAAAGAGTTTTGGAACTATGCGAAACTGATTTCAGGTGTATTGCGCCATGGTATGCCAATTGAGCAAGTGGTAAATCTTGTTTCTGGTCTTCAGTTAGATAGTGAAAATATCAATACTTGGAAGAATGGTGTTGAGCGTGCACTTAAAAAATACATTCCGAATGGAACTAAAGCAAAAGGTATGATATGTGCTGATTGTGGTTCAGATCATATTATTTACCAGGAGGGTTGTTTAATTTGTCAGTCTTGTGGGACTTCAAAATGCGGATAACTACTTAATAAATAACATACCACTTTTAAATGAAGGAGTCTTTTAAAGACTCCTTTATTTGTGTCAAGTTTTAATTGCTGTAAATGATATCTGTTTTGAATTATAAGTAAAATTGTTTCAAAAAGCTTGTATTGTAAGTAAAAAGTCTTATTTTTGTTTCAATCAGTTTAGATTTCAGTTTTAAAACTTATAAATATAAAGTTGATTGCAATGTCAACAATGGTGAGTTCAAGAAATTGACACATGACTGTTTAAATTTATTTCTGTTGTTAGGGCTTCTCTACGAGAAGCCCTTTTTTGTATGTAAAAAAGTTCAGATTAAATTCGGTTTTCTTTTGTCTTATCATAAAATATTCTAACTTTGGTATAAGACAATCACTTAATGAATAAAAAAGACGATACAGCATATGAATTTCTCCTCTGAATACAATTGGGAAGGTAAAGTGTTACTTGTAGCAGAAGATGAAGATTTTAACTACATTTTTCTTGAAGAAGTGCTTACGGATACCAATGCTCGTTTAATTCGAGCCAAAGATGGAGTAGAAGCCATTCGACTGTTTGAGGCGAATCCTGAAATAGATTTGGTTTTAATGGACATGCAAATGCCTGTTATGAATGGTTATGATGCAACTCGTAGCATCAAGAAATTGAATCATCAAATTCCTATAATTGCACAAACAGCTTACCATTATGGCGAAGCATATGAAGAGATAATGGCTGCCGGCTGCGATGATTTTGTAACAAAACCTATTGATATTAACGGGCTAAAGGACGTGATTGCTCGATTTATTTAATTCTATCATTTTTAATTTTACGCATTAAATTTCTTTTTCCATTTTCTTATCTTTGCTGCGGAATTAACGGATATAAAAATGAGCGAAAAGAAAGTCAGAGTTCGATTTGCACCAAGTCCTACCGGACCGTTGCATATGGGTGGTGTAAGAACAGCCTTATTTAACTATTTATTTGCGAGAAGGCACAATGGTGAATTTTTGTTGCGTATCGAGGATACCGATCAAACAAGATATGTTCCAGGAGCTGAAGATTATATTGTAGAAGCGCTAAAATGGTGTGGAATAACAATTGATGAGGGAGCTACTGTTGGTGGTGAATATGGTCCTTATCGTCAGTCGGAACGTAAGCCAATGTATTGTGAGTATGCCGATCAGTTGATTGCTTCGGGTGATGCTTATTATGCATTTGATACTCCTGAGGAGTTAGATGAGATCCGTAAAAAATGTGAAGAAGAAAAGAAGACTTTTATATACAATCACGAAACTCGTGAAAATTTGAATAACTCATTGGCATTACCTGCCGAGGAAGTTCAAAAAAAGATTGAAGCTGGCGAGTCATACGTAGTTCGTTTTAAAATGCCTGTTGGTGAAGAATTACACATGGATGATGAAATTCGTGGTCATGTAGTATTCAACACATCTACTTTGGATGATAAAGTATTGTTCAAATCGGATGGTATGCCAACTTATCATTTGGCGAATGTGGTAGATGACTATTTGATGAAGATTTCTCATGTAATTCGTGGTGAAGAATGGTTACCATCGATGCCATTGCACGTGTTGCTTTACCGACAGTTTGGGTGGGCTGATAATATGCCTAAATTCGCACACTTGCCGTTAATTTTAAAGCCAGTTGGTAAAGGAAAATTAAGTAAGCGCGATGGCGATAAATTAGGTTTCCCAGTATTCCCATTGTTGTGGACTGATCCTAAAAGCAATGAAATTTCTTCGGGATACCGTGAAGATGGATATTTTCCAGAAGCTTTCGTAAACATGTTGGCTTTCTTGGGTTGGAATCCAGGAACTGAGCAGGAAATCTTCTCAATGGAAGAGCTTTCACAAGTATTCTCGTTAGATCGTGTGAACAAATCTGGTGCGAAGTTCGATCCTGAGAAAACCAAATGGTACAATCGCCAATACTTGTTGAACAAATCAGATGAAGAGATTGGTGGCTTATTTAGCGAAGAGGTGTTAAAAGCAAAAGGGATTGAAGCTGATCAAGCTATTGTGAATCGCGTATGCGGAATGGTGAAGGATCGTGTGGATTTTATTGCTGAACTTTGGGACCAGGTGAATTTCTTTTTCGAAGCGCCTAAAGAGTACGATGCCAAGACTGTGAAAAAAGGATGGAAAGAAGATACTTCAGCTTTAATGGTAGAATTGAAAGGTATTTTGGAAGGAATTGAAGATTTTTCATCTGCAAACACCGAGGAAGTGGTAAAAGAATGGATCACTTCGAAGGAAATTGGCTTTGGAAAGGTGATGAACCCATTCCGTTTGGCTATGGTAGGTGCAGGTAAAGGACCTCACATGTTCGATATTATCGAAATTCTTGGAAAAGAAGAAACCATTGCTCGTTTGGATTTTGCAATGGATAACATCAAAAATTAAATTTAGAATGCTAGTGGTTTAAATTACTAGCAAAGGATATATAGACCACCTCTAAAATTAGAGGTGGTTTTTTATTTTATGCAGCATGGGTTTTAACCCGGGGCTTTCAATTTTATCAATAAAAAAACCTGCCAGAAAAATCCCAGCAGGTTTATATTGTCATTTAGCTTGTAGCTAATTTATTTCTTCTGTGCTTTTGCCCAAGAATCTTTTAAAGAAACCGTACGGTTAAAGATCAATTGATCAGCAGTGGTATCCTTATCAAGCGAGAAGTATCCCAAACGTGTGAACTGGAAGTGATCTTCAGCCTTAGCGTCTTTTAAGCAAGGTTCAACGTAACACTCTTTTAAAACTTGCAATGAATCAGGATTAATGAATTCCTTGAAATCTTTGTCCTTGTGTCCGTCAGGAGCTTCATCGTTGAACAAACGATCGTACAAACGAACTTCAGCCTTAGCAGCATGTTTTGCAGATACCCAGTGAAGTGTACCTTTTACTTTGCGCTTGCTCTCTTCGGTTCCGCTACCACTCTTCGATTTAGGATCG
The DNA here is from genome assembly GCF_001310955.1 of Marinifilum fragile JCM 15579. Lineage (GTDB taxonomy): Bacteria > Bacteroidota > Bacteroidia > Bacteroidales > Marinifilaceae > Marinifilum > Marinifilum fragile. The sequence goes on from NZ_BAZX01000011.1 coordinate 22,805, forward strand.
TAAGTACAGTGAATTTCGGTGATGTTTCCATCAGCATCATACACAGCTTTCTCACACATTACAATGTAACCAGCCTTTAAACGAACCTCACGACCCGGAGTCATTCTAAAGAATTTCTTAGGAGCATCTTCCATAAAGTCATCACGCTCGATGTACAGTTCGCGCGAGAATGGAATTTCTCGAGTTCCTGCATTCTCATCTTCAGGATTGTTATCAATGGTCAACCACTCTTCTTCTCCTTCAGGATAGTTGGTGATTACCAATTTTACAGGATCCAACACACCCATTACGCGAGTTGCAGTTTTGTTCAAATCTTCGCGAACACAGAACTCCAATAATGAAACATCAATTACATTGTTACGTTTTGCAACACCAATGATATCGGCAAAATTGCGAATTGAAGCAGGAGTATAACCTCTACGACGCAAACCAGAAACAGTTGGCATTCGTGGATCGTCCCATCCATTTACGTGACGATCGGTAACCAATTCCAATAACTTACGCTTACTCATTACAGTGTAGCTTAAGTTTAAGCGAGCAAATTCGCGCTGCTTAGGTCTGTATTCTGTATCAGTAATATTATCGATAAACCATTCGTAAAGCGGACGGTGAACTTCAAATTCCAAAGTACAAATTGAATGAGTAATGCCCTCGATATAATCCGACTCGCCGTGAGCATAGTCGTACATTGGGTAAATGCACCACTTATCGCCAGTACGGTGATGATGCGCATGCATGATACGATACATCAAAGGATCGCGCATGTGCATGTTTGGTGAAGCCATATCGATTTTAGCACGCAATACTTTTTCTCCATTCTTAAATTCACCATTCTTCATTCTTTCGAACAAATCAAGGTTTTCCTCAACGCTACGATTACGGAAAGGGCTTTCGGTTCCAGGAACGGTTGGTGTTCCTTTTTGCTCTGCAATTTGCTCAGCAGTTTGATCATCTACATAAGCTTTGCCATCTTTAATCAGCTGAACTGCCCAATCGTATAACTGATCGAAATAATCAGAAGTATACAATGGATCGCCATCCCACTGGAAACCTAACCATTTGATGTCTTCCATAATAGAATCAACATACTCTGTATCTTCCTTAACTGGGTTGGTATCGTCGAAACGTAAATTACATTTTCCCTGGTATTGTTGGGCAAGGCTAAAGTTTAGGCAAATTGCCTTTGCGTGACCGATGTGAAGATACCCATTTGGTTCTGGTGGGAATCGGGTGTGTACTCTTCCATCATTTACATTGTTTTTCAGATCTTCCTCGATGATCTGTTGGATAAAATTCAGAGATTTTTCGTTAGCACTCTCGTCCTTTACAGTTTTGTTATCCATGTTTTTCAATTTAAAATGATACAATGATTTGCCTCGGATTCGATTGAATCCTGCCTTGCTTTTCGTTTCGAAATGCACAAACATAAATTTACAATAAATCTTTACATCTGTACCTGATTGAAAACGAAAAAACAAAAGTAGTTAAAATCCCAAAAACCAAAACCCAAAACCCAATTTTTGTGATTTGGAATTTGGCTTTTGGAAATTGGAATTTCTTATTTTAATTTCGCCCCAGAATATCAACAACAAACAGAGATGGGAATTATCGAATTGGAAGGCATGGAGTTTTATGCCTATCACGGATGTTTTAAAGAGGAGCAGATTGTAGGGAACAAGTTTACCGTGTATGTTCGCATGGAATACGATGAAACAAAGGCTGCCCAAAGCGATTACATTGGCGATGCTTTAAACTACCAGCGTGCCTACGAAAAAATTAAGGAGCAACTGCAAATTAAATCGCATTTGTTGGAACATGTTTGCCAGCGAATTTTGGATATGTTGTACGAAAACTTCCCAGAATTGCAGCATGCAACCGTAAAAGTATCGAAAATGAACCCGCCAATGGGTGGACAAATCGAAAAAGTGAGCCTTACGCTAAGTCGTTAAGCTATTGATTATGCTGGCTTTGCATTTTGAGTGTAAAATTTTTGTTACAAAAGCTAGCAAAAAGTTTGCACAGGTAAAACAGAAATTTATATCTTTGCAACGCCTTTAAGGAGATAGGGTCTCTTGGCCGAGTGGCTAGGCAGCGGTCTGCAAAACCGTCTACGGCGGTTCGAATCCGCCAGAGACCTCTGGAAAATTCGAATAAAACCTCATTTGCTTATGCAGATGAGGTTTTTTAATATGATTTAATTATTGCTTAGTGGTAGGTTATAATTTGAATGATAATCTTAAGAAAAATTTTATTGTTTACATATATTTTGTACTTTTAGCAAGAGCATTTAAATCCAACAACTATGACCCCAGAAATAAAAAAATTAAATTTTGAATACTTTGTATCAAGATTGTTAGAATGGTATGGTGAGGTTTATTGTGACCAATCTAATGATCTTAGTAAAATTAAAGTACTTAAACTGTTGTTTTTTACATCTGCGGTAGGAGCTAATACTGAAAGTGATGGGTTATTGGATATATTTGACGATTTCTATGCAATGCCTTATGGACCTGTTGAAAGTGAGATTTATGATTCATTAGGGGATTTACTTAGATATAGAATTACCAAAGAATCAACTACGTCGAAAAATAATATAGACTTTAATAATGATTCTATCGAAAAAGCTCGAATTGATGAAGCTATAGAAAAATTAAAAAGGGTGAATCCTCAATTAATTAAAATGAATCCTTTTGATTTGGTAGAGCTTAGTCATATGTGGAGTTGTTGGTCAATGGTTTACGACTATGCTTTAAATAATAATCAATATTCACATAAGATTCCTAACGAATTGATTAAAGCTGAAAACAAGATTTTTACATTGAATCAGGTTTCATATGAGTTTTAGTCAAGTCATAGCGAAATTTGACGAATTTGAGAATGCAGAGTTTGACTTTGGAGTTGATGGTAGTGATTTTCTTCAAATTGGAAAATGTAAAAGTTTAATCAATGATATTTTTAATGGATTAAATTGGGCCATTATAACAGGGGATTATACAAATGTTACTGTAACAAAAAGTTTCATTGAAGAAGCAGAGGGCAAGATCCAGATTTTGTTATCCTTATACTCAGACTCGCATTCAGCCTCGAAAAAGAAGACTCAAGAAATTTTATTTGATGGTTTTGTAAAACCAATCAATTACTCTCTTTTGCATTTAAAACATTTAATTAGTGTTCTTGAGAATAGATTAGATTCAGAAGAAATTCAAATTTTAAACAAACATAATTACGAATATCCAAAACCTAAGAGAGATTCTTTTGATATTAGTAAACAAGTAACCTTGTTTAGAGTTAATTGTGATGTAGCTCGGTTTGATCATACTATTTCAATAAGTGAGGAGTATTTGCATCAAATGATTTTGTTGTTGGAATCTATTAAATCTAAGTTGAATGGTTTTTTACCATTCAATGAAATATTAGAAGATAAGTGTAAGCTTTTAATATTTAAGGTAGCTAAGAAGTTAGATAAACAGGAAAAAAACATTACCTATCAATTTAATCTGAAGAAATACGGTTTAGGTGACTCAATAGAATCAAATTATTATTTTAAAGATTTAATTAAGGATTATAAGAGACATTATCAAGCAACAGAAGATTCAAAGAATCTACAAGAAAAGCGATTGAGTGAAGCGTATAAGAAACAAAGAAGAGGGGAAGATCTGAGTTTAATTAATTACCATGTGTTAATTAAGCATTATAAGGATAAGCAAAAAAATCTGGAGCAGATTAATAATTTGATTGATGAGGTAGATCAAAGGTATACAGATTTAATTGATGAAGAATCTGATTTATATTCTAAACGAGCTTGGCAGATTGCTTTGAATTATTTTCTAAATAATAAACTGTCTTTTATATTAAAATCAAAGAATCGTAATGTTGATGATATTAAAGATTTGATGGTTCGTATAGAGTTAATACAAGAGCAAACAAAAGTTTATAACTTTTTCCCATATTGGAAACTATGTAAGCATTTTAATATTCTAATAAATGAAGAAATTGAGAAGGAGGATGCGGATTTTAATCGAATTTCTTCATTGTCGAACTATAAGGGCAAATTTTATCGATTATTAAAGAAAAATTTAAAATGGTGTATTGATACGGATTTTCAGCCATTTATGTCAGAGTTTGATGATTGTCTTACAATTAATAAAGAGAAAGGAACAGATCGAGAAATAAAACTTTATTTGTCTTCGGGATATATTCTTCCACTTAACTATAATGAAATATTAAATTCTGTAAATTCATTAGAGCAAAGTATTGATACTTATACTTTGTATAAGAAAATGTTACAAGAGAAGCATGATATTAAAAATATTAAAGATGATGTTTTGCGACATGAAAGAAAGCAAATTGAAATTTTAGGAATATTTGCGGCATTGGTGATATTTGCTTCTAGTACTACTGAACTATTTAAAGGAATACAAGGTTTTCAAAATGCTGCAAAATTTAGTTTAATTTTTTCCTATTCGATGTGTTCATTTGCGATTGTAATTTGGATGATTTCAAGAGAAAAAAGTAAAATCACAGACCTTTCAGTCTTTCATATATTTTTTCTAGCATTATTTTTTGTAGCTACAATTATAATGTTTGTTATGGCTTTTTCTTTGTGGCCATTCAATTAATACTAAGTTAATATTGCACTATAATTCATTCTTCTTCAGCCTATAGAGCCTGTTATTTTTTTTTATTTACAGTTCTTATTTTCCTACCTCTTCTTCCAACACTCCTTAAGATTATTTCTAAAGTACAAAGAGATCCGATAGAAAACACTATCGTGTTAGAAGATGTGTCCGTTGGTCGCTGATTCATTGTCGGTTTGGTAATTTCTGACTCATAATGCTACAATAAAAAAGAGCCCCGAAGGGCTCAACTACAAAATGTCTGAACTACTCAGCAGCCTCTTCGGCTGGAGTTTCTTCCTGTTCCTTTTTAGGAATCATTTTATTGTATTCGTCAATCAACTGATTGATACGATTGTTAATGGTATCGTAAGAACCATCTGTACTAAGGGTTGTATGAGCTTGTAAGTGCGCCAATAATTCGCGATATGCTGCTATAATTTGCTTGCGCAACTCTACAGATTTTACATCAGGAGTATCGGCTCTTTCATTCACTCTGGCCTTGAATTTTGTATCGAATAGGGTGTTTTCAGCTTTTAACTTGTTTACCCATTCGGTTAAGGCAAGTGTGGTAATTGCAGTGCTTAAATCAGCATTGCCTTCCCATTTGTTGATAATTCCATTTAGTGTATTGGTTTCTTCTACATACTTTATGCGAGTAAAACCGGTACCAAAAGGCGTTAAAGAATTTTCGAGAGCAATGGCAGCTTCCTGTTTCGCAGGATCGAAATGATGTGCAAAAGATTGAATTTGCAAATCGATTCCCAACCATGTTGCATCTCTTTTTCCATCAAGTTCCACCAACTCGTCTGATATTTCAGAGCCTTTATCGGCCTGTGTTAACTCGAACAATACTGCCACCAGAGGCAGCAAGTCGTCGTATTGTTTTTTCACCAGTAAAGTTTCGGGATTTCCTGCTTGTAGTATTTCTAGCAGGTGTTGGAAAAACTGAACGAATGTTCTGTTCTTTAGCCTTCTGTAATTAATGTTGAAATACATAATAAGTGTGTTATAATTATTAACTAAAAATAAATTTAAGAAATAGTTATTAGATATAATATAGAAAGCCAAATTAATTTTAGGTTCATTCAGTTGGTGAATATATGTTTTACAGCACATAATTGATTTCACTAAATCAGGAACTTAATCCTTGAGGTGTATTTTTGCTCCTGCAGCCTGCAGGAAGAAAAATACACCCCTGAAAATCTCTCCTGCAGGCTGCAGGAAAGAAAATACACCCTTGAAAATCCTTCCTGCCGCTTGCAGGAAGAAAAATACAGTATATAAAAACCTTCCTGCAACCTGCAGGAAACATTATACTACCCCTTGCTTATACAAAATCTGAGACATTACTTACTAGGATGCCTGTGAAGCAAAATTAAGGGTTGACAATACTTGGTAGAAATGGTAAATTAGATAGACTTTTTTTACTCATTTTTCTGCTGGCTTTGTGTGCACGATGTGTGAATTGATTTTTCTGAAATGATGGCCCATTCCCAAAGCTTTATTCTCTGGTAGCGGTAAATATGTATTACGATTACCGTTTGATGATCTGTGATTATTACTCATCTGTAAATGAAAATTCATGAAAAATTTGAAGTATTGGTATGCATTTTCATATCTGCTAACAGCAATTGGAATTATTTTGTCGTTTTATCTTTTAAACACTCATTTTAATATGACAGCAGGAAAGTTTGGGGAATCAGACCTATGTTCTGTTGTCTTTGGCAAGTCGTGTAAAACAGCCTTATATAGCAGTTATGCAACTTTTGCTAAAATCCCGATTGCTGGATGGGGAGCAATCTATTTTATTTCACTCGCTTTATTCCTGGGGCTTGGAATTTGGTTATCGAGTTCACTAAAAAAGACAATGCTTATTACAGCCTTTTGGATTTGTGCTGTGAGCTTATTTGCCAGTCTTTTCTTTATTTATAAGATGTTAGTATACCCGGTTTTGTTTTGTCCTTTCTGTTTTGTGATTCATGTATCCAACTTATTGCTTTTTATCTTTTTAAAGAAGTTAACAGAAACCAGTTTCTCGGATTTGTTCAAAGCCTTAAAACAAATGTTGGCTTTGGTACTTTTGGGCAAAAAAGAGAGTTTATCTTTTAAAAACTGGCATGCTCTTCCATACATTATTGCAATTTGCCTGGTCTTGGTAATGTATCAATGGATAAGGATACAAGGGCTGAGCATTAATATGAATAAGTTGGCAAGTTACGATCCACTTGAGGAACTTCTTAAATTCGATTCGATTCCGGCGGCTAATATCTCCGAATGGAGCGGGGAGCCAATTTTAGGTCCTGTTGATGCCCCGGTATCTATGGTGGTTTACAGTGATTTTCAATGTTCAATGTGTGCTATATTTGGAAAGAGTTTTACTGAGCTCATCAAATGTAATGAGGGTAGACTAAATATTAGGTATAAATATTTCCCTTTAAGTTCCTCGTGTAATCCCATTGCAAAATATGATATGCATCCTAATGCGTGTGAGGCGGCCAGAGCTGCTCAAGCGGCTCATCAGCAAGGAATGTTTTGGTCTTACCATGATTCATTATTCAACCAAAATCTGAATGATGTTGAACCGGATGTATTTATTCATATTGCCAATTCATTAAAGCTCAATTTAGAGCAATTCAATCACGAACTCAACTCTGAAACTTGTCAGCAAAAGATTGCTGGCGATATACAGGAGGGAGTGGATCTTAAACTTGATGGAACTCCAAGCGTGTTCCTAAATGGAAAAAGAATTTACGATCTTCGTCCTCAAAACATTAATTTCCTAATCAAATATCTGTCTAATAATTTGAATAAAACGGATGCGATCAGCATTCAGGATTCAATCTATTTAACTGAAAAATTTTCGGGTGATGACTAAAGGAAAACTTGAAAAATATGATAAGTTATAATTATTCTTAAACTTTTATTTCTATTTATTTGACAATTAATTTCATAGCACTTGCTTAATCTTGATCATCAAATGAGCTTGAAATAATATGTAAATTTAACATGTCTGCAAAAAGCTGATTATAAGTATGAAGCGGATATTTAAAAAATAGATATAACCTTGACTTCCTAATTTGATTGTGGTAAATTTGAGATTATTTTTTTAATAGTTTTCACTTTAAAATTTAGGAATTATGAAAAATGTTTTTAGAGTTTTGGCGATTTGTTTGGTGTTTGGTGGCGTTTTTGCTCTTTCTGGGTTTAGTGCAGATGATAACAATGCTGCAGTTGTGATAAAGGATACTGCTTGTGGTGTAATGAACGGTGATGGTGGTTTTGAACTTGTTGAAGGTAGAATCACTGTTATGAATAATGGTGGAGTGACTAATTTTATTTGTAAAGGAAAAGGAGTGCCTAACTCAACAGGACAAGCTGTGAAGTTCAATTTTGAAAATACAGGAATTCTTTGTAATACTGCTGGAGGTGTAACTGATGATTGGCAAAATGTAGTATCCGCTAGTGGTAATGTTACCCTGCATTGCAAAGTGCATTAAAATTTAAAATATTGCATTGATTTTTATTTAGGATGGATGATCTATAATCGTCCATCCTTTTTTAATTGTATGAGAATGTTCGAGTCTTCTTTATATTCTCTCCATTAGTTTTGGAAAGAGGCATATTATAAAATAGTGGAAGTTTTTATTTGGGATTTGTTGGAATAAGTAGATCTAATTAGATATTCAATTTTATGATTAGATTTTTTAAGAAAAACATATTACCTTACAGGTAGTTAACCCAATTCAACCACGCTATGAAAAAACAATACCTCTTTCTTCCCCTATTTTTGATTCTAATATTCTCTTTTTGTTTCGACGGATTTTCGCAGTGTACCTATCAGCATAAGCTCGATAGTATTGTGCAGTTGTTGGATATGCCTGGTGCAAAATTTTCCATCATTTACCAGGATGGACGACGGGAAAACTATGTAACAGGATATTCTGATTCTATCCGTAAGGAAAGGATGAATTTGCAACATGTAATGTTTTCGGGAAGCATAGGGAAAACTTATGCTGCAGCAGTTTTGTATCAGCTGGTTGAGGAGGGTAAGGTTGATTTAAAGGAGAAGTTTTTTAACTACTGCCAGGGGGAGTGTTGGTTGTCGAAATTGCCAAATATTGGAGATATCACTGTGGAGATGCTATTGCAGCATACAAGTGGTTTGCCGCGCTACATAGAGAATGAACAGCTGTGGATCGAGATCAAAAATAATCCCGATAAGGTATGGACCTACAAGGACCGACTGCAGTATGCATTTGATATGGAAGCGGTGCACAAGGCAGGCGAGGCTGGGCTTATTCCGACACCAATTATTTGCTGATTGGAATGCTGATTGAGAAGGTTACGGGCATGAATTACTACGAGGTGGCCAATGCAGGATTTTAGCTCCACTGCATTTTAAAGAAACCTATGCGGCTACTCGTCGCGATATGCCACGCTTGCCAATTGGCTATTCGGGTTTGGATGCCTTTTTTCACATGCCAAAGCAGGTTGTAGTTGAAGGAAGGTATGTTATGAATCCGCAAATGGAATGGACTGGAGGAGGATATGCTTCTACTACATCCGACCTGGCAAAATGGGCCAAGTTTTACTACGAGGCACTGCCATTTTCTGATGAAACGCTACAAAAAATTGTGACGCCTAATCCCAATGGACTTATAAGTGAGTATGATTCTTATGGTATGGGTAGTTTTATTTTTAAAAGCGCGCATGGCAAAGCCTATGGTCATACGGGTTTCGTTCCCGGATTTCGTTCCATTTTCCTGTATTATCCAGAGCAAAAAATTGCCGTGGCTTTTCAAACCAATTGTGATTCATACAAAGGCAAAATGACCTTATTGCACTGTGTCGACGAAATTTTGAAGGCAGAGTTTTGATGGATCATTGATTTCTGGTCATTTTCGAAATGATTTTTTCCCTTTTAGGGAAAATCCTGATAAGGAAAAGGGTGTTTTTAAGAGAAATACAATCAAAAATACACCCTTCTGGCTGTCGGCATCTCCCTGGAAGGGGAGAATTTATAATTAAACGATTGTATATTTAATTCTCTGTCGAATTATTTTCAGGAAAATAAATGTGAATTAAGAGACACTGATTTCAGTTCATTGATAATTGTTCATTTTTTATAATTGATCTGTATAAGCCAATGTAGAGGCATCTCTTGCTGCTTGATGAGGCTTGGCTGATGAAAATTTTTAAATTTGGTAGTTGTTCAGAAGGGCTGTAAATAGAGCCTTTCAAGAGTTTTGTTCCCCTGTTTTATTAAACTATTGAATATGAATATTTTTACAAACAATGATAATGCACCCAAAACAAGTTTTACCGCTTTAGAGTTGATGGAGGAGTTGGAAAAGGGTTCGGATATTTTACTGATTGACATTCGTGAGCCGCATGAACTGGCAAAAGAAGGGATCGAGAATTCCATTCACATTCCAATGGGAGAGATTCAAAATAAGATTCCTACCCTGCCTAAGGATAAGGATATTATTATTTTCTGTCATTTGGGATTTAGAAGCAAGCAGGTGAGAAATTACTTGCGTAAAATTGGGTTTCATAAAGCTGCGCATCTAAAAGGAGGCTTGTACAGTTGGAATCGCCAACTAAAGAAAATGAAGGCTGAGGCCTATTAAAGCATAAAAGGAAAGCTCAATAATTTGGTTTATTGAGCTTTCTTTATCAACATTATTCAATAACTATTTGGCAGGAGTTTCCACTACACTCATTACGCCGGAATAGTTAATTCTTTTGATGCCCGCATTTCGGAGTTGTCTTTTGATTTCTTTAATCACATCCTTATTGATTGCTGGATCGAGAACTCGGATTTCGGCAAGCGATCGTTTTTTGTTTTGTACCAAAGCTTTTGCCCTCTCTTCAATAAGACTTAGTGCACATTTTTTTTGGTCGATAAAGATCCCTTCCTTAGTAATTCTGATGTCTAAGGCATTCGCAGACATCTTAACGGCTGTAAAAGGTGCAATTCGGATTGGAACTCTTTCATCAATTTCCAGTTGCTGTGCATCCGACAATTGAAAGTAATCCTTACTAAATAGCTCTTGCGCCTTTTCTGCTCGCACTTCCAGGTAGGCTTTGCCAATGGCTTGCATGCTTCCGGCAATGGCTTCTTTTGATGTAGCCCTGTCAACTTGATAGCTAATTGCAAGCTGGTTTACCTTTGCCGAATTGCCATTGTTCAATTTGTTAACAGCCGTTTCAGGATTGGCTTCGTTCCAATAGTTTTTACCACTGATAAATGATTTTACAATTGCTTTTAAATCTTTTTTGGCTACCAATCGCCCGTTTATAAGAATATCACCAGGTCTATTTTGCAATATGGCTAATACATTTCTTTCTTTAATTGGTCCTAATTGCCAACTTAAATCGGGTTTGTGGGCAGCTGTTTACCAAAGAAAACGCCAGCATTTAAATTTTCGATATTTTCATATCGCCATTCCTTAAGCCATGATTCACTATCATTGACCTGAACCATGAGCGCAGGCAGAGTATTTACCTTTTCACTTACTTTAGGATTGGTAAATGCCTGTAAAAGTAGAAATCCTGCAGGTAAAAAGAGTAGGGTTTTAGCAACGCTCCATCGTAAAAATTGTTTCTTTTTCATCATCTTAATTCGTTTTGAGATTGAACCTTGTTTGAAATGATTTGCTGAAGCAAAACGTCTTTTGCCTACAGCTTTTTCCAAAATCAACAGTTGATATTGTGTTGCATCGATGCCAGATTTGAGTACGGCCTGATCGGCCTGAAATTCGTGAACCAGTTTTAACTCCTTTTTCAATAACCATGCAAATGGATTGAACCATTGCAGAAAACAAACCAGTTCCAATAAGATTACATCATATGAATGATACAGTCTCAAGTGTGCTTCTTCGTGCAGAAGAATTGGAGTTTTATTGTTCTGGTAATCTTGTTTTGAGAGTACAATGTATTTCCAAAACGAGAATGCCTGTATGTTATCTTGTACAATCGCCAGTAGTAAATTTTTATAGGATTGTATATTGGCTTGTTTAAGCCATTTAAAAATGCTTTTGTAGGATAGCAAGAAACGCAGGAAGAGCAGAATCAGAACCAGTTGGTAAATCAACACATACCAATTTATTTGATGTACGTGGCTTATTTTGCCTGTTGTTTCAAGCGGAGTGCTGTTGCTTATGCCAGTTTCCACCAACGGCAATTCAATAAGTTCCCGAACTTTTACCAATGGGGTAGAATTCATCTCGCTAGCGGGAATCATATTGGCCAGCAGCGGAATAGTAAAAGCAGCACCTACCGATACCAGAAGTACCAACCTTTTGTAGGCATGTCTACCATCTCTACTCAACAACAGTTTGAAAAGAAAGTAGAAAAATGCCAGGCCAATACCTGTTTTTATCATGTATGTAATAAAACTAAACAGCATTATTTGTCTTTATTGTCTTCAATGTCCTGAATTAATTTTTTAAGCTCGTCGATGGATAGTTTCTCTTCTTCAACGAACATGGATACTACTCTTTTGTAGGAGTTGTCAAAGTATTTTTTAACAACATTCCCCATGGTTTTTTTGTGATATTCTTCTTCGGTAATGGCAGCATAGTAACGATGCGTTTTCCCAAAGGACTCATGAGCGATAAATAACTTTTCCTCCAAAGCTCTCACCATGGTCGATAGGGTATTGTAGTGTAATTTCTGATCGGGAAAGATTTTCTGAAGTTCTTTTACAAACATTGGACCTTCGGCCCAAAATAACTTCATAATTTCCTCTTCTTTTTGTGTTAACTTCTTCATTTCGCAAAATATTTTAATCAAATATAACTATAAAATCTAGTTTTGCAACTACAAATACAGTTTAAAAACTAGAAAATATAGTTGATAAACAATAAAAACCGAACTGAAAGTATCGAAAATACTGGAAAAAAGGGAGTTTGGAATTTTTATATATTTCTGTGGAAATATTTCCGAACTGTGTTCAAGATTGTCGCAAAGACTATTCTGGAATAAATAGCAAAGCTGAGTGCGACAATGAATTGGAAGAATTTTTACCCCGGGGCGAGAACCGTTTTACTCATTTACCCCGGGCATTTAATGCTTTAAACTTGCAGCTATGAACCGATAACTGCTTACTGCTAACTGTTCATTGTTTATACAAACTTTTCTCTGCGTTGTAGGTTGATTAAGCTCCACAGAATGGTAATAAGCGAACCAATGATTAGCATCATGCGATTTTGGTACAATACATTTTGCCAGATGGTGTAACTCATATCGCCCGGAACGTTAAAAGGATTTAGAAAGATGTTCCATTTGCTGTATTGTAAAGGTTCGGCCAGTATCAGAAATACCAATCCTAAAACCACCATGACTACGGCTGCTCCACTTGCATTCTTAATTAAAGTGGTAAGCAAAAATGCCAAACTTGCCAAAAATAGCAGGCAATACATCAGCTCGTAAACCATATGAAATACATCAATCTTGATTACCAGAAAGACCGTTAACCACGACATTAAAAATATTAGCGATACCAGTAAGAGAACGCTTAATGCAAAACGCACCAAGTAAACTTTGTATCGGTAATTGGGAATTCCGAATAGAATTTCGAGCATTCGTGTATCCTTATCGCTTTGAATGATATAGATCACCGGATAAAAGAGGATCAATATTCCCGGGAAAATTAAACTTGTATAAATATCCGACTCATCGGGACTAGAATCTGTAAATAGCATGATGCCCATAACCATAAAATAGAAGGCGAAGGCTGCTATTAGAAAGTAGATGAATTTATTCGCAAATATGATTTTCACATTGTAGCGAACAAAGTCTGTTATGAGTTTTATTTGTTCTATTGCTTTCATGTTTTTTGTTTTTAACCACAAAGGCCAATCAAAGTAGTTTTACTTCGTGGTTCTGTCTAAACATTCATCATGGTTATTTTTTGCTCGCTGGTGTCATTCAGCAAACACAAATATGCATCTTCGAGATTTGCTTGGGTGTTAACCGCTCCGTACCCAGGATCTTCATCCGATAGGCATCTTACTCGAATATGATCGTTATCGCTCATGTGATGAATAATCACGTGTTCTTTCTTAAACTGTTCAAATTCTTCAGGCGAAATCTTCAACATCCAAACTTTTTCGTTGGCAATTCCTGCCATATGAACAGGTTCACCAAGATATTTCAGTTCTCCTTTTTTCATTACAGCCACTCGGTTACACGAGCTTGCTACATCCTCAATAATATGAGTAGAGAAGATTACAATTCGTTTCTTACTCAGTTCAACCAAAAGGTTTCTGAAGCGGATTCGTTCACGAGGATCAAGACCAGCTGTTGGCTCATCTACCACAAGAATTCTTGGCAGGTGAAGCAAGATTTGAGCAATCCCAATTCTCTGTTTCATACCACCCGAGAAGGATCCAATTTTCTCATCTTTGTTCTTGAGCATGTGTACAGCATCCAGCACGTATCGAACACGCTCTGTGCGTACTTCGGTATTGTGAATCTTTTTCAGGATGGCCATGTAGTTCAGGAAATCCCAGGCGGTCATGTTTTCGTACATGCCAAATTCCTGAGGAAGGTAACCGATCAATCCTTGCAGTTCTTCGCGTTTTTCACGAACATCAATGCCGTTAATGGTGATTTGTCCGTAACTCTGTTCCAGTATCCCACAAACAATACGCATTAGGGTTGATTTACCGGCACCGTTAGGTCCCAACAAGCCAAACATACCATTGCCAATATCGAAAGAAACGCTCTTTACTGCTTTAAAAGGAACTTTCTGTTTCCCGATGATTGGGATAATCAATACAAATCGGTAGAAAAACTTACGGATTCCTTTAAATCTTCCTATTAATCGGTTGATGTTGATCTTTTCGCGATAAATTTTGTTGGATGTTTTCTTTATCAGCAAAGCAAAATACCACAATACGGCAACCGGAATTGTCAATCCAATTAATTCGAACTTGCTATTGAAATAAACCAATACAACTAATGGGAAAATCCAGTAAATGAATTTATGGAACAGGTTAATTACAATCCTTCCCAATTTGCTTTTGCCTTTTTCTATTAGGTGTTTTCTGTACTCCATAATTGGTGCCATGAAATATAAAAGCATAATTTGGAAATTGATGGATAGCAGAACCAACCAATACTTGCTTTGCAAATGGAAATAGATAAAATAGATCATAAAGGCAATTAGTGGCAATTGCCATACCAGGGTTAAGAAATCGCGCAGGCGAGTGTAGGAATGCTTTAGTCCCAAACGTTCTCTAACTCTTAATCCCGACTTCCATTCGCGCATAAACCTACCATCCCAATCGTATATTTTAACAAGATTTCGGATCTGGATTTGCAGCTCGTCATCGGCAGCAATAAGCTCTTCGTTGGCTTTGCGCAAACTTGCCTGAATAAAATAGATACAGGCAGGAACCGATAAAAGAAGTACCAGCAGATCGATGATTTGCCAGATTTTACTGTCAACCTCGGTGTATATGAAATAGGCTCCGGCTATCCAAATGCCAAATTGTATCACTTTGATCCATACTTGCTGATTGCGCATCCAGTTTAAACTGGTTTGTAATCCTGTATAAAGCGTAGGAATGAATACCAAAGTTAAAATGGTACTTAAGCTTAAGCCCCCAATTACTGTAATGGCAAACGGAACACCAATTTGCGTTACATATTCAGCTCGTCCCAGTGCCAATGGCATTAAAGCAATAATGGTTGTAATTGCAGTAATTAAAATAGGACGTATACGAGCCAATCCAGCCATCATCAAGGCTCTGGATTGTCGGTAGCCTCTTTTTCGAAGCACATTGGAATAATCAATCATGATGATTCCGTTGTTTACCACAATTCCAAGCAAAATAATAAGACCTGTAAATACATTGGCATTCATCAATGAGGTTCCCGTAAGTATCAGTGCAACCAATGAACCAATGGCAGCCATTGGTATCGAGAACATCATTACGATTGGCATATTAAACGATTCGAAAACCGATGCCAAAATCATGAAAATAAGAATGAATGCCATTAGGAAAAGGAAACCGAATTCGCCCAAACTGTTCTCCTCGTGAACAATTTCAACAGCCAGTCCCGAAGGCAAGGTCATTCCTCCAATGATTTCGTCGATTTCTACTCGTGCAGCTGTAAGAAGATCTTTATCATCGTTTACTTCATCGATAAATTGATATGAAACCACCAACTGTTTTTCCTGATTGGTTCGCTTAATCGTAGACAAGCCATCGGTAAAGTTGAATTTACTGATGTTTTCCAATTCGAATTCTGCCCCTTGAGTTCCACGAACGGTTAGCTTTCGCAGATCTTGAGCATTTCGAGTGATTTCAGGATTTTCACCAATGGTTTTGATAACAATATCGTACTCTTCGTTTCCTTCCTTAAACACAACATTACTCGAGAATTCCTTTTGGAAAGAATTCAACTCCGATAGAACCGAACTCACAGGAATATCATATAAGGCCATCACCTGTTTGTCTAATTCCAAAACCAACTCAGGACGCTTGGAAGGAATTCGTACATTCACATTTTTAATGGATGTAAGTTGGCTGAGGTAATAGTCCAAATCTTCAGAAAGGTCAAGCATTTTATCGAAATTTTGACCTTTAATAATCAGCTTTTCTTTTTGACTACCGATACCCAGCATTTCCATAAAAGGATCATCACCACCGAAGCCATCGCCTCCACCTCCACCAAATCTTCTTCCTTGTGCCGGAGGGTCCCAGCTAAAAGATGAGCGAGGCAATCCATCCAGGCGTTCCATAATGTTTTTCTTAATGCCAGGAATACTTAGATTTTGCTTTTCGCGATAATCATCTACTAAGCTAATGGTAAGCATAGCTTCCTCTTCGTAAATCTGGCTGGTGATGTCTTTCTTCTCCTCGAGTGAGGCTAATTTTTCTTCTACCTGCTGAACAAACAAATCGGTATTTTCAAGGGTTGTACCTCCCGGAAGGTTGACATACAGATTCAGATCTTTGTTTTCGGTTTCTTCTGTAGAAATAAAGCTTAAGCCTAAACTGATTAGTAGTGTGATAAAGAACAAACCTAAAGCGCCTAAAACTGTTCTTCCCGGGTGACGCATACAAGATTTGAGCAGTACCAAATATACTTGTACCAATCGGTTGTGATAGGAGATGTTTTTAAAGTTTATTTCCTGAAATTTTCCTCTGCGTCTTAAAAAACTATGCGTAATCATTGGAATCAACAGCAAAGCCACTACCAAGGATACCAATAGGGTAGAAATGATGGAAACACCAATGTGTTTGCCCATTAATCCGATTAAGAAATTGGAAGAAAATACGAATGGCAGGAATACCGTTATGGTGGTTAGGGTTGCTGCGAAGATTGATCGCCAAACTTCCTTGGTTCCCTGAATTACGGCAGTATTTGCGTCTTTCTTTTGTGCAGCGAGTCGGTATATGTTCTCGAGGACGACAATACTGTTGTCGAGGAGCATACCTATGGCCAAAGCCATTCCCAATAGCGTTAATGTATTGATGCTAATTCCGTAGGCATAAAAGAAGTTGAAGGCAGTGTAAACCGAGATTGGAATTGCCAAAGCGATTGCCGTTACCAATCGCAAGTTTTTTAGGAAAATCCAAAGGATAAAAATTGCCAGAATACCTCCTACCAAGGCCAACTCAATGATTAAATCAATATTGGTTTTCATGGTTTCAGCCATATTTAGCTGAACAACCATTTCTACATCATTGTTCTTTAGTTCTTTGTTTAGATCATCAATTTTGGCAAGGGTAGCCTCCGATAATTCAATGATGTTAGACTGAGCATCGCGAGTTAATTGCAGAGTTACTGCCTCTTTTCCATTCACACGGCTGTAGGAAGTTTGAGTTTTAACCCCATAATGAATGTAAGCGATATCCTTTAACCTGATATCTCCCTTTTCTTGTACAACCAACTCATGTAGCTCGTTGATATCAGAGAACTGGGAAACAACATTTACAAAATTCAGTTGATCTTTATCGATTACTTTCCCGGCAAAACGTCGAATGTTGCCATTGTTATTCAGTGCGGTTCGAACATCAGAAGGACTAATTCCATAGCTCTTACAAACGTCATCGCGAAGTAAAATTTCCACTGATTTTTCTCGTCCTCCAAATATTGCCGCATTTGCAATGCCATCAATGTTTTGGATTTTATCGAGAATTTCATTCTCAGTGATTTGTCGCACCCGGTCAACTCCACCACTTCCACGAACCTGAATGTTCATGAACATGTTGTTGAGTTGTTCCATATCAAATTTTAAAACCTGAACCTGAAATTCCTGAGGAAGATTTTTTTTGACTTCCTCCACTTTTTCGGCAAGTTTTAAATAGGCGTACTTGATGTTTGTGCCTTGTTCAAAAGAAATTTGGATGCTTCCTCGTTGCTGTCCTGCAGTTGATTCTATTTTCTCAACTCCTTCAAGGCTTCCGGCAACTCCTTCTAAAGGGATAATTGCCTGATTCTCCATATATCTTGGATCAACCTCGATACCGGTGCCAACCTGAACAAAGAGCATAGGAAGGTTTGCATTGGGAATCAACTCGACAGGAAGTTGCTTGTAGGAAAAATATCCCAGCATACTTAATCCTGTGAACAGCATCGCAATTAAAACCTTTCTTTTTATAATGAAGTTCATATATTAATCAGCTTTTAGCTTGTATTTTACTCTTTTTCATATTTCATTCTCTCTTCCCTTGAATTTGTGATGAAACTCTGAATTCTATCGAAGGCAAAGTATACACAAGGAATTACTACCAAACTGAGAATGGTAGAAGTAATTAAACCTGCAATTACTGCAATAGCCATTGGAGCTCTAAGGGCAGCGCTTTCGCCAAATCCAATTGTTAATGGAAGAAGAGCCAAGATGGTTGTTACACTGGTCATGATAATTGGTCGAATTCTATTCTCACCAGCCATGATAATGGAATCGCGCAATGAGTTTCCTTGTTCCTTGAATTGGTTGATGGCATCTACCAGAATAATAGAGTCGTTTACTGCAATCCCTCCCAGCATAATAATTCCGATATAAGCCATAATGTTCATAGGAATCCCGAGAAGGAAGAAAGCCCAAACAGCTCCGACACCTGCCAAAGGAATGGTAAGTAGAATGGTGAATGGATGAATTAAAGATTCAAATTGAGATGCCATTACCATATAGACAAGAATTACCGAAAGCATTAGAGCAAAGCTAAGGTTTGACATGGCTTCCTGCCTTTTTTGTTCCTCACCAATTAATCCAATTTGGTAACCAGTTGGCAAGTCTACGTTTGCCAATTTCTCATTAATCTTTCCAACAACCTGGTCGAATGCCATATCACCTTGAATATCAGCACTGATTTTTCCGATTCGGTTTTGGTTTCTTCGAAGCATTTGTTTCGGCGATGAGGATTTTTCGATATGGGCCACTTCGTAAAGGGGAATTTCTGAATTGCCATTTTGAAGCATCACAGAATTCAGCTCGTTGATGCTGATCTCGGGAAGTTGAACGGTGATATCGCTCATTTCGCCACCATGCTCGTACTTGCCAGCTTGTTTTCCCATAAGCATGTCCTGTAATTGTCCGGCAATGCTTTCGGTACTCATGTTAAAAATACCAGCTTTGTAGCGATCAACCACAACATTAACTTCAGGAGCACCTTCCTCAATATTGGTTTGTACATTTGCCAATTCAGGAATGGAAATCAAACTCTCCTTTATCTCTTTCGATAAGCGTTCTAAAACCGCCATATCTTTTCCTTTTACTTCAACTTCAATAGGAGCGTCTTCTGTCCCAATTGTTGATTGTAAAGCGGTTTCATCTCTAACAATGGATATTTCTGCATTAGGAACATTGCTGATTAAAGTCCCAACATTGTTTAGAATTTCTTCAGAAAGGGAAATGTATTCCTTTTTCAATCGGATTTTGATATTGGCAGTATTCTCATTTTGGAAAACCGCTTTGTCGTTTGTACTTCCTGTATTAGGTCCAATTTTGCTGTAAACCGTTTCAATTTGATCTCCCATAGATTGCCAAAGCATCGATTCAATGGCTTCAACCGTTTTTGAAGTTCTTTCCAACTGTGTACCTTCTTGTAGCTCTATATCTAGGCTAAACTCACCAACACCACTTTTAGGTAAATATTCATTACCAACCAAAGGAAGAATAAGTCCGGTTATAACTAGTAAAACGCAAGCACTAATCATTACAAGCCCTCTTTTATTTAAAAGATTGCCCAATAACTCGCCATACCATCCAATCTTAACGGATTTAAATTTGAATTTTTTCTTACTTCCCTTGTAAGCATAGTTAAAAAGCATTGGGATAAAGAGAATGGCAACAAAAAGCGAAGCAAGCAATGAGAATGCAACAGTCCATGCCTGGTCTTTAAATAATGCACCAGAAGCACCATGCAGATAAACAATCGGAAGAAATACCACAATGGTTGTGAGTGTGGACGCAACAATAGCTCCTCCTACCTCAGAGGTTCCTTCAATGGCCGCATCTTTCACCGATAGGCCAAGCTCCATTTTTCTGAAGATATTCTCAATCACAACAATGGCATTGTCTACCAACATTCCTGCTCCAAGTGCCAACCC
Source organism: Marinifilum fragile JCM 15579 (assembly GCF_001310955.1). GTDB lineage: Bacteria > Bacteroidota > Bacteroidia > Bacteroidales > Marinifilaceae > Marinifilum > Marinifilum fragile. Next base: position 43,000 of record NZ_BAZX01000011.1, read on the forward strand.
ACCCAAAGTCATAATGTTCAGGCTAAGACCATTAAAGTACATCAGATTGAAGGTGGCAATAATAGATACCGGAATTGCAAAACTTACAATTGCTGTAACTTTGAACCTGCGAAGAAATATGAACAAAACAAAAATGGCTATCAAAACTCCTAGAAGAGCTGTTTCTTCTACTTCATCAATGGCTTTCTGTATAAACTGACCCTGATTTTGTACAATGACGAATTGATATCCAGGTAAAGCTTTTTTGATCGATTCCATTGCGGTATCGAAATCTTCTACAGCTTTTACTGTATTCGATCCTGTTTCTTTGTAAATGGAAAGCCCTACGCATCTTTCACCATTTATGCGAACAATATTTTGGGCTTGTTTAGGAACAAATTTTACTTCTGCTACATCTTTTAGTCTTATAGGTACCTTGTTTTTTACAGGAACTTGGTTGCCCTGATTTGCACCAGCTTGTGTCGGAACGTTTGTTTGTTGGTTTTTTGTGCCAACAATTACATTTTCGATTTCCTCAATATCACGAATCAAACCAGCACCTTTGATAATGTATTTGGTACCCATTTCAACAATGCTTCCGCCCGATACATTTCGGTTCAGACTTTGAATTTTCTGAACAATTTGATCTACAGTTAGACCATGAGCATCTAAAAGATATTGGTTGGTTTCAATTCGAATTTCTTTTTCAAGTGCACCAGTTAGCTCAACTTCAGCAATACCTTCCAAACGGATCAACTCATTTCGGATGTAATTTTCACCAACCTTCCGAAGTTCATCCATATCTTTTATTTCAGGATGAAGCATTCCCATGATTAGAATAGGAGATGCGTTTGGATCGTGTTGGGTGATTGTGAAATCGTCTAACTCAGAATTTTGAGAGTATGTGGTTAAAGCCTTTTGCAGGTCAAGAAATGCTTCATCCATATCGCTTCCCCAAGTATACTCAACTGTTATTCGAGCTGAACCAACCATACAAACCGATGATACTTGACTTACACCTTTTTGCCTGATTGCCTGAGATTCGATACTTTCAATAAATTGCTTTTCAATTTCTTCAGGAGGTCGTTCACCTGCTTTTATTTCCACAAAAATGCGCGGGGCATTCATTTCCGGAAACAGATCTACACTCAGTTTACCCAGCGAAACGTAGCCTAAGAGTAAAATGGCCAATACAATCATGGACACAGTTACTGGGTAATTAACTGAAAATTGAGTTATTTTCTTCATGTGGAATTACTTTACAATCTTAATTTTTGAACGATTTCGAAGAGTTTCAAAACCTTTAACAACCAATCGATCTTTCTTTTCCAAGCCTGAAACAATTTGTACTTCATCTGGGTTTTCAAGACCAAATTCAATTACACGTTCTTCCGCTAATCCTTTGTGAACAACAAAAACAACATTTCCTTTCTGTTTGTTTAGAATTACATTTTTAGGAATAACAAGAGCTGAGTCGGCTTTGGCTACAACAATTTCTCCCTTGGCAAACATTCCCGGGCGAAGCAATAGTTTTGAGTTGTTGATGTTAATAACTGCTTTGAATGAACGTGTTTCAGCATCAATGGCAGGTGAAAGTTGAGTAAGAACTCCATTTAAAGTGTCTCCAGGAATGGTATAGTTCACGATATTAACTGGCTGGCCAGTTTTAATCATGGAAATGTTTTTTTCAGCAAGATTAATTTCCATGTGAAGTTTGCTGTAATCCATCATACTTAGAACTGGAGAAGCTGCTTCTATTCTTGTGTTTTCGGTATAATAATTCAGGTTGGTAATCGTTCCTGAAAATGGAGCCTTGACTTTTAGTTTTTCCAATCGGAATATTGCATCCTCGTAGGAATATTTGGCATTAATCAGTTCAATTTCAGCATTTTTTAACTCTGAAAGGGTTACTCCACCTTTTTCGTAAAGTGACTGCTGCTTTTCGAAAGTCTGCTTCGAAATTTCCAATCGTAGCTCTAAGGATTTGATTTTGATATTATTTTCATATTCCTTGTCTTCAAGCTGAATTACAACCGTTCCTTCTTGCACGTAATCTCCCAGTTGGAATTTTCGTCCAGTTCTTGGATTGGTTTGAAGTTGGTATTTTCCGGCAACCTCCGATTTTAAATCCACTGTCTTAATTGGTTCTACAGTACCGGTTGTACTGATATATTTTTCGATGCTTTTAGGTGCAATTTCCTTTACGGATACCTGAACTGCGATATCCTTGTTTAAATCAGCTTTTTTATCATCGCAAGAAGCGAAAAGTGTAGCTCCCAAAAGTAAAAATGCAAGTCGTTTCATTGTTAAGGCCATTATATTTTGTGTTAGTATTGATTTTTAAATTAGTCCATTCTTAAGTTTTCTTGTAGCTCCAAAGGCACAAATGATTGATCTTTTTCGAAATCCCAAAGAGATTGAATCTTTAGGTTCAACAATTCCAATTTATAGTTAATTAAAGAATTAGCAAGATTCATTTTTTTCTCAGAAAGCTGATTCTGGAATCGCTCAAGATCGATACTGGTAAGATCACCATTACGGTATCGTTCCAGGTTGATTTCGTAGGTTAGTTGAGCATTTTTTTCGTTTTGTTTTTCAATTTCAATTCTTTGTATCAGGTTTTGCAGGTTGCGATAAGTTTTTCTGATGTTGATGGTAATATCGTCTTTCAAACTATTTTTATCTATTTCTCTACTTTCCACTTCCAATTCTGCAGCTCTGATTCTTGCTCTTCTTTCCCCCCAATCGAAAATTGGAATAGAGAAAGTAACCCCAACCCGTGGGCTTTTGGTTGGTTTGTCGTAAACATCAGCTAGTCTCTTATTATTTCCCATTATCCCCATAGAAAGGCTGATGTTTCCCTTAAATTCATTAATTGATGAGGTCTCAATCAAGTCGAATTTTGCATTGTTTAAATCAATTTCTCTTTTGGTAAGTTCCAATCTTTGAGTTAATCCATTCTGAATGGCTTTTTCAAGATCTACAATTACTGGGACATATTGAATATCTGTGGATACACTTATATCTTCGTAAAGAGAAATTCCTAATAGCAGTTTGAATTCATCTTTGGCATTTTCCAGTGCAACTCTGTTGTTGTCAAGAGTTGATTTGCTAGTTGCAAGATTCAACTCTGCCTGGTACAATTCTTCTTTGGCTGAGAGTCCACCTTCTACCTTACTGACAATGATTTCCTTACTTACCTTCTGATTTTCATACTCCTCTTCAGAAATTTTTAATGCCATTTGCTTCTGATAAATGGTGTAAAAAGCCTGATTTACCTGACGCTCGATATCTAGCATCTGAATGGAGTAGGAAAGTGTTGCATTTTCCAAATTCAACTCGTTTCGTGTCAGGTCCATTTTGGTTTTATTAAAGGTAAAGATTGGTTGATCATATTTCATGTACAAGTAGTTGTTGTAGCCAGAATATTCAGAATTGCTTGCCTTCGATGAGTTGTCCTGATAGCCAAACTCATTCATAAGAGAAAGTTTACCGTTGGTTAGTTTAATAGGTTGCGAAACTGTAAAAGTTCCACTGGCACCTTTATTTTCTGAGGTATTCCAAGTAGAGAAATACTCGTTGTACGATTCGGTTTTTTCGTATGAAATTGGCGTAACATCAAATGAGAATCGAGAACGCAAAGATGCCAATTGAGCATTCAATCGTTCCTTTTCCTGTTGCATACTAATTCTAGATTTTATAATGTCAGGACTGTTATCGAACGCAATTAAAAGGGCTTCTTCCAGAGTGAGTTCCTTTTGTGCTGAAGCACAGAAAGAACCAATGAATAAAAATCCTGTTAAAGCGAATGTTTTTAAGGTAAGCTTGTTAAGAATCATGCGATTATATTATTAGACTATTTATTTTCTACCCATTTAATTGCGTCAGCGAATAAATATGCACCAACGGATTTGTTATTTAATTCAACTTTTGCTGTTTCAGGAGTGATATAGAAACTGCCCAAATAATTCCAACCATTTTCCAGTTCCTGATCAGATTTATTTACCGCCTCAAATCCATCTTCATGATAGATCTTGAAGTTGTAATCTGTTTTTGTTTTCTTTTTTCGGCCCCAATATTGTTCAATCTTATTTACATGACAGAATACATCGTAGTAACCAGGATTTTTTAATTCAGGTTTCCAACTGGCGGTTCTGTCACCAATGCCTGATTTTGTGAAAAATGCAGAACGTACATACTTTCCAAAGAAACCCGATCTTAATACATTTTTCCATTCATTTGGTGGATTCCAGGTTCTTAATCTGGCATATTCTTCAATATCATCTCTTCTGCTATCAACCCATTGTTTTAATTGGCTTTTGTTAGAAACCTGAACATATTCAAATCCTTTGTCTTCATTGTCAACCACAAATTCATTGGCCTCTAAAACACCTTCAAATAACTCACACTCTTTGGTTTCATTAAAGAATTTACTCCTTTTGGTTTCAGCAAATGAGCTAAAATCATAAACCAGACTATTCGGAAGATTTTCAGATAGGTGAGTAAATACATTCATTCTTCCTGGTTCCGATGGAAATACAAACCCGACTTCTTTGGCAGAATGTGCAGGTATAAATATAGATTTTGTGAAATCAGGTTTTTCGTTTTCTTCACGCCTTCTTCTGAAGCGGTTATTTTGTCCTCCAGTTTCAATAATAACGCTTACAATTCCATCAACCGATTCAGGATTTGAAATTTTAAATCGGACTTGATATTTGATGTGATCGCCATCTTTTACCTTATAAGTTTGAAGGTCTTTTAACAGAAAGCCTGGTAGTTTGGTTGTGGTATACCAATCTTCAACTTCTAATTTTACAGATGAATTAAAGTTGGCCAACAAAAGACTATCAAATTGAGAGAAATCAAACTTTTGGAATCGGTTTGATTCAATAAACTCATTCAGTACTTTGTTGAATTCCTCTTCACCATATCTGGCTTTAAAAAGAGAGAACAAATGCTTGCCTTTTACTCTTAAAATATCGTTTAGTATGATTTGATCATCTAAATTATCTGCCTTTGGTATTTTGATATCAGCAATATCTCTTAGCGAAGAATTCTTAAGAAGTAGATTAATTCTTTCGTCTTTGCTAATTCCTTGCCAGCGCCAACGTGAGAAATTTTGTGATACTTCGTTATTTTCTTTTAAATAAACCCCTAATGCTATATTTAATGCTGGAATTTCTTTGCACGATAGACCGGATGAATGAGAAAAGTAATTAGGGAAAAGAGAAAATGTATTTCTATCAATATGATCGAACTGATACCATTCATTTGGTGGCGGCATAAAATTACCACGAATAAATCGTTTAAAAATTCGTGCCTGTAATTCTTCTTCAGATACCTCTTCATTGTCTCTTTTCATTCGCTTCTCAAAGCGCTTTTTGCGATTTTTAAAATCAGTTTCCTCCATTACAACTCCTTTCTCAGGATAGAAAATAATTTCAGGCTGAATGGCATTACTAGCAATTGACCAGTTGTGTTTGTCTAAGGAGAATTGAATTGGCACTTCGGCCATTGACAATCTTTTAAATGGATAAGAGTAACCATGTGAAGTTTCATATTCATTTTTAAGCTCTCTAATTAAAGAAGGGAGGCTATCTTGAATAACATTAAAGTGTTTTAGGAAAAACTGATTTCCTTTGATTGAATAAATCGAATATTCTATTGAATCAACATCAATACTGTGCTTTTTATAATCCCCGATTAATAAACTGATCTGAGGCAATGCATATTCCGATTCAAAAGAAAATTCACCAGAATTTATTTTACTCACTTTGCCTTGCGATATGGCCGTTAAGTTTTCCTGTGTTTTTACATGTAGTTTGAAGTCTGTAAAATCAGGAGAATATAAACTTGGATAAAGAGAGGAATAACCCACTCCTGAAATTGGATACCAAAGTGCTTCACTTGTCAGGCAAACAAAATTGTCTTTTAGGTACGAATTTCTTTTTCTAATTCTGAACATCTCTGCGGTAAAGTTGTCCCTTATCAAGTTAGGATCAGAATCTAAAAAGTGTGTTCTTTCATCAATTTTACCAGCATAATCGAATTGAAGATTAAGCTCTTTGTTGATAACAATTTCATGTTTCGGAACGATTTGTATTAATTGTTCTTTTCGAATAAATGGAACAGGTTCGTTATTAATTGATACAGAGTTAATTTTGAGCAGAGGATTTAGACTAAATATTAGAGTATCTAAATTTTGCTTTGAATTGTTTTGCGCTGTGATGTTTGCTGTAACTTGAATTTGGTCACCAAGATGCGTTAGGTTTAAGCTACACTTGCTAACTTCAAGTTTTGCGTAATCAACGTACTGATTGTTTATTGAAATTAACTTATCTCTGTATTTTTCACTTCCTATTTTAATATCCAGATATTTATAGCTTAGGCCACCTGCTATGCAAAACTTATTAGTGCCAAATAAATAGGTAAAGAAACCAATCTTTTCGATTGAGGAAGACGTGGTAGTTTCCAAATGGTAAATAGAATCAACCCAACTCCTAAAAATAGGTATATTCCTCTATGAATAGCCACTTCAAATATGTTTCCAAATCCGCCTATTGTTGAATTCATCATAGGAATCTGGTAGGCGATATAATCGAATATTTGGTAGACTTTTGTGTTTAGATAAAAAATGGTTAAGGCAATATAGCCTAACAATACAATAAATGTAATGGCTTGATTCTTTAATAAAATCATCATGAAGAAAGCCAGTCCCAGTATGTAAATAAGTGTGGGTATTGATATTAAAAGAGGGTAGTATAAAAGTACCCAAATGCTTTGCGATGATTCGTTGCTTAAAAAGGAAAAACCTATTCCCATAAGCAGCATGATGATATTCAGAATTACAAAAACCATAATAATGCCAAGCGATTTTCCCAAAATGTATTCACTATTGGTCATTGATCGGGCATAAATCACTTCAACGGTATCATTTTTACTGTCTTGCTTTAAAAATTCGGATGCCAAAAAAACCGCAACAATAGCTTGTCCAAGATTGAGAATAATAAGATTGGCATAAGGAATTGCAGCAGGCAAGGCTCGGTAGATCCATGGAGCATCACTTCCTTCGACAAAAGCGGCTATGTTAAAGCCTCCTATAAAAAGGATGGCCATAATGGCGAAAATTCTAAAGAACCATGAACGGAGTAAAGTTTTGGTTTCGTATTTGGCTACGGATCGTATGGTGTGAAGAGAAAGCATGAAGATTTTAAATTAAGGTTGCTGATTTTTCCATGAAATACACATAAGCATGTTCAAGGTTGGGTTCGAGTTCAATGGCATTTTTAAATTTACTACCATCGCCAATTAATTGAACTTCCCAGCCATCCTTAGTAGGGATAGTGGATACCACAGCATATTGTTCTTTTATTAAATCGTATTCATAACCTGAAGTATTTACTTGCCAAACATGCCCTTTTGCTTGTTCGATTAATTCCTGTGGAGAACCATTAAAGGCAAGTTTACCGGAATTGAGAAGAGCCAAGTTATTACAAACACTTGAGATATCTCCTACAATATGTGTGGAGAGAATGATGATAACATCTTTCTGACTAATTTCTGATAAGATATTTCTGAATCGGATACGTTCTTCTGGGTCAAGACCTGTTGTTGGTTCATCAACAATGATGATTTTAGGATCGCCAATTAAAGTTTGAGCAATACCCAATCTTCTTTTCATTCCTCCGGAGAGTTTGTTTGCATCACGTTCTCTTACATCAAACAGACCTACTTTTTCGAGCCACTCATCAACCTTTTCTCTTCTTATTTTTTTGCTTCTAATTCCTGCTAATGATGCGGCATAATCCAGAAATTCCCAGGTTTTTAATTTTGTAAAAAATCTAAAATCTTGTGGTAGGTATCCAAGCATGTTCCTAATTTCCTTTCGATCTTTTATTAAATCGAACCCATCGTACAATACATTACCTTCCGATGCTTGCATTAAGGTGACCAATATTCTCATTAAACTGGATTTACCAGCACCATTTGGCCCTAATAAACCAAACATGCCGTTGCCAATTTCTAAATTGATATTGTCAAGAGCCTTTTTGCCATTAGGATAAATTTTACTCAAAGAGTCTATTTTAATTTGCATGGTTAGCCTTCAATTAGTGAATTTTGTTGGTGGTTTGATCGATAAGCATAATGAATTGAAACTGTCTATCAAATTTACAATTTATGCTAAATTTTAACATGCTTTATACTCATTATTCGATAAACTAACTGGTTTACTCGATTTATGTAGTTTATCAGACAAGAAATAAGGAAGAAAGGTTACAATTTTTCAAATAAATATTTGTGCCTCGGTAAATGACTTGTAATTGATTTTTCCCTAATCTAAATAGAGCATTTCTAGAATAAAATTGAATGTTATTTTATGATTTGCAGGATGAAACTGCAGTATGTTAGTTGATAAATGCCATGCTTTAGACTATTAATAGTAATCATTAGTGTTAATGTAGATTGGATTGAAAATAGCGCAGTGCGATTGTTTGCTATTTAGAATGAATGAAAATATTGACTTCTATAGCTGAATTACTTAATTTAATCATTATTTGGAAATGGAGAAAGATATGAAGAGAAAGAAGATTTATGAAGAAATTGAACAAACGTTTGGACTTATTCCAACAATGTTTAAGCTAATTCCGGATAATACTTTGGAATTGGAGTGGAACCTTTTTAAAAAGTTACAACTTGAAGATGGAGCTATTGAAACCAAAAATCGTGAATTAATAGGTTTATCAATTGCTGCTGTAACCAAATGTAAATATTGTGCATATTTTCATACCGAAATGGCTCGACTATTTGGAGCTTCAGATGAAGAAATTGAAGAGGCCGTTCATTTTGCGAAGGCTACATCTGGTTGGAGTACTTATGTGAATGGCATGCAGATTGATTATGATGAATTCACAAGAGAAATTGATGCTGCGTGTGAGCATGTGAAACATATGCAATTGCAACATTAATATTTATAAAGATTGATGCGTGAAGTTTGTGAAGGGAGTTTTTTAGCTTCCTTCTTTTTATCTCATTATATTTGTATTAATCATTAATACAGAATTTTGTGAGTATGAAATTTAAAAATGACCATGCTAAAAAAAATGAATTTACTCCTCTTGAGATACTTCAGGAGATGGAGAAGAGAAGAGATATGATGATGATAGATGTTCGTGAACCAGTGGAAGTTAAAATCTGTCACATCGAAAATGCCAGACATATCCCAATGGGTGAAATTCCCGCAAAAATAGATGAGTTACCAAAGGACAAAGATTTGGTTGTATTTTGCCACATGGGAGTGCGTAGTAAACAGGTTATGAATTATCTTCGAAAAAATGGATTCACTCGTGTTTATAACTTAAAAGGTGGAATCGACCGCTGGTCTGTTGAGGTCGATCCTAAAGTTCAGAGATATAGATGATTTAAATAGATATCACCTCTCCTTAACTAAAAAGCAATTGTAAAAATTGAACCGACATGTAATAATTGTTTTTTAATCGGAGAGATGAATTTAAGGTACGAATTGCTCAAACATTCGATTTTAAGATTATTCTTTATATTTCTTTTACGGTTAATTCAGCACCACACGAATCTAATATTTCGACAAAAGCGCCTTCAGGAATTATTTCTCCTGAGGTGGTTGTGGCTTTTTTACCTGTACCTGCAATGATAACTTTTCCTTTTTTCTTATGCGGGTTAATCTCTTCCATAACATAGGCTTCTCTGCGATATAATTTGTATCAATTGAAAGATGCACTCCTTTTTTACTGATTAATTTTTGTTTAAGAAAGGGCTTAAGAATTAGTATGCTGATTATAGAAAGGGTTAAGAATACTACCAATTGAATTGATATGGAGAAATTAGCATAAGCCAATACACCAGCAGAAAGTGAACCAATGCCAAAGCATAGAGATGAAAAGTTGGAGGTAATAATTTCAACTACAAATAAACCTACTGACAGTAGCATCCATAAATGCCATATTTCTAGTTCCATAGTGATATGTTTTTTATATCGAGTTGTAAAATTATGACAACCTTATGTATGATCCTAGTGCCAAAACTGTCAAGTTTGCAAAAAAGATTGTAATACTCACAAAATCAACGTGTAATAGTGGTGTGAGTCTATATGCTATTAAGAATCATTCAAAATAGATTTAAATTTGTACTAATTTTGTGTAGATTTACCTTTTGTTGATTTATAAAATTATGTGTTAACTTGGTACTACTAAGGTTTGATAAAGTGAATTATATCAATAGAATTAATATTGACAACTGTAATATTTGACAAATAATGACCGATAGGAAAAAGGATCATATAGAATTGGCTTTTCGTTCTCAAATTGAAAGAAGTTTAGTTGATGATAGGTTTTACTACGAGCCATTTATAAATACTCATCCCCAAAAGGAACTTATGCCTTTTACATTTTTAGGAAAGGAAATACGCACGCCAATTTGGGTCTCGAGTATGACAGGAGGTACTAAACTTGCTGGAAAAATCAATTCGAATCTTGCAAAAGCTTGTGCAGAATTTGGTATGGGAATGGGATTAGGTTCTTGTAGGTTGTTATTGGATGACGATAAATATCTTGCAGATTTTGATGTAAGACATGTTATAGGATCAGAATTGCCATTGTACGCTAACTTAGGAATTTGTCAGCTTGAAGAGCTAATACGAAATAATGAGCTATCAAAAATTTCAAATCTGGTAAAAAAACTTCATGCAGATGGTATAATCATTCATGTAAACCCAATGCAAGAGTGGCTTCAACCCGAAGGCGATTTAATTCTAAGATCTCCAATAGACTCCATAAAAGATTTGCTGAAATATGCTGATTATCCTGTGATTGTAAAGGAAGTTGGACAGGGGTTTGGACCTAATAGTTTAAATCAACTTATGCAATTGCCTTTGCAAGCCATCGAATTCGGTGCATTTGGAGGAACCAACTTTGCAAAGATTGAAATGATGAGAAATCCGGATAACCAGATACAATTGTATGATCCTTTGACAAAAATTGGTCATACTGCTGATCAGATGTTGGAATGGACCAATGCCATTGTTGAAAGTAACAAGGATATAAAATGCAAAGAACTAATTATCTCTGGAGGAATTCATAGTTTTATTGATGGTTATTTTTTGACAGAGAAAAGTAAATTACCAGCCATATATGGTCAAGCCTCTGAATTACTAAAGTATGCGAAAGATTCGTATTCTGATCTGCAAAGTTATATACAATCTCAGGTAAAGGGTTTAAAAATAGCAAAGGCATTTTTAAGGTTAAAGTAATGGTGTGAATGTATTTTTTATGAACTGATTTGGCTTCGCTGAATAAAAAATGTATTTTAGGACCTGTAAGTATTTTATTATTTACTGAATTTTCCTTTATTGCAGGAATTAAATATTAATTTATGAAGCGAAAATCGATAATATCTGGCTTTTCCAAACTATCTCGTGAAGAAAAAGTTGCTGCTCTTACTAATAATGCTGATAAGATTAAATCAAAACTAGATAGTTTTCGACTACAGAATAAGGAACAACAAGATCTCCTGGATGAGATAAGCGAAAATACACTTTCCAATTTTTATTTGCCTTTTGGAGTTGCGCCTAATTTCTTGATAAACAAAAGTTTGTATCACATCCCAATGGTTATTGAGGAAAGTTCTGTAATTGCGGCAGCTTCTCGATCTGCGAAGTTTTGGGCCAATCATGGAGGTTTTCATGCAAGAGTTATTTCGGTGGTAAAGTCAGGGCAAGTGCATTTTTTGTGGAAAGGCGAAAAAGTAAGACTACTAGATTTATTACCTGAGTTGAAATATGAACTCTATCGAACAACAAAGGAGTTGACGAGAAATATGCGTCAGCGAGGAGGTGGGATTCAAAATATACGATTGGTAGATTTATCATATGAGATGGAAGATTATTACCAATTACATGTTGATTTTGATACTGTAGATTCCATGGGAGCGAATTTTATAAATTCATGTCTGGAACAGATGGCGCAGACCATGAAGAAATTCTTTAAGTATTATCAGGGGCTGGAAGATATTGAACGTGAATGTGAAATTATCATGTCTATTTTATCCAATTATACTCCAGATTGTGTTGTTGAAAGTTGGGTTGAATGTGATTTGCAAGAGCTAGATAATATTGAACCAGGAATGAGCGGTAGAGAGTTTGCAGAGAAATTCTTAAGAGCTTCGAAAATTGCAGAAGTGGATGTATATAGAGCTGCTACGCACAATAAAGGTATTTTTAATGGAATTGATGCAGTTGCATTGGCAACAGGCAATGATTTTAGGGCAATTGAAGCCAATGGTCATGTGTGGGCCGCTAAATCAGGTAAATATAAAAGCCTTACCCATGCATCCGTTTCAAATAATCGATTCAAGTACAAATTAACCATACCTCTGTCCTTAGGAACAGTTGGAGGATTGACTAGTTTACACCCTTTGGCTAAATTTGGTTTGGAATTGCTTGGAAAACCATCTGCCAAAGAGTTAATGATGATTACAGCTACGGCTGGATTGGCGAATAATTTTGGTGCGTTAAGATCACTGGTTACAACAGGTATACAGTATGGCCACATGAAAATGCACCTGTCGAACTTGTTAAATGCATTAAAAGCCGATTATGAGGAAAAGAAACAAGCTTTAGAGTATTTTGCCCACAAAACAGTTTCTTATAGCGAAGTAGAATCATTTATTAAATCCATTAGAACCAAATTGCGATAGTTTGACTCCATTAAATAAATATTATTCGAATGCTAAATTTCTAATTACCGGAGAATACTTGGTGTTGCATGGTGCGTTATCGTTGGCTATACCTCTTCGTTTTGGTCAATTGATGGAAATTTATGAATCTGATACGACTGAATTGGAATGGATAGCATTGGATAGAGCCCAACCATGGTTACAATTTTCAATCTCTGAAAAAGATATTTTAAGTGCAGAAAACAAAGGGAGTTCAGAGAAGGATTTTGTGTGTTTCATTTTGAATCAGGCAAAGAGATTAAATGTAGATTTTTTGCCAAATCTTTCATTAAAGGTTAAAACGGAGATCAATTTTGATAGAAATTGGGGGTTAGGAAGTAGTTCAAGTCTGATTAATAATATTGCACAATGGGCAGATGTGAATCCTTATGAATTGCACGCTTTGGTGTCAAATGGTTCTGGTTATGATATTGCTTGTGCAAATTATTGTTTGCCCATTCTGTTTCGTAAAAATGAATCTCATCCAACGATATATCCGATAAGATTCGAACCTGATTTTTCAGATCAACTTTTCTTTGTATATCTCGGAAATAAGCAAAATAGTGAGGAAAGTGTAAAGAAATATCTGAATGGCAATCCAGTAACAAAAACTCAGGTTGAGAGTGTATCACTGTTGAGTAAGAAATTGTTACAGAGTGAAAACTCCATGGAGTTTGATGCTTTGATTTCAGAACATGAAAGATTTATTGCAGAAGTGCTTCATACTGATCCTGTAAAGGTTATAAAATTTCCAGATTTCGAGGGAAGTATTAAATCATTGGGAGCATGGGGCGGAGACTTTATTTTGGTTCGATCAGATTTGGGAAAGCGAGAAGTATACCGCTATTTTTATGAGAAAGGATTAACCACAATATTTGCTTGGGATGACATTATCTTGAGTTAACAATTGAAAATCGAATGAAGAAAGGAACTGTGGCTTGGGAGAGCCCTTCAAATATTGCCTTGATAAAATATTGGGGAAAAACAGGTAGACAATACCCATGTAACCCATCTGTAAGCATGACATTGAAGAATGCTGTAAGTAGAACTCAATTGTCATTTTCAGAAAGAAAAGAGAAGTGGATAAATTTTGAATTCGAGGGAAAAGAAAATCTTGATTTTGCCAAAAGAATTGAAACACTTTTTGAAGGATTAAATGAGGAAATGCCATTTTTAAGCCAATTCTCATACTCTATTACATCAGAAAATACTTTTCCTCATTCTACAGGAATTGCAAGTTCCGCTTCGGCCATGAGTGCACTTGCATTGTGCATTTGTAGTATGGAAGAATTGATTTCAGGTAATCAACTGGAGCATGATAAGTTTTTACAAAAAGCAAGTTTTCTTGCCCGTTTGGGATCTGGTAGTGCATCGCGATCGATTTACGAATCCTATGCAACATGGGGTGAGAGTAGTGCATTTTCGAAAGCGTCGAATGATTTTGCAACTCCTTTTTCAAAATACATTCATCCAATATTTAAAGATTACCAGGACTATATTTTATTGGTAAGTTCCAAAAAGAAAAAAGTATCAAGTACAGCAGGACATGGATTGATGAAGAATCATCCATTTGCACAAGCTAGATATCATCAGGCCAATTCAAATTTTGAGCGTATGCTTGGGATTTTACGTAGTGGCGATTTGGATGATTTTATAGAAGTTCTAGAAAATGAAGCATTAAGCTTACATGGTTTAATGATGAATTCTACACCTTCATTTACCTTGATGAAACCTAATACTTTGGAAGCGATTGAATTAATTCGTGAATTTAGAGATACAACTAAAATTCCTGTAGGATTTACCTTGGATGCTGGTCCAAATATTCACCTGATGTTTCCTAAAAAAGACAGCCTAAAAGTTGATGCTTTTGTAAATGAACAGCTAAAGGATTTACTTGAAAATGGGAAATATCTTAAGGATGAAACAGGTTTAGGTCCCAAACAAATTAATATTTCTGGTGGTGCATAAAGAGAGTCAATTGTTTCATGGAAAGCTTCTTCTTTTTGGTGAATATTCTGTTTTGTTGAATTCTATGGCATTAAGCATACCTTTCAAAATGTTTAAAGCCAAATTTGATTTTATGAGTTTAAATAAATCTGAAGCAGAAATAAAATCGAATTCAGAATTAAAAAAGTATTTCAAATACCTGCTGTCCAATTCAAGTGCATTTGAGTCTGTTTTGAACTTATCGGATTTTGAAAAAGATATTAATTCAGGTTTAATTTTCAATTCCTCAATTCCAATAAGTTACGGAGTAGGTAGTTCAGGTGCATTATGTGCTGCAATCTATAAGCATTATGGGAAGAATAGTGGATCCAATGAAACAGATTTAACAGAATTGAAGCGAAAATTGTCATTGTTAGAATCAGGATTTCATGGTAAAAGTTCCGGACTGGATCCATTGATCTCTTATGTCAATAATCCAATATTGGTTTCAGGAGATGATAAACTTTCTCTTGTTAATTTGCAGTTGGATAATTTTTTTGAAAATGTTGCTGTATTTTTAATTGATACTCAACAAAAGGGAGATACGGCACCTTTGGTAAATGATTTTTTACTGAAATGTGAGTCGATAGATTTTCGAAATAGAATTGTAGAAGAACTCATACCTGTTACCCAACAATGTATTCATTGTTTTTGCAATAATGATATTGACAATTTCTTTGAATCAATACAAATTCTTTCGTCATTTCAATATCAAAATTTTACAAATAAAATCCCAAATGGTTATAGGGTATTGTGGAAAACTGGCCTCGATTCCAACAAATTTTGGTTGAAATTATGCGGTTCCGGAGGAGGAGGTTACCTTTTGGGTTTTACAAGAAACATGGAGGAAACTGAAAAATTCTTATCGAAAATGAAATTCTCATATCTGCAAATTTCTCCTACTTCGATGAGGTAAGTATTGGAATGCTATAGCTTACCTTGGTCCCTGATTTACTTGGGTTAATATTTTTCATATCTACAATTTCAAAATTCATCTTTTTGGATGATTTAAAATTGTAAATTTTTACTCTATCTAAAGCGATGGAAGTAGCCAATGATTTATGATTCTTTTTTGAGGATTGCTTTTTAGCTTCTTCTATCCCGATTCCATTGTCAATAATATCAAACTTTATGGATTGTTCATCTTCTGTTTTAGTCACTTGCACGTTTATACATGCTTCAGGATTATTTCTTAGTTTTCCATGAATAAGTGCATTCTCGATAAAAGGTTGTGCCAGCATTGGAGGAACCATTACTTCATCTTGATCCAAGGTGGCATCAATTTCGAAATGATAAGCGATGTCATTCTCGAATCTTAGTTTCTGCAGTCCAATATAATCCTCTAATGTTTGTAATTCTGTACGTAAAGAAACGAATTCCTCTCTTGAATTCTCCAAAATTCCACGTACCAAACTAGCCAATCTTGAAAGATAATTGTTGGCATCATCATTTTTTTCGTCTAAGATAAAACACTGAATTGCCGTTAAGGAGTTGAATAAAAAGTGCGGATTCATTTGTGTTAGCAATACTTTCTGACGTAGATCCATGATTTTATGATCTGCTCTCAAGCGGTTAATTCTAAGCGAAACCAAAACAGCTACAACACCAAGAATCATGACAGCCAATAAAACAATAATCCAGGCATTTTTCTGACCCAATTCAAGGTTTTGAATTTGAGTTCGTTGCTGCAACAGTTCAAATTCCTGTTTTTTCTTTTCATTTTCATAAGCAGCAGCTAATTCAGCAAATTTATTTTCAATGCTTATTGTATTTAAAGAATCTTTTAACTGAACTCCTTTAGATTGATAATCATAAGCTTGTTTAAATTGCTTTTTATCTTTATACAATGATGATAGCTGAAAAAGAATATCTGGTAATAGAAGATGACTTTCTAATTTTTTTGCAAGGTCAAATGCCTCCAATAAGTATTTTTCGCTTAGGGTATAATTCTTCAATTCGAAATAGGTAGAGCCAAGTTGTAACTTTACATTTACAAGACCAGAAAAATTCTCAAGTTCAGTTCGGAGTTTTTCTGACTTCTTTAAATACACTAAAGCCGAATCAAGCTGTTTATTGGATTGATACAAGTAACCAATGTTGAAATACAACTTAGAATCAAAAAGTTTATTGTCAATTTTCGCATTTTCCTTTAGTGCAAGATTGTAATAATCAAGCCCTTTTGAGTATTCTTTTTGTTTTTCATAAACTGCCCCCAAATTGCAATAAGCTTTGGCAATTTCTAATGAATTACTATGCTTTTGGAAGTTTTTTAAAGCCAACAGGTAGTAATCCTCTGCATATTCTAGGTTCTTAATTAATTGATGCAGATTACCTAAATTATTGTACACGCTACCTAAACCTTTGTCATATTTTGCCTCTCTGTATATTTGAAGGTTTTCAAGATAATACTCTAGAGCTTTATCATACTGTCCTTGACTTTTGTATAAGAGTCCAATATTCCCAATAACCTTTCCAACATCTACTTTAGAACCAATAGCTTCGAATTGAGGAATGGCTTTATTGTAATAATGAAAGGAGGAATCGATATTGCCTGAATAAAAATAGTTAATACCTTGACACTTATAAGCTTTTGATAAGTATACAGGGTCTTCTATTTTTTCGGCTAATAAAATCGCTTCGTTACAAACTTTTATGCTTTTAGTTAACGAATTATTCCTTAACAAAGATGATGATGAATCAAGGTAAGTTGTTATTCTTTCTTGCAAGTTTTTGCTGCTAGTCTTCTCATCGTTATTAACCGAACAAAATGATGTAAAGGATATCAGTAAAAATACAACTGTTGATATTGTTTTTTGCATGCTTAATTCTGGTTAAGTGATTAATGGAATAGAGTAGGTAACTTTGGTTCCAGTTTCACCAAGATTAATTAAATCAATGATTTCAAAATTCATCTTTTTCGAAGACTTAAAATTGTAAATCTTAACACGATCAAGAGCAATAGAAGTAGCCAATGATTTATGGCTTTTTTGTTTTGACTGTTTTTTTGCTTCTTCTATTCCAATTCCGTTGTCAATAATACTAAATCTTATCGACTCTTCATCATCTGTTTTAGAGACTTTTACATTAATACAAGCTTCAGGATTATTTCTAAGTTTTCCATGAATTAAAGCATTTTCGATAAATGGTTGTGCCAACATTGGAGGTACCATTACTTCGTCCTGATCCAAGGTCGCATCAATTTCGAAATTGTAAGCAATATCATTTTCAAATCTTAATTTCTGAAGTCCGATATAGTCTTCTAAAGTTCTTAATTCGGTTCGTAATGAAACAAATTCTTCTCTTGAATTCTCCAAAATTCCACGTACCAAACTGGCCAATCTGGAAAGATAATTGTTGGCATCATCATTTTTATCATCCAAAATGAAACTCTGAATTGCTGTTAAAGAATTGAACAGAAAGTGAGGATTCATTTGTGTCAATAATACTTTTTGACGCAGATCCATGATTTTATGATCTGCCCTCAAACGGTTAATTCTTAACGAAACCAAAACTGCCACAACTCCAAGGATCATGACAACCAATAAAACAATAATCCATGCATTTTTCTGACCTAACTCAAGTTTTTGAATTTGAGTTCGTTGTTCTAGTAGCTCAAATTCTTTCTTTTTCTGTTCCGATTCAAATTTTGCAGTTACTTCAGCTAATTGTTCATCTCTAACTATTCCTTGTAGGGAATCTGTAAGTGAGTAATATTTTTTCAGATACGAAATGACCATTTCTGGACGCTCTAATTTTTCAAGAAGGCCGGAATAGTAAAGGTATGTCACGCTTAAATCCTCAGATAAATTCTGTTTCTTGCAAAATGTTTCTGCTTTTTTAAAATAAGTTTCAGCATCTTTGAGTTGCCCCAACTCTTGTAGTACAATGGCTTTTTTGATATAAAGTTTCCCAATTCCCCAAATATCATTTAGTTGTAGTCTAATATCTTCACACTTATTAAAATACTCTAAAGCTTGTAGAGGTTTATTCAATTTTTGATAACATTCACCAATATTTAATTGAATAATTGCCTTGTGCTGCAACATTCCATCCTTCTCGTTCAGTCTTAAAGCTTTAAGCTGATAGCTTAAGGATTCTTCAAATAATCCTTGTTCGAATTTAATAACACCAATATTGGTTAATACTCTTGAATAACGCTGAGTTTCATTTATTTTGAAATAGATCTCTTTTGCTTTAAGATAAAACTTTAATGCTTTGTTAGAATTCCCAAGTGTTTGGTATACCCCTCCAATATTTGTGTAAGCGGCAGCAATTCCTTTGGTATAATTTAAAGCCTCATATATTTCAAGTGCATTTAAATATTGTTGTAGTGCTTTATCGTATTTATTTGTTCTTCGGTAAACTACTCCGATGTTTGAATTCAAAATGGCAACATTTAGGCTGTCATCGATCGAAGAAAATTCCTCTTTTGCTTTGTTGTAGTGATAGTAAGCGGAGTCGAATAAACCTTGGTAGAAAAATGTAATTCCTTGAGATTTATGAGCGATGGCTTTAATCTCGGCCTTGTCTGTTTTTTTTGCTAATTCTATTGCTTTTCTTCCTATATCTGTGCTTGTATCATATGAAGAATCTCTTAAAGCTTTAGCTTGATTTAGAAGCTGCTTAATTTGTTCTTCGGATTGAATCTGTGGATTATCATTGAAAATACCAACAGCGTATATAAAGTTTGTAAAAACAACTAAATGAAGTAGTAAGCCTATTCGTCTCATGTTTTAGAGTATATTAATAGAAAATCATTGCAAAATATGAATATTCAATGAAAAACAGACAACTACTTAGCAAAAAGTAGATTTATGGTAATAAAAAAGCCTGATCATTGATCAGGCTTTCAGTATCCAAATTTAAATGGAATTAAAAATTGTATGTAATACCAACACCTGGTAACCAAGCTCTGTATTTGTATTCTCCTGCAAAACCTGAGTTGCTATCCACTCTGTCCACTTTTTCTCCTTCATTGTATAGTAATGAAGCATCTAAGCTAAGCTTGTTGTTAAGTTTATAAGAAAAACCTAATGAAATGCCTACTTTGTTCGCTCCTGGAGTTTCAGGAGTATAGTACATATCATTTGTTGGTGTTTCGTCGAAATATAAACCAGCATAAAGATCTAATTTTTCATTAGCAGTGTATCTTGCACCAAATCTCCAAGTCATTGTATTGTCCCAGTCTCTTGTACTTTCAGAATCGGCAAGAACAGGAATCATTACATTAGGGATGCTAGGATGAGGAATAGAAGTATTTTTTTCAAAATCAAAATTCAATGATTTGTATGCATTCCATTTAATAAAGTTTGCATCAGCAGAAACCAACCATTTGTCGTTGATCTGATATGCAAAACCAATATTTAAACTTGCAGGAAGTGGTAATGATGCTGCAACTCCTCCATCAGGGAAAAGTGCAGAAATACCTTCAGGAACAGTAAAATCAGCATCTGCATCAGAATATTCAAGATCAACATCTACTTGCGATCTGTATGAAATACCAATGTTTAATTTTTCAGTAGGTTGCAAGAAAACTCCAAGGTTATAACCATACTGAATGTTGTTTCCTGAAATATTTACTGAGCCAAAAACCGGATCAGCTGATCTACAAGAGGTCCTACATTTACCGCTCTGTTTAAATCTTCTTCTCCGTAAACAATATTTAGTCCTGCACCAACACTTAACCAGTCATTTATTTTATAAGAAACTGTTGGTTGAATATAAATTGCTTTTAAGGTAATGTCTTGAATTAATTGATTCCCAGACCAGTCATTTCCCCAATCCATAGTGTTTCCAAATGGAGTATATACCCCAAGACCAACAGCAAGCTTTTCGCTTACTTTCATTGATCCATATAAATAGAACGGAGTATTTGTTGGGTTATCTGTAGATTCAGTACCATTTAATCCTGTATATTCTGCTTTAGTAAAAGTGCCAAATCCACCTAATGAGAAGCTATATTTGTTACTTAATGTTGCCAATGCACCTGGGTTCCATTGCATGCTGCTTGCGTCAAAGTTTAATGCAGTACCAACATGTCCCATCCCAGTTTGCTTAGCTCCCTGAAGATTAACAGCATAACCTTCTGCTTTTACATTGTATGCCATTGCAATTACAGCGATGGCTAAACAAATTCTTTTAATCATAAGTTGATGTTTTAAAATTTCGATCTGAATATAATTTAAAAACTTTGTCTTGCAAGTGTAATACAATTAAGATCAGGAGGTTGAGGTGTGTAAATATCAGTAAATCAAAATCATGCAAATATTTAGATTTATCGATAAGAAAAAGGATGGATAATTTTCAATGGTCTTTTATTAAATTTTAATACTTTTATCTTGAATAAGATATCTTTATTCAATGATATGGATAGAAACTTGAATAAAAAAACATCTGGAAATTATACTTATCAGAGTTTTAAAGAGGGGTATAGAAGCGTAACTCCTTCTTTAATTAATCGTTCTTTTGAATGGAAGGATAAACAGATTAATATTCTGTTAGAGAGTGCGATGTTGGAATTGGGGGAGCTGAATGCATTCTCTAAATTTTTTCCAAACATAAATCGTTACATTCCTTTATTTGTAGCACAAGAGGCTGTTGCTTCCAATATGATAGAAGGGAGCAAATGTAATTTATCACAAGCTTTTGTGCCTGAAAACTCGAAAAGTTTCAAACGCATATATGAGCAAAAGGAAATTAGCAATCATATCGAAGCAATAAAATGGGGAGTTAAGGAGTTAAAACGCTTTCCTTTGAGTATTCGATTGGTAAAAGAAGCTCATAAGATACTGTGCTCCGATCTTCCTCAGATGGAGGATTACGGTGGAAAAATCAGACCATATTATCATTCAAATGATAAAAAATTTGAGGATGGATTTGAATATACACCTCCCAATAAGCATGAATTAAAGATTTTGATTAATGATGGTAAAAAATTCTGGAGAAATGAATCTCTAGAATTGCCTCAGTTAATTAAAATGGCTATTTCATTATATCAATTCGAAAATATACTGCCATTTCTTGATGGTAATGGAAGAACTGCACGAACCCTTATCCTTTTCGAAATGATGGAGTTAAATTTTGTGCGCAAACCTGTCTTTTGTTTATCAGTGTTTTTTGAACGTAATAGGTTGGAATATTATCATCGACTAAATCTAATTCGATCGAAAAATGATATAGAGCAATGGATTCGTTTTTTCCTGACTGGAATCAAAGAGTCAGCTCTCTATAGTAAAGAGATTTTGAGTAATATCAACTCAATGGAGGAAAGAAATCAGAAGTTGATCGAGGAGCAAATGGGTAAGAAAAGACATCAATCTGCCAAACAATTGATTACAGAGTTCTATTCCAAGCCATTTTTATCGGTAAATGATATCAAAGAAAAGTTGGGACTGAGCTTTCAATCAGCCAATTTACTCATAAAAGAATTTGAGAATATTGGATTGGTTAAAGAGCTGGTTGGAGCTAGAAGGAATAGACTTTTTTATTTGTGGGAGTATTTGCAGCTATTTGAATTATAGAAAAGCCGATTCAGTAAAGAATCGGCTTTTTATTATTAATTGTGATTTACCCTAATACCTCTTTCATTTTCTTGCCTATATCTGCAGGTGATTCAACTACGTGAATTCCAGCTGCAGCGAGAGCCTTCATTTTTTCTTCGGCAGTACCTTTACCGCCAGCAATAATTGCTCCGGCATGTCCCATTCGTTTACCAGGAGGTGCTGTTTGACCTGCGATAAATGCAACAACAGGCTTGTCTACATTCTCTGCAATGTAAGCTGCAGCAGTTTCTTCATCCGAACCTCCAATTTCACCAATTAGTACGATGGCTTCTGTTTTTGGATCTTCATTCAGCAATTTCACTGCATCAATATGACGGGTTCCAATAATAGGGTCACCTCCAATACCAATGGCAGTTGACTGACCAAAACCAGCTTCACCCAATTGGTGCACCGCTTCGTAGGTTAATGTACCCGAACGTGAGACGATACCAATGGTTCCTGGCTTGTGAATAAATCCAGGCATGATGCCAATTTTTGCTTCACCAGGAGTAATAACACCCGGACAGTTTGGACCCACTAAAGTTGTATTTGGATATTTCTTTAAGTATTCGTGAACTTCCAGCATATCAAGTGCAGGAATTCCTTCCGTAATACAAATCACCAAAGCAACGCCAGCCTCAGCAGCTTCCATGATCGCATCGGCTGCGAATGGAGGTGGAACAAAAATTACAGATGCATTGGCGCCAGTTTTTTCAACCGCACCTTTCATGGTGTTGTAAATAGGTACTTTATCCATAAACATTTGGCCTCCTTTTCCTGGAGTTACACCTGCTACAACATTGGTTCCATATTCAATCATTTGTTGGGTGTGGAACGCACCTTCTGAACCAGTGATTCCCTGAACCACTAGTTTTGTATTTTTATCAACTAGTACACTCATTATGCTTCGATGGTTTTTAGGGTGGATACAACTTTTTCTGCAGCATCTCTTAATTCGGTAGCTGCAATAATATTCATGCCTGATTCTTCAAGTAGTTTTTTCCCTTCCTCGGCATTTGTTCCTTGTAAACGAACTACTATAGGAACTTCTGTATCGATATTTTTAATGGCTTCGATAACACCTTTGGCAACCCTGTCGCAACGAACAATACCACCAAAAATATTAATCAATACTGCCTTTACATTCTTATCTGACAGGATAATTCTAAAACCTTTTTCAACAGTTTCAGCAGAAGCTCCACCACCAACATCAAGGAAGTTTGCAGCTCGCCACCTGTTAGTTTAATAATATCCATAGTTCCCATTGCCAAACCAGCACCGTTCACCATACATCCTATATTTCCTTCCAACTTGATGTAGTTCAAACCAGATCTACCAGCCTCAATTTCCAAAGGCTCCTCTTCGTCTAAATCACGAAGTGCTATAATATCCTTATGACGATACAAAGCATTGTCATCGAAGTTGGCTTTTGCATCCAAAGCTAAAACATCTCCTTCTTTGGTAACCACCAAAGGGTTAATTTCAAACAATGAAGCATCGGTTCCCATATAGGCTTTGTAAAGTGCCATAAAGAATTTAACAGCATTTTTAAAAGCATCTCCTGTCATGTTCAAAGCAAAAGCCATTTGTCTTGCCTGGAATGGACGCAATCCAACAGCAGGATCAACAGCAACTTTTACAATTTTTTCTGGAGTTTCTTCTGCTACTTTTTCAATTTCCATCCCTCCTTCGGTTGATACCATAAAGGTTACCATTGAAGTGGCACGGTCAAGAACTATACCTGCGTACAATTCTCTGTCAATGTTGGAAGCGGCTTCGATAAGTACTTTCTTCACTAGTTTTCCTTCAGGACCAGTTTGATGAGTTACCAAAGTCATACCTAGGATGTCGTTGGCATATTGAGAAACATCTTGTGCCGTTGGAGCAAATTTAACTCCACCACCTTTTCCTCTACCTCCGGCGTGAATTTGGGCTTTAACAACTACCGGTAAGCCAATTTCGGCTGCGGCCTCTTCAGCTTCCTTTACCGAGAATGCGATTTTGCTTTCTGGAACAGGAACACCAAACGAGCGTAAAATTTCTTTTGCTTGATATTCGTGAATCTTCATTCTATAAAAATTTTTTGTTAGGCTTGGAATGACCTGCAAAAGTTCTGCTGGTATTGTTTTACTTGATTTTGAACAGATTTAGGCAAGTCGGTTAATAATGATACAAATGTTTAATTTTTAGATGAACCTAAATATATAAATATCTGCATGGAATAAAAAGGTGATTTATCAGAAATTTAAAGATTTTCGCATCTTTAATTTACATTTTTGTGTAAGTTGTTGGAATTCATTGATAATACAAGGTGTTATTCTTTTTCGATGGGTTTATAGATTGTGACAATAAGTTTTGATGGTGGTAAAACTTTCGATAATTTATAAATAATAGAGTAACTTCATGGCAAATTCAAATTTGCATGTACCCAGTTGAACTTCGCTTAGATATTTTTTCACTTCTGATCCTGTTGGGGATTTTTCAAGGATTTTTTCTAACCTATTTTTTCCTGAACAAAGAAAATCGTATGGTTTTATCCAATCGTGTTTACGGGTTTCTATTATTAAGTCTTTCCCTTTTGATTTTTGATCATTGGTTGAATTATACAGGCTACATGACTCGGGTAATTTTCATTGATAATTTTTCTGAGCCGTTGAATTTTGCCATTGCACCTATTTGCTATCTATATATAAGATATAGTTTGAAACCTAATTTCAAGAGACGGGATTATTGGCACTTTGCGTTTTTTGCCTTTTATATTTTCTACTCTTTCTTCTATTTTTTACAGACAGATGAATTCAAATTTAATTCGTTTGTTTGGGTGAATCACCCTGATTGGGAAAGAATTCAAGTCATACAAAAATTTAGTGATGATCCTTTACAACTGCGAGCCCATATTAATCAGTTAACACTTTTGCACTTTGTAGTTTATTTGGGATTTTGTATTCAGGAAATCTTGAAAGAGGCAAAAAGCAAAAAGCTGCAATTTTGGAAATTGAAAAATCAACAATTAAGATGGTTACGAAATTTATGCCTTCATTTTTTTGTTGTGATTGTCATTTTTGTACTTACCAAATCTACGCTCGGGCGCGATTTGGGTGATCATTTTATTGCATCCTATATTACCTTAATTATCTACTTGGCCAGTATTAAGGTAGTGAATGATTCTCTCTTTTTCAAGAAAAGTAATATTATAAAAGCAGCGGAGAAATATTCCAAATCTTCGTTGAGTGAATCACAAAAAGATGCGATCTTAGATCAGTTGTGCCGTGTGATGAAAGATGAGGAGTATTTTGCAAACAATATGGCATCGCTCCCACACCTTTCCAAAAAGGTTGGATATGTTTCGCATCATGTTTCGCAAGTGATTAATGAGCGATTGGGAAAAAGTTTCTTTGAATGGATGGCCGAGTTGAGAGTTGAAAAGGCCAAGGAACTGCTTTCACAAAATGAAAATCAAAATATCACCATTGAGGAATTGGCCGAAAGAGTGGGATACAATTCAAAATCTTCATTCAATAAGGCATTTAAGAAGCACACTTCACAAACGCCTACTCAATTTAAGAACTCGCTGTAAATCAACATTAGATGTACTAGTGTCAAGTGTTTCCTTATCGGGAAACACGGCTTGCCTATAATCGGATTCGTCATTTTGATTCCTTCTGTCAGATCTTTGTTTCAAAGCAAAAGACAAATTGTAAAAATCGAATCAAAATGGAAAAATCAGAAAGAAGATACGAAATTGATTGGTTAAGAATTGTACTTATCGCAAGTGTATTTCTTTTCCATATTGGGATGTTTTTTAATCCTTGGCACTGGCATGTGAAAAACAATGTTCAATATCCACAGTTGGTTGAACTAATGGGTTTCCTTCATTGTTGGAGAATGCCCCTCTTGTTTTTGGTTTCTGGAGCAGGAACTTTTTTGGCCCTGGGCAAAAGATCTATATTGGAATACGCGAAAGAAAGGAACAAGCGATTGATGTTACCCTTCTTCTTCGGATTATTTGCTCTGGTTCCCATACAGGTTTACCTCGAAAAATTTACCGAGTATCCATCTCTTTGGAATTTTTATACGCATGTGTTCGATGGCGTATACCCTGAGGGAAATATGAGCTGGCATCATTTGTGGTTTATTTTGTATCTCTTTTTTCTCTCCATGATTGCGATTCCAATTATTAAATGGCTACGAAGTAATCGATCTCAGAATTTTCTAAGTTTGATTAATCGAATCGCATGTAAAAAGGGAGGAATGCTTCTATTCGTCATTCCAATTCTCATTTCTCAATTAATATTGCGTCAATTCTGGCCCAATAGTACCCATGGGTTTATTGATGATTGGGCTTATATGTTCCTGTATTTTCTCTATTTTATTTATGGATATTTATTTGCAAACAGTAAAGAAATGACGAAAAGTGTTATCTCTCATCGATACCTGAATGTTTTGGTTGCCATCTCTGTTTATATTTGCTATAGAGTTGGAGGCGAATGGATTGTTAATGATACAGTATACCGATATTTTCATACCATAATGGATATCATGCTTGCTTGGTCTACAGGGATTGCAGTTTTGGGTTTTTTCTGTAGATACATGAGATTCAATTCCCCATTTCGTAAACATGCCAATGAGGCCATTTATCCTTTTTATTTGCTACACCAGCCAATTATTTTATTGATAGGTTTTTATATTAAAGATATGGAAATGAACATTGTTGTTAAAGCTCTTTATCTTACCATAGCTTCTTTTGCAACAAGTGTTGGTATTTATTTATTACTAATTCGGCCGTTTAATTTTATGAGAGTTTTATTTGGACTTAAAGCACGAAAGAAAGAACAATTACAATTAAAGAGAGTTTAAATAAAATAGAGCAATTAAAAAATCAGTATAAAGTTCATTTGTTGGGTGAACTTTTTCTTATATAGAATGATTTCTCTTTTAAAAAAGGGAAAACATGTAAAAACTCCCATTTATCGATTTTTTTGAATATTCTCCCGATTAAATGTCTGCTGAACGCATTCTATTTTGTAATTTCAAACTCAAACAGAAAAAATGAGAACCATTTTACCATTTAGTGGCCATAGGTGGTAAATTTATTTCAGAGTTTAAATACTATTCTGGATATTTCTCGGAGCCAATAAATTGTTCTAATTTTAATTAAATCAATTTTAAAAACAGATAAAAATGAGTGGATACTTTAACAAGGTAAAAGATTACCTATTGAACTTAGAATACAACATTGTACAGGAAAATTTAGCAGAAGAACTATTCGTAGTTGAGAATCCTGATGGTGGAATTGCAAACCTGATTGTTGATTGTGAAGATCCGATTTTGATTATTGAAGGATTACTTTTCGAAATTAATGGAGATACGAATGATATTTATAAATCATTACTAATGAAAAACAGGGAAATTGTACATGGTGCTTTTACTTTAGACGAAACAGGTACTAAGGTATTGTTCCGTGATACTCTTCAACTGGAAAATCTGGATCAGAATGAATTGGAAGCTACTTTAAATTCATTGGAATTATTGCTGAGTGAATACTCGGAGGAGATTATTTCATTTTCAAAATTGTAAACGATAAAACATTAAAAAAAATGGGAATTTTTAGCAGACTATTTAATGTGGGTAAAGCAGAAGCTCACGCAGCTATAGATAAATTAGAGGATCCTATTAAGATGACCGAACAAGGGATCAGAGATCTTAAAAAGGATTTGGACAAGAGCTTACAAGCTTTGGCGGAGGTGAAAGCTTTAGCGATCAGAAGCAAAAGAGAATTAAACGAACAAAAGTCGTTGGGACAGAATTACGAGCAAAAAGCGATTCTTCTATTACAAAAAGCAGAAAAGGGTGATTTAGATGTTGCAGAGGCAGAACGTTTGGCAACGGAAGCACTTGCAAGAAAAGAGGAGGCAGTTGCAAATGTAGCACGTGCTCAAGAAGAGGTGACCCGATTCGATCAAAACATCAGTCAGCTTGATGCCAATGTAAAGAAGTTGAAATCAACGATTACTCGCTACGAGAATGAATTGCGCACTTTAAAGGCTCGCGCTCGTGTAAGTTCTGCAACTCAAAAAATCAACAAACAACTTTCTGGAATTGATAGTTCTGGAACTGTGTCAATGTTGGAAAAAATGAAAGATAAAGTTGCTCAGCAAGAGGCTATGGCTGAAGCTTACGGAGAAATTTCTGTAGAAAACAGAAGTTTGGATGAGGAAATTGATGCAACTTTAAATGAAACAAACGTTAAAGCTTCGAATGCCTTGGAAGAGTTAAAGGCTAAGATGAAGAATAAAGAATAGTAGTTTTATTTGACTATAAATGCAAAACTAACGCAAATAATGCCGATAGATTGCTATAATGCAATCATGAACGAAGTGAAATGAGTGGATATTTGGCTACTAATCGGTATTACAAATTGAACGAAATTAAAAATGGGATTAGCCGATTTTTTTAAAAGAAAAAAACAGCCATCGTACGACAGCACCAATATCCGGGTAACCGACCTGGATGTTGGTTTTGTTTTTGAATACGATCTTGAAAGTTGGGAAGTACAAGCTTGCTTTGAATACGATTGGGGTGATAATTTCTATACTCAGGAATTCAAGATTTTTAATGGTGCAAAAACCATGTTTTTAGCTGTTGAGGACGATGATGAGGTGTACCTTTCCATATCAGAAAAGATTAAAACAAGGCAACTGGGCGAAGAGGTACACGAATCACTGTTAGGAAAACAAAAAGCTCCAGCATCATTTGAGTATCAAGGGAAAAAGTATTTTATGGATAAGGAATCTCCTGGTTTTTTTAATGATGTAGCCAAAGGAGATGAATGGATTGAATTTATTTCCTGGGACTATGAAGATGAGTCAGGTGAGTTTGTGATTTGCATTGAACAATGGGATGAACAAGAGTTTGAAGCCTCTGCAGGAAAACGAATCAAAGAATTCGAAATCTCTAATATCTTACCTAAAGAAATTACGAATTAATAATTCGGAATTACGAGTTCCACGATTTTTTAATTGTAACGGATCTTTCGTAATGCGTAATTAAAAACGAAGTTATAATGAATAGCACAGCAAAAGTTGTACTTGGGATCATCGTATTGTTTTTTATTGTGAAAACATGTGGAAGTTGCGATTCTTCCACATCTCGCCAACGATCATCAGGCTCTCAAGTATCAAAAACATGGCAAAAATCACCGGTTGATGAGTTGATTAAAGAATTGAATGGAGAGCAAAATTTTTCTATCATTCTATTCGATATGGATGCAAGTGAATCAGGAAAAGATTACAGACATCAGTACCAGGTATTGATAGAAAAACCAGATACCATTCTTGAGAAGAAAACCGGATGGAGAGAAGTGAGTGAGACTTTTTTCTCACAGCACATTAATGATATGGGAATGGAAATTGCCTCAAAAAAGGATGGCAAGCTCACCAAGCAAGCTGTTCCGGCAGGTTATAATCATTATGTGGGCAATGAGAAGTACGGACGATGGGAAAATCGAGGAGGATCTTCTTTCTGGGCATTCTATGGGCAATATGCATTTATGTCGTCGATGTTTAATATGATGACTTACCGTCGATCATATTGGGACGATTACAACCGAGGTGGTTATTATGGTGGATCAAGAGGATATTATGGACCACAAGGTGGAAGTCCGGTTTATGGCACCAAAAGTTATACATCCTCAACATCAGGAAAGAGTAGTACCTGGGCAAGCAAACCTAATACTTTTAAAGATCGCGTAAGAAGTAAGGTGAGTCGCTCGTCAAGTCAATCTAGCAGATTTAGCTCTACACGTTCAAAATCTTCAAGTACTGTTAATAAGAGGACAAGCAGAAGTTCTTCCAGATACAAGTCCAGTCGTTCTACACGCTCACGTAGTGGTGGATTTGGTAAATAATATTGGTGTATAACTCATAGATTTAAAAATATGATTTCATTATCAGAGATTTCTTATATCATTTACGATGCTGTGGTTTATATCGCTGTGGCATTTGCCATTTTCCTGATTGGAAAATTTGTATATCAGCTGCTTCATCCTTCATTTAAGGTAAAAGAAGAATTGGTAAAAAAAGACAACTTTGCTTTTGCCATTGCACATGTTGGTTACTATGTTGGCTTGTTATTGGCTATTGGTAGTGCCATTGTTGGTCCTTCAAATGGATTAGTTAACGACATTATTGATATTGCAGTTTACGGATTGTTGGCAATTGTTCTTTTAAACTGTTCCATCTTCCTTTCGGATTATTTAATGCTTCGTAATTTTTCTATCCGTAAGGAAATTATTGAAGATCAAAATGCAGGAACAGGAATTATTGAAGGTGCTGTTTCAGTTGCATCAGGTTTAATTATTTTTGGTGCAGTTTCAGGCGAAAGTGGTGATATGTTGTTCGGAATTCTAACTGCAGTGGTGTTTTGGGCATTTGGTCAGCTGGCTTTAATTCTTACCACACGTTTCTACAATTGGATTACTCCTTACAATATTCACGAACATATCGAAAAAGACAATGTTGCTGTAGGTATTGGTTTTGCTGGTGCAATTATTGCCATTGGTAACCTTATTCGTTTTGGATTGGTAGGTGATTTTGAAGGGTGGCTTCCTTCCTTTGCCGAGACGGGATTTGAATTGGTGGTAGGATTAATTCTTCTTCCGGTAATGCGTTTAATTACTGATAAAATTTTGCTTCCAGGAGAGAGATTAACCGATGAAATTATCAATCAGGAACGTCCAAATATAGGAGCTGCTTTGGTAGAAGCTTTTGCATATATTGGCGGGTCGGTATTGATTACTTGGTGCCTGTAAGAAAGTACGAATTTGGAATTACGAATTACGAGGTTGATTCCAAATGAGATTCTTAATAAAGAATGGCGTAAATCGTAATTTGAAATTCGTCATTCGTAATTAGAAAGTTTGTGTTTAAGAGTAAGTCAACATTATTAAAGGCAGCAATTTTTGCTACCGGATTTTCTGGTGTAGTAGCAGAGTATATTCTATCTACACTGGCAACCTATTTTCTTGGTGATTCTACCCTGCAATGGGTTATGACCATTTCGTTGATGTTATTTTCCATGGGGCTTGGTGCTCGTTTCAGTAAGATTTTCGAAAAAAACTTATTGAAAGTGTTTTTGCTTCTCGAGTTTATACTGTCAATTCTGGTTTCATTCGCCCCTTTATTGGTTTATACGGCATCAGCATATACGCAAGCAATTGGAATAATAATTTATTCGTTGGCAGTATTGGTTGGTTTGCTAATCGGAATGGAAATTCCTTTGGTAATTAGAATTAATGATGAGTACGAGAAATTAAGATTTAACATTTCGAATATTCTTGAGAACGATTATTACGGTAGCTTATTAGGTGGCATATTTTTCGCTTTTATTGGTCTGCCTTTCTTTGGTTTAATTTATACACCATTTATTCTTGGGTTTGTAAATTTTGCAGTTTCAATTGTTGTTATGATTTTCTTATGGGATCTTTTTAAAACAAGTGAACGAAGAAATTTATCAGGGATAGCAGTTTTTATACTGGTATTTCTTACTTCAGGAACAGCCATTGCTGATAGAGTGATTAGTTATGGAGAGCAACTAAAATATGCCGATAAGGTGGTTTATGCCGAACAAACCAAATATCAACGCATTGTTATTACCCAGTGGAAAAATGATTATTGGTTATATCTGAATGGAAACCAGCAGTTGTGTACCCGCGATGAGGTGATGTATCATGAACCTTTGGTGCATCCAGCCATGAGTTTGCATCCAAATCCTGTTAATGTTTTGGTACTGGGAGGTGGAGATGGATGTGCGGTACGTGAAATTCTAAAGTATTCGAAAGTTGAGAAGATTACTTTGGTTGATTTGGATCCAGCCATGACTGAACTTGGGAAGACACATCCGATGTTAACCAAGTTGAACGAAAATTCACTTCATCACGAAAAGGTAGTTGTAAAAAATGCTGATGGCTATACTTTTCTGCAAGAGAATGAAGACTATTATGACATTATCATTATTGATCTTCCTGATCCTCGATCGGTAGAATTGGGTCGATTGTATTCCTATGAGTTTTACAAGCAATGTTATCGACACATGCGACCAGGCGGTGTAATCGTTACTCAAGCAGGAAGTCCGTATTTTGCTACGCGTGCTTTTTCGTGTATTGTGGAAACCATGAAAAGTGCGGGATTCGAAACTGTTCCAATGCACAACCAGGTGATTACACTTGGCGAGTGGGGTTGGAGTTTAGGCGTAAAACAAGCCAATGGTGATGTGAAGAAGAATTTAAGAATGCTCGAATTTGAGATACCGACTCGATGGATCAATAATGAGGCAATGGCTTTGATCACCTCCTTTGGGAAGGATTATTATCCATGGAAAAAGGATACGGTTCATGTCAATAGAATACACGAGCCAGTACTTTATAAGTATTATTTAAAAGGAAATTGGGATCTGTATTAGCAATTGGTAATTAATAATTAGTAATGAATAATACAGTAAAAGAACTAGTCAATGGAAACAAAATTACTAGCAGCAAAAATACACAACCTTAGGTTTTGGGTTACCGATTGTGATCCTATGATTTTAAAGGTGAGATTTCAGAACTACCTGGAAAAGGTGGGTTTTGTGATTTTGAATTGTTCTGATCATCATTTTCCTGTTCAGGGATATACCGCTTTATGGATGTTGGCTGAATCGCATTTAGCCATTCATACTTTCCCAGATAAAGGATACACCTATGTGGAGCTGAGCTCTTGTAATCAAGGTAAATCGGAGCATTTTAAGAAATTCATTGAAGAGAGCGATTTGCAAGTGAATTGGAATGGTAAAGGCATAGAAATTTGTACACCAGATGTCAATTAGTAGTTTAATTAGCTCAGATTTTTAAAAACTATGCGTAAAAAACTAATATATCTGGCGGCATTTCTGGTCTATGTGATGGCTATTCTCTCCATTCAATGGTTCGAAAGTCAATCGCCTGATTCGAATATAAAGACGATTGGAGATGCATTTTGGTATGCAATTGTAACGCTTACCACGGTTGGTTATGGCGATTTTTATCCGGTAACACTGCCGGGTAAGATTATAGGTTTGCTTGTAATTATTGGGAGCTTAGGAATATTAGGGTTTTTAATTGGTGAAATAACGGTAAGATTTAATCAGTATATGGAAAGGAAAAAAAGTGGTTTTTGGGGAACCGATTTCGAGAATCATTATGTGATTATTGGCTGGAATGAGTTTGCTCAAAAGGTAGCAAATGAAATTATTCATGCCGGACAAAAAGTGGCCATTGTTACCAATACTAAGTCAGATTTGGATTTAATTGCTGATCTATATGCATCGAAAGATGTTTTTTCTCTTTTTGCTGATTATTCGAATATTGAGGCTTACCAAAAAGTGAATGTATCGCAATCGAAGCGTGTATTTGTGAATTTTGAGAGCGATTCTGAGACCTTGGTTTTTGTAATCAACCTGAAAAAGCATTATCCACAGTCGAATGTGGTTGTGCGTTGTGCAAATCCTAGTTTAAAAGAAACTTTCCTAAATGCAGGAATCGATCATGTTATTGCACAAAATGAGGTAGCTTCCAAACTGGTTGCGTCCTATCTGTTCGAACCACATGTTGCCACTTATACCGAAGATTTAATAGCAACCAGCGTATCGGATGAGGATTCGGATATCCAACAATACCTGATTACTGAAAAGTGCCCTTTTGCAGGATCGGATTATATGGATGCTTTTCTAAAGCTGAAAGTCGATTTTAATGCCATCCTGATAGGTTTGGTACAAGATGGTAAAATCATCAAAAATCCTGTTAAAGGAACCAATGTGCAAGTCAATAACTACCTGATTTTAATATCGAGTGGAAATAGTAAAAAGGCTTTGGAAAACTTTTTTGGGGTAAAAGAGGGAGAGTAGACCCAGATTTTCAAAGTATTTGAAGTGATTAAACATGCCTTTGCAGCTGGTGTTGATTTAAATGAATGCAAAAGTGTTACTAGTAGAGGTGTTGATTTTTAATGCTTGTATGAGTAATTTTGTAAGTAATATATCAACACAAGAATATGAAAAGAATATTATTTATTGCATCCATTATTTTATTATTCTCTTGTTCGAAGGATGATCCTAAAAGGTTAATGTATGACATTACCTATACAGTTGTTGCTTCAAATGGAACTACGATTAATAAAGTGGAGTACATGGATGACAAGGGTGAAATTGTAGAGTTGTTTGATGTAACTTCACCCTGGACGATTGACATTAGAGTAAGAGCAGGTCTTGGGTTGGAAGCGGCAGCCTATGGTGATGTTCCTTATCAAGGTTCATTAAGTATCACAGCAAACTGGACACCAGAAGGAGGTGCAGAACAATCGGAAACTGATACGCTACCTAATGACGATCCTAATATTGTACTTATCAAAAATGGAAGAGTAGAAATTTCAGGGAGAACTTTGCCTGACTAATATACTTTTATTCAGGTTGATATCCAACATCATCGGGTAAATTAGGAGCTTGCGAGGCCATTACGGCCAACTGGTCAGCACGTTCGTTTCCTGGAATATTGGCATGTCCCTTAACCCAAACAAATTTTACATTGTGTTTTGGATATACTTGCAGAAAGCGCATCCATAAATCAGCATTTTTTTTGCCTTTGAATCTTTTCTTTACCCAGCCAAAAACCCATTTTTTTTCCACCGCATCAACAACATATTTAGAGTCGGAGTAGATGGTAACGTCGCAACCTGGGTTCTTAAGAGCTTCCAATCCCACGATAACGGCCATCAGTTCCATTCGGTTGTTGGTAGTAAGTTTGTATCCCTGATTCAAATCCTTACGATGTTTTCCCGATATTAAAACAACTCCGTATCCTCCCGGACCTGGATTTCCACTTGCTGCACCATCGGTAAACATTGTAATCTTTGTTGACATATTTTCTTGTTTAGGTTTTATAGATCAAAAGTAAAAAAAAATGAAAAGGGTTCACGCAAACAATTGGACTTTTCGACTCTCAGACTATTCCAGATTTTCATAAAAAAAGGATGCTCGAAAATTCGAGCATCCTTTGATATTATTTTGTGAGTGGTTAATTACTTCACAATAGTCAATTCGTCGATGATGTTTTTAGCACCAGCAAATTTATCGATGATAAATAGCGTGTATCGAACATCAAGGTTGATACATCTTTGAAGGTTTTCTTCGAAGTCGATATCACCAGACATAGCTTCTGAGTTACCATCGAATGCAGTACCAATTAATTCACCATTTCCGTTAATTACCGGAGAACCTGAGTTACCACCTGTAATGTCATTATTTGTTAGGAAACAAGTAGGTAATTTACCATTCTTATCTGCATACTGTCCGTAATCTTTAGCTTCATAAAGCTCTTTCAATTTTGCAGGAACCTGGAATTCGTGACTTGTTGGATCTTCTTTCTCCATTACACCTTTTAAAGTAGTGTAGTGGTAGTAGTAAGCACCATCTCTTGGCTCGTAACCACCAACATTACCGTAAGTTAAACGAATTGTTGAGTTTGCATCTGGAGCCATTAATTTCTTTTTGTTGATTTGTAGCAAACCATCAACGAACAAACGTCTTCCTTTGTTCAAATCTTCAGAACCATTGTATGCAGCTTTGTAAATTTTGTAGTATGCTTCCTGAATAGATGCACCAGTTTTGTATAAGAAGTCATTTTCCAATACTTCAGCTTCAGGAGCTTCAAGGAATTTGTCGAATTTAGCTTTTGTTGCGAATACTGAATTTGCATACACGTTTTCAGCAAATTTTTTGAAATCGTTGTTGTATTCTTTTTCGATTGTTTCAAAAATTGATGGACGGTTTTCCATTGCAATATGATCTGCATAGAATGCAAATAAACCAGCCATTAATTTTTGATCGGTAGGAGCGTTATAATCTTTATAGAATCTCTTACCTGAAGCTTTTAATGCAGCAATCGCTTTTTCAATTGCTTCAGCATCTTGAGTTTCTGCTTTCAGAAGTTTTAATAACTTACCTGCTCTTGAAGCAAAACCAGGAGCTTCGGCACCTCTATCCAAAGCTTCGCCAATGTATGAAGCTTGGTAAGCTGCATCTTTTCTTTCAGCATAAACTTTTTTAATCATATTTAAAGCTTCGCCATACTTCGCTGCACGTTTTGGTTTAGCGTTAGCCCACTCCAAGAATTCTTTTTCGATTTCTTTTTTGTGACCCATTGTGTTCAGCTTTTTCAATGCTTTGTTTTGCTCATTTGAGTATTTCCAGTAGTTCGCACTGCTAGCATGTTTCGAAGCGTATTGAATTCTTACCTTAGGATCTTTCAACATATCATTCATCATGATATCCAATTTTACTGTGCGGATATCGTAACGGTTCTTGTTGGTAATCTTCATGGTTTCTTCCAAACCATAAGAAGTTAGGTAACGATTTGTAGTTCCAGGGAATCCCATAATCATAGCGAAATCACCTTCTTCAACTCCTTTAATAGAGATAGGTAAGTGATGCTTAGGCTTCAAAGGTACGTTGTTTTCTGAGTAAGAAGCAGGTTTGCCATCAGCACCAGTATAAATACGGAACATTGAGAAGTCAGCAGTATGACGAGGCCACATCCAGTTGTCAGTATCACCACCAAATTTACCCATTGATTGTGGAGGAGCACCTACCAAACGAACATCTTTATAAATTTCGTATACGAAAACAAAATATTGGTTGCCATTGAACATGCTTTTAACATTAGCTCTCAAGTGAGTACCTTCTTCAGCTTTTTTCTCAATAGCTGTTGCAGCTTCTTCAATCGCTTTGTAACGATCTTCTTCCGACATATCGTCTTTTACTCCTTTTAAGACATCTTTTGTTACATCTTCCATTCTTACTAAAATAGAAGCAGTAATACCAGGATTGGTTAGCTCTTCTTTTTTGCTGTAAGCCCAAAATCCGTCTGATAAATAATCATGCTCAGGAGTTGAGTGAGATTGAATTGCTCCGAATCCACAGTGGTGGTTGGTTAAGAATAAACCTTGATCAGAAATAATCTCACCAGTACAGAAATGGCGGAATGGTCTTCCTTCGCTTCCTAAACCAACAATTGCATCTTTTAAACAAGATTCGTTTACTTTATAAATATCTTCAGCTGTAAGCTTAAAGCCTTTTTCCTGCATTTCTGCAGTGTTCTTTTTTAAAAGAGATAAAAGCCACATTCCTTCGTCTGCTCTTACAGTAGAGAAGCAAAGCAAAAGACTTAATCCCAATACTAATGATCTTAAGTTTCTCATTTTAGTTGAATAATTTTAAATATGCCCCAAGTTGTTGCTAATAAGTAAGCACTTGGAGCGTTTGTTGTGTCCAATTATTTTGTTGGCAAGCAAAGTTAGTATTATTCTATGTATTTTATAAATCCTATAGAAAATCCCAATTAAAGCTTGTTGTGTATTTGTCAGAAAATCAGCTATATATTCTCATGTGGTTTCGATAAAATTAGATGAACACATGGATTTTCTCGTTAAAATCGCGCTATAATAGACTGTTAATCATGTGTTTGTTAGAATTTTAGTTCCATTTGATCAGGTAGTAAACCAAAACTCTTACGATGAAATGGGCTAATTCCATGTTCACGAATTGCAATTCGATGTTTTTTTGTAGGATATCCCTTGTTGCTATTCCAGTCGTAATACGGAAAATCCTCATGTATTTTCATCATGAAATCGTCACGGTAGGTTTTTGCAAGTATTGAAGCCGCAGCAATTGATGCGTATTTTCCATCTCCTTTTATTACACAAGTATGTTTGAGATTCTTGTATGGATTAAATCGATTGCCATCAATAAGAAGATGCTCAGGTTTGGTTTTTAATTGATCAACAGCTCTGTGCATTGCAAGAAAAGAAGCATTAAGGATATTAATTTTGTCAATCTCTTCATGATCAACAATTCCTACTGCCCATGCAATAGCTTCCTTTTCTATGGTTTCTCTTAAGAGATATCGTTTCTTTTCTGATAATTTCTTCGAATCATTCAACATTTCATTGCTGAAATTGGTAGGAAGAATTACAGCTGCAGCAAAAACCGGGCCTGCAAGGCAACCTCGGCCAGCTTCGTCGCAACCAGCTTCAATGGTATTGTCATGTAAAAATGAATCAAGCATATCTGTTGAAAATTAAAATTTCGACAAATATAGTTCAAATACAATTTAGTAAGTCAGTTAAGTTATTCCTTATACTTAATGGTGCGTGCATTATCAATAAACTCTCTTTTAACTCTCCTAGGATCATTTATGATTTCATAAAATTCATCGAAATAATTTAGTACACGCTCTTTCTCCTTGTCATTTAGGTAAGGACAGCTTGTATATATTTCATAAAGCGCTTCTTTTTTCATTCGGAACTCCCTAAAAATATATTCCAAATCCTCGGCAGTTCTTTTGTATCCACGATACAACCTTTCATGGATGGATTTGATATTCAATTTTTCGTTCGGTACAGCGTAAGGAGCATTAACCAAGCTTGCCCAATCAAAATCATAAGGCACAGGTGTAGGTCTGGAAGTCGGTGTTTTGGCAATGAGTTTGATGTTATGAAGGGTTGGAACTCCCCAGTCGGTGTTGCCAACCATGTATTGAAATACCGCTAATTTGGTTACTTTCCCAATAAGCGTATGATCCTGATGAATTTTTTTCTCGTATCTGGGAATCTTACCATTTCTAACAGCCATATCTTCAAAGTCTTCTATGAAAAAGGCATATTTTTTCAATGGCCCCATTTGATTATCACTGTCCTTGTATGTAATCTCGGCAAGACGTACATTGAAGCTTTCAGGAGAAAACAAATTGTACGCTTTATATATCAGGTATTCCTGAATAAGCATTTGCTGATACCTTTCGTTTTTGTTTTGACAATGGGTAACCATTTTTAGTTTTCCTTGTCCGTGAAAAAGGGAATAACTGGCATCTACTTTGTTAAACTTTATGCGGATTGGAGGAAAAGGGCAAATACTTCTATCTTTTCTGAAATTACCTCTGGTTTTTAATTGTACACTCATGGAAACAATTGAATCTCCCAAGTGGTATGAAAGTCTTCCTTTATGATATTTATTTTTTTCACCAATATCTCTTACCAAAGTTTTTAAGTCTGTGGTGATCGATAATTTTATTAAAGTATCTGATTCAAAGAGGTTAGGAGCCTTGAATATGCTATCGCTATCCAGGTCGTTTTGAGACAGGCAAAGTGAATTTATGCTACTAAGGAGTATTAGTAGAAATGAAAACACGATATATCGGATTTTCGAATTCATATATACAGTGGGTTTGTTGGTTTGAGTTGTTTTTATTCCATGCCCTTATCGCTTAATTCTGCATCTGTTAGGATGTTATTACCTTCCACATCTTTATAGAAAATAGTTAGTCTGATGCTATTTTTAGATAGGTCAATTTGGCCAATTTTAAATCTATCGATTATTAGTCCGGTTCTTGCTTCTACATCTTCTCTTAATAAGTCATGTTTATCTGGATGGATCAAATCCATTCGATCGTAAATGATGGTTCTTCGAGCCATATGTCTGCGCATCCAAATTCGTTCCATGATATAAGTCGTAAGCATGAATGCTACATTGGTAACTAATATTTCACCCAAACTAACATCTCTTCTTGCCAAAGCGTTGATAATAGAAATGGTAATTACCAAAAATAGGTAAGTCATTTCCCGAATTGGGATGGTATCGGTACGGTAGCGAATAATACCGAAAATTGCAAAAAGACCAAGAGCAAAACCAAGTTGCAAGTCTATGTTCCCTAATAAGAAACAAAGGAAAAATACAGTAGTACTTATCATGATATAAGTAAAAACGTAGGTTCTTTTTCCTGTTGCCTTAAAATATACATAGTTGACAATAAAAATGGTTACAACCATGTTTAATACAAACCTAAGCAAAAGTTCAACCATGTTATTAGAAAGGATAACAGTGCTTGGTACATTTACAGTATCTAGACTAGTGAGTAGTTCCATTGTTTGTATGCTTTAACGTAATCTTTCTTTCTCTTTGTGTGCAAATATCCGATAATATTTTTGATTCTCAATCAATAAGGCTTGGTCAATGAAGTTTGGATCGCCAATAGGAACATCCATAGCAATGAGTTTAAAAGAATAAAATGGATAAACTCGCGCAACAGGTGTATGACCAAATATGATTACCATTGATTCATAAAAATCTAGTGTCTTAATTACTTCGGCAAGAGAAATTCTATCGTAACTTGGCGTTCTTGACAAATATCCTCTATACCATAAAGGACTATATGAATATAAGAATAAATCGACTAATGTAGTATCTTCAAGCTGAGTATAATTGTTTAAATGATATCGCATTTTAATATTCACATCGTCAATTTTCATTTTTTTCTCGAGAAATTTAGGCGAAATTCCTCCGTGAACAAAGAGCTGATCACCGATTCGCATCAGAGTGTTTTTAGAACGCAACCAGCTTCCTAGAACCGTGTACTTGTCGAAGAAATGCGAGTAATGGTATTTTAAGAAACGCGCTGCATGTTTGTATTTTGTATTTACGTATCGGTCATCAAACAATAAGGCCATCATTTCGTGATTGCCAATTATATAATGAACTCTTCCTCCAGCTTTTTTAGCCTGAATTTCCAGCTGAAAAATTAACCAAAGACATTCGGTTACTTTTTTTCCACGATCAAATACATCACCAGTGAACACGATGTGCCCATCCCCAAAAATCCAACGATTTCTGTCATCTATTACTTTGTTGTAACGAAGAATACTGATTAATGCATCGAATTCTCCATGAATATCACCTAGAACAATTATTTTATCAGCTTTTTCAAATATTCCTGATCTTGGTCTGATGTTTTTAGGAACGACATAAGTTAATGTATCGCCACCTGCAAAGCCTTTAAATATTAAGGTGTCATTTTTGTATCGATATGATCTGGATATTTTCTTGGTTTTGTTTTTAATGCTATCGTGTTGAATGTAAAAAACATCAACTCTATTATTTGAGATCTGTCTGATATGAGGTCCTTCAACATAGGAAGAAACCAACAGACTATCAGGCATAGTTTCTTGCTGGGAGTATCCATCCAAACTGCAAGAAATCAATACTAATAGAGTAATAAAAGGAAAATATATATTGAATAATCTCATTAAAATCAAACTAATTTAGAGTAGTTAAAGATAAGATTATTTTTTATTCTGAAAATTTGCTACAATTTAATTGATAGTTTCTTATAGTGTAAGAAAGAACTATTAGTTTTGCAGAAAATATATTTTTGAATGTACACGAAAGAGGAAAAGAGAGAGTTTAGGATTCAGTTTTGGGATGGTTTCAAACGATATTCGAAGAAGCAAGGTCGAAAAATGACTTCCTGGGTTTTGAAAGGGACACAAATAAAGGAAGCACAATTAAAATTTGATTTAAATGATGATGGTGCATTTGTGATGTTGCAAATAGACAGCAAGTTTGATGTTAAGCGTTATTCAGTGTTTGATAAATTTCTGAAGTACCGACCAGTTGTTGAAGATACTTGTGGAGGTGATCTGATCTGGGATAAGAACTATTTTATTGAAGGCTTTAAAGAAGTAAGTGTGATATATTTTCAGTTGAGAGAAGCATCTGTATATAAAAAGGAGAACTGGGAAGAATATTATCAATTTTTATTTCAGAAGATGTGTTTGTTGGAAGAAGCTTTCCTTGATATAAAGGAAGTGGTTCAGAATGATTAATTTTTTTTTAATGCATATCAATCTGATTAACAAGCTAAAAAGATTCTGAAAGTATTGTTTTTGTTGGATTTATTAAAAAAATATTACTAAAATTTTGTTTTGGAATAAAAGGCTCTTATCTTTGCAACCGCAAAACGAAAGAGATAAGTCTTAAGATATATTGCGGGGTGGAGCAGTTGGTAGCTCGTTGGGCTCATAACCCAAAGGTCGTCAGTTCGAGTCTGGCCCCCGCTACTAAAGTTTAGCTTTGATTTGGTCAAAGCTTATTTTTTCGTCGAAAGGTAAATGATATAAGACAGATAATTTCTAAAAATATATTGCGGGGTGGAGCAGTTGGTAGCTCGTTGGGCTCATAACCCAAAGGTCGTCAGTTCGAGTCTGGCCCCCGCTACTAAGTTTAAGGCTTTGGATTATTCCAGAGCCTTTTTTTGTTCCTTCTGATCTAAAAAACATACAATTTCGTTGATTTCTGTTACCTTTGCGTAAATCTTTTCAGATACTATCAGTATGAGTAGTTTAAATGAGAAAAAGCCTTTAATTGAAAAATTAAAGAATAAATACAGACTAACAATATCCAACGAAGCCACGTTTGATGAAGTATTGTCTATTCGATTATCACGATTAAATGTATTTACCGTTACAGGATTGTTTTCTGTTCTGTTAATAGTTTTGGTAACCTTACTTATTGCTTTTACACCTTTACGAGAGTATATTCCTGGCTATCCTGATGGAGAAATGAGAGAAAACATTGAGAATAATGACATCTTAGTGGATTCATTGATTCTTGAATTGGAGAAGCGCGATCGTTTTTTTCAAGGTGTTCGAAACATAGTGGAAGGAAATGATTTTGATAATGTGGTTCAAAGTGCTTCCGATTCCATTGTCGATCCAAAGTACAAGAATTTGAGCTTTACAAGAACAGAATCAGATTCTCTATTCCGTTTAGACCATGAGGAGGATGAAAAATACAACTTAACGCTCGAAAATGCTCCAAAATCAAGAGGATTATCAAATACACATTTCTTTTCACCCATAAAGGGGATGATTTCGAATCATTTTGATAGCAAATCACAACATTATGGAACTGATATTGTGGGAGGTGTAAATGAGCGTATATCTTCCGTTTTAGATGGAACGGTTATTTTTTCGGAGTGGACTTTGAATACAGGGTATGTTATTCAAATTCAACATTCCAACAACTTACTATCCGTGTATAAACACAATTCCGAGCTTTTGAAAAAAGCAGGAGAGCATGTGAAAGCAGGAGAGGCAATTGCGTTGTTGGGAAATTCTGGAGAGTTGACTTCTGGTCCGCATTTGCATTTCGAATTGTGGCATAACGGACAACCTTTAAACCCCGAAGACTATATAAAATTTTAAAAACAAAACTCTAATTATTAATGAGTAAGCATATTGCTATTCTGGGATCGACGGGTTCCATTGGAACCCAAACATTGGAAGTGGTAGAAGCAAATCCCGATGAATTTGTTGTAGATGTTTTAACTGCGAATAATCAGGTAGAATTATTAATAGAACAGGCAAAGAAATTTAAACCTGATGTTGTTGTTATTGCCAGTGAAGAGAAATATCCTCAGCTTGTGGAGGCTCTAAAAGATGAGTCAATAAAAGTTTATGCTGGTCATGAAGCCATTGCCCAAGTAGTTCAAATGGGTGCTATTGATGTTGTAGTAACAGCAATGGTTGGCTATTCTGGATTGTTGCCTACGATAAATGCCATTAAAGCCAGAAAGAATATTGCCTTGGCAAATAAGGAAACATTAGTAGTTGCCGGTGATATCATACAGAAATTAGCATTGGAATATGGTGTAAGTATTTACCCTGTTGATTCGGAACACTCGGCTATTTTTCAATGTTTACTGGGCGAATTCGATAATCAGATTGAGAAAATATACCTGACGGCTTCGGGAGGCCCATTTAGAGGTAGAGATAAAAAATTCCTTGAAAATGTCACTGCAAAGCAAGCGTTGAAGCATCCGAATTGGGATATGGGAGCTAAAATTACCATTGATTCGGCAAGTATGATGAACAAAGGTTTTGAAGCTATTGAAGCGAAATGGTTGTTTGATCTTCGTCCTGATCAGGTGGATGTGATAGTACATCATCAATCAATCGTTCATTCCATTGTTCAGTTTCAGGACGGATCGATGAAAGCACAAATGGGATTGCCTGATATGAAATTGCCAATTCAATTTGCTCTTACTTATCCAAAGAGATTGAAAACTGATTTTCCACGCTTTAATTTTTTAGATTATCCTGAATTGAATTTTGCTCCTGCCGATACAGAGAATTTTAGAAACCTGGCTCTTGCATACGAAGCTATGAATAAAGGTGGCAATTTGCCATGTATAATTAATGCTGCAAATGAAGTTGTAGTAGATGCTTTCCTAAAAGGT
Source organism: Marinifilum fragile JCM 15579 (assembly GCF_001310955.1). GTDB lineage: Bacteria > Bacteroidota > Bacteroidia > Bacteroidales > Marinifilaceae > Marinifilum > Marinifilum fragile. The sequence continues at coordinate 87,385 of NZ_BAZX01000011.1, forward strand.
CAAGTTGGGTTCTTACAAATGAGCGATATTATTGAAGAAGTAATGAATAAAACTTGTTTTATTCAGAAGCCAAGCTACGAAGACTATGTCTTATCCGACTCAGAAGCGAGAAGATTAACGGAGACCATATTGTAAAAAATAATTATCTTAGGCAGCCTTTAGAAATTAACAATTAGTAATTAATAATTAGCAAGTAGAAAAATTTCGTATAGAGCAGTGTGAATTATTCACTTTAGATTTAGTACTTGTTACAAATAAAAATATGAATGGATGTATTGGTTAAAATAGGACAGTTTTTATTGAGTTTGTCTATTCTTGTGGTTTTACACGAGTTAGGACACTTTGTATTCGCAAAATTGTTCAAAACAAGGGTTGAGAAATTTTATATGTTTTTTAATCCTGGATTTTCACTTTTTAAATTTAAAAAAGGAGAGACAGAATATGGTATTGGTTGGATTCCTCTAGGGGGATACGTTAAAATTTCCGGAATGATTGATGAGTCGATGGATAAGGAACAAATGGCATTGCCTCCAAAACCATATGAATTTAGATCAAAACCAGCTTGGCAACGTTTATTGATAATGATTGGTGGAGTACTGGTAAATTTCATTTTGGCATTTGTAATCTACACCGCTGTTTTATTTGCTTGGGGAGAACAATATCTACCAGCTGAAAATGCAAAGTACGGAATTGTTTGTGATTCATTATCTGAAAGTATAGGCTTGAAGGATGGAGACATTATTGTTGCTCTGGATAATCAAAAAGTAGAGCGATTTTCTCAAATCATGCCAGAGATTATTCTTAATCGTCCTTCATCAATTCAGGTGATTCGCGATGGGGCAAATCTGGATGTTGCAATTCCAACATCATATATTCCAGCCTTAATTGAACGAAGCAGTAAAAAGTTTGGTGTTGATCCAACGATTAGTTTGCGTTATCCATTTCACCCAATGAAAGTTGGAAAAGTAGCTAAAGATTCACCGGCTAAATTGGCTGGCTTGCAGAAAGAAGATGAGATCGTAAGTGTAAATGGAGTTGATTTTACCTATTTCGATGAATACAAAGAATATCTAACTACCCAGGCAGGCAAAGAGATTAATGTTTTAATTTCAAGAAACAATCAGGAATTAAATTTAAAATTAACTACAACTGATAAAGGTTTAATAGGTTTTCAACCTTTGTTAGATCTTAGTGGATTTAAGTATGAGGCTGTAGAATATACATTTGCACAAGCTGTTCCTGCTGGTATTGGAAAAGGATTTAAAAAACTGAATGATTACCTAAAACAGTTTGGTTTAATCTTCGATAAAGATATCAAGGGATACAAGTCAATTGGAGGATTTGGTACCATTGGAAGCATTTTCCCATCTGTTTGGGATTGGCATGCTTTCTGGGAATTAACTGCATTTCTTTCTATAATTTTGGCTATTATGAATATTTTACCAATCCCAGCATTAGATGGTGGGCATGTGTTATTCTTGATGTATGAGATAATTACAGGAAGAAAGCCAGGCGATAAGTTTATGGAGTATGCTCAGGTTGCAGGAATGGTTTTATTATTTGGCTTACTTATTTTCGCAAATGCCAATGATGTGGTGAAATGGGTATCCAATTGGTAATTATTACATTAAAAATACTATATTAGCACTGTAAATACTAAAACTCAACTGATATGAATCTTTTTGTAATAGCGGGAATGATTGGTCCTTGGCAAATCGTAATAATTGTATTTGTAATCGTACTTCTTTTTGGAGGGAAAAAAATCCCAGAATTAATGAAGGGACTTGGTCAAGGAATGAAAGAATTTAAAAAGGCTACAGATCAAGACCAAGATAAGGACAATAACAAAGATAAAGAGTCGTTGGAAAAATAATTAAAAGGCAGGTAGTTCACCTGCCTTTTTTTAATGTCGGAATTTAATAAAATCACATCAACTAAAAAATTAGTTTAAAACTTGTAAAATCATTTGGATGCTACTTGTAAATTAATTATTTTCAATTCGAATTTAGAAATCCCTAAACCTTAAACTGCTCACTTGCATGAAGAATTTCATACTTGTTTTGTTAATGTCTCTTTTAGGCAGTTCTGTTGTCCCTGCTCAATCTTTATTTAGTATTCTACAAAAAGAGAAGCCAGAAAATTCAGAAGAAGTCAACCAAAGACTAATGCATTTTACTGATGAGATATTAAAAGAAACACTTCCAGAGAATGAAATTTTAGATGCGAACTATATTCCTGTTTTTTCAGATGAGATATACAAAGAACGAATGAAACGTTTAAATGATCTGACACCGATACAGTTGGATTATAAACCTGTTGTGCGCCGATTTATTGAAGCATATGCAGTTCGTCATCGCGAGAAAACAGGAAAAATAATTGAGCGCTCGGAATTGTACTTTCCAATTTTTGAAGAGTATTTGGACAAATATGATTTGCCATTAGAACTCAAATACCTTTCGGTTATTGAATCGGCTTTGGACCCCAAAGCAAGATCTAGATCGGGGGCGATAGGCTTGTGGCAGTTTATGTACAATTCGTGTAAAATGTTTGATTTAAGGGTTACTTCTTATGTTGATGAAAGAATGGATCCTGAGAAGTCAACGGAGGCAGCTTGCAAGTATTTGCAGTATTTGCATAGAATTTTTGGAGATTGGCAATTGGCAATTGCTGCCTATAATGGTGGTCCAGGAGTGGTGCGTGAGGCAATTCAACGTTCTGGAGGTAAGACTGATTTTTGGGAAATATCGCCATATTTGCCACAACAAACCCGAAACTATGTGCCTATTTTTATTGCTGCAAATTATATTTTGAATTATAGCAGAGAACACAATATAGTTGCGACGCCAAATCAATATCCTTATTTCCGTGTAGCACCAGTTAATGTAAAGAAGAGTGTATCATTTAAGCATGCTGCAGCAGTACTTGGTGTTCCTGTTGAGGAGATTCAAAAATTAAACCCTATTTATAAAAAAGATATAATTCCTGCAGGTGAATTACCTGCTCAATTGGTTCTTCCGGTTGAGAAGATTGGTTTGTTTATTGACAATGAAGAAGAAATTTATTCAATGAAGGATGAACCCAAGAAGTATCTTGAATTGCAAAAGGAGCTTTCTTCTACCAAAGGAAAATATATGATATATCATGTTGTTAAAGCAGGAGAGTATTTTCATAAAATAGCTATGAATTATTCTTGCACCACACACAATATTATGGAGTGGAATAAAATGAAGAATCATGATATTTATATCGGTCAACAATTAAAAATTTGGGTAAAACCATCGGAGCAAATATCCCAAAAACCACAAAGGGATCCACTATTGAAAAAGAGTAAATTTTTGCTTTATGAGGTACAAGAAGGAGATAGTTTGCAATCAATAGCCAATAGGTTCGAGGTAGAATCTGTTAAGGATTTGGTTAAGGTAAATAATATGAATCAATCTAATGTAGTAGAGCCAGGAATGGTATTAAAAATAGTTCAATACGAATAATAATTGAATTCCAAATAAACATCTAATTATGAAAAAGATAATAAATATAACGCTTCTTTGTGCGCTCGTTATTGTAAGTGCAGTATCTTGTAAGAAGACAACAAAAGGATTAAGACCAGTTGTAACGGGAGGTTCGGGTGAGGTTTTAGTTTTGATTAACAACGCATTGTGGGATAGTTCAGTGGGTGATACTCTAAGATCTGTTCTTAATGACACTCAATTGGGATTGCCACAAGATGAACCTGTTCTAGATATTATCCATATTAATCATAATGCTTTCAGTAGTATGTTTAAAACTCACCGTAGTATCTTAGATCTTAGAGTTTCTGCCAAAGTGGAAAAAAACAACCTTGCTGTTAAGGATGAACTATATGCCAAGACTCAATCATTCATGAAAATTGAAGCAAAAGACAATCAGTCAATGATTGAGTTGTTACAAAAGAACAGAAATAAAATTGTAGCTTATTTTCTTTTAGGTGAGAGAAATAGAAAAATCAAAACATTTAGAAGAAATGTAGTACAGGAAATTTTCGAGAAATTAAAATCAAAGTATCAATTTACACTTTCGTTTCCTGCTGGTTATGAAATTAATAAAGATGAGCCTGATTTTTTATGGATAAGCAATGAAACTCCAACAACCAGTCAGGGAATGTTTATCTATTCTTATGACTATCTTACAGAGGATTTGTTTTCAAAAGATCAGATCATTAAGAGAAGAAACAACTTATTAAAAAAATATGTTCCAGGGCCTACAGAAGGAAGTTATATGGGAACAGAAATGTCGTATCCAATTATTTCCAGACAATTTGATTTTGAAGGGAACTACGCCTATGAAACTCGTGGGCTTTGGAAAGTGGAGAATGATTTTATGGGTGGACCATTTGTGAGTGTAACCTTTCTAGATGAGAAAAATAATAGAGTGATCTGTTTGGATTCTTACGTTTATTATCCTAACAACAATAAGCGTGAGATGTTGCGTGAGTTGGAAGCAATTATGTATTCATACCAAAACATTAATAAATAAGAGATGAATTTGCCTGATTATAAAAACTTAAGCATTGAAACTTATCGCAATCGCGAAGAAATAATAAGACAAGTTGCTGCGCAAATTGAGAAAGATTTTGCTCAGTTTGGTTTGGAAGTGCAGTTTTCGGGCGAAGTGGATTATGCATATGAGGAATTGTTTTCTCAATTAAAGGAACATCTAATTTGGCTTTTGGATCGAGATTATCATCGATTGGTTTTATTACTTTATCAGATTGATTTAAGTGAAAAGCAAATTATGCAAGCTGAGGCTCAATATTCAGATGTGCCAAAATCAGATTTACTTGCCGAACTGGTTATTCTTCGAGAGTTGAAAAAAGTTCTGATTAGAAATTACTTTAAAGAGAATCCAGATAAATTATAAATGGAAACCGTAGCTTCAGAGCTACGGTTTTTCTTTTGGATAGATTTGAAGCAAAGAAAAGATTTTTAGTATTTTTACTTAACTTCAAAATTGGTTTTGATACAAAAAACTTTTCATATTAAACAGTAATACATGAACATAGATTTACATACAACGAATATTTCAGTAGAAACAAAGAATGTGTTCTACTTGACAAGCCTTAAAAATTATAAAAATCTTCCTCTTGCCGAAAATGAAATTCAGTATCTTATTCAGCAGGTTGAGAATGAAGATTTATTAATAGAAATCAATCAATATACAAGAAAAATTTTTGTACATGTAAGTGCAACAGAAGAGCTGATGTACAAAGATTATGAGAAAATGAGAAAGCTTGGCAACTCTCTTCATTCAAAAATTCAGGAAAGTAAAATTTCAGAACTTGTGGTTGTTGATTACTCTTTGAACAAAGAAGTAATTTTACCAATACTTGAAGGATTGTCTTTAAGCAATTATCAATTTATCAAGTATCTAAAGGATCCTAAAAAAATAAAGCATTGTCTTACTGAAGTTCATGTTCAGAGTGATGTGCTGGATGAAAAAGACATTGAAGAGCTGCAAGCAGTATGTGAAGCAGTAAAACATGCACGTAATCTGGTAAATGAACCTTTAAGTTATCTAACTGCTCAAAAATTGAGCGAGGAGATCAAGAGAATGGCTGATGAATCAGGTTTTTGTGTGGAAGTTTTTGAAAAGACTAAAATTCAAAGCCTAAAAATGGGAGGTCTTTTGGCTGTAAATAAGGGAAGCGTTGATGAACCAACTTTTTCGATTTTGGAATGGAAACCTGAAAATGCCAAGAATGCAAATCCGGTAATTTTTGTTGGAAAAGGAATAGTTTACGATACAGGAGGTTTGAGTTTGAAGCCAACCAAAGACAGCATGGATTTAATGAAATCGGACATGGGAGGAGCGGCTTCGGTGGCTGGGGTTTTATATGCAATTGCAAAAGCAAAACTTCCTGTTCATGTAATTGGTTTAATTCCTGCTACAGATAACCGTCCGGGAGGAAATGCTTATGCTCCAGGCGATATTATTAAAATGCATAATGGGCTAAGTGTAGAGGTGTTGAATACCGATGCAGAAGGAAGATTAATTCTTGCCGATGCTTTAAGTTATGCAAAAAAATATGATCCGGAATTTGTAGTTGATTTGGCAACTTTAACAGGAGCTGCTGCAGTTGCAATTGGCAAATATGGTGTTGTTGCCATGGGGAATGAAGAAAGTGCTGACAGGATGGAAGAGCTAAAAACTTCAGGAAACAAAACTTACGAAAGAGTGGTGGAGTTTCCATTTTGGGAAGAATACGGAGAATTAATAAAATCAGACATTGCAGATTTAAAAAATATTGGTGGTCGCGATGGAGGAGCAATAACCGCAGGAAAATTTCTGGAACACTTTACGGACTATCCTTGGGTTCATATCGATATTGCAGGTCCTGCATTCCTTGGTGCAACTGACAATTACCGAGGAAAAGGAGGCACAGGGGTTGGTGTGCGTTTGTTGTACGATTTTATAAAAAATTACCAATCATAAGGAATCATTAAAAAGATAGTTAGGATTAAGGGATTCTTTCTATTTTTGTAGTTGCAAGCTAAGTTTTCATTTGGGATACAATATCTTGCATTTATGAACTGAATAAGTTCTAATACCGTTTGGGATGTGATAAACTTGATTTTCACAAGTAGCACATACCAAACTAAATATCTTAACTCATGAAGAATACCAAAATAAAGGTCGGAATAACTCACGGTGATATTAATGGAATTGGTTACGAAGTAATCATTAAAACCTTAATGGATAATAGATTGTTGGAACTTTGTACTCCAATTATCTATGCTCGCCAAAAGTTGCAGCTTATCATCGTAAAGCACTAAACATCGATAATTTTAGCTTGAATAATATTAAAGAGGCAAATGAGGCTCAGCCAAAGCGTGCGAATATTATTAATTGTGTGGATGAGAATATTAAAGTAGAGCTTGGAAAATCTACAAGTGCTGCTGGAACGTCTGCTTTTCAAGCATTGGAATCTGCTGTTGCAGATTTAAAAAAAGGAGCAATTGATGTTTTAATTACTGCACCAATAAACAAAAAGAACATTCAGTCAAAAGATTTTGAGTTTCCTGGACATACAGAATATTTGGAAGCGAAATTGGAGTCGGGAAAATCATTAATGTTATTGCTAAGTGGTAAACTTAGAGTTGGAGTAGTTGCCGGTCATGTGCCAATTTCAAAAGTTCCTGAAAAAATTACCAAAGAGGCAATTCTAGAAAAGTTAGAAATTTTGAATGCATCATTGCTAAAAGATTTTGGAATTCAAAAACCTAAAATAGCTGTACTAAGTTTAAATCCACATGCTGGAGATAATGGATTAATTGGTACAGAAGAACAAGATGTTATTATTCCTGCTCTGGATACAGCAAGAGAGAAGGGAATTATGGCCTTAGGACCATTCCCTGCGGATGGCTTTTTTGGTTCGGATGATTGTACAAAATTCGATGCGATTTTGGCAATGTATCATGATCAGGGCTTAGCTCCATTTAAAGCATTGGCTTTTGATTCAGGAGTAAACTTTACGGCAGGGCTTTCGGAAGTAAGAACTTCACCAGCTCACGGAACTGCTTATTCTATAGCTGGAACAAATGTTGCTTCGGAAGTTTCTTTCCGCGAGGCATTGTATTTGGCATTGGATGTATACAAAAACAGACGCATGTATGAGGAAATAAGTAAAGACCCTCTTAAGCCTGCTGAAAATATGAAAAACGTACAATAAAGAATTAACAAAATTATAATGAGAGCGGTTAAGTGTTAATCGCTCTTTCTTTTTTTGTTAAAAGCCTATCTTTCATTATTAAAATTGCATAATTTTGCATATTTTAAAAACCTTAAATTCCAGAATAATCTAATTCTTAATTTATGTTTGAGTACATTAAAGGTGAACTCGCCGACTTAACACCAACATCAGCTATTATAGAAAATAATGGCATTGGATATTTTATTCATATTTCATTAAATACATACAGCCAGTTATCTGGGCATAAAACGGTTCAATTGTATCTTCATCAGGTGGTTCGTGAGGATGCTCATATGTTATACGGTTTTATAGACACCAGGGAAAGAGAAATTTTTCGTCATTTAATTTCTGTGTCTGGAGTAGGTGTAAATACTGCCAGGGTGATGCTTTCATCCTTAAGTCCTGTCGAAATTCAAACTGCAATCTTGTCGAATAATGCCAAAACTTTGCAAGGAGTAAAAGGTATTGGAGCAAAATCTGCTCAACGAATTATTATTGAGCTAAAGGATAAACTAGGTAAAGAATCGGAGATATTAGAAATTTCACTTCCTCAAGACAATACGAACAAAGAAGAAGCGTTATCTGCTTTAGTGATGTTGGGTTTTGCAAAGAATGCTGCATATAAAGTGGTTGATAAAATCTATACTGCTAATCCAACTTCAAGTGTTGAGGATTTAATAAAATTAGCTCTGAAACAATTGTAAACTAAGAACGTATTTGCTTTACTAACCTAAGGAAATCTAACTTAATTGAAAAAACTATTAAAATATAGCCTAAGTCTCTGTTTGGTAATATTTTGTTTTGTAATAAAGAGTAATCAACCAGTTAATGCATATCAGGTTGATTCTGAATTTTGTGCATTTCAACAGCAAGACACAATCCTGCGTTCAGGAAATAAAAATAAAAGGATTATAAATTCAAGATCACCTTTTATTAAGGATAATCCAAACGCAAAGAATGATTCTCTTCGTTATCCGTTTGATGATGAAAATGATAATCTTGAATATGATTCGCAACTGCAATCGCCATTGTATTTAAAGGATCCGAATAACATTAAAACTTCTATCAAGTACGATCCTGAAACTGGCAATTACATTTTGGTAAAAACCATTGGTGATATGAATTACCGTCGTGCAATTACCATGACAGCCGAAGAATATGAACAATATGTTGCAGAAAATTCCATTCGCGATTATTGGATGCAAAGAAGCAGAAACGAAGGTGCAGGAGGGAATAATGAATTGGTTCCTGATATGAATTTTGGTGGACAGTTTATTGATAAGATTTTCGGAAGCAATACAATAAAAATTAAACCTCAAGGATCGGCAGAGTTAACGTTTGGAATCAGTACTACCAATGTTGAAAATCCAACTTTACCGGAAAATTTGAGAAAGACAACCAGTTTTGACTTTGATGAAAAAATCCAAATGAACGTTACAGGTACAGTTGGAGAGAAGTTAAAGATGGATGTGAACTACAACACTGAGGCTACTTTTGATTTCGAAAACCAGATGCGTTTGGAATATACTGGTGATGAAGACGAAATTATCAAAAAGGTAGAAGCAGGTAATGTTTCCATGCCTATTTCAAATACATTGATTACAGGTGGTCAGAATTTATTTGGAGTAAAAACTCAAATGCAATTTGGAAAATTAGGCGTTACTTCTGTTTTTTCTCAACAAAAAGGTGAAACTGCTGTTGTTAATCTGGAAAATGGTGCGCAAAAAAATGAGTTTGAGATCTCAGTTGATCAATACGAAGCGAACCGTCACTTTTTCTTGTCAAAGTATTTTTACGATACCTACAATAAAGCATTGGAGAATTTACCTGTTATCAATTCGGCAGTGTCGATTAATAAGGTTGAAGTGTGGGTAACCAATAAAAGTTCTAATTTTCAGGATTCTAGAAATGTTGTTGCTTTTGTGGATATTGGTGAAAGTGCTGCAAATATTAGCAACACACTCTTTTCCCAAACAGGAACAGGAGTTTTACCAGATAACGACCTAAATAATGCATATCAGCAAATGACTGAGACCTACTCTGGCATTAGAGATATCAATCAGGTAACAGGAACGCTGGGACCTTTGGCACCTGGATTTACAAATGGTACAGACTATGAGAAAATAGAAAATGCGCGTAAACTTTCGCCTTCGGAATATACAATTAATGAGAAGTTGGGGTATATATCGCTAAACCAAGCTCTAAATGCTGATGAAATTTTGGCAGTTGCTTATGAATATACCCACCGAGGACAAGTTTACCGGGTTGGTGAATTTACCGCAGACGGAGTTAGTGCTCCGCAAACTTTGGTAATGAAACTTTTGAAAGGGACCAACCTTAGTCCTAATATGCCAACTTGGAAGCTGATGATGAAGAATATCTATAACATTGGCGCTTACCAGGTGAATCAGGAAGATTTTGTTTTGAACATCATGTTTCAGAACGATCAGGCAGGAACAAAAGTGAATTATTTGCCCGAAGGAGATATCAAAAATGAGATTTTGCTGAAAGTTATGAATTTGGACAGGTTGAATTCCCAACTAGACCCTGGTTCTGATGGGATGTTCGATTATATTAATGGTATTACTATTTACAGTAATAATGGTAGAGTTATATTTCCAATTATTGAACCATTTGGATCTTATTTAAGAGAGAAGATTGGGAATGATGCTATTGCAGATAAATATGTGTTTGAAGACCTGTATAAATTAACACAAAATGAAGCCCAGCAGATAGCAGAAAAGAATAAATACTCTTTAAAGGGTAGTTACAAATCGTCCTCGAGTTCTGAAATTTCATTGAATGCATTAAATGTTCAACCAGGATCGGTAAGGGTAAAGGCAGGTGGAAGAGAACTAATTGAAAATATTGATTATACAGTTGATTATACCTTAGGTCGAGTAAAAATTATCAACCAAAGTTTATTGGAGTCAAACACTCCAATTAGTATAGAATCGGAAAACAATTCACTGTTTAATATTCAAACCAAAACACTTCTTGGTGTTCAAATGGATTATCAGGTCAATGATAATTTTAATCTTGGAGCCACGGTAATGCACTTGTCCGAACAGCCTTTAACTCAGAAGGTGAATATTGGTGATGAACCAATATCAAATACCATTTGGGGATTAAATGGAAGTTATCAAACAGAATCGATGTTTTTAACCAGAATGATTGATAAGCTTCCATTTATTGAGACAAAAGAACCATCGAAAATCTCGGTTGAAGGTGAATTTGCACAATTAAGACCAGGACACAACAAATCAATTGGTAGTTCAGGTACTGCATACATTGATGATTTTGAAGGAACTCAGACTTCTATAGATATGAAGAGCTTGAGTTCTTGGGTATTGGCCAGTACACCGCAAAACAATGAGGAGCTTTTCAAAGAAGGAAATTTAAATCAAGATTTGGCATATGGATTTAACCGTGCAAAATTGGCATGGTATATTATTGACCCCTTATTTTTAAGAAATAATTCGGCTACACCGGGACACATAAAGGCGGATAAAGAACAGCAATCGAATCACTTTGTTCGTGAGATTTTCGAAGAAGAAATTTGGCCGAATAAAGAAAGAGCATCTGGTGTACCAACCAATATATCGGTGCTAAACCTTGCTTATTACCCTGATGAAAAAGGACCATATAACTACGATGTAGATGGACAAGCTGGAATTTCACAGGGGATGAATCCGGATGGAACATTGAGAGAGCCGGAAACTCGTTGGGGTGGTATCATGAGAAGAATAGAAACCAATGATTTTGAAGCTGCAAATATTGCATACATTGAGTTTTGGATGATGGATCCATTCGTGTATGATGAGACACATAAAGGAGGAGATTTGTATTTTAACCTGGGTAATGTTTCAGAGGATATTTTACGTGACTCAAGAAAATCATTCGAGAATGGATTACCTACAGATGAAAATGTTACCTTGGTTGATACTACAGTTTGGGGACGTGTTCCAAAAATCCAATCATTGGTAAATGCGTTTGACAACAATACGGAATCAAGAAAATATCAGGATGTTGGTTTGGATGGAATGAATACAGAGGACGAGGTAAGTTTCTTTCAGGATTACATTCAGGCCATTAGTTTATCAGCCAATTTAGGAACTGGTTCAGGTGCTTACAACAACGCAATAAATGACCCATCGAGTGATGATTATCATTACTTCCGAGGAAGTGATTATGATGCTGATAAAGTTGGGATTTTGGAAAGATACAAGAGATATAACGGACCGGAAGGAAATTCACCTACAGCAGAATTGTCAGCTGAACCATATCCAACATCAGCAACTACACTTCCTGATGTTGAGGATATCAATCATGATAATACTTTGAGTGAAACCGAAGCTTACTATCAGTACCGTGTACATCTTGCGCCAACAGAAATGGAAGTTGGAAAGAATTTTATTACAGATAAAATTACCAGTACCGTTGATTTAGCAAATGGAACACAAGGAACTGTTGACTGGTATCAGTTTAAGATACCTGTTAATAAGGTAGAAGGAACATTTGGTAATATCTCTGACTTTACCTCGATTCGTTTTATGAGGATGTTTTTGAGGGGGTTTGAAGAAGATGTAATCTTGCGTTTTGCAACTTTGGATTTGGTTCGTGATGATTGGAGAAAGTATGAGCAGGCTTTAAACGAAGATAAAGATGATGCTGTAGTTTCGGATGCTAACTTTGATATTACTGCAATTAATATTGAAGAGAATGCCTCGAAAGAACCGGTAAATTATGTGCTTCCTCCAGGAATAGATAGAGTTGTAGATCCTAGTAATCCGCAACTAATACAGCTGAATGAGCAAGCCATACTATTAAAAGTTACTGACCTTGAGAATGGAAAAGGAAAAGGAGCTTACAAAACACTTAGTATGGATGTTCGTAAATATGGAAAGCTAAAAATGGATGTTCATGCCGAAGAAATTAGTGGTTTGCCTCTAAGGGATAATGAACTTACAGCCTTTATCCGATTGGGATCAGATTATCAGGATAACTACTATGAATATGAAATTCCTCTGAAATTAACTGCTCCGGGAGTGTATAATGGGGATAGTGAAAATGATAGGTTAGTAGTTTGGCCGGATGAGAATAGGTTTGACTTTAAATTAAGGTTATTCCAAACCATTAAGCAAATACGTAATGATGCTATGAGGTCAGCGGGTTCAAGCGTTGATTACCTTACTGTTTATGACGCTGCTGTAAATGATTTATCCAGCGATAATGATCCTACAAAGGAAGGACATAGAGTTCGAATTAAAGGTAATCCGAATCTTGCCAATGTGAGAACCATAATGATAGGGATTAAAAACCCACTTGAAGATATCACAGGAAATGATGATACTCAGCCAAAATCAGTTGAAGTCTGGATGAATGAATTGCGTCTGACTGATTTTAATGAAGATGGAGGTTGGGCTGCAAATTTGAGATTAACCACCAAGTTGGCTGACTTGGGTACGGTAACATGGTCTGGAAGTCAAATTACTTCTGGTTTTGGAGGGATAGAAGATGGCGTTAATGAGCGTTATAAGGATGATATTTTCCAATATGATTTTTCTGCGAGTTTAGAATTAGGAAAGTTCTTTCCAGAAAAGTCTGGAGTGCGAATTCCAATGTACTATGCAATTTCCGAAGAAACAGTTAGTCCAGAGTATAATCCATTAGATCCGGATATTCCTTTGGATGTAGCATTAGAGAATGCCGATTCAAAATCTGAAAGAGACTCTATCAAGCATATTTCGCAGGAGTATACCAAGCGTAAAAGTTTTAACCTTACCAATGTTCGAATCGAAAAGAAGGAAGGTAAAGCGAAATTACTAGATGTTTCGAATTTGTCGATGACCTACTCATATAATGAAACTTATTCGCGAGATGTGAATACGGTTCGAGATTTGGAGAAAAATTATCGAGGTGTACTTAGCTATAATTATACTGAGCGTCCGAAAATAGTTCAGCCTTTTAAAAAGGTAAAAGCTTTCCAGAAGCCTATGTTTAGGTTGTTGAAAGATTTTAACTTTTACTATTTGCCAACTCAATTGTCTTTCCGTTCAGATATACAACGTTACTATCATGAAATAGAAAAACGAAATATTGAAGAGCCAGGATTAATGATTGATCCATCATACGATAAAGATTTTATTTGGTACAGATATTATGACTTTAAATACAACCTAACGAAAGGTTTAAAGTTTGATTTTTCTGCAACAAATACTTCACGTATCGATGAACCAGATGGAATGGTTGACAAGCACAGAGATCGTGATGCTTATGAAGTTTGGAAAGATTCGATTTGGAATAACTTAATGGATGGTGGGCGAAATATTAAATATCACCATAAGTTTAATGTGACTTATACGGTACCGATTAATAAGATTCCTTTGTTCAACTGGACTTCACTTAATGCACGTTATTCTGGAGCTTACGATTGGAATGCAGGAGCAATTACAGCTGATACAATTGAATTGGGTAATACCGTTCGAAATTCGAATAATATTCAACTGAATGGTCAATTAAAAATGACCAGTTTGTATGATAAAGTTGGCATTTTAAAGAACATCAATCGTAAATACAATTCAAATCGCAAGTATAAAAAGAAGACAAAATCATATAAGAAAGTTAATTACGAAGGCAAAGTTGATGAATTGAAAGCAGGAGAAGCTGTATCCATTTATCACAAATTAATGACAGAGGATATTACTGTTAGAGCCTATGACAAGTTAGGAAAAGAGATAAAAGTTAAGGTGAAACCTGTAACTGGAAATCGTGCCAAAATAACAGCATCTCGTAATGTTAAGGATGTAAGGGTCCGTGTTACAGGAAAAGTTTCTGAGAAAGATAACGTATTTACTGTTATTGGAGAAAACTTCCTGAGAACTTTAATGAGTGTTAGAAATATCAGTGTCAACTATTCTGAAATTAACTCTACAACTCTACCTGGATATTTGCCACAAACAAATTACTTTGGTGGGGAATCATATAATGGTACAAAAGCACCAGGATTTAGTTTCTTAACAGGTCAGCAGGATAAAAACTTTGCACGTAAAGCTGCTGATAAAGGTTGGATTACAAAAGATCCAACAATGAATGATCCATATGTGATGAGTCATACTCAAAATTTTTCAATTCGCAGTACGATTGAACCTTTTAAAGGATTTAAAATTGATCTTACTGCCAATAGAAATTATTCAAGAAATAGAAGCGAGTATTATATCTACGACGAGGAAACCGATAGGTTTAACAATAAGAATCTTGTAAAATCAGGGAACTTTAGCATGAGTTTCTTAAGTTTAAAATCGGCATTTTTTACCATAGGCAATACAGGTGATTATTCATCAGAGTATTTCAATAAATTCTTGGAAAATCGCAAGCTTGAATCTTTAAGGTTAGCTCAGCAGCGTTATGGCGCATCATATCAGGATGAAGAAATTAAGGATGCTAATGATGAAGGAACAGGATTTTACAAAGGATTTACTGCAACTTCTCAGGAAGTGCTAATTCCTGCTTTCCTTAAAGCCTATGGAAATGCAGGAAGTGGATTTAACAAATTGTTCCCAGGTATTGCGAAAATGAAACCAAACTGGAGAGTTTCATTTGAAGGTTTGTCTAAAATTCCATTTATCAGACGTTATTTCAAATCCATTAACTTAAGTCATGCATACACATCAACTTATGATGTAGGTTCCTATACAACAAACTTAGCTGCAGAAGTTGATGAAGATGGATTTCTTGAAATCAATAAGATCTCAGGTAATTTTTACAATTTGTACGATGTAAATTCAATATCGATAAACGAGCAATTTAATCCATTGATTAATGTTGACATGATCTGGAAAAACAATTTCTCAACTAGTTTTGAAATTAAACGTACCCGAAATTTAATTTTAAGTCTTTCGAACACTCAGCTAACCGAAGTAGCTTCAAACGAGTTAATTTTTGGGATGGGATATCGATTTGATAATTTCGGAATGATTATTGGATCTGGTTCTCGTCAGAAGAAATACAATTCAGACTTGAATTTAAGAGCAGATTTATCGGTTCGTAAAAACAGTACCATTATCCGAAAAATTGTTGATGAAGTAGATCAGTTAACTTCTGGTCAGAAGGTGGTTACATTAAAGTTTAGTGCAGATTATGTTTTGAGTAATCGTTTTAACTTGCGTTTGTATTACGATAGAATTGTGAATACTCCATATGTATCACTTTCTTATCCTACAACAACAACAGAATTTGGTGCGAGTATAAGATTTACATTAGCGAATTAATAAAGTGTTTAAGAGCAGTTAAAAGGCAAGAATATATTTTTAGAAGAATTAATATTAAATAGGTTTATTGTATGATATTGATCTAGAAGTTGATAAAACTCATATAATCATTAATACAATTACTCAATTGGGGGTATTTTATTATTGAAAAAAAACTGTAAATTTGAAGCAGTTTATAAACCTCTTTTAAAACAACATACTATCATGAATGTACCAGAAAATTTGAAGTACACTAAAGATCACGAGTGGTTACGTGTAGAAGGCGAAGAAGCTTTTATTGGTGTTACTGATTTCGCTCAGGGAGAACTAGGAGACATCGTTTTTGTTGAAGTAGAAACTGAAGGCGAAGAATTAGATAAGGAAGAAGTATTCGGAACCATCGAAGCTGTAAAAACTGTATCTGACATGTTTATGCCAGTTGCTGGTGAAGTATTGGAATTCAACGAGAAGTTGGAAGATGCTCCAGATCTAATCAACTCTGATCCTTATGGTGAAGGTTGGATCATCAAAATCAAATTAGATGATGCTACTGAGCTTGAAGAATTACTTTCTGCTGAAGCTTACAAAGAATTACTATAAGAGTATTCTGAAAATATAGAGAAACCCTCGCACAATTTGTGTGAGGGTTTTTTGTTTATTAAAAGTTGAAGGAAGCTCCGATTATTAAGAGAAACTTTTTGTCATGAAATGAGTCGTTAAATTCAGGCTGAATGTTGACTCCATTTGTAAAGCCATACTTAAAAAACTCCTTGGCTGAATCTTTCCCGAACATAAGAAAATGATTTTGTCGGACAAGAGGTAAGGTTTCCCATATTGAAATCTGACATTACTGGATGGTCAGGAAGGACTGAAGGATTGTACGGAGCACATAAAACATTCTTGATTAAAAGAAATGTTCCTGCTAAAACCTTTAAGGTGTCCTGTGTGTCGCTTATAATATTTAAATAATCAATTATACGACTCACTTGCTTTTCCCATGAATAAGAATTGATCATTTCCTTGGAACAAAAAAAGCAGCCCATATGGACTGCTTTTAAATATAATTGAATTGTTATTTACAATTTCTTTTGTATTTCTACTTCCTCGAATGCTTCTACCATATCGCCAACTTTGATATCGTTGTACTTGTCGATATTCAGACCACATTCGTAACCTTTTAGAACTTCTTTTGCATCGTCTTTGAAACGCTTCAATGAACCAAGTTCTCCAGTGTAGATTACAATACCGTCGCGGATCAGGCGGATTTTAGAGCTACGCTTGATCTTACCATCACGAACGATACATCCGGCAATGGTACCAACCTTAGAGATTTTGAATGTTTCAAGAACCTCAACAGTTGCCACAATTTCTTCCTTGATTTCAGGAGAAAGCATACCTTCCATGGCTGATTTCAACTCTTCGATTGCATCGTAGATGATTGAGTACAGACGAATGTCGATTTCTTCTTTCTCTGCCAATCTACGTGCTCCAACTGAAGGACGTACCTGGAAACCTACAATAATTGCGTTCGAAGCAGTTGCAAGCATCACATCCGATTCTGAAATCTGACCAACCGCCTTGTGAATTACATTCACCTGAATTTCTTCAGTAGAAAGTTTAATTAATGAGTCAGAAAGTGCTTCGATAGATCCATCCACATCACCTTTCACAATTACATTTAACTCCTGGAAGTTTCCGATTGCGATACGACGACCAATCTCGTCAAGAGTAATGTGCTTCTGAGTACGAAGTCCTTGTTCACGCTGTAACTGCTCACGTTTGTTGGCAATGTTGCGAGCTTCCTTCTCACTTTCCATCACGTTGAAGTTGTCACCAGCCTGTGGTGCACCATTTAAACCAAGAATCAATGCTGGTTCAGATGGACCAACTGTGTCGATCCTGTTGCCACGTTCATTGAACATTGCTTTTACGTGACCAGTGTAGCTACCTGCAAGTAATACATCACCTACTTTCAAAGTACCTGCTTGTACTAATAAAGTAGTAACGTAACCACGACCCTTATCAAGCGATGATTCAATTACTGAACCAACCGCACGTTTATTTGGATTTGCTTTGGCTTCTAACAATTCAGCTTCAAGCAATACTTTTTCCAGTAAGTCTTCGATATTGATACCGTTCTTCGCTGAAATTTCCTGACACTGATATTTACCACCCCAGTCTTCAACCAAGTAGTTCATGTTAGCCAATTCACCTTTGATTCTCTCAGGATCAGCTCCAGGTTTATCAATTTTGTTGATAGCAAATACGATTGGTACACCTGCTGCACTTGCGTGATTGATTGCCTCAATTGTCTGTGGCATTACGTTATCATCGGCAGCAACAATAATAATTGCAATATCGGTTACTTGAGCACCACGAGCACGCATCGCTGTAAAGGCTTCGTGACCTGGAGTATCAAGGAAAGTAATTTTTCTTCCATCATCCAATGCTACATTGTATGCTCCAATGTGCTGAGTAATACCTCCGGCCTCACCGGCAATTACGTTTGCATTACGGATGTAGTCCAAAAGAGAAGTTTTACCGTGGTCAACGTGACCCATTACCGTAACAATCGGTGGACGTTCAACCAAATCTTCGTCTTTGTCTTCTTCCTCTTCGATGGCTTCCTGTAATTCAACACTTACAAATTCAGCTTTATATCCGAATTCATCAGCAACAATGGCAATGGTTTCAGCATCCAATCGTTGGTTGATCGATACAAATAAACCAAGTCCCATACAAGTTGCAATAATGTTGGTTACCGGAACCTCCATCATTGTTGCCAATTCGTTAACAGTAACGAACTCGGTCAACTTCAATACGTTCTTTTCTGCTGCAGCTTGTTCAGCCAATTCAGCTTGCTTAGCACTTGCCAATTCTCTTTTTTCACGACGGTGTTTCGAACCTTTCGACTTACCACCTTTCGAAGTTAATCTTGCAAGTGTATCTTTAATTTGCTTTTGTACATCTTCTTCGCTAACCTCTTTCTTAACTGCTTTTTTCTTTTTCAGTTTTTTGAACTTGTTAGCTTGAGCACCTTGCTGTTTTCCTTGTGGTCTACTACCTTGCTGACCGCCTTGTTGTTTTCCTTGTTGAGCACCTTGCTGTCTTCCTTGTTGTCCAGCTTGCTGATTACCAACATTAACTTTTTCGCTATCCTTTTTAATTCTTTTGCGTTTTTTGCGTTGTTGGAGACCTTGTTTGTCTTTGTTGGTAGACTTCTTCTCAACAGGTAATTCAATTTTACCAATAACCGTAGGACCAGAAAGTTTCTGAGTAGAAGATTTAAATATTTCTTCTTTTTCTACTGGTTTTTCTTGAGCTGGTGACTCAGGAGTTTGTTCGTTAGCAGGTTGCTTTTGTTGAGGAGCTGACTTTTGCTTTTCTCTTCTCTCCACTTCTTTCTCCGCTTTTGTCTTTTTAGCAGGTCTTGTTTTCTGATTTAAAGAATCTAAATCAATTTTCCCTACTACTTTAAGCTCTTCCTTATTTTCTTGTTTTTCGGTTTGAGCTGCTTCCTCTTTTTTAGGGCTTTCCATTTTAACAGTTTGAGCATCTTTAGCAGGCGTAGCCGGCTCTGATGGTTTTTCAGTTACTTCTTTTTTAACGGTCTGAGGTTTTTCCTCAACCTTAGGAACTTCTGCTTTAGCAGGTTTCTCTTCAGGTTTCGAAGGAGCTTCGCTTTCTACTTTTTCTTGTTTTGCTTTAGGTTTTAACGCATCTAAATCGATTTTACCTACAACTTTAACAGGATTTTTTGCCGGAGCTTCTTCTTCAATTTTTTCAACAGTTGCTTCTTTTGTACCTTCTTCCGATTTCGGATCAATAGAAACAGTTTCTTTCTTTTCTCGGGTACTTTTCAAATTTACTTTCTCTGATTCTTTCTTAAGATTTAAATCAGAGCTATACTCTTTTGCCAAAATATCATATGCATCATCTGAAACTTTGGTGTTAGGATTAGAATCAATCTCAATACCTTTTTTGTTCAGAAAATCAACAATGGTAGATATTCCAACATTGAATTCTCTTGCTAGTTTACTAAGTCTTTTATTTTGATTGACTTTTGCCATATTTTGAAGTTAACTGTTAAAATGTGCCGTTTTCAATAATTTGTGAGGAACTGTTCTTAAAAAATCTTACTATTCAAATTCGGATCTAAAAATATCTAAAATTTCGTTAATAGTCTCTATTTCAAGGTCAGTTCTTTTCTCTAGTTCTTCAGCTGATAGTTCCAATACGCTTCTTGCAGTATCACAACCAATTTTCTTTAACTCATCGATAACCCATGCTTCGATTTCGTCAGTAAATTCTGAAAGATTTACATCTTCCTCAGCTTCTTCTTCTGTTTTCTCACGATATACATCAATCTCGTATCCGGTTAATTGGCTAGCAAGTTTAATATTTAAACCACCTTTACCAATTGCCAATGATACTTCTTCTGGATTCAAATAAACATCTGCGCGAGCATCTTCTTCGTTAATTTGGATAGAAGATATTTTTGCAGGGTTAAGAGCTCTTGTGATATACAATTGTTTATTGGCAGTGAAGTTAATCACGTCAATATTCTCGTTTCTTAATTCACGAACAATACCATGAATTCTTGAACCTTTCATACCAACACAGGCTCCAACTGGATCAATTCTTTCGTCATACGATTCAACAGCAACTTTTGCTCTTTCACCAGGTATGCGAACGATTTTCTTGATGGTAATCAATCCATCAAAAATTTCAGGAACCTCAAGCTCAAATAATCTTTCAAGGAATACCGGAGAAGTTCTAGAAATAATAATAAGTGGGCTGTTGTTTTTAACCTCTACACGAATAACAACAGCTCTGATAGACTCTCCTTTGCGGAAATAGTCAGAAGGGATTTGTTCTGTTTTAGGAAGAATCAATTCATTTCCTTCATCATCCAAAATCAAAATTTCCTTTTTCCAGATTTGGTAAACTTCACCAGTTACAATTTCACCAATTTTATCCTTATAGTTATTAAAGATATTATCTTTCTCTAATTCTAAAATTCTTGCAGAAAGGTTCTGACGCAATGTTAAAATAGAACGTCTACCAAAGTCAAGGAATTTAACCTCGTCGGTTACCTCTTCCCCAAGTTCATAATCTTCATCAATCTTCTTAGCTTCCGAAAGAGAAATCTGAAGATTTGAATCTTCTACTTCTCCATCCGCAACTACTTCACGGTTTCTCCAGATTTCAAGGTCACCTTTGTCTGGGTTGATAATAATATCGAAATTTTCATCTGTACCATAGTTTTTTAAAAGAAGATTTCTAAATACATCTTCCAAAACACTCATCATGGTAGCACGATCGATGTTTTTCAATTCTTTAAATTCTGAAAAAGTCTCAATAAGATTCATGTTATTCAGCTGTTTACTTGTTAAAAAGTAATGATATCTTTTGTTGATTTAATTTGATCAAAAGCAAAATTGAGGGTATTAACAACAATTTGTTTCTTCTTTTTACCTTCAACTTTCACCTTCTCTTCAACTTCAATTTCTATCTCGTTTTCACCTACGGTGATTAAATTTCCTTTGTATTTTACACCTTCGGTGGTAAGTACTTCAACTTCTTTCCCAATGTTTTTGTGGTATTGTTGAATTACTTGAAAGGGTTGACCAATTCCTGCTGAAGCTACTTGAAGTTCAAAGTCTTCAACATCGCGGTCAAAGTTCTTTTCGATTGCACGACTTAACTCAATACAGGTGCTAATAGGTACACCGTCCATGCTATCAATCATTACTGAAATTGCATTACTTGTAGAAACAGTAACCTCCACAACAAACAAATCTGTGTTGGCAATTTCTTTCTCAACAATTTCAAGTACAATTTTTTTATCAATCATATATCGGTTAATGTCAATAAAATAGGGGACTTCCTGCCCCCTAAAGTACACGTTATTCTTACTTTTCGATGCAAAATTAGAGATAAATGTTTTAAAAAACAAATGGCATACCCCTAAATTATTGTATTCTAACTGCTAAAGAAAATTTTTTTTGATATTTATTCAACAAATTTTCAAAAAATAAGATCTAAAATAATGGATAATAAACAGTCCGTTAAATAATTATCAAATTGCTCTCATAAATTCTCACAGAATTTTAAAATGAATGATTTTTGATGAAATTTTTAGGAGTAGGCATTTATAATGGGTTTTTATACATTTGTTTACAACTAATATTCATTTGTTTATGCCAGAACAATTTACTCTAAAGAAAAAAATTGTAAATGACCCAGTACATGGTTTTATTCATATTCCTTCAGGGATTTCGAATGAATTGGTGGAGCACCATTATTTTCAGCGACTGAGAAGAATAAAACAATTGGGTTTAACTTATTTGGTTTTTCCCGGAGCTTTTCAAAATCGTTTTCAACATGCATTGGGAGCTACCCATTTAATGGGGATGGCCATTGAGGTATTGCGATCAAAAGGCAATGAGATTACAGATAAAGAAGCAGAAGCAGTTCACGCTGCTATTCTTTTACACGATATTGGTCACGGTCCTTTTTCGCATGCTTTAGAATACAGTATAGTAAATGGGATAACCCATGAAAAACTTTCGGAATTGTTTATGAGCCGCTTAAATAAACAGTTTGAGGGGGAATTGGATACAGCAATTAAGATTTTTAAAAATGAGTATCCCAAAAAGTTTTTAAATCAGTTGGTTTCGAGCCAGCTTGATATGGATCGACTGGATTATTTAAGGCGTGATAGCTTCTTTTCTGGCGTTACTGAAGGAGTTGTTGGATCGGCCAGAATTATTAAGATGTTAGACGTTCGAAATGATAATTTGGTAGTAGAGGAGAAGGGAATTTATTCTATTGAGAAGTTTTTAATTGCTAGACGTTTGATGTATTGGCAGGTTTATTTGCACAAAACAGTGATTGCTGCAGAAGAGATGTTGGTGTACATCTTAAAACGTGCAAAATATTTAGCCGAACGAGGCGAGGAATTGTTTGCTACCCCAGCATTACGATATTTTCTTTATAACAAAATAGGAATTGAAGCCTTTGAAAGTGAAGATGCTTTGCTTGATGGAAAAAATGCATTGGATATTTTTGCAGCCTTGGATGATGATGATATCATGGTTTCAATAAAAGTATGGTCGAATCATTCGGATAAGGTTCTTGCGTATTTGTGTAAATGTATACGAGATCGTCAATTGTTTAAAATTGAAATACAGAAAACTCCGTTTTCAGATGAGTATATCAATAAGGTAAGGTCAGGCATTAAAGAATATTTTGGTTGCTCAGAACATGCTCTTGATTTTATTGTGATTAATGGAATGATTAGTAATAATGCTTATACATCCGATGATCACATAAACATCCTTCATAAAGATGGCTCGGTATGCGACATTGCCGAAGCATCGGATATGATGAATATTGATGTGCTTTCGAAAACGGTAAAAAAATTCTACCTGTGTTACCCAAAGATTAATATTGAAACACTAAAAAGTTTAGGCGATTAAATTACAATTGTATAAGGCTTTGTAATGTTTAATTTGCGTTCTGTAAGCATCAAATAATCAGCTATAAATGAATTTATAATGTGGTCTGAAAAGTAAAAAAATTTTATGTGCATGAAATAATTGTTAGATTTGCAGAAATTTTTTTCGTATTAATCAGATATATTGGACGATGTGTGCTCAGTGAAAAAACGAGTTTTTATACTATTTAAAAAGCTTGTTATCTGATATAAAACCAGAACAAATGAATTTTACAGCTCAAGATATTGCAGAGTTTCTACAAGGTGAAGTTGATGGAGATGGATCAGTTGCCGTAAACAATGTATCCCGTATTGAGGAAGGCAAGCCAGGGACTCTTTCTTTTTTGGCAAATCCCAAGTATGAACACCATATTTACACCACAAACTCTTCTATTGTTTTAGTAAACAAGAATTTTAAAGCAGCTAAAGAAGTGAAAGCTACTTTAATTCGTGTGGAAGATGCATACCAGGCTTTGGCCCAGTTGTTGGAAATGTATGAGCAGAGTAAACCGCAAAAAGTAGGCATTGAAGAACCTTCTTTTGTAAGTAAATCTGCTACAATAGGAGAAAAAATTTATGTTGGTGCATTTGCTTACATTGGTAGCAATGTAAAAATTGGTGATAACGTAAAAATCTATCCGCACACATATATAGGTGATAATGTAATTATTGGTGACAATACCATTCTTAACTCAGGAGTTAAGGTGTATGAAAACTGTAAAATTGGAAATTCCTGTATCGTTCATTCAGGTTCGGTAATTGGAGCCGACGGTTTCGGTTTTGCACCATCTTCAGCGAATGATTACAAGAAAGTTCCACAGGTTGGTAATGTGATTTTAGAAGACCATGTTGAGATTGGGGCTAACACTTGTGTTGACCGTGCAACCATGGGATCAACCATTATCCGTAAAGGAGTGAAGTTGGATAACCTGATTCAGGTTGCTCATAATGTTGAGATTGGTGAAAATACTGTAATTGCATCGCAAACAGGTATTGCAGGAAGTTCTAAGGTTGGCGAACATTGTATGTTTGGTGGTCAGGTTGGAATTGCGGGTCACTTGTCGATTGCTGACGAAGTGAAGATTGCTGCACAATCGGGTATTGGACGAAATATTAAGAAAAAAGGAGAGGTTCTTCAAGGATCGCCTGCTTTTGAATTCGGACCATATCAAAAATCATATGTGCTATTTAAAAATCTGCCAAAAATGAGAGAGCAGATTATGGATTTGGAGAAGCAAGTAAAGAAGCTGGAAGAGGAAAAATAGGGAGATTCCATTTTCCGGAAACAGAAAAAATATTGAAAGTTTATGGCTGATAAGCAGAGAACATTAGCAAAAGAATTTACTTTAACAGGAAAAGGACTGCACACTGGATTGGAAGTATCAATCAAGTTTGTGCCTGCTGCTGAAAATCATGGATACAAGTTTAAGAGAGTTGACCTTGAAGGGGAGCCTGTAATTGAAGCCAGCGCAGAATATGTGGGGGATACATCAAGAGGAACTGTTCTTGAAAAAGGAGAATGCAAAGTACAAACCATCGAACATGCTTTATCGGCATTGTATGGAATGGGGGTTGACAACTGTATGATTGAGATGAATTCTCCAGAGCCTCCAATTTTAGATGGAAGTGCAAAGTTCTATGTAGAAGGAATTGAAAGCGTAGGAATTGTTGAGCAGGATGCGAAGCGTGAATACTATGTTGTTAAAGAACCAATTGTTTACAAGGATGAAGCTCGTGGGTCGGAATTAACAATTCTTCCAGATAGTGAATATAGTGTAGATACTATGATTTCATTTGACTCGAAAGTGTTGAGTAATCAATACGCACGATTAACATCATTGAAAGATTATAAAGATGAAATTTCGATGTGTCGTACTTTTGTTTTTGTGCGAGAATTGGAATTTTTATTGAATAACAATTTGGTTAAAGGAGGAGATCTTGATAACGCAATTGTTATTATGGACCAAATGATGGAACAAAAAGAGTTGGATCGTATTGCCGATCTATTTGACCATCAGCGTGTAGAGGTGAAGGAAGGGATTTTAAGTAATCTGGAGCTTTACTTCCATAATGAATGTGCTCGACACAAACTATTAGACGTGATTGGTGACCTTGCTTTGTGTGGTAAGTTCATCAAAGGAAAAGTAATTGCTTCCTGTCCAGGTCACGGCCCAAATACTCAAATGGCAAAATTATTAATCAAACGAATAAAAAAAGAAATGGGAAAAGATTCAGTTCCGGCTTATGATCCAAACAAACAGCCTGTTTTAGACATTAATGGGGTAATGAAATTGTTGCCTCACCGTCCTCCATTCTTGTTGGTTGATAAAATTATCGACATACAGGATGATACTATTGTTGGTGTAAAGAATGTTTCTATGAACGAACCTTTCTTTGTAGGACACTTCCCAGGAGAACCAGTAATGCCAGGTGTTCTTATGGTAGAAGCTATGGCGCAATGTGGTGGTATTCTGGTATTAAGTCAGGTAGAAGATCCTGAAAATTACTCTACTTACTTCTTAACTCAGAACAACATCAAGTTTAGAAAAAAAGTGGTTCCTGGAGATACCCTGATTTTTAAATTGCAATTTTTATCACCAATTCGTAGGGGAGTTGCTAACATGCGCGGTTTAGCATTTGTTGGCGATACTGTTGTTGCTGAAGGTGAGTTTATGGCTCAAATCGCAAAGAATAAATAAAATTTAACTACTACAAGGCAAACTTCGGGTGTGGTAGGAGTTTGTTTAACACGTAATAAATAAAAAAATGAAGCAACCGTTAGCATATGTACATCCTGAGGCAAAAATCGCTGATAATGTAGTGATTGAGCCATTCGTAACCATCGATAAGGATGTAGTAATTGAAGAGGGTACAAGAATTGGTTCCAATGCAACCATTTTGGAAGGAACAAGAATTGGTAAAAACTGTAATGTATTTCCTGGAGCAGTAATTGGTGCTGTACCACAGGATTTAAAATTCCGTGGTGAAAAAACTACAGTTGAAATTGGAAACAACACAACCATTCGCGAGTGTGTTACCATAAACCGTGGTACTGCGGCAAAAGGCAGAACCATTGTTGGTGATAACTGTTTGTTGATGGCTTACGTACACATTGCACACGATAGTATTGTGGGTAACAACTGTATTATTGGTAATGCTACTCAGATTGCAGGTGAGGTTGTAATCGACGATTTTGCAATTTTAAGTGGTTTGGTGGCTGTTCACCAGTTCGTACACATTGGTTCTCACGTTATGGTATCGGGTGGATCATTGGTTCGTAAAGATATTCCTCCATATGTGAAAGCTGGTCGTGAACCGGTTTCTTATGTTGGTGTAAACTCAATCGGATTACGTCGCCGTGAGTTTGGTAACGAAAAAATCCGCGAAATTCAGGATGTTTACCGTTACTTGTACCAAAAAGGTATGAACAACTTTACAGCATTGGAAGCTATCGAAGCTGAAATGCCTGCTTCACCAGAGCGTGATGAGATTATTCTGTTTGTGAAGAACTCGAAGCGTGGTATCATGAGAGGATACTTCCCTGAGTAAATCATCAAATAGCTAGGATATATAAAAAAGTGAGATCTTCCTTTGAGGATCTCACTTTTTTTTGTTTCTGAAGATGTGTAACCGATTTATTTCATGGGGCGTCTTAAAATGAAAAATCAGATAAACAGAATGAGAAAAGTTTTAATTCTAGCATTGCTATTGACTGTATGTTCTAATGCCTTTTGTGATAAGAATACCATAATTCAGAAAGGAAAGTTAAAATATGATTTTTCTTTTGCAGAGTTGGCAATCCAATATCTCGAAACAGGCGACACATGTATTTTGTCCAAAATATCTCGTTTAGAGGCTGTCGAACATATTATGAATCATGCCAAGAAATTCAATTATAATGTCCCTAAATCTTCGAATAGAAAATTGGTTGAATACTTACTTCACCCTTTAGAAAAAGAAAAATTAAATCTGGATCGGTTTAAAAGAAATCTAAAAATTGCAAAAGAACAGGTATTACAGGATGATTTCATTCATGAGCGATGTAAAGAATTTTTGCCGGATGAATTCCAATTTACGGGAAGCTTATTTTTTACTTACGGTTACGATTTGGGAGTTGTATTCGGTAAAAATGCTAGTATTAATCTTAATCATTCGCATTACCTAAATCAACCTGGTGAAATTCGATATTACATGTTGCATGAGCTGCATCATGCAGGTTTTTTTGAATGTAGCAATAAACCTATGCCTCATTTAGATTTAAAGAAATATTCAGATGCAGTTGATCTTATCACTTTGGCAACACAATTAGAGGGTGTGGCTACCTATGTGCCACTAAAAGTAAGATTAAAAGAAAATGCCATGAATTCGGATGCTGACTATGTTTGTTTGAATGATTCCTTAATGATGCAGAATTTGGAAAAGGAGTATTTTCAAATCTATTACCATTTTTTTAATCAACCCGGTAAAGATTTTAAAGACAGTGATTGGAAATTGATTGCATCTCTTTCAAATGGGAAGAGATTGTGGTATAGAGTAGGTGCCTTGATGGCTAAAACAATAGATGAAAAATTAGGTAGAAAAGAGTTGGTGAATTTGATAAATGAAGATCCTAAGGCCTTTATCAATTGCTATTTGAGCTTGAAAAATCAATAAATATATGGGAATTGTAACCCCAAGACATTGACTTGGGGCTACATTTATGTGTTATTACTTTTATCTATTTTACTCCTCCTTCAAAGGATTCCACCCCTGAGCCTGCAATGCAATCTCAGTATTATCGCGGGTTACCAAATATATGCCTTTCGATGCTTCGGTAATGTGACCAATCACTTTTACATCTTCAATTTTCTCTACATCATCGAATTTATCCAACGGAACCGTAAACAACAACTCGTAATCTTCACCACCATTTAGCGAGAAAGTACTGTAGTTCATGTTTAGCTCTTCGGCCATTTTATGAGTTTCGTAATCTACAGGAATTTTCTCCTCATAAATCTGGCAACCTACTTTCGATTCCTCACAAATGTGCATCAGTTCTGATGACAATCCATCTGAAATATCAATCATAGACGTTGGAACAATTTGAGCTTCTTTCAATCTTTCGTAGATGTCTTTTCTGGCCTCAGGTTTTAACTGACGTTCCAAAATGTAGTCGTGACCCGATAAATCAGGCTGCATGTTGGGATTGTTTTCGAAAATTGCTTTTTCGCGCTCCAACAATTGCAAGCCAGCATAGGCAGCACCTAAATTTCCGCTTACGCAGATTAGGTCGTTTACCTTAGCACCGCTTCGGTAAGCCAATTCATTTTCTTCAGCCTCGCCAATGGCAGTTACCGAAATACACAAACCAGTTAAAGATGATGTAGTATCACCTCCTACTAAATCGACATTGTAATTTTCGCAGGCCAAACGAATACCATCATAAATTTCTTCAATGGCTTCAACGGTAAAGCGCTTCGAAATGGCAATGGAAACAGTAACCTGCTTTGGGCAAGCGTTCATGGCATACACATCAGAAACATTTACGGCAATACTTTTGTATCCCAAGTGTTTTAAAGGAGTGTACATTAAATCGAAATGGATTCCTTCCACCAATAAATCGGTGGTAACCACTGTCTTTTTGTTCTGATAATCCAGTACTGCAGCGTCGTCGCCAACACCAACTTTTGTACTGCTATTTTTTATCTCGATGCCCTTTGTCAATTGCTTGATTAAACCAAACTCTCCCAATGTTGAGATATCGGTTCCTTGTGCTTTGTTTTCCTGCATGATATTGCCTGTAAGGTAAATTTATTGTGATAGCATGCCGATATATAAATGATAAGCCTAAAGGAATGAAATGGACTTAAGGTTGTATTCATTTAATAATTGGGATGATATGCTGATTTCTAAATTTAGAATTTGCTTGCAAAGGTAGAAAAAATATTAGATCAGACCTGAAAGGTTTCTATGGCTTATCAAGTGCGGTTTAATATTAACAATAATTTTTTGGTCTCAAACCCAAAATTTTTAAGCTGATCGTGGTTTGAACCACGATCGAAGTCAAACTTTTTAAGTGCAAGTGTGGTTCGAGACACACTTGGGGTCAAAATTTTTAACAATGGAGTGGGTAGAGACACGCTTCGTGTTAAAATTTTTAATCGAAACCGTGTCTTTTTTAAGCAGAGAGGTGGTTCGAAGTACGATGTGTCCTGTCTTTTTTAACAGGAAGCCTATTTCAATACAAGATTTAGGTGTTTTGAAGTTGTATTAAATTGTTAATAAATATGAACTTATAGATTTTTGGCTTTTAGAACCAAAAAAAAGCAGAACCAATATGTTTGATTCTGCATTCTAATTTTATACAACTGGAATTATTTCGCTTCTTCTTTTTGACTGTTGTGATTTGGGAAGAATTGTTTCAATTCATTGTACAGTGGCATGGCTTCTTGATCGTGTTCATTGGCAAAATATCTAACTGAGCGATAGTATGCCATGGCATCCATGTAATTGTCGTTGTCCAATAAAATTTTGGTGTCGTTTAACTTCAACCTGATTTGGTCCAGTTTGCGAATCATGGTTTCAATTTGCTCTCTGGCTGCAAAATCTTTTTCAAATTCGTCAGGACTTACAAAGCCAGGGGTATACTTTGGGTTTTCCTGCATGATTATTTTGGCTTTGTTCACCAGAAGTTTGTTGGTTTCGTTAATTGCTCCATATTCCGAACGCTGTTCAGGGGTTAGGCCTGGTGCATTTTTGTTTGCAAGTGTAAGCAATGCATCTAAATGCGTGTTGGTTGCTGTCAATTCTTCTTCAGTAAAAACTACTTGGATAAGGTCGTTGTTTTTCATCTGTTTAAATTTTATTTTTTGGTTAGATGGAACTCTCGATGAATTTAATCATTCTCCCGAAGTGTCGGGGCAAGCTGTGTGTGTATTTTAGAATGCTAAAATTCATGTTCGTTTCATTTTGGATTAATTTAAAATGATTGTTTGATTGTATTTTATCAGTTCCGAAATTAAACAAGCCCACTCTCAACTGTTGAGAGTGGGCTTGTTTGTATTAATTCTTAATAAATTATGCTTAATCCTTTTTACTTTTCAAATAGTAGGAGCATTTTGCTCTGGAATAATCTACAGGAATGCCTAGGTTTCTTAATAAGTTGATAGATCGATATACCGAGCTTTTCGAAATGTTTAACTTGTTGGCAAGTTCCTCAGGAGTTCCAGTTCTTTCTTTTTCGATCAACTCCTTTAAATAGATCATTCTTTTTAGAAAATCTTCGTAGTTCATATCTACAATTGAAGTGTTTTAGTTTTTCTGCACTTTTACCTTGTCGGTTAAACTCAAACCGTCCAATATTTCAATTCTAATTCCATCAGAAAGGCCTGTTTTTACAAGTCTTTTTTGCTTTTTGTAGTTTTCATCAAGAAGTTCTACATAAATGCTGTCGTTTTTAAAAATTAGGTTTCGTTCTTTTATGGTGAGAACACTATCTCGTCTATCAAGAATCATTTCGGCAACAGCTGAAAAACCCGGATAGAGCTGAATGTTATTATCATTTCTAACTCTGGCCTCAATGTCAAATTTCATAACGCCATTATCTTCTTTGGCTTTAGGGGTAATGTGAGTCAATTCTGCCTCTGCCTTTTGGTCTTTAAGTGCGCTTATTTCAATCATGAACTTCATACCCTTTTTCAAATATGAGATGTCAGATTCGTTTACTTTAGCCTTAAAAATCAGACTTTGTAAGTTAGCAATACTTGCTAAATTGCTTCCTTCATTGTAGTTATTGCGCTCGGTAATACTAGCACCTTCTTTTAAAGGAATTTCGAGAACAGTACCCGAAACGGTAGAACGAATAAAATTTGGAATATTTTCCTGATCTTTTGAGTATCCTGTCTTTATGATTTCGAGTTGTTTTTTTGCCGATTTTAGTTCTTCAACACTAATTAAATATGCATCGGCATACTTGTCAAATTCTTGTTCGGCTACTACTCTTTTCTCGTATAGTCTTTTGTATTGCTCGTATTCTTTTTTGCACTTGTTAAAGTTGATTTGGCAAGTGGTAAGTGTTTTCGATGCGGTTTCGATGTTTTGTGGATTTGGCAATACACTAACCTCCGCAATTAAATCACCTCGTTTAATGGTATCGCCCGCTTTTACATGCGTTTTTTTAAGAATTCCTGAAATTTGGGATTTAATTTGAATCTCTTTTTCGGGAACCAAATAACCAGAAATGTACTGTTTTAGCTCTAGATCGGAGAAGCTAGGTTGCTCAGTATTGCTGAAACGATATTTGTTTTTTGTTTGGTGTAACCATACAAAACCTACACAAACAGTTAGGATAATCAAAGTTAATATGAGGCTTTTATTTTTCATGTTCCGATAAGATTAAGAATTTTCTGAGCTTATGGCTTTAATAGGTAATACCGATGCTGCTTTTCTTGCAGGATATAATCCAGCAATGGCTCCTGAAATAACCAGTGTGATGATTGCTCCAATGGCAATGGGAATATTTACATCCAGTCCTTTGAATATCGAATTGCTGTCGGAAATCATATCTCCAATGATCAAATTAATGAGGTTAACAATTACTGTTGCGGCAAGTAGGCCGGTAACTCCCGATATGAATGTGATAATTATTGATTCATTCAAAATCATGTAAAGGATACTTTTGGGGCTTGCACCTATGGCTTTTCGTATACCAATTTCCTGGGTCCTTTCCTTAACAACAACAAGCATGATGTTGCTGACACCTACAATTCCACTTAAAAGCATACAAAAACCAACCAGCCAAAGGAATCCGTTGATGGTTTTAAATAAGCCTTTAATAGATCCTGCACTAGACTGTACGTTGTTTATATAAATGGCATTTTTGTCTTCTACATCAAATTGATAATTTTTCGATAAGTAATTTTTAATCGATTCTTCGAATCTCTTGGCGGAGTTTTCAGCTTTTAAAGAGAGGGCAAAACAATTCATGCTCTTGTCTTTAAAAAAGTGATTTTGAAGTGCACCAAATGGAATGTAAATATGTCTTTTATTATTCGAAAAAAGAGATTTCTCTGCCAGTACGCCAATAATTTGGAACCATACACCATCCATACAGAAATATTTGCCAACAACATCTTCTTTTTCAAATAATCCTTCAGCGATGTCTTTACCTATAATTGCAATATTCCTGTTCTGTTGATCATCTAATGGATTGAAGAATCGGCCTTGCGACTTTGTGTATGTTTTGATTTTGAAGTAACTGCTGTTTATGCCATAGCATTCAAACCTATGATAACTGTTGCTTTTCGAGTTTAATAGTTTTCCATTGTATCTTAACTCAGGAGAGGTGTGTTCTATTTCGGGATACCATTTTTTTAGAACCGATAGATCTTGTTGTTTAAAACGGATAAGTCTGCCAGAATTTTGTCCGGGTTTTGAAATATTGGTTTTACCACCATATATCCAAAAGCTATTTTGAGTGTAGTCCTGGAAAAGAACCATTACTCCTTTTTGGAGTCCATTTCCTGCCCCTACCAACAGAACCAGAATGAAAATTCCCCAGGAAACACCAAATCCAGTTAAAAGATTTCTTTTTTTGTGTTCCTTTAACGAGTGCCAGATTTCCTCTATTTGGTATGCTATGTTGTATAATCTCTTCAATTTGCAGGTAGTAGGTTTGATTCTATATGTAATTCCTTCCAGAATTGACTGTAGAAATTATTGTATTTCATTAGTTCTTCATGTGTTCCATGATTATCTGTTGTTTTGTTTTCTAAGATGTATATGTAGTCTGAAATTCTCTTTATGATATGAATTCTATGTGTAATAATTAATATCGCAACGTCTTGTTTTATTTTTTCGAGTAATGTAAAAATAAATTGTTCGGTAATTCGATCCATTGCAGAAGTGGCTTCGTCTAGTATAATAAATTCAGGTTTTTTATAGAATATTCTGGCAAATGCCAGTAGTTGCTTTTGTCCACCAGATAAGTTGATGCCATCTTCACCTACTTTTGTAGATAATCCCTGAGGTAATACATCAAAGAATTTATCAAAGCCCCACTCTTCACAAAACTTTTTTAACGCTGTTAAGTTTTGATCATTTACATCTTCAAGCAAGATGTTAAAGGCCAGTGTATTATTGAAAATATGTATATTTTGAGGAATATGTCCTATTTGTGATCTCAAACTGGTATTAGAGATCTCATTGATAGGAATATCATTGATGAATACATCCCCGTTTTCTGGGAAGTAGAATTTCTGTAAAATACTGGCTAAAGTACTCTTTCCTGTACCAGATTCTCCGAGAAGGCTTGCGATTTTACCTTTTTGTATCTTCAGGTTGATGTTTTTTAAAAGAAGAGATCTTCCAGGAAATCGAAAGTTAAGATTCTTGATTTGGATATCTGTTAATTTCGAGATCGACTTGTTTGTTTTTTGAGAATTTGTGTTGATGTTAATCATTTCAAATAAACGATCAAAGGCTACTTTAGCTTCTTGTACTTGAATTAGCATTGAAATTATGCTTGTTAAGGCTGGAGAAATTCTGGTGGAAATGCCAATCATCGCAATTAAAGCTCCTAAACTAATGATATCAGTAATTACATGTTGTGCACCTACTCCAATAATACTAGCCATGTATATTGTTCCTAATACTCCTGACAAAAAAGATAAACTGATTGTTAATTTTCCCAGATTAAGGATTTTGTCTTGAAAGTTTGTATAGATCGTGAGGTTTTTATTTTCGAAGTATGTATTGGTGTTGGTGTTTTTTATGGTTTCTATCCCATTTAAACTGTTTATGTAAAAACTTTCGTTATGTGCATAGTGTTCCATTACATTTTTTTGTCCAGAAACAATTCTTTTGTTGAAAATTATAAGAATAGTTGCATAAATAGGAAGAAACAAGAGCGTTAGAATTCCATGTGTGGTGGAATAGAAAAATAGGACTAATATTGAAACCACTAAAATGAGAATCTCAATAATAAAATTACCAGCTACTTTAGAAAGAAAAGCCTGTATTCTGGCACTGTCATTTAGCCTGGCGATCATGTCTCCGGATCTTCTGTTGTCAAAAAAACTTTTTGGTAAATTTAGTAGCTGTTTAAAAAAAGAATTTACCATTCGAATGTTAAAATCATGGCTTTGAATGTATAAAAATTTATTGCGTACTGCATTTAAAAATGTGTGAGAAACAAGTAATAAAGACAGCAAAGCAATTGCAATAATTACTTTCGAAAACTCCTTTGATGGTAAAATGTCATCAATAAGTTTTTGGTTAAAAACAGATACTGCTAAGCTCAAACCAGCAATTAAAACGCCAATAAAGATGGAAACCATTAAGATTTGTGAGTCTTCCTGAATCATGTTCTTGATCCAGTTTCTTTTTTGTTTTGTGGTTTCTTCTTTATGAATGAAAGATTGTTCAGGTTGTAAAGTCAATAGAGCTTTTGATTTCCAAACTTTTAAAAGCTCATTTTGGGTGTAATAACAAACCCCTCTACCTGGATCGCCAATAATAAGTTTATTTTTATGAAACCCATAAAATACAACATAGTGCTCCAGTCCGTTTTCAAGTTCAAGGTGTAAGATTAGAGGGTGCTTTGTATCTTTTAGATTATCAAATTCTGCTTGATAAGCTTTTGCTGATAAGTTGGATTTTTTTGCTGCCTGATATAGGCCTAGCAGAGTTGTTCCTTGCTTACTAGTTCCGCTCCATTCACGCAAAGATTCGAAATTACCAGCACCTCCAAAATATTTGATAACTGATAGCAAACAAGCAATGCCACAATCAGCATAATCTTGCTGTAGTGTAAAAGATTTTTTTGCTTTCTTGACGATCTTCCAATTCACTGAATAATAGATTGAAGGTTAGTGTTTAGTTTGAAATGTCTTTTTTTAAATGCTCTTTTATTTTGAATAAATTGATTAAACCCTTAAATGAATGACATAGTATTCCATTCTTATAGATTAATCCTCGGGGATATTCATTTACATTGTATTTTTCTATCAAAATACTTGAATCAATTTGAGCAAATTTGAAATGCTCTACATCTGCTATGTTATTGTTCTTAATAAATGAGGCTATGCTATCACGATTTTGTGATGATACCCAAATAAAATCAAGATTGTTAGGTACAAATTCTTCCTTTTTAAGCTGTTTGGCTTCGTAGGAACACAAAGAACAAGTGCTGTTAAAGAAACATATTACTGAATTCTCATTTAATTCATAATCTTTAATTGGTTCTATAAACTTGAAATCTTCAAAGTCAATGGTTTCATAATGAAGGGCGATTTCTTTGTTTGTTTTTCTTTTGTCGACAATTACAAACAATAAGGTAACAACAATGAGAATAAAGAGAGTTAGTGGAAGAATATTTTTTAGATGTTTCATTTTAACGTTCTATTATAGGATATGAATTTTTTTTTCTTACAGTTCAGTAAGAAAAACTACAAAAAGAGCATAAACAATAATTGCTGGGACGTAAGAAGAAAATATAATTTTAGTGCTTTGTTTCCATTCAATCTTGTTTAATAGTTTTGTTAAAAGGAGTAGTGCTAAAACAAAAATAATGTCATACAAGCTGAATGTTTTAAGAAATTGAGCTAGAATATGATCGGCATCTCCTAATTTAAAAGTTAAAAAGGTTTTCGAATTAAAAGCCTGCAGAGATTCCATATTGTATGTATTCCAATTAAGTGCAGCCCAGATGATTACAGTGATATATCTTAAGAAATACACGAAATTAGCTAGGATCACTGTTTTAAAAATTTGCTTGGATTTTAATTTGTATCCGGAAAGTAGAGTTCCTCCTAATATAATTAAACTAACAACTGCAATTTTCAAAAGATAAACGATGGAGTTGTAGAGGTAATTATAGATTAAGAAGTTTTTAAGAACGAACTCTGAATCCTTAACTTTCGCAAAAACTATCCCACTGCTTGTATAACGCAGTATAAGAAGTACGGATAAAAATATTAATATGGCATATCTGCATTTTAATTGTTTTAAGAATTGTATCATATTTTTATTGGTTTTGGTTTGTGGCGTTTTCTTTGAACTGACTTTGTAGAGATGTTTTTCTTTCTAAATCGGAAATTACTTTGTCTTCCAAGGGTTCATCCAATAGAATATTATAGTTTGCCCAAAAGTTTTCATCATATTCCATTTTCTGCTCATAAAGATCTATTTCGTTGGGAAGAACATGTTTGGAACGCAAGCGCTTGAATTTTTTTCGATCGGGACTGTAGTTCACAAATGTTAGGCTACTTTCTGTTATTCCAAGACCTTTTGAATTTTTAAGATAATCTGTAATGCTAACA
This sequence comes from Marinifilum fragile JCM 15579, assembly GCF_001310955.1. Lineage (GTDB taxonomy): Bacteria > Bacteroidota > Bacteroidia > Bacteroidales > Marinifilaceae > Marinifilum > Marinifilum fragile. The sequence goes on from NZ_BAZX01000011.1 coordinate 124,159, forward strand.
TTATAGTAGAAAGCTGGATAGTACTTGTTATCTATCTTCTTGTATTGGTAGGAGCTTTTGAATATAAGGCTAGTTTTACTTTTCATCTCTTCCTCGTATTTCAATATTGCATAATCTTTACTATTAATGTAGAATGTACAGGATATGCCTTGTGTAGATTTAAAAACGTAGATTTGATCATCCAACTTTTGAATAATATGTGATAAGGCAAATTTGAGTTCTTTATCCTTATATCTTTGAGTGAGCGGATTAAATTTAGATGTGTGAAGTCTGTCTTTATAGTATCGGATGGGATTTCCAACTAGAAGGAGGTGTAAGTGGTTAGGAGAAAGGTCAAGCATTTTTTTTAATAGTTTTGAACCCCAATGTTCTTCTGTAAAATTATCGGATTTACGAAATTGTAATAAACTGCATTTGATTTTCGAAAGTGGAGATGTAGTCTTTCCATCTTGAATATTTACAGCTGACTCTATTAGTCTGGTGTGTTTGTTTGTTCTTTTCTGATATTGGATCTCTCTGTAGAAAGCTTCGCATTGATACAATTTATCAGGGTAATTGTTTTTTAAATTTTTAATTACATTCTTAAAAATTTCCTTTTTCTTATCGTCTGGTAAAACAATTACATCTGCTAACAAATATTCATTTCTTACCAGTTTTATGAAGTTGGTATCAGCTGCAAGTTTACTTATAGGAATCAGTTTTTTTTCATACTCAATATGCGATATCATTAGGGTGTCTTTCTCAAAATTAAACTGCCCTTTTAATTCGAAATTTCCGTTAATGTTGGAAACAGTTCCAATGCCTGTTCCTAATATTCCTATGTGAGCATAGGGGATGGTTATTGTATCGTTCGAACAAGATATTTGACCTTTTATGGTTTGAATGTTTTGCATGTATGCATGCTTGCATAGCAATATTAAAACAAGACATATAAAAAGTTTATTACTCATAGAGTTAATGGTTAATGAATTGAGTTTATAGATTTGAATTCTCCTTAAATTGAGTTTTTATCGACTTGTTTTGTTCTAAATCTGAAATTATTTTTGGATCTATAGGTTCGTCTAGTAATATGTTGTAATTAGACCAAAAGTTTTCATCGTATTCCATTTTCAGATCATAAAGTTCAAGATCCTTAATAGCCACGTGTTTTGAACGCAAGCGTTTAAAATTCTTACGGTTGGGATTGTGATTAACAAAACTTAATGAACTTATTGTCATTCTAAGTCCTTTTGAGTCTTTTAAAACGCTTTGGATATTTTCAGATTTAAAAAATGATGGAAAATATTTATCATCAATTTTTGTAAAGTAATACGACTGCTTTTGAATATTTTTTAGTTCATGATCAAATTGTAATATGGCATAATCTGATTTGTTGATGTAAAAGTTAAAACTAAGTTCAGGGCCTAAATCATATTGAAATACATAAATTTCCTGATCTTTCTTTTTGATTAAGCATTTCAAGCTTAAAGTTCCCTTTTTATTTTCAGATGCCCACTGAATTGGATTACAATACAGATCGCCTTTAGATAGTAGTTCTTTGTAGCAACGTGTTGGGTTACCCCTAAGTAAATAATACAGTTGGTTGTAATTTATAAATAACTTGCTCATTAGTATAGAGCCCCAGTGTTCTTGTGTGTAATTTTTTGATTTACGCAGTTGTAATACACTGCACTTTATTTTAGATCTGGGAGAAGTAATCTTGCCATCCTGAATATTTATAGCAGCTTCTATTAGTCGGGTATTTGTTTTAGATTTTAATTCATATTGCACTTCTCTATAGAATGCTTCACATTGATACAGTTTATCTGGATAATTGATTTTTAAGTTTTTAATGACATGTTTAAAAATCTCATTTATTTTTTCATCGGGTAGTACAATAACTTCACCTAATTGATATTCACTTTTTTTAAGTTGGATGTGGATGGTATCAGAAACAAGTTTATTTAAAGGAATCAGTTTTTTTTCATACTCAATATGTGATACCATTAGGGAGTCTTTCTCAAGGTTAAGCTGACCTTTTAATTCGAAGTCTCCGTTAATGTTGGAGATAGTTCCTATACCTTTTCCCCATATTCCTATATGAGCATAGGGAATGGTAGCCGAATCACACAAACATGTAATATTACCTTTTATTATTTGTCTTTTTTGTGAAAAACAGGCTTGGTTTATAATTATTAAAAAAACAAGTAATGATAAGAGTTTTTGAGTCATAAATTTTAATAGATGGTCTATATGGAAAGTTTCTTTGTATGTAACTAGGGCTTATAAAAGCCCTAGTTGTATGGTGTTAACCTTGAATAGGGTGGCCTAATCCATTACATAGTGATATTGCAAACTCCATTCCTTCTGTATCTCGCTGATCTTCATTGTGGTCATAAATCATTTGAATAGTATCACAGTACTCTTTTGCAGGAACGCCACCTTGTAGTTTTTCCATTTGTTCAAAATTCAATTCTTTCATTTTGTCAAAATTTTAAGTGTTAATAATAAAATAACTTTAATTTTGCCCTAATCTCTTCGCATGAGACATTGGACTTGAGTTGTTTCATGTGCACATTTGAATGAACTCGAGAACCAATTTATATAAGCAAACTGTCACTATATGACAGTTTGCTTATTTTTATTAAGTCTATATTTTGTAGATTGAAATTTTGAGAAGTACAGTTTTAATGGTTCTTTTAGAATAATAATTATTAATTATATAGAGGTTATTCTAAATAAACAAAGATTAAAGATGTCAATTTTGTAGTATCAACTTATTTGAAATAATACGTTTGTCTTACTTTTGAATAATCAATGGGTTCACCTATTCTTTTGAGTGTTCTAATCATCCGGTAAACTGTGCTTACAGATGTATTTAGTTTAACTGCTAATTGTTCTGGAGTGCCTGTACTTTCGACTTGAATTAATTCTTTCAAGTACTTTTCTCGGGTAAGTGTGGTTTCGTAAGTCATAAAGATTCCCTATTAAATGGTTTACATATATTAATTCTTGCAAATACGAAAAGGTAACCCTGTTTTTATAATTTATTGATGAACGAAATAAAATTATTTGTCAAATTAAAGTTGTAAAGAACCAAAAGGGTTGACATTTACTATGTAAATTTACTTCTTGTATTTGCTTAAATCACTGAATACTTGAATAGGGTTGATTTTGTCATTAGAGCATATTTTTTATGAGAAGGCTCGAAATTGGATTCAGAATATTTCTATTTCGCAAACGTATCCATTCTCAATTTTTTACGTTTCAGTTAATAAGGACTTGGAAGTATTTTATTGCTTCATATCAGTAAGATATTTAAATACTTTCTTATATTTGCACTTGATTTCAGAAGGGCTTGAGGGGGATAGTTCACATATTCTTATTTGCTTTGCAGAAACTGCAAGTTTTTTTAAGACCTAACAAAGAATAGCTTCGAGGAGAAAATCGAGTTTTACTGATACATAACCAGTGCTAATTCCGCCTAAGCGAATGAAATCGGTCAGGATCTAATATTTTGGTATTATGGCGAAAGAAGAACAAGATAAAATATTGAATGAGGTTACCGAGAGCGAATACAAATATGGCTTTGTAACCGACATTGAGAACGACGACATAGGTAAAGGTCTGAATGAAGATATTATTCGCATGATTTCGGCTAAAAAGAAAGAGCCTAAATTCATGCTTGATTTCAGATTAAAAGCTTATCGTCATTGGAAAACGATGAAAATGCCGGAGTGGGCATATTTAAAAATTCCCGAAATTGATTATCAGGATATCATTTACTATTCTGCTCCTAAGCAAAAAGCAAAATTGGAGAGTATGGATGATGTTGATCCGGAAATTAGAGCTACTTTCGATAAGCTTGGTATTCCTTTGGATGAGCAAAAGATACTTGCTAATGTTGCGGTAGATGTTGTAATGGACTCTTCATCGGTAAAAACAACCTTTAAAGAAGCTTTGGCAGAAAAGGGAATTATTTTCTGTTCTTTTAGCGAGGCAGTTCAAGATCATCCAGACTTGATTCAGGAATATATGGGAACTGTAGTTCCAATTCAGGATAACTTTTTTGCAGCTTTAAACTCGGCTGTATTCTCCGATGGTTCGTTTGTTTACATTCCTAAGGGAGTTCGTTGCCCAATGGAATTGTCAACTTACTTCCGTATCAACGCTGAAAATACTGGTCAGTTCGAGAGAACTTTGATTGTTTGTGAGGAGGAATCATACGTAAGTTACCTTGAAGGATGTACTGCTCCTATGCGTGACGAGAATCAGTTGCATGCTGCTATCGTTGAAATTATTGTGAAAGATAATGCAGAGGTAAAATATTCAACGGTTCAGAACTGGTACCCTGGAGATAAGAATGGTAAAGGTGGGATTTACAATTTTGTAACCAAGCGTGGTATTTGCGAAGGGGTTAACTCGAAGTTGATGTGGGCTCAGGTTGAGACTGGATCAGCAGTAACCTGGAAATATCCTTCTACCATATTAAAAGGGGATGGTTCTTCAAGTGAATTCTATTCAGTTGCGGTAACCAACAATTACCAGCAGGCCGATACAGGAACCAAAATGATTCACATTGGTAACAATACCAAGTCTACCATTATCTCGAAAGGGATCTCGGCAGGTAAGAGCAATAACTCATATCGTGGATTGGTGAAGGTTGTAAAGAATTGTGAAGGTGCTCGTAACTTCTCGCAGTGTGATTCGTTGCTATTGGGTGATAAATGTGGTGCACATACGTTCCCTTATCTTGAGATTGGTAACCCATCAGCAAAGGTGGAGCACGAGGCTACAACATCGAAAATTGGTGAAGACCAGATTTTCTATTGTAACCAGCGTGGTATCAATACCGAAGATGCTATTGGTTTGATCGTAAACGGATATGCAAAAGAGGTAATCAACAAAATGCCAATGGAGTTTGCTGTTGAAGCACAAAAATTGCTTCAAATCAGTTTGGAAGGCTCTGTGGGATAATATATATAGGCTATTTTTTTTTGAATAATTAGCCTTTCTGCCAGTGAATATTTAACTGGTAAATTAATGAAGTAGTAATTGGCCTTTTAGTAGGCAAAAAGCTAAATATAGAAATGTTAAGCATTAAGAATTTACACGTTTCCATCGAAGGAAAAGATATCCTTAAAGGAATTAATCTGGATGTTAAGCCAGGCGAAGTTCACGCAATTATGGGACCTAATGGTGCTGGTAAGAGTACTCTTGCTTCAGTATTGGCAGGTAGAGATTTGTATAATGTTACAGAAGGAGAGGTTATTTTTCAGGGAAAAGACCTTTTAGATATGGAACCAGAAGATCGTGCCAAAGAAGGTATTTTCTTAGGATTCCAATATCCAATCGAAATTCCTGGAGTTTCTACTGTAAACTTTATGAAGACTGCTGTTAACGAGCATCGCAAATACAAAGGATTGGATCCATTGTCGGCTTCTGATTTCCTAAAATTAATGCGTGAGAAGAAAGCATTGGTTGAAATTGACTCGAAATTGACAAATCGTTCGGTTAACGAAGGTTTCTCGGGTGGTGAGAAAAAGAAGAATGAAATCTTCCAAATGGCAATGCTTGAACCAAAATTAGCTGTTTTGGATGAAACCGATTCAGGTTTGGATATCGATGCTTTACGTGTTGTTGCAAATGGTGTGAACAAATTAAAAACTCGCGATAATGCAACAATTGTAATTACTCACTATCAGCGTTTGCTAGATTATATTGTACCTGACGTTGTTCATGTATTGTATAACGGACGTATCGTAAAAACTGCAGGTAAAGAGTTGGCTCTTGAACTGGAAGAAAAAGGATACGACTGGATTAAAGAAGAGAACGGAAAATAGTTGATAGTATAGAGTGTTTATCACTCATTAAATAATTTGTCAGATATGGCCGATATTAATACAATAAATAAGGATTTCGCTGATTTGTTTGATCAAGGAAATGAATTGTTGTTGGAAGGTTCGTCAGATGTTATGAACGAAACTCGCAAGAATGCATTTCAGGATTTTTCTAAATTGGGCATTCCTACTCGTGCCAACGAGAATTACAAGTATACCAACTTGATTCCGGCTTTCGATCATCCATACAATGTAAATCTTAGATATCAGAATGTTGATGTTGATTTGAATGAGATTTTCCAGTGTGATGTACCTGAGTTGGATACCAATTTGGTGTTGTTAACAAATGGTTGGTACTACGGAAACAATAAAGAGTTAACTGAATTGCCAAAAGGAGTGATTGTTTGTGGTGTTCAGGAAGCTGCCGAAAAATATCCGGATATTTTTAATGCACACTATGGCAAATATGCCAAAACCGAAGAAGATGGGGTGGTTGCATTAAATACAGCCTTGGCTAAGGATGGATTCTTTATTTACGTGCCAAAAGGTGTTGTAATTGAAAAACCAATTCAGGTTGTAAACTTGCTTCGTTCGGATCGTGACCTAATGGCTACTCAAAGAAACTTAATTGTAGTTGAAGAAAATGCACAGGCAAAAATTATTGTTTGTGATCATACTTTAACGCATCATAAATATTTAACCAATTCTGTTACAGAGGTAAATGTTGCACGAAATGCAATTTTCGATTTATATACTTTGCAAAATCAGCATTTAAATTCTGTAATTTTGAATTCAACTTTCATTCGTCAGGAATCACACTCAAACGTTTTGTCGAATACCATTTCTCTATATGGAGGAACAATTCGCAACAACCATCATGTATTATTGGATGAGGAGTATTGTGAGAACAATACCTTTGGTATGTACCTGATGGATCGCGATCAGCATGTAGATAACTTTACTTCGATTGATCATGCCAAGCCAAACTGTTTGAGTAACGAGCACTTTAAGGGTGTTATGGATGATCAGGCTTCTGGAGCTTTTGCAGGTAGAATTTTCGTTAGAGAGATGCTCAGCAAACTCAGGCTTACCAGTCGAACAACAACTTGTTGCTTTCAAACGATGCTGTGATCAACACCAAACCACAATTGGTAATTGATGCTGATGATGTGAAATGTAGTCACGGAGCAACAGTGGGACAGATGGATGAGGATGCATTGTTCTACTTGCGTGCTAGAGGTATCGATGAGAAAGAAGCTCGTCAGATGCTGATGTTTGCTTTTGCTCACGAAATTATCGAGAAAATCAGAGTTGAGCCTTTGAAAGAAAGAATTGACGAATTGGTTGACAAAAGATTACGTGGCGAAATCTCAAAATGTAATACTTGTGCAATAGCTTGCAATCACTAAAATTGATAATGATATTGTAAAGGCGTAGCATTGCTACGTCTCTACCATATAATAATATACAATGACGCTGGACATAAATAAAATACGTAAAGATTTTCCAATACTTCAGGAAAAAGTACATGGTAAAGATCTTGTGTACTTCGATAATGCAGCAACCACACAAAAGCCTACACAGGTGATTGATGAAATGGTGAAGTATTATTATAAGTACAATTCTAATATTCATCGTGGAGTACATTACCTAAGTAATAAATCCACCGATGGAAATGAGAATGCAAGAAAGATTGTACAGAATTTTATTAATGCGGAACATCTTCACGAAATCATTTTTACCAGAGGAACAACTGAATCTGTAAATCTAGTTGCCAATTCTTTTGCTGAAAGATATATTGGCGAAGGCGATGAGGTGATCGTTTCTGAATTGGAACATCATTCAAACATTGTTCCTTGGCAATTGGTTTGTGAAAAGAAAAAAGCAGTTCTAAAAGTGCTTCCTTTTAATGATAAGGGAGAACTTTTGTTGGATGAGTTGGATGAGTTGATTACTGATAGAACAAAGATTGTGGCAGTAAATCATATTTCAAATTCATTGGGAACCATTAATCCAATCCAGAAAATTATCGATATCGCACATGCGAGAGGAGTTAAGGTTTTGGTGGATGCAGCTCAGTCGGTACAGCATTTGAAAATTGATGTTCAGGAGTGGGATGTTGATTTCTTGGTTTTCTCTGGTCATAAATTGTATGGTCCAACCGGTATTGGTGTTTTATACGGTAAGGAAGATTTGCTAAACGAGATGCCTCCATGGCAAGGTGGTGGTGAAATGATTAAGGAAGTTCGATTTTCAGGAACCACTTACAATGAATTGCCATTTAAGTTTGAAGCGGGAACTCCCAATTATATTGATGCAATTGGTTTAGGAGCTGCTATTGAGTATGTAGAAAATATTGGTCTTGAAAATATTGATGCTTACGAGCAAGAGCTTTTGGCCTATGCCACCGAAAAGTTATCAAGTATTGATGGCCTTAAGATATATGGAACTGCCGAACACAAAACATCTGTGATTTCTTTCCTGGTTGATGGAATTCACTTCTATGATATGGGAATGCTATTGGATCAGATGGGAATTGCGGTTCGAACAGGAACCCATTGTACCGAACCGATAATGCAACATTTTGGTATCGACGGAACCGTTCGTGCTTCGTTTTCCTTCTACAATACAAAGGAAGAAATCGACGCCCTTTATAATGGTATCCTAAAAGTTTGCAAAATGTTTGTACATTAGTGCCATCAAAATCAAAAGAGATATAAGTAACAACTCTTTGTTTAAGTATTATTAGAGAGATGACAATAAACGAGATTCAGGAAGAAATTATTGAAGAATTTGCAGGATTCGAAGATTGGATGGACAAATATGCATATCTAATCGAGTTGGGAACCGATTTGCAGGGATTAGATGAAAAGCATCAAACGGATCAGAACCTTATTAAAGGTTGTCAATCGAAAGTTTGGTTCAATGCAAGTTTGGAAGACGGTAAAGTGAAACTTGAAGCAGATAGTGATGCTATTATTGTAAAAGGTATTGCTGCTTTGTTAATTCGTGTATTCAATAACCAAACTCCTGAAGATATCATGAATGCTGATTTGAACTTTATTGATGAAATTGGTTTGAAACAGCATCTTTCACCAACCAGATCGAATGGTTTGGTATCGATGGTGAAGCAAATTAAGATGTACGGAATTGCTTTCAATCATGTAAAATAATATACAAGATGGGAAAAAAGGAAACAGAAGGAATAATAGTAGAGGTCTTAAAGACCATTTACGATCCGGAGATCCCAGTAAATATTTATGATCTGGGATTAATTTATGAGATCGATTTCTATGAAGAAGACGAGGTGAAAGTGTTGATGACTCTTACTGCTCCTAATTGTCCGATGGCTGATCAGATTTTGGAAGAGGTAAATGATAAAATTAAAGCCTTGCCAATGATCGAAGATGTTACTGTTGTTCTTACATTCGATCCACCATGGGATAAAGATATGATGACTGAAGAAGCAAAACTCGAACTGGGTTTTCTTTAAAATATTTTCAAAGGGCTGTTTAGCCCTTTTTTTGTACCTATGTAATCTAGAAGACATGTAAAGACGTAGCATCCTACGTCTCTACCTATTGGAAGATACAATGAATCTTACTTTATCTGCAAAATCAAACCTGATAAAATCCAAGGCAAAAGAACTTGGGTTGGATTTGTGTGGGATTGTTAAGGCAGATTTTTTGGAGGATGAAAGAGAAAATTTTCTTTCATGGTTGGATAAAGGCTATCATGGTGAAATGGGATACATGGCCAACAATATCGAGAAGCGTTTGGATCCTCGATTGTTGGTTGAAAATACAAAGTCTATTGTTGTTGTTGGTTTAAATTATTTCCCCAAAGAGCAACAAAATGATCCGGAAGCTCCGGTAATTGCAAAATATGCATACGGTAAAGATTATCATTTTGTCCTAAAAGACAGATTGAATCAGTTATTGGAATACATTAATACAGAAATTGGTGAGGTTTCTGGACGTGCATTTGTTGATTCGGCTCCAGTTTTAGAACATGCATGGGCAAAAAGAGCTGGTTTAGGCTGGATAGGAAAAAATTCATTACTCATTAATCGAAAAATTGGTTCCTTTCTTTTCTTGGGTGAATTGTTTTTGGATATGGAGTTGGAATATGAAAATCCCACTTACGCTGATTTTTGTGGAGGGTGCAATAGATGCGTTCGATCTTGTCCAACCGGAGCAATCACAGAGCCATATGTTGTGAATGGAAGCAAATGTATTTCGTATTATACCATCGAATTAAAAGGAGAAATTCCTGAAGAAGAAAAAGGAAAATTCCAAAATAGAGTGTTTGGATGCGATATTTGTCAGGATGTTTGTCCTTGGAATAGAATGGCAAAATCTCATAAGGTTCCAGAGTTTGATCCAAATCCTGATCTGCTAAACATGTCAAAAGAGAATTGGCAGCACATGGATGCTCATAAATTCGGAGAAATATTTCGTAATTCAGCTGTCAAAAGAACAAAATTTAAAGGGATAAAGAGAAATCTGGATTTTTTAGATCTGTAAACAACTTATAATAATACTTCTCTCTTTTCTTGGACCATCAAATTCGCAAAAGAAAATGTTTTGCCAGGTTGATAATCCCATTTTACCATTAATAATAGGAATGCATTCGCTTGGACCAACTATTCCGGCTTTCAAATGTGAATCACCATTCTTATCCTGGGCATCATGTTCCAATACGCCCGAAGGAATCAAATTTTTTAGTAGAGTGACCACATCATTTTGTACCGATTCATCCCAGTTTTCCTGAACCATGATGGCAGCAGTAGCTCCCTGTGCATATACATTTACAATGCCTGATTGAATACCACTTTCTTCTACTATTTTTTCTGTTTGTGAAGTAATGTCATACAGGCCATTGTGCTTATCTGTTCGAATTATAATTTGTTTTTGCATTTTCTTTCTATTTTTATGTGTCAATTTAATTTATTCCTCAATGCAGCACAATATTTTTCATTTTCTGGCTCACGATAATATTCAACTTTTTGCACAGGAATTCCTCCCCGATGAGGATATAAAAGCAATACTTGTTTTGGTACATGGTATTGGTGAGCATAGTTCCAGGTATTTATATTGGGCGGAAAGATTTGTGATTGAGGGGTTTATATTGTTAGCCTTTGATCAGCGAGGTCATGGATTATCTGAAGGGAAAAGAGGTGTAATTTCTTCCTATGATGATTTCATGAATGATATTGATTTGGTTTTGCATAAAGCGGAAGAGAAATATCCGAACTTACCTATTGTATTGTATGGGCATAGCATGGGAGGAGGAGAGGTGTTGAACCATCTACTAAAAAGAAATAACAAATATATTGGTGTTATTTCCACTTCACCTTGGATTATTTCGCAGGGTTCTCCACCAAAAATGGTGATTCCATTGCTGAGATTTTTGAATCGCTTGATTCCGAAATTCAGTATTAAAACAAAATTTGATTCAAGTTTACTGTCCCACAATCCAGAGGTTTGTCGCAAATATGATGAGGATGAGTTTGTTCATCACTGGGTATCCTTTCGTTTGTTTGTTGAAGCTTACGATGCAGGTTACTTTGTATACAATTCTGAAGAAAAAATTAAAAAACCCTTGTTGTTGATGCATGGCGATGAGGATGGAATTACAGATTCTGCTGCTAGTAAATATTTTGCAAATAAGAATCAGGAAAACTGTACCTTTAAATTGTGGAACAAAGCTTATCATGAATTGCACAATGAGCCTTTTAATAATGAAGTTTTCGAATACATTTGCGATTGGATATATAAATTACTGAAGAAATAAAGATATCATGGATCAGTTCAGAACAATTGTCGAAATACCTGAATCAGATTTTAAAATTTCTTATCATTCTAAGATTTTAATGTTGGGTTCTTGTTTTGTTGAAAATGTTGGAAAATTATTGGTTCAAAATAAATTCAACACAACTGTAAATCCATTTGGAGTAATTTATAACCCAATTAGTGTAGGTAATAGTATTCAGTTGTTAATCGATAATAAGGAATTTATCGAAGATGATCTGAATTTTGCGAATGATTTATACTTTAGCTATTCTCACCATGGAAGTTTTTCATCAACATCTTCCGAAGAATGTTTGAAAAGTATTAATACTGCCATGCAATCTGCTTCATTAGATTTGGCTACTGCCGATATTCTATTCATTACATTTGGCACATCCTGTTTATGAACTCATAGATTCGGGTAAAATTGTATCCAATTGCCATAAACAGCCTGCAAAATCATTTAATCGATATCGTTTGGATGTAGATGAAATCGTTCGATTTTATAAAGATTTGATTCTATCCTTATCTCTTTTTAATCCGCATTTAAAAATTGTTTTTACCGTAAGTCCAATTCGACACTGGAAAGATGGCGCTCATGGAAATCAATTAAGCAAGTCAACTCTACTATTGGCGGCAGATCAGTTGGTGCAATTGTTTGATCATGTTAGTTATTTTCCTTCTTACGAGATTGTGATGGACGAATTAAGAGATTATAGATTTTATCATGAAGACATGATTCATATGAATTCTGCTTCGACAAATTATATTTGGTCACGATTTTCTGATGTTTTCATGGATAAAACAACTATGGATTATATGAAGAAAATTAGAAAAATGATTTCTGCGGCGGAACATCGTCCTTTTAATCCAGATTCTGAATCGCATCAAAAGTTTATTCATAAAACCATTTCTGGGATGGAAATCTTAGAGAAACAATTGCCAAATCTGTCCTTTGATATAGAAAGAAAGGTGATGCGAAAAAATCTTCAAGATTAAGTTGGACTTTTTCATGTAATTTTTGTAATTTGTTTTTCCCTTTCCATATGAAAAAAATAGCTACTGATTTTCAGGCAGCTATTTATTTTTGCGAAAAAACTTAAAGTTTTC
>NZ_BAZX01000012.1 GCF_001310955.1 Marinifilum fragile JCM 15579
GCCATCAGCATCATTCGGGTTATCATCAGAACCGTTCGACCTCCCGTTGGAGCCGTTCGTTCTACCAATGGACTCGTTCTACCTGCCATCTGCATCGTTCCGATCACCATCTGCACCGTTCGTCCTGCCATTGGAGCCGTTCGACCAGCCAATGTTTCCCTCTTTGTTAATAAATGCACCGTACGTCCTGCCAACCGCACGCTCCCACCTGCCATCTGTATCGAGAGACCTGCCAGCCGCACGCTCATACCTGCCATCTGCATCGAGAGACCTGCCAACTGCACGCTCCTACCTTCCATCTGCACCCTCAATGTTGATATCCGCACGCTCATTGTTAATAAGTGCAATGCAATTGGTAGGTGTAAGGCTGTATTTATCAGGTCTCTCGATGCAGATGATAGGAAAGAGGCTCACATTGGCAGGTAGGAGCATTCAGATGCCAACTCGCAGTGTACCAATGATAGAATTGACTTTGTCATTGGGGATTAGGAGCTGACCAATATTAACTATGAGTATGACATTGCTAATGACTAAGGGAATATTTTCAATAATACATGCTGTAGAGACGCAGCACTACTCTGTCTTTGCAAATCATATAGGCTAGATTTTGAAAATCATTTCTCTCTGATTAGATTTGCATCATTCAAAACAACAATTATGACACAAGATTTTAAGGACTTAGTCGATTTTTATCACGCAAAGAAGATTGAGGGGATGGATTTCTCTCAAATAAGAAAAGAATTGAAAGAAAAAGGTATTGATGAGAATACCGTTAAAAGTGTTGTTAGAGAAATTGACAATAAAATTCTTGCAGGAGATGTAAAGAAGCCTGGAAAACTTGATGCAAGACAGTTAAGAATGATAGGTTGGGCACTAATGATAATTGGAGGTATCGCTACTTTGGGCTTGTATCTAAAGTGGTTCGATCTTAAAGGTTATCAATTCTTAGCTTACGGACCAGTTATCGCTGGATACTTAATGATTGTGGCAGCAAGAAGAGCACAGAAGAAGATTTCATAATTCGCATCAGGTAATTATGAGAATTAGTCTTGAACTGGTGATTTCTGATCATCATTTAAGACTAGTTAATCTATAAAAACACAGGTAATTCTATGGCAAAATTACGTTTGTCACTTAAATCAGAACATTCCTAAATTTCAGAGGCATTTATAAAACAAATTTGCCTCTTTTTTTGTAACTTATATAGAACGAATCTTAATAAGGAAAGTCTTTCTTATTGTCGTTAATGTTCTTGTTGTTTCTTTTAAAATTGGGGTGTTATGAGGAGATTGTATTTGTGGACGGAAATGTTATTCATGTTTATTGGCTTGCCAATGCTATATTATTATGAGATGATTCCAGTTCATAAAGCCATTCCGCTTGTTTTGGTCTTTTTATACTGCCTTTTCATTGTTATTAAAGACAAGAACTTCGATCGTGAAATATTTAGAATTAAACGGGACTATCCTTGGCAGGATTTTTTACTGAAAGGATCGATTCTTTTAATCCTTACCTCCATTTGGGTATATATATTCAGGGCCGATGTATTTTTTCATTTGCCACGAAATAACTTCTGGATTTGGCTTGCTGTAATTGTGAGTTATCCGGTATGGTCGGCTTACACACAGGAGTTTATTTTTCGAGCTTTCTATTATCATCGATATAAGATATTATTTACCAATCCTGTTGTAATGCTATTGGTAAATGCGATTTGTTTTTCAATGGCTCACATCATATTTCGCAATTGGATGGCATTAATTTTTACTTTTATTGGCAGTATCATATTCTCTTATACATATTTGCGTAATAAATCGCTAAATGCTGTATTTCTTGAGCATTCGCTTTATGGGAATATTTTATTTACCAATGGCTTGGGCATTTATTTTTACTTGCCATCGTAATATTACGGCATGAGTGGGTGAAATTAAGGGTTAAAATAGCTGTATTGATTAGACAATAATGAATTTTATCACTTTTTCAAGTTGAGTTTTTCCCTCCTAGGGAAAATCCCTACAGGGAAAAGGTGAAATAAAAACAGTATAATCAAAAATACACCCTTCTGGCTGTAGCCATCTTCCCTAAAAGGAAGAATTCCTAAATAAACATTTCTATTGCTTTTAAAATTATATTTTCAACCCTTGATTCGCATGAGTAAGTTTATTTAAATGTGCTTTGTTTGGATTTGCATTCGGCTATTTAATCGTAAAATTCCAAGACAAGCCATTACTACCAATGAGGATCCAATGATTTCTTGCATGGTAAATACCTCATTGAAAACCAACACTCCTATTATCACATTTACAATTGGAATGAGCATGTGAAACGGTGAGCCGGTGGCAATGGATACATGGCGGTAGCTTCCGTGTTCAACAATTGCGCACATGCAGATGCCAAACCTATAAATATTAATATATAGCTACTGGTAATCGGACCAGTTAGTTCGGGAAGGTTGGCCGGAACGAGAAATATCCAGAATCCAACAATGGATTGGGCAAAAAAGATGGCGTAAGAATTATCAGTGCCATGCAATTTTTTCACAATTAATATGGATACTGCATTGGTTATGGCGCTTAGCATGGCTAAAAAATCGAACCACCCAAAACTCCATGATTTGCCAGATTCGGTAAACTGAAATGAAACCATAACAATGCCAATTAGTGCCAATAGCATCATCAACCATTTTGCAGTTTGAATTTTTTCTTTCAGGACTATGGCACTTAGCAAGGAAGCAAACAAAGGGTAGGAGTATGAGTAAACCGAGGCTTTTCCCATTCCTATTTTTATGATGGCCAAATAGAACAAGGCAACCGATGCTGTACCGGTAATTCCTCTTAAAAGGAGTAATGGACTGCGAACAAACTTAAGATCTATTTTTCGCATCATGGCTAGTATTCCAATAACGCCTACACCAATAGCAAATCGTACAAAAACTGTTATGTAAGTACTTACATGAGACATGCTTCGCACCAGTGTAGTCATAATGCCAAAGGCAATTACCGACAATATCATCAGGAAAATGCCATAAGAACTTCCTTCACGTTTCATTTAATATGTTGTGTTAAATTCGAGACAAAGGTAGATGCTTTTATGGCGGATACTAGCAAAATGTTTAAAAATATTATTTTAATTGATCTTTGATATCTTTTGTGATATCAGATTTAACGTCACCTGTGTGAGCCGTAGATTTGTTTTCAATTAACATGATTTTGCATTCAGATGGAGATGAAACTCGATGTTGGATTCCTTTTTTAACAATAAACAATTCACCTTCATTCATAACAAAAGGTTCTGTTCCTTCGACTTCCATTAGCAGGCTGCCTTCAATAATTAAAAACATTTCATCTTCATTTTTGTGGTCGTGCCATGGCAGTTCGTCACCTTTAATTTTGGCAATTTTTACATATACATCGTTTACTTCGCCAAGCACTTTGGGTGAAAAATAATCCTTAATATTTTCAAAATTCTCTTTTAAATTGATCTTCATGCTATCGGGTTTAAATATTGGAACCTAAGATAATTAAAGATTGGTGATTGCTTTAGCTTTTTTAGGAGATTCGAAAAAGGATTTGTTCCCTAAGTCATCAATATTAAAAGATTAGAGATCTTTTGTAACTTTAATCTATGCCTAATCTAATTCATATCGTATATGTAAGCTTTTCAAAGAACCAGCTTTCGGAGTTGGAACTGGATGAGTTATTATCTGAAATCAGGCCAAAGAATTTGAAGCAAGGAGTAACCGGTTTACTTCTTTACAATGATGAGATTTTTATTCAGGTGATAGAGGGGAAATCGGATACGATTCATGACCTTTACGATCGCTTGCAGAAAGATAAACGCCACACCAATATCGTAAAGATATTAGAGGAGAGAATAGATCAAAGATCTTTCCCGAATTGGAGTATGGGATATCAGAAACTAAGCAAGGAAGAGTCGAAGGTTTTACCTGGATTTACTGATTTAATGACAACAAATGATATACGAGAATCCTTAAAGCAAAGTTCACAAGCCATTGTTGATTTAATTGTGAAGTTTATGAAGTATACCTGAGGCTTACTTCAAAGCAATCCATTTAATTTTCAACTGAAACTCTTCAGCTTTTTTATTGCCGATTAAAAAAGCTACCTCCGACAACTGATCGGCATTAAAATTCGGATAACTCAATCGCCTGCCACGAAAACTGGCATAAAAATCTTTGAACGGGATTTCAATAACTTGCCAATCACCTGTGGTTGTAAAGTAATTAATGTGTGAATGAGCTTGGGAAGCCTGTGATTTTAATCGGATTTGATATCGCTTGCCATCGCCCTTAATCTTCATCACTATTTTGGAATGAGAATCAATTTTAATGGGATCAAAAACATGCTTTACCATGGCAAAACCGCCATTGTTTTCAAGGGAAACATAACCCTTAAACACGGCACAACTATCAAGGTTCAGGAAAATTCCCGAATCTGATCTACCACCCATAACCACATCATTTACAATGTACCAATCCATTAGGTTCGAACCGTTGGTGAAATCGGACAAAACTTTTGTATCTACATTCGTTAACATTTGTAATAAAATGAATAGTGTTTTCATGCACTAAAAACAAGTATGGTGCCGAAATGTTTTTGGAGAAGATATTATTCAAGGAAAATTAATCTTCGAGTAATTCTAACTCTTCCTCTCCTTCATCTATTAACCTAAGAATTTCAAGAAGCTCTTTTGATAATATTGGAGCTGGAGGTTTCGGTTTATATCCATTTGGGAAAAACCAAATTCTAATTGGAAGATATTCTATTAAAGCCTCTTTTTCTTTTAAGGAAGCTTCAATGTAAGTTTTGTCAAAGTAGAATTGAGCACTTTCGTTTCTTAATTCTACGATGGATGAGCTTGCGATGTTAATCACCCTTTTTACTAATCGCCAATCTGTTCTGTTTAGTGTTGAATCTGGAATTAATTGTGTTTTTACATATAATGCTCCTTTACTAACCTGAACGGTATCTAGAAGTGGAATAATCATGATTCTTTTTTCAGGAAGATCTTCACTCTCATGTTTGTTTAGAATGAAATGCTTAAAGAGAGGTTTTATTGAATCAAGCCGTAGTTTATCTCCTATTCTTGATCTTAATTGATTGTTACGATCAATGTTCACAAAGAACACGTTCCTGTGTTTAATTTTGACCCATTCATAATCCAAGTATGAGTCGTAATCAAAACAAAGTTTAAATTCTATATTGTGTGATAATGTATCAATAAACTCATAAGGATAAAACATTCCATAAGGATGCTTTACAATCGAATCATTCAAAAAATGAATGAGCTTTTGTTCTTCAATGCTATCAGTAGTATTCATGAAATAATTGAACAGTTCAGTTAATTTCAATTCTTCATATTGGATTTGTTCTTTTTGTTCAGTGCATTTTAAGAATAAAAAGGAGGTAATAATTACAACGAGAAAAAGCTGGAGTGATTTCATGTTTTATTGGGAGTAGATGAAAAGCAGCTGTAAGTTAATGAAAAAGCATTGATATGTAAGGTCATGTCATGTATTTGTTAAGATCATTTATAGATTACAAGAATTTACTTGTGATTTGTATCTCCGATAATAATATTTCGTAAATTTGGTTCAGTAAAAAAGTGTTATTTATGTGTTTGAATCATACCTTAACATACAGTTACCGTAGACTTTTTAGTTGTTTAATGATCTATTCTTAAACAATTGTCCTTCCAATGGCAAGGTGTTAATACATTTTGCTGTCACAAACTACATTTTATTTTTAAGTACTGAGATTCCTATTATGGAATTCATATGCAGTACCCAAGAACATCGTTTCGGATAGATTAATTGAAAAACAATGACAATAGATAAAACC
This sequence comes from Marinifilum fragile JCM 15579, assembly GCF_001310955.1. Taxonomy (GTDB): domain Bacteria; phylum Bacteroidota; class Bacteroidia; order Bacteroidales; family Marinifilaceae; genus Marinifilum; species Marinifilum fragile. The sequence goes on from NZ_BAZX01000012.1 coordinate 5,859, forward strand.
ATTCCGCAGAGAGAAGCAAAGTCGGGAAGTAACTTCGATAAAAACAACGGACAAGGTCCAGGCATGAATGAAAGAATTAAGCAACTTAGAAAAGTGAGTGTTGATACTGAACCATCGCTTTCCATTGAGCGTGCTTTAATTGAAACTGAGTTTTACAAGGAAAATTATGGCAAATACTCAATACCAGTATTACGTGCCAAAACTTTCTACGAAATATGTAAGCACAAAACCATTTACATTGGCGATGGAGAATTGATTGTAGGTGAACGTGGACCTTCTCCAAAATCGGTTCCAACTTTTCCTGAGTTGACTTGCCATAGTGTTGATGACTTAAATGTTTTAAACACTCGTGAGTTGCAGCGATACACCATTTCGCAGGAAGAGATTGATACTTATGCCAGGGAAGTAATTCCTTATTGGGAAGGTCGTACCCAAAGAGAAAGAATTTTTAATCATGTGCCAGAAGAATGGAAGGCCGCTTACGAAGCGGGTTTGTTCACAGAATTCATGGAACAGCGTGCACCAGGCCACACTACTTTAGATGGTAAGATTTACAAGAAAGGTCTGCTGGAATTTAAGAAAGACATTCAGGATCATATCAATCGTTTGGATTACATGAACGATGATGAGGCTACCGATAAATTAGAGGAGCTACAGGCAATGGCCATCTCTTGTGATGCGGCAATTCTGTTATCGGAGCGTCATGCAGATATGGCTGAAGAATTGGCAGCGAAAGAAGAAGACGAAACCAGAAAAGCAGAATTATTGAAAATTGCAGAGGTTTGTCGTTGGGTTCCTGCCAATGCACCAAGAACATTTTGGGAAGCCATTCAGATGTACTGGTGGATGCACTTGGGAACCATTACGGAATTGAATGGTTGGGATGCCATGAATCCAGGTCATTTTGATCAGCATCTTGAACCTTTTTACAATAAAGAATCGGCTGAAGGAAAATTAAGCAGAGATGAGGCCAAAGAACTGCTTTCTTGTTTCTGGATTAAGGTGAACAATCAGCCGGCACCTCCAAAGGTTGGAATCACAGCTCGCGAAAGTGGAACTTACAACGACTTTACCAACATTAATATTGGTGGTGTAAGAAAAGATGGATCTGACGGGGTAAGCGAGGTTTCCTATATCATGCTTGACATTATTGAAGACCTGCACATTTTACAGCCAGGAAGTTCCATTCATATTAGCTCGCGAACTCCTGAAAGATTTTTAAAAGCAGGATGTAATGTAATCCGCCAGGGACATGGTTATCCTTCGGTATTTAATCCGGATGTTTACATCATGGAGATGTTGGGACATGGAAAAAGCATTGAAGATGCTCGCGAAGGAGGATGCAGTGGATGTATTGAGGTTGGAGCCTTTGGTAAGGAAGCATACGTGTTGACAGGGTACTTGAACGTACCAAAAATTCTTGAGGTAACCTTAAACAATGGAATCGATCCGGTAACTGGAAAGAAAGCGGGAATCGAAACAGGAGATCCAAGAACATTTACTTCTTACGATGAGTTGTACAAGGCGTTTTTGAAGCAGGTGAATTTTGTTGTCGATCAGAAAATAAGAGTAAGCAATTACATTGATAGAATGTTTGCCAAATATGCTCCAGCTCCTTTGTTATCTGTTCTTACAGATGATTGTATTGCTCGAGGCAGAGATTATTACAATGCTGGTCCGCGTTACAATACCAACTACATTCAGTGTACCGGATTGGGAACGGTAACCGATAGTTTATCCACTTTAAAGAAACATGTTTTCGAGGATAAGAATTTCAATATTGATACCATATTGGATGCTGTAGCAACCAATTTTGAGGGAGAGGAAGTATTGCGTCAAACCATTCTGAACAATACGCCATTCTTTGGAAATGATGACGATTATGCTGATGATATCGCCTTGAAGGTATACAATGATTTGTTTGCAGCAATTGATGGAAAACCAAATACCAAAGGAGAGACTTTCCATCTGAATATGCTTTCAACTACTTGTCATGTTTACTTTGGCAAAGTAATGGGAGCCACTCCAAATGGACGATTGGCAGGAAAATCCATTTCTGATGGAACTTCTCCATCGCACGGATGCGATACGCACGGACCTTCAGCGGTAATCCGATCGCTTACCAAATTGGATCATACCAAATCAGGAGGAACATTGTTGAATCAGCGTTTCTTGCCAAGTTTGTTAAAGCGTGATGAAGATATTGCCAAATTATCGAAATTGATCAGATCTTATTTTTCATTGGGAGGACATCACATTCAGTTTAATATTGTGGATACAGCAACTTTGTTGGCTGCACAAAAAACACCTGAAGATTATAAGGATTTATTGGTAAGAATGGCAGGGTATAGCGATTACTTCAATGATATGAATGCAGATTTGCAGCAGGAAGTAATCGACAGAACAGAAAATGAATCGTTTTAATGAGTAAAGCATTAATTTTTGATATCAAAAGATATGCAATCAATGACGGGCCGGGAATTAGAGTGACAATCTTTTTCAAAGGTTGTCCTTTGTCCTGTGTTTGGTGTCATAATCCTGAAAGCATATCGCCCTATGCACAAAAAATGTATACCGAATCGAAATGCATTGGTTCGGTAAAGTGTGTAGAAATTTGTCCGGAATCTGCATTACAACTTACAAAGCAAGGCATTGTAACCGATGTTGAAAAATGCACTTTGTGTGGCAAGTGTGCTATGGTTTGTCCTACCAAGGCCATCGAGATGTCTGGGAAAGTATACTCGAGCGATGATTGATGAAGATCATTGAAAGGGAAACCATATTTTTGATCATTCGGAAGGTGGCGTAACTTTCTCGGGAGGCGAACCTTTAATGCATCACAAGAGCTTGATTGAAATTTTGGACAAATGTGCAGAAAAAGACATTCACAGAGTTGTGGATACCACTTTGTTTGCCAAATCGGAAGTTGTGTTGGAAGTGGCCAAACGAACCAATTTATTCCTGGTTGACTTTAAAGCTTTCGAGTCGGAAGTACACAGGAAATATACAGGGGTAAATAATGAATTGATATTAAAGAATATCCAGTTGTTGGCAGAAAATAATGCTGACTTCATTATCAGGGTTCCCTTTATAAAAGGTGTGAATGCTGATGAGGAAACAGTTGAGAGAATGGCGGACTTCTTGTCTACAATTCCCTGGAAGCGCAAGGAAGTTAACTTGTTGCCTTATCACGATGTGGGAAAACACAAACATACAAAATTGGGATCGGAGTATTTGGTGGAAAATATGGAGGTTCCAAGTGAGGATGAATTGGCAAGAGCACAAGAAATATTTGCCGAGTATGGAATTTCAGCAAGTGTTGGTGGCTAGGAAGTAATAAAATAATATTGGTTTGGAGAGCAGTGGTACCATTATGGTATTGCTGCTTTTTTTATTTAGAATCATTTAAAATAAATTCTATCTTTAATGAATGTTACACCTTAATGAGAGATATAGGTTTATGGTAGCATTGATCGTACTGATTGGCATGTTTCCAATCGAATCTTACTCTCAGAATAATAAGAAAGCAATGAAAGTTCAACATACAAACCGATTGGCTCAGGAGAATAGTCCATACTTGTTGCAACATGCACATAATCCAGTTGATTGGTATCCTTGGGGAGAAGAAGCCTTGCAAAAGGCAAAGAATGAGAATAAAGTAATACTGGTTAGTATTGGTTATGCTGCCTGTCATTGGTGTCATGTAATGGAACGCGAGAGTTTCGAAAATGAAGAGATTGCCAAAATTATGAATGAATTTTTCGTTTGTATTAAAGTAGACAGAGAGGAGCGACCAGACATTGATAGAATCTACATGGATGCTGTGCAGTTGATGACAGGTAGTGGTGGTTGGCCACTCAATTGCTTTGCCATGCCCGATGGAAGACCATTTTTTGGAGGAACCTATTTTCGACCTAATGATTGGGTAGGAGTTTTGCGGGGAATTCAAAATGCTTGGCTAAGCGAGAAAAATAAAGTTGAAAATGTGGCTGCTCAGATTTCAGAAGGAGTGAGGAGTAATGAGTTAATTGAAGTAAAATCGGACCCAAAACTATTTGATGTTGATGATTTGAAATCGGGTTGTGAAAATTGGCAAAAAGAGTTTGATAAACTGGAAGGTGGCAATAATCATGCACCTAAATTTCCATTGCCAGGCTCTCTTCAGTTTTTACTTCGATATTATCATGCCAGTAAAGATCAATCGGCTTTGGATCATGTAGTGCTTACGCTTGATAAAATGGCGGCAGGAGGAATCTACGATCAGATAGGTGGAGGTTTTTCCAGGTATTCGGTGGATAAAATCTGGAAAGTTCCACATTTTGAAAAGATGCTATACGATAATGCTCAATTGGTAAGTTTGTATGCAGAGGCTTATAGTCTGACGAAAATTCCAGATTACAAAAGGGTAATTGAAGAAACTTTGGCTTTTGTTGATCGGGAATTGAGTTTACCCAATGGAGGATTTTATTCTTCTTTGGATGCCGATAGTGAAGGTTTTGAAGGTAAATTCTATGTTTGGGAAAAATCAGAAATTGAAAGTGTTTTAAAAGAAGATGCAGAATGGTTTTGTGAGTATTTTGGTGTAGGTGAGAAAGCGAATTGGGAAGAAGGTAACATTTTAATGATTTCGGCCAATAAAAAGGAACTTGCTACAAAATTGGGAATTAGCACAGAACGATTTGATGAGAAAATAAAGAAAACTTCGGATAAATTACTGTTGAAGCGTGAAGAAAGAGTCCGCCCTGGTTTGGATGATAAAACTTTAACCAGTTGGAATGCTTTAATGATTAAAGGATTTGTGGATGCCTACAGGGCTCTGGGAAAACAAGAATATCTGGAAAGAGCTGAGAAAGCAATGCATTTTATTGAGACAAATTTGGTGAAAGGAGAAAGTCATTTGCATCGTAATTATAAGAATGGAGTTTCGAAAATCAATGCTTTTTTAGACGATTATTCTTTTACGATTGAAGCTTATATTGCCTTGTATCAGGCCAGTTTTAAAGAAGATTATTTAATAAAAGCTGATCGATTGATTAAAGTTGTAATGGAACATTTTTCAGATGAGAAATCGGGGATGTTTTTTTATACATCCGGTGAGGATCCTGATTTGATAGCAAGGAAAATGGAATTGCTGGATAATGTAATTCCATCATCAAATTCTTCGATAGCAAAATCTCTTTTTACGTTGGGAACTTACCTGGAGAAGGAAACTTACCTTGAAAGATCGAAACAAATGTTAGCCAATGTTTATGAACGACTTTTAAAAGTACCATCCTATCATTTTAATTGGGGACAATTGTTTTTTTGCTTGGCTAATTCTACCTACGAATTGGTAATAATAGGTGATTTAGCCGTAAGTGAGAAACAAAATATAGAATCACTTTTTTTGCCTAATGTGCTTATTGCAGGAAGTTTAACGGAGAGTGATTTGCCCTTGTTGAAAAATCGTTATGTTCCAAATCAAACAAGTTTTTATCTTTGTAAAGATAGAAGCTGTAAAATTCCTGTTACAAGTGTAGAGGAATTATTGGATCAGTTAGAAGAAGAAATTTCAGAATAAACCAAAAACCAAATAATAATGACAAGCAAAACAATTCGTAATGTACTATTAGCAGGCTTGGTATTTGTATTGGCAGCCTGTGCTACTGTGCCAATTACAGGACGTAAACAAATGAATCTTTTGCCTGAGAGTGAAATGATTGCAACAAGTTTAACACAATATGATGCCTTTTTGAAGGAAAATAAACTTTCAAAAGATAAAGCAAAGGTAGACATGGTAAAATCATGTGGAGATCGAATTGCAAAGGCTGTTGAAGAATTTATGAATGCCAATGGAATGGGAGATAGAGTTGCCAATTTCCAATGGGAATTTAATCTGGTAGAAGACGATACGCCAAATGCCTGGTGTATGCCTGGAGGAAAAGTAGTTTTCTATACTGGAATTTTACCATATACTCAAACTGAAACCGGATTGGCAGTTGTTATGGGACATGAAATTGCGCATGCAGTGGCACGTCACGGTAATGAACGTATGAGCCAGCAAATGGGAATTCAAGCTTTAGGACAAGGTTTGGCGATTGCTTTAAATGAAAAACCTGCTGAAACACAAAAGATTTGGATGACAGCATTTGGCGTTGGGGCCAATGTTGGTGTAATGCTGCCTTTCTCTCGTTCACACGAAAATGAAGCTGATAAAATGGGATTGATTTTTATGGCAATGGCAGGTTACGATCCATCGGAAGCAGTTGAATTCTGGAAAAGAATGGGCGAAAGTGGTGGACAAAAGCCACCTGAGTTCCTTTCTACTCACCCGGCAGATGATACTCGAGTAAAGAATCTGCAGGAGTTTCTTCCAGAGGCAATGAAATATTATAAAAAGAGATAATTTTTATGTGTCTCTAAAAGGACATAAAGATGTTTAGTGAATAAACGCAGAGGATTAAATGCCTTTGCGTTTTTTATTTTCTAAACTTTCTTTGAGTGTACTTGGAATCTTTGTTGTAGATCGGAATGATTAATTTAGAATCACTTACGTAATTCTTCCTTGTTTTCCAGGTTTTCGGAATTCCAAATTTCTTCTGGAATGCTTTCGTCATCTTCAGGAATAATATTTCGGGGTTTTTGCGGGCCTTTATTGCGATAAGCCAAAGCATAAGTTAATCCGGAAATTGCTCCAAATAGATGTCCTTCCCATGATACATCATTCAATATGGGAAATACTCCCCAAAACAGGCCGCCATATAAAAACACGACAACAAAGGAAATGGCTATTAATCTATAGTAATTGCGGAAAATACCACTAAAAAAAAGGAAAGAAGCGAATGAATACACCAATCCACTGGCTCCAATATGATAGGCCTCCCGAGCTCCTATCCAAACCAGAATGTTGGTAGTTAGGTAACAAAGAATAAAAATTTGGTATGACAAAGGTCGATAGAAATAAAAGATTCCCCAACTCAACACAAGAAAAGGTACTGAGTTAGCCATAAGGTGTTGAAAATCTCCATGAATTAAAGGACTTGTTACAATTCCCAATAATCCTTTTACATGTAATGGAAAAACTCCCAGATGTGTAAAGTTTAAACCCAATCCCCATTCAAAAATTTTAATCGCCCAGATTAGAATCAAAAAAGCGAGTGGAAAAATTAAACTGTGTTTCAGTTTTAATTGTTCAAATTCTTTGTTGTATGGTTCAGATTTTCTCAAATAGATTACTGGTTGATTTCACTTTCATTGTTTGCAATTTCCGGAATAAATTCAGGTGCCGATTTGTCCACCAGTTTGCCATCGATACACTCCACGGTTCTGGCAGGGAATTTTTTTAGCAAATCATGTTGGTGTGTGGCCATGATTACAGTTCGTCCGTTTTTACTAATGTCCATCATCAATTGCGCCAGTTCATCCGAAGTTTCCGGATCTAAATTACCTGTAGGCTCGTCAGCAAGAATAATATCAGGAGAATTTAGTAGAGCACGAGCAATTACAACACGCTGTTGTTCACCACCTGATAGTTCGTGTGGCATTTTGTAACCTTTGTTGCCCATGTGCACTTTTTCAAGAACCTCTACAATTCTGTTTTCAATTTCTTTTTTGTTTTTCCAACCAGTCGCCTTTAATACAAACTCCAGATTTTCTTTCACCGATCGGTCGGTTAGCAATTGAAAATCCTGAAAGACAATTCCAATTTTTCTACGTAAGAATGGAACCTGCTTGCGTTTGATAATAGGAAGATAGTACCCAGCTACCGATCCACCACCTTCAGTTAGAGGTAAATCTGCATATAAAGTTTTCAGTAGACTCGATTTTCCACTTCCCACTTTACCAATTAAATAGACAAATTCGTTTTTTTCGATTTTCAGATTTACATCGGTAAGAATAATGTTATCCGCTTGACGGATAGTAGCATTTTTTAATTCTATTATTGCAGATTCTGACATGTGCGTTCGTTTTGCGAGTTGTAATAAATACGTCGAAATACAAATCTAAAAAATTATTTCTCGTAACACTTTTTTCTTCATCATTAATTCTTAACAAAAGAGACAATTTTTCTGAAGAAGCTTCGTTTGAAAGTACTGTAAAGAAGTATATTATTTTTACCTTTAAGGCTGGTTTTAAAAATTACGAAATACTGCAAATTTAGCACTTTCGGAATCATTAATTCACTCAATAATACCTACACACAATAGCATGAGAAGCAGATATTTATTATGGATATTTTTGTCACTACTTTTGATAAGTACCGGCAATCTAACGCAAGCTCAAAAATCTTTAAACCATTATTCCGATTCTCAAATTTGGCAATCGGCGAATGAAAAGTTTCAAAATAAGAATTTTGGAGCTGCTCGTAAAGAATTCCAAGAGTTTGTAAATAGAAATAGCACCGAGTTTTCCGATAAAAAATCTCAGTCAGAGTTTTATATGGCACTTTGCTCGATAGAATTATTTCGTCCTGGTGCCGAAGAGGAGATGAAAGCATTTATCAGGAATTACCCTGAAAGCAATAAAATTCAATCTGCATATTTTCAATTGGGACGCCAACAATATCGAAATAAAAAATATAAAGCAGCTTTGTTGTGGTTCAAGCAGGTTGATCCTTATTTGTTAAATGATGATGATTTAACGGAATATCGATTTAAAATCGCTTACTCATATTTTCAACAAGAGGATTATGAGAATGCAAGAAAGAATTTTTACGAGATTATTGAAGTTGTAGGAGATTACAATGCTCCGGCAAATTACTACTACTCGCACATTGCCTATTTAAATCAGAATTACCAAACCGCTTTAAGCGGATTTGAAAAATTGGAGTCCAATAAAACTTTTGCTCCAATTGTACCTTATTACATTTGCCAGATTTACTTTTTGCAGGAGCGATATCAGGATCTTTTAAACTATGCGCCTAAATATTTGGAAGATGCTAGTGTGAAGCGTCAGGATGAAATTGCCAAGATGATTGGTTTGGCTTATTATCAGGAAAAGGAATATGCCAAAGCCATACCATATCTTGAAAAAGGGAAGAAGAGTTTGGTTCGCGAAGAAAAATTTGCTTATGGATATTGTCTTTACAAGCAGAAAAGATATGAAGAGGCCATTCCACAGTTCGAAAAAGTGGGAGGCGAAGATGATGAAATGCTTCAGGTGACTACTTTTTGTTTGGCAGATTCTTATCTAAAATCTGGAAATAAAAATGGAGCCAAGGCGGCATTTGCTAGTGCTGCAAGAATGGATTTCGATAAGAATATGCAGCAAGATGCCTTGTTCAATTATGCCAAACTAACTTACGAGTTGTCTTATTCTCCTTTTAACGAAACCATTAAGGCCTTCGATGAATATTTGCAAAAATATCCTGATTCGGACCGAAATGATGAGGCTTACGATTATTTGGTGAAGGTGTATATGACCACCAAAAATTATTCGGATGCCATTGCTTCGATGGATAAAATCAGGAATAAAACGCCTGAGATTGAGAAGGCATATCAGCGTGTATCTTTCCTTCGTGGTTTGGAGTTAATGAAGCAGTTAAAGTATGAAGAAGCCATTCAAGCTTTCGATTTGTCCTGGAAATATCGCATGTACAATTCAAATATCTCAGCAGAGAGATTATACTGGAAGGCAGAAGCGAATTATCGTTTGGGCAATTTGAAAGAGGCAATTACGCAGTTCAAAACTTTCTTGGTTTCGCCAGGATCGGGAACTTCTGAATATTTTGGACAAGCTTATTACAATATTGCATATGCCAATTTCGATTTGAATCAATATGATGAAGCATCGGATTGGTTTAGAAAGTTTGTAAATCAGGCCAACGAAAAGAACGAGTTTGTTTCGGATGCATACAATCGTATTGGTGATTGTTTCTTTTTGAATAGAGAATACAATAAAGCAGCTGAATTTTATGCAAAAGCAGCTGCTACAACAGGTTGGGATGCAGATTATGCCTTGTATCAACAAGCTTTTTGTATGGGATTATTAAATCAACCGAACGAAAAAGCCAGATTGCTTGAGCAGGTGAAAATGAAATTCCCAAAATCTCAATATTCTGATGATGCTTTGTTTGAATTGGCTAAAGCCAAAGTAAAAATGAATCGCCAGCGCGAAGCAGCTGCTCTGTATAAAGAGTTAGCAGAGAATCATCCGGAAAGTAGTTATGCTTCAAAGTCTTTGGTTCAGTTAGGATTGATGAATTACAACCTGAAAGAATACGATGATGCCATTCGTTACTACAAACAAGTAATTACAAAATATCCGCAAAGTGCAGAGAAGCAAAGTGCGTTTATTGGATTGAAAAATGTGTATGTAGATTTAAATAAAGTGAATGAATATTTTGCATTTGCAGAATCAGTTGGAAACGGTTCGGCTGTAAGAAGTTCAGAAAAAGATTCGTTGACTTACATTTCTGCAGAGAGGTTGTACATGTCGGGAAAAACAGAGCAAGGAATAAAAGCCTTGGAGAATTACTTGTCTGATTATCCATCGGGAATGTTCCGTCTGAATGCACAATATTATAAGGCCGATGCTGCATTGAATCAACAAAAGTATGAGGAGGCATTGGAAGGTTTTGAGCAGGTAGTGAATCAGCCAGATAACCTGTTTACAGAAAAAGCTTTGTTGGCGGCTTCGCAATTGAATTTTAGAAATCAGAACTATTCGAAGAGTAAAAGTCAGTATCAAAGATTGATTAATATTGCAGAGATTCCAGAAAATGTAAATGTTGCCAAGGTTGGCTATTTGCGATCGGTATATGGTTTGAGTGAATTTGATCAAGTGATTTTGGCTGCTAAAGATGTTCTTGAAATGCCAAAAGTGCAAGAGGAAATGATTCGCGAGGCTACATTTAAAAGAGCAAAAGCCTATTTGAGTTTAGATAAGAAAACAGATGCTTTAAAGGATTTGAAGATATTATCAAAGGAAGTTCAAAGTGTGGAAGGAGCCGAGGCTAAATTCAGAATTGCTGAAGTATATTATGCGCAAAACAAATGGGATGAAGCCGAGAAAGAGATCAACAACTTTATTGAAATGAACTCGCCGCATCATTATTGGTTGGCGGAAAGTTTCTTGTTGCTTTCGGATGTGTTCCTAAAAAAGAATGATGAATTCCAAGCCAAATATACACTGCAAAGTATTGTTGACAATTACGGCTCGAAAGAGGATGGTATTTTTGAACGGGCTCAGAAGAAACTGAATGTTTTATTGGAAGCTGAGCAGCAGAAAGAGAAGGAAGTTGCCAGCAAATCGGTAGAACTTCAGTTTGAAGGAACAGATAGCATTCAGAATAAAAAACTATTCGAAGAAAAGTCTGCAAAAAGAGATTCTTTAGGATTGGATGAAGAGCGATTGATGTTGAAAGAAATGTTAGAAGAAGAAAAAGAAATTGAGTAGCATGATAATTAGAGAAACAATGTTGAAAAAGATTTTATTAGCAATTGTAGTTTTCGGTTTTTCCTACTCAATTGCCTTGTCACAAGAACAAAGAGAATTAGATAAAGAGGTAAAAGTTAGAACTACTTACCAGCCCAAAATAAATAAGGCTTTGAGATTAGGGAAACTTCCTGTAATTAAGGATACAAGCACATTTACACCAAGTTTCGATTATTTTATTCAGGCAAAACCTTTAAATGTAGGCTTTTCGCCTGCCGAGATTCCAGCCGCTAAAATTGTAGGAGAACCACTAAAAAAATTGAATTCCCACACTTTAACTTTGGCAGGAGGAAATTATTCTACTCTTTTGGGAGATTATCGATTTAACAATCAACGATCGAAAACTGCAGACATAGGAGTTCATTTAAGACATTACTCGAGCAATGGAAAATTGAAACTGGAGGATGATGATAAAGTTAAACCTGATTATACTGAACAGTTGGCCGAAGTATATGGAACCGCATACCTTGATGAAGGAAAGCTGTCGGGAAAATTATTTTACAAGCATTCAGGATTCAATTATTTTGGTTTTCCGCAATTGGGAGATATTGAGGGAACCACTACCAATTTATTCCCATACGATAAGCAGAAACTAAACAACTTTGGTTTGGATGCTTTGTATCAATCTAACTTTAAAGATGAAGAGCAATTGAATTTCGGATTGGGATTACAGTATGAACACTTTTCTGATGATATTGATGCAAAAGAAAATGATATTTTAATCTCAGGAAATGCCAGAATTAGAAGAGGAGATGCTTTTTGGAGCTTAAGGTCAGAGTTGGATTATTTTGCCACTGATGGCTTAAACCATTGGGAAGATTCAAACTGGGTTTCCGAAAGAAAGACTTTAAAGTGGAGTTTAAATCCTCAATATCTGTTGCAAACCGGGAACTTTAACCTTCAATTGGGAGTGAATGTAGTTTTAGCAACAGGAGATGATTCAGAAACCAAACTATATCCGGATGTAAAAGTAGATTTTGAAGCAATTGATGGAATAATGAGTTTGTTTGCAGGTCTGAATGGAGATTTAAAAATGAATCGTTACAAAGATATTGTAGAAGAAAATAGATTCATTTATTCAGGATTGAATGTATTGCCGAGCAATGTAAAGTATAAATTATTTGGAGGAATTAGAGGAAGTATGTCTTCCAACTCATCGTTTACCTTAAAAGCAGAGTATTCAGCTATCGAGAATCAATATTTCTTCATTCAAAATAATATCTTAATCCCTCAGGGAATGACCATTTCTGGTGTGCCATATTCAAATAAATTTGGTGTTGTTTATGATGATGTCAATGTATTGCGTTTGGGAGCAGAATTAACGATTGGATGGACTGAGAAGTTAGAATTAAACTCATCTGTTTGGTACAATAACTATTCAATGGATGAATTAGGAGAAGCATGGCATATGCCAGAATTTGAAATGCAAATCAATGCAGTATATTCTTTTACTGATGATTTAACATTTAACGCAGGTGTTAATATGATTGGAGAGCGCTCTACTCTTCTTGTAAGATATGATTTAACCAAAGTAGAAAAATTAGAAGCGGTTTATGATTTAAACATAGGTGCCAACTATAGTGTAAACGAGCATTTTTCTGTCTTTGCTCAAGTTAATAACCTATTTGCCGATAAGTATTACCAGTGGGATGGATATCCTTCACAAGGCCTTAATTTCTTGCTTGGAATAAGAGTTAACTTATAAGAATTAAAAAAAAGGAAATATATTGGGGATGTCATACCAGGCATCCCCTTTGTCATTACTTACGATAATATATTGTAGATTGAATAGTTTTTACTAGCTTTATTTTGATAAAACATTCTTAACCACATGAATTTGAACTGTACTTCACGATATTGGAACCCTATTACCGTATTTGTTATATTGTTATTGATATCGGGTTCGGTATTTGCTCAGAAGACTGAACGCTGGAAATTGTCTGTTAACAATGACCGGAAACCTTTAGAGATTTTAATGGATATTGGGGAAGATGATCTTGGAATTACCTACTTGTTTGATATCACAAGGGATACTTTAAACATGTCGTTTGCGGCAGAAGAAGCACTTGTTTGGAAGCATCATGGTGTAAGTGTATATGCTATGCCCAAAGGCAAAGAAGTTTTAAAATTAAAGTTGGATGATGCAGACCTGGAAAATGTTCAGGTAGTGTTTTATAGAATGTGGAAGGCCATGCCTAAAGGATTTAAAAACGTAACAACCCTTTTTGAATTGCGTGAATATGGCGTTACCGAATCAGGTAGAAAAGTTGATAATTTCATTATTAAATTTAAAATGAAACGTCCGAGAAGCGGACAATCAATATCCTTTTAAAGTAGTGATTTTCAAATAAACATAAACTCATTTCGAGTTTTGCGAAATTTTGTGTTTAAATTGCCTTCGTCAAAAACCTCGATTGTGCATTATTTTTAATGATTTTCCTGCCTTTAAATTCATCATTTTTATTATCTTTGTTTAACTTTTGTTTCTTGGCTTTAGGTGATTGGTAATGTGTTGATATTTAAGAGTTTTGAGCTTGTGTGTTAACGATTCATTTTCCAATTTTTAAGAATTAAAATCCAAGCCATTAGACTTTCTGAAATTTGCACAAAAAATATTAGAATTTGGCATCGATAATCAGAGCCTGTTTTTGATTGTCATCTAAATTCTATTTCGAAAAACTAAAGATCTGTTAGATGAGTGATTTAGAGAATAAACCAAATGGAAATTCTGAATATTCTGCGGATAGTATTCAGGTATTAGAAGGTTTGGAAGCGGTTCGTAAACGCCCTTCCATGTACATTGGAGATGTTAATGTTAAAGGTTTACACCATTTGGTGTATGAGGTGGTAGATAACTCTATTGATGAGGCTCTTGCAGGTTACTGTAAGAATATTGAAGTTTTTATCAACGAGGACAATTCTATTACAGTTAAGGATGATGGACGTGGTATTCCAACTGAAATTCATCAGAAAGAGAAAAAATCAGCACTTGAGGTAGTAATGACAGTACTGCATGCCGGTGGTAAGTTTAACAAAGATTCATACAAAGTTTCTGGTGGTTTGCATGGTGTTGGTGTTTCTTGTGTAAATGCCTTGTCAACTCATTTGCGTGCTGAAATTCATCGTGAAGGTAAGGTGTTTTTGCAAGAGTATTCGCAAGGAAAACCTTACGATGATATTAAAGTTATTGGAGAAACAGATGTTACCGGAACTACTATATCGTTCAAGCCCGACGATTCAATTTTCTTAACCACAGAATACAAGTATGATATTTTAGCGGCAAGAATGAGAGAATTGGCTTTCTTGAATAAAAATATTTGTTTGAACATAACCGACAAGCGAGAAAAGAATGAAGAAGGAGAATACCGTCATGATACTTTCTATTCTGAAGAAGGTTTGAAAGAATTTGTTGAATATCTTGATACAACTCGTGAGCGTTTAATTGAAGATACAATTCACGTATCAACAGAAAAAAATGATGTTCCTGTTGAGATTGCACTTCAATACAATACTTCTTTCTCTGAAAACATTCACTCGTACGTTAATAATATTAACACCATAGAAGGTGGTACTCACCTAACTGGTTTCCGCAGAGGTTTAACACGTACACTAAAGAACTTTGCGGAAAAGTCAGGAATGTTGGCTAAGCTGAAATTCGATATTAGTGGTGATGACTTCCGTGAAGGTTTAACTGCGGTTGTTTCCGTAAAAGTTGCAGAGCCTCAATTCGAAGGACAAACAAAGACCAAACTAGGAAACTCTGAAGTTTCTGCGGCAGTTGATCAAGCTGTTAGTGCTTCTCTTTCGAACTATTTGGAAGAACATCCTAAAGATGCAAAAACCATTGTTCAGAAGGTGATTATGGCAGCAACGGCTCGTCACGCAGCTCGTAAAGCAAGAGAGTTGGTACAAAGAAAAACAGTCCTTGGAGGTTCAGGTCTTCCTGGTAAATTATCAGACTGTTCTGATAAGGATCCTGCAAACTGTGAGATTTTCCTTGTCGAGGGAGATTCGGCAGGTGGTACTGCTAAACAAGGTCGTGATCGTAAATTCCAGGCAATTCTTCCTTTGAAGGGTAAGATTTTGAATGTTGAAAAAGCGATGCAGCATAAGGTATTCGAAAGTGATGAGATTAAAAATATCTTTACAGCTTTAGGAATTACTTTTGGTACCGAAGATGATAGCAAGGCTGTTAATATGGAAAAGTTACGTTATCACAAGATTGTAATCATGTGTGATGCCGACGTCGACGGTAGCCACATTGCAACTTTGATTATGACATTCTTCTTCCGTTATATGAAGCCGCTTATCGAGAATGGATACTTATACATTGCAACGCCTCCATTGTATTTGGTGAAAAAAGGAAAGAATGCACAGTATTGCTGGAATGAGGATCAAAGACTTCGCTTGATTGAAGAGTGGGGTGGAGGAAAAGAAAGTTCTATGCACATTCAGCGATACAAAGGTCTTGGAGAGATGAGCGCGGAGCAATTGTGGGAAACTACTATGAATCCTGAATACCGTACACTTCGTCAGGTAACCATTGAAAATGCAGCTGAAGCTGATCATGTATTCTCAATGTTGATGGGAGATGAGGTTCCACCACGTAGAGAGTTTATCGAGAAAAATGCAACTTACGCAAATATTGATGCATAAGTTTTAAATACAAAACAGAAGCCCTTGAGAAATTCTCAGGGGCTTTTTTGAATAATATTATTGTCTTACTTAAATTAAGAGTAATGAATATCTGCGTATTTTGTTCTTCAAGCAATTCATTGGATAAAGCGTATTTTAACGAAGCTACTGAACTAGGAAGATTAATTGGTACAAATCACCATGGATTGGTTTATGGAGGAACCAATGTCGGTTTAATGAATGAGGTGGCTCAATCCGTGAAAATATCTGGAGGAAAAGTACTGGGTGTAATTCCAAAGTTGATTAATGATTATGGAATTTCTGCTGACTTTTTGGATGAATTAATTATTACGCCAGATATGGCTGAAAGGAAAAAATTATTACGAGATAAATCGGATGCTTTTATTGCTCTTCCTGGTGGTTTTGGAACATTAGAGGAAATATTAGAGGTAATTACATTAAAGCAACTGGGTTATCACAACAAACCTATTGTATTTATCAATACTAATGACTTTTACGGGAATTTAAAAGCTCAATTCGAACTATCTTATCAAGAAAAGTTTGCCAAACCTGAATACAGCAAATTATTCTATTTTGCTGCTAACTACAAAGATGCAATATCCTATATCGAGAACTACAAACAAGAAGTTAGGGAGATAAAATGGGATTAATTAATTGAGAATTGCTTATTGATTGAATCCAATAAAGTCTTTGTTTTAACTGGTTTCACGATGTAATCATCGCAACCTGCAGCAATGGCTTTGGTTTTGTTATCTTTTTCAACAAATGCCGTCTGTCCAATAATTGGAATTCTTGCATTTCGATGTTTTATTCTTTTGGTAGCCTCGTATCCATTCATAACTGGCATTTGAATGTCCATTAAAACAATATCAACTTTAACCGATTCGCACAAGGAAATAGCTTCAACACCATTTTTAGCCCAAAATATTTGAGCGTGAGTGTGCTCTAGCGCTGTTTTAAAATAAGTGAAGTTATTTCTTTGATCATCCACAATCAGAATTTTTTTTCCACTCCAATTGTAAAGGTTTTCCTTGTATAATTTATCTTCTTTTTCCAAACTAAAAGGGAATTGAATATAGAAGCAAGTTCCTTCATTTTCCTTTGATTCGACTCTTATTTTACCACCAAGAACCTCTGTTAGTCTGTGGGTAATTGTAAGTCCTAATCCGGTTCCACCATACTGTCTGGTGTCTGATCCATCAATTTGTCTGAACGACATAAAGATATCCTTTAATGCACTTTCAGGAATGCCAATACCAGTGTCTTTTACATATATTTCAATTATAGATTCATTTTCAATGGTCTGATATCCAAATTCTACTGAACCTTCATTTGTAAATTTTATTGCATTATCGAGTACATTGGATAAAAGTTGTTCTAATCGTTTTGCATCGGTAAACAAAAGAGCATCTTTATCGCTTAAAGCTTTTTGTACCTGTAATGTAATATGAGATTTATTGATATTGTTTTTTAGGTCGTAAAACTTTTCGAATAGAACGGTAAGAATACCATTTAAATTGTAATTTGCCCAGTTCAATTTGATTTGTCTCGATTCAATTTTTGACAAATCGATAATGTTATTGATTAGTTGTAGTAGGTTGTTACTACTTTGTTTTATTAGTTCTCCATACTCAAGTCTTTCATTTTCGTTGATATTTTGAGATGTCATAATATCGGTAAATCCGATAATATGATTCATTGGAGTTCGAATTTCATGAGACATGTTTGCCAAAAATGCTGACTTTAAAAGGTCTGATTCTTCGGCTTTGTTTTTGGCTTCGGTTAAGTGTTGCTCATATAGTTTTCGTTGTGTGATATCACGGTAAATTCCGAAAATTGCGATAGGTTTATCATCAATTATTATTGGATTTCCTACAATAGATACATCAATCAGTTCTCCTGTTTTGCATTTTCGTTTCGTTTCTATTTCAACAAGCTGCCCATTGGCAGTTAAGGTGTTTAATTTATTAGCCTCTCCTTGTCTTTCTTCATCGGCAAGTAAATTGTCAATACCTACTCCTTTTATATCTTCCAATGTGTAGCCAAAAAGTTCAGTAAATTTTTTATTGATTTTAATTCCCTTGCTTTCATTGTCAGTAATGGCAATTGCTTCTGGTGAATTTTCAAATAGTTGTTCAAAATATGCAGTTTCGATATTTAACTGCCGCTCGATCTTGTCGCGTTTTGAAATCATTTGATTTGCTAGCTCACCCAATTCCTTGTATTCCTTGAATTGTAATGATGAGATGTTTATTCTTAGCGATTCGGATGCTGCTTTTTCAAAAAATCGAGTGAATACATATAGGCCAGTTTTTGTAATTCGAACCACATATCTAGAGAAAATGACAATACAAAAGACAACCAGAATTACAAGAATTACTCCATTAAAAATATAGTTGTTTACATTTGCTTGCAATTCATCATTTCTATTTTTAATGGTTTGGTTCAATTCGTCTAAATGAATGCCAGAACCAATAATCCATTGCCAGTCTTTGTATGATTTTGCATAAGTTAATTTTGGTAAGGGGCGTTCATTTGAGTTTGCAAAAGGATCAAGATATTCTATAAATCCGCCTTCAGAATCAGTTCCTCTCGAAATGAATTCTTTTACAATCTTGTTTCCATTTTCATCAGCGATGTTCCATAAATTTCTTCCAACCAGTGTTTTATTTGTGTGGGCAAGACATGTTCCATCAAAGCTTATGACTGTAATAGTGAAATTATCATCAAATCGTAAATCGGTAATTTTTTCTAATATTTTCTCTTGAATTTCAAGTTTATAATTGTTTACATATTGGGTGCAGCCAATATACCAATCGAACTCTTTAAATATTTTAACAAAAGAAATCTTTGGATGAATTTTCTGACTGTTTTCTGCCTGCCAGGAATAGTCTGTATAACCTTCTCCTATTGATTTTACAGTTTCAATTTCATTTTGGATAATCGGAACACCATATACATCTTTTACCTGAAGTTTGTTTCGTCCAATCCATTTAGGATTTTCAGGATCCATAACCACGGTTCCATTCAACTTATTGATGTAGAAATAACCTTTGCCATTATTAAAACGAACAGAATTTAAAGCATTGATTATTAATTCTTGAAGCTCTTTTTTGTTTAGCTTGTCTTTGTAGCTTTTATATAGGTTGGTGGCGATACTATGTGCTTCGTAAACAGTAGTACTTATATCTTTTTTTAAAAGATTTCTGGTTTGAAGTCTTTCATTCTCAATGTAATTGATGAGAGTTTGCGTTTCCTGTTGCAAGGTTTTCTTCTGGTTTTTTAAGAAATCTTGCCTTATTTGAAGCGACTCACGTTGAAACTTTTGTTTTTCTTGATGAATGACAAACAAACCAAACACTAGAATTAATCCTATTGAAATGGAAAGTAATGAAAATAGAAAAACTTTCGAAATGCTTTTGTTGTTAAAGAGTTTAGTGAGAATGAACTTCATACAATCGAAACAGCGATTTTAAATATTTACAGTGCCTGAAAATACTTTTGTTGCAGGCCCAATCAGCCAAACATTACTAATATTTTGTGTGTCTAATTTTTCAAATCGAACTTCCAGCTTTCCGCCTTTAGTTGTTATTTTGAAATGCTCCTTGTTTTTTTCAAATCCAGAACCAATTGCAGATGCAACTACACCAGTGCCACAAGAATAGGTTTCATCTTCTACTCCTCGTTCGTAAGTGCTTACCTGTATTCCTTCATCATTGAAAGAAACAAAATTTACATTTGTGCCTTCTTTTTCAAATCTTTCATTGTATCGAATGGCTTTTCCATTTTTGTAGGTGTCAAAGTTTACATGGGAATTGATGAATTGAACGTAATGCGGTGAGCCAGTATTCATATAGTAATGATTTTCTCCCTTTTCGATACCAGACACATTGATCATTTTTAGACTAACCTGCACGAAATCTTTTTCATCTTTTACCAAGGCCTCATGTTCTCCATCTACGGCAATAAATAATGTCTTATCCTTGATAATCCCCAGATGATATGCAAACGCAACAATGCATCTGCCACCATTTCCGCACATGCTAGCTTCTCCACCATCCGAATTAAAGTATCTCATTCGAAAATCGTAACCTTCAACATTCTCCAGTAACATTAAACCATCAGCACCAATTCCAAATCTTCTATGGCATAAGTGCTCAATCAACTTTTTGTTATTTGGAGATATAATATTATTGCGGTTATCTATTAAAACAAAATCATTTCCAGTACCCTGATATTTCCAAAATTTAATCTGCATTCTTGTGTAATCCTGTTAATAAGTGTTAAATACGTTAAAATTCAAAACACTTCTAAACTTATATCGTTAAAATTGTAGCATAAAAGTACGAATCTTATTGGTTTTACCCTTATTTCCAAAAGTGAAAAGTGCAAGAATTTGATGAATGTTAATTCAATGATAAATAACTATTGATTATATGAATCTGTTTTCGTAACTTTTTATGTTCGAAACAGGATGTGTAAATTGCCGATGAGATGGATCCTAAGTTTCACTCTTAAAATTTTTATTGCATTATGAAAGCTAAAATGTTTTTTGGAAGAGTTTTAACTGCAGTATTTGGTGGGGGTATTGCCATTATTTTATTTGTGTTATTTTTTGATAAAGAACAGAAAATTATCACTGTAAAGGAGCCAAATGCGATACAATTAACAAGTCTTCCGCAAAATGTAACGGGGCAGGTGGATTTAACACTGGCCGCAGAATCATCGGTAAAATCGGTAGTACATGTAAAAACTTTATATACGAACGAAGAGTATCAGTCCAATCCATTCTATGATTTTCTTTTTGGTAATAGTAGAAGAGATTATCAACCGCAACCAAGTTTAGGATCTGGGTCTGGTGTAATTATATCAGAAGATGGTTACATCGTGACAAACAATCATGTAGTGAAAGGTTCTAATTTAATAAATGTAGTTCTACAAGATAAAAGATCCTATGAGGCGAAGTTGGTAGGACAGGATCCATACACTGACTTGGCATTGATTAAAATTGAAGAAGAAGATTTACCTGCCATGAGTTTTGGTAATTCTGATGAATTAAAACTAGGAGAGTGGGTATTGGCAGTAGGAAATCCATTTAATCTAACTTCTACGGTTACGGCTGGTATTATTAGTGCTAAAGCCAGAAATCTGGGAATAATGCGCGATCGCAGTTTGAGTATTGAATCATTTTTGCAAACAGATGCTGCTGTAAATCCTGGAAATAGTGGTGGAGCTTTGGTTGACACAAAAGGAAGGTTAGTAGGTA
Source organism: Marinifilum fragile JCM 15579 (assembly GCF_001310955.1). Classification (GTDB taxonomy): domain Bacteria; phylum Bacteroidota; class Bacteroidia; order Bacteroidales; family Marinifilaceae; genus Marinifilum; species Marinifilum fragile. Next base: position 27,196 of record NZ_BAZX01000012.1, read on the forward strand.
TCAATACTGCAATTGAATCAAGAACAGGCTCATACTCAGGATATTCATTTGCTATACCAGTTACGATAGTGAAGAAGGTAATCGCTGATTTAAAAGAATTTGGTAAGGTGCAAAGAGCTATTATAGGAGTTTCCATTCAAACAGTTGATGCTGCATTGGCTGAAGCTTATGGGTTGGAAAAAATTGAAGGTGTTTACGTTGCAGATCTAACAGAAGAGGGTGCTGCAGGTGAAGTAGGGATCAAAAAAGGAGATGTTATACTCGAGATTAATGGTATAACGGTAAATTCAAGTTCTGAGTTACAAGAGCAGGTGAGCAAGTATCGTCCTGGTGATGAGATAGAAGTTTTAGTAAAAAGAGATGGTAAAAAGAAACAATTTGATGTTGTTTTACGTAACAGGTTAGGAAATACCGAGGTGATAAAATCGAGTGGTTTAGCTTTCCTGGGTGCTGAATTCGAGCCAATTTCTGCTAAAGAGAAGTACCGACTTCAAATCAATAGGGGAGTTAAAGTGAAGAATCTGCGTAGTGGGAAATTAAGAGAGGAGAATATTAAAGAAGGTTTTATCATCTACAAGATTAACAATACACCAATTTATAGAGTAAATGATATTGAAGAGGCGTTACAGAGCGTTAAGGATGGAGGAGTATTTATTTCTGGTATCTATCCTAATGGCAGCGTAAAATACTATGCCTTTTCTCTTAAGAATGATGAATAGAAATCAAACGAGAAAAATATAAATATTCGAATAAAATGGCAATTAATTTTGACTTTTTTTTATTAAAAAGTCTAATTTTGCGAAATATTTTCGATGAAAAGGGACTATGAGACAATTAAAGATAACTAAATCAATTACCAATCGTGAGAGTGCGTCGTTAGATAAGTACTTGCAAGAGATTGGTAAAGAAGATCTTATTACAGTTGAGGAAGAGGTTGAATTGGCGCAGCGAATCAAAAAAGGCGACCAAAGAGCTTTGGAAAAGTTAACCAGAGCAAATTTGCGTTTCGTTGTTTCTGTAGCTAAGCAATACCAGAATCAAGGGTTAAGTCTACCTGACTTGATCAATGAAGGAAATTTGGGATTGATTAAAGCAGCAGAAAAGTTTGATGAAACTCGTGGTTTTAAATTCATTTCTTACGCTGTATGGTGGATTCGTCAGTCTATCCTTCAGGCTTTGGCAGAGCAGTCTCGAATCGTTCGATTACCATTGAACCAGGTTGGTTCGTTGAACAAGATCAACAAAGCATTTTCGAAATTCGAGCAAGAACATGAAAGAAAGCCATCTCCTGAAGAATTAGCAGAGTCCTTGGAGTTACCTGCAGATAAAGTTGCAGATACCCTACGTGTTTCAGGTCGTCACATTTCTGTCGATGCTCCGTTTGTTGACGGAGAGGACAACAGTTTGTTGGATGTATTGGTGAATGATGATTCTCCAATCGCAGACAGAAGTCTCTTGAATGAGTCCTTAACCAGAGAAATTGATAGAGCTTTAGCTACTCTAACCGAGAGAGAAAGTGATATTATTAAGTTATTCTTCGGTATTGGAATTCAAGAAATGACCTTGGAAGAAATTGGCGAAAAATTTGGATTGACACGTGAACGTGTTCGTCAGATTAAAGAAAAAGCGATTCGTCGTTTGCGTCATACTTCCCGAAGCAAATTATTGAAATCATATTTGGGATAACAGTTCCCGTGAGATAACTAAAGCAGTTTCGAAAGAAACTGCTTTTTTATTTTCCTTACTTTGAGTTTTTCTCTTTTAATTGTTCGTGCAATTTGTACATCTCATCTCGATATTGAGCAGCTTGTAGGAAATCCATATCTTTTGCAGCTTTTTGCATTAATTTCTTCGTTTTCTCAATACTCTTTTCCAAACTTTCTTTGCTCATGTATTGTACCACAGGATCTGCTGCAATTTCGACCGTTTCAGGCCCTGCATATGCATTTGGTTCGGCTTTTTGAGTTTGTTCGATAATGCTTTTCTTTGATTTCACAATCTGCTGTGGAGTAATGCCATGTTTCTGATTGTAGGCCAATTGTTTCTCACGACGATGATTGGTAGAATCAATTGTCTCTTTCATCGATTTGGTAATCTTATCGGCATACATGATTACCTTACCATTTACATTACGTGCTGCTCTACCTGAAGTCTGAATCAATGATCGGGTAGAGCGCAGGAAACCTTCCTTATCGGCATCAAGAATTGCAACCAACGATACTTCTGGCAAATCCAAACCTTCGCGAAGTAAGTTAACACCAATCAAAACATCGAACTCACCATTTCTAAGATCTTCCATTATTTTTATGCGATCCAATGTATCCACATCAGAGTGAATGTAACGACATCGTATGCTTAAATTGGCAAAGTATTCCGATAATTCTTCTGCCATTCGTTTGGTAAGAGTGGTGACTAGTGTTCGTTCATCTTTTTCAGTTCGTTCATTGATTTCTGCAATTAAATCATCAATCTGATTTAAACTTGGGCGAACATCAATTTGAGGATCTAGCAGTCCTGTAGGGCGAATTACCTGTTCAACTACAACTCCTTCACACTTTTCCAGTTCGTAATCAGCAGGAGTAGCACTAACATATATGGTCTGATTGGTTACTTCTTCGAATTCTTCAAATTTTAAAGGTCTGTTATCTAGCGCAGCAGGCAAACGGAAACCATATTCTACCAAATTAATTTTCCTGGAATGATCGCCACCATACATGGCACGAATTTGTGGTATGGTAACATGACTTTCATCGATTACCATTAGGAAATCATCCGGGAAATAGTCGATTAAGCAGAAAGGACGTGTTCCTGCAGGTCTTCCATCAAAATATCTTGAATAATTCTCGATACCAGAACAGTGACCAAGTTCTCTGATCATTTCCAAATCGAAACTTACTTTTTCTTCCAATCGTTTTGCTTCCAAATGTTTCCCGATTTCTTTTAAGAAAGCAACATGAGCAACCATATCATCTTGTATTTGATGAATGGCCGATTTAACTCGATCTTTACTGGTAACAAATATATTGGCTGGATAAATGGTAATTCGATCGTAATCTTCAATTTTTAACCCATTGATTGGATCGAAAGAATAGATTTCATCAATTTCATCATCCCAAAAAATAATTCTGTAGGCAAAATCAGCGTAAGCGGGATAGATATCCACAGTGTCACCTTTTACACGGAAATGTCCCCGTTCAAATTCAACTTCGTTTCTGGAATATAGAGCATCAACAAATGCAAACAGAAGCTTATTGCGTGAAATAACCTGACCTTTTTCCAAAACCGTAACATTATTGTGGAAATCTTCGGGATTACCAATACCGTACAAGCATGAAACTGATGAAACTACAATGACATCTTTTCTTCCGGAAAGTAGGGCTGAAGTTGCGCTAAGTCTTAACTTTTCGATCTCATCATTAATGGAAAGATCTTTCTCGATATATGTATCGGTTACTGGAAGATAGGCTTCTGGTTGATAATAATCGTAATACGAAACAAAATATTCAACAGCATTATTTGGAAAGAAATTTTTGAACTCGCCATAAAGCTGTGCAGCAAGGGTTTTGTTATGACTTAAAACCAAAGTCGGCCTTTGAACTTCCTGAATTACATTCGCTACAGTAAATGTTTTACCCGAACCTGTAACCCCAAGAAGAGTTTGAAATGGGGAACCATCATTCAATCCATTACAAAGTTCTTCAATCGCCTCAGGCTGATCGCCTGTTGGTTTAAATTTCGATACAATTTTAAAATCCATAACCCTCTTTTTCTATCCTACAAAGCAATGCTAAAATAGAGAAACATTGTGAAACGAGCATGATTTAAATAATTATTAAATACAAAATGTTATAATTATTTAAATCTTTCGGCTTCCTCCCGATAATCATCGGGATGGCAAAATCATGTAATACCGATTACTATTCAATTCTCCAAGCATTAGGGAGCGCCTTTATTGTGTTTCACTTATAAAAGCACGTTGAATATGTATCGGCATTATACCAACGCATTTTAATATTTATAAGTTTATAAAATATTAACAGATGAACTTGAAATTGTTTTGGTACAAAAAATGCCGACTATTTTAAATAGCCGGCAATGCTTTATGTTGTGTAAACTTACTTGGAAATTTTAAAGTAAACCGGAAAATGATCACTGTATCCTCCAAAGTAATTAGGTCCACCATAGGTTCTGCTAGGAACAAGAACACCTTGCTTGTTTTTGTAACAAATCCAATCTTTCTTAAATACCTTACCTGCATCGTAAGAAGTATGAAGACCGTTTTTCTCATTCAACAATGAGTTTGAAACAATCAAATTATCAAGCATGTTCCAATCGCCTCGATAGTTGTAAGTTCCTTGTCCTTCGGCATCCATATTATAAACAAGGTTGTACAAATATGAAGGATTTGATGAGTTTTGATTGTTACCTGCATTTAATGTTTGGCTAATCGATTTGTTGTTTGGCTCATCGTTAAAGTCACCCATGATGATGATGTTTGCAGCAGGATTTTTAGTTTGAATCCCATCAACAGCACTTTTCAATTGTTCGGCAACAAATACTCTGTTCTTTTCCGATTTTTCCAAACCGCCACGTCTCGAAGGCCAATGGTTAACAAAAACATGAACCGTATCTGTGCCAATAATACCTTCTACATATAAAATATCACGAGTTTTGTAATTCGGTTCCCAAGGAAATTGAATGCCAATTGCTTCATGCTTTAGGTATTTAAAATCCTCCTTTTTGTAGATTAGAGCACAATCAATACCTCTTTTATCTGGACTTTCACTATGCGCAATTCCATAATTTCCTTTAATTAAAGTCTCTTGTCTGCAAAGATCTTCAATTACTTTTTGGTTTTCAATCTCACACAAACCGATAATGCTAGGTAAACGTAATGTGTCAATTGAAGAAAGAACTTGGGCTAATTTTTCCAGTTTATCCTCATATCGTTCACTATTGAACTTTAATTTGCCTTCAGGAGTGAAATCATCATCATTTTTCTGGGTGATTAATCGTGTCGAATAAATTTTCGACATTATAGAATGCAATAGTATATTCCCTTGTTTCCTTGCTACAAGATGCTATTACGAGTGCAACGGAAATTAGTAAAAGTAATTTTTTTAACATGATATGTTCTTATTGATTTAGTAATATGGAGTAACATCAGTAACCATCATACCTGCTTTTTCTGCTGCTTGTATTCCTAACAGTCCATCTTCAAATACCTGGCAGAATTGAGGTTCTATTCCCATCAACTCGGCACATTTCAAAAAGGTTTCTGGCTCTGGCTTGTGATTCTTTACATCATCAGCACTCACCAAAATTGGAATGTATTTATCCAGTCCAAGAATCTCCATAGTTTCTTGAGCAATATCCCTCTTACCTCCTGTGCCTACTGCCATTGGAATCTGGTTATGGTATTTATAAACCAAGTCCGTTACAGGTTTAATTTCAGTTATCTTATGCATCTCCTTTGCAAAAAATTCTTCTTTAATAGTGGAGAATTCCTGCGGATCAATAGAATGGTTGTATTCTCTATTTAGTTTTTCAATAATTTTAGATGATGGCATTCCTGCACAAGCAGATAACCATTCAAAAGAGTATTCTACTCCCATTATTTCTGCGGCCTTTTTCCAAGCTTCAAAATGCAATGGCATTGTATCCGCTAAGGTTCCATCTAAATCAAAAATTAAGGCTTTTGTATCGGCATGTATATTTATCGATTTCATATTCATTCTCTTAATAGTTTCAACTTCACAAGTTATTCGATTTATTATATCTTCTGATGTTAATGATTAACAATATTAGTTCAGATCCGATATAAAAGAAAGCGCAAATTATGAATTATTTCTTAATTAATGGTATGCTTAACTTTATAAGTTATAGATGTTCTATAGAATTCCATGTGGCTTGATCAAAAAGCGAATAATATTGATTATCTGTTTGTTGAATTCTTTATTTTTTTATATTTTTCTATCGATTTGTAAAACATTTTTCAAAGGCATACGTTGGAAGTAGTGTGTATATTTTAGAATTAAAAGAGAGGTTTATGAAGTTTGTACAGAGAAGTTTGATTCTATTATTTGTTCTATTTAGCGTTTCAGTAAGCGCCAAAAAAATGTCGGAAGCAGAAAAGCGAGCTGATGTTATTACTAGGTGGATGACCAAAAAACTGGAATTAAGTTCCGATCAGGTATTAAAAATTCAGGTTTTAAATTTGGAATGTGAGAAGGAAATAGATCGTCTTACTAACGAAAAGGATGGTTTTTCCTGTATGCAAGCTGTGCGCGATAGTTTGCTTCAAAAAGAAGTTAATTTCAAAGAGATTTTAACAGTTACCCAACTAGCCAGTTATAAGAAATCGAAGTGCGAGCTAAAAGAGAAGCTCAAAAAAATGTTTAAAAGACTTTAATGTATATATAATATACTCCCAATCCCAATCGAATTTCGGTTGGGTTTTTTTGGCTCAAAACTCATGTAAGAGAAAAAAAGATAAAAAAATCTGAAATATTTTAGCGTTTGTAACATCCGTTACACTTTTTACATACTCAAAGTCGGATATTTGTAATGTCAAAAGGCGATAGAGTATGGCGAAAATAAATTATATCACTTCCTTTTGATTTTGTAAATTGAATAAACCGAAAATAAATAACACTAAAAAAATACTATTATGAGCATGTTTTGTTATCAATGTCAGGAAGCAGCTAAAGGGACTGGTTGTACAATTAAAGGAGTTTGTGGTAAGACCGATGAGGTTGCAAACATTCAGGATCTACTAATGTATGTAATGAAAGGAATTTCATTGTACAGTGTAAAAGCTCGCGAAGCTGGTGTTGAAAATGAGAAAGTAAACAATTTCATTATGACTGGATTGTTTATGACGATCACTAACGCAAACTTCGATAAAGTAAAATTCGTTGAAGCAATTCGCGAAGGATTAAAATTAAGAGAAGAAATTAAAAAGCAAGCTGAAGAAGCTGGTGTTTCTTTCGGCGATCGTCATCACTCTGCAACTTGGTTTGCTGATACAGAAAATGATTTTGATGCAAAAGCTCGTGTAGTTGGTATTCTGGCTACAGAAAACGAAGATGTACGTTCATTGCGTGAGTTGTTAACTTATGGATTGAAAGGTTTGGCAGCTTACACAGAGCACGCTTACAACTTAGGCTTCGAAAAAGCTGAATTGTACGCTTTTATGCAAGAAGCTTTGGTAGCAACTACTGATGATACTCTTTCTGCTGATGATTTGGTAGCTATGGTAATGAAGTGTGGTGCTAATGGTGTAACTGCAATGGCTACTTTGGATGAGGCAAATACATCTGCTTACGGTAATCCAGAAGTAACAGAGGTTAACATTGGGGTTAGCGACAAGCCAGGTATCCTGATTTCAGGTCACGACTTGAAAGATATGGAAGAGTTGTTGAAACAAACTGAAGGAACCGGTGTCGATGTTTACACGCACTCTGAAATGTTGCCAGCAAACTATTATCCAGCATTTAAAAAGTACGAGCACTTTGTAGGTAACTACGGTAATGCATGGTGGAAGCAGAACGAAGAGTTCGAAACTTTCAACGGACCAATCTTGTTCACTACCAACTGTATTGTTCCTCCTAAAGCGACTTCAACGTATAAGGATAAAGTATACACTACTGGTGCATCAGGTTTCCCAGGATTCAAGCACATTGCTGCTGATGAAAATGGAAAGAAAGATTTCTCAGAAATTATAGAATTAGCGAAGACTTGTGCTGCTCCAACTGAGATTGAAAAAGGTAAGATTGTTGGTGGATTCGCTCATAACCAGGTAATGCAGGTTGCTGATAAAGTTGTTGATGCTGTAAAATCAGGTGCTATACGTAAGTTCTTCGTAATGGCTGGTTGCGACGGTAGAATGAAAGGTCGTGATTACTACACAGAGTTTGCTGCTAAGTTGCCACAAGATACTGTAATTTTAACTGCAGGTTGTGCCAAGTATCGTTACAACAAATTGGAGTTAGGTGATATCGGAGGTATTCCACGTGTATTGGATGCTGGTCAGTGTAATGACTCTTACTCATTGGCAGTAATTGCATTAAAATTGAAAGAAGTATTTGAATTGAACGATATCAACGACCTTCCAATTGCTTACAACATTGCATGGTACGAACAAAAAGCGGTTATCGTATTGCTAGCTCTTCTTCACCTAGGTGTTAAAAACATCCACTTAGGACCTACATTGCCAGCCTTCCTATCTCCAAACGTAGCAAACGTGTTGGTAGAAACATTCGGAATTGGCGGAATTGGTACTGTAGACGAAGACATGAAAATGTTCTTGAACTAGTATATAACTGATAAAATTGCGCCTGATTGAAGTATGATGAGAGGGAGTTTGTACAGGGTGCAATTTCACTTAGGTATAAAGGTTTAGTTTAATTTTAGGGTTAAAAGAAAAACAACTGTCTGATAGAAACACTTGCCGTTCTTTCAGGCAGTTTTTTTATGATGTTATCTTTATGATATGGCTAAAAGCAAAACAATACAGTTTCTAAAAAAATACCACAAGTGGCCATCATTGCTGCTTACTCTGTTTATTATCCTGTTTTCCATCTCAGGGATTATCATGAACCACCGTGCTTTGTTTTCTTCTTGCGATGTAAACCGCAAGTATTTGGGTTCGGAATATCAGTATAAAAACTGGAACAAAGCTGCTGTGAAATCAGCACTACATTTAAACGATGAGTCATCCTTGATATATGGAAATATTGGTGTTTGGAAAAGTTCTGACAATTTTAAATCCTTCTCTGATTTTAATTACGGTTTTCCAAAAGGGATTGATAACTGGAAGATTGAGAAAGTCATTCAAACAAAATCAGGAGAACTTTTGGCAGGAACGCTTTTTGGCCTTTATCAGCACAAGGATAATGAATGGAATAAACTTGAATTTCCTGTACAGGAGGAGAGAGTTGTCGATTTTATGGAGATCGAAGAGGATCTATACATCTTAACCCGAAGCCATCTGCTTAAGAAAGTTGATGATACTTTCGAAATTGTAAATATTCCAGCCAGTACAGATTACGATGGAAAAACAAGCCTGTTTAAAACCCTTTGGGAAATTCACAGTGGCGAAGCCTTTGGTACAATAGGGAAGCTGTTTGTGGATTTTGTTGGCTTCATATTTCTATTCCTGAGCTTTAGTGGTTTGGTTTATTTCTTTTTTCCCGATTGGATCAAAAGAATCAAGAAAAGAGGAGGAATTGTCAAAAGGAAAATCAGCTTTCTAAAATTCAATTTGAAGTGGCACAATCATTTTGGGAATTGGTTAATTGTATTTCTCATTTTAACCACCCTTACAGGGATGTTTCTTCGCCCTCCATTGTTGATTGCCATTGCCAATAGTCGTGTAGATAAGATCCCTTTTACTCACCTCGATAATCCAAACCCTTGGTATGATCAATTGCGAAGAGTTCTTTACGATGAGGACTTGAACAGAGTTGTTCTGGCCACCAACGAAGGGATTTATTATAGCGATAACCTGTTTGAAACAGCTCCCGAAAGATTTGAGCATCAACCTCCGGTTTCGGTAATGGGGGTTAATGTATTCGAAAAGGCAGGTGAAGACCAGTATTTGGTCGGTTCGTTTAGTGGTATTTTTTATTGGATGCCTGAAAGAAATTTGATCTTCGATTACATTACCAAACGACCACATGTACCAGTTCGTAGAATGGGACCACCCATTGCGGCGCATCCTATTGCAGGCTATTTAAAAGATAAAGAAGGAAGAGAGATTCTTTTCGATTACAATTTGGGAGCAGGAAATATAAGTGACGATACGGGATTTACCAGTATGCCATCGGAAATTCAGGAGAGCCCCATGTCATTATGGAATCTTTGCTTGGAGGTACATACCGGCCGCATCTATCAATACATTTTTGGGAAAATGTACATCCTTTTTATCCCAATTGCAGGACTTACAATTTTGTGGATTCTATTTGTGGGATACTTGTTGTACAGAAAGCAAAGAAAAGTTCAAACTTCCATAAATAAATAGACTTTAAGTGCTTGATAGTTTAATTATTAATAATAAAAGTGGTTCGGTATGGTTTATAGTGGGGTAAGCTTTTAATATTACCTCTACTTTGTTCGTGCGGCCATAGTGGGCTTACACGCCCTAGATTTTTTGCATCCTTTTTCATCAATGGAAAAGATGAGCCATGCGGCTTGAGCTAATGTAAAGAATTATAGTATTATTCATTTTATTTGTAATTGCTTTAATAACCCACTCTATTATATAAAGAACCATAAAAGTATTGTATAATTCACTTGCCTGTTGTATTGATTTATCGATTATCTCATCTTTTATAAACAACATATAAAGTGTAAAAACTCAATTTTATCGCAGAAAAAAGGTCTTTGTCGAATTTTTATGAATCATTAGATAGAAGAAGATTGATCTCGCTTAACATTATATATATTTGTCTTTACTCAAATGATATCATAATACAATTACTTAAATTTTAATGAATGGAATTAATAATTGAGAATTTAACAAAGACTTACAACAATGGTGTTAAGGCATTAAATGATGTTAATATTAAAATAGGGGCTGGAATGTTCGGTCTACTAGGACCAAACGGAGCGGGAAAGTCAACATTGATGCGTACAATTGCAACTCTGCAAGAAGGTGATAGCGGTCGTATTGTGTTTGATGGTACGGATATCATGGAAAACAAAATGGCCTTGCGTAATTCACTGGGATATTTGCCACAAAGTTTTGGCGTTTATCCTAAAATGTCAGCCGAAGATTTATTAATGCACTTTGCTGAATTAAAAGGGATTTCAAACAAGCAGGAGCGTAAAGAAATTGTTGATGCTGTGCTTGAACAAACCAATTTGACAGAAGCAAGAAAGAAAAATGTTGCTGGTTATTCAGGAGGTATGAAACAACGTTTTGGTATTGCTCAACTTTTGCTGAACAACCCAAAACTGATTATTGTAGATGAGCCAACAGCTGGTTTGGACCCGGCTGAGCGCAGTCGATTCTTGAATGTATTGCGTGAGATTGGTACCAACCATATTGTTATTTTCTCAACCCATATTGTAGAGGATGTAAAGGAATTATGTACCGACATGGCCATAATGAATGGCGGAAGCATTCTAACCCATAAAACTCCAAAGCAATCAGTAGAGGAGTTGCGAGGTAAAATGTGGACCAAATGTATCGAGCGTTCTGCTTTAAATGAGCACAAGGAGAAATATGATATTCTTTCCAGTCGATTCAACGATGACAACAGCATGAATATAAATGTATATTCAGAAACGCAGCCCGACGAATTGTTTACACCAAAGGAAGCAGATCTTGAAGATGTATATTTTGTTACACTTAAAGCATCGAATTAATCATGGGCAAGTTTAATACATTATTTAAGTTTGAGTTAAAATACTGGCTCAAAAACCCAGCTACATACATCTATTCAGCGGTACTTTTGGTGATATCAACTTTGATTATGGCTGGTAGCTTAGGGGTGTTCGACTCAAGTACAGCTACTGTAGCATCGGTTCGATTGGCCAATTCACCTATTGCTTTATTCAATAGTTTTGGCATCCTGACTTTGGGATATTTTCTATTGCCTTCCATTGTTGGAGGTTCTGTGAATAGGGATTTCAGTTCTGAAATGCACTCTATTTTATATTCCTATCCATTTAAGAAATCGGAATACATTCCTGCCAAGTTTCTAAGTTCTATTGTAGTTACTTTGGCCATATTCTTAATATTTGGCTTGGGTTTTATTATAGCACCTTTACTGCCAGGGGTTAATCCGGAATTACTTGGGCCATTCAGACCATTGGCATTTTTACAGATATATGGTTTGGTAATTTTGCCTAATATACTTCTGTTTGGAGCCATCGTGTTTAGTGTAATTACTTTCACAAGAAACTTAGGTGCAGGTTTTATTACCATGATTGTACTGTTTTTTATACAGGGTATTTCAGACAATTACATGAGCCAGTTGGATAGTAAAACATTGGCTGCACTTCTGGATCCTTTCGGAGCATCGGCCATTCAGAATGCAACTGAATATTGGAATGTAGCAGAGCGTAATACCAACCTGCTACCCATGGATGGGTTGGTTCTGATCAACAGAATCATTTGGATATCGGTATCATTGTTGATTTTTTCGCTTACCTACTACAAGTTTCAGTTTACTCAGAATGCCTTGAGTTTCCGTTGGTTCTCTAAAAAGAGTGCAGTAGTTACAAAAGATAATTTCAACAATCTAAGGGATATCAATCTTCCAAAGGTAAATATTGACAATAGTTTCAATTGGAACATCAAGCTGATGTGGAGCATTTCAAAATTGAATTTTAAATTCATCATTAAATCAGTTCCATTTATGGTTATGGTGGCAGTAGGAGTACTGTTTATGGTAATAGGTCACAATACCACCATGAATCTATTCGGTACAACCACCTATTCTACCACCTGGAAAATGTTGATGATTCCAAGCTCAATGTTCAAATTGTTTATTCTATTGATTACCTTTTTGTATTCAGGAATGTTGGTGCAGCGCGAGCGCAGAGCAAAGATGTTTGAACTGGTAGATGTTACACATACACCAAACTGGGTGCAGTATTTCTCTAAGTTCATTGCCTTAATCAAGATGCAGGTGGTGCTGCTATTTGTAGTGATGGCAACATGTATTGTAATTCAGCTTTCTGAGGGGTACTACGACATCGAGCCGATACATTATCTTACTGAGCTCTTCCTGTTTATGCTTCCATCTTACATTGTTTGGGCAGGATTATCCTTATTTGTTCAGTCTCTGTTTGCAAACTTTTACATTGGCTTTTTTATTCTATTTATCTTTTCGATTATCAGTCCTTTTGCTTCGAAAATTGGAATTGAGCAAAACATATTCAAATTCAATGCAGGACCAGCAATCCAATATTCTGATATGGATGGATATGGCAGGGGAGTAGCGGCCTTTATGTTTTATCGACTTTACTGGCTATTGTTCTCTTCATCTTTATTGATTTTAGGTTTGGCCATTTGGCGAAGAGGTGTTAGAGAAACCGTTAAGATTCGTTTCCGAAGAGCAAAGGAAAACTTAAGTCGTGCGCTGTATGTCTCACTGGCAGTTTGTCTGATCGGATTTATCGCCGTTGGGTCATACATTTACTGGTTCGATAATGTTTTAAACGAATACAAATCGGCCAAACAAAGCGAGTTGGATAGAGTAGAGTTTGAGAAAACTTATTCGAAATACTATAATATTCCTCAGCCTCGTATTGTGGATGCCAAGATTGATGTTGACATCTTTCCGGAAACCAGCGATTTAAAAGTGAAGGGGGATTATATTGTGAAGAATAAGAGCAATGAGCCTATTGACTCTGTTCATATCAATTACCGATATAAGAATACTGCAGTTAACTTTTCAAGAAAGGCAGAATTGGTGAGTAATGATACCGTATTTCAATACAATATCTACAAGTTAGAGAAGCCATTAATGCCAGGAGATTCTATGCAAATGCACTTTACATTGAGCAATCAGAAGAATCATTTCTTACAATACAATTCTCCTGTGATAGCCAATGGAAGCTTCTTTAATAATGGTGGTCTTCCAAGTTTTGGTTATTCACGTTCAGGAGAGTTAATCGATAATACTGTACGAAAGCAATATGGTTTGCCAAAACGTGATAGAATGGCAGCTCCAACCGATACTACCGCATTAGGAAATACTTATATTTCGGAATGTGCCGATTGGGTAAATTTTGAAACCACAGTAAGCACCTCTGCGGATCAGATTGCGATTGCGCCAGGATATTTGCAAGAGAAAAGAGTGGAAGGCGATAGAGCTTATTACCATTACAAAATGGATGCTCCCATTCTGAATTTCTACTCATGGGTATCAGGAAAATATGAGGTTTATACCGATAAGTATGAGGATATCAATATTGAAATCTATTATCACAAAGGCCATGATTACAATATTGCCGATATGGTTGAAGCGGTGAAAGCTTCGCTTAAATATTATGGCGATAACTATTCTCCTTACCAACATAAACAGGTTCGTATTATCGAATTCCCTAGAACTTACGGAACATTTGCTCAGTCGTTCCCAAATACAATTCCATTCTCTGAAGCCATTGGTTTTATTGCAAAAGAGGATAAGTCGAAAGAGGGAGCCGTGAACTATGCATACCATGTTACCGCTCACGAAATGGCACATCAGTGGTGGGCACACCAGGTTATTGGAGCGAATGTTAAGGGAGCAACTTTAATGTCGGAAAGTTTGTCTGAATACTCGGCAATTAAGGTGTTAGAGAAGAAATATCCTAAGAATAAAATCCGCAAGTTCATGAAAGAGGAACTGAATGGTTATTTAAGAGGAAGAGGTTCTGAGCAGGTGAAAGAGCAGCCTTTAATGTATAACGAAAATCAACAATACATTCACTACAATAAGGGTGCAATTGCCATGTATGCCATTGCCGATTATATGGGAGAAAATAACTTGAATCAAGCCCTTAGCGAGTATGTTAGCGATGTTGCTTTCCAGGAGCCTCCATACACCACATCTTTAGAGTTTGTTGATTTAATGAAGCAACACATGCCTGATAGTATAGACTATGTGATTACCGATATGCTTGAAACCATCACCCTTTTCGATAATAAGGTGGATAGTGCTTACGTATCGAAAACCGAAGATGGCAAGTATAAGGTTGATTTTGTTGTTGAGGCTCAAAAGTACAGGGTAATTAATGCCAAGAGCGAAGAAAATAAAGAGCTTTCGAGTGACGATTCATCGGTTAGCATCTCGGTAAATCTGAAAGAAAAAGAGGATGATAAGCAATACATCGATATGAATGATTGGATAGACCTTGCCATTTTTGTTGAAGACGAAAACAAGGAAGAGCAAGAGATTCTATTCAAGAAAGTTCACATTACAGCGAAAGAAAACAAGTTCTCGTTTATTGTGGATAAAAAGCCACATAGTGTTGGTATTGATCCTTATCACAAATTAATCGACAGAAAAACAGCCGATAATACGGAGAAGATCAAGGAGAAGAAAGAGAATTCTACTACCAAAGACAAGTCGGTATCATAGGCTGTAAAAAATAAAGTACTTAAAAGCTATTCCGTAAAGGGATAGCTTTTATTAAAAAAAGTCATTCTAAAAGTAAGTAACGGTACTCTGTACCTTTACCTTTACTTTCATTTAATCATTGGATCTATAAATATTCTGGTGCTCCGCACCGTAGTTAATGGTCAATTTTGATGCATGAATATGGCAGCAGAGCTGCCTAATATTTATAGTTTTATCATGTAAGTGAATACACAGGTGCAGAGCACCGTAACTCTCATTTTGTTGGCAATTTACGGGGCGTTATAGCTAGAATTGATTGTAGTAATCAATTTCTAAAGGCTCTGCTTTAAGAAAACATTCAATATTTAACGAAAGTGCGTATCTTTGTCAGGTTCTTAAAATAGTAACATATGTTTAATTTTGAAGAGATAAATCTGGACCGCATTGTAGTGCACAATGTTGGAAATAAACACCTTGAGGAGGATCTAAAGCTTTCTAAATCGGAAATCGTAATTGAGGATGATGATGTTAGAGATGTACTGCTAAAGTATTTTCTTACAGCCTTTAACAAGGAGGAATTCTACCATTTCCAAAATGAGGCCGGTATAAACATGAACGAAGTATACTGCTATGCTTCTGAATTTTTTGAGAACAACGAAAGCTTTTACGATCAATCCACCAATATTGCGGTTCATTTGTACGAAAAATCGAACCACCCAAATATTAAAGGAGGTGAGTTTTACCTGGTTGCCTTTTCTGGATGTGTGGTGGATGGTGAGGTCTGCAATGCATTGGGGATTTTCAAATCGGAAAACAAAGACACTTTCCTAAAGGTATACCAGAAACAGGAGAATTTTGAGTTGGGCTGCGAGAGTGGAATCAATATCAAGAAATTGGATAAAGGTTGCCTGATTTTTAATACCGAAAAGGAAAAAGGCTTTAAGGTTTGTATTGTCGATAAAACCAACCCGAACAAAGATGCTTTGTACTGGAAAGAAGATTTTCTGGATTTGAAACTTCGTGAGGATAACTTTTACCATACTCAGAATTACCTTGATATGTGTAAGGGCTTTATTGGCGAAGTGTACAACGATGAGAATGAGGTTGCCAAGGCCGATCAGATTGATTTGATGAACAAGTCGATCAACTTTTTTAAGGACAAGAAAGAGTTTAACGAAGACCTGTTTAAGCAAGAAGTAATCGAAGAACCTGAGGTAGCTTCTGCTTTCGATGAATACAAGGAATATTATCAGAACGAGCGTGGAACTACTGTAGAATCGGAATTTGATATTAGCAACGACGCCGTAAAAGGAGAACAGCGCTACTTTAAACATGTACTAAAGCTGGACAAGAACTTCCATGTTTACATCCACGGACAGCGCAAGTTTATTGAGAAAGGCTACGATGCAGCTCGCGATTTGAGCTACTATAAACTGTTCTTCCGCGAAGAAAACTAAGTAAAGACGCAAATTCCAATGTCCAAACCTCATTTTTTAGAATTCTCCTTTAGGGGAGATGCCGACAGGCAGAGGGGTGTTCGGAGTACTTAGAAAATGAAATAACAATTTAATTAGATAAATTAGAAGCTTTCTCCTAAGGGGGAAAGCTTTTTTCTTTCCATATGAAATAAAACACCTAATCGGATAGGTAAGGGTATGCTGTACTTCTACATTTTTGTCATTATCAAAGAACCTAGAAATATTACGGTACTTCGTACCTTTGTAATGATCAATTCTATTTATGGGTAAAACAGCAGAGCTGCTTAAGCTTTGTAGGTTGATCGTTTAAAAGACTTGGGAGGTGCTGAGCATCCTAACTTTTGCATTTGTTGTTGGAATTCTAAAGTTCGTCGATCTAAGTTTTTGATCTTATCGAACTCCTTTACCTATTGTAACTATAGATTTAAGCTATGTTGTTGCTATTTTATAGCATTCCAATGGCGCGCAACCATAAAGGAATGCCGACAAGTCATGGGGAAGCGGCGACAAGCCTTTGGCTAAGGCCGACAAGTCATTGGCTAAGGCCAACAAGTTATTGCTAAGGCCGGAATGACATTGGCTAAAGCCGGCAAGTTATTGGCTAAGGTCGGAATGACATTGGCTAAAACCGACAAGTTATTGGCTAAGGGCAACAAGAGATAGAAAACGGAATATTTACTTCACATTTACTTGGTATCCAAGTGCTGGCACTTCATTAAAATAGATTACCAACTCATCTCTTCCTTTTACATTCGGATAAATGGTAAAGCCAAGCATATCTCCTTTAGAATATGACTGTACTTTTTGTCCGAACTTCTCTTTCTTAAAATGGTAGGCTATTTCGGTATTGGGTGGTACATTTTGCAGAAGAAATTGCATGCCTGAGGATTTTACAATGTTCAAAGTTCCATTTTGCGGAGCAATCAGCTTTATATTTTTGCCCAAAAAGGCTTTAAAAGGCATGGGCTGCGCCGCAAAGTCGGTGGTGTTTTTAATTTTACTGGCAAGAAGCCATTTTTTATCATCAGGCAAATGTTTCATGGCAAACTCATCGGGATCAGAAGCAAAGTAAGCCGATGAAAATTCCTTGTTAAATTTCATTTTTGAATAATCCACCCATCCTGCAGCCCAGGTTACATCGATCAATTGCCAGGAACCATTTATTTTCACCGCATTCCATGCGTGATTCGACGGCAAGTTTTCCTGGCCTATCTCGGAAATCATTCTACGAGCAGTACCCGAAACGATTTCACATTCGATATTCATTTGGTGGCACAAGTCCTGCATTAGGGTAGAGTAGCCCTCGCACAAAGCCTTGCGTTTGCTTAATGTTTTTAGGGCCAAATTCTTTCGGAACTGTCTCTTTTTGGCTTCCAACTCTGCTTGTGAGCGATAGGAAAAGCGTACTCTTTGAGACTTTCCCAAAGCTTTGGTATCGTAGGCAACATGTAATGCAATCCAGGTATAGGCAGCTCTTACTTTCTCCAAATCCGTTGAAAAATCACGAGTGATTTTAAGAGCAAGCTCTTCGGTGGAAGAAAAGTTGGCAGGATATCCTCCAACAAGCTGATCGACTCTGCTTAAGTCTTTCGCATTTGCCGAAGCAAGGGAAAAGAATAGGACTAGGCTCAGTATGTATTTGTATGATCTCATATTTTTCTGCTTTCTGTTTAAAAATATGAAAAAAGTTTACAAGAATCGAGCCTAAAAATGTTGGTTTTTCATGGAATACTGTGGGTAACCAATTCAATTTCAAATGAAATGAATGGTATTGTGCCTCATTATCTAAGTTTTTATTTGCTCAAGCCGCATGGCTTTTACTTTCTCCATTGATGAGAAAGTAAACAAAGAATCTAGGGCGTGTAAGTTCAAAACTGCCTATACTTGAAAAATTTAAGTGCGGCGGGGTGATCTTCGAACAAGTTCTCAGCTTCCCCGTCTTACTAAAAATTTTTCTGCGTCTAATCAGCTTGACCTTCCAATGCCCACTTTGGTCACTGGAACAAAGTAAAGGTTGGTACTGATAATTTTAAAGAATTGACTATTATAAATTATAGAGAGCTGAATAGTTTTTGAAAAGTTAAAAAATAAAAAAAGCCCACGCTCACGGAAGCTTGAGTATGGGCCTTTCGAGTAATATACTTAGAAGTATAATCTTTAATATCTTATCTTAAGTGATCTACTACCTTCATAATTGGCTGAAGAACTGATTCTCCTAGTAAAATACTACGGTCTGGTGACCAACCACATTCAGGTTCTGGTAAATCATTATTGTCCTTAAATGGCATTTCGATTGTCAAAGATAAACATTTAAATCGTTCCCCAATGTGTTTTGAGCAGATTGCCAGGTTTCCTTTGCCAGGTTCGTTTTTCGGATAGCCGTGAGTGTCTTGAAAATCAGGACATGTAGCGATCCATGTATTAATGAAATTTTCTGTTAAATTTTTTAATCTCTCATCGAAGGATGGAATTCCTTCAATACCAGAAATAAAGTTGTAAGGCAATGCTTCATCGCCATGGATATCCAGGTTCAAATCACAACCATACTCATCCATCAAGTTGCGAACGTGGAATACTTCCGGACTGTTTTCTTCGCTAGGTTCTGCCCACTCGCGGTTGTAGTTGAATCCTTTGGTGTTTACGCGAAGGTTACCCGCAATACTACCGTCGATATTCATGTTCGGAACAATGTAGAAAACCGCTTTGCTTAGCAATGTTCTGGCAACAGGATCGTCTTCATCCAACAATTTGCCCAATAAGCCTTGCATGAACCATTCTGCCATACTTTCACCAGGATGCTGACGAGCAATTACCCAAATTTTCTTTTTGTTCTCATCTGGCTCACCAACAATTAGCATATCGATGTCTTTGCCTTCAACGGTTTTACCAATTGATACCAATTCACATTCCTGCGACATTTGTGCATTGTGAACCAAATCCAAATGTTGCTCATAGGTGAAAGGAGCGAAGTAAGCATAGTAAACCGAGTTGAATTCTGGTGTATGCTCAATGCTTAACTCTTTGCCATCGAAAAAGGTTGGAACTCTAAACCAGTACTCACGATCGTAAGAAGCAACTGCATAATATTCCTGGTATCCTTCAGGATAAGAAGCTTCGCCTGCATTCTGAATGGTCATTTTTACAGCTTGTTCCTGCATTCCTGTTAAGCGGAAATGGAACCACTGGAAATGTTCTGAGTTCGTATCGTTTGGAATTCGCAATTGAATGTTTTGTGGATCAAGAGCTTCAATTACCTCTATTTTACCACTATCGAAATTCGATGAAATGTTCATGTGTGTAAGTTTAAAATTGTGTGATTCAAATATAACAATTATCAATTAGCAGTGAACAGTTATCAGTGAACAATTAACAGAGAAGAGTAAACAGTAATCAGTAAAAAAAAAAGTTGGGGCAATTCATTCCTTTAAAATTGTTGATAACACATTCTTGTGGATACAAGGAAATGCTTAATATTTTCCAATATTGTATGTAATTGGTGTAGAGACAGCATTAATGCTGTCTTTGCAAAATGTTATAAAAAGATGTAATAATAGAAACTATTACAAATGATTTATTTTTCTTTTATTTTTGCGAACTTAGCATGTATAATCAAACCCAAAGCAATGATAAACTTTTTGCGATTAAAAAACATTCGTTCTAAAACATTAAGAATATTCCTGATTTCTGTGATGTTGATCTTGATTGTAGCAGGAGTCATTCTCTTCAATCTTTACACCAGAATCTTTTCAAAAAATATTGACCTAAAAGGTGAGACAAGTGCTTATTTGTATATCCCTAGTTCTGCAAACCAGGAAGAGGTAATTGCACTATTGGAAGGACAGGAATGGTTGAAAAATTCTAAGTCTTTAGAGTGGGTGATGAACAAAAAGAATTTCTCAAATCACATTTATGCAGGTCGCTATTTGATTAAGGATGGCATGAACAATAACGACCTGGTAAATTTGTTAAGATCGGGAGTACAGAGTCCGATTCAACTGACCTTTAACAACACAAGAACCCTTGAGGATTTTGCCGGGAAAATTGCCAAACAGATAGAAGCGGATTCCATTAGCTTGTTGACTGCTTTGCGCGATGAGAAACTGATTGCAAAATATGGTTTTAAGCCAGAAACCGTGATTGGCATGTTTATACCAAATACCTATCAACTGTATTGGAACACCAATACGAATGAATTTATGGATAGGATGTATAAAGAGTATTCAAGATTTTGGGATGCCGATAGAATGAGGAAGGCTGAGAAGATTGGATTGTCACCTGTTGAAGTTAGCACTTTGGCTTCCATTGTTGATGAGGAAACCATTAAGAACGATGAAAAGGCTCGCGTTGCAGGTGTTTACATGAACCGATTGAATCGTAAAATAAAACTGGATGCTGATCCGACTTTAAAATTTGCTTTGGGCGATTTTAGCATCACAAGAGTACTGAACAAGCACAAAAAAATAGATTCTCCATACAATACCTACAAGTATCGCGGTTTGCCTCCAGGGCCAATCCGTCAAGCTTCCATTTCGGGATTAAATGCTGTGTTGGACTACGAAAAACACAAGTACATTTATTTCTGTGCTAACCCTGATTTTTCAGGTTATCACATCTTTGCACGTACACTTCGCGAACACAATCGCAACGCCCGAAAATATCAGAATGAGTTGAATCGAAGAAGGATTATGAAGTAGAAGAAACACCTATTACGTTTCACGCAGAGTACGCAGAGAAAGAATAAATAAAAAACGCAAAGGACTAATGATGTAGTACTTTGCGTTCTTGTTATAAAATATCTTAGCGATCTTTGCGTGAATCCTTTATATCGCATTCACTTCCATTTCCAACTTCACACCAAATTTAAACATTACCGACTTTCGAATATCATTGGCTAGTTTCAAGATGTCGTTGCCACTGGCATTGCCATAGTTTACCAATACCAAAGCCTGATCTTTGTGAACTCCAGCATCGCCAAAGCGTTTGCCTTTCCAGTCGCATTGTTCAATTAACCAACCAGCAGCCAGTTTGGTTTCCATATCATTAACGGCATAGGTAGGTAAGTTTTCGTATTGTGCTTTTAGTTTGTCGGCTTTCTCCTTATCCACAATTGGATTTTTGAAGAAACTACCCGCATTCCCCAACTCCTCAGGATCGGGCAATTTGCTTTCGCGGATTTTAATGATTGCCTTGCGAATGTTCTTCAGGTTGATTTCATCATATGCTTCCAGCTCTTTGCTGATGGCACCGTATTGAAGTTTTAGCTCAGCCTTCTTTTTCAATCGAAACTGTACATGAGTAATGATGAAAAGGTTCTTGTATTCTTTCTTGAAAACTGAATTTCGGTAAGCGAATTCACAGTGCATGTTGCTAAAAATAACCTCCTCTTTGGTTTCGATTGAAATGGCTTCCACATTCTCGATTACTTCTCTTACCTCAACACCATAAGCTCCGATGTTTTGTACCGGAGAAGCACCAACTGTACCTGGAATCAAGGATAGATTTTCGATACCATAAAGGTCATTCTCAACTGCCCATTCAACAAATTCATCCCACTCTTCGTTGCAACCAACGCGTAATAGCACAGATTCTTCATCTTCATCAAGAAGCTCAATGCCTTTGATATTGGGATGAAGTACCAGTCCATTAAAATCTTCGGTAAAGAGAAGGTTGCTACCACCTCCTAAAATGATGTATTGGGTATCAATGATGTTATTCTTCTTCAGGAAATCATGTATTTCTTCTTCAGTATCGAACTCAAAGAAATATTTGGCTTTGGCCTCAATGCCGAATGTATTGTGTTTTTTTAAAGAGTAATTTTCTAATAGTTGTGCCATTTAAAAGCAATTAATAATTAGTAAGTAATAATTAACAATGGGCAGATTTGTAAATTATATTATCGCTTGATGTTTTTCTTGGGTAAGAATGGTGGTTTATGCCAATTCTTTTTTCAAAAGATCCACAAAGCCTAGAATATCTTCTTTGGTGGTATCGAAAGAACATAGCCAACGAACTTCCCCTGCATGTTCATCCCAAATCCAGAAGAAATATTCTTCCTGAAGTTTTTCAATTTTATCCTTAGGTAACAAGGCCCAAATTCCATTGGTCTGTGCTTCTTGCGTGATGGTAACCTGTGGAATTTTTTCCACTTCATCTTTAAGAAGTTTAGCCATTGCATTGGCATGACGGGCAGTCTTTAACCAAAGTTCATTGGTAAGCATTGCATCGAACTGTGCTCCAATGTATCTCATTTTTGAGCAAAGTTGCATGCTTTGCTTGCGAATGTATTTGGCATTCTTCGATAACTCAGGATTGAAGAAGATCACAGCTTCACCAAGCATCATTCCGTTTTTGGTTCCTCCAAAACTTAGAACATCAATTCCAGCATTGGTGGTAATTTCTTTTACATCAACATCTAAACTAACCACGGCATTTGCCAAGCGAGCACCATCCATATGTACATACATATCATGCTCGTGGGCCAAATCGCAAATGGCTTTAACCTCTTCAGGGGTGTAAACAGTTCCCAACTCGGTGCACTGAGTAATTGAAATTACTTTTGGTTGAGAATGGTGTTCAAAACCAAAACCATGCAATTGAGGTTTGATTAATTCAGGAGTAAGTTTTCCGTTTGGCGTATCGATTGGAATTACTTTGCAACCTGTGAATTTATCAGGAGCACCGCATTCATCAACTTGAATATGTGCAGTTGCGGGACAAAGAATAGAGTGGTAGGATTGCGTTAAAACCGATAAACCAATTACATTGGCTCCTGTGCCATTAAATGCAAAATAAACATCAATATTCTCGCCGAATAAGTGTTTGAATTTCTCAATGGCCGATGCAGTATAGTGATCGCCACCATATGCCATTACATGTCCTTGGTTCGCTTCGTTTATCGCTTCTAAAACTTCAGGCAGAACACCAGAAAAGTTATCGCTTGCAAATCCTCTCTTGTTCATTTTGTTTGTCTTTTGATTGAAAACGTAAAAGTAAGTTTTCTTATCAAAAACATCATTCAAAAAAGATAAAAAGTGGGACCAATACCAATTGAAATTCTAATGACTGAAATTTAGTTGGTATAATCAATCAGTAGTGTTTTAATTTTATCTATGAGTAGCTTGCTCTTGTCAGATTGGCTTTCTCCATGATCCATAAATTGGATTTTGCCTTCCTTGTCTAATAAGAAAACATAGCACAATTTCTTGTCTTTTACTCCAAAGTAGGAGTAATAATGTGAAAGAGGTCCGTAATAGGTCATCACATTTTTGTGCATGGATGGAACAATTCCCTTTCTCATTCCAGTGTTAATGTAATTGGATATCCAGGAATAAAAGTTGCTAATCATTGGGATTTCAATGAATCGGAATTCATCGTACATACTGAACTCCTTCAGTACAGGTTTGGTCCAACTGTCGATTTGTGGCTGAGTTCCTCTTTTAAAAGCAACAATCAGTAAAGAAACTTTTCCCTTGCAATGATCTGGTAAACTGATTTCCTTAGATGAAAGCAATTCTCCATTCATGGTAGGGAATTTATCTCCAATTTCAAGTTTCTTTACCGTTTGAGCACTCATGTTTGAGTACAAAAAAACAAAGAAGAATAAAGTTGATAATGTGAATTTTAGCATAAAATCGTTTTAGCTATAATAATCTTGTAATAGTCTCATGGTTTTTTCGAGACATTTTTCATGATCTATTTTAGGATCATCTTTCAAATATGTTTTTACTGTCTTAACCAGATCTACTATTAAATCATATTCCCTACTTTTCTTCATAAAATTCTCGGGTTTTCCAATGTAATTCCCAGGACTATCTTCTACGATAGGAGCAATGTTGACCCATTTTTTAGTAATTGTAAAAGTAACTTTTGCTTTTGGTTCGATATCAGAACTACCAAGAACAACATCCCCATCACGATTTAGTCTCCAAAAGTAATCTTTGGTATTTTTAAGTAATTTTTCAAGCATAAATAAAAGTTTTAAGAGATTCTACATAAAAATAGTTGAGACTTTTTTAATTTATAAAAATTATAGAACTTTTGCCCCTCAATTGATATTTAATTTTTCAATAAATGATTCGAGATATTTCAAGCGGGAAGCTAATGATTGTGTCTGATTTGCATGGTAATGGCTATGATTTTAGACAAGTTTTGAAGACCTATCAGCAACTAAAGATGAAAGGGAAGGCTGATTATCTGGTTTTTCTGGGAGATTTGATACATGCTTATCCTGGCAAACAGAAAGATGAATCGCTTGAAATGATCGAAGAGTTGATGGACTTAAAAGCCAATCAACCAGATAGTGATGTGATATGCCTGCTTGGGAACCATGAGTTCGTTCACATTTACCACATTCCTTTGGCGAAAGGTCCTTTGGAGTTTACGTCCTGGTTCGAATATCGAATTCAGAAATGCAGAGAGGTGGTGATTGAATTCTTTATGAATATGCCGCTGATGTTGCGAACAAAGGGGGGAGTTTTAATCAACCATACGGGAGCTTCGAATCGTTATGGAGCAGATGAGAAATTCGATTTGGATTACTTGAAGAATTTCAATCATCGAAATGAATTTACGAAGCATATTGAGAACATTAAAAAGTACGATCCTCAAATTGGTTCGGAATTTATGTACACCGAAAAAGGAGATTATTTATGGGATATCTTAATGAATGGAAATGAGAAACAGTACAAGGAGGAGTATGATGTAATGGTGTCTCAAATGCTCGATTTACTGAGTGAGGATAGAAAAGAGAATCCCTTGAAAAGCCTGGTGGCGGGTCATATCGGTGTGGATTATGGAGCTGAAATGGTTGGGGAGAAACAGTTGAGGATTTGTTCAAGCGCAGGTTGCTTGCGCGATCTGGAGAAAAAAATCCTATTGATCTCAGCTGATAAGGAGTATAGCGATTCGGAAGCTCTTTTGAATCGATGCTTCGATTTGTTTTAAAAGAAAATCCCCATCTCAAAAGAGGCGGGGATTTCAGTGGTGAGTTGTCTACCTTTCGATTTGGTATTATTCACCTTTTGCAATAAAGTGGATTGCAAGTCCTCCACCGGCTGCTAGCCAAGCAGTTAATTTATCTTTACTTGTAACTTCTTTTTCAGATATTTTTATGGAGTAAGGATTTGTTTTCCAATCGGCATTTTTTCCATCCTGGTAGCTTACTGCCAGATATTTTTTACCTGCTTCCAGAAAGCTTAGCGGAATGGATACCTCTCTTGCGGTTTCATTGCTGATGCTACCCAAAAACCAATCGCTGCTATGTCGGTCCTTTCGTGCTATGGAAATGAATTCACCAGGATCTCCCTCCAGGGCAATGGATCTTTCCCAGTCCACAGGAACGTCTTTTATGAATTGAAAAGCAGGTTGATTTTTGTAATTTTCTACCAAATCGGCAGCCATTTGCACCGGGCTGTAGATTACCACATACAAGGCCAGCTGTTTAGCCAGCGTGGTATTTACTCTTTTATCGGTAATGCCATACTTCTCGTAGGTTAGGCCAAAAATACCCGGGGTAAAGTCCATGGGACCGGCCAGCAATCGGGTGAAAGGGAGTATGGTAGTGTGTGCCGGACTGTTGTTTGCCGCTGACCATGGAGCATTGAACTCCTGGCCCAGGGCACCCTCTCTCGATAAAAAGTTTGGATAGGTACGGCGCAATCCTGTTGGTTTCACTGGCTCGTGTGCGATGATGCAGATCTCATGCTCGGCAGCTTTTTCCACTACTTTCTGGTAATGGTTCACCATCCATTGTCCCTGGTGATACTGCCCGTTTTTGATTGGGCCCACATAACCGGTTTTAATATTATTCACATTGTACTTGCTGTAGAATTGCAGGGCTGAATCGAGTTGAGATTCATAGTTTTCCACATGTCCCGAGGTTTCGTGATGACCAATGATCTGTACCTTTTTCGATTTTCCATATTGAGAAAGCTGTGGCAGATCAAAATCGGGATATGTCTGGGTATAGGTCCATTCACCAAATTTTTTCCAATCAGGATTCCAGCCTTCCACCAATACTCCTTCAAACTGGTTGGCCGCAGCAAAGTCGATAAGTTCTTTGGTGTTTTTGTTAGTGGCTCCATGTTTTGGACCTGTGAACCAGGTTTGCTGGCCCAGGTGCATGCCCCACCAGATGCCCATGTATTTCATGGGTTTGATCCAGCTTGTATTTTCTAATTTGTTGGGTTCATTCAGGTTGACAATGAGGTGTGAATTGATCAGGTCTACTGCTTTTTCACCAACCTGAATGCTTCGCCAAGGCGATTGCATGGTTTTGTTGGCTTTTACTTTTATGCCGTCGGGCCAGGGAACCAAATTACACTCCAGTGAGAGCGTTTTGTCTTCCCTGCGTTTTAAAGTCATGGATGCATAGTCAACTAAGCCTGCTTCATGAATGCTCAGGTATTGGCCCTTGTCTGTTTTCATGGTGAAAGGGGTCTGTACCGAGTCCACTTCACTAAGCTGTGAAGTTTGGTAAGCTTTCTCGTAGCTGTCGTAATCCACCGGAGTCCACCAGGATTGATTGTTACTGGTAAGGTTGAACTCTGTAATTTCATCTACAAGCAAAAGGCTGTCTATTCCTTCCTGAGGAGGAATTTGATAGCGGAATCCCAGGCCATCATCAAACAAACGGAACTGGATTTTCATTTGCAGATGAGGAGGCTGAGTTTGTCTAAAGCTCAGGCACACATTGTTTGATTGCTCCTTAATGAATTGATCTTCTCCCCATACCGTTTCCCATAGGGTGTCGGTTGTACTGGTTTCAACAGCTTCAAGGGTGTAGTTGTTGGTTTGCTTGAGAATGTTTTGAAAGATCAGACCCAGGTGCGAGTTGCGGATCAGTGTATCGCCATTGGCGATCAGGTTGTAGAAGGGCTGGCCTTCGTGCTGCCCTGCACTTACAATTAGTTTTTGATTAGGTGAAGTGAGGAGTACTTCCTGTTTGGGATGACATCCATATCCTAGAAATGCAAGTAAGATCAGGGAGGTGAGTAGTTGTTGTAGCTTCGGGCTTTTCATGAACGATTCTGTTTGAAATAAAACAGGGGGAATTGCTTCCCCCCTTTATCGATATTTATTTCTCCGCGATGGGAGCAGTTTGGGTTAACGTGAATTGTGATTCTTGTACCTCTTGAGAGCTGGTCCCAATGAATACTTTAAAATCGCCTTTTTCCACCCCATAGGACATGTCTTTTCTGTAGAAAGCCAGATCTTCAGCAGTAATGGTGAATTCTACTTCTACACTTTCTCCTTTCGGGATAAATACTTTTTTGAACCCTTTCAATTCTTTCACAGGGCGAGTTACACTACCAACCAAATCCTGGATGTATAGCTGAACAACCTCTTCACCGTCATATTTGCCAGTGTTGCTTACTTTCACCTTGGCAATAATCTGATCGTTGGCTCCCATTGTTGTTTTGTCAAGCTCCACAGCTGAATAGTCAAATGTGGTATAACTCAATCCGTAACCAAATGGATAAAGAGGAGAGTTCGGACAATCAAGATATTTGGAAGTAAACTTCTGGTTAGGATCCATAGGACGACCCGTGTGCTTCATATTGTAATAGATTGGAATCTGACCCACGTTTCTTGGGAAAGTAACCGTTAATTTTGCTGAAGGATTGTAATCTCCGAACAAAACATCAGCTACAGCAGGACCAGCCTGAACACCAAGATGCCATGCTTCCACAATTGCCGGAACATTAGCAGCTTCCCAGTCGATGGTTAAAGGACGACCATTCATCATCACCATCACAACAGGTTTACCGGTTTTCACGATTTCCTTTACCAATTCAGGTTGAACACCAGGTAATTCAAGGTCGGTACGACTGGCAGCTTCACCACTCCAATCATGAGGTTCACCTACCATCAGAACAACAGCATCAGCTTCCTTGGCAGTAGCTACCGCATTGTCGAATCCGCTGCGATCGTCACCAAACAGTTTACATCCTTCGGCATAAAGAATTTCAGTTTTTCTGGAAACCGCTTTTTCAACACCTTCCATTACAGTAACCGCTTTTTCCCATTTTCCGGCACCTGACCAGGTTCCTACCAAATCACGTCTGTTCTTAACGTAAGGTCCAATAAGAGCCAGTTTCTTGATGTTCTTGTTAAGTGGAAGAATTTGATCTTCGTTTTTCAACAGAACGATACTTCTCTTTGCCAATTCACGAGATGCCTTAATGAATTCAGGTTTCATTAATGTTTTCTTTGCTCTTTTTACATCGCTGTACTTATAAGGATCTTCAAATAATCCAAGGCGATATTTCATTTTCAGGATCTGACGAACCGCTTCGTCGATACGAGAAGTCAGAACTTTACCCTCTTCAACGGAAGTTGGCAGGAAGTCGTTGAAAATACCACTTTGCATATCCATATCAACACCAGCGTTAATGGCAACTTCACCAGCTTCTTTTTCATCTTTCACATTACCATGTTCAGTCATTTCCATGATAGATGTGTAATCTGTTACAACGAATCCGTCGAAATGCCATTTTTTTCTTAATACATCATCAAGAAGGTATTCGTTACCCGTACAAGGCGTTCCATCCAACTCATTGAAAGAGGTCATGAAAGTGGCTACACCGGCATTCACAGCGGCCTTGAAAGGAGGCATGTAAGTGCTCCAAAGCTCACGGTTTGAAATGTCCACAGTGTGATAGTCGCGTCCTGCCTGCGCTACACCATAAGCAGCATAATGCTTGGCACAGGCCAGCATGGTGTTGGTTTTGCTCAGGTCATCGCCCTGGAAACCGTGAACACGTGCTTTGGCTATTTCACATCCCAGAAAGATATCTTCCCCGGCACCTTCAGCAATTCGTCCCCAACGAGGGTCACGTGCGATGTCTACCATTGGAGCAAAAGTCCAGTGTAAACCTTCCGAAGTTGCCTCGATCGCTGCAATACGAGCACTTTTTTCGATCCATTCAAGATCCCATGAACAGGCTTCAGCCAATGGGATAGGAAAGGTTGTCCAGTGACCGTGAATCACGTCGTAACCGAAAAGCAATGGAATACTTAAACGGGTATTCTCCATGTTTTCCTTTTGCAAACGGTAGGTAAAATCCGCGCTATAGGCATTAAAGATGGCACCTACTTTTCCTTTTTTCACATCTTCAACGTAATTGTTGTTGGTGATTGGTCCTGTTATGTCCCAGCTACTTGAGAACAGGGTAAGCTGTCCCAGTTTTTCCTCTAGTGTCATCTTTTGTAAAAGAGAATCCACAAAGGCTTCCATTTTAGTCTCTCTCTCCCAGGGAGCCGGTTTTTTGTTGACCTTCGCTGAAAGGGTCAAGGCTCCACTCATCACTAATCCTACTAGAAGTAATAAAGATTTTAGTCGCATTTAATTAATAGTTTTATAAATTATTTCATGTTTGAATAAGCGGGGCAAGCCGCCCCGTTTACTTAGTTTTAAAGTTGTTTTTCGCTTGTTATTCCCAACGGATGTTGTCCAGGTAATACTTGTCTGTTGCACCTCCGTCATTTTTCCCTGCATTGAAGAAGAGAACCACTTTGTTATGGTTTTCATTTGCCTGAGAGCTAAAATCAACGGTATACTCAACCCATTCTCCGGTTGTGGTAATATCCATCCAGATTTCATGGGCAGCAGAGGTTCCACCTTCCAGTTTGGCAAGGAATTGAACTGCCTTGTCGGAGTGAATCATCAGTTTCAATTTGTTCTTGGTAGAAAGGTCAATGGCTTTTCCATAGTCAACCAAAAGGAAATCCCAGGCATTTGTTCCGTCATCGTTAAACTCACCAATTTTCTCGCTTTGGTTGATTCCTGATTTGTATAGGTTGTCTATTCCAGCCTCCAGTTTTCCTGTGAACGTATAGTTGTGCTGACATTCAAAATCAGAGATGATGCTCATGTCTTTTTCTACACCTTCACATGGGTCCACAACTATAGGGAAGTCATTTTCAACAAATCGAATGTCATCAATTAGATAGATTTCTTCGCTAGCACCATTATCAGAGCCTGCGTTAAAGAAAAGAACCAGTTTGGTGTTGCCCATGTCAATGGCTTCTCTAAAGTTAAAGGAACACTCTACCCACTCATTGATTTTTTCAATCTGAAAGTCTTGTTCTACCGCTGAACTACCGCCTTCCAATTTGGCAATCAGGTTTCCTGCTTTGGGAGCAAAAACTTTTATTTTAAGTTGGCTTCGTTCTGTAAGGTTGTATGCAGTACCAAAGTCTACTAAGAGGTTGTCCCATGCCTGGCTTCCATCATCTATGAATTTACCAACCTTATCAGAATTGTTGATGCCAGATTTGTTGGTGTTGTCAATAGCAGGAGCCTGAGTCTCCTTTGTTGCATCTGCACCTATAAAAAAGTTTTGCTGACATTCGAAATCAGAAATAATACTCTCGTCTTTTACTATGTCTGCACAAGGTTCAACAGGTTCAATTATTTCCTCTTCATTAGAAGAACTGCATGCTATTGTAAATGTGGAAAATATTGCAATAATTAAGCTTAATTGTCTCGTTTTTAAAATCATAAGTCAAAATTTTAGGTTTTGAATTGGGTTAGGGAATCCCTGGACAAGAGCATTAAGCTCTTGTCCTAAGGAATATACTAACTAATTGAATTGTGTTATTTTGTTAGGCTAAGGCCTGCTTTATCCAAGGCTATACTTATTTCAGGGGTTTTCATAAAAGTATCCCATATGATACCGGAACGGTAATTTTCTATCATTACAACAATTGGTCCCTGATCAATGGCCAGGTGTGATTTGGCCACCCATCCTTTACTAATGTTGAATGCGTCTTTGAAACCATACTGACCAAAAAGATTGTATTCATCCATTTTTTCATAGAAGAACCTCATGGCATCCAGAGTATATTCAGGTGTATAAACAATAGACGAGATGGCTGCAGTAGGGGTGATGGTTCCATTATCATTATTTGGAGCATGTGCCATATAACCACCCGGAGTGTCACTTGCGGTTAATCCCCAGCAATTCTCTCCATAATAACTGTAAGTGTTGTGATTACTGATACACCACTGACGGTTCAAAAGTGTCTGCTTTTTATTTCTGTCAAAATAAGATGAATAGCCGGCTAATGACATGTGTTGATCCGTGATGTGAGGAGTTAATCCCAAATATGAATAATGTGTAAAGAATAAAGGTCCTCCATAATCATTACGTTTTGTTGGATCTAATTCTCTAAGGTAGTTGTTTCCAACCCATCCTTTTTCGTAAACACTTTTGTCTATTGGATGAGTAGGTGATGCTAAAGCTAGAATATAAGCAATGTGAGTTTCATTAAATGAACGCAAAGGCAGGTTCATTTCAAAATGATAGTTAGGAGACCAATGCCATAGCAAGTATTCTCCCGATTGGGCAAACCAATCCCACTCAACTTCTTCCCACAATCGGGTAATGGTCGCTCTAAGCTTTTGTTCCTTTTCTGTTTCTGCATCAAAATATTCTCTGGCAGTTAGCATTCCCTGTACCAGAAAGGCTGTTTCTACAATGTCAGCACCATTATCTCTTGGAGAGAATGGGATTGTCTTTCCTGTTGTACCACTTAGCCAATGAGACCATGCTCCATGATAACGAGTCGTTTTATTCTCCAGGAAGTCTGTCATTTTGATTAGGCGATCTACAGCTTGCTGACGAGTGATATAGTTGCGTTCCACACCAGCAACAATGGCCATGATGCCGAAGCCGCTTCCTCCAGTTGTCACCGTGTCAGGTTTCTCGTTACTACGCTCACGAGCCAATCCTGAAACTGGATGTCCGAAATCCCAGAAGTAGGCAAAGGTTTTCTCTTGAACGATGTCGATAAGTTCGGCATCGGTAAGTTTTGCTTCTGGTTCAACTTCTTTTTCAGGAACAATTTCATCTGAGCTACTGCTCGAACAACCAATGATCAGGCAAAGTGAGAGAGATAGATATATTTTTATTAAATGTGACATTGCTTATTTGTTTTAATAGATAGTTGTCTGCGGGAGCTTAAAGGCTCCCACAGAATTTGACCATAAAATTTAGTAACCGTTGTTTTGCTTTAGCATTCCTTCACTTAATTCTATCTGACGTTGAGGAATTGGGAACACTTCGTGTTTCCCATCTACAAAGTTTTTACCGTGGGCACGTAGGACTTCACCAGCTCTTCCTTGGCGAACCAAATCGAAGAAACGATCGTGTTCCATCCCTAATTCCACTCTTCGCTCGTGCCAGATTTTATTTTTTAGATCATCACCAGTTGCATTAGGTAATCCCACTCTTGAACGAACTTTGTTCAAAGACTGTAAAGCCTGACTTGCTTGTCCCAATTCGTTAGCGGCTTCAGCATTAATTAGAAGAACTTCGGCGTAGCGGAAAATTCGAAGGTTTTTACTGGTTTCCCAATCATTCCCATTGAATGTTTCCTGAGTTTTACTGAAGTAAGCTTTTTCATTGTAACGAGGGTTTGGCGTATCAGAATTGATAACAACTCCATCCCACATGGTTTCACCAGGGAAAATAATGGTCGCTTCTTTTCTAGGATCACCGTTTTCATACGCTTTTTCCAATGATTCAGAAGGAGTGTTGAATCCCCATCCAAGTTGACCTCGAACACCCTGACATACTGCATAGCCCTGAATTCCTTTGTTTGGGGTTGTACCAGAAGCTTGCACTTCAAAAATCGACTCTGAACTGTTTTCGCCAGACTCTCTCCAGATGGTTGCATAATCGCTTACCAAAGCATATTCTCCTGATTGCATCACTTCATTGGTTAAGCGTAATGCTTCACTCCAGTTTTTTTGATACATGTACACTTTTGCAAGGAAGGTTTTTGAAGCTCCTTTGGTAGCACGTCCTAAATCGTCCATACTCATTTGGCTTCTTTCCTGAAGATGTGTTACTCCAAATTGCAAATCGGAAATAATCAGCTCATAAATTTCTTCTTTGCTTGCTCTGGTTCTTCCATTGGCAAGATCCTCAGGATTGCCAGCATCAGGTAATTTGTCAATCTTCGGAACACCACCAAAACATTTAACCAAAGTCCAATAGTAATAGGCTCTTAAAAATCTTACTTCCCCTTCCAGACGATTTCTTAAGCTTTCATCGATTTCCAGATTTGGAATTACATTAAGCGCTTGGTTTGCAAAAGAGATTCCTCTATAATTGGCTCCCCAAATTTCATTAAATGAGATACTGGAAGCTGTGAAATTAAAATCGTCCAATTCAAGTTTGTCTGCACCAGTATCGCCTGGATCACTCCCTTTATCGGCATCATCAGAAGTAATGCTTGATACTCCAATCCACGAAAATGTGTGTTGGTCCCAATTTTGTAAATTGCTGTATACTGCATTTACAAGTTCTGTAGCTGTATTTTCAGAGCTTGAGAAATAATCTTCAGGAGTTTGATTCACCTGTGGATCTACCTCAAGAAATTCATCGCTGCATGCTGCGGTCATTAGTAACAAAATGCTCAGTAGGCATGCAATAGTTATATCTAAAATTTTGTTGTTCATTTTTTTTCGTTTTTCAATGGTTTGACCTTTGTGTAGCATTAAAAAGTAACATTAACTCCAAACAGGTAAGTAGCTGCAGTTGGATAAGCATTTAGCTCGATACCAGCATCAAGAGCTCCTCCCGGCAATTCAGGTGTGTAACCACTGTATTTTTGCCAGATAACCGGATTTGTTGCACTCATGTAACATCTCGCGTTTTTAATTCCTACCGAGTTAACCCATGATTTAGGTAAGGTGTAACCTAGTGTGATATTGTTGATTTTGAAATATGAACCAGACTCAACATAGTAA
Source organism: Marinifilum fragile JCM 15579 (assembly GCF_001310955.1). GTDB lineage: Bacteria > Bacteroidota > Bacteroidia > Bacteroidales > Marinifilaceae > Marinifilum > Marinifilum fragile. The sequence goes on from NZ_BAZX01000012.1 coordinate 61,494, forward strand.
GATGAGGCAATAGGAACCCCATTGGAAGCTCGCGGAGTTGTGTTGGTTGGATTATCAACAGTCCATCTGTCAGCCAAGGATGCTTCTATATTTTCGTTCCCCCACCTTTGGGCTTTTTTACCATTGTAAACCTTGTTACCTGAATTTCCATAGAAGTCGATTTGGAAATCAAAGTTCTTATAGTTGATTCCAGCATTGAAACCATAATATAGTTTAGGCTGATATGATCCCATGTAAACACGGTCATCATCATTTAAAACTCCATCGTTATTAGTGTCTCTGTATCGGAAATCTCCTGGTTTTGCATCAGGTTGAATTTTACCACCATCTTTGTTTACGTATGAATCAACATCGCTTTGTGACTGGAATATTCCATCGGTTTGGTACACCCAGAAGCTACCGATTTCTTCACCTTCTTCGGTTCTGGTTGTTACCTGTCCGTTTCCTAAGCCTCCAGCAACAATAGGAAGTCCGCTGGCAACATTTTCAATTGTATTTTTGTTGTGTGTAAGGTTTACACCAAAAGTGAAGGTAAGATCTTCATTTACTTTTTCTCTCCAGTTTACTGATAATTCGAAACCTTCGTTACGAATGTCAGCCATATTAGTCAAGTAGCTGTTAGCTCCGAAAATCTGATCCAAAGGAGCATCGATTAAAGCATCCGAAGTTAATTTGTTGTAGTAATCCAACTCGCCAGTAATCTTATTGAAGAATGAGAACTCCAATCCAAGGTCATATTCAGTGGTAACCTCCCATTTTAATCCAAGGTCTTTGATTCCTTCTATGGTGGTACCATTAACTACGGTCTGATTTGATCCGAAAACATACTGCTTGGTAGCCATTGTGTAAAGAAATGCATTGGATCCAATGTTGTCATTTCCAAGTCTACCCCAGCTGGCTCTTAGCTTTAAATTATCCAACCAGTTAATGTCCTGCATGAAATTCTCTTCTGAAATTCTCCAACCTAAACCTACAGAAGGAGAATTTCCCCAACGTTGCTTTTTAGAGATTTTTGAAGAACCATCACGACGCATAGTAGCCGTCAGTAAATATTTATTGTCATAGGCATAGTTGAAACGACCAATGTATGAGTTTCGGGTATACTTATCACCTCCGTTTCCGTTGGTTGCAGAGGTAACATCTCCTGCATCCAGGTACCAGTATTGAGTTTGTTCCGGAACATCTTGTCTAGATCCACCTAACCAACTGGTCTCGGTTTTTTCTGCAGTGGTTCCTGCCATCAGTTTAAAATCGTGCTTGTCACCCAATTTGAATTCATAGGTAAGGATATTATCCCAAATCCAGGTTGAATATTCGCCTCGACCAGCAGAAAGTGATGAATGCTCACTTTTTTGGTTAGGAGATACTTCGTATTTAGGAGTATAGCTTCTATCCTTAGAGTAAGATGCATCAACACTAAATGTTGATTTGAAGCTTAAGTTTTTCATTAGTTCCAGTTCTGCAAATAAGGATCCTTGAATACGGGTTCCCCAGTTGCGACTATTGTTGTAATGCAGTGTGGCTGCCGGATTGGCTACATTGTTTTTGATTGTGTATCCAAAGTCACCATTTTCATCTTTAACAGGAACTGTTGGAGACTGACGATAAGCATCGGTAAATGTTCCAAAAGGAGCATTGTTTGATTTGTATCGGCTAATGCTAAGGTTGTTTCCCAGTTTGATTTTATCGGTAACCTGGTAAGTATTATTCAATCGTATTGAGAGCCTGCTGTAATCATTGGTTTTCAGGATTCCCTGATCCTCCATATATCCTAAAGAGAAGAAGTAAGTGTTTTTTTCACCTCCTCCGTTAACCGACAGGTTGTGCTCTTGAGTGAATGCCTCGCGAGTGATGGCATCCAACCAGTTTGTGTTGTATTTGATTTTCGACAAATCGTAAGGAGCTTCCTGGTTGTCGTAAGCTGCAGCTTCGTTTGAATATTTCGCGAACAGTTTGCTGTCAGCCATTTCAACTTCGTTAATGATTTTGTGTACCCCAACTTTAGAGCTAAAGTTCACTTCCATTTTACCTTTAGAACCAGATTTTGTAGTGATAAGAATTACACCATTTGCGGCTCTTACACCATAAATAGCAGCCGAAGAAGCATCTTTAAGAATATCTACTGAAACAATGTCTTCTTGATTAATGTTTCGCACATCACCGGTTACAATTCCGTCAACCACGTATAGTGGATCTACCCCGGCCTTCATACTACCAATTCCTCGAATACGAACCATTGGAGCTGAACCAGGAGCGCTTGAGTTGACAATCTGTACCCCGGCTAATTTCCCCTGTATCGATTGCATAGGTGAAAGAGAGCTAACGTTTTTTAGTTCATCTCCTTTTATTCCAACGATAGATCCGGTGATGTCCTTTTTGGTCTGTACCCCGTAACCAACAACCATGACTTCTTCGAGTCCTGTTGTTGAAGCTTCCAATATCACGTCTAGCTTGGTCTGGTTGTTTACAGCAACCTCTTTGCTGATCATACCAACGAAGCTGAAAATTAAGTTTGCATTAGGAGCAACAGAAATGGTATAGTTTCCATCAATATCGGTTGTTGTTCCTGTTGTAGTACCTTTTACGACAATACTTACACCAGGTATTCCCATTTCATAATCTTGGGATGTTACTTTTCCTGTTACTGTAAGATTTTGTGCCCAAATGGCGCTAGAAAAAAGCGTCATAAGGATAATGAGAAGATTTTTTTTCATTAGGAATTGTTATTATAGTTTGGTTATACTCTTACTGATTCGTTTTTGTTTTAAATGTATAAGGTAATTGGGCTTTCAACTTGAGCAGCCACATCAATCACATTTACATCTAACTTGGTTTTTGTTATATCCATTTTAATTTCGAAAGTGTATTTGTGATTGGCTGTCAGTTCAGCTGTTGTAAAGGTTTTATTGATCGTAGGTAGTACGCCTTCTGCATCAACCAAATTGACAACTACTGTGTAAGTGTCAGTTCCATAATCCGCGATGGTAGTTGCCGGAGGAGTTGTCATTTTCAGATCAGCAATAAAATGTCCTGTACGGGTTTCTGCTGGAGTATATTTCAAGTGTTTGTCAGCCCATGATGCTGTTACTTCAGCTTCAATTGTTTCATAACCTGCAGGAATTCCGGCATCACCTGATTGAATAAAATCAATGTCAATCAATACAGTTGTCTGAAGAATAGCAAAAGATAGAGTTGTTACACTGTTTTGTGTAACTGAGAAAGGATTGTAAACACCTTTATAGAAGGGAGTATCCCATCCGGCACCTCTGTAGTCCGAGTTTCCTTCTCCATCGATTACACCAATCCAACCAGAGTCAATGTTAAGATTAAAGTTCTCTCCCGCTGGCATTAAAATTCCTTCAGCAGGAAAAGTTCCTAGTTTATACGAGCTGTTGTTGTAGTCAGTACCTGTAATAAAGACTCCAAAATCATTGGTTTCCATTCCATACACAGTACTAGCTTTTGTAGCATTAGATTCTGGAATAACATCTATAGAAATTTGAGGAGTAATTTGTAATGTTCCTGTTTCACTTTCTTCTGTGATGTCATGCTCCGAGCAAGACGAGAATAATAAAATAGAAGCTGTAAAAAGACTTGCTATTAATAAACGGGTTTGCGGTAAGGTTTGCATAAATGAAAAATTTTAGTTGAAATGAATAATGGGTTAATTCGATTCGTTTCTTTGTTTTTACCGCAACAAATATTGGAGGAATAGAAGGTGAAAAAAAAAAAGACCCAAACTTGAGCCAAACAACTTTTAAGTGGGGTATGTTGTGGTTGTTAAGTGTTAGTTAATCAGTATTGTTGAGTGTTGGGACGGATTTTAAAAAAAGCATTTGAAATCATTAGTGTTGTGGTAATGTTGTAGTGTATTTTTGCGATTGAAAACCTTTTCAGAGTATATTTGACAGTGATAAAAAGGAGAAACTGGATATTCAGTTTACGAAGAAAGATATATCAATATTAAAAGTGATAATGAAAAAACACATGAGTTACTCTTAGTTCTCCAACTTAAGCATATGTATATGAAAATTCGCACTCATCAAATTATTATATCATTACTATTTTTTACAAGTTTTTTTTGTGTACACATTGGGCAGGCAAGAACCAAGCAATTGCTTATGCCTTTTGTGAAGAATTTCTCCAAATTAGAATATCACGGAGCCAATCAGAATTGGGATGTTTGCCAAGGAGTTAATGGAGTAATGTATTTTGCCAATTCAGATGGATTGTTAGAGTATGATGGTGCAAGCTGGAAGTTATATCCTTTACCCGCAGAGCAAATTGTCAGATCTGTTGCAGTAGATACTGCCGGACGAGTTTATGTTGGAGCGCATGAAGAGTTTGGGTATTGGGAGAAAAACAAAAAAGGACAGCTTGAGTATTTTTCTTTAATTGAGTTAGTGGAGGGGCATCGAATTAAAAATCAGGATATTTGGAGGATATGTGTTTGGAATGGCAAGGTGTATTTTCAATCATTTGCTGAAATATTTGTTTACGATGGTGAAAAAATAACCTCCATTCATACTCCTGCTAATGTCTTTTCGCTTTTTAAAATTAGGGATCGTTTATTGGTTAGTATCCAGCATATGGGCTTATATGAATTTAAGCAAGATTCATTGGTTGCCTTAAAAGGAACAAATCAGTTAGCACCTAAAACAATTAATATTGCTATCCCATATGGAGAAAAAGGAATTCTTTTGGGGACTGAGCTTGGCGGTCTGTATAAATACGAAGATGAACACATAACCCCATGGCAAAATGATGCAGATGAATTCTTGAAGAATTTTCAACTCAATAAAGCCGCAACGGTTTCTATAAATAATAAGGAGTATTATCTTTTGGGGACCATAACTCAGGGCTTGGTTGTTCTTGATAAGAATGGTAGAATTTATAGTCATATCACTAAAGGGAATGGCTTGCAGAATAATACAATTCTTGGAATTAAGGTAGACCAGTATAATAATTTATGGCTGAGTTTAGATAATGGAATAGATTTTATCAACTTGAATTCTTCTTTTCGTTACTACCAAGATAGAAGCGGAGAGTTAGGTACCGTGTATAGTGCAGCTATATTTAATGGGAAATTGTATTTGGGGACAAATCATGGTTTATATAGTGCCGTATGGGATACAAATTCATTGCAACTAAAGACTGACTTTACTCTTGTTAGGAATACACAAGGACAGGTTTGGAATTTGAAAGTAGTAGATGATGTACTTTTTTGTGGTCACAATAATGGAACATTTCTAATTTCTGCAAAAGGCATCGAACGCATTTCAAATGTTTCGGGAGGTTGGATTCTGAAAGAAGTTCCAGGAAATCCAAAAATGTTAATTCAGGGAACGTATATAGGTTTGGTTATTTATAAGAAGAGTGAAGGGCAATGGAGAATGTCTCATATGGTAAGAAGCTATCATGAGCCAACTGAGTTTCTTGAGTTTGATTATAAGGGAAATCTTTGGACCAGTCACGCTTATAGAGGATTGTATAAACTGAAATTGAATTCAGATTTTAGTTCGGTATTAAAAAGTGAGTTCTATACCAAAGAGAATGGGCTTCCCGATGATTCAAATGTGAATGTTTTTAAAGTTGATCAGCAAGTGGTTTTTACTACAAAGGAGGGATTGTTTTCATATGACTATAATCAAGAAAGCCTGGCACCATTTAAGAAGTTAAACACCGGACTGAAAGATTTTAAAGATGCTTATAAAATTATCTCTATTGATAGTGGAAATTATTGGTTTTTTAAAAAAGGTAAGTGTGCTCGTGTCTTAATGAATCATGGAGAGATAGAAAGTATAGATGCCTTGTCTTTTCAGTTGCTAAGAGGAAGTACTCTCGATGGGTATGAAAATATTATAGCTTTGGGAAGGGGGGACTACTTGATCTGCCAGGATGCAGGTTTCTCTATTTTCTCATCGCATCAAATAGATAATTCATTATCGCTACATAATCATCAAGTGATTTTACGTGAAATTTCTTGTAATTCGCAAACCTCCAAATTGCATCAAGCATTACATTTGGAAAATTCCGGAGAGATAGCAAATGTAAAAAATAACATGAACTTTGAATTTTCTCTTCCGGTGTACCGTTTTGGAAAATTAAAATACCAATGGAAATTGGAAGGTTATGATGTGTTCTGGTCTGATCCTTCTGATCGAAATCGAGTAAACTACTCAAAATTACCTCATGGTGATTATACATTTAAGGTGAGAGCGACAGATAATTATGGAAGTTTGTCGAAAATTGCCTCCTATTCTTTCGCAATATTGCCCCCATGGTATTTATCCAGATTGGCTAAAACAATATATTGGATTTTGTTTTTTGTCTTATTGGAGTATTTCGTGTGGTTTATCACTATAAACTTGATAGGCAAAAAAGAAAGTACTATTTAAAACTTCAGGAAGAGAATGAAGAGAAAATTATTAAACTGAAGAATGAGCATTTAAGAGAGGAAATTGAGAATAAATCGAAAGAGTTGGCCAATTATACCATGATGGTTACTAAAAAGAATGATCTATTAAACCAACTTAAAGAACAGCTAGAGAAGTTAGAAATACATGTAATTGCTGCAACAGCCAAGAAGAGATTGAAAGAAATAAATAAATTGATTCAATCGGGAATTAGCAATGAAGAAGACTGGAAGCTGTTTAATGAAAATTTTGATAAGGCCAACGAAACATTTCTACAGAATTTAAGAAAGAGATATATCGATTTAACACCGAACGATCTTCGTTTTTGTGCTCTTTTACGCATGAATATGACTTCAAAAGAAATTGCATCATTGCTTAATATTTCACCTCGTAGTGTGGAGGTGAAGCGATACCGTCTTCGAAAAAAATTAAATTTGGAGCATGAGAAGAATCTAGTGGAGTTTTTAATGGAAGTAAATGAGCAAAATTGATTTATGCAATTGATTACCTATTCGTAAATAATTCGAAATTTCTTTTTAATTGGGTATTAGTATGAATTTTCCTTTTTCTGCAAAGGAGTTTTACCTGTATTTGCCTTAAACTGCTTATTAAAATAAGATGGACTGTTAAATCCACATTCATAGGCAATTTGTGCTACTGTAAGCTTGCCTTCAGCAAGAAGTTTTTGTGCATAATTGATACGCATCTCATTCAGAAATTCAGAGAATGTTTTTTGTGTTTTGCTTTTAAAAAACCTACAAAAGGCTGTTTTACTCATGTTGGCTACTTTGGCTGCTTCATCTAGGTCAATCTTTTGTTGAAAGTTCTCACTAACGTATTCGTATATTTTATATAGCTTTTGATTGCTGCTTTGTCTAAATGATTCAACAAAACTATCGGATGCCAGGTATTCCAAATCTTCAGATTGGGCAATAAGTTGCAAGATTTGTAATAGTACAATTATCCTTTGCGAGTAATCCGAAGAATGAAGATTCTTTAAGTGTTGAATGATTTTGTATTTGGTACTTCCTTCAATTCTAATTCCTTTAAATGAGTTAATCAACATTTCTTTGATTCTTCTCATTTCAGGCAATTGAAAGAATTCTTTGCCAAAGCTATCTTCTTTGAAATGAACTACCCAAGCAATTACCCTTTCTTCTGATTCTTTGCTATAAAACAAATCATCATTTTTCATGATATGGGGAGTATTGGGACCAATAAAGATCATATCACCATCTTTGAAATGATCAATACAATCGCCGACCACTAGGGTTCCATGGCTTTTTTCAATAAAGATCAGCTCATATTCTGGATGGTGATGCCATGGTACCTCTATGTGTGGTAGGACATCAATTTTTGACCGGAATGAATGTTCCCTTTTGACCGAAATTTCTTCTAAAACCAATGACATGCTTGTATTATTTTATCAGTTATGGACAATTATCCTACTAAAATCTGCTAATATAGTTTTAATTAGACTGTTTAATTCCCAATTGATACTTATTTTCTCAATGATAGTAATGTATTAGCTTATGATGTAGTGTAGTATAGTAGCGATGCAAATATAGTACAATTAAATGGTAAAATAGTAAAATGGCTTTACTGGAAAATCAAAGAGATTTGTCTTGCAATAACTCAAACGATTGAAATAATAAGATATGGTATCAATAAGTACAAATATTAGCTCGGAAAAAACCGGTGCTAAAGGTGGAATGAATTATAAGGGTGCATTGGCATTGCTAACTTCATTATTTTTCATGTGGGGATTTTTAACATGTATGAATGACATTCTAATCCCTCATTTAAAAGGATTATTTGATTTATCGATTACGCAGGCAATGCTTGTACAATTTACATTTTTTGGTGCCTATTTTTTAATGTCGTTACCAGCAGGTTGGATCATTGGAAAGATTGGCTACAAAATGGGAATTGTAACAGGATTAACAATAGCAGGTATTGGTGCAGCAATGTTTTTCCCTGCGGCCAATTTCTTATCCTACGGATTCTTTTTGTTTGCATTATTTGTTCTTGCATCAGGAATTGTTGTATTGCAGGTAGCTGCAAATCCGTATGTAGCAGAATTGGGTACGCCTGAAACTGCATCAAGTAGATTGAATCTTACTCAGGGATTTAACTCGCTGGGAACAACTGTAGCTCCAATTTTTGGTGCATGGCTAATTCTTGATAACACTGCAACCGACAATGTTGGAAAGGCCGAAGCAGTTCAGATGCCTTATGCAGGCTTGGCATTGGCTTTAGTCTTAATTGCAGTAATTTTTGCATTTGTAAAGCTTCCTAAAATTCAGGATGCGGAAGAAGAAAAAGCTGAAGGATCGGCTTGGAAGTTTCGCCATTTGGTTCTGGGAGCAATAGGAATATTCACATATGTTGGAGCCGAAGTTGCAATCGGTAGTGCTTTGGTGATGTACTTTGGTGATGAGGGCTTACATTTATTTGGTGAAGCCGAAGCAGCCACATATGTTTCCGTATTTTGGGGAGGTGCCATGGTGGGCCGATTTATTGGTTCAGCAGTAATGCAAAAAATATCAGCAGCCAAAGTGTTGGCATTTAATTCAGTTATGGTTGTTGCTTTAATTTTAATTAGTATGATGACAAGTGGATATGTTGCACTATGGAGTATTGTATTGGTTGGATTATTTAACTCAATCATGTTCCCAACCATATTTACCCTAGCAATTGACGGACTAGGAAAACATACCAGTCAGGGATCAGGGATTTTGTGTCTTGCCATAGTAGGTGGAGCAGTTGTTCCAATGATTATGGGTATGTTGGCTGATAGCTTTGGTCTAGCTAATTCTTTTGTAGTAGCAATTTTGTGCTATGCTTATATTTTATATTACGCGTTAAAAGGACACAAACATTAGGATATTTATTAATAGAAGAGGAGTATTGAAATGAAGGAAGTTGCTTTAGGTATAGATATAGGAGGAACCAATACTGTTTTTGGTTGTATTGATAGTGAAGGGAATTGTCTGGTTTCAGGTAGTATACCAACACAAAAGCATGATGATATTAATAAATACCTTGATGATTTATTTGAGCTTGTTCAGATAAAGTTGAAGGAGTACGAGGGAGTTTTAAATATTATTGGGGTTGGAATTGGTGCACCCAATGCAAGTTATTACACAGGCACGATTGAAAATGCTCCGAATTTAAAGTGGAAGGGAAGTGTTCCTTTGGTTGATTTGGTTAAAGAGCGTTTGGATGTTCCGGTAATGATTACCAATGATGCCAATGCTGCTGCAATGGGAGAAAAAGTATTTGGTGCAGCAAAAGACATGAACAACTTCATGGTAATAACACTTGGTACTGGATTGGGAAGTGGTATCGTGGTAAATGGAGATTTATTATACGGTCATGATGGTTTTGCAGGAGAAGTTGGTCATATGATTGTTCGCAAGAGTGGACGTGAGTGTGGATGTGGAAGAAAGGGGTGCTTGGAAACCTATGTTTCGGCTACAGGCGTAAAACGAACTGTTTACAAATTATTGGCAAGACATTTAGGGGATAGTGAGCTTAGAGATATTCCTTTTAGTGAATTAACTGCTAAAATGGTTGCAGAATCAGCTGGTAGAGGTGATCTTGTAGCAAACGAAACTTTTGCATATACTGCTCAAATGCTGGGTGAGGTTTTGGCGAATGTGGTAGCGGTTACCAGTCCAAAAGCAATCTTCTTATTTGGTGGTCTTGCCAAAGCTGGAGATATCTTGTTTGAACCAGTAAGAGAAATTCTAGAGAATAATTTAATGCCTATATATAAAGGAAAAATTCAAGTTCTGCCTTCAGGAATTAAGGATAATGCTGCCGTATTGGGAGCTGCTGCCTTAATATGGAATAAGAATTAAAAGATAATCGATTGCCTTCGGAGTTTTTCGAAGGTACACCCTCCAGCCTGCCTTGTGCAGGCTTTTTTTGTAGAATCCATTTCTACAAAGTGTGGAATCTTTACCACAGATTTTTGTGCATACCATCTTCAATATTTTGATGTGCCAAAAAATAAAAAATAGCTAAAAGGTCAGATTATCAGTGTTTAAGTGATTTTCGAATTTTTCTTTTGGCATGAAAAATATTTACGGCACAGTATTCTCATATAGTATTTGTGAATTTGAATTGATGTAAACCTGTTTAAAAAATTAAGAATTATGAGAAAGTTAGTATTTGCATTATTAGTGTTACCATTTTTTACAGCTTGTAACCAAAAAGAATTAAAACAACTTCGTGAGCAGAATCAGCAGTTGACTGTAATGGCACAAGAGAAAGATTCTACTATCGATGAGTTTGTTGAGTCGTTTGATGTTATTGCAGCAAACCTGAATATCATTAAGGAAAAAGAACAGATCATTTCTGTTAATGCCAATGAGAATCCTTCAGTTGGACAGAAAGAACAAATGGTAAATGATTTGAACTTGGTTCGTGAGTTGTTGGAAGAAAACAGAGCTAAAATCGAAAGCTTGGACAAGAAGTTGAAGAACAGCTGGTACCAAAACTCAAAATTAAAGAAATTAGTTGCTGGTTTAAAATCACAAGTTGAAGAGAAAGATGCTTCTATCGCAGCATTATCTGATCAAGTTGCTCAATTGAACGTTGAAGTTGAAAACTTGAATGGACAAGTAACTGAGTTGAATGGTACAGTCGTAGCATTGAACACCGAGAACGAAAACAAGGCGAAAATTATTGAAGAGCAAACTACTGACTTGAATACAGCACACTATGTGATTGGCGATATCAAGGAATTGAAAATGAAACAAGTGGTTACTAGCGAAGGTGGATTATTGGGAATTGGTGCAACAAACAAATTGAACCAAAAAATCAATCCAGAAAACTTTAATGAAATTGATATTACAAAGACTACAACCATTCCAGTATCAGGTAAAAAAGTTAGCCTGGTAACTTCACACCCAAGTGATTCTTACAGACTAGAAGGAACAGATAAAGAGATTGAAGCAATTACAATCTTAAATCCTGAAGAATTCTGGAAAGCTTCAAAATACTTAGTTGTTGCAGTGAAATAATATATACAAACAGAGCTTGTATTCAAAAGCATCCCAATTAGGGATGCTTTTTTGTTATGCATAGTTTTGTGCTATATTCCTCAAGTTATTTTGGAAATACTGATCCAATATCTTGAGGAGTACTTCCCAAGTTGTTTGAGCAAGCTGCTCAAGGCGTTTGAGTAATGCTGCTCAAGGCGTTTGAGTAATGCTGCTCAATGTGTTTGAGTAATACTGCTCAATGTGTTTGAGTAATACTGCTCAATGTGTTTGAGTAATACTGCTCAATGTGTTTGAGCAAATGCTTTAGAGAAATACTTTTTCATCTTATATTCTTTGGTTCCTGTGAATTTGTAATTCATAAGTTTGGAGTATAGGATTTATAATCCGATTTACTTGAATTGCAAATCACTTATTAAAATGGTAAAAGTGTAAACTTACCGACATTTATTTTTGGTAGATATATCCTATTTGATGACAAGCAAGTGAGCTATTTAATAGCGAATCTGTCTGATTTTTCGTAAATTAAAGAGACTCCCTTTATCTATTAAAAATGCAGTAATGCATACTTCTGTTTTGGATTTTGTTATGGTTTAAAGTTGTTGGATATGTCCATTTTAAGAAATGAAATTAAGAATAACCTCACTCAATTAAAGGATGAAATAGATCAGATTTTTGCAGGAGGAAGAGATACTGTTCTTTCCGAAGTTACGGTAGGACAAGTGTATGGTGGAATGAGAGGATTAACAGCATTGGTTTGCAATACTTCCTTTGTTGATCCTTACTCAGGTCTTCATATTGGTAAATATACTGTTGAGGAACTTGCCGATAAGTTTCCTGAAGAGATATTCTTTTTGTTGTGTACAGGAAAATTACCTGGACCAGATTTTTTATCGGAATTTCGAAAGGAATTGAATGAAAGATCAGGTGTCCCTCAATATACCTGGGACATGTTAAGAGTACTGCCTAAGGATACTCATCCCATGAGTATGCTAAGTTTGGGGATTTTATCGATGGAACAGGAATCGATTTTCAAAAAGAACTATTTAAAAGGCATTGCTAAGTCAGATTATTGGAAATTTACTTTAGAGGATGCTTTAAATGTAATTGCCAAATTACCCGAATTGGCAGCAGGTATTTATAGAATTAGGTTTTGTGATGGAAAACTGATTGAACGAAATCCAGAATTGGATTGGGCTGCGAACTTGGCATTGATGCTAGGTCTACCGGATTCGGGTAAAGAGTTTGCGAATTTGATGAGACTCTATTTGGTTTTGCATTGCGATCATGAAGGTGGTAATGTGAGTGCCTTTACGTCAAGAGTTGTGAATTCGGCACTCTCTGATTTATACTATGCGATTTCAGCTGGTTTAAATGGCTTGGCAGGACCGCTACATGGCTTGGCCAATCAGGAATGCTTAAGATTCATATTAGAAATAAAAGAAAAGTATGGCAATGATGTTGATGAAAATCAGGTAAAACAATTCGTGTTGGATACTTTGGATGGAGGAAAGGTAATTCCTGGTTATGGTCATGCAGTTTTGAGGGTAACCGATCCTAGATTTAAGGAGTTCATGAGTTTTGGAAAGCAGTATTGTGCAGATGATGTTTGTTACCAAATAGCAGAAAAATTGTTCCTTGTAGTTCCTGATATTTTAAAGACCTACAAAGGAGGAAAGGTTGCTAATCCTTGGCCAAATGTGGATGCAGCTTCTGGATCGTTATTGTATAAATATGGTTTAAATCAGTTCGATTATTACACTGTTTTATTTGGTGTTTCGAGAGTTTTAGGTTTTTGTGCGCAGAATATTCTGGCCCAAGGTCTGGGACAACCAATTATTCGTCCCAAAAGTGTTACCAACAAATGGGTGGCTGAAAAACTAATGGAAAATAAGGTGAATACTTGATTTTGGTTTATTGATTTGAGCAGGAGCATGCTTCTACAGACAGCAGGGGTGTGCTCTTATCGAGAGCATGAGCATGCTCAAATTGATGATGTTTTGATATGTAAATGGTATAATTATCTTTGCGGGCTAGAAATAGTTTCTATAATTAAACCGAAAAGATGATTACTGTAGATTCAATAGCTGTTGAGTTTGGCGGAACAAGCTTGTTCAAAGATATTTCATTTGTAATTAATGAGAAGGATAGAATTGCTCTTATGGGAAAAAACGGGGCAGGAAAATCTACTCTTCTTAAAATTATTGCAGGAGTTGATACACCAACTCGTGGTCGTATTTCAACACCAAAAGATAAGACCATTGCTTACCTTCCTCAGCACTTAATGACATCGAATACCAGAACTGTTTTTGAAGAAACAGCTCAGGCTTTTGCTCACATTTTCGAAATGGAGAAGCAAATTGAGGCGATGAATACGGAGCTGGCTTCAAGAACCGATTTCGAATCGGAGAGTTATTACAAGCTGATTGAAGATGTATCTACTTTAAGTGAGAAATTCTATTCCATTGAGGAAACCAATTTTGACTCGGAGGTAGAAAAAACACTTATCGGATTAGGTTTTGAAAGAGAGGATTTTACTCGTCCAACCAGTGAGTTTAGTGGCGGTTGGAGAATGAGAATTGAATTGGCAAAGATTCTTTTGCAAAAGCCTGATTTAATTCTTTTGGATGAGCCTACCAACCACCTGGATATTGAATCGATTCAGTGGTTGGAAGATTTTCTGATTAATTCAGGAAAAGCGGTAATGGTAATTTCTCACGACCGTGCTTTTGTTGATCGAATTACATCCAGAACCATTGAAATTACAATGGGCCGCATTTACGATTACAAGGCATCTTATTCGGAGTACCTGGAATTGAGAAAGGACAGAAGAGCACATCAACAAAAGGCTTACGATGAGCAACAGAAAATGATTGCTGAGAACAAAGCTTTTATTGAACGATTTAAGGGAACTTACTCTAAAACCTTGCAGGTGCAATCGCGAGTTAAAATGTTGGAAAAGCTTGAGATTGTAGAAGTGGATGAGGAAGATACTTCTGCATTGAGATTGAAATTTCCACCTTCGCCTCGTTCTGGGAACTATCCTGTAATTATGGAAGAAGTAAATAAATCATACGATGAGCATTTGGTGTTTGAGAATGTGAATTTTACATTGGAAAGAGGTGAGAAGGTTGCTTTTGTAGGTAGAAATGGTGAAGGGAAATCAACTCTGGTTAAAGCCATTATGCAGGAGATTGATCATGGAGGAACCTTAACTTTGGGACACAATGCCATGATTGGTTATTTTGCACAAAACCAGGCTTCCCTAATGGATGAGGAATTGACGGTATTCCAAACCATCGATCATGTTGCAAAGGGTGACATTAGAACCAAAATCAAAGATATTTTGGGCGCTTTCATGTTTGGAGGCGATAATTCAACCAAGAAGGTAAAAGTACTTTCGGGAGGAGAAAAAACTCGTTTGGCGATGATTAAATTGCTGCTTGAACCAGTGAACCTGTTAATTCTGGATGAGCCTACCAACCATTTGGATATGAAGACCAAAGATATTCTAAAATCTGCATTGAAAGATTTTGATGGAACTTTAATTGTAGTGTCTCACGATCGTGATTTCCTGGATGGTTTGGTGGATAAGGTATATGAATTTGGAAACCAAAGAGTGAAAGAACATTTGGGAGATATCAACTCCTATCTGTCGGCAAAGAAAATGGAGAATTTAAGAGAGTTGGAGCGTAAGAATTAATACAATTCCCTTGATAGGATTATTGACTTCAAGGTAAGGCGTGTTGGTTGATAGTTACAGATCTTCAGTTTTCGGTGTATCAGCAAACCCATAATTGTCTCCTTCTTCATAAGTGAATACAATAAAATAATTTAAAAGCAAAGGCCTTGGTAGATTACTATCAAGGCCTTTGTTATTTTTAATGATGGGGAAACTTAAAATTTTTCATCGTATTTGGTCCAAAGTCCATCACCAATTTCCCAAGCTTTCTCTACCACTTCGTTGCCCAATTGAATAGTTCTCTTGGTTAACAATTCTGTGCGTTTTTTCTTGCTCATTTTAGATGCCTCTTGATCGATGGCAGCTTGTTCGTCGAAATATTGTTTCTGCAAAGGAACAAAAACAGCATCCACATCATGTCGCATATCTCCCCAACGTTGTGCGGTTAAGGTACCCAAACGATTGAATGCCCACCATGCGGATTTACGAGTGTAACCAATTCTGCGAGCTTTTACTTTGTAGGATTCGGCCAAATCGGTAGTTCCAGCATAAACTGGGATATAAATGGATGTTGCAACATTGTCTTGTGCCAGCCAAACAATTCCACCTACTTCATCAGGTAACCAATCTCTACACTGAATAATAGTAGCATACATGGTGTACCAACGAGCAATGGTTCTTTCGCCAAGTTCGCCCCAACCACCGTTAACTCTGAACAAACGGTTCATATCATAAGGCATAAAAGGATTCGCAAATGGAGAAAGTTCTTCTTTACCATCCTTATCTGCTTGTTTAATGTTTTTAACGAAGTTATATGGAGTTCCCTCATAGTAATCTTTAAAGATTTCAACCAACTTGTCCATTGTGATTTTTTCATCAGGTTGAACCGAGAATGGATAATCTTTATCATTGGCATCTAGTTTTAAAGAAGGAGCAGCCATTGAAAGAACTCTCCACTCTCTTCTGCGAGAAGCCAATGATAGTCTGCTTTTAGGAGCATAAGCGTAGTTCCACTTAAAAACTTCACCTTCTTTCCACCAGCCATTTTCTTTGGCAACCGAATAAATGTTTTTCGATGCCATAAAGTGCTCTTTATCTTTTAGGTTGATTTCTTTAATGGTACTTGCATTTGCATTAACCGAAATGTGATTGTCTGGAACACGCTGGGCAACCCAAACCGCACCAACTTTTCCTTTTCCAGGACCAACAACTTCAAAATGCCAAACTTCTTTTTTATCAGCAATGGTCAAACATTCTCCAAAATCTCTCCAACCATATTTCATTAAAAGTTCATCAGCCAATTGAATTGCTTCTCTTGCAGTTGTACATCTCTCTAGCATCAATTGTTGTAAGCGTTGACAATCGATTAAACACTCTTTTGAGAACAATTCTTCACGACCTCCAAAGGTGGATTCCCCAATGGCCAGCTGCTTTTCGTTCATACAAGGGTAAGCTGTATTTACATACTGGAATGTCTTTTCAATCTGATCAATTTCTCCAATTTTCACATGCTGATAAGTTGGCATGCTAAGGCTGTCGTAAGCTGATCTTTCATATAAGGAGAACTTGCTGCCTTTATTGTGTTTCTTAGAAGGTGTAACATCCATCCATGCACGTGTTCTGTGGCTATCATCAGTGTGTGAAGTGATAACTGATCCGTCAATTGTAGCCAGTTTTCCTACAGTTATTGTTGTACATCCTTCTGGCACTCCATTTTGCCAATCCGATTTGTCTTGTGCATTTGCACTACCCATTATAAGAACGCAAAGTCCGAATAAGTAATAATTTAAAAATCTGTTCATGTTTAAGTATTTGTGTTGGTTAGTTGAATATTTTGGATAACCCATTACTGAACCAAATAAATTCCAGTATCCTCAATGGTAATTAATTTTTGTTTGTAAAGAAGACCAATTGCTTTCTTAAAGTTTTTCTTACTCATTTTAAGAGTATAATAAATGTCTTCAGGTGAGCTTTTATCATTCAAAGGAAGGAATCCTTCTTCTTCTTTTAATAAATCAAGTATTTGCTGTCCTGATTTTGGAACCTCGTTAACATATCCTTGTTGTTGAAGGCTAACGTCAATTTTTCCATCACGACGTACTTTTTTTATGTATGCTTTTCTTTTATCTCCGATTTTTAGGTGCCCAAAAACTTCGTTCTTGTATATCATACCTAAGGCATCATCATTAATCAATACCTGAAAACCCAATTCACTTCTTTTTCCAACTAAAATGTCTACTTCATCTCCTTCAGTGTATGAGACTTCATTGTCTCTTAGAATTCTTTCGATTTTAGCTGTAGCCACAATTCTTCCTGTAGCATTATCCAAATAGATGTATACCAGGTATGAAAGATCTACTTGCATTTTATCCCTTTGTTCGCTAAACGGAACAAGCAAATCTTTAGCCAAACCCCAATCTAAAAATGCGCCTACATTGGTTACCGATTTTACTTTAAGAACAGCAAACTCCCCAACAATTGCTTTTGGTTTTAGAGTAGTGGCTATAATTCGGTCTTCCGAATCTCTATATATAAATACTTTAATTTTGTCGTCAAGTTGTGTTTTTGGCGGAACATATTGATTCGGTAGCAAGATCAAAGCTTCATCTTCACCCTCTAAAAACACTCCAAAGTCAACCAATTTGGCAACTTTTAATTCTGCATATTGTCCAATAATACTCACGAGGTATATTTTTAATTGATTCCAAGCTATAATAGAATCATGAATTGATAATTAACAGCGTAAAAGTAAGCAACTTTTTATGAATTTACCGTGACAATATTGAAAAGAGAAGATTGACCGAAATTTAAAAATGCCATGCTTGGTTTGAACTGGATGTAATTCTTGTTTTTAATTCAAATTCAAAGATTATTCATGTTGTAGAGCATGTTTGTTAAAACTCATAAAATGAGAGTGGGTGTTTTTCTACCTAATTTAATTAACAGTAAATGTGAGTAGTTAAATGGATATGTCTAGTGCTTGAATTTCCTGTGAAATGCATTTTTATTGAGTTTTATCAAAAGTGAAAAGTCAAGATTGTAATTTTCGTTATCGATTTCGAATTTTCGCTGATATTATTAAGGAAAATTATCAGTATTAAACATGAGTGTTTACACCCATAAAATCTGATATTGTAGAACATACCCTATGTAATAGAGAAAAATTTCCCTATTTAAGATTAGTTTTTATTTTTGATGCAGAGATCAAGAAATCATGGATTTTGAGATTAGTAAATAACTCTCTCTCGAGTTAATTTGATATAAAAATTCAATAAGTCAGGGTATGAACAAGAGGAAATTATTGGTTAGAGATCTAACGTTAAGAGATGGTCAGCAATCTCTTTTTGCGACCAGAATGCCACAGGCAGAGATAGAAAAAGTTTTGCACTTGTATAAGAAGGCAAACTTTTATGCGATGGAAGTATGGGGTGGAGCAGTACCTGATTCCGTGATGCGTTATTTGAATGAGGATCCTTGGTATCGCTTAGAGTCCATTAAAAAAGAGATTGGAGATGTTTCCAAACTTACAGCCTTATCTCGTGGACGTAATCTTTTTGGATACAGTCCTTATCCTGAATCGGTAATTGAAAAGTTTAATACACAAGCTGTAAAATCAGGTTTAGGTATTATGCGTATTTTCGATTGTTTGAACGATATCGAGAATATGAAGTCGACCATTAAGTATGTGAAAGCTGCTGGTGGTATGGCCGATTGTGCAGTGTGCTATACTGTAGATTCTAAGTTTCCTGAGAAAGAAGAAGACCGCAAGCGACTAAGTGTAAAGAACCTTCCTGATCAGATTTTCGACTTGGATTACTTTGTGAATCTGGCTAAGAAATTGGAAGCTCTGGGAGCTGATATGATTTCCTTGAAGGATATGGCTGGTTTGGCTTCACCTTCTCGTGCAGGTCAAATTATTCGTCGATTTAAAGAAGAGTTAAGTATTCCTGTTGATTTTCACTCACACTCAACACCTGGCTATGGTTTGGCTTCGGCTTTAACTGCCATTATTAATGGTGTGGATATTATCGATACCAATATCATGAACTTTGCGGGTGGATCTGCAGCTCCTGCATACGAGTTGATCTACCTGTTCTGTCAGAGGTTGGGCATTGAATTGGATGGAAATCCTGAGGTAGTGGTTGAAATCAACAAAATTTTGAAAGAGATTCGTGCGAATGCTTTGGCTGAAGTGGATAGCTACAAGCAATTCCCGATTGAATTTGATATTACGAAAGATAATCTTCCTGCTGAAATCGATAAATTATTTGATGAGGCAATAGAATACGCTAAAGCTGATAAAGAGGCTGAGTTGCTGGATGCTTGTCATGCTATTGAAAAATATTTTAATTTCCCGGCTCCTAACGAAATGGTTAAGAAGGCGGAAATTCCTGGTGGTATGTACACCAACATGCTAAACCAGTTGAAGGCTTTAGGTTTGGAAACCCTGCTTGAGAGAGTGTTGGAAGTGGTGCCAGTGGTTCGTTTGGATGCAGGATGTCCGCCATTGGTAACCCCTTCTTCACAAATTGTAGGGGTACAGGCGGTAAATTGTGTTATCGATGAAAACTCAGGTCGTCCGTTCTATACAAATGTTTCGAACCAGTTCTTTAGCCTTGTGAAAGGAGAGTACGGTACTACTCCAATTGAAATTGCTCCTGAATTCCGTGAGAAAATCACTGGTAAGCCAGATAGTGAAGATTACGATGTGAGCAATTATCAAGCTCCTGAAAATCCAAAATTACCACAATACGGAAATGTGAAATTGGCTGTAGATGATAAAGAGTACATGCTTTTGGAACTGTTCCCATTGGTAGCAAAAGGATATTTGGAAGGAAAGCGTAAGGCTGAATTCGAAACCAAAAGAGTAGAAAATCGTAAGAAAATTGCTGCGGAAAGAGCTGCAATCAAAAGAACTCGAAAACTGAAGATTCGTGACTTAACTTTACGTGATGGTCAGCAATCGCTGTTCGCAACTCGTGTGCCACAACACGAAATTGAAAAGGTTCTTCCTTTCTATAAAGATGCAAACTTCTACGCATTAGAGGTTTGGGGCGGTGCAATTCCCGATTCGGTAATGCGTTACCTGAACGAAGATCCATGGCATCGATTGGAATCGATTAAAGAAGTGATTGGTGATGTATCGCACTTAACTGCATTGTCACGCGGTAGAAACCTGTTTGGATACTCTCCTTATCCTGAGTCAGTAATCGAAGGTTTCAACAAAAATGCTGTGAAATCAGGATTAGGTATCATGCGTATCTTCGACTGTCTGAATGATGTGAAGAACATGGAAACTACCATCAAGTATATGAAAGAGGCAGGAGGGATTGCCGACTGTGCGGTTTGTTATACGGTAGATCCAAAATTCACCAGAAAACAAAGATGGAATGCGCTTTTATCTGGTAAGAAATTACCGAAGAAGATTTTCGATGTAGATTATTTCGTGAACAAGGCCAAGCAAATGGAATCGCTTGGTGCTGATATGATTACTGTGAAGGATATGGCAGGATTGATTCCTCCATCATTATCGGGTAAGATTGTGAAGCGATTGAAACAAGAACTTAAAGTTCCGATTGATTTCCATACGCACTGTACTCCAGGTTATGGTTTGGGAGCTGTGTTAATGGCCATTGTAAATGGTGTAGATGTGGTGGATACCTGTATGCTGAACTTTGCAGGAGGTCCTGCTGCTCCATCATTCGAAATTATTCAGCTTTTCGCGGATAAATTAGGTTTGGATACGGGAGTGAATTTGGATTCTGTTGTTGCCATTAACAAGGAATTGAAGGGAATCCGAGAAAGAATTGCTGAGTTCGATTCTTATAAAATGTTCCCATTAGAGTTTGATATTACTGCTGATTATCTTCCTAAAGAGATTGATGCATTATTCGATAGAGCAATTGAATTGGCTAAAGCCGATAAAGAAGAAGAGTTGTTGGCAACCTGTCACGCAATCGAGAAGTACTTTAACTTCCCTGAACCAAACGAGAAGGTGAAAGCTGCTGAGATTCCAGGAGGTATGTATACCAACATGTTAGCTCAGTTAAAAGCACTTGGTTTGGAAGATTTATTGCCAACCGTATTGGAGAAAGTTCCAGAGGTTCGTGTGGCAGCAGGTTGTCCTCCGTTGGTAACCCCATCTTCACAAATTGTGGGTGTACAGGCAGTAAACTACGTATTGGATGTGAATAGCGGTAAAGCTCCATATACAAACGTAAATAACCAATTTTTTAATCTGGTAAAAGGAGAGTATGGCGAAACGCCAATTGATATCGATCCTGAATTCAGAATGAAAATCTGTGGACAGATGGAAGCTACTGATTATGATGTAAACAAGTATCAGGCTCCTGAGAATCCGGTATTGGATGAGTTTGGCGGTGTGAAGCTTGCCGAAAATGAGAAAGAAATGTTGCTGTTGGAATTGTTCCCAACTGTAGCGACTCCATTCCTGAAAAACAGAAAAGCGGATGCCTACTACGAAAAAGTAGCTGCAGAAGAGAATGAAAAGCAAAGAATCATTGAGGAGAAGAAAGCTGCTTATGCAGCAATTCCAATCGAAGAGAAATATAAAATGTTACTTCGAGGATTGTACAGCTTGGCAGGTGATTCCGAACAGGCTACTGCGGATATTACTCAACCGGAAGAGAAAGAATCCAAGCTTGACCTGAAAACAATTAAGATGCTTCAAGAGCAAAAGCCAAAGAGAAAGTTAGGATAAAGTTTTTTCTAATATATTTTTAACACACAAACTAAAAGTGCTATTCCGAATGGGGTAGCACTTTTTGAATTTTAATGTATAGCCTAAAAGATAGTTAAATTGTTATCACCCTTGTTGTTTCGGTATTATGTGGATACAAGCCTAATGTAATTCGAACAATACTTCTAAGGGGTTATACCGTTTCAAGCACTTGATACGCTGCGTTTCATAGGCTTGATACGAACCGTATCAAGTGCTTCATACGGTGTGTTTCATAGGCTTGATACGATACGGATCAAGTGCTTGAAACGCTAAAGACTCTTATAAGGAAGGTGAAAGATGTAGCCTGCTATGTCTTGAATGATGATTAGGCTGCGCTTATCTCACATCTTATAATGAGTTAGAAAACGAAAAAAGACTGCACCTTGTTTGGATACAGTCTTTTGTAATATAATCAAGTTTGTATTGTTTGGCTATTCATATTTCAATGCATAAACAGGATCTTTCCTTGCGGCATTGTAGGTTTGCCAGCTAACGGTGATGATTGCAATAATGATAGCAATTACACCAGCTAAGGCAAATATCCACCAGCTTAGATCAATTCGATAAGCAAAACTTTTTAACCAGTCATCTGCAGCGTAAAAAGCAATTGGGGATGCAATAACGAAAGCCATAGCTACCCATACAACATACTCGGTGATTAATTGCAGCATGATTTCCAAGGAACTTGCTCCATTGGCTTTTCGAATTCCTATTTCTTTTGTTTTGTGTTGAATACTGTAGGAAGACAAAGCATACATTCCAAGTATTGATAATAGGATGGAAAGAATGGCAAACAAGGTCAATGCTTTCATTTCATTGTACTGGTTTCGGTAAATTTTGAAATAACTATCACTCAGAAATTCATATTTCATGGTTGATCTGGAAACAATTGACTCCATGTTTCTTGCAAATTCTGAAGCGCCTTAGAGGTGTTGTTTTTGTCAATTTTTACTAGAAAAGTACTGTTGAAAATTCGTTTTAGACCGATAACTTCCGCTTTTTCTTCTGAGAACATGTCTGCATAATGCAAGTCCTTGATTACGGCAACAATCTCACCTTGTTTAAAATAGGTTGGAGATATGAAATTGTACTTGAATTGTTTCCCTATCGCATCTTGAGGATTTTTAAACCCCAGTTTTTTGGAGGCGGATTCATTTAAGATATATTGTTCCTTAAAATTACGATAGGATGGATCAAGATTATTGATGTTTTTGGTAGCAGATTCTTCATTGGGTGAAATGGCTGCACTTTCCCACATGTAGCTTGAGCCGCTTTTTAGATTTAAATCGCCCGCCAATGCTTTAATATCAAACAACTTAAAAAACTCATGATCGATAGAATTAATTGAGATGGTATTGTTTTCACTTTTATCCATTCCTTCCATTTCAAATGGGTAAACAAAATCAGGGGTTGTACCCGGAGGCATCATGGTTGACGAAATCATTTGTATTTCAGGATATTTTAAAGCTTTCTCTTTGAAAAGATCAAATTTACTGATGGCTGCATAAGGGAATTCAGTAATTGTAATAATGGATTCTTTATCTTTTCCAGGGTGAAAATTCTGGATCTTTGAAATTTGTTGATGTAAAACAATGGTTAAAACCAAAGCTACGATGGATAGCGTGAATTGGCAAACCAAAGAGATGATGAATTTTTTAGAACCTTCTTCTTTCTGATTGCTTAAATTTGAAGAAATCTTCTTGGTTTGTAAAGGAAGCAGTGAAATTGCTCCAAACAAAACAATAAAGAACAAAACAAGAAAAATAAACAATACTCCTTCATCTTTAATCATAAAGTTAAACTCTATAAAACGATCAAAGATAAAAGTGAGTATGGTACCTATAATAATGGATAGTGAAATCTGGATGGATGATTTCTTAATTTGAGAAAGGGAAAGGTCTAACAGGTTTGCACCGTTGATAATTTTAATTTTGAGATTGTTTAAGTCACTATTCAATTGAACTGTGTTCAGATTAAAATAGTTAATCATTGCAATTAAAAGAATTATAATAGCACCTGACATTATTACCCAAATGGTTTTTATGGTGCCATTTGATCCTAGCTCATCCTTTTTATGACTTTTTAGATGAATTTCCCGAAGATTCATTAATTTAAATGTCGGAGATACCTCTGCTTCAGCAACATTTTCTTTCCAATGTTTATTTAAAGAAACCTCCAATTGATCTGGTTTTACATCAGGGTGTAATAACAAGTATGTGAAGGCATGTCCATAGGGATTGCGGAGTGTTTCCAGATTGCTTGAGAGCAATACATCTGGTTTCATGTGCGAATTGGATGGAAATTCATCAAATACCCCTTTCACTGTATAAATTGTTCCTCCATTACTATCAAATTCTCCTTTAAGAGTTAATTCTTTTCCTATTACATCAGTGCTGCCAAAATATTTTAGTGCAGATTCTTTGCTGATTACGACTTCATATAGTTGCTGGAATAGACCTTCCTTATTGCCTTGTATTAGTTTAAAATCAAACAATGTAAAGAAGGAATGATCGGTATAGTATGCATTTTCCAATGGATATATCTGATCTTTTATTTTTAGGGTATAATTGAACGGTTTTACCATTAAAACTATCTGCTCTACTCCAGGAAATTTATCGTATAAGTCCTTTATGTAATGGGCATTTAAACTAGCAGTGTTTACATTGTCAGTAGTTTGCATAAAGCCAACTTTTCCAGGCTTGTCTATGTTAAGGCGGTAAATCTGTTCTGCTTTTGTATGAAACTTGTCGAACGACAACTCATGTTTTATGTAGGATGAAGCAAAAAATACACTTGCAAAAGCAATTGCAATTCCAATGATATTAATTGCAGCCCATTTGTTTTTTCTTGACAAAATATTCATAGCTTCCTTATTAATATTCAATTTGTGCAAACTCTTTCTTTGTATTTTCTATAGTAACTTCACCATCAAATAATCTGATTACTCGATGTGCGAATTCAGCATCACGTTCCGAGTGAGTTACCATTACAATGGTGGTTCCTTCAGCATTCAGCTCACTTAATAAATTCATTACTTCAAGGCCGGTTTTTGAATCCAAATTACCTGTTGGCTCATCGGCAAGTAAAAGTTTTGGGTTGGGTGCAATGGCACGTGCAATGGCAACTCTTTGCTGTTGTCCACCCGATAATTGTTGCGGATAATGGTTTTTTCTATGGCCTATCTTCATCCTGTCAAGCATTTCCAGAACACGCTTTTTCTTCTTGCCAAAATCGTATCGTAAATACTTTAATGGCAATTCCACATTTTTGTATACACTTAATTCATCAATCAAGTTGAATGATTGAAAAACAAAATTGATATTCCCTTTGCGAAATTTATTGCGCTGCTTTTCTTTAAGTTTACTAACCTCATTGTTGTAGAAATGATACTTGCCACTGGTAGGACTATCTAACATGCCTAGAATATTTAATAGGGTAGATTTTCCACAACCCGAAGGGCCCATAATGGCTACAAATTCTCCTTCTTTTATTTCCAGGTTAACTTTATTTAAGGCAGTGGTTTCAACCTCTTCGGTTCGAAATACTTTGCTTAGGTTTTCTATTTTGATCATTTTGTTTTATTAAAGATTCGTAAGTTATATAATTATTATTGTCATGCATAAAAGAATAGTAGTTCTTCATACTGTAACAGTCTTACTATAGTTGTGCCATTGATTCTAATTGCTGTGTTTAGAGGTAGTTGTGTTATAATAGTGGTTTGAGTAGGATATTCTAGTTGTAAAAATTCTTTATTCTTACTGTATAGTTTCTTTACATTCTGTTGAGTTGTTGATTCCATTTCTCTACATTTGGAAGACCTAATCCGAGAAAATATGTCAATGGGAAATATTTTAATTGTAGACGATCATAAACGCGTAAGAATTTCTCTTCAAATGTTATTACAAGATGAGTTCGATACGGTTAATGTACTTTCAAATCCCAAAAGTTTACTTCGCGAGTTGCAGGTGAATTCTTATGACATTGTTCTTTTGGATATGAACTTTTCTGCTGGGGTGAATACAGGAAACGAAGGCTTGTTTTGGATGAATGAAATCCTAAAATATGATCCTGATTTGGCAGTTGTATTACTAACGGCCTACGGAGATGTAGAATTGGCAGTAACAGCCGTTAAAAAGGGAGCCACTGACTTTGTATTGAAGCCATGGGACAACAACAAGTTGATCTCTACTTTGAAATCGGCTTTAAGCTTGAGACTATCGAAAAAGAAGATTCAAAAGCTGGAAACCGATAAACAAGACTTAACCCGGGAGTTGAATCAGAACAAGTCCGAAATGATTGGTCGATCAACTGCGATGATGAATCTGCGAAAGCTGATGCAAAAAGTAGCGGTTACCGATGCAAATGTTTTGGTTTTGGGTGAGCATGGTACAGGAAAGGAGTTGATTGCACGAGAAATACATCAGCAATCCCAAAGAAGCATGAAACCTATGGTTTCGGTTGATATGGGAGCCATGAGCGAATCGCTTTTCGAAAGCGAATTATTTGGTCATGCGAAGGGAGCTTTTACCGATGCCCGGGAAGACAGGCAGGGAAGGTTTGAGTTGGCTTCGGGCGGTACCATCTTTCTGGATGAGATTGGAAACCTATCATTGGCCATGCAGGCCAAATTGTTGTCCGTATTACAAAATAGGCAGGTAATTCGCCTTGGCGATCATCAAACCAGGAGCATTGATATTCGTTTGGTATGTGCTACCAATAAAAACCTTCAGGAAATGGTTGCCGAAGGAACATTTCGTGAAGATTTACTTTATCGCATCAACACCATTCAAATAGAGGTGCCTTCTTTGCGTGATCGCATTAGCGATGTTGCACTGTTGGCAGAGTATTTCCTAATGAAATATGCAACGAAATACGATAAAAGAAGGTTGACTTATACTGATGAGGCTATTGATAAGCTGCAGAATTACCCATGGCCGGGAAATGTTCGCGAGTTGCAACATGCTGTCGAAAAGGCGGTAATACTCTCGGAAGGAGATAAAATTACATGTGAAGATTTTCTATTAAAGCAGAATGGAGTCAGAGCAAGCAATTTGCCACCTCAAAGCTTTATGGATATGGAAAAACAAATGATTCTTACTGCTATGGAACGTCACGAAGGAAATCTAACACATATGGCTCGAGAGCTTGGCGTTACCCGCCCAACTCTTTATCACAAAATCAGGAAGTATGATTTATAAAAGCCTCTTTATTCAGGTTCTAATTCGCCTCAGTAGTATTCTGTTGTTGAGTTTTCTTATGGGATGGATCTTTTGGGCTACGGCTTATCCTTATATGGCTTTATTGGTGTTAATGCTCATTCTTTGGTTAAGTTATCGATTGATTTATTATTTGAATACAACCAATCGTTTGTTATCGCAATTTTTTCTATCGGTTAAGAATGAGGATTCAGCATTAAGTTTTCCTAAAAATATATCTGGTAAATCCTTTGATGAGTTGCGCAGGGGAATGCAGGAGGTGAACCATACCATTAGAGATTTACGCTTAAAAGCACAGAAAACTGAGATGATAAGTGATGCCATTATTGAGCATGCAGCAGTAGGCTTGCTTTCCTTTAATGAGAATGGGGTAGTGGAGTGCATAAACCATAAGGGGCGTGAACTATTGGATGTGCATAATCTTTATAACATTAAGGCTTTGCAAAAAAACGATGCAGACTTGTTTAATCTATTTGAGAAAATTAAAGCTGGCGATACCCGCGTTTATCATTTGCAGGTAAAGAATGTTAGTAAATATCTGTTAATTTATTGCACTACGATTAAACAAGAAAGCAAGGAGTTAAAGCTGTTATCCTTTACGAATATCAAAAATGAGATGGATGCACATGAGTTGGAATCCTGGCAGAAGTTGATTAATGTGCTTACCCATGAAATTATGAACTCAGTTTCTCCGCTAACCTGTTTGTCGGAAAAATTAGAGAACAACTATCAGCAAATAGAAGTGGGAACCGTTCTTACCGAATCAGTTCTTACAAAAACACGCAACGGACTTCAGGTGATAAAGGAGCAAGGGCAGGGACTCATGTATTTTGTAGAGGCTTATCGTGAACTCTCGAGAATACCAAAGCCTAATCCGCAATACATTGTTGTATCTCAACTGTTTATCCATCTGCAAGATTTGTTGCACATGTATTCCAACGAGCAAGTACAATATCATTTCAGTATTCGTCCAAAAGACTTACATTTCTATGCCGACGAAGCTCTTGTGAAACAGGTTTTAATTAATCTGGTGAAGAATGCTTGTCAGGCCATTTATGGCAAAGGAGAAATACACTTGAAAGCAGAGGGAAAAAATGAGGCTTGTGTCGAAATCAGTATTACTGATAATGGTTGTGGAATTTCTGCCGAGGATATGAAAAATATATTCATACCATTTTTTACTACCAAGGAGGAAGGATCTGGTATTGGATTAAGTCTTACTCGCCAAATTATGCGTCTACACAACGGGCACGTTTCAATAGAATCGGAGGAAGGGGAAGGAACAACGGTCAAATTGTTTTTCCAATAAAGTAGTTGAGATAAAAGGAAAAAAGAAGGAAAACTTACAAGCAATCGGTATGCCCTTTTAGAATTAAGATCCATTAAGGATTTTTAACCAATTTTATACTTTATTTCGTCAAACTATTGGTTTGAAACTAAAACATATACGCTATTTAAACCGTATTTAAATAGACAGCAATTCCTTTTATTCAGCTTTAAACCAAATACCATGTTATACAAAAAAATGAAATGTATTATTGGTAGGTGTTATTTGATACTTGCCATATTGGTTGGCACGGCCACATTTACAAGTGCACAGGAACAATTTATACAAGATTCTATCCCATATGATGATGTACGTGCTGATGAATCAGATCAAATTCAGAATCAAGAAAAACAGAATAAGGACGGCATTCCCATTGGCTTATTTGCCTACAACAAATGGGTGGATTTAAACGAAAATGAAATCGTTGAGAAGAATGAGTTTTTTGGACTGGGGAAACAATCTTATGCCAAGGGGGAGTCTATTAGTGCTTCTTTGTACGATCCGGCAATAAAAGAAGGGACGAACTTGAAGCTTAGAATTTGGGATACGAGTGGTAACCTAATTCGAACAGTACGTAAAAACTATACCTCAAAACCTTTATTTACCTACTCAAACTTCGATGCTTTTTTGCCAGTGGGAGAGTATATCTTGACAATCAATCCGGCAGAATCGGGGAAAACATATCAGATTAACTTTTTAATAAAGGAACCTAATGGCAATGCTTTCGCAAAAATCAGGAAGAAACTGCTTCCCGAGAGTTTTCACCTGTTTAAGGAATGGATTGATGAGGATGGAGATATGAAAATGGATAGTGCAGAGGTAATTGGTTTGAATCAGAGGCAGTTTGAGCTTGGAAAAGTTGATTTTCAAGTTGGACTTAACCTTCCAATGAATAATAAGCAAGTGGTTTATCAGATTTGGAATTCTACCTATGATATGATTGCAATGAATATTTCCAGCTTGGATAGTTTGCAACACTATACCATGAAAGAAGACACGATTCATCCTGGCAATCAATTCTTACGAGTTTTAAGAAATGTCCCTGAGGGAGAGTATATGATTACGGCCTCTTTGGATATGAAGGATCCAATACAATATCGAATATTAGTACAAATTGGCGATTCTACTGCCAATATTGTTAAAACCGATGAGGCTGTGACAGCTCAAACTGATGAAACACCAGAATTGGAAGAGGTAACCGAAAAGATTCCAGAAACTCCTGTTATGGCAATGAATATTAGTGAGAATGTTGAGAATTTGGCTCCAGAGTTCACCAAAGGTCAGGAAGGATTCTTCTTTTTTACTGGTTTTATTGATTTGAATGAAAACAATAAGCAGGAGAGAGAAGAGTTTATGGGAGCTGATCAAGAGCATTATTATTCAGAGTCGGAGAATATATTTGTCCAGTTTCATTTAAAGCAATTTGTCAATAGTGAATTGAATCTGAAAATATTTAATGCAGAAGATCAACTGGTTCGTGAACAGATTGGGTATTATACTGATTCTCCTTTTGTGTTTAAAGTGTCTATGCCAGATGAACCATTAATTCCTGGCGAATACAAGTTAATTGTGCAACCAGGTGATTCGGAAATAAAATATCGATTGGAGTTGACGATTAAATAAGGTCACAATCTTATTATATAAAAACTCCCGCTTGGCACTGTAGCAAAGCGGGAGTTTTACTTGATCTATAAACTATAAAGAAAACTTGTTTTATTTTAATTCTGCGATTGCGTTGGTATTAATTATTGTTTCATCACTTTTTTTGTCAGTTTCGATCCATCTTCCATTTCGAAAATGAATAAATACATGCCACTTGCTAGCTTGCTAAGATTTACTTCTTCCGAATTATTTGGACTACCAATTGTTCTTACCATGCGACCACTTAAACCATAAATCTTAATCTGATTAACGCCTTTTAAGTTAGATAGGTGTAGAATATCTTTAACAGGATTAGGATACATTTTAAGCTCTTTTTCCAATATGTCATCTATTCCTGTCGTAAAAGCTATGATATCAGTATAATTGCTATATGCCTTATTTCCTGTAAGTAGTTCTCCAGTTTCGGCAACAGGTGTAACTGAAAATCGGATGTATTTTCCACCATCAGCATTAAGCAAGGTGTAATTTAAGCTTGTTGCACCCGAAATCTCACTTTCATTCGTACCTTGTTTATTATCTGACCTGTACCACTGGAAAATTGAAGAGCCTTCAGCATCATTTTCAGGGTCGCTATATACATAACTTGCAGTTAGAGTTTCACCTTCTGTAAGAGTTCCAGTAATTTCAACATTGCTTGCTACAGGAGCATTTACCAATGATACCACCTGTTCTGTATAAGTAGAATAAACTGTTTTACCCTCAAGTAGTTCACCGGTTTGCGCAACAGGAGTCACTGAGAATCGAATGTATTTGTTGCGATCGTCGCCAGTAAGCTGATAAGTTGTACTTGTGGCACCACTTATACTCATTTCATTCCTACCATTGGTATCTTCAGCTCTGTACCATCTGTAAACAGAAGCTCCTTCTGTATCTCCATTTACATCAGCGTAGGAATAAGATGCAGTAAGAGTTTCGTCTTCTTTAGCTGTTCCTGCAATGCTAACATTACTAGCAACAGGTGCTGCGATAACATTCGGCTGAGTCAATTGTTTTGTGGTGTAGATATGATATTCTCCTGGTTGAAGTGTAATGCTAGCATCGATAGCAGTTACATTAACTTCTTGCCCAGAGAAATAATCGTACCATGTTCCTGTTTTGCTAAAATTAGCAGATATACTACCTTCCTTGATATCAAAATTACCAATGATACGAACATCCATATCAGCATGATTGATTTCTATTCGCTTTAAGGCCTGTGAAGTGATTAAATTAAAATTGTCTGATTCAAAAGCAGGCTCTTCCTTTTTAATCTTTGCCAAGGCAGAAAATACCTGATATACTTTTTTACGATAGGGATCATCCTGATATTCCCATTTTACTGGTTTTTTTCCAGTTCTATCATTGTAATTGATAGAGATATCATAGCCTAGTTCGCCAAATTGCCAGATCATTTTTGGTCCGGGAATGGTTAGGAAGAAGGCTGCCGCAGTTTCTATTCTTGAAAGGCCAGTATTCAAACTTCTTACATTGTAACCATCTAAAGATTTACCTTCAGTAAGGTTACTATACATCATTCGTTCTTCATCGTGGCTTTCCATATAACTTACAAGTTTAGGTCCATCCCAACCTCTGTTTTTCCATGAAGTCCAATTAAAATCAGAGCTATTACCAATAGTGGCTGCACGATAGTCATAATTAGCATTGCCCCAAAGAAGGATACCGTGAGCAGCAAGTTCTTTTTCTTCTTGATTATCGGATAGATGCTCGAAGATTACTACAGCATCAGATTTTACATTCCAGATTTCTGTTGCCATTCGCTTTAGGTTGGCAATTCTGGCTGCATCGTACTGACTACCCCATGGGTCAGAAGAGGCACTATGAGTTGTGTTCGAGAATCCTTTGGTAAAATCGAAACGGAAACCATCAATGTGGTATTCTTCCATCCAGTATGAGTTGATTCTATCTACCAAATCTTTTGTTGCTTGACTCTCGTGGTTCAAATCATAGCCCCAATGTGCATCGGGGTTCTCGAAATTATGCTCTTGATTGTACCAAGGATTTTCAGCGCTTGGCTTACTGCCATCGAAATACATTCGCAAGAATGGTGATTGTCCGTAGGTGTGATTCAATACCATATCCATTAATACGGCAATTCCTCTTTTGTGGCATTCATTGATAAAAGTTTTGTAATCATCTTTTGTTCCATAAGCTTTGTCGGGCGCAAAATAGAACGATGGATTGTAACCCCATGAATCATTTCCTTCAAATTCGTTGAATGGCATCAGCTCAATTGCATTCACACCTAATCTTTCCAAATAATCCAGAGTATCTGTTACTGTTTTGATGTTACCTGCTGCAGTAAAATCTCTAACATGAAGCTCATAAACTACCAAATCTTCCTTTTTAGGCATGGTAAATCCATTATCGGTCCAGCTAAATGCAGTTTGTGCTGTTTGGAATACACTGGCTATTTCTGTTGTTTTTCCTTCCGGATAATCAATCAGATTTAGATAGGTTTCATCAGTAATATACTTGTCATTCCAAGGATCTGATATTTTATCGGCATATGGATCTGCAATCTTAATGTCTCCATCAATAAGATATTGGAAAATGTACTCTTTGCCAGCTTGAAGATTGTTAATGGTCACCCAAAAGTTGTCACCATCCTTCTTCATTTGGTACATGTTATCGAGTTTCCAATCCGAAAAATCTCCAATGGCATATACATATTCCTTGTTGGGAGCATACAGAACAAGTGTTACTGAAGTATCATCAATATAATTGATACCAGTAACAACATTGGCTGGCATACTTTCATTCACAACATCTTCGCGAACGAAGAAATTAACTGTATCTCTCACCTCTTCTGAACCATCTGAGGCAACAGCTACCAATTCATGATTACCAGCAATATCAGTATTTATGATTTTACTAATTTCAGCTGCTGTGGTAGTTTCATTTTCAACTCCATCAAGATATAGTGTAAGACTTGTGCTCGCATTTGATTGTATTGTAACCTGTAAATCCTCATTTTTTTGAATGACTTTGTTGTTAATAGGGGCTGAGAAGCTAACATTTAAGCCACCTTCACTTATATCTGCAAAAATGTCTTTGCCACCATCGTCTTTCCCTTCTTTTGAATTGTCAGAAGAACGGAATACGAAAGCCATTTTTAATATTTTTTCTCCATCTACAACACCGTAGTATTCACGAATGCTTGGAGTAATCTTCAATTCCCACTTGTTGCTTCCAAGTGAGGTCAATTTGTACTTGGCACTATTATCTCCCCAGGTAGGAGCATATTTCCAGTCGGTATCTGATGTACTTTTATCAGTGATTACACCTGTGTGAGCATAAACATCTCCGGTGTAATCCTTTAATCCTCCAGTTCCTAAAGTAGCGTCAAAAGTAATGGTCACTTCATCACTTTCGGTAGGAAAGGCAGGGGAGGTAGTTATGATTTGTGCCTGACTAATGAATGACATTAGCAGGAATATAAAGGTAAGATATGTGTAAAGTTTCTTCATAATCAGAACTTTCTATTGATTGAATTCCGTTTGGTTTCAGTATAAAAAAATGCAATCAGCAACCAGAATAGTTACCAATTGCATTTAATTATTTGAAGCAGGGTAGTCTCATGACTACCCTACGTGCTTATAGTTTTATTAAGGAGTTGTGATTGAACCAGCTCCAGTTAAGAAGTTAAGAGAGATATTGTCACCTGCAGTAACATTTACTCTTTCCTGGTCACCACCAGTTCCTCTGAATTCAATTTTGTCATTAAGAACGATAAATTCAGCTTGCCACCAATCACAGTTCAATGTTGGTGCATCAACATACATTCTTAATTCTCCATCGTTAGGAACCCCATCAAATTTAATTACTTTATTGGTATTGTCAACAGTGAAAAGATCGGCAGGATCTCCACCTTCCCATCCACCAAATACATTACCCATGCCGTAAACCTTAGGCTCTGCAATTTCGATCGTGTTATTTGCTAAATCAACAACAACCATGTAATATCCAGCTGTTGCAGGAACAGGAATATTAGTACCACCTTTTGCGTAAACTCCATTGGTTGCATCACCTTCTCTACCAAAATCATTACCTGCCCATTCTGGTTGTGGTGCACATTTGAATTCTCCTGAACCTTTCATCCAAACAATTTTCCAGAACAATTCAGGATGACTGTGAACAGGTACAAATTGAAGTTTATTTATCCAATCCCAGTTTTCATCATCCGGACCAACACCACTACCAGTCATGTATAGTTCTGTTGGGAAAACAGGCTTTGCTTCGATAGTATAAGTACCAGCATTTAGATCGACTGTAATGTTATAAACAGCATCACCACCATCAAAAGTAATATTGTCATTAGCAGTTTTAGGACCTAAAATTCCAGAATTGCCTTTCCCGTATAAATTACCCCAATCCAGGTCACCCCAGCTTTGTTGGCCAATAAATTTGAATAAAGCACCATCTTTGATTGATTTTTCAATAGTGAAAACACCTTCACTTACTTTAGTCATTGCAACAGCATTTGCAGGATCCCATTCAGGATCTGTAGAGTTGTAACCTCCTACCAAGTAAAGATTGTCATAGTCAAATCCATAAGTAGTTGACTCTACAACATGTGAAGTAATAGTAAGTGCACTTGATACAAAATCAGCTTCAACTTTATACCATCCTGTTTCACCAGTGAACTTGAAGTTTCCAGCATTGTCTCCAGCAGCTTCGATATTATCAGATTTTGTTGCGAATTTACCAAAGTTGTAATCATATCCATCGCTAGCTTGTTTTTCAGCAAATTTGAATAAGCCATCTTTGGTTAGTTTCAAATACTTAGTGAAAACGTCATTAGCACCATAAGCTTTTAATGCTTTTGTTACATCTGATTCAGAAGTAGCAGTTCCGTAGATGTAGAATTCTGATGGAATTGGTACATCAAGGTATGGAGTTACTTTCATAGAAACTGCATTCGAGTACAAGCTATTTAGATCTTCATTTGCAAAAGCTCTAATTCTTGCTTCCAACTCTACTTTCTTTGCAGGAGGATATCTTCCTGAAATCAACTCATTAAGAGCTCCTACTTTAATTGCAGTTGTTGTTTCTGCAATTCTATCAAATTCTAATGGATCTGCAAATTCATTACCTACAGTATCAATCTGAACGTAATATCTCACTCCAATAGGATCTGCGAAAGTAGATTCAGACCAAGTAAGTTCAACAATGGTTTCATCTTCGTTCTTTTTCATAAGAACCAGGTCAACCTCTTCCGTTAGTTCATTAAGTACCGGTGCTGTCCCTTGAACTGGTTCTGTTACATTTGGCGTGTCAAAATCATCGTCGCAGGCAACGAATAGAACCGCTAAAAGTGATATAAATAAATATTTTATATTTTTCATGTTTATTTGATTTTACCAGTTTGATTAATAAAGTCAAGCTCTATGGTCTGTTCTCCTCCGTTAACATTAACTCTTTCCTGATCATCACCAGCTTCTCTGTAAACAATCTTACCATCAAAGAATAAGAATTCAGCATGCCACCAGTCTCCAATATATGGGTGGGTAACGTGTAATCTAAGTTCTCCAGCTTGTAAAGATTTTGTCAAGAACATTTTCTTGTTCTCAGCATCTAACTTAAACTTGTTATCATCTACAACAGAACTAGTAGGCCATACATTACCAATGGTAGGACCTGTAATGTATATGTTAGCAGGTTCTATTAGTAATTTGTTTGTTGCTAAATTAACACCAACGGTATAATAGCCAGCAGTTCCCGGAACAGGAATATCTTCACCTCTATTGTCAGTAGTACCTAATGTGTACTCTCCAGTAGCTGGGTCAGCATCTCCAATTTTACCGATTACTCCTTTGTAGTTTTCATCAGAGCAAAGTTTGAATGTACCATTAGCTTCCATCCAAACAATAGTCCAAGAATCATCTGGTTCACTATGAACTTTATTGAATTTAAGCTTGTTGTTTTGTGCAACACGTCCAACACCATCACCAAATAGATAGAATGTTTCAGGAGCAAAAAGAATATCCAAATATGGAGTAGTTGCAAAGCTAACTGGTTCAGAATAAAGAGTATCAACTCCTGATAAAGAATAAGTCATAACTCTTGCAGAAACATTTGCTTCTACATCTACTGGCAATAAAAGAGATTCTGTAAGAAGCTCATTTAATGCTCCTACTGTGAAAGTAAAAGAATCGTCTGCAGCGTCAATATCAAAAGTAACAGGATTTGCAAAATCGCTTGATGCAGCAAATTGAAGCTGATGAGTTGTAACAATATCCACACCATATGAGGCAGGAGTATATGTTATTTTAATTGATTCAGCTTTAATAGCCTTAGAAATGTTCAAAGTTGAACCGAAACCTGTAATGTTACTAGCAGGCTCATAATTTGAATCATTTAATTTGGTAATATCATCGTCATCGCAAGAAAAAAAGCTTACTGCGAGAAGTAATATTAGTATGTATTTTATATTCTTCATAACGTATTTTTAAATCTATTAATAACCTGAGATATTTGACAGATTTGGATTCGCGTTGATATCTGACGATGGAATTGGAAATACATTATATTTTGCATCAGTTGATTTTCCTTCTGCAACAGCACCTTTCCATGGCCAATTGTATGTTCCGCCTGTTAGTTTTCCAAATCGAATAAGGTCAGTTCTTCGGTGACACTCCCAATAAAGTTCACGAGCTCTTTCATCAAGAATAAAATCTAATGTAAGATCAGCTTCTGTAATATTTGCTGAGGTATTACCATATGCTCTTACTCTAAGTTCGTTGATATAATCTACTGCAGCAGTTTTAGTACCACCCGTACCTCCAAGAAGTACAGCTTCAGCATATACCAGATAGAAGTCTGCCAGTCGGTACAATGGGAAGTCGGTATCAGGGAATGATAAATTTGAACCTACAGCACCAGTTGATGTAACGTTTTTAAATTTACGTAATGCATACCCATCTCTAAAGTTGAAAATATCAGCAATTTCAAGGTTTTGACCTTCTGTCCAAATTAAACCTCTTTTATCTGTTCCATCAACATCAGGGAAAAGGCTAACGAAAGATGATGTAGTTCGGTTACCACCCCAACCACCATCGATACCAGACTCACTTGCAGGCATGTCGCCTCCAACGGTAGAGTGAATGATGAAAGTCATACCTCCCCAAGTTTGAGTGCTATTACCATCTGATGTAATAGGGAAAATGATTTCATTGGTTCTTAGGTGATTATCAGCTAAGAATAAATTCTCATAATCAGCTTCTAATGAATAGCTATCTATAATTTTATTACTATAGGTAATTGCTTCAGTATACTTAGGAGTATTAATGTAAACTTCTGCATTCAAATACATTTTTGCTAGAATTGCCCACGCTAAACCTTTATCCGCTCTACCATACTCATTGGTTCCTGGATCCATTAGGTCATTTTCAATAGTAGTAAGTTCAGTTTCTACATAATCAAAAAGTTGTTTTTGCGTTGCCATTTCCGGGAAGAAAAATGAACCCACTTCATCTTCTTCTGTTACGAATGGCCCACGACCAAACATGTCCAACATGTGATAGTAACTTAGAGCTCTTAATACTCTTGCTTCATTTCTAAAATCAGAATATTCAGGTTTGTCTGTAGTAAGTTTAATTAAGTTGTTACAGTATGCAATTTGTAGGTTAATACGGTAGTACATTGCTGTCACAAACTCATTTGAACTGTTCCAATCCTGGTCATGAAGGTCTCTTAAGTTACCGTCATTCCAAGCACAGATAGCTTCATCAGT
The DNA here is from genome assembly GCF_001310955.1 of Marinifilum fragile JCM 15579. Taxonomy (GTDB): domain Bacteria; phylum Bacteroidota; class Bacteroidia; order Bacteroidales; family Marinifilaceae; genus Marinifilum; species Marinifilum fragile. The sequence goes on from NZ_BAZX01000012.1 coordinate 99,283, forward strand.
TGGAAGCTCCTGGTGATTCCATAGTAATCTTAAATAGGATGAAAAACCACCATTGATACTACTGATATCCTGATCGCTATCAACTGCTGTTTGACCTCCTAATATAAGCCCTGCATAGCATTTTGCTAACAGTTGCTTATATGATTCAGCATCAGTTAAAACATTATCACCAGTTTTAATATCCTCATCAAGAGGTGTCGTGTCCAAATCATCCGTACATGATACCAATGCAAATATTAATGCAAATGCTATCAGGATGTAATTTGTTTTATAATATTTCTTATTCATTGTCAATGTTATTTGCTAATTAAAACTTAACATTTAATCCAAACAAGAATGTTCTTGGTCTTGGATATACATCATTATCGATTCCTCCGTTAACTTCAGGATCTAAACCGCTATAATCTGTTATCACGAATGCATTTTGTACAGAAGCATATGCTCTTGCATTAAAATCAAAACCTAATAGAGGTTTTAACAATTTAGTGAAGTTATAGCCAAGAGTGATATTATCAATTCTTAAGAAAGAAGCATCTTCAAGGAAATAGTCAGAATATTGTTGTGCAGTCTCAAATTGAGATTTGTTAATCTCAGAAGGCATATTGGTTAAATACTCATTTACTGTCATCTCTTGGTATCTACCACCTACGATAACATTGTTGTAAATTTGTCCACCAAGTCCAATTCTACCGTTAAATCCAAAATCAAAATCTTTATATTTCAAATAAGATGAGAATCCCATATTAACATCCTGAGCAGGATCATCTGCATAATATCTATCTGCAGTTGTAATTTGACCATCATTATTTCGGTCTACATAAAGTCCTTCAATTGGCTTTCCGTTTGCATCATAAACTTGCTCGTATACATAGAAAGTATTTAGAGCATGACCTACAGAGTGAATTTGAATGGTATTACCAACACCAACACCACTAATACCTCCAACTTCAACTCCTCGGTAATCAGGATCGTCATAGTTAGTCAAACGAGTAACTTCATTCTTATTGTAAGAAAGGTTAAATCCTACTTCCCAGAACAAATCTTCTTTATCTATTGCGATGGCATTAATCGAGAATTCGAAACCATTATTTTCAAGATCACCTACATTCGTAAGAAGTCTATCGGTGAAGTTGGTTCCAGCTGGAACTGGAATTGTATTTAATAGGTCTTCGGTTTTACGCTTGTATACATCTATTGTACCATTAAGTCTGTTGTTGAAGAATCCAAAATCGATACCTGCGTTGTAAGTTGTAGTCTTTTCCCATTGCAAGCCTTCGTCATAACCGTCAGGTCTGATTAAGGTGTAGTAATTACCACCAAATTGATATCTTGTTCTGGTGTCACTTAATCGATAAGTACCTAAATATGGGTAGTCACCACTATTTAATTCTTGCTGACCTGTCACACCATATCCTAAACGAACTTTAACACTACTAATGGCATCAATACTTTTCATGAATTCTTCTTCACTCATTCTCCAAGCAAATGCAGCAGAAGGGAATGTACCCCAACGGTTGTCTTTGTGAAATCTTGAAGAGCCATCTCTACGAAGAGTAGCAGTTAAGATATACTTGTTTTTAAATGTATAGTTGGCACGACCGAAGAAAGAAACTAAATAGTTCTCGGTTTCATTTCTTGAATCTTCAATGGTTGCATTGTTTCTGTCCACTTCGAAAGCTGAAGATTTAGACCAGAAGTGTTGCCACTCGTAACCTCCCATAACGCTAATTTTACTATCCAAAGATGGCAGATCTTTATCGTATGTAAGGAAGAAATCTAATAATTCGTTCTTTTTTTCCTGAGTATAATCTCTTTTTACGCCAGTAGATGAAGCTCTTACCCATGATGCATCCAAATCAGTAATGATATCTCCATCACTATCAGAATAATCATATCCAAGTTTAACACTAGCTTTTAAATCAGGGAAGAAGTGTAATTTATAATCAGCTTGAAAATCAGCAATAACTCTCGACACTTCTGACTTATCTGCTTTTTGTTGTAATTGAGCAACAGGGTTACGTGTTCCGTTTACGTTTCTAGAACCATCGCTCATCAACCAAGTTGTATATCCTCCATAAATACCTGTTTTATTGAAAACAGATTGAGTTGGATCATAACGTAATGCACTTCCGATAGCACCTTTGTCTGCAAACTGATTTTCAATCATCATATACTTAAGACCCATATTAAGTTTTAAATGATCATCGAAGAAGCTTGGGTTTACATTTAAAGTTCCTGTAGTTCTTTGCATTTCTGAAGTCTGCAAAATACCTTTTTGATCAGTGTAACCAATAGATGCACGGTAAGGAATGTTTTTAATAGCTCCTGTAATACCTACATTGTGCTCATGACCAGAAGCATCACGATAAATTTCGTCTTGCCAATCTGTTGAAGCGTTACCAAGTAAATTAGGATTTACAGAAGAATTTGTCTTCGCTCTTTCATTTACTAAAGCTCTAAATTCATCAGCACTTAAAACATCAATTGTTTCTTTAATCTTACCAAAAGAAAATTTCGCATCGTAAGTTACTTGAATATCTTGTCCGGCTTTTCCTTTTTTGGTAGTGATAAGGATTACACCATTGGATGCTCTGGAACCGTAAATTGCTGTAGCAGAAGCATCTTTTAAAACTGTAAATGTTTCAATATCATTTGGGTTTAATGAACTTAAAACATTGCTCATACCATCAATAGCTCTGTTGTCCAAAGGAATACCATCAATTACAATTAACGGATCGTTACTAGCAGACATAGAAGAACCCCCACGAATACGAATTGTAGAAGCAGAACCAGGAGCACCTCCATCACTTACAATTTGCACACCAGCAACTTTACCTACGATTAAGTCTTGTGGAGAACTTGTTGAACCTTGATTAAAATCATCAGAGTTTACTGAAAAAACAGCCCCTGTTGCATCATCTTTTCTAACCTGACCATAACCAATAACAACAACTTCGGAAAGGTTTTCGGTTTCAACACTTAAAATGACATTTATTTGAGTTTGATCACCGACCAAAATCTCTTGTGTTTTGTATCCTACAAATGAAAATACAAGTGTAGAATTAGCATCAACTTTCAGCGTATAATTTCCGTCGATGTCCGTAGTTGTACCAATGGTGGTACCTTTTACTACAACGGAAACACCAGGTATACCCATGCCATCGTTTGCATCGGTAACAGTACCACTAACTGCCTTTTCTTGTGCCTGTAAAACGGTAAATGAAAAAACCGTAACAAGCATGAGAAGCAGTTTTCTTAGCATACTAATGTTAAGTTCCATAAATAGAAATTTAAGATAAATTAGAATTTAGTTAATAGATTAGACATGTTTTAAATACTAAAAGAAATATGAACTCAAGTTTCCGACTCTTTAGCTTCCTCTTTTAGCATTCAAAATTATCTAAATCTTAAGTTAGTCTTAATTTTTTCTATTACCAAAGATACGAAATGGCAAAATCAAGTTTTTAAACCATTGATATTTAAGTGTAAATAAATCATCGCAATCGTTACCGCAAACGTTTGATATGTAATTATGTCTATATTTGAATTTGGGAGTTGAATTATAAGTAATAAGTCAATTGGTTTGTTTAAAATTTCCTATATTTACGGATGCTACAGCAATTTTGATTGGAGTGATTCTAATGCTTTGATAATATTAGGGTTGTGCAATCAATTTGATTTATTAAATCTCTATTAAATATCAATGAGAAGCGGACAAGTAACAATTAAAGATATTGCAAAGGAATTAGGCATTTCAGCCTCTACTGTATCACGAGCCTTAAAAGATCATCCGGATATCAGTGCAAAAACCAAGGAAGCTGTAAATGAATTGGCGAAGAAATGGCATTATAAACCCAATGCAGTTGCTCTTAGTTTAAGACATAGTAAATCGAATGTTATTGGAGTCATTATTCCGGAGATTGTTCATCATTTCTTCTCATCTGTAATTAGTGGGATTGAAAAAATTGCATATGAAGCAGGGTATAATGTTATGATGTTTCAATCGAATGAATCTTACGAGCGAGAACTGGCCAATGTACAAGCCTTGTTATCGAGTAGAGTGGATGGAGTGTTGGTGTCGATGTCTAAGGAAACAAGAGATTTTAGTCATTTTAAGGAATTAAGAGATAATGGCATACCTGTTGTTTTTTTTGATAGAGTTTGCAATGAGCTTTCTTCTGATAATGTAATTGTTGATGACTTTGCGGGTGCTTTTACAGCTGTTGAACATCTAATAAATTCGGGTTGTAAAAGAATCGCTCATTTATCTGCGCCACAACACATGCTTTTGGGGCAAAATCGCCAGAAAGGATATAGACAAGCCCTGTTGAAACATAAGCTTCCAATTGATGAAGAATTAATTATTAAATGCGACAGCTTTGAGGAGGCATTAGATAAAACTCCGGATTTGTTGAGCCTTCCACAACCACCTGATGCTATATTTGCTGTTAATGAACTTACAGCAGCAGGTGCATTATCGGTTGTTAAAAAAGCGGGGTTTAAAGTTCCTGAAGATATCTCTATTATAGGATTCACAGATGGGGTTGTTTCACGAACTTCTGATCCGGCTTTAACTACTTTAGAACAACACGGGTATGAGGTTGGCTTAAGAGCCAGCGAGTTGCTTGTTGGAAGAATTAAGGAAGGAAATATGGATTATGAGCCTGTAACCAAGGTTGTAAAGACCAATTTGATTGTTAGGGGATCTACTAGAAATTGATAATCGATGTTATAATATTACAAGGAGTTGAGAAAGTTCAACTCTTTTTTTGTTTCTAAAAGTTAGAATATCGACTTATAAATAAAAAAAATGTAAAAAAATATAAAATTTGTTGCAATCGTTTGAAATGGGTTTTCAGGCCTGTTTTTACTGGCTTACAGGCAGGTTGAGGCGCAAAACTTTTTGACAGATTGCTTACTTTTCCTTACTTTTGTCCCAGAGGGAAACCTCTTTTCCGACTTTATAAAATATACTTCCTTATAATATGATCTCATTTCTGGATAATCGAAGGAAATGAATAGGATCAAAATCCATTTTTTCTATTTGTGATGTAAAAGTTAGTTGGTCTTAAGCTGTATTGTGTTTTCAATATCGTGGATCATGATTAATTCCTTTTGTTTCTTTTATCCTAGTGTTGTGATATAAACTGTTACTTTAAAGGCAGTTTAAATTGAAATCAAACTTCTAAAAAGTAAGAAGAATTAATATCGATCAAATGAAGAAACAACCTCGTTTAAGCTTTTGGCAAATCTGGAACCTGAGCTTTGGATTTTTAGGTGTTCAGTTTGGTTTTGCATTACAAAATGCAAATGCCAGTAGAATATTAACAAGTTTAGGAGCAGATCCACATGAATTGTCATTTTTCTGGTTGGTGGCCCCAATTATGGGATTGATAGTTCAGCCGGTTGTTGGTGCTGCAAGTGATAAAACGTGGAACCGCTTGGGAAGAAGATCTCCTTATATTTTGTTCGGTGCAATCGTTTCTATGCTGGCAATGTTCTTAATGCCTAACGCTCCAATGTTTGTAAAAGCGGGTGGAGCTTTGGTTTTTGGTGTTGTAATGCTTGCATTAATGGATGGATCTTTCAATGTTACTTTCCAGCCATTTAGAGCATTGGTAGCAGATATGACTCCAGAAGAGCAACGAAATGTGGGTTATTCAGTGCAAAGCTTTTTAATTAACGTAGGTGCTGTAATTGGTTCTGCATTGCCTTTTATTATGACAGCTGCTGGAATTTCGAATGAATCAGCAGGAGGTAGTGTTGCTCCTTCGGTAATTTGGTCATTTTATATTGGAGGTTCCCTTCTTTTAATTAGTGTATTAGTTACAGTATTTAAAACAAAGGAATATCCACCTGAAGAATTTGAGGCTTATAATAACATTACAGAAGAAGATAAGGAAACAAAAGAGAGTTTTTGGAAATTATTGGTTAATATGCCAAAAACCATGAAGCAATTATCTATTGTGCAATTGTTTTCATGGTTTCCACTATTTCTTTTATGGGTTTACTCTACAACTGCAATTTCTCAACATTATTTCGGCGTACCTATCGATTTTAATGCAAAAACAGAAACCAATAAGCAAATTTTAGATGCTTTTAATGAAGCTGGTAACTGGGTAGGTATCTGTTTTGCAGTTTACAGTTTGGTAGCAGCATTATTTTCTATTCTAATGCCTAAGCTAATTAGCTTGACCAGCAGAAAAACAGTTTATGCAGGATCTTTAGTTATGGGAGGTATCGGCTTTATATCTACTATGATGTTTAACAACCATTACTTACTATTGATTTCTATGGTAGGTGTAGGTATTGCATGGGCAGGTATTTTGGCTATGCCTTATACCATTCTATCGGGAGCACTTCCTGCTAAGCGAATGGGAGTTTATATGGGGCTGTTCAACCTTACTGTAGTTGTACCTCAAATTTTAAGTGGTGTATTTGGAGGACCAATACTTCGTACTTTTTTTGGCGGCAATGGAATTTACATTCTAGTTCTAGCTGGTATTATCATGATTTTAGGAGCGATATCTGTATTCTTTGTGAAAGAATCAGATAAATAACAAAAACAATTTATAAAAACTGATGGGAAAGATTAGTGCATGCATCTTCGATTTAGATGGTGTGGTTGTTGATACCGCAAAGTATCATTACATCGCATGGAAGAGTTTAGCAAATGAATTGGGATTCGACTTTACCGAGGAGGATAATGAAAGATTGAAAGGCGTGAGCCGCATGAGATCATTAGATATCCTTTTGGAAATAGGGGGAGTTGAATTGGATGAACAAACAAAACTGGAACTGGCTGATAAGAAGAATAAAAACTATGTGGAGTACATATTAAAAATGACTCCAGATGAAATACTTCCTGGTGTAAAGGATTTCTTTAATGAACTTAAAGCTAAGGAAATCAAAATTGCTTTAGGTTCAGCTAGTAAAAACGCTATGACCATTTTAAATCAGTTAGAACTTACTGATTATTTCGATGCAGTTGTTGATGGAACACATGTTAGCAATGCGAAACCAGATCCTGAAGTATTCTTAAAGGGTGCTGAGTTGTTGGGTGTTTCTCCATCTGAATGTGTTGTTTTTGAAGATGCAGAAGCTGGAGTTGAGGCTGCTATAAATGGTAATATGAATTGCGTAGGTATCGGATCGCCTGATGTATTGGGAAAAGCAAATATTGTTGTTCCTGGATTTGTGGGTTTTTCAATGACTCAATTAAACTTTTAACGGTAAACAATTAACGTTTAGCAGTAATTGTTTAAAAAGTTAACTGCTAATAGCTAATTAAAAGAAAATCAAACATGAATGAGTATTTAAAGCATGATGAGTGGTGTATAATTGAGGAAGGCTTTAATCCTGAAAACCACCGTGCATCAGAAAGTATATTTAGTTTGGGTAATGGTAACATGGGACAAAGAGCCATGTTCGAAGAACATTATTCAGGCGAAACTTTACAAGGAACTTATGTAGCTGGAGTCTACTATCCGGATAAAACCAGAGTAGGATGGTGGAAAAACGGTTACCCTGAATATTTTGCAAAGGTATTAAATGCGCCAAATTGGATTGGTATCGATGTGAAAATTAATGGTGAAATGCTTGACCTTGCCAAATGTGAAGTGAGTGATTTTGTGCGCACTTTGAACATGAAAGAAGGAGTTTTAGAGCGTAGTTTTGTAGCTACACTTTCTAACGGAAACAAGGTGAAAGTTGAAGCCAAAAGATTTCTAAGTATCGTAACTTCTGAAGTTGGTGCCATTCGTTACTCTGTAACGCCATTAAATTTTGATGGGAAGATTAGTTTCACTTCATATGTGGATGCAGATGTTACAAACGAAGATTCAAACTACGACGAACAATTCTGGAATGTTCTACAGACTAAGTCAATGAGAGGTGAAGCATACATTACTGCAGCAACTAAAAAACTTGACTTTCATGTTTGTATGAGCATGAAATATGAGGTATTAAAGGATGGTCAGAAAGTGGATTTAAATCCTGCTTTAACTGAGAATGCCAAATATGTTGCCAATACAGTAGAAGTTGATGCTGAGCAAGATCAAGAGATTTCAATCTATAAATATGCGGCTGTATTAAGCTCATTAAATCACAGCAAAACTGATATTGCATCAGATGCACTTTCTGTAGTAGAGGCTGCTCAAGCTAAAGGCTATGGTGCTTTATTGGAAGAACATGTTAATGCATGGGCTGATAAATGGGATCATAGTGATATTGTTATTGAAGGTGATATTGCTGCTCAGCAAGCTATTCGATTCAATATTTTCCAAATGAATCAAACTTATACTGGTGAAGATGAAAGACTAAATATTGGTCCTAAAGGTTTTACCGGTGAAAAATATGGTGGATCTACCTACTGGGATACTGAAGCTTACTGTGTTCCTTTCTATTTGAGTACTTCTAAACCTGAAGTAACTCGAAATCTATTGATCTATCGTCATAAGCAATTACAAAAAGCCATTGAAAATGCAGAGAAACTTGGTTTCACAAACGGTGCTGCACTGTACCCAATGGTAACAATGAATGGTGAAGAGTGTCACAATGAGTGGGAGATTACTTTCGAAGAAATCCACCGTAATGGAGCAATCGCTTTTGCCATTTATAACTATATCCGCCACACGGGCGATAAAAAATATTTAGAAGAATATGGATTAGATGTGTTGATCGGAATTTCAAGATTCTGGAGTCAGCGTGTATCCTATTCTCAAGCGAAAAAGAAATACGTAATGTTAGGAGTTACAGGTCCTAACGAATACGAAAATAATATCAACAACAACTGGTATACAAGTACTATTGCAAACTGGTGTATGAAATATACACAAGAGGCAATGGCTCATGTGAAAGAAACCAATTCTGCTCGTTTCGAAGAAATCATGAAGAATTTAAACTTTGATTTTGAGACTGAAACTGCAAAGTGGAATGATATTATTGAAAATATGTACTATCCTGTTGATGAAGAAACTGGTGTTTTCTTACAGCAAGATGGGTATATGGACAAAGAGCAGATTTTAGCTGCAGATCTAGATCCAGCAATTCGTCCGATTAACCAACACTGGTCTTGGGATAGAATTTTACGTTCTTGTTTCATTAAACAAGCAGATGTATTGCAAGGAATCTACTTGTTCGAAGATCAATATGATTTGGAAACAATTCGTAAAAACTACGATTTCTATGAGCCAAGAACAGTTCATGAATCATCATTGTCGCCATGTATTCACTCTATTTTGGCAGCAAAAATTGGTGATGAAGAAAGAGCTTACAATTTGTACTTAAGAACTTCTCGACTTGATTTGGATGATTACAACAAAGAGGTACACGAAGGACTTCACATTACAAGTATGGCAGGAACATGGATGTCTGTTGTAGAAGGTTTCGGTGGTATGAGAGTTGTAAATGGAAGTTTGGTATTTAACCCAATGCTTCCTAAAGTTTGGAAATCTTACTCATTTAAAGTGCGTTTTAGAGGTAACTTGTTAAATGTAAGAGTTTCGGAAGAGGGAGTAGGAGTTATTAATGAAGAAGGAGAAGCTATCAATATCTTCATTAAAGATGATGAATACAAAGTTGAAAAAGAAAGCAGTCTAGTAGTAGAGAACGCTTAATTAATAGTTATGGCAATTCAGGATAGAAGTTGATCTACTGTCCTGAATTTTAATATTAGTAATTCTCATGATGAGCATTGTAAAAAGAATACTTTTCCCAATTTTATTTTTTTCTTTTTTGAGTCTGACTTCTTTAGCAGCGAAAACAAAAATCGAAAGGCTTGAACCAGAATTCTGGTGGATTGGCATGGAGAATCCCAATCTTCAATTGTTAATTTATGGTCAAGAAATTGGAGATTACAAGGCAGCATTGGATTATCCCGGTGTTACTATACAATCGGTGCAAAATGTTGAGAATGTGAATTACCTTTTTGTTAATTTGCAAATTGACAAATCTGCGAAAGCAGGAAAATTTGATATTACATTAACCAATTCCAAAGGAAAGGAACTAAAATATCAATATGAACTGAAGGAGAGAAGAAAGAATTCTTCAAACCGCAAAGGTTTTAATTCTTCGGATGTAATTTATTTATTGATGCCAGATCGTTTTGCCAATGGAAATCCCGAAAACGATTCAGTTGATGGATTGACCGAAAAGGCAGATCGAGCCAATTTTGATGGCCGCCATGGTGGTGATATTCAAGGGATCATTAATAAACTTGACTATTTACAAGATTTGGGAATTACTACATTGTGGAGTACTCCTTTATTGGAAGATAATGAAAAAAGAGGCTCATACCATAGCTATGCAATTTCCGATTACTACAATGTTGATGCGAGATACGGAGGTAATGAGGCTTATCTTAAATTGTCGAAAGAGTGCAAGAAAAGGGGGATTAAGCTGATCAAAGACATGGTTTTTAATCACTGTGCAAGTGCGCACTGGTGGATGAAAGATCTTCCCCAGAAAGATTGGTTCATCTTCATGATGAATACACAAACTCCAATCACCGTAAATCAACCTTATTGGATCCACATGCTTCTCAAGTGGATAAAATCAAATTTTCGGATGGCTGGTTCGATAAAAGCATGCCGGATTTAAATCAACAGAATGAACTGTTGATGACCTACTTGATTCAGAATAGTATTTGGTGGGTGGAATATGCCGATTTGGATGGAATTAGAATGGACACGCATCCCTACAACGATCCACAGGAAATGTCCAAATGGGGAAAGGCTCTATTGAAAGAGTATCCTCATTTGAATATTGTCGGTGAGACTTGGTACAAGAATGCGGCGAACATAGCTATTGGCAAAAAGGTGCATTAAATGCCGATGGTTACAATTCCTATTTGCCATGTGTTATGGATTTTCAATTGTTTTTCGTAATGGAAAAGGCTTTTCTGGAACCTCAGCAATGGGAAAATGGAGTGGTTCGATTGTACAATAGCCTTGCGGCGGATTATCTATACAAGGATTTGAACAATATTCTGATTTTTACAGAAAATCATGATACCGACAGAATTATGTCTACATTAGATGGTGATCTTGATAAGTTTAAACTGATGAACACTTTTTTGATGACTACTAGGGGAATTCCTCAAATTTATGCTGGGATCGAAATTTTGATGGAAGGAAAGAAGAGTGATGGAGATGGGAAAATGAGAATCGATTTCCCTGGTGGTTGGGAAGAAGATGGAAGAAATGCTTTTACAACCGATGGAAGAACCAATAAGGAAAATGATGCATTCAATTTTTTACAAAAACTGCTTCAATGGAGAAAAGTTAATCCTGTAGTTCACACTGGCAAACTCAAACATTATATTCCTGAAAATGATGTGTATGTCTATTTTCGATTTAATAATGAGAAAACTGTTATGATAGTGCTAAATAATGGTAGTGAAAAACAGGAATTGAGTTTGGATCGTTTTTCAGAGAATATAAAAGACTTTACAAAAGGATATGATATTTTGAGTGAACAAACCATTCAATTTTCAAATGGAAAATTAAGATTGAACGGCAACACATCAATGGTATTGGAATTAAAATAGAGAAAATAGCTTGAGGGCATTTTGAGAAAGAGTATGAGATTATTACAAGGTTTAAGATTGAGATTATTCGTTTTTATTGCATTAATTGCAATATCAACAACTGTTTTTGCGCAAAATAGTGCGAGAGAATTTCTTTCATCTCAATTAAGGGGAAAGGTTTTAGAAATAAAAACCAATGATGGTAGATATGAAATTCAATTTTACAATGAGAACATTGTAGAAACTGCATTTATACCGAGTGGTGAAAAGAAAGGTATTTCACATGCTGTTGTGATGAATCCTAAAGTGGATGATCTAAGCCTTGTACAGAAAAATGGGATTATTACATACATGTCAAAAGGACTTGTGGTGGAGGTATCAAAGTCACCATTTTCAATTCAATATTTGTATAAAGGGAAGAATCTGATATCAGAAAAAGAAGGATATACCAAAACTGACAGTACAGAGAATATTGACTTTAATCTAGAAAAAGAGGAAGTTTTGTTTGGAGGTGGAGCTCGTGTTTTGGGTATGAACCGTAGAGGAAATCGTCTTCAGTTATACAACCGAGCGCATTATGGATATGGTACGCATTCAGAATTGATGAATTATACCATGCCAGTGGTTATTTCATCCAAGAAATATGCAATTCATTTCGACAATGCTCCAATTGGCTTTTTGGATTTGGATAGTCAAAAGAACAATACACTTCGTTACGAAACCATTAGCGGTAGAAAGGTATATCAAGTTGTTGCTACTGATACATGGGAAGATTTTACTTACCAGTTCACAGAACTTACCGGTCGTCAGCCAATGTTGCCACGTTGGGCATTTGGGAACTTTTCGAGTCGATTTGGATATCACTCACAAAGAGAAACAGTGGAAACCATTGATCATTTCTTGAAAGATTCGATTCCGGTTGATGCCATTATTTTGGATTTGTATTGGTTTGGAAAAACCGTTAAGGATGAGATGGGAAATCTTGCATTTGATAGAGATTCATTTCCAAACCCTGAGAAAATGATTTCTGATTTGAATGATAGAGGTGTTAAAACAATTTTGATTACCGAGCCATTTATTTTGACTACTTCGGACCGTTGGGATGAAGCAGTTCGTGAAGGAGTTTTAGGTTTGGATTCATTGGGAAATCCATACAAATATGATTTCTTCTTTGGAAATACAGGATTGGTTGATGTATTCAAACCAAAAGCAATCGATTGGTTCTGGAATATCTACAAAGGATTGGCCAATAAAGGTGTTGCCGGTTGGTGGGGAGACCTTGGAGAGCCAGAAGTCCATCCATCCGAATTGCTACACGTAAATGGTACAGCTGATGAGGTTCACAATATCTATGGACATTATTGGGCCAAATTGGTTTATGAAGGATATAAAAAAGATTTTCCGGAGCAGAGACCATTCATTTTAATGCGTGCCGGTGCGGTAGGTTCACAACGATATGGAATGATTCCATGGACTGGAGATGTTAGCCGAAGCTGGGATGGCTTAAAACCACAAACCGAAATTTCGTTGCAAATGGGTTTGCAGGGTATTTCATACATGCACTCTGATTTGGGAGGATTTGCAGGAGCTAATCTTGATGATGAATTGTACACCCGTTGGTTGCAATATGGTGTATTTCAGCCAATATTCCGTCCACATGCTCAAGAAGATGTGGCTTCGGAACCAGTATTTAGAGAGCCAGCGACCAAAGCATTGGCGAAAAAATCGATTGAGTTAAGATACAAATTGATGCCATACATTTATACCATGGCTTTTGAAAATCATCAAACAGGTTTGCCATTAATGCGACCATTGTTCTTCGAGGAAGAAGACAATCAGGATTTGCTACACATTTCAGATACCTATTTGTGGGGTGATGCATTTTTGGTATCAACAGTAACAGATCCTGGACTGAAAAATAAAGAGGTGTATATGCCTAAAAATTCGGTTTGGTTCGATTTTGTTACCGATAAAAAGTACGATGGAGGTAAAGCTTATACCATCAAAACCCAAAAAGAAAGCATTCCTGTTTTTGTTCGTGGAGGATCATTTGTTCCTATGGTTCAAGGCATGAAGAATACCATTGGCTACTCTCTTAAAAATATGGATTTGCACTATTATCACGCTGCATCGGTTAATGAAAGTGAAGGCAAATTGTACAACGATGATGGAGAAACTCCAGCTGCTTACGAAAAAGGTGAATATGAAATGTTAAGATTTAATTCAACTTACAAATCGGGCAAACTAAGCATTAATTTGATTAGTGAAACAGGAGATCATTATAAAGCCATTGATAAAAAGATTTCTCATTTCATTCACAATATTGAGAAACAACCGAAGAAAGTAAGCATTAATGGCAAAAGAGTTGATTTCACTTGGGATGAGAAATCAAATACACTTGGCTTTTCAGGAGTGCTTAAAGCAGAAAAAAATCAAACCATTACAATAAAATTAGCTAAATAATGAAGATGAAACTATTCAGCATTTTTGCAAGTGTGCTAGTATTGTTATCAGCCTGTGCTAAAGTTGATAAGAAAGTAGAAAAGAAAGATACACCATTTGTATGGGAGGGAGCTAATCTTTATTTCTTGTTGACCGATCGTTTTAACAATGGAACTACAGAGAACGATGTGAATTTTGAAAGAAATTTGCCAACTGGAAAACTACGTGGCTTTGAAGGTGGTGACCTTAAGGGAATCACTCAAAAAATTAAAGAAGGATATTTTACCGATTTAGGAATCAACGCCATTTGGTTTACTCCGGTAACTGAGCAAATTCACGGAGCCGTTGATGAAGGAACAGGAAATACATATGGTTTTCATGGCTATTGGGCCAAAGACTGGACAGCTTTGGATCCAAACTTTGGAAATATGGAAGATCTAAAAGAATTGGTTGAAACGGCTCATGCCAATGGAATTCGCGTGGTTATGGATGCTGTGATCAATCATACAGGTCCAGTTACCGAGAAAGATCCTGTTTGGGAAAGCGATTGGGTAAGAACAAGTCCGCAATGTACTTACGATAGCTACAAAAATACCATTGAGTGTACATTGGTAAAAAATCTTCCTGATGTAAAAACGGAAAGTAATAAAGAAGTACGCATTCCCGAAACTTTGGCTCAAAAATGGAAAGCTGAAGGAAGATATGAACAAGAAGTAAAGGAGTTGGATGAGTTTTTTGCTCGTACAGGATATCCGCGTACGCCAAAGAACTATATCATCAAATGGTTGTGCGATTACATCGTAGAATTTGGGATTGATGGTTATCGTGTGGATACAGTAAAACATACCGAAGAATCGGTTTGGGCTGATTTTCGCAAAGAGTGTGAATATGCATTCGAGCTTTATAAGAAAAACAATCCTGAAAAGGTGTTAGATGATAATGGATTCTATACTGTAGGAGAGGTTTACAATTACAATATCAGTCATAAGTTTGCTTTTGATTTTGGTGATAAGAAAGTGAACTATTTTGCCAATGGTTTTACTGATTTGATCAATTTTGAGTTCAAGTACAATGCTCAATCAACCTACGAAGAATTATTCTCCATGTATTCTGATATCCTTAATGGTGATTTAAAAGGGTATGGAGTATTGAACTATTTGACATCGCACGATGATGGTTCTCCATTTGATCAGAAAAGAGAAAGAACTTTCGAATCTGCAACTAAACTATTATTATCTCCTGGTACATCCCAAGTTTATTATGGTGATGAATCAGCCAGACCATTGTTGGTTGACGGAGCAGTGGGTGATGCCAATTTGAGATCGTTGATGAATTGGGATGAAATCGAAAATAATGCTGAAACGCAAGCGATTTTAAATCACTGGCAAAAGTTAGGACAGTTCCGTGCGAATCATCCTGCTGTTGGAGCTGGTGTTCATAAAATGATTTCAGAAAACCCATATGTGTTCCGCAGATTATTCGAAAAAGGAGAATATCAAGATCAGGTGTTTGTTGCTTTGGATTTGGATAAGGGATTAAAAGAAATTTCGATTGCTGAATTGGAAGATGGAACAAAGTTAAGAGATGCATACTCAGGTAAGGAAACAGAGGTTAAGAATGGAAAAGTAAGCATTGATACTGAGTTTGATATTTTATTATTAGAGTTGATTTAGAAAAAACATCATACTAACTAATCAAATTATTGAAATGAGAAGAGTATTTCAAACAGTTTTAAGTCTATTGTTGGTTGCAGGAACTTTGGCTTCATGCCAGAATAAACCTACATCAAATAAAGTAGCAGAGGAAAAGAAGGCGGAAAAGCCTGTAGAGTGGAGTAGAAATGCTAATATTTACGAGGTAAACATTCGTCAGTACACTCCAGAAGGAACCATTAATGCTTTTGCTGAGCACATGCCACGATTAAAAGAAATGGGCGTTGATATTCTTTGGTTAATGCCTGTTTATCCTATTTCAGAAAAGAATCGAAAGGGAAGTATGGGGAGCTATTATGCCGTGAAAGATTATCGTGCTGTTAATCCTGAGTTTGGTACAATGGAAGACCTACAGAACCTTGTGAAAAAAGCTCATGATATGGGAATGAAAGTAATTCTTGACTGGGTGGCAAATCATACTGGTTGGGACAATGTAATCATGGAAGAGCATAAAGATTGGTATACTCAGAATGAGAAAGGCGAAATTGTAATTCCTGAAGGAACAGATTGGAGCGATACTGCTGATTTGAACTACGATAATGAAGAAATGCGTAAGTACATGATCGGATCGTTGAAGTTTTGGATTGAAAAAGCAAATGTAGATGGGTTCCGTTGCGATGTTGCAGGTATGGTTCCAACTGAATTTTGGGAAAAAGCACGTGTTGAATTAGATGCTGTTAAGCCTGTGTTTATGCTGGCAGAAGATGGTGGACATGAGCTTTTAGAGAACGCATTTGATATGGGTTATGGATGGGAATTCCACCATATTATGAATGAAGTTGCCAAAGGAGAAAAGAATGCCAATGATATGGAAGCATACTTCCACAAAATTGATACTGTATTTCCTGCAGACTCTTACATTATGAATTTTACTACCAACCACGACGAAAACTCTTGGAATGGCACTACTGAAGAGAGAATGGGAGAAGGTGCTAAAACTTTTGCAGTTTTGACCTTTACAATGCCAGGTATGCCACTAATTTACAGTGGTCAGGAAGCTGGTTTAAACAAGCGATTGAAATTCTTCGAGAAAGATGAGATCGATTGGTCTAATCTTGAAATGACAGAATTCTACAAAGAATTAATTGCTTTAAAGAAAAACAATAAAGCACTTCAAAATGGAGTGAAAGGTGGCAAATTGGTGCGTATTCCATCGGATCAGAACGAGAAGATTTTTGCTTTCTCACGCGAAGCCGAAGGAAACAAAGTTGTTGTGATTTTGAACCTAAGCAAGGAAGCTACAAAAGCTACTCTTGAAATGGGCGAAAATGCTGGAAACTATGCTTCTTACAAGGATGGTAGCAAGCACGATTTGGCTGCTAAACTTGAGGTTGAATTGAAACCTTGGGAATACAAAGTATATGTGAAGTAAAATAGTTTTCCGAATTTCGGAAACCGATATCCCAATGATAGCCGCTCTTTTTAGGGCGGCTTTCTTTTTATAAAATTGATTTTTGTTCAAGTACACTAATTACCATGCTCTTGTAATTGCGACCAATTGGAATCAGTTTGTTGGCTATTTCGATGTTGCTGGAGGTGTAGCTTTGAATTTTATTTATTGAAGCGATAAATGAGCGGTGTATTCTTAGGAAGGATGATTCCGGTAGCTTTTCCTCGATATTGCTTATGGTATTTAGTGTTACAATTTCTTGTCCATTTTCCATGTAAATGGAAACATAGTTACGCAAACTTTCGATGTATTGTATTTCGTGCAAAAAGACTTTTACCATTCTCTTCTCAGATTTGACAAAAATAAATGGCTGTTCCGACGATATTTCTTCTTTTTTTTCTGGAATTTGAAACTGTGGTTGATTGATCTTAAAATATCGGTTTATGGCTTTAATAAAACGACCAAAAGGGATCGGTTTAATCAAATAATCCAGAGCTTCCAGTTCATAACTTTCTAATGCAAATTCCGAATATGCAGTTGTGAAAATTACACTTGGAGGATTGGATAGGTTTCTTAACAATTGAATGCCTGTGAGTCCTGGCATTTGTATGTCTAAAAATAGCAAGTCGATTTGTTTCGAATTTAGAACCGATAAAGCTTCAACTGCACTCTTGCATTTTCCTTCCAATTGTAAATAATCTATTCTATTGATGTATTCTTCAATCACATCAATAGCCAAGTCTTCATCATCAACAATTAAACACTTTATCTTCATCGCAATTTTAAATTTAAGTGTACCGAATACGAATCTTCATTTGCTGTTATCTTCAAATCGTGCTTCTCGGGATAGATTAAAGATAGCCTCCTTTTTACATTTTGCAAGCCAATTCCTCCAATTACAGATTCTTGGTCGGAGCCAGATTGAGGAATGCTATTTTCAATATTTAGTTTCAACTCATTGTTTTTTACTCCTAAATCTATGGTGATCCAAGCATTTCCATCGAAACCTTTTGTGCTGTGCTTAAAACTATTTTCAATAAACGGTAGGATAATCATTGGAGCAATTTGGTTTAAACCAATATCTCCCCAAATGTTAAAACTGAGATCAATTCTATCGCCATATCGTATTTTTTCAAGCTCCAGGTAACTTTTGATGCTGTCAACTTCTTTCTGAAGATCAACGCTTTTTGAGTTGGTTTCATACAACATATATCGCAGCAGTTCCGATAGTTTTAGGATTACATCCAAAGATTGATCAGACTTCTTTAAAATTAAAGAATATAAGCTATTTAAAGTATTAAAAAGAAAATGGGGTTGAACCTGATTTTTCAGGAACACCAATTCTGCTTCAAGCTTTTCCCTTACAAGAAGCTGTTCGTTTTGCTGTACTTTATTAACATGATCTACCAGTTTTAGAATAAATGGAATGGCCATTACCGTTCCCAGATTAATCGAACTACGCATAATCTGTACATAGCTAAATATTGGCTGCACTTCAAACTCTTTCAAATAGTATTTCAGAATGATATAGTTGTCTGTAAATCGCTGTGTAAACGAAACGATGATAAGGGAAATTCCAAATAGCAAGATGAACTTGCCAATTTTTCTTTTGTACAGAAATTTTGGGAACAGGAAATAAATCACCCAATACACCAATGCAATTTTTGCAGGAAGATTTATTAGTTCAACCATCATTGTTTTCTTGAAATTCATGTCGTAGCTTCCCCAGGTAACCGCAAAGAAGAGCAGGTAGAATATCCAGTAACTAATGTGTTGAACCCATTTGTTATTTAGGATTTTAGCAAAATTGTTTTTCTCTGAACTTATGATTTGCATATTGAGTTTTTGCGTTTGGATATCAATTCAATGCTATTTTACCGTATTTTTAATTACAAAGCAAGTTTGAATCTGTTTTGCTTGGTTTTTCTGGACCAAATACAATTTAAGAAGATGAAACAGTCGAAATTTCAGGACAAATTACAATTGGTTTCTATTTAGGCATTCCATCCATTTAGAAATGTATTCTGTTAAAATAAGTTGTTAAATTATAGATACTTCCATTACTTAGGGCTTGAGTTGGGAAAATACCAACAACTAAGTAATTCAAAACTTATAATATGAAACGTTTATTATTGGCATTAATTACGGTTTTGTTTTTAGGAAACATCACTGCCTCTGCAAAAAATAAGATTGATCATTTGGAACCTGCATTCTGGTGGGTCGGAATGAAGAGTCCAAAACTACAATTGTTGGTGCATGGCGAGAACATCTCAGACTTGAAACCAGAATTGAATTATGATGGAGTGAGTATTGAAAAAGTAAGTCGAGTATCAAATCCAAATTATTTGTTTGTTGATTTATTAATTGATAAAAAGACAAAGGCTGGTGAATTTGTTATTCTTTTTAAGAAAGGAAAGAAGACTGCAATTACATATAAGTATAAACTTTTAAAAAGAGAAGAGGGCTCAGCACAAAGAATTGGATTTACTCCAAAAGATGTGATGTACCTAATTACTCCGGATCGCTTTGTCAATGGTAATCCTGATAATGATAACGTGAAGGGCTTAAGTGAGCAAGCTGACAGAAGCAATTCCAATGGTCGCCATGGTGGTGATATTCAAGGAATGATCAATAGTCTTGATTATATATCAGATATGGGGTTTACTGCCATATGGGTGAATCCTTTGTTAGAAAATGACCAGGATAAATATTCCTACCATGGATATTCAACAACCGATTACTACAAAATTGATGGACGATATGGATCGAATGAGGAATATCAGAACCTATCTCGTTTGGCCAAGGAAAAAGGCGTTGGCTTAATTATGGATGTGATACTAAACCATTGCGGATCGGAGCATTGGTGGATGAAAGATATGCCATCAGAAGATTGGATAAACAACAAGGGAGAGTTTATGCAGTGTACTCATAAGCGATCAACAATACAGGATACTTATGCATCTAAAGAGGATTTGAAACAATTTTCCGATGGTTGGTTTGTAAAAACAATGCCTGACTTGAATCAAAGAAATGAGTTCATGGCAACTTACCTAATCCAGAACGCAATTTGGTGGATAGAATATGCGGGCCTTTCGGGAATTCGTGTCGATACTTACCCATATTCAGATGCAGCATTTTTAGCAGAATGGACCGGAAGAGTAATGGAAGAATATCCTAATTTCAATATTGTTGGCGAGGAATGGAGTACGAACCCTACGATTGTATCCTATTGGCAAAAGGGAAAAGTCAATCACGATGGTTATAGATCGAATTTACCTAGTTTAATGGACTTTCCTTTGCAAAATGCAATGGTAGAAGCATTGACCAAAGAAGAAACATGGGGTACGGGCTGGATTAAGCTATATGAAATGTTGGCCAATGACTTCCTGTATGCTGATCCGGGTAATCTGGTAATATTTCCGGATAATCATGATATGGCTCGAATTTTTGATCAGGTAAACAGAGATTACGATTTGTATAAAATGGCAATGGTATATACACTTACCATGCGTGGAATTCCTCAAATTTATTATGGAACGGAAATTTTAGCCAAGAGCGATGCAGGAGGTGATCATGGAAAGCTACGAACTGATTTTCCGGGCGGATGGAAAGGAGACAAAGTAAATGCATTTACTGGCGAAGGTTTGAGTGCTCAAGAAAAGGATGCGCAGAACTTCATGAGAAAACTGATGAATTGGAGAAAAATAAGTGATGTAATTCACAAGGGTAAATTAATGCACTATGCTCCTGATCTTGGCATTTACTCTTATTTCAGATTTACTGATGAGGGAAAAGTAATGGTGATTTTGAACAAGAACAAAGAAGCTGTTAAAATGGAAACCGCCAGATATCATGAAATGTTGAATGGCAACGAAACAGGCAAAGATGTCATTTCAGGTAAAAACTATCGTTTGAATGGAAGTATTGAGGTTCCGGCACGATCGGCCTTAATTTTAGAGATAAATTAGAAATAGAAGTTAGAATGGAAGAATCCCTTGGTAATTTTACCAGGGGATTCTCTTATGCCTTTATTTCTTATCCTTTTTACTTTTGGTTTTTTCCTCCTTCGAATCCATTTTTAGCTCTTTGGTATTCCTTGGCAATACCTCTTCAGGGAATGGGAACAGAATGGTTGAGTTTTTCTCGGATGCAATATTTGCCAAGGTTTGATACAACCTCAATTTAATGGCAGATGGTGATTTGTCAATCATTTTACCAGCAGATAGTAGGTTTGCTGCAGCTTCTTCTTCAGCCAAAGCAAGAATGACACGAGCACGGCGCGAACGTTCTGCTTCGGCCTGGTTGGCCATCATGCGGCGCATGTTCTCCGGCAACTGAATGTCTTTAATTTTTACATCAATAATAACGATTCCCCATTCCTGGGTTTCCTTCTCAACAATGGTTTTGATGTTTTTACCCATCTCTTCCCGTTTCGAAAGAATGGTGTCTAGCTCAACTTTTCCGCAAACATCTCGCAAAGCAGCCTGAGCCAATTGCATAATGGCAAATTTGTATTCCTCCACTTCCAAAACTGCCTTCTCGGGATCATCAATTTTAAAGAAAACCACCCCATCAATGCTACAAGGAACATTATCCTCGGTCATTACCTCCTGCGAATCGATATTGATGGTGATCACTCGAATGTCAACAATATTCACGGTTTCTACAATGGGAATAATCCAGCGGAATCCTGGATTTAGGATTTTAATGTACTTTCCGAATCGGAATTTTAAAGCTCTTTTGTATTCGAAAATAATTCTGATGCCTGCAAAAAAGAATACTACAACTGCCGAAAATAAAATAAGAAAGATATCCATGAGAAATGTTTTTAAAGTTGAAATGGGTGAGAAGAAGTAAGTTTCAGAAGTACTCTAAAGAATAGTATTATTCAATGATGATCGGCGTTTATTAAATTTACGAAATAACTTAGGTTGAGACAAAAGTTTATGAGAATCATAAGTTTACATTTGGTAAGCAGTTTTTTGTTTTGTAGATTCATCTTAAATTATTGTAATGCAGTACCATGAAAAACCTACAAAAAGTAATAGAAAATTACATTCAGGCCTATAATCAGTTCGATATTGAAGGAATGCTTACAGATTTGCACGAAGATGTAGTTTTGAGAACATTTCAGAGGGGATTTTGACTTTGCGAACAGAAGGAATCGATGAATTTCACACTCAGGCTGAAAAAGCATGAATTGTTTTAGCCAGCGAGAGCAAATTATCAGGAATTGGGACATTCAACTGGATAAAGTGGTAATTGATATTGATTATAAGGCCACTTTGGCCACCGATCTCCCCAGCGGAATGAAGCAAGGTGATATCCTAGAGATTTCGGGACAATCTGAATTTGTTTTTGAAGAGGATAAAATAATCCGGATTGTAGATAGGGCATAAAATGGCAATTTGAAATTATCGATGTCTGCACAAAAGCTTGACATCTAAATTTTAGTGAGGTATCTTATGGGTTAATACACAAAAGTAAGATTATGCCTTTATTTAAATCATCACTTGAAAAAAGATTGTGGCTATACGCACTGTTGGTATGGCTTGCCATTTTAACCAGCTTGATTTTTGGATATCCCTTGCTGCAGAAGCTAGGTGCTGAGAATATGGAGGCTCTTATTTTTATTCTGTGCATGATTATTATTGGTACCACTGTTATTTTACACACCTTTCGTCGTGCCAACGACAAGAACGATACCGTTACTGTACTTGGCATATTGGCAGTATTCATGATGTTATTTCTTCGCCTTGGATTGGCCGAGCGTTCTCATCTGATAGAATATTCGGTGCTTACCGTTTTTATTCACCGTGCCATGCTCGAACGATACACGGAAAAGTACAAAGCCTTAACAATTGCCCTATTAACTTTGCTGCTTTCTTTTTTAATTGGTGTGTTCGACGAATGTGTGCAGGTGTTTATTCCACGACGCGTGTTCGATATGGCCGACTTTCTTTTTAATGGTTTGGCTGCAGGTATGGCCATTGGAGCCAGTTTGTTGTGGCAATGGATTCGAAAGAAAACGGCTTTGCCTCAGTCTCGACCGAAACGCTGAACGCTGACAGGTCTTGCGACGCTGTCAGGTTTTTCTTTGCCTTATTTCTCAAATTAAATTTTGTTAAAATCCTATTAAAAACACAATAATGAGTTGTTTTTAGAGTTTTTATCCCTTATTTTGCAATTGAAACGCAAATTAGAAAGGAAAAATATCATGTTAGTAAATTTTTCAGTACAAAACTTCCGTTCCATAAAAGATAAAATCACCTTGTCTTTTGAAGCGACCAAATCACAAGATTTAGAAGATTATTATATCATTGAGCCAAAGGAGGGAGTTCGATTATTAAAATTGGGGATGATTTATGGGGCCAATGCTTCAGGAAAAACGAATGTTTTGATGGCAATTGATTTTCTGAGAGATTTAATATTGGACCCGACTAATATCAAAACAGAGGCTTAGATGTAATGCCTTTTTTGTTTGATTCGATTACTGTTGGAGAAAATTCAATTTTCAGTATTGAATTCTATAAGAAAAATATAAAATATTATTATGAGGTTGAGTTAAATGAACATTCAATAATAAGGGAACAATTAAATTATTTTAACCCTAATAAATCCTTGGTCTTTAAAAGAACAACTGATGTTTTAAAACAGTTGACAACAATAAATTTTGGAAGTAAGATTGGAGTTAAAAAAGTTCATAAAGAGATTTTAGAAGCAAATACTTTATGGAATAATACAGTATTTGGAGGGTTTTTGAAAACAAATTTTGAATCTTTTCAAATGCAGGAAGTTTTGGATTGGTTTAAGAATAACTTAAAGCCTATTGTAGTTCCTAGGACAGAATTAGCATCATATGTATCTGAAAAAATTGAGGATAATGAAATAGATAAGAATACGGTTCTTAATATTCTTAAGAAAGCAGATTTTAATATTTCTGATATTGAAATCAAGAGAGAAGAGCAAAATGTCACTGATGAATTGATGAATTTTGTGAGTAAAAACATGAATATATCTTATCATGACCTAATGGATCTTAAAGCAAAAGGGAAAATTCAGGGAATTGAAATATTATTTCAACACGAAACAGAAAGTGGTATTCCCCTAGAGTTACCTTTTGGATTAGAGTCCCAGGGGACGCAAAGATATTATGAATTTGGTGGTCTATTAGATTTAATGATTAGAAATAGTGCTGTATTTTCGATAGATGAATTCGAATCATCTTTACATCCAGATTTATTAAAGCACTTTTTGCTAAGCTTTCTGGTTAATTCAAAACAATCTCAGTTAATTGCTACTACCCATTTGCGTGAGTTATTAATGGAACAAGATATCTTTAGAAAAGATGCCATTTGGTTTACGGAAAAAAAAGAAGATGGAAGTACAGATTTGTTTTCTTTAGATGATTTTGATACATCTGTTATTCGTAAAAACAGTTCAATTTACAATGCCTATAAAGCAGGAAAATTGGGTGCAACTCCAAACCTGAGTGATTACTATTTAGATATTGATTATGGCGAGGAGTAATCGAAGAGTTCAAGGCAGGAAAAGAGGTCAGGGAAACAAAACTATTTATGTTTTGGTTGATGGGGAGACCGAACAAATTTATTTACATCAATTAAAACAATTTGAAAATTTAAAGGCTATTTCCATTAAACCAGATCTCCCTAAAAAGAAGAGCTTAAGAGATCAATATGAGTTGATAAAGGAGGAAGCAAAACATTACGATAATGCAATTTGGTTGGTTGATTTTGATGAGATTCTAAAACATGAACGAGAGTTAGGGGAAAAGGAAAATCACCGCTAACTGAGTTCAATGAGTATTATACGGAATTGGATGCTCTTGAAAATGTTGATGTGTTGGTAAATACTCCTTGTTTAGAATATTGGTATTTATTACACTTAAAAAATACAAGGAAGTTTTATGCATCATATTCAGCTTTTGAAAAAGACCTGAACGCCAAGCCAATTACTGGGTACAATAAATCGCGCAAATATTATGTGGCACGACCAGGCATTTATGCCAAACTTAAACCAAACATGCTAAATGCATATAATAGAGCGAAACAACTAGGAAATTACGATCCAAAGAATCCACAACAAGCAAAGGCCGAAATTTATCGCTTGTTTGAGTTACTTGGAATAATTATGAAATAGCAAAATATATTGAGTTTATGTGGGAAGTTATTTTTTACTTTATAATTGTTTTTCCTTTAGGGTATAGAAACTACCTTAAAAATAAAAATTATTCATTATCAGCTAAATTAATGAATTTGATAGTTTCCTTTTTACTGTCCATCTATTTTGCATCTGAATTGAGAAGACAAGTTTGGGAGTTAATTGAAAATGGGACTTCGATTTTTCTCTTACATAGTGAAATTGGCATTCCTCAATGGTTTCACGTTTTATCATCAGTTATATATTTTCTAGTCTGCTTTCATTGTTCAGCACTTGCTATAAGCCTAGGGATAAAAAAGAATTATACAAGGCAACTCTTAATTAAAAGTATTCCAATAATTGGAATTTTATTGATAATCAATTCAGCTATTTTATTTATGAAAGAGGATTCGTCAATGGTAGGTAGATTTATGTATTCATGTATTATATCAATAATATTTTGGGTCCCAATTTTTCTCAGTCTAGTTTTTGTGTTAAGAAGTCGTCCAATGAAAGAAATGTATGCAGAAAAATAAAGCTTAATAGCTTTTAAGTTGCATTAATCCAAAAACAATCATGAAACCAACCATCAAAATATTCGGAATCCTATTGATACTAGTAGGAATATTATTGCTTTTTGCCCCTGAAATCATCTTTGGTTTTTTGGAGAGTAATAAGGGGGCGTTTTGGGTTTATTGGCTTGCCATTTTGGTGCGCTTGGTGTTGGGAGCTATTTTAATTCTATCGGCCAAGGAATCAAAACATCCGCTTGCGGTTAAAATAATTGGTGGCATGTTTGTGATTGCTGCACTCATCTTTTTGTTTATGGGCCAGCAAAACTTTCAGGAGTTTATTGCTACTGTACTTAGCGCATTTACTTCTTACGTTCCTCTTGTAGGATTGGTGAGCATTGCCTTTGGTAGCTTTTTTATTTATGCTTTTACTGGGCGAAGGGCCAAAGAATAATTAAATCCTGAATTTTATATATCAAAAAATACATTGCAGAACATTTCCAGATGTTAAGTGTTTATTTAATGTTACATTAAAATTAGAATCGATGAACACAGTATTGCACAAAGCCAACACAAGAGGACATGCCAATCATGGATGGTTGGATTCCTATCATACTTTTAGTTTTGCGAATTATTACAATCCCGATAGAATACAGTTTGGGGTTTTGCGAGTAATCAACGACGATACCGTTGATGCTGGTAAAGGCTTTGGGACGCACCCTCATGAGAATATGGAGATCATTTCGATACCATTGGAGGGAGAGTTAGAGCACAAGGATAGCATGGGGAATGTTGCCAGAATTAAAGCAGGAGATATTCAGGTGATGAGTGCTGGTACTGGAGTTTACCATAGCGAATACAATAAAAATCAGGACAGAGAGGTTCAATTTCTACAGATTTGGGTGATTCCAAATCAACAACAGGTTGAACCCCGCTACGATCAGATTTCTATAGCCGATATTTCGAAGGAGAATCAGTTCAATCAAATTCTATCTCCAAATGCCGATGACCAAGGGGTTTGGATTCATCAGAATGCTTGGTTCAATTTGGGACAGTTTACCGCAGCCACCGATAATCAATATCAATTGCATTCAAAAGATAATGGTGTATATGCTTTCGTGATTGAAGGAAATGCGATTATCGAAAATCAGGAATTACAGAAACGTGATGGCCTTGGAGTTTGGGGAACAGATTCCATTTCGATAAAAGCTGATAAAAATTCAAAAATTCTTTTGATGGAAGTCCCAATGAATCAATAATCGATTTAGAGCAACAACAGAGAATAGCTCGTAGAATTCACTATTTTTGCAACAAAATAAGAAGCTATGAGATATTTCCTGATGATTTTGATTTTGTTGGTGGGTTGCCTAATGCCAATACAAGCCAGTGTGAATGCCAAATTGGGTACTTTCCTGAAAGCGCCATTAATGGCTGCCCTGATAAATTTTATTGTAGGTGGAACTATTTTGCTTTTTGTAGTTCTTGGTATGCGAACTCCCAATAATTTGTTGCAAGCGGTTAAGGAAGCTCCTTTTCATGCCTGGATAGGTGGAGCAATAGGAGCTGTGTACGTGTCATCAGTAATCTTCTTGGTACCACGTTTGGGAGCAGCCTTAAGTTTTGCCCTAATCGTATTGGGACAATTGGCTTTCTCTTTGGTAATCGATCATTTTGGTTTGTTTGGAGTCTCTGTTCAACCTGTGAATTGGGGAAGAACGATTGGTGTGTTGTTGATACTAGCAGGAGTTTTGGTGATACAGAAATTCTAAGATAAATATGAATTGTTAGTTATAAATGATGAATTAAACTGCTTTTAGCAAGTGGTATGAATTTTTTTATCTAATCCCAGGCCTCTTCAATGTTCTACTCTTTATACACAAATATAAGTTCATTATTATTTAATTAAAATCTTAACGCTTTTAGATGAGTGTTTCCCTTTTTAGGGAAACTGTCGACAGACTAAAGGGTGAAATAGTAAAGTAATAAGCAAAAGCACCCCTCTGGCTGTCGCCATCTCCCCTTAAAATGGGAGAATTCGGAAATTAAATGATTCCATATCTATTTTTTGTCATTCTGTATTTAAGAAATAAATGTGCATAAAGAGTAGCTATAAGGAGAGGGAGTTTTGTGTAAGATGTAATGTTTTATTCAACCTTCTTCTTGAGGAGTAGGTACCGAAGGGGGGATTAATATTTTGTGTTCTTTGTACTTATAACAAAAATGACCCTCCCAAATTCGGAAGAGCCACCTTTTATACTTTCTCCTGTATACTTTTTTACTTCTTAAGTACTGCATCGGCAGTCTGTAAAATTTTCAATTTTAAATTCTCAGGGTAATCAGGTCTTTCCTCCAAAAATTTGCGTGTGATATCGCCAGCTTCTTTGGATTGGAGACCGCTATAGCTAACACTTAACCAATTGTAAGGGAAGAAAATATCTCCGGTTACCTGAATTTCTTGTAACAACTCCAATGCTTGTGGCAAATAGCTCAATGCTTCTTGCTCTCTTAGTGGATGATTTAAATAACGCAAACCTTCCAAAGCCCAACGCTCAATTTGTCTGTTTTCTTCACTCTTTAAACTTTCAAAGAATTCTTTGCGAACTTCAGGATCTGAAGAAAGGGCAGGAGCAACAAATTGCATTTTCTTTTTGCGATCAGGATTTTGGATTCTTTCTGTTTGAGTTTTGATTAGTTCATCAGCTTTTTCAGGCATTTTAATTGCCAGATTACAAGCCAATGCAGTTGCTTTGGTTTCCGAAAGGCTAAATCCACCAATGGCAATTTCCTCTTTCCAAACTTTGAACAGCTGAGATAATCTTTCAGGAGTTTCGGCAATACTGCTCAAAGCAGAATACAAGCTCGATTTTTTACTCATGTCTTTTTCATTGCTCAATCTTATCCAAAGAGTATCTTCTAATTGCTTTCCAATTTTCTTTCTCTCATCAGACGTCAGGTCTATCCAATATACTGAATTCAGGTATGACAACATGCGTTCCAGAATCAAGCTATTCTCTTCTTTGGCAATTTGCTTTTCAATTGCTGTCACGAATTCATTTCCACTTACAAATCCTTCTCTTAGGTTTTCATATAGATTGATTAGAGCAATACCTCTTACCAAATCATCTTTAATGCCATCAAGATTTTCCAAAAGGTATTGTTTGCTTTGTTCATCTAGTTTGAAAAATCCATAAGCATCGCCTTTGGCATTCGGAATGATGTATTCTGGTACATCCATCCCGTTGGCATTCTCAACAAAAACTTCAGGAACATTCATATTAACTTTGATGCTCTTGCTTTCATTTTTGTATCCAAAAATCAAGTGTAGGTCTTGAGTCCAATCACCAGGATTTCCTTTGGCATCTTTTTGAACCATTTTTAATTCGGTAATCTTACCATTTCTTGAGCTGATATTGGTAGTTAAATGAGGTCTTCCTGCCTTGTTGAACCATACCTCGCTCCAATGTTTCAAATCAAAAGGTGTTGAAGCATCCAATATGGCAATTAAATCTTCCCAACTGGCATTGTCATAGGCGTAGTTTTTCATGTAGGTCTGCAATCCTTTTTTCAAAGATTCTTTTCCAATAATATTTTCCAGCATGTTCATCACAATTGGTGATTTGTGATAGATAATGGCACCATACATGGTTCCTGCATCTTTTAGGTTAGGCAATACCTGGTTGATAGGATTCGGACCTGTAGTTCTGTCAACACTGTATGAACTTGGGAAATGAGCCATCTGGAATTTTAAATCGTGGTTCATATCCTTAAAGCTTGGATTGGTGATTTTATCAGCTAGGAAATTGGCAAATATCTCTTTCAACCAAACCTGATCGAACCATTTCATTGTTACCAAATCGCCAAACCACATGTGAGCCGTTTCGTGTGCAATTAAATTCGCACGTGCCAACAGGCGGTTTTGAGTAGCATTTTTATCTAAAAACATTCTTGATGCATTATAAAGGGTAGCACCTGTATGCTCCATCCCTCCATATTGGAATGATGGAATTACTACAATATCATATTTTGCAAAAGGATAGGGTACATCAGTATATTCTTCCAGCCAATCCAATGATTCAAATAACATTCTGAAGATCTCATCGGTATTATTCGCTAGTTTTTCCGAGTCGGTCTCTCTATGATACATTGTGTGCTTTCTGCCATTGTGTTCACGAGTGATGGTTTCAAATTTACCAGCCACAAATGAGAATAGGTAAGTTGGCAGCGGCTCTGTTTTGGCAAATTCGTAAGTGGTTTTATCACCATTCTCTTTTGTTTGCACCAGCTTTCCGTTACCCATGGCTTTCCAATGAGAAGGAACGCTCATGTTTAGCTGAAACCTTCCTTTCAAATTAGGTTGATCGAAACACGGGAATGCAGTTCTTGCGCGATCAGGTACGAACAAAGTATACAAGAATTCATCATTTCGATTCAATGATGTATTGCCTGCAATGAATTCTAGTTCGATTGCATTTTGTCCCTGGTTTAGTTCTTCTTTTGGGATAATTACATGTTCCGATTCGAATCGGTAAGCAGATACTTCTCCGTTTACCTTAACCGATTTGATCAAATTAGCATTCTCGCGGAAATCAATTTGTAAATCCTGGTTAGCTGATTTTAAATCAAAAATCATTTTGTTCTTTCCAGATATCTCAGCTGTCTTTCTTTCCGGGATATCGAACTGTAATTGATATTCCAGATTGGTAATGTTCGTTTTTCTGTAATCGGCTAGTTTTTTGGCAACGCCTGATTCAATAGTTAGTGGTTGTACCTTATTGCAAGCTGAAAAAAGTAGGCAGATGAGGGTCAGAAATATTAGTTGTTTGTTCATTTTTGGTGTGTTAGATTTTGTGCATAAAGATAATATTATCACTCTGTAAATAGAGTGACATTTGTTGGTTTGCACAAAAAAAAAGCAAAATCCAGTTCATGAATTTTGCTTTTTGAATGTTGTTTTATCTGATTAAGCTTCCCTGTAATTTGTACTGTCGAAAATTTTGTTTGCATTGGCAGCTATAAAGCCAGAGAATAGTTCTCCAGTATCATCAGGATAACGAATAGCAAACTCATAAAAGCAAGCAGGAATATCGTAAATGCCTTCCTCAAATTCTACTTTAATAATATCCGATAAGGTTGAAGATTGCTGCAGATAAACCTCAGGAGAGCCTTTAATTTCACCTCCCGATGTATTCATTGGATATCCATTATCTTTTAAAAACTGATTTACCTTCTCAATTGTATCAAACTTTTTTAAAGCATTAATACTAACCGTAAAATGATTTACTCTGAATCCATGGACATATAACCAGGCTGCATATTCTGATTCTTCTCTTAACCTTTGATAGGTTTCATACGAAGGTTTGCTCCATACGCTACCTTTATGGATAAGGTCAGGATCCGAATAATAAGCATTACCTACGGAATTAAGTCTGTTTTTAATAATCTTCTGAAACTCTTCTGAAAATTCAGATAGAATTAATTCAGATATAAAAACTCTTGGAGCTTCTTCGGATGGATGTTCCAAATGAACCGCATTTAAATGCTTATCGTCGAATTTATATTCGCCAGCATATTCGTATCCTGCTTTCAAAAATTTCTTAGCCAAGACATGTATGTTCATTCTGGGATCATCGAAAGTACGAAATGCTACATGATCGTTAATGACTAACTCTCCTTCGTTTGAGAACAGATCATGAATTGCTTGCGCAGATGGATTTTGTGCAGTGTATCCTTTCCAAAGTTCGTTAAAAAGTTGTTTTTGCATGAGTGTGATTTTTATTTTGACTTAATTAAGATACGAATAAAAATCGATGCCCAACAAGATTTTTTATGGCAATAAAAAAGCCTCCGACTCAAAAGAATCGAAGGCTTCATTTTTTCAGCGGTCC
>NZ_BAZX01000013.1 GCF_001310955.1 Marinifilum fragile JCM 15579
TATCAAAAAATAAGGAGCATGATTTCTATGATAAGGTTAATTTAGTAAGTTTTGAGCAACTTATTTTAAAAGTTAAGGATACTAGAAATTATTTGGTCGATTAATAACTGATTAAATTACATGAAGACTTTATTTACTATAGCCGTTTTGTTTTTTATTGTCAATACCAATTTCGCCTATTCGCAGTGCAGAGAATTGGCTAAGAAGGATTGTAAGCCTTTATTGGAGAAATACATACACGACGGAAACTATAATGGAGTTGTTTTAAATGTTGATGAAGAAGTTGAACTTCATAAAGCATTTTTTAGTGGACAAAAGTATAGAATGGTAGTTTGCAAAGAAGATTTTCTACCACCAATTCATTTTAAGGTTCTAAATTCCGATTTCGAAGTTATTTTTGATAATAAAGATGATGGATACAATAACAAATACGACTTTGAAGTGGAAGAATCACAAACTTTAATTATCTCCATGAAATTTGTGACTGAAAATAAAGAATACGATAAAAGTATGAATGGTTGCGTTGTTATGCTTTTTGGATTAGAAATGTAACACCTAAAATCATAAAGAAGACTCCTTAGTAGGAGTCTTTCTTCTATAATTTTTCTTTTAAATATTGTCCTGTATAAGATTGTTTGCATTTGGTAGCTTCCTCAGGAGTTCCTTCAAAAACAATTTTTCCTCCGTTATTTCCACCTTCCGGACCAAGATCGATTAACCAATCAGCACTCTTAATAATTTCCATATTGTGCTCAATAATGATCAGAGTATGTCCTCTTTCTATTAGAGCATTAAACGCATCCATCAATTTGTGAATATCATGAAAATGAAGTCCTGTTGTTGGTTCATCAAAAATGAAAAGGCAAGGTTCTGCTTTTTCTTTTGCAAGGAATGACGCCAATTTTACCCTTTGACTTTCTCCACCACTTAAGGTGCTCGATGATTGTCCTAATTTAACGTATCCTAAGCCAACATCAACCAATGGTTTTAAACGTTGAGCAATTTTCTTTTCAATGCTGCCTTTTGATACACCAAAGAATTCGGTGGCTTCATTTACGGTCATTTCCAATACATCATGAATGTTTTTGCCATTGTATCGAATATCTAAAATATCATCTTTAAACCGTCTGCCTTTGCAGCTTTCACATTGAAGGTAAATATCAGCCATGAACTGCATCTCAACCTTTATAATTCCTTCTCCCTGACATTCATCACATCTTCCGCCATCAATATTAAAAGAGAAGTGTGAAGCTTTAAAACCAGCATATTGAGATGCTTTCTGATCTGCGAATAGCTTTCTGATTTCATCATATGCTTTCAAATAGGTAACAGGGTTCGATCGTGAGGATTTACCAATCGGATTTTGATCAACAAACTCAATGTTTTTCACCAATTGCAAATCACCTTGAAGTAGATCAAAATGACCACTTTTATCGGAGTAACCACCATAGTGTTTTTTAAGAGCAGGATACAAAATTGTTTTCACCAAGGATGATTTACCAGAACCACTTACCCCTGTAATCACAGACATAATATTAAGAGGGAACTTGATATTAAGTCCTTTTAAGTTATTTTCTCGAGCGCCAATAATTTCTATATAATTGTTCCATTTTTTTCTATTTTCAGGAACAGGAATAGTTCTTTCTTGCGAAATATATTGTGAGGTTAAACTTTTGTTTGATTTTTTTAAAGCACTTAAGTCACCTTCAAAAACAACTTCACCGCCAAGTCTGCCAGCATGTGGACCAATATCAATAACATGATCTGCAGCTAGAATAATATCTTCATCGTGCTCAACTACAATTACCGTATTGCCTAAATCGCGGAGTTGTTTTAAAACCTTAATCAACAAATCAGTATCGCGTGAGTGAAGACCAATGCTTGGTTCATCAAGAATGTAGAGAGATCCTACCAGACTGCTTCCCAATGATGTTGCCAAATTAATTCTCTGAGATTCACCCCCAGATAAACTACTTGAAAGTCGATTTAAGGTAAGATATCCCAAACCTACATCGGAAAGAAATTGTAGTCTGTTTCTGATGTCTACCAAAAGCCTTTTGGCAATTTGTTCTTCGGTTTTGCTTAACTCTAAATTTTTGAAGAAATCGTTCAGATCGGCGATTGGCATTAGCACCAAATCTTGAATGTTTTTCCCTTCAATTTTTATGTAACCAGCTTCTTTTTTTAGTCGAGTGCCTCTACAATCAGGGCAAGTGGTTTTGCCTCGATATCTTGATAGCATTACACGATATTGAATTTTGTATTGTTTAGATTCCAGATATTTGAAAAATGTATTTAATCCTTTAAAGTGTTTGTTTCCGGTCCACAATAAAAGCTTTTGTTCATCACTCAATTCAAAATATGGTCGATGAATCGGGAAATCAAATTTATCGGCAGCATAGATTAATTGATTTTTCCACTCCTGCATCTTTTCGCCTTTCCAGCAAACCACCGCATCATCGTAAATGCTTACTGTTTTGTTTGGAATAACCAAGTCTTCATCAATTCCAATTACTTTTCCAAAGCCTTCACATTTCGGACAGGCACCCACTGGGTTGTTAAAACTAAAAGTATGAACATTAGGATCTTCAAATTCGATTCCATCGGCTTCAAATCGATTCGAAAAAGAGTAGGTTTCTCCTTCAAACATTACCAAACATTCACCCTTTCCTTCGTAAAATGCAGTTTGCAACGAATCGGCTATTCTGTTTTGAGTATCTTCATCGGACGAGACACGAATTCTATCGATAACAATATGAATTGACTTGTCTACTGGAATGATTTCAGGAGCTTCAAGTACATCGAAAATTTTATAAATTTTTCCATCAATTTCAATACGCGAAAATCCTTGCTTTGAAAGCACTTCAAGCTGTTCTTTTTTGCTTCTGTCACCATTTAGCATTTCTGCTAAAATCATTACAGGCAAATCTTCTTTTTGCTTTAGAATAAAATTAACAACATCGCTAAT
Source organism: Marinifilum fragile JCM 15579 (assembly GCF_001310955.1). Classification (GTDB taxonomy): domain Bacteria; phylum Bacteroidota; class Bacteroidia; order Bacteroidales; family Marinifilaceae; genus Marinifilum; species Marinifilum fragile. Next base: position 2,969 of record NZ_BAZX01000013.1, read on the forward strand.
CGTATGGCGTTTTACCAATGTATTTGAAATTGGTGAATAAGTTTTACCAATCCTTGCAAAGAGTAACTTTAAATAGTCATATATTTCAGTGGATGTTCCAACCGTGGATCTAGGATTCCTTGTGTTCACTTTTTGCTCAATAGCAATTGCCGGTGGAATACCTTTTATAAAATCTACTTCAGGTTTATCTATTCTCCCAAGAAACTGACGTGCGTAAGCTGATAAACTTTCCACATATCTTCTTTGGCCTTCGGCGTACAAAGTATCAAATGCAAGTGATGACTTTCCCGATCCTGAAAGTCCTGTGATCACAATCAATTGATTCCTAGGAATCTTTAAGTCGATGTTCTTTAAGTTGTGAACTCTTGCACCTTTTATATGAATAAAATCTTCTGAAAATTTCTCTGCCATCTGTCTTTTATATAATTCTATAAGGAGTTGAATTTATATCTTGAAAACGAATTTCCAAAGTTATTTAACTTCTAAAGATTTTCAAATCTCAGGAAAAATTAGTTTATTGCAAACTGTTACCAGTTTATGAAACCCAAATAAAGGAGATACTGCTTATAGAAAAATTTTTACGCTGTTTAAAAAATAAATAGTTGTGAATTTGAGACAAAATAATCCTACCGATTATGATCTCGTGAAGCAGTATATTGATGGTAACCAAGAATGTATTGATAAATTAATCAATCGTCATAAGGATAGAGTTTATACCTACATCTATCTGATCGTAAAAAATCATCAGCTTACCGAGGACATTTTTCAGGACACTTTTATAAAAGTGATCCGATCGTTGCGTTTAGGCAAATATCAAGACAATGGTAAATTTTTAGCCTGGGTTTTGAGAATCGCACACAATCTGATAATTGATCATTTCAGAAGAGAGAAACAAAGTAACACTTTCTCGAAGGATGATTACGAATTGGATATATTCAATTCCAATAAATTCTGTGAAGGCAATTGTGAAGATGATTTGATTCGTGATCAAATTCATGATGATATAAGAGAGTTGGTTAAGGAACTGCCGGCAGATCAGAGAGAGGTAGTAATCCTTAGGCACTACAAGTTTAAGCTTTAAGGATATTGCCGAAGAAACCGATGTGAGTATTAATACTGCTTTGGGTAGAATGCGATATGCATTAATTAATATGAGAAAGATTATGGAAGAAAGAAATATGAGTTTAACTTTTCATTAGTTTTTTATTTGATTTTAGTAGGCCGGAAATATTTTCCGGCTTTTTTTGTTTTTGGAATACTAAATCAAAATCGTAGGCGTTTTAAAATAAAACAAATTAGCTAATGATGCCTATGAATGAAATTTACTCTTTATTACAACATGATGTTTTATTTTCACCTAAAGAAATGCTTAAGTTGCTTGATAGAATTTCGGATTTAAACCTATTTGATTCATCAGATTTATACAATTTATTGGATGACTTTAAAGTGAAAGCGTCAGGAGAGATTGTAGAACGGATAAAAACATTTAATCGGTCAACAGTTAATGTTGATATTAAAATGCCGGATATTAGGGAATTGATGATTGAATTAAAAAAAATGGAACGACCATCGTTCCATTTTTTTTGTGCCTTATTTTGCCAATTCAAAAAAATCCTTGTAAATTGATATCAAAATAATATCAAAAAGATTTAAATATGAAACAAGAACAAACTTTTTCGGCAATCTCTGGTTTTGCAATGGTATTTGTGTGTTTTCTTCTTCTTTTAGGAGGAATTCTAGGTATTATCTTTTTAAGAAATCCCGTATTTGCACTTCTAATCCTATTGTTTATACTTTGTATGCCTGGATTTACAGTGGTTAATCCAAATCAATCTGCAGTATTGATTCTTTTTGGAGCTTATAAAGGCACCATTTTAAACAACGGATTTTTTTGGGTAAATCCTCTATTTGTAAAAAAGAAGATATCTTTACGCGCTAGAAACCTAGACAGTGATCCAATTAAGGTGAATGACAAAATTGGTAATCCAATAATGATTGGGGTTGTTTTGGTTTGGAGAGTTAAGGATACTTACAAGGCAGCTTTTGATGTAAATAATTACGAAAATTTTGTTACCATTCAATCAGAAGCGGCAATTCGAAATATGGCTGGCGCATATCCTTACGACAATTTCGAAGATGAGCAAGCTGAAATTACTTTAAGATCGGGTGGTAATGAAGTTTGTGAGTTGCTAGAAAAGGAATTAACAGAAAGATTAGCAATAGCTGGAATTGAGGTGATGGAAGCAAGAATTAATTATTTGGCTTATGCTTCGGAAATTGCAGGAGCAATGTTAAGACGCCAACAGGCTACAGCTGTTGTAGCAGCAAGATTTAAAATTGTTGAAGGTGCTGTAAGTATGGTAGAAATGGCATTGGAAGAACTTGCCGATAAAGATATTGTAAATTTGGACGAAGATAAAAAAGCTACCATGGTTAGTAATTTAATGGTTGTACTTTGTTCAGATAAAGATGCAACGCCTGTATTAAATACTGGTAGCTTGTATCAATAATTAATAAAATATGACTAAAAAAAAATCATTTGTTTTGCGTTTGAGTCCTGAGATGTTTAAGAAGTTGGAAAAATGGGCTGTGGATGAATTTCGTAGTACTAACGGTCAAATTGAATGGATTTTAAATAAAGCTCTTAAAGAAGCAGGCAGGTTGAAAGAAGAAAAAAAGAGTGATGATCACTCTGAATAAATAGCTAATTCACTTATGCGAAGACCATCTAATATGAAGTGAACCCCAAATATTGGACGGTTATAAAATAAGTTAATGATATTGAGTTCGGTATTTTACCGGACTCAATCCGTTTAAATGCATCTTAATTCTGGTGTTATTGTAATAATACATGTACTTCTTCAATTCCTTCAGAAAGTGTTGCATAGAACTAAACTCCTGCAAATATAACAACTCAGACTTCAGTAGGCCGAAAAAATTTTCAATAACCGCATTATCCAGACAGTTTCCCTTTCTTGACATGCTTTGTCTAACCCCTTTGTTTTTCAGCTTGTGCCTGTATGTAATATGCTGATAATGCCATCCCTGATCGGAATGTAATGTAAGATTGGTATTGTTAGGAATGACCTTAAAAGCTGCATCGACCATATCTGTAACCAAATCAAGCGTTGGTCTGTGAGTTATATTGTAACTGATAATTTCCTTATTGTATAAATCCATAATCGGCGACAGATAACATTTAGTACCAAAAAGAGAGAACTCCGTAACATCCGTGACCCACTTTTGATTAGGCCTATCAGATTTAAAGTTTCTTTCCAGAATATTAGGTGCAATTCTTCCCACATCTCCTTTGTAAGAACGATATTTTTTTATTCTGACCTTACATTTCAAGCCAAGTTCTTTCATTAGCTTAAGAACGGTTTTATGATTTAACTGCAGACCTCTGTTGCGCAGTTCAAGTGTTATGCGCCTATAGCCATATCGACCTTTATTCTGGTGAAAGATTTCTGTAATCAGCTTCTTTTCCAATGCATATTTGTCTTTGGTAGAGAGAAGATTTCGATGATAATAGAAAGTACTTCTAGCCATTCCATCCACATTCAACAGTATTGAAAGTGAGTGTTTCTGCCTTAATTCCTGGATGGTTAAAACTCTCAATTGTTTTTTTGAGTTTTCTGTTTCTGAATTAAGGCTTGTAACTTTTTTAAATAATCATTTTCAGCACGTAATCGTTTATTCTCCTGAAGTAATTTTTCATACTCACTTATAGAATCTATTTGCTTATTTTCTGACTTCTTTTTCATTTTGGGAGGTCTGCCTCTACGAGTTTCTTTAAACAATGCTGATGCTCCATACCTCTCAAAATCTCTTCTCCATTTAGATATAAGGGACTGAGTGATTAGATATTTTGCGGAAATTTGATCCAAAGATAAGCCTGTTTTAAGCATTTCTTCAATTAATTGCAGTTTAAAATCGCCAGTGTAGCGTATTTTATTTCTTAACGATAAACCATTTTTACCATGTAGCTTATAGGCATTAACCCAACGCCCAACTACTTTGGGACAGGTTTGCAATTCTCGTGCAACAGATAGGCAAGATCTTCCTTCGTTCTGTATTTTTAGAACTGCTTGTTCTCTATCCTCAATACTAAATTTGTTTCTCTTTTTTTTAGTCATAAAAACACCCCAAATGTTGTGTCCAACTTTTGGGGTGCAGTTCAATATTAGGTGGTCTTTTTAATTTATATCCATGTGAAAATATTATTTTAAATTAAACAAAAAGCACTTGCTCAAATTTCATTTTACTAATTTTTTGATTTTGTGTATCTTGTATATAAAAGATAGGGGACTTATACTATAGATATGAATAAATTGAGCACGTTTTACAAGAAAAGATTTGATGCATTTTTATTGCATCTGACAGAGGCTAAAAGTCTGAATGAGGATAGTGTACACAAGTTGCGCGTTGACATTAAATATATGAGAAGCCTGCTTTTACTTGTGGATGCGCTAGGCTTGGATACAGACATTATAGGAAAGTTGTTAAAGCAGTTAAGACCTGTTTTTAAATATTCTGGCCGTTTACGAACAATTCAGGTTTGTAGAAGTTTGGTTCTTCAGTGCAATGTAGAGAATCAGGAAAAAGTAATTCAGATTTTAGAAGAGGACCAGTTGATAATATCGAATGACTTCACTTTGGTATTGGAAAAATTCAAGCTAGATAAGTTTAAAAAACGAATGGAAAAGCTCTATCAAGTTATGGAAGGCATTCCTGCAACTGAATTGAGAGAAAAGGCTGATAAAATCATTCTTGATGAGCTTGACTTGATATACAAATTATGGGCATCTTCGCGAGGAGAAGAGAATTACCATGATATTCGTAAGTTTTTCAAAATTATTAAATCCTTACTTCAGTTATTAATTGCTGTGGAAAGTTCGGAAGATCTGGAAAGAGAATATAATATTGTGAATGAAACTGAGTGTACGCTAGGTAATTGGCACGACCGTAATGTTCTGGATGAGAAGTTAGCTAAAATTCAAAGCTTTGCTCCAAATTCAGAATTCAAATCATTGGTACGTGAAATAAAGAATAAAAACAGAAGTGAAAAGAATATTCTAGTTAAAGAATTCAAACAACAAATGCTGACTAACTTTTTAAAGTATTAAGCTGAATTATTCACGGCAAAATTATCTTGTTATTCTACATTAAATTACCATATATGGAGTTTAGCTTCAGTTCTATAGCTAAACTTTGGTAATGCTTGTCATTCTTTGCGCAGCTACTTTGTTGTTACAAGCTTGATTTATCTATTTCTCTTTGTCTTTAGAACTCTTGTATATTAAAGTAGTAACTGGGTTAGTCCTTGTTCTTCTTTTTGAAAATGTTCTTAATTCGTTGATATATCGATTTTCTATTTTCCTTTCTTTTTTCTTTTCTCTGTTTGCGTTCCATAAGCTTATCGCGATCCTTGGCTTTAACACCAAAAATATTCTTGAAAAATCCTGAATCTTTTGGCATGTAGTGTGGAATGTTTAATTGTGCAAGAATATCATTTTCTGGCTTTCTAATGGATGCGTAACTGTAGTTCGAGAAATTTCGATTGCTGCTCATTTTACTCATGAATTTGCCATAAATAGGCAAAGCCATACTTGCACCTTGTCCTAAAGTTAAGGAACGGAAATGCACACGCATGTCATCAGCTCCAACCCAGGCACCAGCAACCAAATTAGAATTGTAGCCAATATACCATCCATCAGCATGAGAATTTGTAGTACCTGTTTTCCCAGCCAAATCTCCTTCTAATTTAAAAACATTTCGCAGTGATTTACCGGTTCCATTATTTACAACAGCCTGCAGCATATGATTGATGATATCTGCGTTCTGAGGAGACAAAACAAATCTGTTTTCACCTCTTTCCTTCGATAAATCAGCAATTAAATTTCCATTTTTGTCTTCAATTTTTACCAGGTAATAGGGCTCAACATGCACACCGCGGTTGGCTAAGGTGGCATATACTTGAATCATTTCGAATAAGGAAATGTTTGCCGTTCCCAAAGCCAAAGATGGAACTTTAGGCAGATTGCTATCTACACCCATTTCCTCAGCCAGAACAATCGCATCTCTAATGCCAGTTTGCAAAAGTACATCTACTGCAATGGTATTTACCGATTCGGCCAAAGCACCTTCCATACTGTAGCTTCCTTCATATTTATTATCGGCATTTCGGGGTGACCAATTATCGTATTCTTCGTAAACTTTTCTCTCGTTTGGAAAATATTCAAATGGAGAAATTCCCTCTTCCAAGGCCGCTGAAAAAACTACAGGTTTAAATACAGACCCAACTTGTCTTTTTGCAGTAACATGGTCGTATTTAAAGTGATTAAAATCGATTCCTCCAACCCAGGCTTTTATTTTTCCTGAATGAGGCTCCATAGCTAAAAAGCCTGTGTTTAAAAGTTGAACGTAGTGTTTTATCGAATCGTTAGGGGACATGCTTACATTCTTTTCTCCAGACCATGTGAATATTTTCATGTCCACTTTTTCATTGAAAATCTTGTTGATTTCTTGTTCCGATTTGCCTGATTTTTTCAGCTCCTTGTATCGATCAGATCGGTGTTTGGCATCGTTAAGAATGTCTTTTCTATTGTCCCAAGGTTTTGAGCTTCCCCAATGCTTGTCAAATAAATTTTGAAGTTGCTTTAAATGTTCACTAACAGATTGTTCAGCATATGTCTGTAGCTTAGAATCCAGAGTTGTAGTGATTTTTAAACCATCTCTATAAATATCATAATAGCTTCCATCTTCCTTCGGATAATCTGCCAAAATCTTATTTGCTTCAATTCTGATTTTTTCTCTTAAATAGGGTGCTAAACCATTTTTCGAAGCCTGATTGTTATACTTTAATTCCAAAGGCAATGCTTTCAGTTGCTTTGCTTGCGATTCTGAAATGTATTCATATTTGACCATTTGATTCAAAACAACATTTCTTCTCTGTTTTGATCTTTCAGGATGTAATCGTGGATTGTAATAGGTTGGAGCTTTAAGCATTCCGATTAATACAGCGCATTCATGTGTTTTTAAAGCAGAAGCCTGTTTGCTGAAAAATTGTCTGGATGCACTCTCAATTCCAAATACATTTTCACCAAAGGAGACGGTATTTAAATACAGCTGTAAGATTTCTTTTTTGGAATAAATTTTCTCCAATCTCGATGCAGTTATGGCTTCCCTGATTTTATTAACAGGCATTGTTAGGGCACCATAATGTTTTCTGTTATAAAGATTTTTTGCAAGCTGTTGACTCAAGGTACTTCCTCCACCTGAGCTACGATCTCCCATGATCAAAGATTTTACCAAAACGCGAAGCATACTTCTTTGATCTACGCCTTGATGTTCGTAAAAACGTGCATCTTCAGTAGCAATTAATGAGTTAATTACATTGGGTGAAATATCCTTAAAACTGACATTGGTTCTGTTTTCAGCATAAACTCTACCCAAAATAGCACCATCTTCGGAGTAGATTTCGGAGGCATCTGCATTTTTAATGTTTCGCAAAGTGTAATAATCTGGCAATTTACCCCATAACCCAAGGTATACCGATGAAAACAACAAGCCAAGCCCAACAATAGCACACGTTATTGCTAGTAATCCCAATCGAATGATGTACGATTTAATACTTCTTTTTTTAGTTTTTCTTTTTGTAGAAGTTCTTCTTTTGGAATTCGGTTTTCTGCTTACTGTTTTTCTTGTTTTCGCCATATTTAAAATTCTTGATGCTACTATTATTCAACGAATAATCACGATAAAGATTATATCTCTTTGTAAAACATTACTCACTGAAAGTTCAAAAATAGTTATAAAAACTAATTTTTTGATTAATTTATGAAACAGACTTTATTATGAATCGTATTAAAATGTTGATGAATAATTTAAAATTCACCATAAAGTGGAATTCTACTACTCATTTATACCTATAGAATGAAAATTGATAAGCTGAGAATTAATTCAATTGATGAATTGTTAAATATTAAGGAACCATGTCTTAAAACAGACTTGATAATTGTTTTTGGATATAGAAAATTAATATTGAACAAAGAATTTACATTAGCGCTGAAGAATCATTATCCTGAAGCAGTTTTATTTGGGTGTTCTTCTGCAGGTGAAATCTCAGGAATTGAAGTTGCAGATGGTTCTGTAGTGATTACAGCAATTGAATTTGAAAATTCTAAGGTAAAATTAGAATCCATTAAAATTGAACAGAATACTGATAATAAGTTGCTAGGTGCAAAATTATTAGAAAAACTAGATAAGGAAGGATTAAAGCATGTGATGATTCTTTCTGATGGATTGAATATCAATGGTGCAGAACTTGTAAATGGCATAGAAAATGCACTGCCAGGAAATGTAACGGTTACCGGAGGTTTAGCGGGGGATGGTAGTGATTTCAACGAAACCGTTGTGTATGATAAATCGGGTAAACCTGTTTCTAATTGTATAGCAGCTTTAGGTTTTTATGGCGAAAAGGTTTCTGTAGGCTATGGTTCAAATGGAGGATGGGATAGCTTTGGCCTGGAAAGATTGGTAACCAAATCGAAAGGAAATGTACTTTATGAATTGGATGGAAAACCAGCTCTGCAACTTTACAAGCAGTTTTTGGGTGAAAAGGCGAATAGCTTGCCGGCATCTGGTTTACTTTTTCCTTTAAGCTTGCGAGAGAATGGTATACAGGAACCAGTGGTTCGTACCATTCTTGGTGTTAACGAAGAGGATCAATCCATGACTTTTGCAGGTTCTATTCCCGAGGGTGCCAATGTAAGGTTGATGAAAGCCAATGTGGACAGATTAATAAACGGAGCCGAAAATTCTGCGATTACCACTACCGAAATATTACCAAAGGACAGAGCCGAATTGGCCATACTTATTAGTTGTGTAGGGCGCAAATTGGTTTTAAAGCAGTTGATTGAAGAAGAGGTAGAAGCTGTTGCTGATGTAATTGGTAATGATGTTTGTATTACCGGATTTTACTCTTATGGAGAGATCTCTCCATTTCGCAAAAACACCCCGTGTAAGTTGCATAATCAAACCATGACAATCACTACAATTTCTGAAAAATAAAGCAATGCATCGACTACTAAAAAGACAAATCAGGAAATTTTTATCAATTGAGGAGCAAGAAAAATTCAAAGACTTTCTTGATGTCATCAATGATGCATATGTTGACTTTGATTCTGATATCAAGCAAATTGAAAATATTCTGGAAGAAAGTTCGCAAGAATTGTTTAATGTCAATCGTGAGCTAAAGAAAAATTTGGAAACCAAATCTGCTGAAATCAAAACAACAAGCTCAAGATTAGAGTCAATTGTTGAAAACATTAAAGAAGTGATTTTCCAAACCAGCTTCGACGGAGAATGGATGTATTTAAATCCGGCCTGGACGAAAATAACGGGCTTTGATTTGTGGTCGAGTGTTGGTACAAATGTTTTTGAATTTATACACCCCGATGATATCGAATTGTGCAAATTGAAATTTAAATATTTGCTGGATAATAAGGAGAAAACCAATCACTTCGAGGTACGCTTTGTGACCAAGTCGGGGAGTTACAAGTGGTGCGAAATAGAGGAGCGATTAATCATAGGAGAAGATGGTAAAGCAACTGGGGTATCAGGTTTTATAAAGGACATTTCGGATCGTAAAACTTTAGAAGAAGAGAAGAATTTAACCACTGAAAAATTCAGGATGATATTTGAAAAATCATCGGTGGCATACCTGATTATTAAAGAATCGAAATTTTTAGATTGCAACCAGGCTTGTTTAGATCTTTTTGGAGTGAAAGAGCGAGGAGACTTTATCGGTAAGTTTGTAAAAGATTTTTCACCGGAATTCCAGCCTGATGGCATTAAATCATCCGATAAGGCAATAGATTTAATTTACCAAGCCAGAGAAAAAGGCTTTAATAAGTTTGATTGGATTCATATGAAGAAGGATGGAATGGAATTTCCTGTTGAAGTCATTTTGAATCCTATACATTTGGCCGAGGGAAATATCCATTTTGTAGCGCTCAACGACCTGTCGGAACGAAAAAGGGTAGAATCGGAGTTGATTGCTGCCAAAGAAAAAGCAGAAGAGGCTACAAAAGCCAAGGCGCAGTTTCTTTCTACCATGTCTCACGAAATACGGACTCCAATGAATGCTGTAATTGGTGTTACGCATTTGTTATCTGAAAATGAGCCAAGAGAAGATCAGCTAAACAACCTGAATATTTTAAAATTGTCAGCTGATAATCTAATGACATTAATAAATGACATTTTGGATTTCAGTAAAATTGAAGCAGGTAAGATTGAATTGGAGAAAATCGACTTTAATTTCAGAAATTTTATCAATAATGTGACTGCCGGATTTTTTATGAAGGCAAAAGAAAAAGACCTCGAGTTTATTGTTGATATTGACCCTAAGATTCCGACATATCTTACGGGTGATCCTACCAGGTTATCTCAAATTATTACCAACCTGTGCTGTAATGCCATAAAATTTACCGATGAAGGTAGAGTAGTTTTAAAGGCTGATTTTAAAGGAAACTCGGACGATAGGGTGAGCATACAGTTTAAAATTAGCGATACGGGAATTGGTATTCCAGCAGACAAAAAAGATCAGATTTTCGAATCATTTTCGCAAGCAGATTCCAATACCACCCGATTGTATGGTGGAACAGGTTTAGGCTTGGCCATTACAGGAAAATTAATAGAGCTGATGAATGGTAGCATTGACGTGGAAAGTGAAACAGGAAAAGGAACCTCTTTCTTTGTAAATGTCGATTTAAAGATCAGCCTGAAATCCAAACCTAAGGTAAATTTTTCAGATGAACATTTTGCAGATTGTGAGAAACTGAAAGGAATGCACATATTGGTGGCGGAAGATAATCCAATGAATGTGCTAATTATAAAACAATTCCTTAAGAAATGGGATGTTACCTACGATGTTGCGAAGAATGGTAAAATTGCTTTGGAAAAAGTGCAGGAAACCGATTATAATATGGTGCTTATGGATTTGCAAATGCCTGTAATGGATGGGTATAATGCTTCTGAAAACATCCGAAAACTGAAAGGAGAAAAGTATCAGAAGTTGCCAATTATTGCGGTTACGGCATCTGCTTTTAACGAAATACGAGCCAAAGTTATTGGTGCAGGCATGACCGATTTCGTAACCAAGCCCATAAATCCTGAAGAGTTGTGCGTGAAGTTGGAGAAGTATGCTGATCGAAGTTACAGGCACTAGGCTTTTACCTTTTAGAGGAAAGCTATAAATATAAATCAAGGATCGAGATAACTGTATTGATTAGGCAATAATGAATTTTAGAGCATTTTCAAGTTGAATTTTTCCTTTTTAGGGAACCGTAGCGAAGCGAAGCTCGTGAACACAATTGAAAATTGAGTTTAATGTGAACAAAATCCCGACAGGGAAAAGGGTGAAAAAAGAAAAATATAACCAAAAATACACCCTTCTGGCTGTAGCCATCTTCCCTAAGAGGGAAGAATTCCTAAATTAAGCTAATTATAAATCCAAAAGCTAAATCTAATTTGTCGAAAGTCTTATTCTTTTGGTAATTTACTCTAGAAACTTGTAGCTAAACAAGAATCCAGTCTTTCAAATCCATCATGATGCACTGATTGGATAGATTTTCCTGTTCTAAAAACGGATATTTAATTTCTGATAGATACAAGCCCTGAGGATAGGCCAGATTTAATGGGGAAGGAGTGATTTGCTGATGCAATTGTTGCTCAAATTCCTCCAGGCTCAGTTTTCCTTGTCCAACTTCGAGCAACTGATGAACAATGATTCGAATCATTCCTTTTAAAAAGCGATTGGCAGTAATCTCGAATCGCAAAGAACCTGCATCAGCACTCTTGTAGATTTGCGCCTTGCTTACCTTACAAATGGTGTGGTTGTGTCGATCGGGCGTTTTGCAGAAGGCACGAAAATCCTTTTCGCCAATCAAGAGTTGGGCAGCCAATTGCATTTTTTTACTGTCCAGATCAAGAGAATAAAGCGAAGAGATATCGCTCAAATAGGGATTCTTGCTGGTGTGAATAAAATAATTGTAAGTGCGCTGACTGGTGCTGTGTTGTGCATGATTTTGTGGCTCAACCTGCTGAAAATCGAAAACAGAAATATCAGGCGGTAGCATTCTGTTAATGGCAAACAATAGCTTTTCATCAATCTGGCGACTCACATCGATATGGAAGTAATATTGCGATGCATGAACACCCGCATCAGTTCTGCCACAACCCATGCAATGTATTTTTTCCTTCAGAAACTTGCTCAATACATCCTCGATGCTTTCCTGTACACTGGTGGCGTTAATTTGCTTTTGCCAACCTCTGTAATTGCTGCCTTTGTAGGCGATATGAAAAAAATACCTGTATTTCGACATGAATTCTTATTTGTGCCCAAAGGTAGAAATAATTCTATTGAACGAGTAGGGAGGGTAATTTCTATACCTAAGCCTAGTAAAAATATCACGCAGATTTACAGGTTTGTTTAGGATTTGGAAAGTGAAAACTTTTAGAGTGAAAGAGTGATTTTTTATCTATCATAGATTTTAATTGCAATGCTTAGGCATATACTATTAAGTTAGTAAAGTCTTGGGATTGCAAAGTGTTTAAGGATGGGGTGAAAAGAGGTGTATCTCTAGAGTGATAATAAAAATAGAATTGGAAATAAGGAAGATAAAATAAGAGTGTGTGATTTGTGAAGTGCTTCGTTTGCTAGTGAATTATGAAATCAAATAAATGATTAAATTACTTTGTTAAATAAAAATAATAATATAAATTTGATAGGCTTGGAGAGTGGAAATTGTGGGAAGTAGGCATGAGAATAAGGAATTTTATGCCATGCTCATTTAGGCAAAGGCCAAAAATTGTCTTTTTGACTCGTACCTGTTTAGGCAAAGCTCAAAAAATAGACTTTTTACCCAATGCCGATTTAGGCAAAGCTCGAAAAATTGATTTTTTGCTCAATGCCAGTTTAGGTAAAGCCCAAAAAATGGATTTTTTGAACGATGCCAGTTTAGGTAAAGCTTGAAAAATTGACTTTTTGACCCATGCCAGTTTAGGCAAAGCAAAAAATGACATTTTGGAATGCCAGTTTAGGAAATGCAGAAATCAAGTTTTGAAATAATCAATAATTACTAACTAAAAATCACACACTATGACATTGATTAAGAAAGTTTCAACAAGTAGTCGCAATGGCGATGTTAGTGCATTGTTAACCCTTATTGTAGCTGCATTTGCAAAGAACGACTGGACTGCCGATACCTATTTAAGCTCGGTAATTAAAACAATTGGCGAATATGATACTTCGCTGACAGAGGCTTTGAAGCGATTGCAAGTTTTTTCGCAGATGGCCGATAAAGACCATGCTCGCGATATGGTTATCCGCTCTTTATTTAAATTGGTTGAGGGATATACTCATATTCCAATAGCAGAAGTACAAGAAGCTGCTGTTGTGGTTTATGATGTTTTGGATCAGTATGGTTTAGGTATTCAGTTTGATGACCAGGCAAAAGAATCGGCTGAAATCAATTCCTTACTCAACGATTTGGCTAAACCTGATATTGCAGCAGCCAATGCCAAATTGCAAGGTGTTGCCGATTTGGTTGCTGCCTTAACTGCCGCTCAAAAGGATTTTGAAACGGTGGCATTGCAACAAGCCGAAGGCGAAGGAGCCAAGCAAGATTTGGCAACAGCCAGTAAGCTAAAGAAAGCTGCACTAAAAGAATTGAACGACAATATGGTGGGCTACATGAATACCATGACAAAGGTTAAGCCTGATACTTACAAGGCTACCGCCCAAACCATTTCAGAATTAATCGATAGTAACAACGAAAAGGTAAAACGCCGCCGTACCGAAAGTGAGACCGAGGCGGATGCCGAAGTGATTTAAATTTAGAATAACAAAGCTTAAGCTTCCACTTGGTGGGGGCTTTTGTTTTTGGGTGAAATGAGGAAAAGCAATCGACTAGATTAGACATTTCAGAGTTAAGTTTGTAACATTTGAATTTATAACAAATAAGTAGAAAATTAAACTAATATAAAATTATATGGAAACTCAATTACATACAGACCCGAATGAACATGACGTTGACGTTGATGAAAGAACTGAAAAAATCGAACAGGAAAAACAAGAACTTTTAAGAAAAGTTTTGAGTGGTAATCTTGAAACTAAACATGATCAGGTTGGTTTCATTTTAAATAATAATAACGCAGCAAGAAATTCAGACATTGAACTGGCATGGTTATATTGGTCGACTTTTGAAAGAGATTTATTTAACGGAGAATATGTTACAAAAAACGATCTGAAAAAATTAACTAAAATTGGGTCTTTAACCCGTTCTAGAGCGCGTATTCAGAATGAGTATAAACTCTTTCAGGCTGATGATAAGGTTAAAAGGTATAGAGGGGTATTGGCTGCCGAAATGAAAGAGGAGGCAATTGATGAGAAGCCAGAAGGTCTTCCAATGTATTCAATATATGTTGATGAAACCGGTAAAACACAAAGCTTTTTATCAGTAGGTAGTTTGTGGGTAATAGATGGTTTTGTGACATTTCAGGCTAATAGAGAAATTAAAGCTTGGGTTGAGCAGAAAGGAATTGATTTTGAGTTCCATTTTACTAGAGTAAGTAGAAATAGAATTGATTTATATAAAGAATTTTTCTTAAAGTTTTTAACACTAAATCCAACAGTTGGTTTCAAAATTATTGTAATTGATAATAGTGGCATTAGAGATGCTAGTAGTGCAATAACTGATCTCACATTTCATTTAATTAATAAAGGTATTAATCATGAGAATAGCACAGGTAGAGCACCATTGCCTAGATTATTGCAAGTTTGGCTAGATGAAGAAGAAAGGGGAAGTGATCAATTAAAAATAGAAAATTTAAAAGAGCGACTTTTAAGTCAACAAATTGAAGGGCTTTATTTAGGTGATTTTTTTGCAGTAGACTCAAAAGATAATTATAACATACAAGCTGTTGATTTATTTACTGCCGCCGTAAATAGAAAAATTCATAACCCTAATAGTGAAGGACATGTTAAAGATGAACTTGCAAATTATATATTAGAACTCCTAAATTTTGATGTTAATAATATTGACTTAAAAAACTCAGATACTGATAAATCAACCGTGTTTAATTTATCTTTTAAGGATTAGGTCCCTTATTCGCCCCCTCGCTGTCGTAAGAATTCTTTCGGGTGGTATTTAGATTTAAGTAGATATATCATGTTTAAAACGAAACCAAAAGATAAATTCCGCTCAGACTATTTCCATTTATCTCAAGCTTTAGCTGAGGGCAGAATATTATAAAAGAAAAATCCCGAACCTGTTCAAAGTTCGGGATTTTCTCTAACCACTATTTACTAACCTAAATCTAATCTATGAAAAAACTTCTCTGTTTTGTGTGTTACAAATGTAGGGAAGAAGAGTGCTAAATGGTTTAAACAAAAGTTAATGAAACTTAAAAGTGATTAGAATATGTGATTTATATCACGGTGCGCTGCACCTTGTATAAAATTCTAATGCGTGGCTCTATAAATATTTCGCAGCTCTGCTGCTTTATTCTTAAAGAAATTTAGGTACGGAGTACCGGAATATTTATAGAAAAATTGCATCAAGAAATTCAATAAAAAACAATCAACTGTTTAATTTTTAAGTTAAGTTTTTCCCTCTTAGGGAAAATGCCGACAGGCAAAAGTGGAGTAAACCCATATCAAATTCAATAAAATTAGAATCTAATTGTTGCCAAAGAAAAATCCCGAACCTGTTCAAAGTTCGGGATTTTCTCTAACCACTATTTACTAACCTAAATCTAATCTATGAAAAAAACTTCTCTGTTTTGTACATTACAAATGTAGGGAAGAAGTATGCTAAATGCTTTAAACAAAAGTTAATGAATCTTAAAAGTGAAGTTTTTTGAGTTTGTTTTGCACCCCTTCGCCTATCGGCACTTCCCCTAGCAGGGGAAGGCTTAAAGTTTATAGGACAGTGCTTGATTTTAAAATGCCATTAATCTTAGGGTTTGCCTTCTAGGGAACCGGAACGAAGAGGAGCTCGTGCAAACATTAATGCGAAAATTGTATGTGAACAAACTGCTGACAGACTAAAGGGTGGAGGAAATATATAATCGGTATTTATTCAAATGGTAAGTTTCCACCAACAAGTAGGGTGTTGAACCCATAAATGCATACTTGTTTAAAAGCATTATCAATCATTTTGTTGTACAATTGGAAGAATAATGAGAATAAATTACTTTTAGAGCTCAATTTTAAAACTGAGGCATACATTTAAACAACAAACACATGAAAAAGTTACTATTCGCAGCATTTGCCATGCTTTGCATATTGCCGGCAAGTGTTGTTGCACAAGGAGTTTTAGATCAGGTAAACGATCCGTTTTTTGGAGAGAGTTGTACCAGTATTATGGTGGGTAAAAAGGCATCAACCGATGGATCTGTAATTACAAGTCATACTTGTGATGGACGATACAGAACCTGGTTAGAGGTTGAAAAAGGACAGAAGTTCGATAACGATACTACCATGGAAGTGTACAAGGGTAGCCTGAAAACTGAAACTGCTTGGGATCGAAGAAAAATGAATGTTGTAGGTACCATTCCACAAGCAAAAGAAACTTACGCATATTTAAATACAGCTTATCCATGTTTGAACGAAAAGCAATTGGCAATTGGTGAAACTACCATTGTTGGTCCTAAAGAATTGGTGAACGAAAAAGGAATGTTCCTGATTGAAGAGTTGGAGCGTATTGCTTTACAGCGTTGTACTACTGCTCGAGATGCCATCAAATTAATCGGCAAATTAATCAAAGAGTATGGTTATGGCGATTGGGGTGAGTGTATCACCATTGCAGACAAGCATGAGGTTTGGCAAATGGAAATTTTTGGCGAAGGTCCTGATAATATCGGAGGGGTTTGGGCTGCTCAGCGTATTCCTGATGATCATGTTGGTGTATCGGCAAACATTTCAAGAATCGGTAAAATCGAGAAAAAGAACAAGGATTACTTCATGTATTCAGATAATGTATTCTCTGTTGCAAAGAACCTTAAAAGATGGGATGGCAAAGAAGATTTCAAATTCTGGAAAGCTTATGGTAAGGTAGATAAGCCATTTAAGATTCGTGAGTTTTTCATCTTAAATGCTTTGGCTCCATCGTTAAAATTGGATTTTGAAGCAGATGAATTGCCATTCTCTGTAAAGCCAGATCAGAAAGTTTCTGTACGCGACGTTATTGCATTGTATCGCGAAACTTACGAAGGGACTGAGTATGATATGACTCAAAACCTAAAAGTGGTGAAGAAAAAATACAACGATAAGAAAGAGGTGATTGGTGCGGATACCATTATCGCTCCGAATGCTCACCCTTGGCCAACAGGAGATCACAGAAACTTGCGCAACTTCCTTAAAGAGGGAACTATCGAGTATCAAAGAACGGTTGCTGTTGCATGGTGTTCTTATTCACACATCATTCAGTTGAGAGATTGGTTGCCTGATGAAATTGGTGGTAGAGCTTGGTTCTCTTTTGATAACCCAGGACAAAGTCCACGTATTCCAATTTACTCTGGAACAACAAAACTTCCTGAGAGCTTTAATTTCTGTGGACAAAAACGCTACAGAGAAGATGCTGCAATCTGGCAATACAGAAAGGCTAACAAATTGGCTACTTTGCAATGGCAAAAAACCAGAAAAGGCATGATGGAAGAAGTTGCTTACTTTGAAGACAAAGGTTTTAGCGATGCTGAATATTTTGAAGCTAAAATCAAGAAGCTTTTAGAAGAAGGCAAGAAAGAAGAAGCAAGTACACTTCTAAATAAATTCACCAAAGACTTTACAGGAGCTACAATGCTGCGCTGGAAAGAATTGGAGAATGAATATTGGGGAAGATTTGGTTTAGGATTCTAAAAAAAGTACAAGACTGCTGGGATATTTCTCGCAAAGGTCGCAAAATGCATTAACGGAAAGAACGCAAAGTTATGAGCTATAAGAATCTCATCTTTGCGTTCTTTGTTTATGACTTAGCGTTTCTTTGCGTGAAACTTTATTTCTAAATATCTTATTGCTCTTCTGCAAACTCTTTAAACATTTGCAGGTATTTTTCGGTTTGCTTTATACTAAGTATTAATTGTAAGCTTCAACAATTAAAGGCATGCTGTTTTCTGTGAGATTTTCCCGTTTAAAATTTCCGAAAAAAGAAATGTTTGTGAATCCTGCTTTTTGCAAAAGTTCTTCCACTTTTGATTTTCTAAGCGCCAATAAAGCAATGCAATTTCGAATGCTGTTCTTGTTCTCTTTAATGCTTAGTATGGTTTCAAAATCAACTTTCTCCTGTGAGGATGATACTTATAGTTGCGTTCAAATTTTATGACATCATTTTCAATGGTAGGCAGGTGGTCAATCTTCTGATCGATGATTCTGTCGTAATTGATGATTTGAAAAAGTAGTTTCCCATCTTTCTTTAAAACGGCTTTTGCATTTTGAAAGAATTGTAATACTTCATCATCTGAATTCAAATGCACCAAGGTATTCCCAAAGCAGGCTATAATATCGAATGAATTTGATTCAAAAGCAGTATCAAGCTCCAACATATTCTGCAAGTGGAACTCAAGGTTTTTGTAATTCTTTCCTTTTCTGATTGCCTGGTCAATCATTCCTTTATCCAAATCGATACCAATTACCTTCTGATAGGTTTTAGCGAGTTCCATCGATAAATCACCAATGGCGCAGCCAATATCCAAAATGGAAAGTTGATCTTTTGCCTGTGGATGGTTTTTGTCCAATAAAATCAAGCTGCATTTTATTCAAAGGAAATATGTATTGGTAATATTTTGAGATACTCTGGTAGAAGTCCATGATGTGATATTCAATTTAAATGTGAAAATTAGAAATATTTGTGAATTCTATTGTCCTGTTTTTAGTTAATCGATGGTTTTTTTCAATTTTTCCGATACAAGGTATTTTGCAAACGCAAAACTACATGTAAAAGCCGGCGACACTGCATTTAGAATATGTAGAGAATTTGAATCTCCTTCTATAATAAAATCCATTTCCAGCTTTAATGTTTTTGTATTGAGCAATTGAGCCCTGATTCCGGGTTTAGACCAGGTATCAAAAGATGTAGGATCACAATTGTGTGATAAATGTTTGGCTAGTCGAACAAAATATTTTCGATTGTACTTTTTAATTTCGGAAATGGCCAAACGTCTAAAATTAAATGAATTGAAAAGAAATAACTTTGACTCATAGTATATAATTTGCAAGAATTCCTGAAGATTGAATCTGGATAATCCCTTGTAATTTTCTCTCCAAAATGCAGGTGTTGATGTTGGTCCCAATTTTAATTTATTGTTTACCGTTAGAGTGTAATGCACACCTAAAAATGGATTTAAAAGATTTGGAACCGGATAGATATGTGTTTTTATTGAATGCTTTTTACTGCCATACACCAGATAATTTCCCCGAAAAGGAATTATTATTCGGTTCTTTGCGAATCCGAATTGTTTGGCAATTTTATCAGCATACAAACCGGCTGCATTGATTAAAAATTTACAAGCGTATTGTCCTTTGTTGGTGTATATGATATTGTTTTTTATTCTCTTACACTTGGTTGAGAAATTGATTTGAACACCTTGTTCTATTAAAATACTCTTAAGTTTCGAGCAAACCAATTTTGGATCAACACTTGCTGTCGTAGGAGAGTAGAGAGCCTTTTGGTAGGTTTTTGCATTCTGATCAATCTCTTTTAGTCTATTTAATTCAATCAACTCAACATCAACACCATTTTTTTGCCTCGCTTTTCCAATTCGTATAAACCTTTTAATTCTTCATCATTGGCAGCAACAACAACTTTACCGCATTGGTTTACAGGAATATTATTTTCCTTACAAAATGATTTCATCAATTGATTTCCTTGTACACAAAATCGAGCTTTTAAAGAGTCCGAAGTATAATAGAATCCTGCGTGTAAAACACCACTATTCAAGCCACTTGCGTGTTTGGCAACATCCTCTTCTTTTTCCAAAATTGCGATAGTTCTTTGCGGATATTTAGATATCAATTCCTTGGCCAATGTTAATCCAATTATACCTGCACCTATGATGATGTAATCGTATTGATAGATTTTATTCATAACAACTGGAATATTTTATAAGCTAAATAAAAGTTACGAAAACTTTGCAATTTAAGAGAGTGTGCAAATCAGTCTGGGCAAATAAATAATAAATCCTATCAGGAAAGCTGTTATAGCACTTAGTAACACGGCTGCAGCTGAAATATCCTTTATTTTCTTGATTTGTTTGTGATCATTTGGTTGAACAAAATCGCATAGATTTTCGATAGCTGTATTGAAGAGTTCTGCTACTACAACAAATCCAATTGAGAAAAGTACCGCAACGATTTCCATTTTTTTTTAGCTTTAAAACAGCAGACAGTATGTACATGATAATTCCAATACCCAAATGAATTTTGGCATTATCTTCTTCTTTAACTACGATTTTTAAACCTCGTAGAGCATGTTTAAAACTATTCAATCTAGCCTTTATGGAGAATTTGCTTTTTTTATTCATTTCTCAATCGGATTTTAAATGGAATTATTCAGCACTCACATGTAATTTGTACCAATTGATATTTCTGGTAAAGAACATGGTTATGGCAAGAATAACTGTCAATCCTATGCTACCCATTAGTAAGGCATAATCAGCAAGTTGAAGCGTTACAAAAAGGAAAGTGTAGATTCCTAGAATGGTAGACGATAGTATAGCCGTAAATTTTAATGACTTAAAAACACTTGTTGAATAAAGAGAAATGAGCAGGGAACTAACTCCCGCAGAAATAAGGTATGCGATATTAAAATTGGTATGTTCCGAAATGGATATCAGCAAAACATAGAAAAGACAAAGCGCTAATCCTACCAAAGTATATTGAAATGGATGGATTTTTTTTCCGTTGAGAATCTCTACCAGGAAGAATACCAAGAAGATTAGAGAGATGGTCATTGCTGCATATTTAGCCGATCGAGTGGCTTTTTGGTAATCATCCAAAGGCATAATTAAATCTACACCAAAACTTGATTCCTGCATTCTGTCGGCCATGTTTCTATCTACATGATTGAGGGTAGTTTCGGTTAAGCAATAAAGCTTTCCACTTGGCTGTAAAGCTTGATCGCTAACTTCACGAGTTTTAGGAATAAAGTTTCCATTAAAACTAGGAGAGGGCCATGGAGATTGCAACTCAACTTGTGTGCTTCCTCCCACAGGTATGAAGGAAAGATTTTGACTACCCTGTAGATTTAAATCAAAGGAAAAGTCAACCATTTTGGTAAAATCTTCTGCCAAATTCGGCACATCAAGACTTACACCAGAGGGCATCATATTGGGTAAACGTGATCCAGGTTGAACAGATATTTTTTCTTTTCCCCATTGGAGTTGAACTTGATCCTCGATTCCCCTTAGGTCAGAAATACCTATGCTTATAAAAGCTTTGTCGAATTGAATCTCTTTCAATCCACTTTGATCAATTTTTGCATTCAAATCAAATTTTCCGGCAATATTTAGCTTACTGAGGTAAACAACCACCTCGTAGATACCACGTTTTAAAGTTTTTGGTTCGATATTTCCATTAACATTTAATTGATCTGGTAGGATGTGAAGGAGTTTGGTTTGCTTAATGATCTCATTTTTATTGTTGAGATATTCATATACCAGAGGAATAGTTAATATAGGGCCATTAATTTGCTGCTCATTGGCCCACTTGGAGCTTACCTCATGAAGTACCGATTTGTTTAAACTTTCTCTTTCGTGAATGATAGATTTAATCATGCTTGCTGGAATAAGAAGCAGAAGCATAAGAATGGTAATTGTAGAAAGTTTTAATCCAACGGATTGTTTTAACCAGCGGCCAAATTTTTCGAATGGTGATTGTTCTGTATTCATGTTTTGTGTTTTTAAAAGTACTTTGAAATACAAAGTAAAATGATAAAAAAAATTATTTCAATAGTTGCTCAATGGCTTTTATGTGTTTTAAGAATGCTGCTTTTCCTTCGTTTGTAGCACTATACTTGGTGTTTGGCTTGCGATCTAAGAATTCTTTTTGAACGCGAATGTACTCAGTCTTTTCCAGAGACTTTAGGTGGCTGGCCAAATTACCATCAGTTACGCCTAAAAGGTTTTTTAAGGCATTAAAATCCAGGTAATCGTTTACCACCAAAGCCGACATGATTCCAAGTCGAATTCGGTTCTCAAAAGCTTTATTTAAATCTTTTAAAATATCTTTCACGACTTGTATTTTACTTCCATTATAATGCCATAAACAATGTGTAGGATTCCAAATCCAATGCACCAAAATATCAAGCCATAACCAATAAAGTATGTAGCAATTAATCCTAATATAATTTCTAGGATTCCAAGACTTCGAACTTCTGTTAGGGTGTATTTACTTGCATTTACCAATGCCAAACCATAAAAAAGCAAAGTTAAGGGTGCAATTAAGCCAATGTAACCTTTAAGTAATATCAACAGACAAAATACTCCACCACTTAAAAGGGGGATAAGTAAATTGATTAGCAATCTTTTGGTTTGAGAATCCCATATGTTTTGCTTGGTCTTTTTGGTTTTTAGGCGAGTAAAGAAAATTCCAAAGGCAACAGCAAGCAGTAAGGTGATTATACCAATCCCTAACAGTTGGATAATTTGTTCCCAACTTAATTTAGCGCGATCAAAATTTTGGTAGCCAGTTTCAGAGTAGATGTTGATCCACGCAAAATAGGCACCTGCCAAGGCGATAATTCCTGCCGAAATTCCTGATAAACCGCTCAATGAAATAAATTTAGATGACTTGTTCATCATCTCTTTAATTTCATTTAAATCATCAATGTATTTTTGTTGATTCATAAGAAGTACTTTGAAATTCAAAGTAAAAATATGTAATTTTTTTTATTCTCCAAAAATAATATTCAAATATGCTTAAAGTTTTTATGATTATAGTTATTCAAAATAGGTGTTAAGGTTTTTGGAATGAGATGCTTCACTGCGTTTGTGTAGTTTGATAAATCAGGATGAGCAAAACCAAATACATGATGCCAAATGGTAATGTATGACTTTAGTTCGTAGAAAATTTCAGGATAAAATTCCATAAGTTATTTTAATTCCACCATTTCAATATTTCGTACATTTGATGTTCTGATTGTACAGATACCACATAATAACAACACTATGAAAACGATTTATTCTATTTTATTAACGGCACTGGTAATGCTTAGTGCCTGTAACAATCAAAAATCAACAAATAAAGAAATTACTTTGGGTGACACCATTCAAACTGCCAGTGGTTTAAAGTATTTCTATTTGAAAAAAGGTGAGGGCCGAAAGGTTGAAACCGGATGCAAGGTAGGTGCCTATTTAAGCCTTCAGGTTGATGGGAAAGTAGTTTGGAATACCAATGAGTTACCTGATTCTTTATTTACTTATATAGCTGATTATTCACGCTTGATTAAAGGTTTTACAGAAGTGAGCATGTTGCTTCGCGAAGGAGATGAAGTTGTTGCGATTCTTCCAGATTCTTTGGCATATGGTTCCAGGGGAGCGGGAGATGTGATTCCTCCAAATGCTACTTTGGTTTACGATCAGTTTAAAGTAATTCAGGTAGAGGCTCCCAAAATGTTTTTGTCTGATTTATTGTATGCCGATATGAATGAGAAATCCTTGGAGGATGCCATTGCAACTTATCAAAGAATTGTTGGAGGCGAGGAGGCCAATCAGTATCATACCGATAGCGAGCAATTAAACAGGGTTTGGGAATTGCTTACAAAGGATAATTTGCATGAGAAAGCAGCCAATTATGCGACAAAAATTGGAGAATTGGCCAAGGATGATAGACTAAAGTACAGAAATGTATTGTCTTTGGAAAGTATGGAAGACTATCTTGCAGCCAAGGATCACTTGGAAATTCTTTTAAAAAGTGATCCTGAAAATAAAATGATGCAGGAAAAGATGATTGAACTGTGTAAAAAGCACTCTAACAATAAGTAAGATCAGGTTTAAAATGATATTTGCCCATCCTTTTGGTTGGGCATCTTTGTTTTATAACTTTTCCAACTCCATATCACCAAAAACTTTTGAGGATACAAACAGGTGGCTATCTTCCGATTTTAAACTGAATTTGCTAGTGAATAAATTGCTTTGAAATTGCAAAGAGTGACAGTCATCTTGCTGTTCTTTACTCAAGTACAATTTAACGAATTTATGAGAGTCGGTTTTACCAGCTTTTTTACCTGAAATGAATTTGATGTTTATGGATTGATCAGGTTCGGTCCAAAAGAAAGAGCAGACTTCTTGCGATTCTACATTTCTCCATTCTCCATGGGTAATTAATTTTATTAGTTCTACGTAATTCATCTGATTAATTCATTGATTGTTGACCAATTATAAGTTACAAAAATCAGTGCATAAGGTCAATTCTCTGTTTCCTAATCTATCTTTTTTTCATAATAGAATATTTTGTTTCAAAAAATGTTGACTAATTACGTATATATGACTTTACGGATAAAATTGAATAATAATCAATTCATAAATACAAACCCCCAAAATACAATTTGATATTTGGGGGTTGTTTTATTATTTAACTTCTTTTACTTCTATGGTTTCCAGCTGTTCAGCTTTATCAAATCCGGAAACGCTTTAGGTTTGTATATTGATTTTTCTTCGAAAACCCTTAAACATTCCTGTACTCCTTCGCTAATACTTGGATGAGGGTGAACATTGTGTCGGATATCCTTTAAGGTACCTTTTTGGGTAATTTGGTATGCAATAGAAGTAATTAATGTAGATGCTTGAGGACCAGCGGCTCTCATTCCTAAAATTCGATCATTGCCATCATCACTTACAATAATTTTAATGAAACCATCAATAGCTCTCATTGCAACTGCACGGTTTACCAAGGAGTTTGAGTAGGTGGCCACCTTGTAAGGAATACCTCTTTTCTGGCAAGCTTTCTCGTTTAATCCAACTGCAGCTACCTCTGGTTTAAAGAACATTAAAGTAGACATGTTCGAATAGTCTAAAGGATATTCCAGGTTTCCATATAAAGCTTCCACAATATATCTTCCCTGAAGTTCTCCAACAGAATAGAGTTGAGCATGACCTGAAACATCACCTGCTGCAAAAATATTACATGCCTTAAAGTCATCGGTTGCACAAACCTCGTTGATATTCAAATAGCCTCGATCTGTTCTTTCAATTCCAACATTTTCAAGACCAATATTGTCTAAATTTGGAATTCTACCAATTGCTACCAGTGCAACATCCACTTCAATTACTTTAGAATGTCCATCCTGATAATCAAGTACAACTTCCAGAAAATCTGGTCGTTTTCGAATGCATCTTAAGTTAGCTGTATGGTGGATAATTACACCATTATTTTCAAGATTTCTCGACACAAAGCTACTTAAATCATCATCTTCGTATGGAATTACCTTGTGCTGTCGGTCGAGTAGGTGTACTTCTGTTTGATTGTAGTTGGAGAAAATGGTAGCGAATTCACAACCAATAATCCCCGAACCTAAAATAATCATCCTTTCAGGAAATTCTTTTAGATTCATAATTCCTTCAGAATCAATAATTCTTTCCTGATCAATTTCAACATCAGGCATTGGGCGTGGTCTCGATCCCGTTGCAATAATAAAGTTATCACCATGAACAAGCTCTGTATTTTTTGCAGATTTAACCTCTACTGTATGCGAATCTATAAATTTTCCCCAACCATGCTTTAAAGTGATATTTCCAAACTTTTCAGTTGGTTCTGCATAAGTTTCAATCTGAGAAAGCATTTGCAATTGCTTTTGTTTCGCTGCTTGCATAATGGTTTTTTGTACCTGCTTGTAATCAACATTTAAACCAGATGCTCGGTACCCCCTCATTACTGATGAGGCAATGGAATAGTCTCTGGATAGTTCCCACATTGCTTTTGAGGTAAGAGCTCCGTTCATAATTCCAGCTCCACCAAGATGTTGTGCCTCGATAAGACAAACAGATTTGCCAAAATCAATTGCACGCATTGCTGCCGAGAAGCCTGCAGGACCACTTCCCAATACAAC
This sequence comes from Marinifilum fragile JCM 15579, assembly GCF_001310955.1. Taxonomy (GTDB): domain Bacteria; phylum Bacteroidota; class Bacteroidia; order Bacteroidales; family Marinifilaceae; genus Marinifilum; species Marinifilum fragile. Next base: position 29,074 of record NZ_BAZX01000013.1, read on the forward strand.
AAGGTCGTATTTTTCTATACTCATAAAATGCTGTTGTTTATTGTTTTTTGCTGATAATATTTTGTTTGCAATCCAACCTCACATAGGAAAAACTCAGCGATTTTATATACACCTATGCATTTAAAGCATTAAGATAGAAAGAAAAATTCAACTTCAGTAACTAATGATATGTTTTGCAGATAAAAAAGTCTTTTTTTATGAAATGAACTTGCTGTATACAAAAAGAGACGTATGAATTTACGTCTCTGTATTCTAGTACATCAGCTTTATTAATAAACGAATTCTCCTTTTTTCAATTCCTCATAGGTGAATTTATACAGTATTTTATGAAGTAGAAAGGCTTCATTTAAGTTTTCATTGGTAAATTCCTGATCGTGTTCAATCATATTTGCCAACTCCAAAAGAAACTCATCATCACGTAGGTTTGGATAATCTTGTTCAATTAGGTAGATATCCGAAAATTGCATAAATGGCAATCTACTCAGAACCGCTTTTCTTTGCTCGTTGTAAGTATCTAAATCAGTAGCTTTATTATCTGCGAAGTAGAAGTTTTGTAAGCTCTCTACAAAGAAATCATCGAAGCTTTTCATTATTATAATTCTGTCTTTTCTTAAGCGAAAAAGTTCACAATTATCACTTTCAGGCTGCAGGCTTTCTTCCTTGTCAATTGCTTTACTAATATAGAGATATGCAAGATGAGCCAATCCAATATTTTCGTCTTCGTCGTCAAACATATCCCAATGGATCATCATGATAATAGCCTTACCCAATTGGGACACATAAGAGTCTTCCCAAAGTAGAAATGGATCATTCTTAATGGTGGAATAAATATTGCGCAAAGCTGATTTGCAAGCTTTAATTTTTCCACTTTGTCCATTCTCTATTGCGGCAGAGATCAACTCTCTTAACTCTTCTGTATTTTGTGTCATGATCAATTTATAATTTGCAACAAAGGTAGAAAAATAAAAAAAGCCCACTAGGGGCTTTTTTAACTAACAAGAAAATCACAATGCAATTAAATGATTTCAATATGTTTGTGATCAGTAATTTTTTCACAATAGTGGCATTTTAAAGTAATTGGAGTTTTTTCAATTACCTTAAATCTGGTTGTGACAGCCTCTACATTTGTAATACATTTTGGATTCATGCATTTAGCAATGCCAATTACTTTATCAGGAGACTCAACAATTTTCTTTTCAACTACCTGATAGTTCCTGATGATGTTTAGTTTTGCATGAGGAGCAATCAATGAAATTTTATTGATTTCGTCATCTTCAAAGAATTTATCAGCAATTTTAATGATGGCTTTTTTACCCAATAATTTACTTTCAAGATTGTTCCCGAAGGTTACAGAATTATTACAATTGTCTAGTCCAAGTATATTAATTACCTGAAAAAGATATTCTGCTGGGATGTGGTCAATAACAGTTCCATTTTCGATCGCACTTACTTGTAATTCTTTTTTTGCGTTCATATTTTGATGTTCTTTTAAGCGTGAAAAATGTGATTATAAATCAAGAGCTTTTGCAATAATTGCCTGGCGTGCATAAACACCATTAAGAGCTTGTTGGAAATAGTATGCTTTAGGATTTTCATCTACATCAACAGCAATTTCGTTTACTCTTGGCAGTGGATGAAGAATTCTCAGGTTATCTCTGGTATTCTCAAGCATATCATTCTTTAGAATGTACACATTCTTCACTTTCTCATACTCCAACGGATCGGCAAAGCGTTCGCGTTGAACACGAGTCATGTACAAAATATCTGCATCATTAATGATATCGTTGAACTCGGTGTGTTCATGATATTTAATGTTGTTCTTGTTCATGAAAATCTTGTACGCCAAAGGAATTTCCAATTCTTTTGGAGCAATAAAGTGGAAGGTTGGGTTAAAGTGCGACATCGCCATTAGCAAGGAGTGAACGGTACGACCGTATTTTAAATCCCCAACCATGAAGATGTTAAGGTTTTCCAGTGTTCCTTGTGTTTTGAAGATAGAGTAAAGGTCAAGCATGGTTTGGGTAGGATGCTGATTAGCTCCATCACCTGCATTAATTACCGGAACATCAGATACTTCAGAAGCGTAGCGAGCTGACCCTTCAATTGGATGGCGCATAACCACTAAGTCGCAATAATTACTTACCATTTTGGTGGTATCTTTCAAAGTTTCACCTTTGGTAACACTTGACGAAGAGGAATCGGTAAAACCTACAATTTTACCACCCATTCTGCTAATTGCAGTTTCGAAACTTAGGCGAGTACGAGTAGATGGCTCGAAAAAAAGCGATGCAACAACTTTACCTTCCAACAGGTTGCAGTTAGGATTTTTTTCGAATTCGGCTGCTCTGGCCAATACTTCCAGGATTTCTTCTTTTGTGTAGTCGTCGATCGATACTAAACTTTTGTTATCCATTGATTAAAAATTAAAAGTGTATATAAAATGCTTGTTTATTATTCTGCACAAAAAAAAACCAACAATTACCGAAATAAATGGTAATGTTGGTTTTTTTGAAAAATATTTTTGATAGGAATTACCCAAATAACAATCAGGAAAATACGCCTTGTTATTGCGTTTACATCGAAATAAATAATGGAAAATGTGAGCGAAGAAGTAAAGAAACTTACTTCTTTCTGATATAAATGCGGCTCTAGATTGAATAATTATGTACTCCATTCTAGATTACAAATATAGGTATAATTTATTCGAGAAATCAAATGAAAACTTGATTAATTATTAACAATTTTTTAATTCTGGCATTATATTGATTATTAAGTTTTATCTATTGAGTTGATCAATAGTGATCTATGTTGTTCGAATGTATTCAGCTTTTACGCTGGTGATTTTTTCAAATTTTTCAATTAATCTTTCAACTTCGCTTTGGCGGATGCTTAAAGTAATTTTGCAAGTTAAGTTAAAATCTTGTCCAATTTGTTCTGGCTGCTCATCCTTAATGATTTTCATGATGTCATTCATTACCAGGTAATCGAAATGTATGTCATAAATATCATTTACTGTTTTGTCTAATATTTCAGCATTGGAAATGGCATCGGCGGCGGCTGTTTTGTAGGCATGAATTAGGCCACTAGCTCCAAGTTTGGTTCCTCCAAAATAACGCACCACAACAATAAGAATATTGGTAAGATCATTTGATAGAATTTGTCCTAAAATGGGTTTTCCTGCAGTTGAAGAAGGTTCACCATCGTCGTTGGCACGAAAGTTTTTTTATCTGCGCCAAGCTATATGCATAGCAATGATGACGAGCATCGTAATACTCTTTTTTTAGTTGGGCAATGTGTTCTTTGATTTCTTCTTCGGTACTAACCGGATATGCGTACGTTATAAATTTACTGCCTTTTTCTTTGTATAAGCCTTCAGATTGTTGGCTAATGGTTTTATAAGTATCGTTACTCATCAATTAATAAAACTTGGATTCTAATTTGTAAGGATAAAAATAGCAATAATTGCCAGTACTATCCCCAAAAGGTTTATTTTGTTTAGTTTTTCTCTGAAAATACCGATTCCAATTAAAACGGACACTGCTACAATTCCAATATTGATAATGCTAAAAACAATAGAACTGTCGAAGCCTGATTTGTTTAATGATACGATTAAAAAGTGTAGAGAACCAAAGTTAACCAATCCAAGAAGAATACCTCCTATTAATACTTTTGGTTGTACCAGAGCTTTAAAATTTTGCTTTTTGATAGTCAAAACTACAAAACCTGAAATGGCTGCTATAGCGAAGAGTAGGGTAGAGAACATTTCTTGCCCGCCAGATGTAAGGTATTTTTCCTGTGCATATTTTACGAGAGAATCAACAGTTCCTGCAACAAAGAATAATAGTATTGGCAGCCACAAATATTTCCGCTGAGTGCTATCCGCTTGATCTTTATAGATACTTAAAAGAACAGCACTAATGGCCAATACAAATCCGATAATTTTTTGAGTAGAAATTGCCTCCTGGTAAAATACAATGGAAAAAATCATTGGCAATACAAAAGACATCTTACTAGCCAGTGTGGTAATGGATATTCCTGCTTTTTGAGTGGATCTACCAATAATAAAAAAGGCAGTAATAAAAGCAATTCCAATTATAATTGAAATGTTAAACCATGACTGGTGAACCAATTGTGTGAATGCAATATTTGAATCGCTTAAAAGACAACCACAAACTGATGCTGTGATGTAATTGATAATAATGGCAAGCAGAATATCTACTTTAAATCGTTCCAGATATTTAAAACAGACAAAAATTCCGGCAGAGGATAGTATTGCAAATAGTAAGTGTAGCATTGGTTATAATTTTGGCGAAAAATAAGGAATGAAACCCAAAAAGAAAAGCAGATCCAAATTGAATCTGCTTCTCAGGGTAGCAATATAGTATAGTTAGTAATTGAACTACATTTTTAATTTTTTGTCAATTTCATCAATTTGTGTTTTGAATCCTCGATCCGTATCCATTAAGTTGTTAACTGTTTTACAAGCATGCAATACAGTTGCGTGATCTTTGTTCCCAATTTGCGATCCAATTGATGCCAAGGATGCTTTGGTTAAAGTTTTAGAAAAATACATGGCAATTTGTCTGGCCTGTACAATTTCTCTTTTTCTTGTTTTTGCCTGAAGAACATCAATAGGCAATGAAAAATGGTCACAAACCACTTTTTGAATGTAATCGATAGAAAGCTCACGTTTCGTATTTTTAACCAATTTGTCAATAATACTTGTTGCCAACTCTAGATTCAATTCTTTTTTATTTAATGTAGATTGAGCCAATAAGGAAATTAATGCTCCTTCCAACTCTCTTACATTATTGGTAACATTACTTGCGATGTATTCAATAACATCCATGTCAAGCACGATACCGTCTTTATATGCTTTTTGCTGAAGAATTCTAACTCTTGTGTCATAGTCAGGATTCTGAAGATCAGCTGATAAACCCCATTTGAATCGAGATAATAAACGATTCTCCATACCTTTCAGTTCAATCGGAGCCTTATCAGAAGTAAGAATTAACTGCTTACCTGATTGGTGCAAATGATTGAAAATATGGAAGAATGTATTTTGTGTTTTTTCTTTACCTGCCAATTCCTGAATGTCATCAATAATTAGGACATCAATCATTTGGTAGAAGTGAAGAAAATCATTCTTGTTATTATTACGGATTGCCTCGGTAAACTGCGTTTGGAATTTATTGGCACTTACATAAAGTACGGTCTTATCCTGATACAATTCTTTGGTTTTAAGACCAATTGCTTGTGCTAAGTGAGTTTTTCCTAAACCAGAATCTCCATATAACACCAATGGGTTAAAAGCAGTACCTCCTGGATTTTCAGCAACAGCCACACCTGCTGATCTAGCCAATCTGTTACAATCACCTTCAATAAAGTTGGCAAATGAATAATCAGGATTTAACTGAGAATCGATATGTAATTTTTTAATTCCAGGAATTACAAACGGATTTCGAATGGTTTGCTCTTCCTTATCGGTTGGCATATTAACCGGACGATTTTTTGTATTTGCAGGATTATTCCCAGGAACAACAACTGAAATAGGCTTAGCATTAGCAATGTGATTATTCTCCATTACTACATTATACTCCAATTTCGCCCCATTACCAATTTCTTTTCGTAATGTTTTTCTCAGAATATCAATGTATTGCTCTTCCAGATACTCATAAAAGAAATGACTTGGTACCTGTAAAGTCAAGACTTGATTCTCCAAGTTCAAAGGTACGATTGGTTCGAACCATGTTTTGAAGCTAATTGGAGGAACATTGTCTTTTATTACAGCCAAACAATTATTCCAAACCTGGAAGTGATTATCATTCATTTCTATTTCAGTGTTTTAAAAAATTAGGGTGTGTCGATTTTTGCTTATGCAAGATTGTGAAAAAAAAAAAGAAAAAAAAATTATTTTTCTATTGATTTTTTAAAAAGAATGTCTAACCTACTGTAAATCGATGATACAGAAATGAAAAAAAATCTAAATTTTTTAAGTATCACATTATCAGTGTGTTGAATAGATTATTTTTTTAAAAGCCTGACATTTAGCAGGTTTCTATATCATACTTTTTTATCTTAAAATATTGTTTAGAATTAAACAAAAATATAACATAAATTGATGGCTGTTAAAAAGAATTTAATGATCTTTTATTACATCAATAAAATCAGCTAGTTAATAGGTTTTAGTTTAACTATAATTGAAATGGTTAAGTGAAAGGCTAATCCTCGGGTGTTATTTTAATAATAAAGGCATCCGGGAAATCGGCTTTAATTCTTTTAAGTTTTCTTATAATTTCTTTATAGTTCTGAGTATCTTCCAAGGTATATTTAAATAGACCATTATAATATATTTCATCAATTTTCTTGTATCCTTTGAAAATTGAGTCATTCAGATCGACTTGCGCTTTGGAAGAAAGAATTTGAACTCTATAATGAGTTTGTTTCTCCTTGTCTAATTTTTTCTTGGTTTTATTAGAATTCATATATACCGTTTTCCCGGTATCGAATAAGGAGAAGTGCATGTATTTTTTAGGATTGTTTTTTAAATCAATTAACAAATTTGTCAAGCTATTCGAAGCAGCTTCTAAATTCATATACAATGTATCATTGTTTATCAACATTCCCATTGATCCTTGTCCGGAATTAATTTTTTGCAATATTTCGTTGGATTGTTTTAGAGTTAGCTTTGCATTGTTAATGGTTTGTGCAATTTCTACAGCTTTTAATGAATCACTAATAGATGAGAAATTGGTAAGGATATTTGAAATGTTTTTATTGTTCTCCTTCAAATTTGTTGTAATGGAATCAACATTGGAAATGATATTTTCCATATGAGTTTTCTGGCCAGTAACTATGGTGTCCAAAGTTCCTGATGTGTTTTCAAGTTTCTTAAAGGTTTGTTCAATACTTCCAAAGCTTTTTGTGAGATTTTCACGAGTATCCTTATTAAAAATGTATTGTATAACCGATAGAACTGAGTCGACACTAGACATTAGGTTCTCTGCTTTTCTTTTTAAAGGCAGCATTTGCATACTTACCTGTTCTTTTAAATCGCCTTCGATACTACCAAGTAATGTGTCGCCAGTGCTTAAGGTTAATTTTGAATTACCAGGGATCAATTGTATCTCTTTTGTTCCCATGATATCTGAGCTCACAATTCTTGCTTCGCTATCCTTAGGTAATTGGAATTCGTCTGAAATGGAAAATTCAACGATCAGATTATCTGCACTTGAACTAAATTGTATGGATTTAATCTGTCCAATCTTGTATCCTCTTAGCGTAACTGGGCTTGATTTTTTTAATCCGTCAACTCTTTCGTATTTGGCACAAAAACTTTGCTCTGATGACAGCATGTTAAATCCTTTAAGGAAATTTATGCCCCAAATTAAAATTACAATTGCACCTATAACAACTAAGCCAATTATTGAATCTTTTGAAATTTTCATACAAACTGTATTATATAATAGATATTGTACGCAGGAAAAACTGGTTTGTTTAATGTAAAACTAATCATGTTTTTTGAAGTTCCTTCGCTTTTGAAAGAGAAATTCGTTTCCCTTTGTAGAAAGCCACTACAAAACAGTCTTTTATTTTTTTACGTACTGTCTTTTGTAGATTTACTATTTCAGAATAATTTGATGTTGAACCTGTGGTATACTTATAAGTTCCATTTATTTTTCGTTCTGTAATGTTTTTTAAGTTTCTAAAGACTTTAGAGTTTAAAGGAATCTGCTTAATGGATGATTTTAATTGAATGCAATACTCAACTTGTTCAGCAGTATTTTCATGATTCTCAATTTCATTTTCAATTTTTTCCTCATTTTCCTTTTGTTTATGAAGAACAACACTGGTTTGTTCAATCTTGTCTTTGTATGCTCTAAATGCTCTGAAAATTGCACTAGCTAAATAATCTTGTCCTTTTTTAGTTTTTAGAAACTTCTCTTCGGTTGGATTCGAAACAAAGCCTACTTCAACCAAAATAGAAGGCATACTTACTTGCTTAAGTACCCAAAATCCTGCTTCTCGAACACCTCTGGAATGACGTCCCACTCTGTGCTTAAATTGATATTCGGTAAGTTCTGCCATACTAATGCTTTTGTCTCGATTTATGCCTTGCATCAAATTAAAAATAATGTAAGAGGCCGGATTGTTAGGATCAAAGCCTTCATATTTGGTGGACCAATCGTCTTCGTATTGCATAACGGCATTCTCTTTCATCGCTACAGCAAGGTTTTCTTTTGTCTTGTGTAATCCTAAGGTATAAGTTTCTGTACCACTAATCCTGTAATTGTTATTTGCATTGGCGTGGATGGATATAAACAAGTCTGCTTTATTTTTGTTTGCAATTTCCGATCTTTTATTTAGCGGAATAAACACATCTGTCTTTCTGGTATAGACAACATTCACTTCCGGAAAATATTTCTCTATGTATCCACCAAGTTCCAACGCTATATTTAAAACAATATCTTTTTCACGAGATGACTTTCCCAATGCTCCTGGATCTCTTCCTCCATGTCCAGCATCAATAACTACCGTTTTAATATGGTAAGATTGCTCTTGGGCATATAATCCATTTTCAAAACTGCATATAGCTAATAAAAGAATCAACCCAAAGGATGTTCTTGTAAATAATCGTTTTATAATTTTATGGGAGTTAATGTTCATCAGGCAAATTTCATAAAAGAACTTAAAAAATGTTTTCAAGTTCGTTTCGATTAGGGATTATAGTACTTTTATTTGTATTTTTGGCGACTTAAGCACGAACTGCGGTTTAACTAGCAGCACAAAATTAAATCAGAACTTTTCACAAAAATAACAGATATAAATTGCAATTGAAATTACTACAAAAGGTTTTTATTCTTTTCATTGGAACGATAATGCCACTGAACATATTTGCTATTGAGAATTTTAATTACAAAAATTCTAATGACAAGTTACATGCCAACTTTAGCTCTTATGCGCTTGAAAAGATTTTAAAAGAGGAGGTTAGATTACAAAAAGATACACTTGATCTTGCTCAAGATAGTTTGGCGGCTGATTCAACTAAAGCGAAAAAACCACTTTTCGAAACGGTTGTTCAATACAATTGCGATGATACTATAGTTTTTTCATTAACAGGTCAGCAGGTTTTTCTTACCAAAAATGCTTTTGTAAAATATGGGCAGACGGAGTTAAAGGCTTATTATATTGAGCTGGATCTTGAAAAGAAACAAGCTTATGCCTATGGTATTCAAGATTCAACAGGGAATTATGTGTTTACGCCTGAGTTTAAAGATGGATCAGAAGAGTTTTCCTGTAAAGAATTGAAATATAATTTTGATACAGGAAAGGGTTTGGTAAATGAAGTAATAACAGAGCAAGAAGGTGGATTTGTGCACAGTCAAATTACCAAGAAGATAGATGATAAGGTTTTTTATTTGAGAAATGGTAAATATACTACTTGTGATCATGAGCATCCTCATTTTTATGTGAAAATGACCAAGGCAAAGATGATAAAGGATGATAAAATTGTTTCTGGGCCTTTGCATTTGGTTTTAGAAGATGTGCCTTTACCTCTAGGATTGCCTTTTGCAATGTTTCCTTTTAGTTCAACCTATACCTCAGGTATCATAATACCTAGTTATGGTGAGGAACAACGAAGAGGTTTTAATCTGCGCGGAGGTGGATATTATTGGGCAATAAATGATTATCTGGATTTATCGGTTACGGGTGATATTTTCTCCAATGGCTCTTGGGGAACATACGTTCAATCAAAATACAAAAAAAGATATCGATATAGCGGTACTTTGCAAACCGAGTATCACTTTAACAAGTATGGAGACAAAGGTCTTCCGGATTATTACGAAACTACAGACTTTGCAATTCGTTGGAATCACACACAAGATGCAAAAGCAAATCCATACAGAACATTTTCTGCTTCGGTTAATGTTTCTACATCAAATAATGATAGAAATAACTCAATGTCGATTAAGGAGATTACCAATAATCAAAAACAATCGAGTATTGCATATAGTAAGAAATGGGCAGATAGTCCATTTAGTTTGAATGCTAGTTTGCGTCACTCGCAAAATAGTCGTGATACAACCATTTCGCTTACCCTGCCAAATATGTCATTGAATATGACTCAGATTTACCCTTTTAGAAAGAAGGGAAAGAGTTCAAATTTGCGTTGGTACGATAAAATAGGTGTTAGTTATTCTTCTAAATTGGAAAACCGCACTAAGAGTGGAATGAAGGAAAGTGAATTAATGAGTTCATCTTTACAAAAGGATTGGGAGAATGGGTATGAACATAGCATTCCAATTACTACCAATTTTAAGTTGGCTAAAGATTTAACACTTTCTCCTACCTTAAATTACCGAGGAGTGTTGTATACCAGATCTATTCGAAAATCATGGGATCCAGAAGCGGATGGAGGAGATGGAGATGTTCGTGTTGATACCATACAGGGATTTAGGTACGCCCATAATTACTCGACAGGGGCTTCTCTTTCCTTAAGCCCGAAGATTTATGGTATGTATATGTTTAAAGAAACATCAAAAGTGGCAGCTATCCGTCACGTAATGACTCCATCTGTTAGTGTTAGTTATACTCCTGAGATTGGCGTACCGAGAAGTAAATACTACAAGACTTATTATGACCCAATTCAAAAGAGAGATGTGGAGTATTCGATATTCGAGGGAGGTTTGTATAGCACTCCTACAGGAGCTCGAGAGGCTGGGTCTGTTAATTTAAGTTTGGATAATAATATTGAAGCTAAAATTAGAACAGCCAATGATACTACAGGTCTTGAGGATATGAAGAAGGTGAAGATTCTGGAGAGTTTGAAGTTTTCTACTTCATATAATATGTTTGCTGATTCTTTGAATTGGTCTCCTATTAGAATGACCGGTAGAACCAAGATTTTTAATAAAAGATTGGATTTGAATTTCAATGGTACAGTTGATCCTTATAAGTTGAATACTAATGGAACAAGCAAGATTGATGAATTTGGCCCACGTTTAACACAAGCTCTATTGATGTTGGATTTAGTCTTTCGTCGAAGGATTTAAATCCAAATACCAAGAATAATAGTGGAGGTTCTGATGATGATCAACCTGAGAAATGGCGTGACCCTCGATATGTAGACTTTGATATTCCATGGTCGTTTTCGATTGATTATGGATGGACCTATTCGAAACCAACCAGCAGAAAAACCATCAATCAAAATTTAGGTATCAACGGACAGTTTAGTTTAACTCCAAAGTGGAAGGTTAGCTTTTCATCGGGTTATGACTTTACGGATAAAGAAGTAACGGCAACTCAATTCACAATTACAAGAGATTTGCACTGTTGGAAGATGTCATTCAATACCATTCCGTTCGGAACCTATCAGTCCTATAATTTCATGATTAATGTAGATTCATCTATACTTCAGGATTTGAAATACGAGAAGAAGCAAGCTTGGCAGGATATTCAGTTCTAGACAAGTAAAATATAAAGTACAAAATGGAGCCGCAATATTGCGGCTTTTTTTTTTATCCAAGACTCCAATTCTTCAGCATCAAATTTCCTCTTTCTGTCATTATAGATTCCGGATGAAACTGCACACCACATAAATCTAACTCTTTATGTCGTATCGACATGATGACTTCATTTTCATCGGTAGAGGTGATGCTAAGGCAACTTGGAAATTTTTCTCGAGATACAGCCCAGGAATGATATCTGCCCGAGTTAAATGGGTTCGGAATGTTTTTAAAAAGAATTTCGGTAGGTTCTGTAATAATAGTTGCTTTAGGGATTCCATGAATAATTTCAGGTAAATTGTAAATGCTGGCACCGAAATATTCGGCCATATACTGCATTCCTAAGCAAACTCCCAGAATAGCTTTTTGCCCGGCATATTTATCCAGAATTTCTCCCATTACCTTTACCTCTGATGGTAATCCAGGGCCAGGAGAAAAAATAATACGATCGCATTTATCTAATTCTTCCCAATCAACCTGATTGTTTCTCATAACAATGCAATTGTCGCAGTATTGCTCAACAATATGAGATAAATTATAAGTGAATGAATCGTAATTATCTATAATAGCTATTCTCATTAATACTTTTTTCTTTTAACTTAGCGACCGCAAAATAAATGAATTTTTAACAAATACTAATTATTAACTGAAATGAAAAAGTGTATTAATTCAGAAAAAGCGCCAAAGGCAATCGGACCATACAGCCAGGCAGTAGAAGCAAACGGAACTTTATACATCTCAGGACAGCTTCCTGTTGATGTTGCTACTGGTAAATTTGTTGAAGGTGGTGTTAAAGAACAAACTGAGCAAGTAATGAAAAACATTGGTTACATCTTGGAAGAAGCTGGTTATAGCTTTAAGGATGTAGTTAAATCAACTTGTTTGTTGAGCGATATTTCAAACTTTGCTGTAATGAACGAAGTTTATGGTGAATATTACAAAGAAGATTGTCCTGCACGTGCAGCATTTGCTGTTAAGGATCTTCCTCTAGGTGCTTTGGTTGAAATTGAAACCATTGCTGTGAAGTAATTCCATCTACAAAGATATATGAAGGGCTGCCAATTGACGATTGGCAGCTTTTTTTATACCCAGAGCGAAACTGTTAAATATTAATTAATAATCGGTATTAGTTTTTGTCCAATGCCACATATATTGGCAAATGATCCGATGTACCGCCATGATAGGTGTGATACGAATAGGTTCGGTTGGGTTTGTATATTCCAGCTTCCTGATCGAAATACAACAAGCTTTTATCGCCATGAATGGTTAGGCGAGGACTGGTTATTTTTATTCCTTCTCCCTTTAGCATTCCTTTGCTAATGATAATTTGATCGAACATTAGCCAATGTTTTTTGGCAAACAAACTGCCCAATTTCTTTTCGTAAGGAATTGTCGCAAGATTGTAAAACTCGTATGTGCTAATGTTTTTATGCGGTTTGGCATGTAGGTGTTTGCTTATGGATTTGCTTACTGGTAAATCGTTAAAATCACCCATGATAACGATTTTAGCATCTGCATCCTCGCTAAGTATGGTTTTTGCCTTTTGATGCAAACATTCGGCAGCAGCAATGCGTTTGGGGTTCGAAGCTAAAATGCCTTCACCTCTGGATGGCCAATGATTCACAAAAAAATGAATGATGTCATTTTCTATTTTCGTTTTTACATACAAAATGTCTCTTGTGGCAAAATGAGAATTGCCATTCAATTTTACCAGTATTTTTTCGGAAGCTAAAATCTTTACATCTTTTTTGTGGTAGAGTAGGGCTACATCAATCCCTCTTCTGTCAGGACTATCGAAATGTACAAAGCCATACTCTCCTTTGAATGCAGGTTGATAAATCAGATCTTTTAAAACTGTGGCATTCTCAATTTCGGCAACACCAATGGCTATTGGCAATTTGCTATCTTGAATAGATGCGATGGCAGCTGTAATGTGTTCCAACTTGCTTATATATCGATTCTCCGTCCAATGATTGCTGCCATTGGGCAAATAATCATTATCATTCTTTTTCGGATCATTTTTAGTGTCGAAAAAATTCTCAAGGTTATAGAATGCAATGGTGTGTTTGTCTTTTGACATCCGTTTATTCATATCTTAACGATTTTACTGGATCTAGTTTTGATGCTCGGTAGGAATGAGTCAATACTGTTATAATTACCACTATGCTTGCGATAAGAAATGTAAAGATATAAAAGCTCCATTCGATATCCGTTTTTAATGCATAATCTTTTAACCAGATATTCATCGCATAATTGGTTATTGGGATTGAAAGGATGCAAGCAATTGTCACGAATATAATGTTGGTTTTTACAAAAGAGTAGATGATATCCATTTCAGAACAGCCCAAAACCTTTCTGATTCCAATTTCCTTGGTTCTGCTTCGGGCAAAAAAAAGTGTAAGTCCAAATAAACCAAATGAGGCAATAAGCATGGTGAAAAATGCGAATATACTTACAATGGTAAATTTGTTTTTCTCACTCGCGTACATTTGTTTGATAAGATCTTCAACGGTACTTACTTCAAGTTTGGTGTCAGGGGATAATTTGTTCCATGAAGCATGCAAATAGGAGAGAAGGTCTTCTTTTGATTCTTCATGATATTGTATGGCGATTTGAGAAAGGTAATTTTCCGTAATTACAATCATTAATGGTGGAACTTCGGTATGAAAGGAGTGAAGATAAAAATCTTTTACCACACCAATAATTTCGTATGTTTCCAGCTTGTTGCCTATGGCATTTTCTATTCCAAATGCCTTAAGTGCAGTTTCGTTTAAAATACATGCTGATTTGGTATCATTAGCGTTGTTGCTTTTAAAATAACGACCCTCTTTTAATTCTACTCCCATGGTTTCCAAAAATCCAAAATCCACAAAAAAGCCCTCAACTTTTACTTTTTCTTCCTTGTTTTGCTGGTGTGGAAACATCATTGTAGCACTGCTGTAGGATGGTAAGCCGCTAGCAGCACCACCTGCTTTAATGACACTTGAGTGTTGTCTAACTTCATTTAAGAAGGGTTTAAGTAGTTCTCTGTTTCGAACATTTGCCAATAAAACATTCTTGTTGTGAAAGCCGGGATTCTTACTTATGGCAAGTTGGTATTGTGCATTAATCACAAAAGCACAAGCCACAAAAAAACAAAAGATTATTAATTGCAGGATAATTAATGATGAACGTACAAAGTTCTTTTTGTTGCCTTGTACAATCTTTACTTTCAGTATATCCACAACCTTTAATCTTGATAATCCCAAGGCTGTATATAATCCAGCAAGGAAACCAATAAAAATGCTCAAGAAGAGATAAGCTAACAAGTAATAAACCATATTACCTGGTATTATTGGAAGGCTAGTTTCGAATAAATTTTCGGCATAGGGTCTGGCAAGAATCATTAAAAGGATGGCTATGGGTAATACCATTACCGATAAAATAAGCGATTCGGTTAAAAATTGTAGGCTTACTTGTTTGTTAGCTGCGCCAAATGTTTTTCTGATTCCAATCTCTGTAGATCGGTTCGAGGATACGGCTGTTGACAGGATTACGTAATTAATAAGTGCTACAAGGATAATTGCGATAGCTATGGCAATAAATATTTTAATAGAATTCCAATTGCCTTTTAAGTCGTTGGATTGAATATGCTCAGAGTTTAAATAAACATCAGATAGTTTTTGAAGAGAGTAAGCCTTTTGTCCTTTATCTTTCAGGTACTTGCTCTCGAACTCTTTTAGTTGCTTTGTAACTTCCTCTTGATTGCTACCATCGGCTAATTTAATCCAGGTTGTCCAAAAATCTAAATCCCAATTGCTTTCGGCATGTTCGGTGCTAAAATGTTTATTCATTCGTGGAATATTATTTAAGCCATTTATTAAGCAATTAGGTCGAAAGGTTGAATTTTTTGGTAAATCTTTAAAAACAGCAACAACGTTAAAAGCAATTTCTTTTTCATTTATTGTAGCAATTACTTCTTTGCCTACAGCATTACTTGTAGAAAATATCTTTTTTGCCATTGATTCTGAAATGCAGATGGCCTGCAAATCGTCTAATAATTTTCCGTTGTTATAGCCATGTAGTATGGGTATACTAAAAATGTCAAAAATATCCGACTGGCAGCCAAAAACTCTCTTTGTATTAATGCTCTCGTCTTGCAATTGAATGCTAAAAGATCTTGTGTTTTGTAAATTACTTGCTTTCGAAACCTGAGGGATTTCTTCTTTAATGGTTTCGCATAACACGTATGGTGTGCCAGTCATATATGATTTAAAATCGATGTAATGATTAATTACTCTATATACCGACTCCTTGTTTTTATGACATTGATTAAAACTTAGCTGATTAATTACAAAAAGAACAATAATAAATGAGGCTGCCAATGCAATGGAAAGACCAATGGTGTTGATTAAGGTGAATGTAATATTATTCCGCAAGTTGCGAATTGCAGTTTTAAGGTAGTTTCTAAACATTTGGGTTGGGTTTTTGATTTATGCTAAAGCTATATAATAATTTTTAATTTATTATGATATTCAACGTAGAATTTAGTTGTCAAATATTGTTTGCTTGTGTAAGTGTCAGATATGTAAAATATTGAATCCGTTTGGGTTTTTATAGTGATGATCTGATAGTTTGTTATAAGATTCTTTTTAGTTGATTATGAAATGTATCTATTAAAGAATTGGGTAGACTTAAAAATGCTTTAGTATGCCATGTTTATATGTATGCTTGGAAAATAATATTCTTGTTGGTGATAGGTTGAAGATTTGTTTGTGTTGGTTATAGATAGTTGTTGCTTATTAATGAATGGAAATGATAGAATAGTAATTATTATCAAAATAAAAACTAAGTAGCCCCGATGGAAAACTTCAACCGAGCAGCGGAAGATTATAACGGAGTGGTGAAAAACTGTAACCTGATACCGGAACACTGCAACACGCGGGTGGAATAAGGCAACATGTAACTAAAGAATCGCAACCGATTGGTGGAAGATGATAATATGTAGAAGCTTGAGAACAACCGAGTAGTGAGATATCATAACACGATACTACAAAAGATCAACTAGAAGGTGGATAGAGGCAATATAGAGGTGGATCGTATTAAACTATCAGGAGAATGTTTCAATCATTGGTTAAGTGGTATTTATAAGAGAACCACATGAAGCAATATCATGACAGTGAAGTATAAAAGATTCGAGGTAATAGTTTAGTTATGGCATAGAAAATTTTTATGCAGCTTGAAAATCATGAGATATATAATGTAAATCATTTTGAATTTTCTTTAAAGTTTAACTGTAGGTGTAAAAAACAATAGAGATATCATTTGAATAGTAATTATAATATAGGCTTATTTTATTTTTGTTGTGCAATGATAAAATGCCTGTATTTCCAAGTTGATGGCTGTAAAATATTAGTAAATAAGCTATAAGTGGATTTTAATAGATTGCGAAAAAAGTACTGATGTTAAAAAATAATTTTAAAATTATTTGGACATAATAATCTCAGTGTTTAAATTCATACTGCAAATAAAACTTACTTAAATAATATTATAACATGACTAGTACTACAAGACTTTACAACTGTTCCGATGCAGTTTTTGTTAGTTTTTCAAGTCAAATCATAAGTATACTTGAACAAGAACATTCAAAATTTGAATCTTTCTCGACTTACTTTAAGCCGGAATCCTTACAACTAATAAAAGATCAGTATAATGCTGCAAGCAGTATCCCTTCCGATAAGGTGCACATCGATATTCAGGCAAAATCTACCGATAATATTAATAAAGAGGTTGATGAATGTGCAAAGTTGTATCAGCGCTGCAAATTTGATATTGAATTGGTATTTCCGAATGATAAGAACATATGGAATCAGTTTGGCTTTAATGATTACTTGGATGCGCGTAAATCTGCGAAAAACATGTATATGTTTTATTCAGACTTCCAATTCATGGTAAACTTACATAAAGAGGAGTTAATGAAAATTGCCTGGACTGAAGATATGTTTGCCAAAATTGATGAGCGAAAGAATAATTTAAAGGCCTTAATGAATGCTCAGACCAAAAGTATGGTTGAACGTGGTAGAGCAACGGAACAACGGGTTGTGACTTTAAATGTTTTGTATGAAAGTTTGGCGAAGTATGTAAAAGCGGCAAAATATATTTACGAAGGTAATGATGAGATGCTAAAGTGGTTTAAATTTCCGGTTACAACTAATGGTAAAAAGGAAGAAACTACCGAAGAAGTGGTTACAGACGAACAAAATAATGAATAGCTTAAGAATGAAGCTCTGAGGTTCAGCATTTTTGACATGGTTGATTGAGTGTTGAATCCAAACCCCGACTTGGTAACTCGGGGTTTTTCTTTGGCAAAAAAAATCCTCAAACTCCGAAGAGAATGAGGATTACATAAAGGTTCAGCCGTAGTTATTTTTTACTCAAAGTATTTTCAGTTTTTCTGGTATAGGTTAATCTGGCTTGTGGTTTCCAGGTTTTACCTTCGTCGGTTGATACTTTGTTTTCTACGGTAAATTGGTTGTTGTCAATTTGGGTATAGGTAAATTGGCGACACATTCTCGTAGGATTTGCTTTGTCGGAGTAGCTTACCTGTGTATCTTCCATTACCAATACATTGTCTTTTAATTCACCCTGAAACATGTCGAATGTTGATGCAAAATCGTTGAATGCAGCAATTCTGTATTTCTGGGTTCCAGCATCGTATGTAAAGTTAATGCTTAGCTTATTTGGGAAACCATTTTCGTAGCTAATCTGTTCTTGCAACAAGTTGGTCGAAGCAAATTTGATACAAGATTCCGTACTTCCTCGTTCCTGATAGGTACCACGACGTCCCATAAACTCAAGTTTTACATCCCAGTCACCTTCCATAAAAGCCAATTTCGAGATCTCTTTGCGTTTAGGCATCGCAAATAAAGATTTATCGATTTTAGGGTTAAGTTCTACACTCTCGATTTGGGTGATGCGATCGCGTTGCCAAAAAGTGCGTTCAATAAAGAAAGGAACAATAATGCCGTCAACTTCTCTAAAGTCATCAAAATACATTTCGGCTGGCACCGGTTGAGCAAAATCCACCCAAGGCGCTTCACATTTGTACTCAAAATAGGTTTTGGTGTTCAGGTACCATTTTTCCGATTTACCATCCTCACGTGTAAGTTTTAGCACGTACATTTCGTCGCCATCTACATTTTCTTTTCCGATATACTCTACCTGATGACCTTTCTTCTTGTAGTTTAAAAAAGGAGTGAAGAATTCAGCTTTTTGTTTGAAAACATTGGTTTCGCTTGAATTGATGTTTCTTGCATATTCAATCTCTTGCCAAGGATCGATGGTCCAACCGCACTTTCCATTAAATCCTTCGAAAACATGTTTCTCGCCTAAAAACAAATCCGAGTAATAGGCTCCGCATTTTGTTTTGTAGCTTGTAAAGTTCTTTTCAAGACTAAAAGCGGTAAAACGACCCGTTATTTTCAGGGCTTCCACCTTATCCCATTTTTCTGCTCCTCCGTGTGCTTCAATGTGCTTGGCAATAATTTCTTCAGCGGTTTGAGCTACAAGAATACCAGGCGTTAAAAACAAGAAAAACAGAAAGAATACTTGTAGTTTTTTCAGTTTCATTTGGGTATATTTTATTGATTATTTTTTGATTTTACAGACTCAATTTCCGAATTATTTTAATTCGTAGCAAGCCATTTCAGTTAGATTTCTTAAGTAGATTTTTCCATTTGCAAACGAAGGTGCAGTCCATGATTTACCATCAATAGCCTGAATGTTGCCTAGCTCGGTATATGCATCAGGAGTAGCTTTTACCTGAATTAATTTCCCTTTATCTGAAAGCACCAAAAGCTGATCGCCAATGCGAATTAAACTTCCTTTACCATAACCTCTTTTTGTCCACTTTTTTTCACCGGTTTTAACCGAAATACATTGTAGGGCTGCTACATGGAAACCATATACATAGCCATTGTAATAAATTGATGAGCTATAGTCGTTTTTCATACTGGTACCACGTGATATTTCTTTTGCTTTATTGTTGTTTACCTCAAGAACAATAAACCCAGGATTTCTAACGGCCGAAATAAATATCTTGTTGCCATCAAACACAATTGGCATTCCTGTAGGATTGCTAATGGGAGAGTTGTATGTCCAGAGTGTATCGCCTGCAGTAGTTAAAGAGTATACTTTTCTGCCGTTGGCAAAAATGATGCATTCCTTATCGTTAATTTTACCATGCACAGGTGAGTTGTAGGTGGCTATGCCTTCTCCTTTTTGCCATACTTCCTTACCTGTACTTTTGTCGAAGGCCATAAATGCTCTTGAATCGGTACCACCAACTTCAACAATTATATTGTTTCCTACAATTACTGGTGAAGAACTAAAACCCCAACGTGGAACTTTACTTCCATATTCTTTCATAAAATCTACTTGCCAAAGAGTTTTTCCATCTTCTTTCGAATTGGCACTTAGTTTTCCGTAGCTGCTAAGGCTGTAAACATTCTTTTCTCCAATTGCGGGAGTAGATCTAGGTCCATCGCCAAAGGTGTCGAAGAACATGTTATCAACTCTAGTTCTCCATATTTCATCCCCGGTTTTTTCGTCGAAGGCCGCAATAAACTCATCACCGGTAATGCTATCTTTTCTTTCGCTGGTCATGGTGTAAATATTACCTCCGGCAATTGTAAGTTCAGAGAAGGCATCGCCGAGCTTTTTTTTCCAAACCAGTTTGGGTTCTTTGTCAGTGAAACTCGTAAGATCAACATTGTCGGCAGAACCACTTCGGTTAGCGCCTCTAAATTGATTCCATTCCTGGCTTGGAACTTCTTGAGAATGTGCATGATTTAATAGCGCAGAAAACAGTATTGCGCAAATGGTAAAAAATAGATTGGTCTTTTTCATTTGATTATTATTGTTTGATATTAGTCTTTTAGGTTTAGATTAAAATACGATAAAGAATTGAAAATCATATTTATCAACACATTGATATATCAAATACCAAGCCTAAGAATAGAAGTGGCAAGTTATAAGCCAATTAATAAAATGGCAGCTTTTAGAAGTGCCATAAAGTTGTTCGGTAATGAACAATTCATGTCCGTAAATGAATCAATTTTCAACTTAAATTTTAGCTCTATTTAGAATGAGATTTCGATGTTCTTTGTATGAAGGTCGAAAGTTTGGTAGTTCCCTTATTTAAAACTGGTATGAATAGATTAGATGTGTTCCCAAACAGATAATATTTAGGCTTATCAGTAACATAAATATTCAACTTTGCAGAAGCTAAATGAGATACGTGATTACAATTATATCTTATGGATGTTTTAAAGCCAGTTTATACAGAACAGAACGATTGTCAGGATTGCTACAAGTGCATACGTGAATGTACTTTAAAGGCAATTAAGGTAGTGAACAATTCAGCTCAAATTCTTCACAACGATTGTATTTATTGTGGTACTTGTACGCAAATATGCCCTGTAAATGCAAAAAAAGTACGTGACGATGTGAAACGAGTAAAAATGATGATTAATCGAGGTGATCGTATCATTGTTTCCATAGCGCCATCATTCGTAACTGAGTTTCCTAACCTAAAGGATGATCAGTTTATTTCAGCTTTGAAAGAATTGGGTTTTGCTGAAGTTTCAGAAACAGCACTTGGGGCTCAAGAGGTTTCAAAACATGTAGCTAGCTATGTAGATAGTGGAGAGAATGGCGTTTACATTTCATCGGCTTGTCCTTCGGTAGTAGAAATGATTTGTAAGCACTATCCGGAATATAAGCAGAATATTACCCCGTTTTTATCTCCCTTGTTAACTCATGCGAAGTACTTAAAAGAAAAATCGCCTGATTCAAAAGTTGTTTTTATCGGACCATGTATAGCTAAGAAAGTGGAAAGTGATGAATTTCCTGAATTATTGGATGCATCCTTAACATTTACTGATTTGAAAAATTGGTTCGACGAGGAAAATTTGGATCCCTATCTGTTTCCTGAGGATAAAGTCAATAATAAATTTATTCCAGGCAAAGCCGGACGTGGCATTTTATATCCGATTGATGGAGGTATGATCATGGGGATAAAAGAAAATGTTAGCGCTACCGATGCGGTTTACATGACCTTTTCTGGCATTGGAAATATTAAAAATGTTTTAAGCGATTTAAATAAATATGGTAAAACCAACAAACTGTTTTTAGAGTTGTTGGCCTGCGAAGGCGGATGTGTGAATGGTCCTGGTACTGAAAAGGAGTACTCTACGGCCATTAAACGTCTAGAGGTAATTAATAAGTTAGATTCTGATGAAGTAGCTGTTTTGAATGCCGATTTTTCTATTCAGCGTAACTTTGAATCTATTTTGCCAATTCCAAAATATGAACATTCTGAAAATAGTATCAAAGAGGCCTTAACCATGATTGGGAAGTATTCTGACAAAGATGAAATCAATTGTGGAGGATGTGGATACAATTCATGTAGAGAATTTGCAAAGGCTTACTTGGAGGATCGTTCAGAACCGAATATGTGCGTGTCATATATGAGGAAAATCGCACAGGATAAATCTTCTGCTTTGCTGCGTAAAATTCCTTCTGGGGTTGTAATTGTAAACGATGAGTTGAAAATTATAGAGGCCAATCAAAGTTTTGCCGGAATATTAGGAGAAGAGATTGAAGAGGTGTACCAAACCATACCTGGTTTGGTAGATGCTGATTTGAAAAAGATAATCCCATTCCATAAGCTGTTTGCATCAGCTTTAACAACAGGAGTTGATAATTTAGAGCGAGATATAAAACATGAAAATAAAATACTACATGTAAGTATTTTTAGTATCCATAAACATAAAATTGTAGGGGCAATTGTTCGGGATATGTCGCAACCTTACATACAAAGGGAAGAGGTTGTGAACAGGGCAAAAACTGTGAACAGGAAAAATTTGGAAACAGTTCAGAAGATTGCATACCTACTTGGAGAAAATGCATCGGAAACAGAAGAAATGCTGAATTCGATTGTAGAATTTTATAAGCCAGCAGAATAAAAACCAAAGCTAAAGTTGAACGGATATGCAAGATGATTTTTACATAGAGGTTGAATGTCAGCAAAGAAATCAGGTAGGCCAATCGATTTGCGGTGATGTTTTTATGTCGCGAAAGCTTAAAGATGAAGGCCGAACGATACTGGTACTTTCCGATGGTTTGGGCAGTGGTGTAAAAGCCAATGTGTTGGCAACACTTACCGCTTCGATGATTTTGAATTACATGAAGGTGAACAAGGATATCAGAAAAGCTGCTGAAATCATCATGAAAACTCTGCCTGTTTGTAGCAAGCGAAAAGCTGGATACTCTACCTTTACCATTGTAGAAATTGAGTGTGATGGTGATACCCGGATTATTAGTTATGATAATCCTGATTGTTTGATATTAAGGGGATTGGAATCTTATAAGCCTGAATGTGAAGAATTACATCCGGAAGGAGAAGCCAATAAGGGTAAAATACTTTATTCATATCGATTTAAAGCACAAAAGGAAGATCGAATTATATTCTGTTCTGATGGTGTAACCAATTCGGGAATGGGAACCAGACGTTTGCCATTTGGTTGGGGGATGGAAAATGTGGATCAGTTTGCAAAAGCTTTGATTAGAAAGCAACCTTATGTTTCTGCTCGCCGTTTGGGAAATTATATTGTAGAAAGAGCTTGTGCAAACAATAGTAATCAGCCTAAGGATGATACTTCGTGCGCAGTTTTATATTACCGAGAACCTCGTAATTTGATGATTTGTACAGGGCCTCCTTACGAAAAATCGAAAGATGTGCAGCTGGTAAAGCAAATGAGTGAGTTTGAGGGAACAAAAATTGTGTGTGGAGGAACAACCGCTGGGATTGTTTCCAGAGAGTTGCAAAAACCTATAAAAGTTGATTTAAATATTTGCGATAGCGAATTGCCTCCAGTTTCCTTTATTGATGGTGTTGATTTGGTGACCGAGGGAATATTGACATTGGGTAAGGTGAATAGAATCTTAAGCAATTACAATCAAAATACGGTTTTAAGAAATGGCCCCGCCGATAAAATTGTTAAACTTCTACTCGAAAGCGACAAGATATTTATCATTAATGGAACCAAAATCAATGTTGCACATCAGGATCCCAAACTTCCTGTTGAATTGGAAATTAGACGCACCGTTGTAAAGAATATCGTTGCCTTGTTAGAGGAAAAGTTTTTAAAAGAAGTAGATCTTAGCTATATTTAAACTGTACTAGATAACAAAACAATAAACTAGATGGCTGAGAAAATTGAAATCACCATTTGCTTGGGAAGCTCATGTTTTTCAAGAGGTAATGGTAAAGCTCTTAAAGCAATTAATACTTACTTAGAAGAAAATAAATTAAAAGATAAGGTTTTCTTTCACGGAGAACTTTGTACGGGCAATTGCGCCAAAGGACCAATTCTTAAAATTGATGATGAATTATACGAGGAAATTGATCCTGAAGGTGTAATTGAAATATTGAATGGGGTTTTTGGCCTTGTTTAATTTATGCTTTAGTTTCCAATCCTAAAATCCCCGTATTATGCCTTTAATCCTAACCAATAAGGACAAGTGTAATCTTAGTTATACTTGCATTCGTGTTTGTCCCGCCAAAGCGATAAAAATAGAGAATGACTATGCCCATATCATTGGAAATAGATGTATTGGATGTGGAAATTGTGTAACCGTTTGTGCTCAAAATGCAATCGAGTATAGGAATTCCGAAGATCGGGTTAAAATCTTATTGAGTGGTAACGATCCAGTTGTTGCGATTTGTGATCCAAGTATTTCTGGTGAGTTTGATGATATTTTGGATTATAGAAATTTTGTAGGAATGATTCGTGCTTTAGGCTTTGACTATGTGGTTGAAGCTGCATTTGGTGCCGACTTGGTTGCCTATAAATACAAGAATCTTTTCGATAATTTCCATGGTAAATACTACATATCAACCAAGTGTCCGGCAGTGGTAAATCAGGTAGAGAATTTTCATCCAGATTTGGTTGAAAATCTTGCTCCCATTGTGCCTCCAAACGTGGCAATGGCGAAGGTTGTACGTAAAAAATATGGGAAAAATGTAAAGGTGGTTTCTCTATCGCCATGTGTTGCAAGTAAAAATGATTTAAAGTTTTTCAATAGTACGGATGGAGATATTCATGCGGTACTTAGTTTTGTTGAACTCAGAAAATTATTTAAAGAATATGAAATTACAGAGAATTCTGTAGAGTTTTCAGAATTTGATCCTCCCTTTGCTCGTTTAGGTGGTTTGTTTCCAATTAGTCATGGTTTGTTCCAGGCTGCAGACATTGATGTTAGCATGTTAAACGGTGACATAATCAGTACCGAAGGAAGAAATAACTTTTTGCGTTCCATTAATGAATTTAAAACTCAGCATAATTTAAATCAACATTTGGATTTATTTTATTGCGAAGGATGTATCATGGGGCCTGGAACTTCTGTTGGGGGGCGTAAGTTTTCAAGAAGGTCACAGGTTATAAGATATGTTCGAAAGAGGTTGAAGACCTTTGATGAGAAACAATGGCAAAGGGAAATAGATGAATACAAGAATTTAGATCTTAACCGAGGTTTCAAATCGAGAGGACAAAGCCTTCCAACTCCATCGGAAGAGGAAGTGAATCAGGTTCTTGTTGAAATGGGAAAAGAGAAGATTGAAGATCAGTTAGGTTGTGGTTCTTGCGGTTATGAGTCATGCCGTGAGTTTGCCATTGCGAAATGTCAAGGCTTGGCAAATTTTGAGATGTGTTCTTCCTACACCATTAAGAATATGAATTCTGTGATCAAAGAACTCAATACGACAAATTCTAAACTTTCTCAAACTAAAACAGCTTTAAAAGAATCGGAGAGGATAGCCAATGAAGAAAGAGCCATAGCTCAAGAAGCTTCGGAAACGGTATCTGCCATGTTGCAAAAATTGCCTTCTGGAGTTGTAATTGTAGATGAAAACTTAAAAGTTATCGAATCTAACACTAGCTTTATTGATTTATTGGGAGATGAAGCAAAAATGTTAAGTGAAATTATTCCTGGTTTAGTTGACGCGGACTTAAAGAAATTGATTCCATTCCACAAGCTGTTTTCAACAGTTATTCTTAATGGTGAAGATATTTTGAATAAAGATGTTCACTATGGTAATTCTTTATTTAATGTATCGGTATTTACAATTAAGAAAAACAAAATTGTAGGTGGAATTATCCGTGATTTATATGCTCCTGAAGTGAGAAAAGAAGAGGTGATAGGAAGAGCAAGAGCTGTAATTAAGGAAAACCTTCAAACCGTTCAACAAATTGCATTTTTACTAGGAGAAAGTGCCTCCAAGACAGAGAAATTATTGAATTCAATTATCAAATCTCACACTCCGGGTGATAAAGAAAATTCATAAGAATGGAAGATAAATTTCACATTGATATTGATTGTCAGCAGTTATACCATCATGGGGATATGATTTGTGGTGATGTTTTTCTTTCTAGAAGAATAAAAGAGGAAAACAGAACAATTGCAGTTTTAAGTGATGGAATGGGGAGTGGTGTAAAAGCAAATGTTTTGGCAACACTTACGGCTTCTATGGCAATGAATTTTACGGCGGAGCATAAGGATGTAATATCAATTGCCGAAATTATCATGAACACGCTACCTGTTTGTAGTGTTCGAAAGGTTAGCTATTCTACATTCACCATTATAGATATTGAATATGATGGAACAACCAGAATTATAGAGTTTGATAATCCTTGTTGTGTAGTTATGCGTGGAGCTGAAGTTTATGATCCAGGATGGAGAACAATAACTCTTGATAGTGAAGAGAATCAAGGAAAACAGTTAAGAACTTGTTCGTTTACGGCAAGAAAAGAGGATAGAATTTTGTTTTGGTCCGATGGCATTATGCAATCGGGAATGGGAAGTAGAGAGTTGCCATTTGGTTGGGGGCACGAGAATGCATTGAATTACGTAAAGAATATTGTACGAACAACACCATTTATATCTGCAAGAAATTTAGGTTTGCAATTGGTGAAGAAGGCATCCAGAAATGACAATGATGAACCTAAAGATGATACCAGTGCAGGGGTAATATACTATAGAGAGCCAAGAAAGCTTTTAATTTGTACCGGACCACCTTTTGAAAAGGACAAAGATTCTGAATACGCAATGCGTGTTTACCACTTTAAGGGAAAGAAAATTATCTGTGGAGGTACCACTGCTGAGATACTTGCTCGAGAATTGAATTTAAAATTTGCGGCAGGTATGAAAATTACTGATCCTGAATTACCACCAGCATCATATATGGAAGGCATCAACTTGGTTACAGAGGGAATTCTTACCATAGGAAAGGTAGCTCGAATCCTGGACGAATATACTATTGATTATGATTTGGGAGATGGACCTGCTGATCAAATTGTGCATTATTTGTTACAGAGTGATAAGATTTCAATCATATCCGGTACTCGTATAAATTTTGCTCATCAGGATCCAAGCTTGCCTGTAGAACTTGAAATTAGAAGAACCGTGGTAAAGAAGATTGTAGGTTTACTGGAAGAAAAGTTTTTAAAGGATGTAAGCTTAACTTTTATTTAGAAGTACTTATTTATAAGATGTAATAGTTTCTGACTTGAAATTGGTTTAGAAATATAATCGTCGCAGCCAGCAGCGATACTTTTTCCTCTGTCTTCAGCCATAGCATAAGCCGTTTGTGAAATAACCGGAACTTTAGGATTGATTTTTTTGATCGCTCGAGTGGCATCAAATCCATTTAGTAATGGCATTTGTATGTCCATAAGAATTAAATCAATATTGTTTTGCGTAAACATTTCAATGGCATTTTGACCATTTTTAGCCCACAGGATTTTAGCTCCAGTTCTTCCAATTACCTCCTCCAAAAACAGATAATTTGATGCAACATCTTCAGCTATTAGAATAGTTTTTTCAGACCAGTTAAAAGTCTCGGTGCTCATTGGGTGTAATTAGGTTTTCAATATTCGGTTATCAAATTTAATTATTTTTTTTGGAAAAAGAACGTCTTCTTTCATGCATGAAAATATTCTTTAAGCTTAATTATTGAATATTGGCATTAATTAGGGTGACTATATACTTTTACAGATTGACTTTATCAGCTTTATTGTTATTTTTGAGAATCTCTAGAAAAAATCTCATGATATATAAACTAATCAGAACAGGACTTGTATTGAGTCTTTTCATTCTCTCATTTGCTGTAAAAGCACAAATTTCACATGGTGGTAGCCCTTTGTTTAAAAATGGCGGTGCTAATTCCAACCTTAAGCTTGTCGAACTTCCTAAATTTAAATTATTATCGAAATCGGTAGTTGAGAATGATAATAATATTGGAGTTAGGCTCAAATATGCGCAATATGCATATTCTTATAATGTAGATTACAGCATAGATGAAGATGGTGTTTGGGAAGAACTAAGTGATGGAAGAAGAGTCTGGAGATTTTCCGTTAAGTCGGAAGGTGCTTTCTCGTTAGGACTTATGCTTTCAAAGTTTAGGATACCACCAGGATCTAAATTGTTTGTTTACAACGATCAATCCAACCGCGTTTTGGGTGCATATACTCATGAGAATAATAAATTATCAGGAAGATTTGCTATTGAAGCCTTAAAAGGAGATCAACTCACCATGGAGTATATAGAACCAGCGATAGTTGATTTTAATGCTGAAATTGAAATTGGATCAATCCTACATGATTATAAAAACATTTTTAATTTGCTAAAAGGAATTGAATCAACTACAAAAACGTTGGGAGATTCTGGTGATTGTAATGTTGATATTAATTGTGAAGAAGGAAATGCATGGCAAGTAGTGAAAAAATCGGTTTGTCACATTTCTTACGTTGTAAATGGCAGTGGGTATATTGCTTCGGGAGCATTAGTAAATAATACGAATCAAGATGGAACACCATATTTATTAACTGCCTATCATGTTATGCATGAACAAGAGGTTGCTGATGGTGCAATCTTTTATTTTAACTATGAGAATTCTGATTGTAATACTAATGATGGAATTAAGACTCAGTCCATTTCTGGAGCAGTGTTAAGAGCAACAACTGAAAATATAGATTTTACACTACTGGAACTTTCAGATACTCCGCCTGTATCTTATACTCCATATTATGCGGGATGGGATAGATCAGGAAGAGTTCCGACGAATACAGTATGTATTCATCATCCGAGTGGTGATGCAAAAAAGATTTCCATTGATAATGATGCTCCTGTAACTGCTACTTATTCGGATGCTCGTTACACTTTTGATGAGAATACAAGTTGGCAAATATTAGATTGGGAAGTTGGAACAACAGAGGGAGGTTCGTCTGGATCGCCTCTCTTTGATGAGCACCATAGAATAATTGGTGATTTAACAGGAGGTGATGCATTCTGTGGTAATTCTGTTAATGATTATTATTCAAAATTTTCAGAAAGTTGGGCAAACTATTCTAACATCAATGAACAATTAAAACATTGGTTGGACCCATTGAATTTGGGAGTGGAAACTTTGGACGGATATGATCCATCTTTTAAGATTGATGTAACTAGTAGATGCGTTGGTAATGATTTTACGGTGGAAGCTATCGTTAATGAAGGAGCGGAAAATATGCTTTGGGATTTTGGTGATGATGCTATACCAACACAAGCTGTTGGACCTGGACCTCATAATGTATCCTACAGTTCTGTGGGGAATAAATCAATTCTGTTTAGCTATACCTCAAATGGTACAGATATTACAATCAGTAGGGATGTAAAAGTTATTGATATGACAAAACTTGTTTTTGATTATACAATACAAAAAAGAGAGCTAAGCTTAATTAACCAATCAATAGATTTTGATTCTTTTACTTGGAATTTAGGAGATGGAAATACCTCAGATGAAGTTAGTCCAAATCATGAATATCTTAATGTTGGAGAATATACAGTGAGTTTGACAGGTACAAACGATTGTGGAAGTACAAGTATCTCAAAACAGATTGAAATGAACTATGACAGGCTTTTGACCATTTATCCAAATCCATCTGTCGATAAATTTACAATTGATCTAAGTAAAATTTTATATAGCGAAATAAGTTGGAGTGTATATTCAAGTACTGGTATGGAAGTGAGAAATGGAATCATACCTAGTTTTAGTAATACTTTGGTATTTAACCTAAAAGGTCTTTCGGCTGGAGTCTATATTCTGAAGATGAATGTGGATGGTGAGATATTAAAGCGAAAATTACTTCTTGTGAAATAAACGATGAGTCATTCTGTTTGGGAATAACTCATCATTTATGGTGCGTAAAAAAAATATACTACTTTTCAATTTTTTCAAAAGAAGTTACAATTCCTCTGATCAATGATGAAGAGAAACCTTGATGCTCCATTTCGTTTAAACCAACAATGGTACAACCTTTAGGTGTTGTAACTTTATCTATTTCAGATTCAGGATGATTATTGTTTTCTTGTAACATTTTGGCTGCACCTTTTACTGTTTGAGAAACAATTTGATTTGCTGTGTTTGCGTCAAAACCAATCTGTATGCCTCCCTGAATCATTGCCCGAATGAATCGAAAAACAAAGGCAAT
Source organism: Marinifilum fragile JCM 15579 (assembly GCF_001310955.1). Classification (GTDB taxonomy): domain Bacteria; phylum Bacteroidota; class Bacteroidia; order Bacteroidales; family Marinifilaceae; genus Marinifilum; species Marinifilum fragile. Next base: position 59,150 of record NZ_BAZX01000013.1, read on the forward strand.
CCCGCAAGCTCCCAGTATTGTTGCAGCTTCCATTAATTCTTCATTGATGATTAAACTTTCACCTATTGCATCAAATATAGATTTTACTTTTTGAGTATGTTCGGCGGATGAGTTCTTACTACAAATGCAGGTAATTGATTCTCTAATATCGGCAGCAATGTTTGGCATAGCCCTAAAAACCGGAATTTTATGATCTAGCATTTCAGAAATTTCATGAGTACCTAAACCTGTAGCCAGCGAAATCAATATGTGTTTCCCTTCTTTTATTTCAGGTTTAATTTCACGAATGATTTTATCAACATTATAAGGTTTAACGGCTATTAAAATGATATTAGAGTTTTTAACGGCATATAGATTATCAGTTGTAATTTCAGCACCAGAAGGTTTTAAATCTTCGATAAATTTGAGTTTTCTTCTAGTTGCAATAACGTTTTCAGAATTAAAATCCTGATGTTCCAATAATCCTTTGGCTATTGATTTTCCAAGATTACCACATCCAATGATACAAATTTTTTGGTTTTTCATCTGTTATAATTTATTTTATATAATCAGGTAAAAGGTGTGAAAATACGCTTGATAATTAGATAAAAATACAATTTATTTAAAAAAGCCTTACTTAATTATCAATTAAATGATATGAGTTTTGGGCAAAAATTTTCATTCTTTCAAAAAATGTTATACTTTTGATAAATCGATTTAGTAAAACGGTTTAGTAAAAATAAATATCTTGAAAAAGAAATCTATAAAAGATATAGCTCAGGAGCTAGGTTATTCAAAAACAACGGTTTCTTTTGTTTTAAATAACAAAGGAGACGAAAAGAATATCAGCAAGAAAACACAAGAAAAAATACTTGCATATGTTCGCGAAGTAAATTATCAGCCCAACCAGATAGCTAAAAGTTTAAAAAAAGGTAAAACCAATACCATTGGCTATTTGGTACCTGATATATCCAACCCGTTTTATGCCAAAATTGGACGCCTGATTGAAGATTTACTGGCAGATAAAGGATATCATTTGATCATAGGAAGTACTGATGAAACTCAGGAAAAAGAAGATTTGCTGTTAAATATGTTTGTGAACCGACAGGTTGATGGACTTATTCTGGCTTCATCTTTCGAAAATTTAGGAATGCTAAATACATTAACCTCTCAACGTTTCCCAATGGTATTTTTCGATAGAGAGCATCCAGATTTTTTGGGAAACTATATTCTTGTTGAGAATAAAAAAGCGATGAAGAATGCAGTCCAAAAAGTGATTCAGCAAGGAGCTAAAAAAATAGGATTACTTTCCATTACACCAAATGTTTATTCCTTAAAACTTAGGATTGATGGTTATCGTGAAGCTTTAAGCGATAGTAATATACACATTGAAGATCGTTTGATTAGAATTGTTGATAATAATAATCTAAAAGAAAGTACTAAAGCTCAATTACAGTATTTGATGGAAGAGCAAGTGGATGCTGTTGTATTTACCAATAACCAGATTACCGCTCAAGCAATTTGGGCAATGAATATATTTCACAAAGAGAAAATTGAGAATGTAAAGTTTGTGAGCTTTGATAATTTGGATTTGTTCGATTATTCCAAACCAAAGGTTACCTCTGTTGCTCAACCTATCGAAAAGATAGCCAACTATACCGTGGATATTCTTGAAGAAGTGATGAATGAAAAAGAACGCATAAGCAAAAGAATTGTTTTAGAACCAAAATTAATAGAACGTTTATAATTAACTATTTATGAAAGAAAAGTCTTCAATTGCGAAAATCCTTCCTGTGATGTTTGGGTTTTTTATTATGGGATTTGTAGATGTTGTTGGTATTGCAACGAATTACGTAAAATCAGATTTTCAGTTAAGCGACACATTGGCGAATATTTTGCCGGTTATGGTATTTGCATGGTTCCTGGTATTTTCTGTACCAACGGGGCTACTTATGAATAAAATTGGTAGAAAAAATACGGTTTTATTAAGTATGGCAATTACTTTTCTTGCAATGCTTGTACCATTGATTTCGTACAACTTTACAGTTATACTGGTTGCTTTTGCATTTTTAGGTATTGGGAATACCATTATCCAAGTTGCATTGAATCCTTTGTTAACCAATGTGGTGTCAGGAGAAAAATTGGCAAGTAGTTTAACTTTAGGTCAGTTTGTAAAAGCAATTGCTGCTTTTTTAGGACCTATTATTGCTGGGTTTGCGGCAGGAAGTCTTGGTAATTGGAAATTGATTTTTCCACTTTATGCAGGGATCACTTTGATTTCAACTTTATGGTTGTGGATGACCTCAATCGATAAGGAAGAACAGGAAGAGAAGAATGTGTCTGTAATTGGATGTTTTAGTTTGTTAAAAGACAAGTACATTCTTGCCTTTTTTATTGGTATTCTTTTGGTGGTTGGTATTGATGTTGGTTTAAATGTAACCATTCCAAAATATTTAATGGAAAGATGTAGTATTCCTTTGGATCAAGCTGCTTTAGGAATTAGTCTTTATTTTGTTGCACGTACTGTGGGTACTTTCTTAGGAGCTATTATTCTGGCGAAATACGCACCGGGTAAAATTTTCATTTACAGTGTGATTCTTGGTATTCTTGGATTTGTTGGAATGTTGGTGGTTAGTAATCTTGTATTGCTTTCGGTATTTATTTTTATTGTTGGATTTGCTTGTGCTAACCTGTTCTCAATTATTTTCTCTTATGCTCTTAAGAGACAACCTGAAAGAGCAAACGAGGTTTCTGGTTTAATGATCATGGGTGTTTCCGGTGGAGCAATTGCTTTATTTTTAGGTGTTGTTTCCGATGCAGTTGGAAGTCAAATAGGTGGTGTAATTGTACTGTTGGTATGCTTACTTTACTTCTTGTATTTGGGTAATCTTTTTGCAAAATCAGATAAAAAATAAATTCTTAAAGAAGAATAGAATGAACATTTGGAGAGATGAGAGAGTTGTAATGACTCTTGATGCTGGAGGAACGAATTTTGTTTTTTCGGCGATGAAAAGTGGGGAAGAAGTAGTTGAGCCCATAAGAAAACCATCTAATGCAGACAATTTAGATTTGTGTTTGCAAAATATTGTTGACGGGTTTCAAGAAGTGTCCAATAAATTGAATGAGAAACCAGTTGCAATTAGTTTTGCTTTTCCTGGACCTGCGGATTATAAAAATGGGATTATTGGAGATTTACCTAATTTACCTGCATTTAGGGGAGGTGTTGCATTAGGGGCAATGCTACAGGAAAAATTTGACATTCCTGTATTTATTAATAATGATGGTGACTTATTTGCATATGGTGAAGCATTAGGTGGTGTCTTACCTGAAATTAATAGCAAGTTGGTAAAGGCTGGAAGTCCAAAACGATATAAAAATCTTATAGGAGTTACTTTAGGAACTGGATTTGGTGGTGGTTTGGTCCACAATGATGAATTGCTAATTGGGGATAACTCAATTGCTACTGAGGTTTGGTTAACAAGTAGTCGTATTTACCCAGAACGTTTTGCTGAAGAGGGAATAAGCACAAGAGCTATACAAAGAGAGTTTCTATCTAATGCAAAAAGCGAATATCCTATAGATTTAATGCCAAAAGATGTTTACGATGTGGCAATGGATCAGAGCAATCCTGATAGTGATGCAGCATTGGAATCATTTAAAATTTTTGGAAAATGTTTGGGTGATAGCTTAGCTAATTTATTGACAATTACAGATGGAATAGCTGTTATTGGGGGAGGCCTGACAGGTGCTCATGATTTATACATGCCAGCTGCATTGGAAGAAATGAATGGCAAATGTTATACTTCAAGCGGAGATGCTTTACCAAGACTGGTTCAAAAAGTTTATAATATTGATAATGAAAATGAATTCGCTGAGTTTGCAGCAGATCATTCAACAGAAATAAAAATTCCTGGTACTGATAAAACGATAAAATACGATCCAAATCCACGTTTGGCTGTATGCTCTAGTAAACTAGGAGCAAGCAAAGCCATTGGTATTGGGGCTTATGCATTTGCATTGAAAAATTTGTAGTAGTAGTGTGATATCCGGATTGAGAAATTTAGAAAACTCTTTCCGGATTTCTCATACAATAGTGTTAAAGATTAGATTAAAAAAGCCTGACTCGTAATGTGTCAGGCTTTTTATTTGATTAATTTTCTTTCGATACAATATCCTTAAATGTAAATTGGTATTCCTCGTTGTAGAATTTCAGATATAGTTTCCTATAGTGCTCAAATGTTTCTATTGCCAAACTGTGTTTTCCTTGCGATGCCAACAAATGACACTTTGTTTTTAGGGCAGTTTCATTCATTTGATCAAATACGAATATTACGTTGGATATAGCGAGACTAATTTTTTTGTCAAGATTTTCATCTTTAAGAATTTCTTCCAAAGTGCTAACTATTAATCCTGTATTAAAGTCCTTGAATGAATCTAACCACTCAGGGAAGATATCTTGTAGCATTGAACCTCGCTGAAGGATGATAATGATTTCGGCTAAATTTTCAATATTACCTTGTTCTCTTATTAATTTTATAGTATTTCGCACATATTCTAAATCGCAGAATATATTTTCAGGAAGAATTATTTTCCAATAATTATTATCAAAAACAACTTCTGTACCTGGTAAATCTTCAAGAATACTTCTCAGCTTTTTGATATTAACACCTCTGTTATTTTTTGCATTACTTTCTGATTTGTCAGGCCATAAATATTCCTGTATTCTTTTGGAAGATATTCCTTTCCCTTCATTAATTGTATTTAAAAGGATCAACAGAAATAGTTCTTTCAGAGTTGGACTAAATCTATAAGTAATATCTTTCCCTCTATTATCAAAAACCTGAAAGCCTCCGAATAAAATAATGGCATTGTGTTTGGGTGCTTGATAATCAGATATTGGGTCTTCAAATATTTCGGTAGAAGTATAATTTGTTTTGAATTCATTCTTTTTACGATCCATTCTAACTTTCCTGATAATAAATAATCCAAGAAGAATGATACAAATAACAAGAATTGAGTAAAAAATCTTAACCGAAAGAGGCAAGCCTACTCCGTTAATATCAAAATTGTCTTTATTTCCAGGTTCGTAACTTATTGTATAGATATTAACTTCATAGGTCATATCTTTTTTTCGGTGAGAGGTAACGGCAATAAGTTTATTCTCACTATTCCAGTAGTATAGATCCGCAAAAGATTCAATATCAAGAAAATTATATGGGATACTATCTCCAATAAATGCAATGCCTGGCTCGTTGATAAAACCTTTAATAGCCCTTAAATAGGTATTTTGTTTTGTTGATGGAAACATTAAAGTGTAGAAACTACTATCTGTTTCAGTAACCTTCAGGCTGTTAATTGGCAGATACTGAAATTGTTCGTCACATTTGTAGTCCCATAAATATGTTATCTCTTGATTTTTAAAATCGATTTTATGCAAATCGTAATAAAATTCCTTTCCTAAGATTTGCTTGCCCATAGAATTTCCCAGACCGCCAAAAAGGTAGTAACAGTTTGGGTTTTTTCCAGACTGTCCTAACGAAGCAAGATACCTTGGTTTAATTGTATCTCCAGCAAACTTTAATTTATCCCAATTGTTAGTTTCAGGATTAAATGATAGGATATCATTGAAGTAAGAATAATACCCATATCCACAAATAGTTGTAATGTTTTTAGTTTGGGGATGTAACAATTTGTTGTGATGCCACAGTTTTGGAGTGTCATGCTCTGTAGACTCAATATTGTTGTTCCACGAGTTATTAACCGAATCATAAGTGGAAATCAAGTTATGGTTGAAACTGTATGTTGTTATATCTCCACTATTGTTATAAATAATTTGCTGAGCTTTTTCAAAACAAGGAAACCCATTAACCTTTTCATTTACTTTTGTTAGACTTTTGCTTAATGGATCAAAGTTCTGTATTGTTCCATTCATGAAAATGAAATTGATTTGTTCATTTTTCTTGTCGTACAACAACGAAGGCAATGAAGAAAAATTCAAACTTTGTATTTTTTTCCACTTGTTGTGATAATCAATTACCCAATCAGGATTGTAAACTTTAGCAGTTTTACTGGAAAGAATGTCTTTAACCAAGAAATTATCTGTTTTCTTGAATGGCCATAGATGTTTAGGTGCACCATCTATTCTAATGCTTAAATCTTTTATCGAAATAGAAGGTACTTCATCAATAAAGAATCCGTATTTATTGATGACACCCAATGATAATGCAAAATCAGAATTCTGAGGAAAATTAAGATCTGATTGCAGTTTTTTGTCAGCAAATTGCAAATTAATTTTATTATTAATCGCATCTATATTTAGCTCAAAATCAACCCATCTGTTATTCTGTATTTCTTCTTCCTTCAGGTCTATATGAAATTTGGTTTCTCGCTTATTGTATATCACAAATAAGTCTGGCATTCGATAAGTAACCTGAATTAGATTTTTATTATGAGTTTCCTTAAGAGAAAGTATTTCACCATAATGAGTTTCAGATTCCCGAAAGGATAAATTAAAATGAATGGTAAAGTTATTGGTATAGGAAATATTGCCATTGTGTGTAATATCAATGCCAGTTCTATTTTCTTTGCTTACTTCATTAGATTTAAAATAAACTCCATGATCTGCGAACAAATCTGGAATAAATACTAACAGAAGAATTAAGAAATTAATTAATCGCATGATTAAAAAAGAGAGAGTTGGTTAATAATTAAATATCCTTTGTGAAAATCAAAGATATTCAAATCTTATTACAGAATAAAGAAAGATGCTATAAAAAACTTGTAGAAGGCGCAATTTATATGGTTGTTTAAGGAATTCCTGCCTCTTAAATTCACATCCAATGTTCATCCTCCAGTTTAAATAATTATAAAAGCAATTCAATTCTTCAGATTTTCAAAAAACAAATCGGAATTAATGAATCTAATCTGCTGAAAACTAACTTGTAGTGCGGTGGTTAATGTATTTGATTTAGTGATTAATTCAATATTAATCGTGAATTAATACGTTTGCGCTAATATTGGCTCCAGAAAAAATCACATGATTTTGTTTTCATTGTATAATTAATATTTACTAACTATGAAGAAATGCTATTTAAGTAATCTTCATTCCATCTTAACTAACCCATTAAGCTTTGGAAGGAAGATTAGCAGTTTAGCTTTGCTAGTTGCAGTTTTAGGTTCGCCTTTTGCCGCAAATGCAAACGTTAACAGTTTATTTGAAGACAATTCAACCGTAGCTGTGCAGAAAACTGTGACAGGTACAGTTGTTGAAGAGTCTGGAATGTCACTGCCTGGTGTGTCTGTTGTTGTAAAAGGTACAACAGTTGGAACTGTAACTGATGTTGATGGTAAATTTCAAATTGCTGTCGATGAATCAAGTGTATTGGTATTTAGTTTTGTTGGAATGACAACACAGGAAATTACAGTAGGTTCTCAATCTGTAATTGACGTTGTTATGGCAGCTGATGCTTTGCAGGTTGACGAAGTTGTAGTAACTGCTTTAGGTATTAAAAGAGAAAAGAAAGCTCTTGGTTATGCAGTACAGGATGTAAAGGCTGATGATTTAACTCAAACAGGTAATGCTGACCTTGTTACTTCATTACAAGGAAAAGTTGCTGGTGTTCAAATTAGTCAATCTGGAGGAGGCGTTGGTGGTACTTCTCGTATCGATATTCGTGGGGCCAGTTCGTTGATTGGAAACGATGAACCTCTTTGGGTTGTTGATGGAGTGCCATTTGATAATGGTAACAGCCGCGATGGTAGTGTCTGGGGAGGTACTTCTCGTGCTGGTGGTGCATTCGATTTGAATCCGGAAGATATTGAATCGGTTTCTATCTTGAAAGGTCCTAATGCTGCTGCGCTTTATGGAGAACGTGGTGGTAATGGAGTTGTATTGGTTACTACTAAAAAAGGTACCAGAGGTAAAGGATTAGGTATTTCTTATTCAGGAAGCTATACTATTTCTGAAGCTGCATATATGCTTGATTTACAAGAAAAATATGGTCAAGGTAATAATGGAGTATATGATAAGAATTCAACGGCTTCTTGGGGACCAGAAATGACAGGTCAAATGTTAGAATCTTGGACAGGGGAAACAATTCCTTACGAAGTTCAAAAAGATCGCTTGAAAGATTTTACCAGAACAGGAACAAACCAAAAACATAGCTTAGCCTTTACAGGAGGTAATGATGAAGGTTCGTATCGCGTGTCTATTGGTAAAGATATCATGAATGGCATTTATGAAGATCATAAAGTTGAAAAGTTAACATTTGATTTAAGAGCCGATTACGATATTAATACTTGGTTAAATATTGATACAAAAGTATCTTTCTTCAATACAAAAGGTAAGGAGAGACCAGAAATTGGAAATTATAGTTATGTGTCTTATTTCAACACCATGCCAATGAATATTCGCAACCAGGATTTGGCTCCAGGTTATGAAATTCTTGGTGGTAATCACGTTGAAAAATTATATACTACTGCAAATGCAAACTATAGAAACCCATACTTTTTGCAAGCTCAAACAACAAACAATGATGAGAAGAACAGAACCTTTGGGTATGTTGCTGCTAACTTAAAATTGACTTCAGATTTAAAAGCCAAATTCAAATATGGTATGGATTTCTATCAATTTGAAGCGGTTGAAGGGTATATGTTTGCTGATAATGTAGATTCTAGTAGACCAAATTATAACCCATCTCAATCGAATTTTAAAGAAGAAAATTATGAGTTTTTATTGTCTTACAATAAAGAACTTAACGAAGATTTTACTATTGGTTTAAATGTTGGAGCTAATAGTATGAAAAACAGATTCAGAGAGTTAAAAGCTACTTCTGGACATTTATCTTCTGAGAATGATTTCTTTTTAGGAGCTGGATCAAACATTAATGCTTCGGAAAGTATTGTAGAGGAAGAGGTGAGATCTTTATATGGTTTTGGTCAAGTGGCATACAAAAATATGATATTCCTTGATTTTACAGCTCGTAATGACTGGTCTTCAACACTTACTTCTTCAACCTCAGAATTTGATAATTCTTACTTCTATCCATCGGTTAGTTTAAGTGGTTTGGTATCTGATATGATTGATATGCCAGAATGGGTGTCATTTGCTAAGATTAGAGGTTCATGGGCAAAAGTAGGTAAGGCTACTGATCCTTTGTTAACTGCACAAACCTATTCTATTGGTAACTGGAACTATGGTCAATCAACAGGTAATGTACCAGAGAATGGTGTACAAAATAACTTAAAGCCAGAATTATCAACTTCATATGAAATTGGTGCTGATTTAAGATTCTTGAATAATCGTGTAGGAGTAGATTTTACATACTACAATGAAAGAACTAAAAACCAAATTCTTCTTGTACCAGCGGTACAAAGTTCAGGATTTAAGAATATTCTTTCTAATGCTGGTTTAATTGTGAACAAAGGGGTTGAGTTAATGTTGACAACCGTACCTGTTAAAACAAATGATTTAACCGTTGGCTTGAACTTTAATTTTGCTAAAAATGAAGGGATAATGGAGGAATTAACCAAAGATGTTCCAAGATATCCTTTTGATATGTCAGTATACGCCTATCCAGGTCAAAAGCTTGGTCAGATTGTTGGTAGTGTTTATGATCGCGATGAAAATGGTGAAATTATTATCGATAACAATGGTTTGATGACTCTTGCACAGGAGGATGAGATTATTGGTAACCTTCAGCCTGACTGGACAGGGTCTATTAATTTAAATGTTGATTATAAAGGTCTTTATTTATCTGCTTTAGTTTCGATTCAGCAAGGTGGAGACATTCTTTCATCTTCAGAACAAGGAGCTGTAAGTGCTGGTACTGCTAAACGAACACTTGCAAATAACCGTATGGCTTTCTTCGCTGATGGAGTTTCAGTTGATGGCGGCCCTAATAATGTTATTATATCAGCAGAGGAATACTGGAGACAATTGTCAAAGGTAGATGAAGAATTTATGTACGACGCCTCGCATATGAAGCTAAAAGAATTGGCAATCGGATATAATATTCCAAAATCGATTTTGAGTAAAATCCCTCACAATCCTGTAAAATCAGCAAGAGTTGCATTAGTAGGTAGAAATCTTTTCTATTTCTATAAAGATACTCCAGGTACAGCTCCTGATGCAAGTGCTTTTAGTACTCTTTACCAAGCACAAGCATATGATTTTTCTCCAGTTCCTTCAACCAGAACATATGGGTTCTCGATTAATGTTGGATTTTAATTGATAAAGAAATTTGTTATGAAAAAAATTAATATAATATTATTCGCATTAGGGCTAATCATGTTGGGCAGTAGTTGTTCTGATGATTTTGATGACTTAAATGTCCCTTCGGATGCGACAACTTCAGTTGAACCGAAGTTCTTCTTTAGTCCTTTAGTTCAGGCTGTTTTTGATAACTACCAGCGTAATGTAAACTTATATCCTGATTTGTATTCACAGTATTGGGCGAATACAGTTAGTGGTTTTGGTTCACCACGCTATGAGTATGTAGATGGTTGGATTGGAAACCAATGGAGTGAGCACTATACAAAAGATTTACGTAGAGCGAATTCAATTCAAGATTTATTTGGAGAAGACCCTTCATACGTTGATGCGATTGCAATCAAAGAAATTTGGATGTGTTATTGGTGGTCTAGAATTACTGATACATACGGTGATGTTCCTTATTTTGATGCAAGTAGCGGCGAGGCTGTTCCTTATAATAATCAAAAGGATATTTACTACGATCTATTTGCAAGATTGAATACAGCAATTAATGCAATTACTGGTAATGCAGATCAATACACATATAATGATGGGTATGACCTAATTTATGATGGTGATGCAATGCAATGGCAAAAGTTTGGTAATTCATTGCGTTTAAGATTAGCAATGCGTATTTCAAATGTTGATCCAACAAAAGCGCAATCTGAAGCTCAAGCTGCTGTTTCTGGTCCAGGTGGTCTTTTAGCAAGCAATGATGATGTTGCAAGAGTTGGAATGTGGAGCCAAGGATGGTACGACTATTTGCATCAAATGGCTTGGAATTGGAATAACATTCGCATGTCAAAAACCATGTCTGATAATCTTTACAATCAATCAACTGCAGGAGAGGATCCTCGTACCCCAAGATGGTTTGCTTACCAGGTAGAAGGAAAACCAACAAGCAAAGAGGATGCAGGATTTGACCGTTATTACGGAATCGAGAATGGTTATAACCTTGTTCCTTCAGATGCAGACGAAAACTTTGCGACAATTAACCTGGAAGGTGGATATATTGACTTCGTTGGAAATGGTACTGATGATAAAATGTATTGTCCTGTAATGTTCTATTCTGAAGTACTTTTCTTGCAAGCTGAAGCTGCAATGAGAGGCTGGATTGCAGGTGATGCAAATGCATTGTACCTAGAAGGAGTTCAGGCTTCAATGGATTATGTAGGGGTTGATCCAACTGCAGCAGCTGATTATATAGCTGGTTTACCAGCCTATCAGGTGCAAATGAAGCCTCATTAAAGCAATTGATTACACAAAAATGGGTAGCAAATTTCCCAAATGGTGTTGAAGGTTGGGCCGATTTTCGTAGAACGGATTATCCTGATATTACTCTTCCAAAGGATGGTGTAAGTGGTAGTGCAACCGTGGCACCTGGAACTTGGGTGAAGCGTGTTAGATATCCAATTAATGAGCACTTGCAAAACAGTGAGAATATGCCAGCTACTCAAAATACTCCAGAAACAGATAGAATGGATATCAAAGTTTGGTGGGATACTGCTGACACTAAAACTAAAACAAGTGGTTTAATGAGTAGTAATTTTTAAATCTAAGTCTGTTTAAAAATATGAAAGCAATAAAATTAAATATAAAATCGTGGTCTTTCCTAGCTGCCTTTTTGATGGTATTTACCTTCACAGCTTGTGATGATGACGATAATAAAGGAGGCAACTTCAATACTGCTTCTATAGAGACATTAATTACCGAAGCTGAAACTCTAATCGAGACTACAGAGGAAGGAATTAATGCAGGTGATCAAAAACCAGGTTCAAAAGCTGAGTTACAATCTGTAATTGACTGGGTGCGCTGGAAAATAGAAAATGCAGAAAATCAGGAGGATATTTCTGATGCAGCTGTGAAATTACAGCGCTACATCGATATATTTAAAGCAAATATTGTTGCTGTTGCAATGCCATGGATTCAGCAAGAAAATGAAACCTGGATACAAATTTCGGATAATATCAAACCGATATTTAAGGAAAGTTTTACCATTGAAACTCAGATTTATGTTGTTGACTTGAACCAAAAAGGTTATTCAAATAATATTTTCGCAACTGAGCAAGATGGTCCTGATAGTGGTTTTGTAATCAGATACTTTAATGACGGAGTTATTCATCTTAACGTAGGTACAGCTGATGGTTGGAGAGATGTTAAGACTGATCCTGGTGTAATGAAATCAGGTGAATGGATGCAAATTGCATTTGTTAACGAAATTACAAGTCAAAAACTATATGTAAATGGGGTTGAAGTGTTGTCACAAACACAAACTTATTTGCCAGGTGCTGACAAGAGCTTTGTTATTGGTAATGGACCAACCTGGACAGACCGTGTTGTGAATGCTGTAGTTAAAGATGTTAGAGTTTGGAAAGGTGCTCGTACTGATTCAGAAATTGCTGATAATAAAACAGCTACTTTAACTGGAACCGAGGCTAATCTTGAAATGTTTTTACCATTAAGCGCTGATTTAGGTTCTGAATTTAAAGATGTTACTGGTAATTATACTGCAAAATTTCAGGGAAAAATAGAATGGGTTGCGGAACCACCAGTGATTGTTTTAGACAAAACAAAACTTGAAGCTGCCATTGTTGAAATTACAGAATTTAAAGCTGAAGTGGTAGAAGGTGATCAGGATGGTGATTATCCTGTTGGAACTATTGCTTACATTGATGAGTTAATTGCAGATGCTAATGAAGCGCTTGCTAAAGAAGGTCGTCAAACTGCATTGGATGAAAAGGCTGAAGGTTTACAAAGTGCAATTAAACTGATAAATTCTATGTTGGTAGCTGATACTGATGGTATTCTAGTTGATAGAGACGTACCTTCTGCTATTGGATTAAGAATTACACCAAATTATACCCCACAAGGTGATTATACTGTTGAGTTTAATGTTAAAGTAAAATCATTGTTTGGTTATGGAACAGGTGAATTCTTCAACAATGGAGAATATGGAGTTTGGGTATATGGATATGATGAATTGACTGAAGAGAATGTCCTTAAATCAGGTGGTTTGTGGAATTTCACAAATGCTGGAAACGGATGGCAAGGTCCTAAGACAGATCCTTTGGTTATGAAAACAGGAGAGTGGCAACATGTTGCTCTTGTTCATGATGATACTGCTCGTACTACCAAAATCTTTGTTGATGGTGTTGAAAAAGCCGTATTTGAAGACATAGGTGCTCCTAATGTATCTGGATGGGGTGAAATGTGGCTAGGTAATGGCTGGGGTAAAATGGATGGCTACATCAAAGACTTCCGTTTATGGGATGTTGCTCGCGATGCAGCTGATCTTGATTCAGAAATTACTGGTACTGAAACAGGTTTGAATGTTTACTTACCACTTAATAGAGTTAAAGGCGTGAAGTTTACTGATGAAACTGGAAATTACAAAGCACATATGAGAGGAATCTCATGGAATGTTGTTGAATAATAATTACTTACAATTTATTTGGGAGCTGCCTTCCGGTAGCTCCCATTATCAATATAGCCTAGGGGTAAAAATCAGAATGATAGGTTTGCTTCTACCTAATATAAAAAGAAGGATTGTTTTGTAGCCTTTTATCAAAAGGTGTATTAAATTAGACAAATATTAGAGCGATAAGCTTATTATATATCAACCTTATTACAGAACTTTATAGTAAAACCAAATGCAAAAATTTAAATCAATCAAAACACTAGGATTGTCATTGTTGTTGGGTGCATTCGCATCCTGCCAGCTAACTGATGGTAAGACAAATGATGATAGTTTAACTCAATATGTCGACCCATATATTGGATCAGGTGGACATGGTCATGTGTTTGTTGGAGCCAGTGTACCTTTTGGGGCAATTCAGGCTGGACCTAGCAATTTTCATAAAGGATGGGATTGGTGTTCATCTTATCACTATTCAGATAGTATTATTAAGGGATTTTCACATCTGCATTTGAGCGGAACAGGTTGTACCGATTTGGGTGAGTTTTTAATTATGCCAGCTGTTGGTGAATTGAAAATAAATCCAGGTTCTCAAGAAAATCCAGAAGAAGGTTATGCTTCCTATTACAGTCATGATACTGAAAAAGCCGAAGCTGGTTATTATAAAGTGTTTTTGGATACCTATAATGTAGGTGTTGAAATGACAACTACCGAAAGGGTTGCCATGCATCAAATTACCTATCCAAAATCAGAACAATCCAGATTGATTATTGATTTAAAAGAAGGTAATGGAGATCAGGCAACAGAAACTTTCTTTCATAAGGTAAATGATACAATTGTGGCAGGCTATCGCTTTTCAAAAGGTTGGGCTGCAGATCAACGTGAGTATTTTGCAATGGTTTTGTCAAAGCCAATAAAAGATATCGTGGTTTATGATGCAGATGAAAAATTAAAGGGAGATGCAGGAAAAGGGAAAGCTATCAAAGCCTTTCTTAATTTTTCCACAGAGTCTTTTGAGAAACTTCAGGTGAAGTTTGGAATGTCTCCAGTTAGTATGGAAAATGCTTTGCTAAATATCAAAACAGAAATGCCAAATTGGAATTTCAATGAGATTCTTGCCGCGAACAAAGCCAAATGGAACAAAGAACTTGAAAAAATTCATATTGAGACTCAAAGTGAGAAGGATAAAAGAGTATTCTATACTGCTATGTATCATACACTAATTGCTCCTAACATTTTCGATGATGTGAATGGTGATTACAGAGGAACCGATAAAAAGGTTTACAACAATACCAACAGTACCAATTACACTTTATTCTCATTATGGGATACTTATAGAACTGCTCATCCATTGTATACAATTACACAACAGGAAAGGGTACCCGATATGATCAATTCTATGCTTGAAATTTACAAGCATCAGGGTAAGCTCCCAATTTGGCATTTGAGAGGAAACGAAACCAATACAATGGTTGGATATAGTGCAGTGCCTGTGGTTGTGGATGCTTGCCTTAAAGGTTTTACTGGTTTTGATATCAATTTGGCATATGAAGCTGTAAAAACTACAGCAATGGGTGATTTTGAACCAGGAGTTAAAGAATTACAGAAGTATGGATACATTCCTTGCGATATGATGCACGAATCTGTTGCAAGAGCCATGGAATATGCGATTAGCGATTGGGGAATTGCCCAGTTGGCGAAAAAATTAGGTAAGCATGAAGATGCTAAGTATTTTACAGAACGAGCTAAAGCTTACCAAAAATATTTCGATCCAAATGACAAATTCATGAAAGGTAGAATGAAAGATGGTAGCTGGAGAACTCCATTCGATCCTGTATCAGCTCAGCACAGAGTAAATGATTACTGTGAAGGAAATGCATGGCAATACCTTTGGTTAGTTCCTCAAGATCCGGAAGGACTAATTCAATTGTTTGGTGGGGATAAACCATTTCTAACAAAACTAGACAGCTTATTCTCTATTTCTTCAGACTTGGAAGAAGGAGCTTCTGCGGATATTACTGGATTAATTGGACAATATGCTCACGGGAATGAACCAAGCCATCACATAACCTATTTGTATGCATTTGCAGGAGAACAGTATAAAACTGCTGATAAAGTAGATTATATCCTTAACGAATTGTATACCGATAAGCCTGATGGATTATGTGGTAATGAAGACTGTGGTCAAATGTCAGCTTGGTACGTAATGTCGTCGATGGGTTTTTATCCAGTAAATCCTTCTAATGGTGCTTATGTATTCGGTAGACCTTTATTTGATAAAGTAAGCATTAATCTAAGTGCAGACAAATCATTTACCATTCTTGCCAATAACAATAGTAAGGAGAATATGTATATCCAGTCGGTGAAATTAAATGGCCAGGATTATACCAAGTCATTCATTACTCATAAAGACATCATGAATGGTGGTGAGTTGGTGTTTGAAATGGGGCCAAAACCAAATAAAGAATTTGGTTCTAAAATGAAGGATAGACCGAAATCAGTTGTATACTAAGGAATCAAGAAAATTATTGAATTGATTTTAATTGAAGAAAACAGTTGTATCACTTGTTGATTTAACTACTAAAAGATAAAAATGAAGAGAGCAAATATTCTATTAATTCTGATAGCATTTTTGGCATCGTGTGTGGGTGAAAAAGAGGCGATAAAATCCAATA
The DNA here is from genome assembly GCF_001310955.1 of Marinifilum fragile JCM 15579. Taxonomy (GTDB): domain Bacteria; phylum Bacteroidota; class Bacteroidia; order Bacteroidales; family Marinifilaceae; genus Marinifilum; species Marinifilum fragile. The sequence goes on from NZ_BAZX01000013.1 coordinate 75,471, forward strand.
AAATTTCCAGTGTAGACATGGTGAATCCGTTAATGGGAACAGATTCTGAACATGCACTTTCCAACGGAAATACTTATCCTGCCATTGCAGTACCCTGGGGAATGAATTTTTGGACACCGCAAACCGGTAAAATGGGTGATGGTTGGACTTATGCTTACGATGCAAAGAAAATTAGAGGTATTAAACAGACACATCAACCTAGTCCATGGATTAATGATTATGCAGCTTTTTCATTCATGGCTGTTACAGGAGATTTAAAGTTTAAGGAAGATGAGCGTGCTTCTTGGTTTTCGCATAAAGCTGAGGATGCTAAACCATATGCTTACGAAGTTTATTTGGCCGACTATGATGTAAAAGCTGAAGTAAGCCCAACGGAACGCGCTGCTATCTTTCGATTTACATTTCCAGAAAATGAGAACTCATACATTTTGCTAGATGCATACAATGAAGGTTCGGAGGTGAAAATTATTCCTGAAGAAAGAAAGATTGTAGGATATTGTCGTAACAATAGTGGCGGTGTGCCAGATAATTTTCATAACTATTTTGTCGCTGAATTCGATAAGGATTTTGAAATTGTTCATACCTGGAATGGCGACAAATTAAAATCAGGATCAAAAGCTGCTTCTGGCGATCATGTTGGTGCGGTTATTGGATTTAAAACTAAAAAGGGTGAAGAGGTCCACGTAAAAGTGGCATCTTCGTTCATTAGTAAAGAGCAAGCTCAATTGAATTTATCGAGAGAAATTGGGAATAAAAACTTTAATCAGGTTAAAGAAGAAGCAAAACATGCTTGGGAAAAGGAATTTGCTAGGATTAAAGTAGAAGGAGGAACAGATGACCAATTGAAAACATTCTATTCCTGTCTTTATAGAGTGTTATTATTCCCAAGAAAATTTTATGAGTACAACGAAAAAAATGAAATAGTTCATTACAGTCCTTATAATGGTGAAATACTGCCTGGCTATATGTTTACAGATAATGGCTTGGGATACATTCCGGGCAGTATTTCCATTTTTTACAGTAATGTATCCAGACCTGAACGCTCAAATTATGGAAGGATTGGTTAATACTTACAAAGAGAGTGGATGGTTACCAGAATGGGCAAGTCCTGGACACCGAGGTTGTATGATTGGGTCCAATTCCGCATCCCTTATTTCGGATGCTTATTTAAAAGGGATTCGTGGTTATGATATTGAGACTTTGTATGAGGCAATTGTCAAGAATACAAACGGATATAACAAAGAGATTACCTCAGTGGGTAGATATGGTGCAGAATACTATAATAAATTGGGATATGTGCCTTATAATATTGGTATTCATGAAAATACTGCAAGAACATTAGAATATGCTTATGCTGATTTTTGTGTTTGGAAATTGGCACAGGAACTAGGTCGTCCGCAGGAAGAAATCGATCTTTTTGCCCAAAGAGCTCAGAATTTTAAGAATGTATTTGACAAGGAATCTGGACTAATGCGAGGTAAAAATGAAGATGGCACCTTCCAGACACCGTTTAATCCTTTAAAATGGGGTGATGCATTTACCGAAGGAAACAGCTTGCATTATACATGGTCTGTTTTCCAGGATATTAATGGTTTGGTTAATTTGATGGGTGGAAAAGAACAGTTTATTTCTACTTTGGACGGAGTATTTGAAATGCCTCCAAAATTTGATGATTCCTATTATGGATTTACCATCCACGAAATTCGTGAAATGCAAATTGTAAATATGGGAAACTATGCTCATGGGAATCAACCTATTCAGCATATGATTTACTTGTATAATTTTGTGGGGCAACCATGGAAATCCCAGGCAAGAGTTCGTGAAGTGATGGACAAATTGTATACTCCTCAAGCTGACGGTTATTGCGGTGATGAAGATAATGGACAAACTTCTGCATGGTACGTGTTTAGTTCCATGGGATTCTATCCGGTATGTCCGGGAACTGACGAATATGTTTTTGGATCGCCACTATTTGATAAAGTGACCTTGACATTGGAGAATGGAAATACCTTTACTATTTCGAGTTCAAACAATTCAAAAGAAAATGTATTTATTAATGATATTAGTTTAAATGGAAAACAGCACAATTTGAACTATATCAAGCACTCAGACATTCAAAAAGGAGGAGAGCTTAGATTTGATATGTCTGCTCAACCTAATAAAGAGCGAGGAGTACTTCAAGAAAGTTATCCATACTCAATGAGTACTAAATAAGAATGTAGTATTAGAATAGTATTCTGATATAGTTAGTTTAAAAAGCTCATTGATTATTCTTTGAGCTTTTTTTTGAACATTTAGAACTATTATAGCCAACATAACTCAACCCAAATGAAAAGAAGAACCTTTTTAAGAAACTCACTACTATTTACAGGAGGTTTAAGCCTGGTAGGCACAAAAGGATTTGCCATTAGTAAGGATTTAAAATACATATCGAATAGGCCTGAAGCGAACAAAAGAAATTTTGTGAGTAAAGCTGTAGATAACAAGATAAGGGAAGTGAAAAAAGCCATTGCCAATGAGGAACTGGCCTGGATGTTTGAGAATTGCTTTCCCAATACTTTGGATACTACCGTAACTTATTCTGAAGAGAATGGCAAACCAGATTCTTTCGTAATTACTGGGGATATTCATGCAATGTGGTTAAGAGATTCTACAGCTCAAGTGTGGCCATATTTGCCTTTAGTAAATGATGATGATCAACTCCAGAAATTGTTCCAGGGACTGATTAATCGACAAAGCAATTGTATCAATATCGATCCGTATGCCAATGCGTTTAACAAAGGGGCAGAAGGTTCACATTGGGAGAGTGATTTAACGGATATGAAGCCCGAGCTGCATGAACGAAAGTGGGAAATCGATTCACTCTGCTATGCCATCAGACTGGCCTATCATTATTGGAAGAAAACGGGTGATACATCATGCTTCGATTCAGATTGGGTGAATGCCATGAAGTTGGTGGTGAAAACTTTTAAAGAGCAGCAGAGAAAAGAGAATCAAGGACCATACAGATTTGCAAGAAATACGAGTAAACCAACCGATACATTACCAGGCAATGGTTATGGAAATCCTATCAAACCGGTTGGATTGATTGTTTCTTCGTTCCGACCATCGGACGACGCTACCATTCTGCCATTTTTAATTCCTTCCAACTATTTTGCAGTGGTATCATTAAAACAGTTGAATGAGATTTTGAACCACCTGAATATAGAAAAAGAGCTAGCAGATTCGGCATTGGAGATGGCGAAGGAAGTGGAATTGGCACTTGAAAACTATGCAAGTTCGAATCATTTAAATAAAGGGGAAACATTAGCATTTGAAGTGGACGGTTTCGGAAACCAGATGCATATGGATGATGCAAATATTCCTAGTTTGCTATCTCTTCCATATCTGGGTGCATTGGATGCCAAATCATCCCTTTACCAGAATACAAGAATGTTTATTTTAAGTGACAATAATCCTTGGTTTTTCAAAGGAGAATATGGCGAAGGAATTGGAGGCCTCATGTTGGTGTAAATATGATTTGGCCAATGAGTATCATTATGCGAGCTATGACTTCCGATAAGGACATGGAGATAATAAATTGCGTGAAAACTTTAATGAGAACGCATGCGGATACAGGATTTATGCATGAAACTTTTCACAAAGATGATCCTATGAATTTTACAAGATCGTGGTTTGCATGGGCCAATACTTTGTTTGGTGAGTTGATATTAAAAATCTACAATGAGAGGCCACATTTATTAAAGCAGGTGTAATATGATTTCCTATTTCAATAAAATTAGGCTGCTATTTGGCTGTGTACTTTTTGTATTCAGTTCGATGGCTCAAAAACAAGAAGGAGATGAATGGAATATTGTAGCCAAGGATTACTCTAGTTATGCTGGGATCTCTGTAGCTAATGGTCGTATTGGAATTGTGCCATCGGAGCAGCCGGGTAAAACAAAATCCATCATTCTAAATCATGTTTTCGATAAGGAATCAGAAAATGGTGTGAGCAAAGTATTATTGGGAATTAATTTTGCCAATTTGGAAATTGTGATTCATGGAGACACGCTAAGCACCAAAAACTGTAGCAGATGGAAGCAGGTTTTGAATATGAAAGAGGCCGCTTTTATTACTTCTTGTAGGTATAGAGAAGACGTGGACTTTACTTTTACATATTATGCCTTACGAGGCATGCCTTACAGTGGAATGATAGATGTGAAAGTTACCCCTTTAAAGGACAATATAAAGATGCAGGTAGCAGGACAGATTATTTGTCCTGCAGAGTATAAAAATGTTGATTCCGCCTACAGGGTTATGAAAGATTTGGACGCCAGAATGCCTGTATTACAAACTATTGCAGATAGTCCTTTCGGAAAACACCAATTGGCTACAACTGCTTCCTTTATTTTTCAAGATAAAACACCAGATTTAAGGCACCAAGTTTGTGATTCGCTCCATCACGAATTGGTTTTTGATAAGAACTTGAATAGAGGTGAAAATTACCAGTTTGCATGGACAGGTGCAGTTTGTACTTCCCGGGATTTTTCAGATCCAAAGAGTGAATCGGAGCGATTGGTGATCTATCAGCTATTGGGTAATAAACAAGTAGTGATTGATCGTCACAAGAAGCTTTGGAATGATTTATGGCAAGGCGATATTGTAATAGAAGGAGATTTGGAATCTCAACAGGATGTTCGTTTGGCACTGTATCATTTGTATTCTTTTGCTAGAGATGATTCTAATTTAAGCATTGCACCTATGGGTTTATCTTCCCAGGGATATAATGGACATGTCTTTTGGGATACTGAACTTTGGATGTATCCACCCATTCTTGTTTTCAATCAAGCCATAGCAAAATCATTGTTGAACTATCGATTTGATCGATTGGAACCAGCAAAAATAAAGGCTCAAAATTATGGTTTTGATGGTGCAATGTTTCCATGGGAATCCGATGATACAGGGGAGGAAGCTACTCCAACCTGGGCTTTAACAGGAACTTTCGAACATCATATTACTGCAGATATTGGGATTGCTTTTTGGAATTACTATCGCATAACTGGAGATAAACAATGGCTGGCTTCCAAAGGATATCCTTTGTTGAAAGAGGTGGCGGATTTCTGGGTGAGCCGAGCAGTGAAAAATAATGATGGATCCTATTCAATCAATAATGTGGTTGGTGCGAATGAATTTTATCATCATGCCAATGATAACGCTTTTACCAATGGCTCTGTAAAAACTGTTTTGACTTTTGCAGAAAAAGCTGCAGGCCGTTTGGGAATAATACCAAATTCTATGTGGAGTGAAGTGGCTGATGGGTTGATGTTTTATTATACCAAAGATGGGGTGACAAAGGAGAACCGAGAATACAAAGGCGAAATCATTAAACAGGCTGATGTTAATCTATTGGCTTATCCGTTGGAAATTGTAACAGATCTTAAAGCCATTCGAAAAGATTTGGAATATTATGAGCACAAAATGGCCCCTGAAGGACCGGCAATGTCTCATTCAATACTATCTGTACTTTATTCACGAATGGGAGAAGCAGAAAAGGCTTATGAATTGTTCAAGAGAGCTTATGTACCCAATAAAAGAAAACCATTTGGGGCTTTATCAGAATCGGCATATAGCAACAATCCCTACTTTGCAACAGGAGCTGGGGGAATGCTACAGGCCGTGATCTTTGGATTTGGAGGATTACACCTAACAGACAAAGGAATAGAGCAAAAAAATCCATGCTTGCCGAAGCAATGGAAAAGATTAACAATTAAAGCGTCGGTCCTGATTTTAAAATATTTGAGGTTAAATAGAACGTTATGAAAAGAGTATTATTTGCACTGGCAATTTCATTATTTATTTGTGCATGTACCAGTATCAATCAGGTTGGTTTACAATCACCTTCCGGAAATATTGCTTTTGAGCTGAAAGTAAACGAAGTAGGTCAAATGTATTATTCATTGCAATTAGAAGATAAAAAGGTGATATCATCATCAAGCTTAGGAATGAGCTTGAAAAATGATTCGTCTTTTAGTAATGGATTGCAAATCATAGATGTTAAAAGAGAAAGTAAAAATGAAGATTGGAAGCCTGTTTGGGGACCTAACGAAAGCATCAATGAACATTACAATGAATTGATGGTTTCAATGCGAAATCATGCAGACAAGAAGTTGAATCTTTATGTACGTCTGTTTGACGATGGCTTGGGCTTTAGATATGAGATTCCAAAGCAGCCAGGAATTGATAGCATCTTCATTGTGAAGGAGCTGACTGAATTCAATTTTGTGAACAATGGAACAGCTTGGACCATACCTGCCAATTACGAAAGTTATGAGATGCTGTACAGAACCACCAAAATAGACCAGGTGAAGGATGCCAACACACCTGCCACTTTTAAAACAGACAATGGCAATTATTTCAGTATTCATGAGGCAAACCTGACGGATTATGCAGGTATGACCTTGAAAAATACAGGAGGTACAAATTTCCAGGCAGAACTGGTGCCATGGCCTGATGGTGTGAAAGTAAAAGCCAAAGGAAGTGTAAAATCGCCTTGGAGAACCATTACCATAAGCAAATCGGCAGCGGGTTTGGTTGAATCTGATTTGATTCAAAATTTAAATGATCCATGTGCATTGGATGATACATCTTGGATTGAGCCAATGAAATATATTGGTGTATGGTGGGGAATGCATTTGGGAGTTGAGACTTGGATTATGGGACCCCAACATGGTGCTACTACCGAAAACATGAAGAGATATATAGATTTTGCTGCAGAAAACGGTGTACATGCAGTTTTGGCTGAAGGTTGGAATACTGGATGGGAAAATTGGGGGAAACCACGAGCTTTTGACCAGCAAACACCTTATGCCGATTACGATTTTGATGAAATTGTAAGATATGCAAAAGAAAAGAATATTGAACTTGTAGGGCATCACGAAACAGGTGGAGATTACATTTTTTATGAAGAGTGCATGGAGGATGCCTTTGCCAAACTGCATGATAATGGCATCAGAACTTTAAAAACAGGTTATGCTGGTCCGATTCCAAATGGTCACTTTCATCACGGACAAAAAATGGTTCAGCATTACAGAAAAGTGGTTGAAACGGCTGCAAAATACCAATTAATGCTTGATGCACATGAACCAATCAAAGCGACAGGAATTAGTCGTACCTATCCAAATATGATGACACGTGAAGGTGCAAGGGGAATGGAGTGGAATGCCTGGAGCGAGGGAAATCCTCCTGAGCATCATGTAATTCTGCCATTTACAAGATGTTTGGGTGGGCCAATTGATTATACGCCTGGTACATTTGATATTCTCTACAAGAATAGGAAAGAATATACCAAATGGAACAGCAATGATAAAGGAAACAGCAGGGTAAACACAACAATTTCCAAACAATTGGCTCTTTGGGTTTGTTTGTACAGTCCTTTGCAAATGGCATCAGACTTGGTGAGCAATTATGAAGGTCATCCGGCATTTAAATTCTTTGAAATGCTTCCTGCCAATTTTGATGAATCAAAGGTCCTATTGGCCGAAATTGGAGACGTATATTCAGTTGCACGTCGAAAAGGCAAGAGCTGGTATATTGGAACCATTACCGATGAGAACAGGCGAAATGTTGAGCTTGAATTATCCTTTTTAGAAGATGGTAAGAAGTATATGGCAAATATCTTTGAGGATGGAGACAATGCAAATCTCAAAAATAATCCTACGGATATTAAAATTCGAAAAGTACAGGTTGATTCGAAAAGTGTTCTGCCTGTAAAAATGATAGAGAGTGGAGGTCAGGCTGTTGCAATTGTCCCAATTGTGGATTAATTTACCTTTTGATTTGATTAATGATTCATCTGTACGATTAATCTATATATTAATCATCATTTAATCTGGAAAAGCTTAATTTGAACCAAAGATTAGAAATTAGTGAACCGATCGGGAAGTGCTTGGCTAGCCATAATCCCGTTCGGTATTATTTTTAAACTCACGATTACAATAAAACCTAAATAATGAAGCGCTTTATAGGAATTTCAATTCTACTGTTTTTTTGTTTTAATGGCTTTGGCCAATATACCGAGTATGTAAATCCCTTTATTGGAACCACGAATTTCGGAACTACAAATCCAGGTGCCATTGTGCCACGAGGAATGGTATCAGTAACACCATTTAATGTTTCTGGATCGGTTATCAATAAATACGATAAGGATGCACGCTGGTGGTCTACACCATACTCTTGGGATAACTCTTACCTTACCGGATTTTCTCATGTAAATTTGAGTGGAGTAGGTTGTCCGGAACTTGGTGTTATTTTATTGATGCCTACAACAGGAAAGGTTAATGCAGATCACAAGCAATATGGTTCCGTCATGAAAAATCAGGAAGCAACACCTGGTTATTATGCTACAGAACTTGAAAAGTATAATATAAAGGCAGAATTGAGTTCTACAAAACGAACAGGAATCAGCCGCTATACTTTTCCGAAAGGAGAAGCCAATATTCTTTTAAATCTTGGTTTAGGATTGACCAATGAGGTAGGTGCCAAGATAAGAATCGTCAATGACAAAGAAATTGAAGGTTCAAGAATGACAGGTACTTTCTGCTACAATGATGGGTCGGAACGTCCGGTTTATTTTGTTGCCCGATTCAGCAAACCTGCAAAGAAATTCGGTGTATGGAAAAATATGCCTGAACTGCAGGCAGAAGCAGCCTGGAGTAAAACTTCAGGGGAATATAAATACTATAATGGATTTACCCGCGAAATGTTTGGTAACGAAATTGGAGCTTATTTCACATTTGATACGGAAGAAAAAGAACAAATTATTGTAGAAGTTGGAGTTTCCTATGTTAGCATTGAAAATGCTCGATTAAACCTTAAAGCTGAATCGAATAATTTTGATTTTGAGAAAACAAGAGTGCAAGCTGAAAAAGAGTGGAACGATATTTTAGGAAGAGTTAAGGTTGAAGGTGGAACAAAAGATCAGAAAACCATTTTTTACACAGCTTTGTATCATACTCAAATCCATCCGAATATCATCAACGATGTCAATGGACAATATCCGGCCATGGAATCTTTCGAAATTAAAGAAACAAAGGATTGCAATCGATATACAGTTTTTTCCTTATGGGATACTTACCGAAATTTTCATCCATTAATGGCACTGCTTTATCCACAGGAACAGTTGGATATGGTACGCTCAATGGTTGATATGTACAAGGAAAGTGGATGGTTGCCTAAGTGGGAGTTAAATTCAAAAGAGACACACGTAATGGAGGGTGATCCATCAATTCCGGTAATTGTTGATTCTTACTTGCGCGGGTTAACCGATTTCGATGTGGAAGCAGCATACGAAGCAATGTATAAGTCGCTACCATCGAAGGTGCCAAAAACAAGTTGCGTCCCGATATCGATCATTACCTGGCAGAAGGATATGTGCCAATTGAAGAGGAATTTGATAATTCGGTATCACATGCGTTGGAATATTATATTGCTGATTGGAACCTGGCTCAATTTGCAAAGGCATTGGGAAAGAAAGCGGATTATCAGAAGTTTTTAAATCAATCCTTAGGATATCAAAACTACTATTCGAAAGAATTTGGTGTATTGAGACCAAAGCTTGCTGATGGTACTTTCCTGAAGAATTTTGATCCGAAACAAGGAGAAAACTTTGAACCATGTCCAGGATTCCACGAGGGAACATCATGGCAATATACTTTTTGTGTACCGCACGATATTGAAGGTCTAACGAAGTTAATGGGTGGCAAAAAGAAGTTTGTAAACAAGCTTCAGAAAGTATTTGATGAGAATCTTTACGATATGGCAAACGAACCAGACATTCATTACCCATTCCTATTCAACTATTTTAAAGGTGAAGAGTGGAGAACTCAGAAAGAAGTTCGCCGTTTGATTAATAAATACTATAAAAATGCACCTGATGGAATTCCAGGGAATGATGATTGTGGAACGCTTTCGGCCTGGATCGTTTACAGCATGATGGGAATGTATCCGGTTTGTCCAGGTAATACAGACTACGCATTAAGCTCACCAGTTTTTGATAAAATTACCATTGAACTGAACCAGGAGTTTTATCCGGGAAAGAAGCTGGAAATCCTTTCGAAGAAGGGCAATGCAGATGATATCTTCATTAAAAGCATTAAACGAAATGGTTCAAATCATTCAAGCTACTTTATCAATCATGCTGATTTGGTAAAAGGAGGAACAATCGAATTTGAATTAAAATCAAGCAAGTAAAAAAACTAAATAGAATATAATGAATCTATCAGTACTCGACATATCCATTATTATCGGATACATTGTTCTAACCATTGTAATTGGTTACTTGTTGTCGGCAAAGGCATCAAAAAACTTATCGAACTACTTTTTGGGAGGAAATAAAATTCCCTGGTACATGCTTGGAGTTTCCAATGCATCGGGAATGTTCGATATTACCGGAACCATGTGGACGGTTACCATACTGTTTGTTTATGGTTTAAAATCGGTTTGGATTCCTTGGCTATGGCCAGTTTGGAACCAGATTTTTTTGATGATGTTTTTGGCCATTTGGTTGCGTAGATCGAATGTAATGACTGGTGCCGAGTGGTTAAAAACCAGGTTTGGAGATGACAAAGGTTCACAATTATCACACCTAATTGTGGTACTATTCGCCATTGTTAGTGTTGTTGGTTTTATCACTTACGGATTTGTTGGAGTAGGAAAGTTTGCACAAACATTTTTTCCTTGGAATCTGCAAACCTATGTGATGGGAATTACCATTAGCTCGGAAAATATGTATGCCATTATCATAATGGGTGTAACCACACTTTACGTGATAAAAGGGGGGATGTATTCGGTGGTATTTACTGAAGTTTTACAGTTTGTGATTATGACTATTGCCTGTATCATGGTAGGTGTAATTGCTATTTCTTTGGTGAGTCCTGAACAAATATCTGCAGCAATTCCTGAAGGATGGAAAGATATATTCTTTGGTTGGAACCTGGATTTGAATTGGGATCATTTGATACCTGCCGTAAACAACAAAATTGAAACTGATGGTTATTCATTGTTCTCGGTATTGATGATGATGATGATATTCAAAGGAATGTTAGTAAGTATTGCTGGTCCTGTTCCTAGCTACGATATGCAGAGAATCCTGTCGACAGAAACACCTAAGGATGCTGCAAAAATGAGTGGTATTGTTTCCTTGGTACTTTTTGTTCCAAGATATTTGATGATTACTGGTTTAGCCGTACTTGCCTTGGTGTATCTCGCACCTGAATTCAATAAAATGGGCGACAATATCGACTTTGAAATGGTATTGCCTTATGCACTGAATAATTTTATACCTGTGGGAGCAAAAGGTTTGTTGCTGGCAGGTTTGGTGGCAGCCTTCATGTCTACCTTTGCTGCAAATGTCAATGCAGGTCCAGCTTACATTGTAAACGATATTTACAAGAAATTTATCAACCCGAATGCATCGCAAAAGAAATACATTCGAATGTCGTATTTGGCATCCTTCGCAGTAGTTGCAGTTGGTATTTTCTTTGGATTCTTTGCAGAAAGTATCGATACGGTAATGAAATGGTTGGTAGGAGCATTGTTTGGAGGTTATACTGCTTCCAACCTGTTAAAATGGATTTGGTGGAGATTTAATGGATATGGCTACTTTACTGGAATGTTAGCTGGTTTGTTGGCTTCATTAATTGCACCATTGGTTTTCCCTGAGGTATCACCAATTTATGCCTTCCCATTCATTTTCATCTTTGCTTTGGCAGCCTCTATTATTGGCAGCTTGGTGACCAAACCAGAACCGGATGAGGTACTGATTAAATTCTATGACAGCGTTCGCCCTTGGGGATTTTGGAAACCAGTTTATCTTAAATTGAAAGAACAAAAGCCAGAGGCGAAACCCAATAAGGATTTCTGGAGAGATATGATGAACTGTACAATTGGTACAGGTTGGCAAATGATGTTGGTTCTAATTCCAATCTATTTGGTGATTGGTGAATTCATGTCATTAACATGGGTTATTGTGCTGTTTGCCGTTTCGAGTGTTGTGCTATACTTCACTTGGTACAAGAGATTGAAAGACTATCCAGATGATTACAAGTGTGAAGTAAAAAAAGAAGAAGTTAAAGAAACAGAATTGGTTTAATACTAAAATCAAAATGACTAATAAAATTAATATGCCGTGGGAGGAACGTCCTGAAGGATGTTTGGATGTGATGTGGAGATATTCTCAAAATCCTGTAATTGGTAGGTACGATATACCTAGTTCCAACAGTATTTTTAATAGTGCCGTTGTACCTTTTGAAGATGGTTTTGCAGGTGTATTCCGTTGCGATAACAAGGCCGTTCAGATGAATATTTTTGCTGGATTCAGTAAGGATGGAATCAATTGGGAAATCAATCACGAGCCTATAGAAATGGTGGCTGGTAATACTGAAATGATTGAATCGGATTACAAATACGATCCACGCGTTTGTTGGATTGAAGACCGATATTGGATTACATGGTGCAACGGATATCATGGACCAACCATTGGTATTGCATATACTTTCGATTTTAAGACTTTCCACCAGTGCGAGAATGCATTTCTTCCATTCAACAGAAATGGTGTGTTGTTTCCTGAAAAAATTGATGGCAAATATGCCATGTTAAGTCGCCCAAGCGATAATGGCCATACTCCTTTTGGTGATATTTACGTTTCCTACAGTCCTGACATGAAGTATTGGGGTGAGCACCGTTGTGTAATGAAGGTAGCCGATTTTACCGATAGCGCATGGCAGTGTACAAAAATTGGAGCAGGTTCAGTACCCATTCGTACCGAAGAAGGCTGGTTGATGTTTTATCACGGGGTAATCAATACCTGTAATGGTTTCCGTTATTCAATGGGGGCGGCTTTGTTGGATTTGGAAAATCCTGATAAAGTATTGTATCGTTCTAAGCCTTATTTATTGGCTCCTGCAGCACCATACGAATTGGTTGGTGATGTACCAAATGTGGTATTCCCATGCGCTGCCCTAATGGAAGATAACAAAGTTGCGGTGTATTACGGAGCTGCTGACACGGTTGTAGGTATGGCTTTTGGATATGTTGATGAGATTATTGATTTCTTGAAGAAGAATTCATTATAGTTAGATTAGATTTAGCAAAAAAAAGGATGAGACCATTTGGTTTCATCCTTTTTTATTCAATATTGTTAAGCTTTACCCCAAAAGAAAAAAGTAAATTGCAGTTAATGTAAAAGGTATACTAAGCAACATCAGAATCATGAAGTTTTTCATTGTTGAAGGTTGATCTTCTTCATTGTATTGTGGATTTTCCTCTTTCATTCTTTCTTTAATAAAAGCAGTAATTGCATCGTCAGCCATGGTTCTTTTTTGAGTGTGGGAAGGCATGAAACAAATCTTTTTTGTATCTCCCGACTTTTGGTCAAAATACTTGATGGTCATGAACCATGGACCAGCCAAATCAAACTTGGAAACACTTTCGATGTCAGCATAGGGAATTAGCTTTCTTTCTCTGCCCTTAACCAGTATTCCTTTTTCTAAGGTGGTAATTTTCTTTAACCTAAATGGCACTTGAATAAAGAAAATAGAGAGCCATACTGACATAATTGCAAAGGCTATTTTAAAGCCATCTGGTGCTGTATCCACAAATCCAGAAGCCAGGAAGGATGTCCCAAATCCTAAAATAAATAGAAATGGAAAATAGTATTTAAAGAATACCGTTTGTTTTGAGCTTGCGTACATAGGTTTAGAGTGTTAGTAGGTTTGATTTCTGGTACAATATACATTTAAAATTTCTATTGTAAAAGAAGAGTTGTAACACTTAATTAGTGCAATATATAAATAGACTCAAAAGATAGATAAAGTCAATTGGTTTGAGTGCTTATGATATTTGAATGTAGAGTGGTTGGTATGATTTTATTTTATAAGATGTTCTGTGTAAGTATTGTTATATATTAACAATAATTTTTTAGGTCAGGAGTAAAAAAAGTTTAGGATTAATCGTGGTTCGAACCACGATGTAGTGTGTGTGTTAGGTAATTTCTTAAAAGTTTTAATAGCAGGTGTGTTTTTAACCACGATTTGGTGTGCTTTTTTTAATCAGAAGATTAAAATTTTTAAGCTACATCGTGCTTTTACCCACGGTAAAGGTGTCTCGAGCCATGAAATTCATACTTCGAAGCTTGAATTTGATATCTCTTTTTAAAATTAGAGTGCTTTAATGCTCGATTTTGATGCTTCGATTCCTGAATTTTATGAATCTATCTAAGAGAATAGGACCAAAAACATGAAAAATCAATTCCATATTAATGATTAAGTGGGTTTTATATAAAAAGAGACTCTCCATTTGGAGAGCCCCTGCTGAATATTTAAAAGAAAATATCTATTGAATTGTTTTCTTCTCTTCCTTATAGCCATCATTATGAACCGCATTTACGGCACGTCCTGAAGGATCTGCATTGTTCTGGAAAGATTCGTCCCATGCCAATGCTTCGGCAGTACTACAGGCTATCGATGGTACTGAAGGTACACATGCTGCTGCCGTATCTGAAGGGAAATGCTCTGCAAAAATCACTCTGTAGTAATACTCTTCCTTCGACATTGGTGGATTAACAGGGAATCGATAAGCTGCATTCTTCAATTGCTCATCGCTAATTTCATTCTCTGCAATATCACGTAAGGTATCAATCCAGTTGTATCCAACACCATCAGAAAATTGTTCTTTCTGTCTCCAAGCCACTTCTTCTGGCAAGTAATCTTCAAATGTTTTACGGATTATCCATTTCTCCATTTTTCCATCCTTGGCCATTTTATCCTCAGGATTAATTCTCATGGCAATGTCAAGGAATTCTTTATCAAGGAAAGGAACACGACTTTCTACACCCCACGAAGCCATTGACTTGTTGGAACGTAAACAATCGTACAAATGAAGTTTGCTTAGTTTACGAAGCGTTTCGGTATGGAATTCCTTTGCATTAGGTGCTTTGTGGAAATACAGGTATCCACCAAACATCTCATCAGCACCTTCGCCCGAAAGCACCATTTTAATTCCCATCGATTTAATCACACGAGCCATCATGTACATAGGAGTTGAGGCACGAACGGTGGTTACGTCATAGGTCTCCAAATGATAGATTACATCACGAACCGCATCCAAACCTTCCTGAACGGTAAATGTAATTTCGTGATGAACCGTTCCGATATGGTCTGCCACCTTACGTGAGGCAGCCAAATCCGGCGATCCTTCTAATCCAATAGCAAAAGAGTGCAACTGTGGATACCATGCATCTTGCTGATCACCAGATTCTACACGCTTGGAAGCATATTTCTTGGCAATGGCCGAAATAACCGAAGAATCTAATCCTCCCGAAAGAAGAACACCATATGGTACATCAGACATCAACTGACGGTGAACTGCATCTTCCAGTCCTTTGCGAAGGGCTGCCATATCAGTTTCGTTGTCTTTCACTTTCTCATAGTCCATCCAGTCGCGCTGGTACCATTCTTTAACTTCACCATCCTTGCTGTACAAGAATTTACCTGGCAAGAATTCTTCAATCTTATTGCAATAGCCTTCTAATGCTTTCAATTCAGAAGCTACATAGTAATTGCCATGCTGATCCCAACCCTGGTACAATGGAATAATTCCCATATGATCGCGACCAATCAAATAACAATCCTTCTCTTTATCGTACAAGGCAAATGCGAATATTCCATTCAAATCATCAATAAAATCAATCCCTTTTTGCTTGTACAATGCCAAAATCACTTCGCAATCAGACTTGGTCAAGAACTCATAGGATCCGTTCATCTGATTTCGAATGTCCATGTGATTATAGATTTCACCATTAACAGCCAAGATCAAATTACCATCTTTGCTGTAAAGGGGTTGTCCTCCCGATTGAGGATCTACAATCGATAGTCTCTCGTGCGATAAAATCGCTTTTTCATCACAAAATATACCTGACCAATCGGGACCTCTGTGACGAATTTTTTTGGACATTTCCAGTACCTGAGGGCGCAATTTCTGTGCATCCACCTTCAAGTCGAATACTGCTACGAATCCACACATAAAAATTTAGTTTAATAGTTACTTAAAAGTCGCCAAATGGGGATTTGACGACTGGTTAATTTTGATATACTATTTGAAAATACAACTTTATTATTAGAATACCTTGTAAAATTTATGCGTTATCGTTTGCGAATGATTAAAATCTACTAGTATGCCCTTATTGAGAAGGTGTGAGGGTGGGAAAATGTAGTTTTTCAAATTGATTTGAATGTAAAAAAAAGGACACTTTTTACAGTGTCCTGGGTGCTTAATTCTTTTTCAATTTGTTATCCAAAAATAATTTCAGATTATCAATATCGAGTCGCTTTGCTATAATTTTTTTGTCTTTATCGAGCAAGTACATGGTTGGTGTACTATATACATCATAGAAAATTCTGAAGTTGGTTTGAAATTCAGGATCATAACAATTGATAAAATCATAAATGTCGTAATCGTGAATGGCATTTTCCCACAATTCCTTCTGATCTTGAGTACAAACTGCAAATACTTTTAGGCCTTTGTCTTGGTATTTGTCTAAGATTTCTGTTTTCAATTTAGGAGTAACCTTCTTGCAGTGTCCGCAATCAGGTTCCCAAAAATAAAGTACTGTTAGTGGGGCCTCAACCTCGTGTAGTCTTACAAATTCGCCTTCAGGAGTTTGCATTAGCAAATCCTGCGATTTCATTCCAATTAGATTGAACTGAGTTTTGATAACCCTTTCTCTAATATTTGCCATTAGGGTAGAATCAGCATGTGGCTTGTCCACTTAAATAGTATTTCTTTGCCAGGTTTACAAAAGCAGCATCCATACCCATTACCTTACTCTTTACTGCGTAGTTTAAGGCATATTGAGTTAAATACTGGAAAAAAGTTGTGTCTGGACGTGCATTTTCAATCAATTTTACTGACTCCTTTACAATGGAATCAGGACTTTGAACGAGTATTTTTTCGTAAAAGAAATCCAGCTTCTTTTTTAATATTGGCGTTCTTAGGTACCTGTTATCAGTAAGGTTTACATGATCAAAGTAATGATCTTTATTGTATAAATAGGATTTGCGTTGAATTACTTTGTCACGATCAGGTGTATTTTCCGGAACTTCACTCTTGAAATCAGGAATTTTAGGAGACAAAGTAAACTGAGCAAATTTCTGGACAAATGAATTTTCTGGGAATTCAGACTTTAACTTTTCGATGTAAGCTCGTACTTCAATATCAGTATTTTTAAACTGCTTTCTGAAGTTCTCCTTTTCAGCATCGTTGGCTGCTTTTGTGTATGCTTCCTGTATGGCTTTCGACTTTTCATTCTGGGACTTCATAAACTTCTGAAAGTTGTGAAATCCATCAGTTTCTTTGGATCCCTCAACCGATATACTTCCAATAAAATCTTTTGGATCGGCCGAAATTGAGAATTCCTGATCTTCGCCGATCAACAAATCAAAGTATTTTTGACTTGGCAAATAAATTACATAGATGCCTTGATCTAGAACCTTGTTTTTGGAGAATTTACCCTTACCATTAACCAATTGTGTTGTGTCATCGGCAAAAATTCTACCATCGAAATAATGGGCCAGGTATGCTGTGGAATCATTACAGTTTAGTAATTGTACTGAGATATCGTATTTCTGAGCATTTAAATTAGTGGCTATAAATGTGCAGAAAATCAGTACACAAAGAGAATTGAATATGTTTTTCATTTGTAAATATCTATTGATAATTATAAAGTCAGCGAAAATTACAAAACTTTTTCAAGTGAATGGATATTTTTATTGACTTAAAAGTTTAACGATATCTTAAAAGAAATGTTAGGTGATTGTGTTGGTAAGTTTAATTTACTTGTAGTTTAGACCTTATTACCATTTGACTGATCCAGACTTTAAAAAGGAAAACCTGCCAGAAAACTCTGACAGGCTTAAATTTATTACCCAGCGTTAAAACTAGTGAGCAATTGTTTCCTTTTTTAGGATTTTATCCCAAATATCTTCTTCTTTCAGTTTTTTGGTACAGAAAAACCAATCGTAGCATTTTACATCTTCGTCAGTATTTTCCATTCTGTCTTTAGCCACACCACATGATCCTGCAGGTGGCACTATGACTTCATCTCCTGGTTTCCAATCAGCAGGAGTGGCAACAGAAAACTTATCCGCAGTTTGCAATGCTATGAGCACTCTGTAAATTTCATCAAAATTACGGCCAAGGCTTAGTGGGTAATAAATTATGGTTCGGATAATGCCATGAGGATCAATAAAAAAAACAGCTCTAACAGCCTTGGTGTTGTCTTCACCTGGTTGGATCATTCCATATTTGTTGGCCACCTCCATTTTGATATCTTCAATTAGCGGGAACTGTACCTCTATGTCCTTCATTCCTTTGTATTCAATTTTTTCCTTAATGGTTCTCAGCCAGGCAATGTGGCTATACAATCCATCTACCGATAGTCCGACCAAATCACAGTTGGCTTGATTGAATTGGTTTTCCATTTTTGCAAAGGTCATGAATTCAGAAGTGCAAACCGGAGTAAAATCTGCTGGATGACTAAATAGAATTACCCATCTACCTCTGTAATCATCTGGAAAGTGTATGTCGCCTTGAGTTGTAACAGCTCTAAATTCAGGTGCTTTATCTCCAATTCTTGGCATGTTAACAGTTTTAAGTTCTGTATGTTCGTTCATATTCTAAGCTTTTGATGTTTATTGGTTTGAGTTGATTTTGAATATGTTTTTCTCCAAGAGAAAACAATGCGTCTCATGATTCGAAACATCAGGGAATACAGATTAAGGTAATGATCTGCTGAAGTATATTAAAGTTAGTTCATTGACATATGGATGTCAATAGTTAGGTAGGTGTAATTACTTAATTTTAAATAAGTTTTAATTAAAGGCAAGTGTTCTTAAATACTATTTTTTTACATGAACTTGGTCTATATCCAGCCAGTTCAATGCTTCTTCTTCAGTATAAAATACTTTGGCATTTTGAATTCGTACCTGAATTTCGAAAAGCATAGCCATAGGAGTGTCGTAACTGTGGCTAACCAGAATAGCACATTTATTTAGGATTGGACTGTACTTTTCATACTCGTCAATATAGTCGTCTAAATCTTTAATATTCAAAAGAACTTTGGCCCGGGTAAAATCAGAAATCACATTGTAGGATTCATTAAATAATTCATCCTTTCGCGTGCTCAAGGTATGTTGAATTAAGTCATTCCATTTGAAATAACCATAGTAGTATTCCTTGATGAGTTTTAAATCAGGAAATATTTCGTATTTGAACTTCATACCTTAGCTTTTAATTAAAGATAGAAAGATCAATCTTTCCTAGCAAAAAAGATTTACTGATGGTTGGTTTCCAAACTTATATTTTTCTGTTTTTTAGGATCTGTTGGAGAATAATGTCTGGTTAGCCATTTGCTCAATCCATCCATTCCAGGGAAAAGAACTCGTTCGTTAATGTTTACCTGGTCTAGTTTGTCACGAATTTCCCATTTCATATCAGCTGGAATTCGTATCCTGAAATACAATTCTGGTTTATCCATCAACCATGAATCTAGTATTGAACTTGAATGTGACATGAAGGTAAATATTCCATATTGATTTACAATTCGATCATCCAATGAGGGAGGTTCAAATGCTACTACAAAATCACTTTTCTCATTCGACAATTCCCTTAAATCCTGATAAAGTTCGTGCAACATTTCAATGGTAAAACTGTTGGAACCAATTTGATTGAGCTTGTTTTGTAATTGTTCCGGCAAGTAATTCTTAAGGTTTTCATAGTTAAGCGCCCAAATTACACCGTCGTGATTGTATTTTTCGATTTCGGCGGTTGCAAAATGCAAAGCTACATAAGGAGAGTAGGTCCAATCTAATAATCGAGTTGGTAAACCATGATGCTGAGCCAGGGCCAACCATTCCCAATCTAATTTGTTATTGATATCAGGGCGAAAAGAATACTTTTTAAAATTTCTTAAAAGATGAAACTCCAATTCTTTAACGGGACCTTTCAAACGAATCAATGAAGTTTTTAGTTGATAGTCAAAATTTGATAGCCCTCTGTATATATAAGGGGATCTTATTCTGTTTATCTTGTGATTATAAGAATCGGTAAAGAGAACCTCTTGCAGTTCGGACCAAGAAGTAGGAACAATTTCTTTCTTCAATTCCATAGAATAGATTGTTAGTGATTTTACTACTTAAAATTGGGAATAATGATTAACATTTAAGTAATGAAAACCTTAATTTTTTGCATAAAAAAAGTTACTTCGATGTGAAGTAACTTTTTATTAATCTTTATTAAGCAGCTTAATACTAATTATTTTGTACTACAGCATCAATCTCAATGCTTCCAGCATCCGTAATGTTACCTATAGTTACTGCAATATTTTCTACTTCTTTTTTATTGTAGCCTTCAATAGGTTCAACTGCTAACTTATATGTTCCAGCTTCCAGGCCTTTGATTAGGAATTCCCCATTTTCCTCAGCTATTGTTGATATGGTATCCAACCCGATTACAGCATGAATTGTTGGAAGTGCTTCAGCAGGAGAGATGGTTCCACTAATAGCTCCTGTAGTGGCTTCATTAAAAGTTCTGATTACTGGTTTTAATTTATAAGTGCCATTACCGGTTGTAACAATTGAACGAGCCGCATCAAAGTCTATCCAAAGTTTGTATTCGATACCAGCAATAAAATCATCGTGAATCTGGAATTTCAAACCAGAAGTTTGAGCAGAAGGAGTATCTAAATCGTGTTCTACACCATCTACAACAATTGTGTTATTTTCGCCAAGAATCAATCTCATCTGAGAAACTTTACCACTAGGCATATCCTGATCAACCAAAAGTGTATCAATACCATTATTGAATTCAAGTAAATCATAAACCCCAGGTTTTAACAAGTTCATTTCTTGCCATCCATTTTCTTCACTTTCATCAGAAGAAGAATGAATTTGTATTGCTTGAATATCAATATTTACTTTATCAAATTGAGCAGGGGCATCTGTTAGTCTAATTTTAACCGGGGTTGTTGATTTCGTATCATCATCTGAGCATTGCACGAAAATCATGGCAACAATTAGCAGTGATAGAAAACTTAACGGTTTTAAAACTTTCATAGTATGTGTATTTATTTGTTAATAATATAGAAAATACAAACGATGAAAACATGAATTTGTTTCATCGTTGTATAATCAGAAATGCCAATATATATGCCAGTTTTAAGCCATAAACATACAATTGATGGATTATCAGTCTACTGTATTAGTCAGTAAAAATTATTCCTTGTGTTTAAGAAATGTAGAAATTGGGGAAAACTTCCCATAATTGTCCATTTTTTCTACAAATTTGGGGTATTCTTTTTACCTATGATTCTGTTGTAAGTAATGTATGTAGTAAGTAAATCACAAAGAATACCCCGTATCGTTTTATTTTCTTTCGTATTTGCAGCAAGAATGAAGCTTGTTATACACTTCATCTTTTGCCTTTACCTTTTCGGTGTCATATCCAACTTTAGCAATGGCTTTGTGAATTGCATCCAAGCTGGTTTTTTCAGTATCAAAACTTACTTTTATCATTTTGGTTTTCTTGTCCCAATCAGCCATTGTAACTCCTTCAACTGATTTTGCTGCAGTTTCAATTGTCTTTTCACACATTCCACAGTTTCCAAAAACTTTAAATGTAACTTGTTTATTTTCTGCATGTGCCGAGTATGAAAGACTTAGCATTGCAACGATACCTACTAATAATAAAAATTTCTTCTTCATTTTGTTCTAATTTAAATTTGACTTGTTTATTTATTTTTAATGTTGATGTCCCTGGTGTATTGATTTTGGTTCTTCTTTGATTAAAGTATCGGTTACTTCTCCGCAATGAAGCATCATATCTCCAAAATATGGATTCATGATTTGCTGCTCTAAACTTAACCAATAAGCCCCTGTATCATTGTCGGCCATTGGACAATATTGTATGTATAACTTCTCCGCTCCAGTTCCCAGTGATTTCAAGCTTGCAATTAATGCTTCATTAAATGGTTTGAATGCTTTTCGTTGCTCTTCCATGTTTTCATTTTTGAGAATATCAGCTAAATGAACATGAAGCAATTCATATTTTTCTGTCCAGAACTTCATGGCTTTTCCTTTAAGGTCAAGGTTGGAAGGCTTCATTTGCATTAAGGCTTTCATCACAGCTTTAGCTGCCTGACTGGTTTCTGTAGCCTTTGTTTCTACCATGGCTTCTTTCATTGTCAGATATGATTGTAGCAAATCTTTCAACTTCGCATTGAATGTCTCTGTTGCATATTGCTGAAGATTTGGAGTTCCAGGCTCACTTTCTGGGCGATTCATCATGCTATATTTGTTGTTCAGTTGTGCTGCAGCGTCAATGGTAAAGGTACCTTTGCTAACTACCTCTTCACCTTCTTCAAGTCCTTCCTTAAGGATATAGGATTCTCCCAATGATTCGCCAAGCTCAACATCGCGCATTTCAAAACCCCCGTCAACTTTAACATAGACAACAGATCGTTTACCCGTCCACATTACTGCCGATTTTGGAACAATCAATTCGCTTCCTTTATGTTTCATGTCTGCATAAATAATTCCATTAGCAAACATTTCTGGTTTTAAAAGAAGATCTAGGTTGTTAACTTCTGTTCTAACTTTTAGAATTCGCTTCTTTGCATCGATTACCGGATCAATATAGGTTATTGTGGAATTGAAGGTCTTTGAAGGAAAAGCCGAAATGGTGAATTCTATTTCATTGCCTTTTTGAATGAATGGCAAATCCTTTTCATAGGCATCAAAAACGATCCATACTTTTTGCAAATCAGCAATTTCAAATAGTTTACTCCCACCTTTTGCATATGCTCCTTCTGCTACATTTCGCTTGATAACATAGCCTGTTACATCGGCTTTAATCTCAAAATACTCTTGAATTTTCCCACTACTTTTGATTTGTTCAACTTCTTTTGTAGTAAGCTTCCAGAATTTAAGTTTTTGCTCTGCTGCTTTCACCAATTCAGGATAAGTATCCTTGGTTTTTAAAGCTTGAATCAGTTCTTCCTGGGCACTAATTAATTTAGGTGCATATACTTTTGCAAGTGTTTGACCTTTTCTCACCTTTTCACCTTCGAAGTTCACGAATAGCTTTTCAATTCTTCCATCAAAGTGAATTGCCTGTGAGCTGATTCTTCTCTCATCAATGCTAACTTTTCCATTCAAGTGAATTTCTTTACTGCTTTTACCGCTTTCTACTTTTGTGGTTTGTACATTGGCCAACTTAATGGCATCTGGATTCATTTCGATTACGGCAGGAGAGGAGTTTCCACCTGATTTGTCCAATGGAATTAAATCCATTCCACAAATTGGACAATCACCTTCATTGGGTTGTTGAATTTGTGGATGCATGGAGCAGGTCCAAACTGTAGCTTCAGCAGCACTACCTTCCTCCGCATGTTGATGTCCTTCATGTGAATGATTGCTTTCGGTTTTTCCTCCAAAAATCAACCATCCCAATAGCAATCCGACAAGTAGGACAATTAATTTTTGTTGCCAGTTGGTTGATATGTATTCTAGTATATTTTTCATTGTGCTTTATTTTTAGTCATAAGACAGAACTATTCGAATTCTCAAGACTTTAGTTTGCATCTAAATATTTAAACTGTGCCAAGCTTTTCTGTACTTGAATCTGTGCTTCAATTTGCTTCTGTTCATAAATCCAGATTTTTTGCTGCATATTCAGAACTTCTTCATAGCGCTTCACAGAACTTTCGTAGCTACTTGACAGGATCTCAAAAGATTGCTTTGCTTTGGTAAGCAGATTTTCATATAAAGCAACATCTCTGCTTCCAGTTCTATACTGTTCCAATGCTTGCTGTTTCTCAAGTTTTAATTGATTGAGTTCAGAAGTTTTCTTTTCCTGAAACTCCTGTTGTTTCAATTGATTGACTTTGATGGCAGCTTTGTATTTCTTTCGAAAGATTGGAATGCTTACAATAAGCATAGGCATTATTGCATCCTGACCATTGTGTGCTACATCCATATCATTTCGTTTGGATAGAATTGCATAATCCAATCCTAACCCAAATTTAGGCATAGCGTTAAGTTTCGATGCTTTCTCACCAAATTGAGACGCTTGTATCATTTGTTCCCAACTGTTAATTCTATTGTGATTGGCAAATTGCAAATCCTCATTAGGTAATGTGCTTGATAGCAAGAAAGAATTGTCCTCTGGAGTATTCACTTGCATGTTAAGATCCCGATTAAGGAGTTTGTTGAAAGCAGTCTGTTGTGTAAAACGCTTATCGTTGAACAGTTCCACTTTTGAAATCAATTCTTCTTTTAGCATTTGGATATACAATACATTTACCATGTCAGTTTGATCACTTTCATAACGTTTTAAGCCTTGCTTTTCCAATAAATCCAAGACCTCAACTCTTTTTTGCGTGAAGTGTATCTTCTGATCAGTTAAGATTAAATCCAACCAAGAGTTGGTGACATTCAATTCCAGTTTTGAGCGAGCATCTAGATAATTCAAATAGATAGCATGGGCCTGCAAACTGGCTTGTTGTTCTTTTGCACCCAAAGTTCCGAACCATGGAAACATTTGCGAAATTGACAGCTTAGCCTTCTGAGCTCCTACACGTGTCTCTATAGGTTGAATAAAAACACCCGCAGAGAAAGTTGGATCAGGCAAAGCTTTTACTTGTGGAATCTGTTCCAATGCTTGTTGGTATTTCAGATCCATGGCTTTTAAATCAGGGTTGTTTGCAATTGCATATTCAATATGGTATTGCAAGTCTGACTTACTTTCTTGTGCAAATAACTTGGTACCAGTCAGCAGTACCACTACGGTTATTAATAAAAATCTCATACCAAACCCCCTTTCTTCAGTTGGAATTCTTTGTACATGGCATATAGTGTAGGAACAACAAATAGTGTTATCAATTCAATTGTCATACCTCCGAAAGCTGGTATTGCCATAGGTATCATTACATCCGATCCTCTACCGGTAGAAGTTAATATTGGAAGTAAAGCCAAGAGGGTAGTGGCAGTTGTCATCAAGCAGGGACGTATACGTTTTGAACCTGCCTCGATTACCGATTGCCTGATTTCTTCCTTTGTTTTTGGCTTGTTCTTTTCAAATACCTGTTCAAGATAGGAAGCCATAATAACACCATCATCGGTAGCTATACCAAAAAGGGCTATAAATCCAACCCACACTGCAACCGACAAATAGACGGGATGTATCTGGAACAGTTCCTGTAAATTGATGCCAAGTACAGAAAAGTTCAGAAACCAATCTTGTCCGTAAAACCAGATCATGATAAAACCACCTGCAAATGCAACTGCAATACCACTAAATACCATTAATGTGGGAGCAATACTTCTAAACTGGAAATACAAAATCAAGAAGATGATTACCAATACAATTGGAATAACAATTCCCAATCGTTTTTCTGCGCGAATCTGATTTTCGTAATTGCCAGTAAACTTATAGCTTACACCAGCAGGTACTTTCAAATCACCACTTTCTATTTTATCTGCCAGATAAGACTGAGCAGCTTCTACAATGTCAACTTCAGAATATCCTTCCTCTTTATCAAAAATTACATATCCTACCTGAAAAGTATTTTCGCTTTTAATTACTTGTGGACCTTGTACATATTCTATGGTTGCCAGATCCTCCAAAGGAATAGATTTGCCTAAACTTGTTGGAATTAGAATTTTCTTCAATAGATCAGGATCATTCCTCAATTCACGCGGATATCTTACCCGAATCGGGTAGCGTTCTCTTCCTTCAACCGAACTCGTTAAAGTCATTCCGCCAACTGCAACCGATAAGTGTTTCTGCACATCTTCCACCTGTAAGCCAAAACGAGCAATAGCCTTTCGATCAATTCTGATTTCTAGATAAGGTTTTCCAATCATTCGTTCGGCAAAAACAGAAGCATCATTAACCCCTGGTATATCTTTCACCAATTTTTCAAGCTGTAAACCAAAATGTTCTATTTGTTTAAGGTTATTACCAGAAACTTTAATACCAATTGGTGCTCGCATTCCTGTTTGCAACATCACCAATCGAGTTTCTATTGGTTGTAATTTTGGAGCTGATGTAACACCAGGTATTTTGGTGGCATTTACAATTTCCTGCCAGATGTCATCTGGTGATTTGATATGATCTCGCCATTGACGGTAAAATTCTCCGAACTCATCAGGAATTAATTCACCATTCTCATCCTTAAGGAAGTTGCCATCATCATCAACGGCAAAGCGGATTTTTTTACCATACTTATCGGTTTTGTATTCGCTTTTGTAATTGATGACATTTTCATACATGGAAATAGGAGCAGGATCTAAGGCTGATTCCACACGACCCAATTTCCCAACGACCATATCTATTTCTGGAATATTGGCAACTGCCATATCCAATCGCTTTAACACACGTTTATTCTCTTCTATTCCTGCATGTGGCATAGATGTTGGCATCAAAAGGAATGATCCTTCATCCAAAGCAGGCATAAATTCTTTTCCGATGCCAGGATACTTGTGGTACATGCTCTTCCATGTTGAAGTGGAAGTAATGTTAATTCCCACTTTATCCAATCCACGAGCTACAAAGCCAAAGGTATTTCCAAATCCCAGCCAAATAATGACTCCCCACAAAATAAGAAGTGCTGGAACAGATAGAAACAGGAATTTAAAACGCAAGGCCCAGGATAAAATTCGCTGATAGTAGCGCATGAATAACAGAAATACGACTAGTAATAGTGTAATACTAAGAACTACAAACAAGAAATTCGAAGCCATTGAGTTGGATGCTCCCAAAGGCAACCATTCTCTAGCCAGAAGGAATGAAACAGTCAATGCAATTACAAGCAGATTGGCCTGAAATAAGTACTTTTGATATTTCTTGTAGAATTGCGCAGCAAGGTTGATTCCTCCCAAAACTACCAAGGTAATTCCAATCCAGGCTGATGAGGCAAAGATTATATATATTCCAATCAGGATCAGCAATCCATTAAGGGCAATTTTTATTCTTCTCTTTTCCGTTTTAATGGCGAATAGCAATGTGCCATGGCAGGCAGAATAATTATTGCAACCACCAGTGCCCCAAACAGCACAAATGTTTTGGTAAAAGCCAATGGTCTGAAGAGTTTTCCCTCTGCTGCTTCCATGGTAAATACCGGAATGAAACTGATAATGGTAGTTAATACCGCTGTGATCACAGCAGGTGCAACTTCTGTTGTTGCTTCGTATATTACCTGTTTGAGATTTTTATCGGGATTCTTCATTTCTAGATGTCGAATCATATTTTCTGACAATACAATTCCCACATCTACAATTGTACCAATGGCAATGGCTATCCCCGAAAGGGCAACAATATTGGCATCTACATTAAAGTAGCGCATTGCAATAAAGGTCATTAATACAGCTATGGGAATTAAGGCCGAGATTAAAATACTTGCCCTTAAATTCATAACCATAATGATGATCACAATAATTGTAATGATGATCTCCAGTGTCAATGCATCTTCCAGAGTTCCTAAAGTTTCATAGATCAACTGAGTTCTGTCGTAGAATGGCACAACCGTTAATTTGGAAATGGTACCATCAGCTAGTTCCTTTTCAGGCAATCCAACGGAAAGCTCTTCAATCTTGTCTTTTACATTGTTAATAACCTCTAAAGGATTTGCACCATATCGTGCTACTACAACTCCACCAACCACTTCGGCACCCATTTTATCTATAATACCTCTGCGGTCCGATGGGCCATAACTTACTTTGGCAACGTCTTGAATACGAACCGGTGTATTGTCTGTCATTTTAACAACCGCCTCTTCCAAGTCTGCCAATTGCTTTACATAGCCAATTCCACGCACAAAATATTCGGCCTGATTAATTTCTATGGTTCGGGCACCGATATCAAGATTGGATTTCTTCACAGCATTCATCACCTGCATAAGGTTGACCCCATGTGCTTGCATGGCTGCAGGATCAACATCTACCTGGTATTCTTTTACAAATCCACCAATAGATGCAACTTCAGAAACCCCTTTGGCAGAGGCCAAGGCATATTTTACCTGAAAATCTTGAATGCTTCTCAATTCCTGAAGGTCCCAACCTCCGGTTACTTCACCTTCGGGAGTTCGACCTTCCAATGTGTACCAAAAAATCTGCCCCAGAGCAGTAGCATCAGGACCGAGTGTTGGTTGAACACCATCAGGCAAAAGATTTTGCGGCAGAGAGTTCAATTTTTCTAGAATTCTCGACCTGCTCCAATAGAATTCAATCCCTTCGTCAAAAATGATGTAGATACTGGAAAATCCAAACATGGAGGAAGAACGTATGGTTTTCACCCCAGGAATCCCAAGTAATGATGTTGTTAAAGGATAGGTAATCTGATCCTCTATATCTTGTGGAGAGCGACCCATCCACTTTGTAAAAACAATTTGCTGATTCTCTCCAATATCAGGAATGGCATCAACCGCCACCGGATCTTTGGGCAGAAAATCGATCTTCCAGGGGAATGGCGATGTAATCAGTCCCCAGGCAATGCATACAACCAATAATATGGTTGTAATCAGTTTGTTCTCTAGAAAGAACTTAATGATTTTGTTAAGCATATCTTCTTGTAGTTTAACCACAAAGGAAGTTCAAAGAAAGCCTTAAATACACACAAAGGAGAATACAAAGTATTGAGTACTTTGTGATACTTAATGCTGCACTTTGGTATCCTTTGAGGTAAAAAATAATTTATTTATCACAAAGAATACAACTACAAAATCATAAACGAAATACCTGATTCAATATGCATAAATCAGGCAAGGGAGGAGGAAAAAATTCTTCGATTGTAAATGAATTTGTTGAAACTTCTGTTCTTACAAATTGTAGCAATACAGGAATACTTGCATATAGCAAATCCATCTGTGCAACATCGTCTAATTCAAAAGAAGAAGCCAAATAATCAGCTTCAACCTTTATGATTTCAGAAGATTTATCGCAACATCCACAAGGAGTTTCGCAACAAGAATCCGCTTCAACAAAAATAGCAGTAGAGAAAAGTTCTCCACCAGAATAATGCTTGTTAATGCTTACTCCAGCTGTTGAGATCAGCAGGAGAAAAACCAAAATGATATGTCCAAGTTTTTTTGATAGCATACAATTAATCGCATTATTTAATACAAAGCTAGTTTAATTTACAAATAACAAAAGAAAAATTTATACTCTTAACAAAGGATTAACTTTTAACCGCATATTCCCATTGGCTGGATTTCTTTTGATTCGAAAACGTTTGAATGTTAAATAAGCTTAAACGATCTCATTTTTTGAGACGATGTTGAAGAATAATAAAGGATAATAATTAAAATTGTTGACCATCCCACTCAAAATAGTTTAAAGTACACACAAATTTTAAAGTATGGAAAAATTAAAAGCACTTGTCAAATGGACAAGATTGGGCTTATTGGGTCTATTTGTAATTGCAGTAGGAATAGAGCTAAGTTTGGGAATTTTAGTAAGTTATTACGAATTTGAAGCTCCAATTCTGATACCAGGAAATGAAAGGTTTTGGTTTAATCTCGTAGGTGTAGCAATAATTTTGCTTGAATTGGTAGCTGGGTGGGCCTTGTATCGAAGCAAGATAAAATACATTCAAGTTCTTGATCAATTAGATGAGAAATTGAAAATATTTGGTAGAATTTATTCCTTACAATTGCTTTTGGTTTGTGCTGGAGGAATAACTGCATTATTTTCATTTGAGATAACCCATGATATCCTATGGTATTTGCCTTGGTTGATTTGTATGTATGTGATTGGAAAAAACTTTCCGTTCAATCTTAATCTTTTTCATGCCATGGGAATTGTAGAAGAAGAGGAAAGAAAACTATTCTATAAAGGGTAAATTATCGACTTCCTTATTTATTTCATTGTTCATTTGTGTAATTATCTTGTAGGTATTACTCCCTTTCAGGTTTGAATTAATTGATAATTCATCATTTATAATTCATCATTCTTAATTGTTTGTATTACTTTTGCAGCCAATTTAATACAAAAAGCTGTGGAAACTTTTAAGGAACTAGGTGTAAATAAGAACATTGTTAAGGGATTAAACGAATTGGGAATTGTTAATCCTACTCAAATACAATCAGAAGTAATTAAGGTATTGTTGAATGCGGATACCGATTTAATTGGTCAGGCGCAAACGGGTACTGGTAAAACCGCTGCTTATGGTGTACCATTATTACATCGTGTGAACCCTAAGGTTGAAAAAGTACAAGGATTAATTCTTTGTCCAACGCGTGAACTTGGTTTACAGATCGCCAAACAGTTGTTTAAGTTTACAAAACATAGCGAGAAGACGTTCACAGAATGCATATATGGTGGAGCACCAATCGAAAAGCAGATTGCTAACTTGCGTCGTCCAACACATATAATTGTAGCTACACCAGGTCGTTTAATCGAATTGGTAAAGAAGAAGGCAGTTGATTTGACCCATGTAAAAACAGTAATTTTAGATGAGGCTGACGAAATGCTAAGCATGGGTTTCAAAGATCAATTGAATGAAATTTTGACTTACCTTTCGAGAGTAGAGAACAAATGGTTGTTTTCGGCTACCATGCCTGATGGGATTAAACAGATCATCAAACGACACATTTCAAAATCGGCTCATCGCATTCAGATCAGTGGAAAGAATGTGGTGAATAAGAATATCAAGCATCAATTTGTATTGTGCGATGATCATGAGAAATTATCAGTATTGATGCAATTCTTAAAATCGGATACCAAAGCCAGAGGTGTTGTATTCTGCAAAACCAAAGAAGCAGCTCAGAAACTGAATCAGCAGTTGCAATCGCAAAAAGTGAAAGTGGATGCCATTCATGGAGATCTAAAACAGATTGAGCGTAACAAGGTAATGCGTGCTTTTAAAAATGAGAAATTAAGAGTTTTGGTGGCAACCGATTTGGCCGCACGGGGTATTGATATTGAAGGACTGGCATTTGTAGTACATTATCAGTTACCTGATAAAGAAGAGTATTACACTCACCGAAGCGGAAGAACTGCTCGTGCCGGAAAAGAGGGAGTTTCTTTATCATTGGTAAACCACAAGGAGATGAAGAGCCTGCGTTATTTCCAGAAAGCATTGAATATTGGTTTTAGCCAGATTCGTGCAAAACGTTAATAAAACCATGAATATTTAATTTATTCATGTAACAATAATTATTGGTGATGATACGTATTGCGTATCAGATAATCATATAAAAACCTCACTGAAATATAATTTTCAGTGAGGTTTTCTTTTATAGGATGTACATTAATCATCAATAATGATTTGAACAAAAAAGCTGCCTCAAAATGATATTGAGACAGCTTTCGATGAATCTACTTAATTATTAACGTTTGATTAATTTCTTGGTTTCACTGTTCCTTTCATCTTCAAGGATGATAAGGTATGTACCTGAAACAAGATCAGACACATTTACTTCAGTAGTGTTAGATACTACCGGAATTATTTTGATTAGATTACCATGCATACCTACAATTTTAATCTTACCTCCAGCACTTCTGGTTTCGATTTTTACGTAATCACGTGCTGGGTTAGGGCTTAATATTAGAAGATCAGTTGGAGCTTCGTTACCCAGAGGATCTGAAATTGTAAGATTGGTCAACTTAGCGGAAGAAGAAGTATTTGTAATGTTAACGGTGTAATCTTCTACTTCACCATAGCTAAATGTTTCGCAAGGATCCGCTGCAGAGTTGTATTTCATGGTCACACGCATTCGGGTGTTCCCAAGACTTGCATCGCTAGGAACCATAAATGTTCCTGATAAAGTTCCGCTACTGCTAGATGATCCACTTACCATTAATTCGTTGGAATCGAATGTGCCATTTTGATTAAAATCGATCCACACGTGCCAGAATTCTGTATAAGTGGTACTGCGGAAACCAGCACTAAAGTAAATGGTTTGAGAACTACCAGGAACCAAATCAGTGCTCAGGTTTGTATAATCGGCATAACCACCATCGTTTCCTGTGCTGTTATTGATATTTCCCAATTGAACCAAATCGATCCATTCGTAGCTCGAATTGTTTCCTTTAGAGGAACAATAGTTCAGGCTGGCAGCATTTGTAGTTAAATTATAGGTGCTTGAATAGTCGCTTGAACCGAAACTGTTATTGGCTCTTAGTCTGTATTCATAGGTAGTTGATGCATTTGCACCAGTATAATCGTAACTTGTAGATGTTGTGTTGAATGAACTCCAATTTCCGCCTTGCTCCCTGATATCGATATCGTAAGAGCTGGCAGTAGAAACTGCATTCCAATTGATTGTAAAAGAATTGGTCGTAATGTTGCTGGCCGTAATTCCATCAGGAGTTGGAGGAGGATTTTGACTGGCTGCCTGAATATTTACCGTATAATCCTCAACTTCGCCATAAGAGAAAGACTCGCAAGCGGTTTGAGAAGCATTGTATTTCATGCTCACACGCATTCTGGTTGTTCCCGAAACGCTTGAAGGAATGGTAATGGAACCAGTTACAGTAGTTTTGCTCAAGGAACCGGCATCAAAGGCCAACTCATCGGAATCATTAAACGTACCATCCTGATCGTAATCAATCCATATTTTCCAATACTCATTGTATGAAGATCCTGAGAAAGCAGGACTCAAGGAAATATTATACTGATCGCCTGCATTCAAATCAACAGTCAATGATGTGAAATCTGTATAATTGGCTGCTCCCGATGTATTATTGAAAGTTCCAATGGTCACATCCGAAATCCACTCGTAAGTGGAGTTGTTGCCTTGAGAATCACAATATACCAACTGAACGTCAGAGGTGGTAGTAGAAGCGATTGCAGAATAATCACTACTTCCGGTATCGTTGTTCGAACGAACTTGATACTCATATACAGTAGAAGCCTGTAGGTTTGTTATGTTCTGACTGAGGTTACTGGTATTGTAATTGACCCAGCTTCCGCCTTGCGGACGAACCTGTACATCGTAATCATTCGCATAATTGGCAGCATCCCAACTTAGGCTAAATGAATTGGAGGTAATGTTGCTCACTGCGATATTTGCAGGAACATCTGGTAGAGGAGGCAAGGCAGAGGTGCTTACATTGCCAATGGATGTATAATCACTATTGCCGGCACTGTTAACGGCTCTTACCTGGAATTCATAAGTGGTTTCGGCGGTAGCTCCCGTGTACGAATAAGCATTGCTTGATGAAGTATAATTACTCCAAATTCCGCCACTTTCTCTTATCTGAATATCATATGAACTTGCTCCTGAGCTTGCATCCCAGTTAAGATCAAACGAAGTAGCTTTTACGTTACTTGCTACAAGACCAGTTGGAGTTGCAGGAGGGTTGCCGTCGGAAAGAGCTGCAAAAGCATTCATTCGCCCACTTCCCAATTTACCTATGAAAGTAGGAATGGTAGCATCGATATTGTCAGCAGTGCTCATCAATTTGTTGCGCACCTCTTGAGGAGTGATGTTGCCATAGTATTTTGAAACAATTAATGCCGCAACCCCTGAAACGTGAGGGCAAGCCATTGAAGTTCCCTGCATCACACCATATTGGTTATTCGGTAGTGTTGAATGAACAGCAGTCGGATCGGTGTTTGATGAAATTAACTCACCACCCGGAGCCGCAATATCCACCCAAGTGTCGTAATTGGAATACCATGCTTTCTCGTCTTTGCAATTTACTGCACCAACAGCCAAAGCACTTTCATAACATCCCGGATACCATAAACCAGAGTCATCATCATTACCTGCTGCAATAACCACCAAGCCTCCATTCATTGCTTCACCAGGACCACCTGCATTGGCAATAAAATAATCGATCGCATCCAGCACAGCCTGATCGTAAACACCTTTATTGCTATATCCCCAACTGTTTTGAGAGATTACAGCACCATTATCAGCTGCATAAGTAAATGCTTCGGCAAATCCACCATTTGAGGTGTCGGTGAAAACATTACAAGACATCAGGCGAACCCCATTGTTGTTACCATTACCACCAGCAACACCAGCAACACCAATACCATTATTGGTTTCGGCAGCTACGGTTCCTGCTACGTGTGTTCCATGATCTCCAACCGATATGGTTCCCGTGTTGTTAGCAAAGTTGTATCCGTAAACATCATCTACATAACCATTGTTGTCATCATCAATACCGTTTCCGGCAATTTCTCCTGGGTTAACCCACATGTTTCCGGCCAAATCTTCGTGGTCCCAATCCACGCCACCATCCTCGATGGCAACAATTACATTGGGATTACCAGTTTCAATTTCCCATGCTTCCAATAAGCTGATATCAGATCCTGGTGTACCACCGTTTTGACCTGTGTTTTCATAGTGCCATTGATCTGGAAAGCGTGGATCGTTAGGGGCTGTACTCAAGCTTGGAGGACTTGCCTTTGGCAATTCGGTAGGGGAGTAATGCTGTGCGAAACCAGCTTTGCTTCAGGAATTGCCTGCGCCATCGAAATTTCAGCAATGTTACTGTATTGCGCAATCAATTGCTTGACAGGCGTGCTGGAATTGAACTCGATATCGTACCATAGGTGCAAACCAAACTTACGGTGCCTGGCCTCATGTTTACCCGCATCGCGGAAAACGCGTTTCATCTTGTAAGCTGCGAACTTTTCATTCAGCTTATCTACGGCCTTCATTTTGGTTACAACATAAGCATCCTGAGGTCGAGCTTTTAGTTGGTGACCTTTTTCAAGATTTTCTGAAAGTACATCCACTTTCGCTTGAATGGTTTCTGAGAATTTTACCCGGATAACACCTTTGTAAAGGCCTTCGGAATTAACAGCACGCTTTTGCGCAAAACCTACTTGAAAGAGCAGTAGTAGGACAATAAAAAATGTAAAATTTTTCATAGAATTAAATTTAAATTGTGATTGGTTTTCGTTGGGCAATGGTCAATTTATGATATTTTTTCGAAATGATGAAAAATATTTATTGTCTAATATGTGATTTGTTGTCGAAAAATTATAAATGAAAATTCTGTAAGCCTGATGATATAAGAGATTGGTGGGTTTGAAAAAATATTAGGTTAATGTTGAATTTTTTACAAATTGATTTTAGTATTTATAAAAAGTCATTTGGTAATCAGAAAAAGTTCGTTGGTGGTTGTTTTTGTATTTTCTGAGCCGAAATTTATAGGGTGATTAGAAATCAAGGTTAAGGAGGGTGGATTTTGTGGAATGTTAGGGTGTTATCGGTCTGAAATGCTGGGAAGATATGGTTTTTGTTGATTTACCTTTAAATATATGTTTATATATTGCGACGCATTTGTTCTGTTTTTCCTACAAATGCAATTGAACGATATGTTGTATGATTTTTTCGATGCTTTAGGGAGGATTACTTAGTTTTTAAAAAACGAATCATCCCATAAAAATGCATCGGACAGGAAGATTTTAGATCGATTTACTTTTGTAGAAGGGGATAAAATGTTGCCGATATGCCCATTGTTTTTTGCAGAAGGCTCTGCGATGAGGAATTGATATCCTTCAATTTTTAAAAATGCATTCGTCACTAAGATGATACAGTAATTTATTTTTGTAGAAGCCTATAAAATCCAGCCTATGTTCCCATTATTTTTTCACGATGCACCCTTCATGATGATTTTATACCCATCTACTTTTGTGGGAAGGGGTAAAATGGTGATAAAATGGCCTTCCTTTTTTTGCAATTCGTAGGTAGCTATGATTTGATATGCTTCAAATTTTTTAGAAGGCAAATAAATGTAGCTGGCAAATCCATTTTAGAAAAACGAAAGGGGAATTGATGGGATTTGATATACTTCTCAAAAAAACGAAGGAGGTATCAGCAGCATGTTGAATCCTATTTTATAAAAAAAGAATGAAAGCAGTTAGATCATATATGCTTTTGGAGTAAAATTGGACTTTTAAAATATGTTATGCAGCATAATGTTTTGGTGGAAGAACGGTTTGTTTAGGCTTTTTAAGTTGATTTTGATTGGCGTAACGTATTGATGTTTATTTTATTGTCTTGATAAAAATGGAAAGTCTGTTTAATTTTATATGGTGTATGTATCACATACATAATTCAACCATGACAATGTGAATCAGAGCTGTTTATTTACCCACAGGTAACCCCAAAAGTGATGAGGTTGCTTATTTTTTAATTTTAAATTAGAAGCAAATGAAAGTGGAAAAATTTAGTGCTGCACGATTCAGAAATGCAGAATTGATTTCATTGGGTGATGACAGTGTGCGTATTTGCAAGGTACACGATTGGAGTACATCACCGGTTCAAGCTCTTTATGCGAATACAGAAAGTTCGTTGAGCAAGTTTAAAACTCAGGTTAATAAGGCTTCAACAACGAGTGAAACCGCCGAGGTTCGTGAGTTGGATGCACAATTTAACCATTCGTGGCGGGCTGGTAAACTGTATTGCCAGGCCTACCTGTTAAGTCCGGTTAAAGCTGAACGCGAAGCTGCCACTGTATTGTATGATTTGGCAAAAACACATGGTATTAATCTACACAACGAAAGTTTACCGGTGCAAAATGCCAATGCTCGTTTGTATTTAAAAGATTGTGAAACGATTCAAAACGTAAAGGATGCCATTGCTGCGATTCAATTCCAGCCTTTTGTAGATCGAATCAAAACCAATCTTGACAATGTAGAGGCAGGCATCGTAAACCGTGATGAAAAAGCGAGTAGCGAACATCGCGAAATCGACATCAAGGAGTTTCGTGTGAAACTGACCAAGGATCTCAATAGCCTTTATCAGTATCTGGAACTAATGTCGGAGTTGAACGGCGAAGGCGAATTTACCGATATGCTCATGCTAATTAACGAAAGCATCCGCAAAATTGAGCATTCGATTAGCATCAGAAGCAAACAGGCGAAAGAGGAGGAGGTAGTAGAAGAATAGTTTGAAAGTAATGGATATGAAATCGCCCCACTGGATTTATTCTGGTGGGGCGAGTTTTCTATGATTTAGTTCTTTTTTATTTCTGTGTAATACCCTTATCAGTTGTATTTTTAATTACCACAATAGCCTTTTCCAATACTTCATCTTTTTGGGCTTTTATACCTTCAAGAGTTGGTTTTACCTCAATATCGGGAATAATCCCAATGCGTTGTGTTTCCCTACTATCAGGATAAAATACGCCAATGCCGGTCATGTAGCTTTTAAATTCACCTGGAATATTTAACAGGGAAACATTACCATCGGCACCTGAGGTCTGACTTCCTATTACAATTGCGTTAGGAGCAGTTTGCAGACACATGGTGGTAAATTCGGCATGGCTTTGTGTTGTTTCATTCACTAGAATTACAACTTGTCCATTGTATTTAGGACCTTCCTTACCACCACATTTTATGCTTTGAGTCCAGGTGAATTTACCTGGATAATTCAGATTGGGTATGGTAAACTTCACAAATTCCTTCGGTTTTTCATTCAGATAGTTGGAAATATCGTACATGCTTCCTCTAGGATAGTTTCTAACATCAAAAACAATGGCTTTGGTATTCATCAGGCTGTCCATCATAGCAGGAACATCCTTGCGATCCAGTATTCCCATATTTACGTATCCTATGTTGTTTTCTAGTATTTTCCATTTGGGATCATTGCTCTTTTCAGGACTGAATTTACTAAAAGGATACCTTCTGATGATTTTACAATGACTCTTTCCTTCGCGAATAAATTCAATATTAAGGGAATCGGTAGAACCGTTGAAAATGCAGTTGTATGCATTTCGTAATTTCACCGAAGCATTGGATGCATGAATGTATTTGTTCCTTTCTTGAAGAATTTTTGATATGGATTTACCATCAACTTTTGTAACGATATCACCTATTTGTAAATCATCTTCTTCAGCAAGCATTCGGTCATAAAATCCTGTAATTATTGCCTGATCATCTATGATTTTAAATCTTGCGGGTATCCATTGCAATCCAAAATACTGATTGGTGTGGCAGGTTCTTAATCCTGCATGACTGTCGTTAATCTTTACAACCAGTTCCAACATTGCCAAATGAAATTCCTCTTCCGATTGGCAGTTCGTAAACTTTGGAATCATTTCCAATAATACTTCATCCCAATTCTGATCCATCTGGTATTTGTATGGGAAAAAGTACTCAATGATGTTCCAGTATTTGAACAAGCTTAATAATCTGTACTCTTTTTTTGTCCAGTCAAAGTTGTTGTGTAAAGGTCTCATTTTTCAGTTGAATGTTCCCAACATATGGTGTAGAAGAAACATAGTAATGATCTCCCTGCGCGCGATTTTCTTCTATGAATTTTAATTTGGTACACAACTCTTTGCTAAATATTTCTTCGTTGCTAATCCAAGCGAGGTTGAAGTTCTTGTTAAAATATTGATCCGCAGGTATTGTATCTACAATGGTAATGTTTGGTACTTCCCCTAAAGAGTTGATTAGTTCTAAGTATACTTTCGATAATTCCTCTCGGTTGCCTGCTTCTTTTATTTGAGGCAGGACGGTGAACAATTGTTTGTCCCAATAAAAAGGATCCTTTCCAATATTTGGGTGATAATATTTCAAAAAGCCCCAAATCTTTGCTGTGCTTGCTAATTTTTTGGTTTCCCAAAGTCTGTTTTGTGTTTGAAAATAGGAAACAGTAAGATAGGATAACAGACCAATAATTATAATGGTCATCAGTAATCTTGATCTCTTCATGTTGTGTATAGTATTTTGTTTATGTTGAAATGATTACCTAAAACTAATAATTATTATTAGTAAATATTGTTATGGTTAAATTAAAAAAAGTTAAAAAAAGTATTTATATGTATCCTATTGGGAAATATATGTTTATACGATTGTATTTGAAATAAACATCAGTAAATAATATAAGAGTCCACCAATTGTTTTTGCAACAAATGCCAGGCGAATTGAAAGTATCGCATGCAAAATTGCCTGTTGAACTTATTTTGTTGGGGTGGTTTGGAAAGGAATCAATACCTTAGTAAGGCGTTGTGATGAAAAATAAAATATTTTGCATCAAGCGCAAGTTTTTTTGTGAATGGGTGTCTAAGCTATTAAATTCACAATCATAGTATAGAAATCTCAATGAAGGAACAGGAGTTAATCGAAGAACTCAAACTTGGAAATCAAGCAGCCTTTCGCCATTTGGTGGAAAGCTACCAATCGATGGTAGTGAATACCGCAATGGGGATGATCCACAATATGGCAGATGCCGAAGATGTGGCACAGGAGGTTTTTATTCAGGTGTACAATTCCATCTATGATTTCAGGCTTGAGTCGAGTTTAAAGACCTGGATCTACAGAATTACTATTACTCGTTCGCTAAATGCTATTCGCAGTAAGGGAAGAAAGAGTTTCTTTACCAGATTGGAGGATTTATTTTTTACGAAACGTGAGGTTGGTATTGGAGAAAGTAGCTTGCCTAATCCTCAAAAGAGATTGGAAGAAATGGACCATAGCGAAGCCATTCAATCGGCAATGAATACACTTCCTGATAATCAGAAAGTAGCTTTTACACTTAGTAAGTATGAAGACTTAAGCTACAAGGAAATTGCGGAGGTGATGCAGGTTTCGAAATCCTCGGTAGAATCATTGCTGTATAGGGCAAAGGTGAATCTACAGAAAAAATTATTGGATTATTACAAAAATTTTAATGAGTAGCGCAAGTTTTTTCTCAAGTTAGTGTCAAATACTAAAACAAGAACAATGAACTGTAAGGATTTAAAAAGCAAATTGATTTTTTATGTGGAGGGGGAACTCTCTGCAGATGAAATGAGAAGCTTTCGTCATCACCTTAATCACTGCAAGGAATGCAGTAATAGTGTGAGTTTGCTCAAGGAAACCTTTGGTGCCATTGAGAAAGAGAAAGCAATGGAGGTGAATCCTTATTTACTGTCAAAAACCATGAACAGATTAAAAGAGCAGGAGAGAGGACAGTATGAATCAAAGCTATCTCAAGTTCTTCGACCAGTATTTATTGGGTTCATGTTTATGGTTGCAATAGGAGGAGGTATTTTTATGGGAGCAAATTTTGCTGGTGAACCTTCGCCAATTAAGCACTCCGATTTAATTGATCCCTATTTTAACGAAATGCAGGGCGAAAGTATTGAAATGTTCTTCTTAAATGATATGCCAGATGAATAGATCGAGAAAAATATGGATGTGGCTTGCTTTAATCCTTTTGGCAACCAACTTGTCAACCATCGGTTCGTTTTGGTATCACACTTACCAAGAAAAAAAGGAAGTTGTAAAGCCTGAGATGCCTGTGGAATATCGCATTCGATTCTTGAAAGATCAATTGGGTTTGAATGAGGAGCAGAAAAATTATTTCAAATCTTTAAACAGAGATTACAATCGAAATGCGAATCAAATCATGCTTAGCTTGAATGCCCTACGTCAGGAAATGTTGGAAAATTTAGGTGAGGAAACTTGCGATTCAGTACGAATGAAAGAGATCGCAAATGAAATTGGAGAAAAGCATGAAGAATTGAAATTGGCTACGGTTCAATTTTATTTGGATATGAAAGGGGAGTTGAATAAGGAGCAACAAACCAAACTCTACGATTTGTTTAGTAGCTTAATACAAAAGAGTGAAGAGGTAAAAACACCAAGAGGAAAAAGAAAAGGAAGGGGAGAAGGCAAAGGTCATGGTCCCTGGCATTAAAAATCAATAAATAATATAGATAATAAACCAATTTAGAGAGTGATGAACTGTCGCTTTCAGGGCATTCTATGCCCAAAAAATTAAAAACAAACAGATATGAAACGAACATCTTTAATCAAAAAACTAGGAAGTAGCTTAATCATTATTCTTTTGCTAACACTGTCATTTGGTACCGATGCTCAGAGCAGACGAAATGCAGATTGTACTCAGATCAGTAATTTGAGTGAGCAGCAGAATGATCAGTTAAGTGAATTGAAAACCAAGCATTTTAAGGTGATGGATGACTTGCGTGCCAAAAGACGAGCATGTACCACAACCGAAGAAAAAGCGCAGGTGAGAAATGAAATGCAGGCTGAAGTGAACAGACACAAGAAGGCTGTGAATGAAATTCTGACACCAGAACAGAGAGCTCAGTATGCACAAAGTACTCCAAGAGGAGGATGTGCATATAACAGAAGTGGACGAAGAGGTGGTAATGACAATTGCAATGTTAATACCAACTCTTGTAGAAGGGGTAAAGGTCGTATGGGAAAAGGTGCTTGCCGATCCAATAACCGACGAAACTTTTAAGAGGAAATAAACTCTGATATGTGGAATTAATCGTGGAGGTGCTGTGGTTGATTCGGTATGACATTAACTTTAAAATTTAAGATCAAATGAAGAACAAAATGACAAAATTTGCTGTAGCAATTATTGCGGTACTTGGATGGTTTGCCTGCGATAATGAGAATGATAATGTGGAGAATGAGATGTTGAACGATTTGCCTTTGGTTGAAGTAACAACAGATGGTTATACCAATGTGTTGACATCGAATCTGAAAACAGTTTTGGCTAGCGAAACAACAAGCCCGCTGAGTGGTGAAGAAGAGGGCTTGTTGTTGATGAGAGAGGAAGAGTTGCTTGCTCATGACGTGTATAGCTTGTTCGAAGAACTGTATGAATTGAAAATTTTTAGCAATATCACAAGTTCAGAAGCAACTCATGCTCAAGCCATGCTTGATTTATTGAATCTGTTTGGATTGGAGGATCCAGCTACGGGTGTTGCTGGAGTTTATACCAATGAAACATTACAAACCCTATATGCTGAATTAACTGAAAAGGGAAAAGTATCGGTGGAGGAAGCACTTAAGGTTGGTGCCTTTATTGAGGAAGTTGATATAAAGGATTTGGAAGAGTTGATAGGTGAAACTGAAAATGAAGAGATCTTGTTGGTATATGATAATTTACAAAGAGGATCAAGAAATCACTTGCGTGCTTTTGTAAAAGTTTTGAAATCATATGATATTGTCTATGTGCCAAGTGTATTGACTCAGGAGGATTTTGATGCGATTATTAATTCTGATATTGAAAAAGGAAATGGTTGCAGAAATTCTTATAGATATCAGCATGGTAAATGAGGGAATTAATGAGAGTAAGAATTAGGTAATGGTAGTAGTGGCAACAACTGAAATATAGGAAGTTGCTAAAAAAAAAGTGGATTTTTAAAATGG
The DNA here is from genome assembly GCF_001310955.1 of Marinifilum fragile JCM 15579. Classification (GTDB taxonomy): domain Bacteria; phylum Bacteroidota; class Bacteroidia; order Bacteroidales; family Marinifilaceae; genus Marinifilum; species Marinifilum fragile. Next base: position 117,642 of record NZ_BAZX01000013.1, read on the forward strand.
AAACACCTCTCTGGAATTTACTGGAGAGGTGTTTTTATTTGTATAAGCTAAAGAAATATTCTGATTGAAAATGATTTAGTCTCCTTTTTTGGGGATTAAGGGATTGAGTGTGGAAGAATCATACAGTTGTATATCGATTTTACATGTAACTAATACGAGTAACTGGAAGCTGTTTTCTTGGCTTTAAAGCTTTGAGATTAGGGTTTTTTCCTTAAGTTTGATTTGAAATCATAAAAAATCAAATTAGACAAATGGAAATCAGAAAAAACGAGACACAATTGGTGTGTATCGCCAAATTTATAGCCAACGAAGGTGAAGTTGATCAGTTGATTCAGAATCTACATAAATTAATTCCAATTACATTGCAAGAGGGTGGATGCATTCGCTACGAATTGAATCAATGTATTGATGAGCCAAACAGAATCACTTTCATCGAAAAATGGTACGATCAGGTAACTTTTGATGCGCATTGCAATAAGCCTTATATCGTAGAATTCTTTAATGATGGTAAACCACATCACGTAAAAGAGTTTGAAGTGACATTGCATAAAGAGTTGTTGCCGTAAAGAATTACAAATTACAATTTGGCAGTTTAAGATTCCTACTAAAAGTTTGGATTCTCAGTTACTAATCTCTTTTTGAGGTGGTTCAATAAAATAAAAGGGAAATCGGATACAATCCAATTTCCCTTTTTCTATTTTATAATAAAAGAATAAACGCTGCTTATTTTGTTGCAGTGCTTAATTCTTTTTCTCCAGCTTTAAGCCACGCTTCGCCAACTCCTAAAATGTTTCTTCCTGCAACACCATTGATAATAATGGCTGCCATCATGTACCAAGCTGCAAGTGCACACACAATTAATACGTAAGCTGCAGCTGTATTCATAGCTGGGAATCCAAAGTGTCCTAAATCCAAAAGGATGAACCCAAGTAATAAAATACTAAAGGTAGTTGCCATGGCTCCATGAATGAATAGTGAAGCAATCCATAGAATCATTGTGAAGAAAGTGTAAGCAAGAAGGAAGAAGCCCACATCAGTTCCTGAAGATTTATAGATACCAAAGTGGTTCAATACCCATACAATTCCGATACTGATCCAGAAAGCTCCATAAGCTGAAAATGCTGCAAAACCGAAGTTGTTACCGTTTTTGTGTTCTAATAAACCTGCACACAATTGTGCAATTCCTCCAAAAGCAAAACCTACTGCCAATACTGGACCTAATCCGCATAGTCCTAGGTTATGAAATTGTAATAAAAGGGTACTTAACCCAAAACCTCCTAATCCGACAACTGCCGGATTTCCTAAATTTACGTTGTTCATCGCTTAGTTAATTTTATCCTAGATTGAGCGGCAAAACTAAGAAAATGCAAAACAGCTATTTAAAGCGATTTGTAGTTTAAAAACATATCTTCTATGCAATATTTTGCTTTGAAAAATGTAAGTTCATGATCAACAGTGTTGTGTAGATGGTATAGACTTTATTGTAATTTGATGTTGTGTTGTACAATAGTTGTTGTAACAATTAGATTGATAGATTTTTATGCAAAAATATACCTCAAGATTTAATACTAAGGATTTAAGTGAATTTATCCGTTCTTATTTTTCAGGAGTATTACTCGTGTAGAAAGTGATTTCACTACCATTTATGATGTCAGTGTGCTTTGTTGTGAAGTTATTAAGAGTTTTACCGTTTACTTCAACTTTGTCCACAAAAACATTTTCCTTCGATTGATTTATTGTATTCACAACAAATGGGTTTCCATTTATGAGGAGTGAATTTTTGTTGTAACAAAGATGGATAGGTAAAAACTTAAGTTTGGTGCAGTGATGGTGAAAGTGACTCCTGATTGTAGCACATTTAATCCTTTTTACTATAGGTTCCATGAGGTGCAGAATAAAGATGATTTGTTTTGAGAAAAATATTTTGTATAGAATTTCAATATCCTTAATTTAGTCTTTCTGTTAAATTTAGTTATTGATAATAAAAAACTATTGATATCACTTTAAACCAATTTTTTAAAAATGAGAAAAATTCAATTAATCTTATTTGCTGTAATTATTTGTATTGGCAATAACGCTTTTGCTCAATATTCGAGCAATAAATTTATGGTAAAATCAGGCTATGTGGAAATGAAATTGGATGGTGCAACAAAAGGGCAGCGTTTGATATGGTTTGATGATTATGGGAAACTTTACAAAGAAGAGGTAAAGTCCGAAACAAAAGTTAAAGTTTTTGGAATTGAATCCTCAGAAAAAAAGCACACATTAAAGATTGTCAAGGATGGTGTGATTTATGAGGTAAATCAATTGAATCATACCGGAACAAAACTGGAAACCCTTATTTCACCCGAATATTATTCAGCCCTGGAAAATATGTCGGATGATCAGAAAAAAGAGATTGCGGATGAATTGTTGGAAGCCTTTGGAGGCCAAAGATTAGGCACTTCAGAGTTTTTTAACAGAACCTGTGAAAAAATTAAGGTTTTGGGAGCAACAGTTTGGATTTATAAAGGAGTTGTTTTAAAATCCGAGGCAAAAATGATGGGCATTGAGAACCATGAAATTGCGCTTAAGTTTGATGAGAATATAAAAATTCCATCTTCAACTTTTGAGATTCCTGAAGATATAAGTTGGAATGAACCTGAAATGAGATTGGGACAATCGCTGGACATGTTTGCAGGAGAAGAGATGGAGTATGATTCGGAAGATGATGAAATGTTTCCAGTTGAATATCCATACAATGAATTTCAGGATGCTATTGAGAAAGTAAAATACAGCAACTTTAAAAAATCAGCCATTTTTAATGTGGATGGGCAATATATTGCGTCTTTTACAAAAACAATGACAGAAAACTTTACCATTGTGGCTAGTTCTAATAAGGATGTTGATTCAGATATAGCGCAAGAGGAATTGGCAACTTACAGTCATTTTACACATCAAGGGAAAAAAATGCATTTTGGGGATGCTATTGATGAGGATGGAAGCAATATGAATGCTTCTGCATTGATTATTGAGTATCCTTCAGAAGATATGATTATATCCATTGTGAGTATGCCAAAAATGACAAAATCTCAAGCCTTAACAATCGCGGACCAACTAAAGTTTTAAAATAAAGTCCCGGCTCTAAACTGAGCCGGGAAATTTTTTATCTTCCAACCAATTCTAGTTCACGACTGGATATCTCTCGCATTTCTACTTTTCGAATTTTTCCTGTAACCGTTGTTGGAAATTCTTTCGTGAATTTAAAGTACTTCGGAATTTTATAGGTAGCAATTTGTCCTTTGCAATACTTGCGAAGTTCATCTTCACTGACAGATTTTCTTTCCTTGAATTTAATCCAGGCCATTACCACTTCGCCATATTTGTAATCAGGAACGCCAATTACATATACTTCACTAATAGCCTCGTGTGTATGTAAATATTCTTCAATTTCGAAAGGGGAGATGTTCTCACCACCTCTAATAATCATGTCCTTAATTCTACCGGTAATGGTAACATAGCCTTCTTCATCCATACTTGCTACATCACCAGTATGCATCCAACCTGCATCGTCGATAACAGCTTTGGTTGCTTCTTCGTTGTTCCAGTATTTTAACATTACTGAATAGCCTCTGGTGCAAAATTCACCACTTTCTCCTCTGGGTACTATTTTTCCGCTTGTAGGATCAATGATTTTGATTTCCTGATGAGGGTGAACGCGACCTACTGTGCTTACTCTTTTATCCAATTGGTCATCTACGAAAGTTTGAGTGGACACAGGTGAGGTTTCCGTCATTCCATAGCAAATGGCAACATCTTTCATATTCATTTTTTCTTGTACCTCGCGCATCGCTTTTTCAGGACAAGAAGCTCCGGCCATAATGCCAGTTCTCAAACTACTCATGTCGTATTTTTCGAAGTTGGGATGTTCCAATTCGGCAATAAACATCAGAGGAACACCGTATAAAGAGGTACATTTCTCATCCTGAACGGTTTTTAAAACGGTTTCTGCCTCAAAGGCTTCGCCAGGAATAATCATTGCTGAACCATGTGTAATGCAGGCAAGGTTTCCCAGTACCATCCCAAAACAGTGGTAAAAAGGAACAGGTATACAGACTCTATCTTTTTCCGTGTAATGCAACCTTTCGCCTATAAAGTAACCATTGTTCAGAATATTGTGATGAGTTAATGTGGCTCCTTTGGGAAATCCTGTTGTACCAGATGTGTATTGAATGTTAATCGGATCGTCGAATTGTAATGTAGCTTCAATGTCTTCAACTTCTTGGGTAGAGATTCTTTTTCCAGCTTCAATTAAAGCTTGCCAATCTCTATCAAGAATTACAATTTGCTTTAGGTGGATACAGGATTTTCGAACTTCCTGAATGATTTCAAAGTAATTTGTCTTTCTAAAGTTTTTGGACATGATTAGCAGACTAATCTCCGATTGACGCAAGGCAAATTTCAATTCTGATGCTTTGTAGGCTGGATTTACATTGACCAATATGGCGCCAATTCGGGCAGTTGCAAATTGCACGATTACCCACTCGTGGCGGTTTGGAGACCAAATCCCAATGCGATCCCCTTTTTTTACACCAAAAGCTAACAGGCCTTTTGCGATTTCTTCAATTTGGTTCCAGAACTCTTGATAGGTGGCACGATAATTTTGATAAGGAACAACTAAAGCTTCTCTGTCTGGGAATTGCTCCACGGTTCTTCTTAATCTTTCAGTAATGGTTTCGCCTAAAAGTGGCATTTCTGAGCTACCATGCTCATACGATAGTTTATTCATGTTTATGGTTTTGCGCAGGAGAATTATTTCAATTCACCTGGTTTAAGATTATTAACAAAACCATCTTTTGCTCGAAAGAAAATTTGAGCACTTTGATTAGGAAGTAAATTTAGTTGTGTGATTTGTGTGAAATCGGCTGCAAGTTATAAAAATTGAGACTAGAAAGAACTTCTTTATAGAATAAATTGTTGGGATAATTTCTTAATCTTCCCAAACAATGGTCTTCATATCTTCCCAGAACGGTCCAAATTGAATTTCCGAAATTTTTCCATCATCCAACCAAAGGTGCAGATTTTCATTTGGGAAGTAGATTAATTCATGAGTAGGAAATTCTTCGGAATCAGCCTTTTCAAATTCTGGTTTACTGAGCTGAAAAAGATCTAGTTCGTCCAAAAGATTACGCTTTGATAATCCTATTTTTATGAAGTTAAAGATATGGTATTGTGTGTGATAGATTGAAATATAGCTCAATCTGAACTGATCAACAGATTCAAAAGTAAAACTTAACCCTTTGCTGTTATAAAATAGGGTAATACTATTTTCACTTGGAGAAAGTGAATATTCTCCAACTTCATCAGCTTTACCCAATATTTGTTCAATTTCAGCCTGCATCATTCCAAAATTGACTCCAGAGATGCCTTTGCCTAATATGATTTCGTTTTGGTCCATATTCAATTTTCAAAAGGATATTTTAATTTGATCTGATCTCTAATTTTATCAAGAGTTGATAATATTTTTTTGCTCTTCCAAATAGGAATAACTGAACTTTCCAATCTACCTTTTTTAATTAGTTCTCCAACCGCATAGGCTTCGTAGTTGTACCCCATCTCTTTACTTTCATCTTCAAACTCCAATACTTCATCATCAACAACTAGTTTGGTTTTTTTTGCCATCCAAAACTTCGGAATCTCAATGCGGCCTTTGGTACCGTAAATAACGGCTTCATTCTTCATATTAGAGCGAAAAGAACTGGAAATTTGTGCCAATCCACCATTCATATACTTCAACTGAATACTATTGTACTCGTCAACACCAGTATTGCCTATATGTGCTAAACTTTGAATGGTGTCTATCTTGTCATTAAAAACCAACTCAGAAATGGCAACACCATAAATTCCTATATCAAGTAATGCACCACCAGCTAAATTGGGATTTGCCAGCCTGCCTTCTTTGTTCATATTACCAATAAAACCAAAACTTACCTGCAACTGCAGCACATCACCTATTTTACCCGAATGTATCCATTCCATGGTTTTTAATATGGCAGGTAAATAATAGGTCCATATGCCTTCCATAAAGAATAAGTTCTTTTCTTTTGCCAAGCGACTTAATGCTTCAAATTCTTCAGAATTAACACAAACCGGCTTTTCGCACAGCACAGCTTTGCCATTGTTAAGACATAAGCTTGCATGTTCAAAATGAAAGTTGTGAGGAGTGGCCACATAAACAACTTGAATATCTGGATTCTCCATCATCTTTTCGTAGGATGAGTAAGAGTGTTTAATATTATATTGACTTGCAAAATGATTTGCTTTTGCTTCTGAACGAGAAGCTACAGCGATGATTTTACCATTGGGTACAACTTTAAAATCATTTGCAAACTTACCTGCGATCTTTCCAGCCCCTAAAATTCCCCAGTTTACTTTCATTGTTCTTTATTTTGATTATTAAAGATATGATTTTGCAAAAAACTTTACATGAAAACGAATAAATAATTTTTAGTAATTATTCCACTTCAATAATAAATGTAAAAGAAAAATGAAGAAAATGTTCACTATAGGTTTTAATAGGTAAACACGATTTAGCAAGAGTAAAAAGAGGATAAAAACTTTATCAATACAGTAAAATCACTATTTTTACATCTTCAAAATCAATACAAGTAAAAATGGCAAAAGATTTTCGACCAACCGACTATATTTTGGAGTCGTTAGAAACAGGCAAGAGATTTGAGGACGAAGGATGGACTCTTGATGCTCCTGGTGAAGACAAACCTTGTTTAATTAGAGCAATTTACGATAAAAAACAGATTGAAGTAAAAAACAATTCTTTAGGAATTTATAAATTCTCCGATTGGTTGCCAGTTCACAAAACATTGGAAGGATCTTCTGCACCTGCAACCTACAAGAGTGAAGGCTTGGCAAAGTATCTTGGATTGAATAATCTTTACATTACTTTTAGTGGATATTGGCCGGAAAAAGGAGCTAATTTCAGAACTTGCTCTTTCAAAGAAACTGAAGCTTACTCGGTTGGAGGGCGTTTAAATGATGATAATAATATTTTGGTAGTGGCATCGGCTGGAAATACAGCAAGAGCATTTGCCAGAGTATGTTCAGATAATGATATTCCATTGCTATTGTGTGTACCAGAAGACAATATTAATGCACTTTGGTTTGATGAACCAATAAAGGACAATGTTAGACTTATAGTTACCAAATCGGGAAGCGATTATTTCGATTCGATTCACCTTTCGAATTTAGCGTGTCAACTTGATGGGTTTATTGCCGAAGGTGGAGCAAAAAACGTTGCTCGTCGTGATGGTATGGCATGTACAGTTAATTCAGCAGTAACCGAAATAGGCAAGATTCCTGATTATTATTTTCAGGCAATTGGATCGGGAACAGGTGCCATTGCTGCCTGGGAAGCAAACCTTCGTTTTATTGAAGATGGAAGATTTGGATCTAATAAAATGAAATTAATGGTTTCTCAAAATACTCCTTTCTTGCCAATGCACGACGCATGGAAAGAAGATTCAAGAGAAATGTTGCCATTGGATGATAATTTGGCGAGAAAACAAGTTGAAGAAATTACAGCCAAAGTATTGTCGAATCGTAAGCCTCCATACTCGATTGTTGGAGGATTGTACGATGCAATGAAAGATGCTGGTGGAGATGTGCTAAAAGCAACAAATGAAGAAGCAGCTGAAGCAGCTAGAATCTTTGAAGAAACAGAAGGTAATGATATTCACCCTGCAGCAGCCGTTGCAACAGCAACTCTTATTAAGTATGCCAAAGAAGGAAAATTAGACAAGGATGCTTGTGTAATGCTTAATATTACAGGTGGAGGAGAAGAACGCTTCAAAAGAGAAAAAGAAGTGGTTTATTTAAAACCTTCTCATGTTTTCGATATCAATCCTGATTTGAGTGAAGTGAAGGATGTGATGGAAAAACTTTTCAAGATGGAAATTGATACAATAGTATAAAACGAAGAAAGCAGGCTTAAAGCCTGCTTTTTTTATGTCTGTTTTTTTCTTTTAGTTGATAAGCGATTGTACAATATCAATTGAATCGCTTATGCATTTTGAGCAAATGGATTCTTTGGTATCGTTATCTTTACAATATTGTTGACCTTCTTCAGTATTTAAGTCACATTTTATAATGTCTCTGCAATCCAAAGATTGATGTTGTTGTGTAAATCTTCGATTAAACTCTTGTATCATCGATCTGTTGTTATCCGTTTGCAAGTTATGATTCGAATACTTTTCACAATTATGAATTCCGATAACCATAAAAGCACCTGTAACTGCACCACAGGTTTTTTGTAGTCGTCCCATTCCTCCTCCAAAACCACTGGAGATTTGAAAAGCCAAATTGTCGTCGAATTTGTATTGATCTGAGAATGCAAGTAGAACGGATTGAGCACAGTTCATTCCAGATTTAAAGCTTTCAAGTGCTTTTTCCTTTGTTGTAATCATAGTGGGGTTTATTACTTATTTTATAGGCTTACTTAATTGGTTGTTTAAAGATAGCTTTATTGATTGGATTTAAAGTCCTCAAAAGGAGGGATTTCCAAATTTTTAGTGTATTCATATCCCAATTCAAAAATTTCTTGCGCTTTGTTGCCATTCAATATTTCGTAATCGCGTAAGCCAGTAGGTTCGATAAGCAGCGAGCATTTATCTTTATGCCTGATGATATTGGAGTGAACACCAAGTTGAAAAGTACGTGAAGCTATTTGAACCAGGTTATCAAACTTTTCTACCTTTTGAATCGGACTTACATTTACGGCAATAATAATATCGCACTTATTGATTAGAGGAGATATGGGAAGATTATCAAAAAGCCCTCCATCAACATACATGATGTCATTCATACGAACTGGCGAAAATAAAACAGGAATACTCACTGAGGCCAATAAATATTTTAATAAGTCACCTTCTTTAATGTATTCAACTCGTCCATCATTTAAATTGGATACTGCAATAAAAAGAGGAATTTTTAGATTCTCTATCTTTTTGGTTTTGATGTGCTTTTGGATTTCCTTTTCAAGTCCAACCAAACTAAATAAGCCATGTCGGGGATACTGCCATTTTGAATAGGCCATTACACCCTTGTTTTTTAATGCTTTTAATATTTTGGAATAAGAAAAACCTGAGGCAATAAAGGCTCCAATTAGTGCACCAGCACTAACACCTGAGATAATATCAGGTTTAATGCCTTTTTCTTCCAGTGCCTTTAAGACACCCAGATGAGCAAATCCTCTTGCTCCACCACCTCCAAGAGCAATCCCAATTTTCATGTGTGTACAAATTGAATTATAAACTTAAAATAATAAATTGCGATAAGATTGTCCAGTCTTTAAGCAAGATTTACCAAAAAAAGATCATTCGGTATGAATGATCTTTTGTGTCTTTTAATCTTTACCATTTTCCAAGGCTCCTTTTATGATTTCTTCCACAACGGAGGTATCAAGAAGAGTTGATATATCACCAAAGTTGTTGTAGTCCCCTTGTGCAATTTTCCTTAAAATCCTTCTCATAATTTTTCCAGATCGTGTTTTAGGTAGAGATTTAACCAATTGAATTTTATCAGGTTTGGCGATGGGTCCAATGATTTTTGTAACCCCTTTTCGAACGCTTGTTTTAATACCTTCTTCACCTCCTGTCGAAAGAGAACCGCAAACTACAAATGCGTAAATACCTTGACCTTTGATATGGTGAGGGAATCCAACAACGGCGGATTCGTTTACTAATGGATGCTCATTAATTGCATTTTCGACCTCAGCTGTTCCCATTCTATGTCCCGAAACATTAATTACATCGTCAACTCTACCTAGAATTCTGTAGTATCCATCTTCATCTCTTTTAACACCATCTCCCGAAAAATAGAGGTTTTCGAATGTGCTAAAGTAAGTTTGCTTGAACCGTTCATGATCACCCATATGGTTCTTAGCATTCCCGGCCAAGGATATTTAATACATAGATTTCCTTCTACACTTTTTCCAGATAATTCATTTCCATCACCATCCACAATGATGGGTTGAATACCTGGTTGTGGTAGAGTGGCAAAGCCTGGTTTGGTAGGAATAATTCCAGCAATTGGGCTAATGGAAATTCCTCCTGTTTCGGTTTGCCACCAGGTATCCACAATAGGACAACGATTTTTTCCAACATGATCGTGGTACCAGTGCCAGGCTTCTTCGTTTATTGGCTCTCCAACTGTGCCCAAAACTTTTAAGCTAGACAAATCTTTGTTTTCAACATACTCTTGTCCCATTGAAATTAAAGAACGAATGGCAGTTGGTGCAGTGTAAAATTGTGCAACTCTATATTTGTTTACGATGTCCCAATATCTTCCTGCATCAGGATAGGTAGGAATGCCTTCGAACATTAATGTTGTAGCTCCATTTAGCAACGGTCCGTAAACAATGTAGGAATGACCAGTAATCCAACCAATATCAGCGGAACAGAAGTAAATATCACCATCGCTATATTGAAAGACATTTTTAAAAGTATAGGCAGAGTATACCATGTACCCACCACAGGTATGTACAATGCCTTTAGGTTTATCTGTTGAACCTGAAGTATAAAGAATAAAGAGAGTATCTTCGGCATCCATAATTTCAGCCTTGTTGTCTTCATCAGCATTGGCCATGGCCTCGTGCCACCATATGTCTCTTTGCTCACTAAATGAAACATCAGTATTGGTTCTTTGAACCACCACTACTTTTTCAACTGATGAACAGGTATCCAAGGCTTCATCAACGATGTCTTTTATAGGAATTGTTTTTTCACCCCGATAACCTCCATCCGAAGTAATTACCAATTTTGCTTCTGCATCATTAATTCTATCGGCGAGTGAGTTTGCCGAGAAGCCTGCAAATACAATGGAATGTATTGCCCCGATTCTTGCACAAGCCAGCATCGCAATTGCCAATTCAGGAACCATTGGCATATAAATGGCAACTCTGTCACCTTTACTAATACCAAGGCCAAGCATTACATTGGCAAACTTTTTTACTTCAAGGAAAAGCTCATTGTAGGTAAGTACTCTATTTTCATCATTTGGTTCATTGGGTTCCCATATGATGGCAGGTTGATCTGTACGAGTAAACAAATGACGTTCGAATATATTTTCGGTAATGTTCAACTTCCCGTTTATAAACCAATTGATTTTTGGTTCGGTAAAATTCCAATCCAGGATTTTATCCCATTTCTTACGCCAAAAGAAACTTTCTGCAATCCTACTCCAAAAAGCTTGGGGATTTTCTACACTTTTTTGATATTCGTGAATGTAGCCACCCAGAGTACTAATCTTATCAATCATGATCTTTTATTTTGGTTATTAGTTTAAATCTAAATAACTAAATATATGAAATTCTAGATTGATTATCCAGATCTTATATCTATTCAAAAAAGTACTTCTTATTTTTTTGGAAAGATTGTATCTTCAAACTCTTAAAATGAAAAGTGATTGAATCATGTGACTTCCTCCTGATAGTTATGAGGATGGTAAGTGAAAGAAAATTATAAACAGATGAAAAAAAAGACACTAATAATTATTCTTCTAATTGTCTTGCTAAGCTCAGTAGGAGCAATTCTATTGATTAACAATTCCGATTTACTTGTCAATTTCGATAACAATACAGTATCCTTGATAAAACAATATCTTAAGGTGACAGGATTTTTAAGTATTATGGGATTGGTGTATTTACGCATGAAAAATGGAAGTAAGGCTAAAAGTGAGGAGATAGAATAAAATGAACCGGCAGAATTTTTCTGATAAAGGGACTACGGAAAAATTCTGCCGCTTCGGCTAACCACTAACCACTACCAATGTAGTACTTTTGTTCCTGTTCGGAATTTATGCTTATTAAATATCAAGAAACGAAATACAGGAGAATATCGTAACCTGTGAAATCCAGATTCAATTGCATGGTTGAGTTTAGCGATTGATGCAATTAACCCAGCTTTTCAAATTTATTTCCACTTTTAAGAGTATCTAATTTACGAAATTGACAGACGAATGTCCACTTTTTATAAGGCTTTTCTTCTTATTTGAAGTAGCTAATTTACACGCGTTTAAGATAATTTAAAAGCATGATAATAGCTATAATTCTTTAGGTTAAGATTTTTTAATCAATCTAATACATTTTTAATGTGATGTTGTGTGTCATAAATTATTGTAATAGCCCATTTCTTTATATTGGAAGAGAAGAATTTTTAATGAATAATAATCCTGCTTTTAAAGTCCATGTTGTGCCTATAATTTTCCTATAGTCAAGAAAATATAGTGTTTTTTTGTACATAATTGAATGGACTAATGAGTAATAAAAAACCTGACAGATTTTTCTTTCTGTCAGGTTTAAAATTATATCAAGCTTGAGCTTAAATAAACAAATTCAAGTTAGATTGTTCTGCTTCCGCTAGGTAAGTTGCAACACCACCAATCTGAACACCATCCAACAATTCTTCTTTGTCTACGCCCATTACGTCCATTGACATTTGGCAAGCTATCATTTCAACACCATTCTCCATGGCACTCTGAAGCATATCTTCCAACGAGTCTACCTTTTTGGCAAGCATTCTCTTCTTCATCATTTTGGAACCAAGTCCCATCATGTTCATTTTCGACAGCTTAAGATCATCAGCTCCATTTGCCATCATCTTGCCAAACATTTTGCCCATCATGTCCTTTTCCACCTTTGGTTTTTGAGCTTTCTTAATGATATTCAATCCCCAGAAAGTAAAGAAGAGAGTCACTTTGTTTCCGGTAGCAGCCGCTCCATTGGCAATAACCAGTGAAGCCAAAGCACGGTCCATATCATCAGAGAAAACCACCATAGTTTTGTTTTTTGGTAGGTTGCCAGCAGTAACCGGGCATGCTTCTTTACTGGCTTGTTTCTCAATCAAAGCTGTATAA
>NZ_BAZX01000014.1 GCF_001310955.1 Marinifilum fragile JCM 15579
TAAGAAAGAATAATATAAAGATTAAACTCAAAATTTTCATATTCTGTGGAGTATATAGTAGACAATTTGTATAAAAACACAAGCTACAAGCTCTCGTTCAATGTTATTAAGTTAGCAAAATTCGCCCCACGCTCACCCTTTTATTATTCCTTTTAATCATGAGACGCTTTGCTTTGTACCCTAAAGGGAACAGCGCGCTGGGTAAGCCCCTTTAGGGGTTTGGGGTAATTTTGGCAATGTTTATCAAAAGGATTCACCCTTAATTTAATGACATTGATCTGTCTCTAGCAGGCGATTCAAATCTACCAATCATCATCACTCTCAATGTTTTTAGGCTCAAACATTTTCAGGAAAGTATAATCGTAAATCGGTACTGAATTTTTAATGAATAATCTTCCAAAGAGACCTTTATTGGTAATTGCATGCTTATTCAAAAGCACTATACTTCCTTGACTTCCCGATGAGTTATCAATTTTTTTAGTCAAAGTAATTTTATTGATGGTAACGCGATATCTTGATTCTTTAAACTGTATTGAAACAAAAGCAGTATGATAATATTCCTGAATTAAATCAGAAGCTTTGAATACAGAATAGCCTGCACCTCTATGGTCTGGTTCGAACAGTCGTAATTCGCCCCTTAAACCATTTTCTGTGATTTCAATTTCTTTAAAAATACCTGAGTTTCGAAAATACTCTTTAATGGCACTCTTTTGAAGTTCACTTTCAAATACTTTTTGCCAAGTGACCTCTCCTCTTACATTTTTAAAATTTCTTACACTTTCCTGACTGTAACCAGAAAAGCTTAGGGTAATAATGGATAGTATTATAAATAATTTTTTCATCAAGTTTGATATTGGTTCATTTGAGAATAATTAGCCTCCTGTTACCACACGAGTTCTCTTGTGGTTCTGTTTTAGATATGGAACGCGATAGAATCGCGCACCAGCGAAGGTGTAACATGTTGACTTGTGCGAATTGCAAATGTGCTTGGCTGTGCGGGTTGCTATTTTTCCTCATTATAATATATCTTATAAAACTTTCGCCCATTTTCATCTATTCCTTTTTCAATAAGTTCTTTATCTCCTTTAATAAGAATATCAAAGTTTTCGTCAAGTTTAAGAACTCGTTTAAAAGCTCTTGCTTGCTTTTTAACAGCTTTTGTTGAAATGTCAAATTTATCATTCATTTCAATATTATTCTCTGAACAATAGGTTTCATCGAAAGCTCTAAAGGATTTAATAATCCCTTCATCCTTAAATACATTCTTCTCAAATTCTTCTTTTTCAAAAGAATCATGTGATTTAAAATATTCGACAGAGCGATTTAGTAAATCTATCTGTTCAGATTTAGAAATCTCATTATTGCTACTTAATTGTTTTGTTAGAAATTGTTTAGTTAGTCCTAAGAAATTGTTTGTTTGATTATACTCATTGCTAATAGGTTTTACTTGAAGAAAATCATCTTTCCAATATTGAGCTTCAATAGATTTATTAGCATTATCAATAATTAGTATTTTATAACCACTCGGTTTGTCAGTATTTAGTATTAAACAACCTTTATCAATACCCTTAATTTCAAAACCATATTCATGAGAAATATTAAAGTTTTTTTGACCTTTTAACATTTTCAGAAATGGAACATCTTTTTCTGATTTAAAAATACCGATTGCCTCAACCACTTCATCTTCCAAAATAATATTCGAAAAAAAAGCAACATTCAATTTACCTTCTTTTATTTTCGGATGCATTGAATTTTCATATAGTAACTTTGCAATTCCTTCTGAAAATTCAATAAATGGAATTGAATCTGAGAATAATTCATTAACCAATGTATAAATTTCATTCATTTCCAGTTTAATCGGATGGGAAAATGAATATAGCTCTTCAATTTTTATTGGCAATAGGAAATATTTCAGTAAAAGTGATTTTGTTTCTTCGTTAATCTGAGATTCATTATCAGACAAGTCTAAATCTTCATCTCGAAGTTTATTGCCAACTAGATGAGTGACAAGGTTAGCTATTTCAATTTCAGTAAAGTCAATATTTGTCATAATTCTGGTGTGTGTTGTTTATGTAAATTCTGCATTTTACTCCACTCAAATTTTTCAGTCTTTAATTTCTCAAATTCTTTAAACAATTGTTTCTTGACTGCTCCAAATGGCACATAGCCATATTCATCCTTTATATTAACTCTAACTATATCAACAACAAGTTCAATATTTCCAATTTTCTTTTTAAAGTAGTTTGGAAAACCAAACTTGATAATACAATTACCTTCAACTGTTGGAAGAGAAAAGTCATAAATAATTTCCATTTCTGAAAGAACCATGTATTTATGTAGACCTTTATCTCTGAGGAATGGTAAATTGTGCAAAACTTCACCGTTTATATTTAATTCACGTACTTTGGCTAATTCTAACCAATTAATCTCTTGTGGTAAATTTTCGTTTAGGTCAGGACCAATATCAAGGAAAGTGGCTTTTGTAAAATCAAACACTTCATTTCCATCTGTCATATTGAGAAAGAAGTTAATACGTTCTTTATTTGTAAAGTCCTTAAATAATATTCTTTGAACCTCCTTATTAGGGTTCATATAGTTGTTTGCTTTAAAATGGCGCTCTAAACTTTTTGAAACTTTCTCTGCAATCTCTGTTGTTTCAGGAGAAGTATGGACAATTTGAAGCTGAACTTTATTATCCTTAGTTACTACCTTTTCAAATGTTACTTGCCCTTTAAACTCATTCTGACCTCTAAACCAAGGTTTACTATAATTATTAGTTTCGCATTTGAAATCTAGAGTAATCTTATCGGGATTTTTATCAACCATTTTGAAATTTGGAGTACCTATAACCTTATATTTAGGAAAGTTAGTTTTGATGACTTCCTGAATGTTAAAATTATCTGGAATTGCTGAAATCAAGGTTTTGGTAGACTCCCAGTCAAGAGTTCTGTTTATTGTTTTTTCTCTATCTTCTTTCGCTTGTAAACTCTCTTTTAAATATTCGAACTCGATAGGCTCAATAAGGAAGTGAGTAATATTGGAAATGTACTATCTTCATCTGTGTTATTTACAAACACACCTTTCATTCTCAATAAGGTTCTTCTTTCTCTATCTTTTATTGATTCATATTGCAATACTGCACGTAATGATTCACCAAATGGTAGAAATCTATCTATGTTATCATTAATTTTTTCCATTAGTTCCTAAAGTTTTGGTTAAAATTTAAAACGGTTATTGTTTTTGTGAATGAATCCTCTTCAAAGATTCTTATCGCATTATTAACCAATTGCTCATGGTAAACTCTATCATAATCAGGAAATGCTATAATTGTTTTAGCTTGGTAATTTGCAGTAATATTTTTTGCTAATCCAATTAATTTAATCAGTTCATCCTGTTCAAACTTTTCTCTTGAACAGAGTACTAAAGCATTCTTTTCTTCTTCAATTTGTATTCTTATTGGAATAATATTAGATGCCAAGTACTGAACAGGCATTATTGTTCCATTTTTCAGTGTGTCATTGTCACCATTTAAACCTGTATTAAAATATGTAAATTCGATTTCTTTATTAACAAATACTTTTTTTACAAATTCAATCACACTAAAAATAAACTCAATTTTATTGTTGTCTACAAGAAAAATCCCATCATGATTAAAGTCCTTTGGTGCTTCAAGCTAGATAATTTAGAGGTTAAGTCTGTTGAATCTCCATCAACATTATTTAACCAAAAAAGAACACCTCTATCAAATACTCCTTCAATGTCAGTACGATTAATAATATTATCAGCTCTTAAATCTGATTTTTTAAAGGATTCTATTGCTTTACCTAAATCGACATAGTAATCTTTAAATTTTGCAACTGGAGAATTTGGGTATTTGTCTTTACTGTATTTTACAGAAATGATAATATTCTCAAGTGTTTTGGAAATCAAAGGACTCTTGTAATTAAAATAAGCATCAATCCCATGTGTTTTCTTCTTATGTTTTTCAGGGTCAATGCTAGGTATGTCAAAATTTTTTGCTGGATTGTGCCAGCCAATTAGAGATAGAAATTCTCCGACAATCTCTTCTCCAATTTCACCTATACGTTTTGGAAATTCTCCCATAATTTTGAGGTATTATTGCGGTTAGAAAATTGCACTCTTTTGCAAATTTTGGTTTGAGTGGCAGCCTGTGCGATTTGCAAATGTGTGCAATGTGCGTGGGCTTCCCCAACTGTCCCGAAGGGCAGAAGCGGGAGGGCGAAAACTAATTTTTTCTTGCACCAACCTTCATTCAAAGAGTATATATTTCAAAATGTTTTTTCAATTTTTCATTAAGGTTTAATCTGTATCTCGGTCTTAGCCTTGCATACAACGGTGCGTGTATGAGTAGTGGCGGATTTCGAAGCGTCTACCTGTCATATATAGATTAGCCTAATGACGGGTAGAAAGATTCGAATTAACATTAAGCCCCGCCATTACTTATACACATTGTTAAGCCCAGTTTTTTTCTAGCAGTTATACATCCTACTAGAATTTACACTTTTCGATACTTTTTTGATGATTTTTTCATCTTTAAGCTTTTTCAAAGCTTCTAAAGCATTTTGTTTTGATTTCATAATCTTTAAAATTTAATTATTAATTAGAAAAATTACACAATGGATATGTGTTATTATAAATATCAGATGGGCATGGTTTACACAGATTAATAAATTTGCATTCTTCATTACATTTATCAATCATTATTTTTTTTAAAGTCTTTTCTCTAAATAGAATTGCCTTTTCCCATATTAAAGAGTAGTCATCGTTTACTGTCCCAATTTTAAACTCGTTGTTTACAATAAAATTTCTGCATGGATAAATGTCTCCATTCGGTAAAATGGACAATGTTCTTTTTCCTATACCACAACCTGTTGAATAATCTTCAATTGTACCAGTAGTGCTATTTGCTGTAAAATTTTCTGAATTAAATGTTATCAGTGAGCTATATTTCAATTCCAGTTTTTTACATATGGCATTATAGCTTTTTAAGTCTATTAACGGTGGATTTACTTTAGGAAATAGGATTGACCAACTTTTAATATCTCGTTGAACTGCTTTTGTGACAAAATCAAAAAAATGAGTATAACTTTCGTAATTGTCTTGAGTTGCAACAGTATTTATATGTATTGGAAATATCGAATTTGATAAGGTTTCAAATAACCTTTTAATTGATTTTTTTTCGCCTATGCCGCCATCTAAGTTTATTGATATTCGTAATTGAAATAGTGCGCCATACGTTTGAAATAAGTTATCTATATCTCCTTTGAATTTATGAAGATTTAGTCCGTTGGTTGTAAGGTTTACGCAGATATTCTTTTCAAGAAACGATTCAATCAAGAGATGAGTTATTTCCCATGAATGTTCCTGAATTGGTTCCCCGCCAAGAATGTTTAGAAGTAAGATATTATAATTCTTTTCAAGTTCTATTATTTTATTCGCAAGAGAAAGAGATAGGGTTTGGTCTTTCTCTGAAAGTTTTTCTTTGTAGCAACAAAATTCACAATTTTTATTACATGACATTGTTGTGAATACTGTCAAATATATCGGACTTGAATACTCATTAGGTCTTTCCCTGTTAATTAACTCAAAATTGACATCGTCAAGATGTTTTAAATCTTGATTTTCAATATAAAATGGAATTCGGTCTGTAGGGTCAATCCCAATCGCACCAAAAAATTCTTTCTTTATTCTTATTTTATCCATACCTATTTTTTTATTTTATATGAATAAAGGGAGGTAGATTCAAGTTTTAGAAGTTTGTGATATAAATTATCACGTTCATTTATGAGTTGCTCACAGACCTTGTAGAATTTAACAGCTTCTTCATTGGGAAATTGTAAAAAAGATGCTCCATTGTATGAATCAATCTCATTCTCTGAAGCTGATTCTTCAAAAACTCGCCAAAGTATAAAGTGTGACAACAACGTTTGGTAATCCGTTTTATCCTCAGGATGTCTCAAACTAGCCTTGTTAATGATAATGTCTTCAATGTCTTTGTTTAAAGGGAGAAACATTCGGTTAATAACAATCTTAGATAATGCTCTTTTATCTTTACTCTCGATTTCAATAATCTTATGGTCAAATTTTTGGGTCTCAGGATTTTTCCACTTTTGAGAGATATTAAAGAGATGCTTTGTAACCTCAAGTCTTGCACGAATAGGCAAATAGAAATCTTGTAATTGTTTATCTCTTTCTTCAATAGCTTTAGATAGCATGAGTTGAAAAACATTTGCTCTCTTGGCTTTTGTAATACTCCATAACTCTTTAGCCAGGAAAAGCAGAACAGAAATTATTAACAGACCTATTGTCGGAATTCCTAATTGTTTGAGCAAATCTATCATGCTTTTTCGGTTTTAATTTAAAATTGGGCTTAACTTATAAATAAACACAATTGCGTTTATTTCTCCATTATTTATTCATCTTATTGTGTTTATACACCCATATGAGTGTTATAAACGCAACTTGAATATCAGGCCTATCAAATTTATGAAAAAGCTATAGCAAACAATAATATTACAGGAGTAAAATAACCTGTACACATAAAATAGAATAAATCTACATAATTATGATTGGGTATAAAAAAAGCTGTGGCACTCCTACCACAGCTTGGTTTTGCCTGCTCTTTTCTAATACAATTCAACCTATACCAGAGTATGGAACAAACAATTTCTTTCTATTCTTGCAAACACCTAATTGATGATGGCCTCAAGTTCCGAGTCTACTTCAATTGAGGAGTTGGATAATGTCATATTATTTACACCAAAGTGATCTAAGGCATTCATAGTCGGTAAAGCTTTTGTTCCTTTCTCTTTTATGGCTTTGTCTGCATCGGTACTCAATATCTCTTTGTTGATCATTGGAGCATCCTTTTCTTCTTCAAAGCTCACCTTATAGATTTCATCCAGGTTAAAGCCCAACAAGATGTCTTCAACAAAATGTACTGCCTCGGTTTTGGTTTGTTCAATAATACCAAGATCAATGGCTTCTTTCTTTATTCGTTTTTGACTCTCTGCTACTCGATTTTTTAAGGCAGTCAACAATTTCTCTCTGGAGCCTCCAAAGCTTATAAAAAAACCATCTCTTACTTTAATGAACTCAGCTTTTTCGAAACTCACAATTGGCTGATTTACGTTTGGAATTGGGATAATGATCTTTTTTGAAACAGTATCAATCTTTAGCTTCTGCAAATCAATTGTAGCCGAAACAGAAGTAGGATACTTTACGAGCATCAGTAATTTTTTCCTTGCATCATCATTCTTGTATAAGAATATCATATCGTTGTATTTGTACTCAATCAAATGCAATTCTCTTTTTTTTACGATCTTTTTCAAACCTGCCAATCCTATCTGCTCTTTGTTTTTTCTTCCTTCACAATTATACAATACGGCAATTCCTGCTATTACTACCAGCAATGCTGCTATCCATTTTATAATTTTCATGCTTTTACGTTTTATTGGTAATTACTACACATCCTGTTATTAAAAAGAGATCCTATATGAAATAGAGTCAATCATTGAGTTTTAGAAATCATTGCTATTAATAGATAATAGTTCGATTGCTGATTTCATATCGTTTAGGCTGCTCAATTCTATTTTAAATTGCTCAAGCCGCATGGCTCTTCTTTTCCCATCGCTGGAAAAGAAGCAAAAGATCTAGGGCGGGGTAAGTCCAATCTCCTTCTACTTGAAAACTTTAAGTGCGGCGGGGTGATTTTCGAACAAAGTTCTCAACTTCCCCTTCTTTCTAAAAGTTTTCTGCGCATAAGAAGCTTGACCTTCCAATGCCCACAAAGCCAGATCGAACTGAGCAGTTCATTATATATTTTCACACAATACTTTTTATATTATACTTTGAGATAGTGCAAACATTCTAAATACTTTAAAATATTTATTCACTTAAAATCATATAGATTCTTTTAAAAAGCTGTGGCACTCCTACCACAGCTTGGTTTTGCCTGCTCCTTTCCAATACAATTCAACCTATACCAGAGTATGGAACAAACAAAGTTTTTCAATACTTAAATTACTTCTAAAGGAATGGCTTCCATTTCCAAATACAGTTTGCTTCGTTCCGAAGCGTAGCGACGAATTGGAACGTATAAAGTTTTGTAATTGATATTTTCGATAATGAGTCGGTGCTCCCCTTCCGGGAAATGCTTGAACCTAAAGGTACCGTTCTCGGTAATGTGTGTCGTTAGATCCAAACCTTCTACCGAAACCTTACCCAGGGCAATGGCTTGGCCGGTAGCCTTGTCTTTCAAATAGCCCAACAGATCGTAATGGCGTTGTGCTCCTTTGGCCTTTTGTCGGGCTGCAAAATAGTAATTCACAAAATCGGGATGGGTAGCACGCAAATTTTCTATGCTATAATCCAATTTGCTGTTTAAAAGATTATTGATCTTTTTCTGCAAAAGCCTGTATTCATTTTTGGCATTGGCCTTGTCTTCTTTTAAGACAATCAGATCGGAACGTTTTTGTTCAAAGGCTTTGCCATCGGTCTCTACAGCCACAATATTTTCTTCGCTAATGCCAAAGGCAGGCAAATCGGCCACATGCTGTCTGGCCATGCTAACAATTTGCTTGTTAAAAGCAATCAGGTCCAACTCGCTGAGAAGCCTTAATGTGTTTTTTGAAATACTTGCCTTTTCCAAAATCTCGGTACTTGGTACTGAGTTGGCATAGCAAACCAATGCATTGGATAAAGGATAGAGCTTGTCTACCAAAACATTCTTAATTGCATTTTTTTCACCAATCAGCCATTTTATGGGCTGATCCGCTTCCTCTTTCAAGTTCAAAAGATGATCCAGATCCGAAGCAAACTGATCTGCCTGAGCTTTGGTGCTCACATTGGTTTCATAAATACTTGCATTCTCAGTCAAAGCCGTATTGGTTTGCACAAAAGAATCTAATTTTAAATTACTTTCTGTATTCATATTCTTGAATTTTAAGTAGTTATTGAATATTAAAATGACAATGAATAATTTCGTTTTTATCCCTAATACAAATTCAAAGACAGTATCTGCAATTCGATTTACCCTCTTTATTTTTTGATTTAGCAGGAGACGGGAAGGATTTACTTCCATTCCAAATCAATTCACTTCCACTCCAAATTGCTTTGTTTCCATTCCAAATTGATTTACTTGCATTCTGAATGGATTTATTTCCATTATTTTTTGATTTCCATGCTCTCTGGAAGTATTTTCTTCCATTTGCAGAGAATTCATTTCAATCTTCAGATCATGCAGATCCAATAATTATGAGCTTAAATTTTGCGAACAGCGAAGTACCGATACTTATCGGAATCGAGGGAGTGATTCAGCAAATGTAAAATACATCAACCTGATGGTCTTTTATGTATTTAAAGTATGAAGCAGAGTGTAATTTCTACTTATGATCTATTACTCTAGTAGTTGTTTGGTTGAATTGTTACATAAAGTTAGAGAATTATTTCTTTAATTTCCAAACAAAAATGTAATTAATATTAAAATATCATTTGTTTATCAAACAAATACAGGTATTCACAACAAAACAAATCCTAGTGTTTTCAATGCAAGGAGATGAATTTAGCCAGATGTGATTTTTTTTATAAAATATTATTTTCATCACAATTACTTGCGTAATCGACGATTAATATCTTTATTGGATAATGAGGCAGGAAGATTGATATTGTGTTTTGTTCAGTAAGAAATTAGTCTACTTCTCTTCTTGTTTAGCAAATTTAGTTCAATGGTACTGCCGCTTGTAATTCCACCTCACCTCTATCCTCTCCTCGAGGAGAGGAAGTTGTGCAAAGATTTGAAGTTTGTTTGATCAGTTTATTTGTGAGGGTGTTCTCATTGAAGATAAAAATCTCTATCATTACACCCCTCTCCCTGTCGGGTCCACGAAAGCCAGAGGGGTGCTGTTGCTTATATTTTATACTACTTCACCCTTTGGTCTGTCGACAGTTTGTTCACATTAAACTCAATTTTCAATTGTGTTCACGAGCTTCGCTCCGCTACGGTTCCCTAAAAGGGAAACATTTATCTTGGAACGTAATGCCATATATTTCGTCGCATTTTTAATTCCAGACCTATTGAGGTTTGCAGTTGCGACGATTTCAAGACGGTGCTATTAACCCAGGGCGGCGATCGTTTTCTCTCCCTTGCCCTAAGCTGTTGCTGTTTGCCCTTCAGGCAAATGGAAAACTCTAAAGATTTTCATTTCTTGATTCACATGATCAGCTAAGCAGCTACTTTCCTTTTCATCAAGTTCAGCTCAATGAGCATGCCGCTTACCACTCCAATGGTATAAGCCAATAGATCCGACCATAAAAAGCCTTGTCCCAAAACCAATGCGGCAAACCTATTGCTACGCAATGTATTGAGCCAATCGACCTGTATCAGTTGGCTAAATTCAACCAGAAAACATACAGTCAAAGCCATTGCAGTCAAGTTCCTAATACTTGCTGCAGGAAAAACAAAGGCAAGCATCCAATACATCATCAATGCCCATAAGGCATCTCCCAATCCCAAATTGATGATTTCGGGTAAATAGTTGGAAAAATGTCGAGAAGCCAAACCGATAATGATGGTAAGTACGATTAAAGAGAAGTAGTGGAGTCTGTTTCTTTGCATTTTTGATTGGTGTTTTTTCAATTTGTAATTTCCTCAATGCTGCCGCACAAAACAAAGTTCGGCAACGAAGAGAAATAAACAAAACCTTTAATATCATTTATTCACTTCACCACCCTCCTATCTATAAGCACCTTACAAATAAATAATAATATTAATTAATTTCTCTGTAGTCAAATGCTGTTTTCATTCGTCACAGTATAAGCCTAAAGGCTGTCTCAAAGTCCAATAATAATTGGTATTCTGATCCGGAAGTTTCGGCAGAGGGGTATACAGATTTGAAAATTAAATGTTTCACATCGTTGGTACTTTTTTAGACAAGCTTTTACAAACCTTTAACTAATAATAAAAACACCTAAAAATGAAACAAATAAGCTTATGCTTACTCTTATGCACCCTATTTATTTTTCCATCAAGAAGTGAAAAATACGATATCATCATTCAAAATGTAAGTATCGTTGATGTTGAAACAGGCAGTATCGTAAAAAATAAAGATGTTGGCATTCAACAACAAGTCATAAAAAAAATAACGACTGGAAATCAGCTGTCAGCAAATGATTCTACTCAAGTGATTAATGGGAATGGCAAGTATTTAATCCCTGGGCTCTGGGATATGCATGTGCATTTTTATTTTCCTGATAAAGAATATCTGAAAATGTACCTGGCCAAGGGCGTTGTTGGCGTCCGTGAAATGACTGGATATCGTATGGAATGGCAAGATAGCACGGAGCAAAATAGCAATGTGCCGAGAATCATGTTTTCCAGCCAGATTATAGATGGTCCTACTCCATGGTTCGAAAATGAGATTCCGGTTAAAAGTTGTAAGCAGGCCATGCAAATTGTTCAAGAGGCAAAGAAAAGCAAAAGTGAATTTATCAAGTTGCTTAGTTTGGTGCCCAGAGATCAATACATGGCCATTGCTAATGAATGTAATCGATTAAATTTTGACTTTGCAGGACATGTTCCTTACAGCATAGGACTAATAGAAGCAGCTAGCCTGGGACAAAAATCGAATGAACACCTAAACGGTTTACTCCTGGCTTGCTCTAAACAAGAGAGATTTTTACATACAAGACTGGATAGCTTGCTTGGTATTGCTTCGAAAGAGGAAAAGTTATCACGGATTATAAAAATACAAATCATGGGGTGTACAACCAAAGCACTTCGGTCTTTCGATCAGACAAAGGCTGATTCTGTCATTCATGAACTAAGCAAATACAAGATGTACCAGTGTCCTACTCTTGGCGTGAAACATCGCTTTCAATACAACGAATTGGATTGGGTATATACCGACAATCGATATGATTTTTTTCCTCCTCCGGTTCAGAAAAGATATCGCCCCGATGCGGAAAAGCTGAAAAAAATGAAGCCTTTTGAGCGAGAGTTAAAGCTGCAGGAGAAATTACTTTATCAAATGCAAAGGGAAGGAATAAAAATTATAGCGGGTTCCGATCAGGGATGTGCTGGTTTTAATTTACATGATGAGCTTGAGTATTTTGTGAATGCCGGATTTTCGAATACCGAAGCCCTTCAAACTGCCACCATAAATGCAGCTACTTATATGCACAAGGAAAAAGGAATGGGAAGTGTTGATGAAAACAAATTGGCTGATTTGGTACTGTTGAATGCCAATCCTCTTGAAAACATTCAAAACACACGTAACATAGAACTGGTCATTTTTAAAAATACAATCATTTATCCCGATCAACTTCTTGAGGAAGTAAAAGAAGTGAATCTTAAAATTTCAAATATGGATCCTTTCGAAAAGAAGTTTGATTAAGAGTATGCGATGAGTAATTCGTAATGGTATTTTTTATGCCTGCCCCTGCACTACTGCACGAAAGTTTGGATTTCATCGAACTTCGTTTCGTGCGATAGCGAAGGGGCCTTATTTTTTCTTCGTGATCTACCACATTCTTATGGCCTTCACTACACCACCAAAGTCAAATTGGATTCATTGTAAAGCCTCTAATTGTATTTCAACTAAATTTTAAAAGAATAATTCATGCCTGCAATAAAAAGGAATTTTATCGCAGAAATGATAACTCAAATGCAAATATTAAGAATATTTACACGCAACCCATTTCGCATTTCTTCATCTTTTAATTGTATAAATGGACCAATAAAAGACTCGCTATGTCTGTAATTTGGGTACTATTTTTGTTACAATCAAACTGGTATAACTCTAAAGAAAAGATACGATGAAGAAGTGGATATTGATTTTACTAATGGGTATACTAACAGGTTGTTTAGACGATGATGACAATAACTACATCTATCACACCCACGACAACTCTGTAGTTTTGCTAAAGATAAACTATACCGATTTTGAATTTGAGGGAGGAATTGAACTATTTCTTCACTCAGAGTTTAACAGTTCAGATACGATTCCTATAAGTGTAGAGTATGTATCACCTGGAGATTTTGGGAGCATTTCACTTTTTTACGAACCCAGGGAAGAGCTTATTTTTGATGGTTCCATAATTTGGGATGGCACTGGCTATAGAAAATTTCCCAAAAGACTTTATCATCCTGATAATTTCCTGTATTTGGATGAAGAAATCGAAAAACCTGCTGATGAAAGGTTTCAAATCATTTTCCCCGAAGAAGGAGTTGACTACCCTCTAGAGTCTATTTGGAATTCGATTAATGATTTGGCCATAGTAAATCGGTATTTAAAAGGAGGAAAAAACATTGGGATTTTCAGATATACACCAAGCGTTGGCGAAGGCAATCCCGATGAATGGAGTTGGTATGTGATTATGAACACAGTACCCGACTAACCACTAACTATGAAAGAAAAGGAGATGAACTTTTGCGTTTGTCTCCTTTTTACTTTAACACACATTTGTCACCTTGTAGAAAAGAAAAAGGCGCAACACCTTGCGCCTTTTTTAATTATATCATTTAGTCATATACATCAAACTCCAACTGACAACTGATCATTTCACAGTTTTCTTCATGATTCCAATATACGACCAATTCAGATCTCTCAATTTTATGGCTTCATCAATTTTGCGTTGTGTTTCTTCATCTACATTAAACACCTCATTTCTACCATAAGCATCAAAATAGTGCAAATAGCCCTCAAACATATCAAAAGTCATATGCGTCATTCGCACACTACTGCCCGATGGCATCAACACTCTCGTTAAGCTCCAATGACTCATCGTTTTTGCATCAACTTTTCTGATGAATGGGTAGGAATAACTCCATCTCAGCCTTCTCATACTCATCGAATTTACCTTCTACAGCTTCCATAAAATTCATTCGCATTACCGTACCCACATCCATTTTAAAATTATCCTTGGTAGCAGCAATTACTTTCATGAAAATTCTTTTGCTTAACTCTCGCGAACCAACCGATTCCTTCAACTCTGCTTTCAATTCTGCATCCGACATGTTTGGATATGCCTTTTTTGCAGCAGCAAAAACATCACCATTTGCCATAGCTTTAACCGGATCATCGTAAATGGTAACGGTGAGGTACTGATACCCTTGCTCGCTTCCTCCTGGCTTAAGCGACCAAAGATCCCAGCCCAGGATTTCTCCATCTTTTAGGCGTTGTTCATGTATTTTTTCAAAGAAAGTTTCTGTTTCCCAATAATCATTCTCCATATCATCGGCAACCTTCATAAAATCAAAGACCAAATATCTTTCCTGCTGTGCCATGCCAATACTGCATAACAGAGCAAACGTAACCAATAGCAATATCTTTCTCATTTCAGCAAGTATTTAGTGAATAATACTTAAGTTACATATTTTTCTCTCCCAAAACAATTTCATTTTGGTAAACCCTTTAATTTATAGGAGAAAACAAAAAACTTAGCATGGATTTTAAACGGCTTGCATTAGCATACGTTGAACTTTAGGGATACCCTGATGAACTGCATTAGGCAATTGAAATAAAAAAAGCATTCCCAGTCATACTGGTTTCAACTTATCTATAAAGTTATGAAGTGATTTATTATAGAAAAAAATCCACTACAAGTTAATCTACTTATAATGGTGATACGGCTTCAAAACAAAGCTCTAATTATTGATGTTTTCTGGCAATATTTTCGCCCATTTTTATTGAGGTTTCGTAGCCATGTCGAGTATTCTCAACAATATCTTCATCGAAAACAATTTTGTCTTTCTCGAAAAACAAAACAACTGTAGATCCACCAAAAGCAAAATACCCTTTCTCACTTCCCTTCTCTACAAATGTATCTTTCTCGTAGGTTTGAATAATACTACCTACCATAGTTGCTCCAACCTCAGAAATCAAAATATCGCCATATTCCTTTGTTTTTAGAATACTATAAGCTCTTTGATTCTGACAAAATATTTCCAAACTCTTCTTTAAAGCCAAAGGCGAAACCGAAAAATACTTTCCTTTAATTTTTTTTGATTCTGTAACTATTCCTCCTGCTGGAAAATGATAACGATGGTAATCTGCCGGAGCCAATCGAACAATAGCCATTGCCCCATCTGTATACTGATCTGCTAACTTGTCGTCACCTAAAAAGCTTTTCACCGAAAATTCAGATCCCTTTATAAAGAAGGAGTCTACATCGTTAAGCGAAGGGAATACAAGAATTTTTCCATCCGCAGGAGAAACTATAGCATCGCCAATAGGGCGCTGTTGATCTTGGATTTTACGATAGAAAAAATCGTTAAAATGTTTATACGATTTCTTGTCAGGTTCATGATAAATGGAAAGATCTATTCCATTTTTTTTCACAAAACGCTTGATTTGTCCCTTTGACAATCGGCTATTCATAAATCTACCTCCAACAGCCGAAACCACTTTTCTTTTTACAAGTACATGCAACGAAGCTTTTCCAAAGAAAGATCCATAAAGCCATTTAAGCATACCCTCACCAGGCACTACTTCTTTTTTTACTTCTCCACTCTCTCTTTCAATATATTCGATGTACTCCATAAACGTTTTGAGATTATACAAGCTACAAATTTAGCAGGATTTCAAAAATAATCATCAAATTCGCTGGCTCTTTTAGTGGATTTATCTAAGAATTTGGATCATTCGCACGATATCGAATGGAATAATCATATTCAGCATACTTTATTATCTTTAGTTTTTTATTTTATCAACAGTCCATTCGACTAGTAAGAAAATCATTTTTCATGAAGTACATTGCAATCCTCTCTATAGGCATATTGGCCTATCTTCTGTTTAAAAGATTATGGTCCAACAAAAACTGGATATCGCCAAAAAAACCTTTTCCAAACAATTGGAGAAATATTCTGACTCAAAAAGTTAGTTTCTACAATAGCCTTACGGCTGAAGAAAAAACAAGATTTGAGTATAAGGTTCAAGAGTTCTTATTGAATTGTAGAATTACCGGAATTCATACCGAAGTTGACGATACCGATAGAGTTTTGGTTGCAGCCAGTGCCATAATTCCAGTGTTCGAATTTCCCAATTGGAAATACACCAACCTGTTTGAGGTGCTGCTTTACCCCAACAGCTTTAACGACCAATTTGAAACACAAGGTGAAGATGCCAGAATATTGGGCATGGTTGGGTCTGGTTATATGGAAGGCAAAATGATTCTTTCAAAACCAGCTTTGCTGCATGGATTCTCGAACGAATCGGATAAGAAAAACACGGCTATTCACGAATTTGTACACCTTATCGATAAAATGGATGGCAAGATTGATGGCCTTCCGTCTATATTGATGGAAAAGCAGTACTCCATTCCCTGGCTGGACTTAATCAGTAAGAAAATTGAAGAAATCTACGAAGAAAGATCAGACATCAACCCTTATGGAGCAACCAATAAAGCAGAGTTTTTTGCAGTAATCAGCGAGTACTTTTTCGAAAGACCTAAACTATTGGAGAGTGCACACCCAGAGCTTTATAAATTGTTGGAAGAAATTTTCAATCAGAATATGTCGCAAAGAAAATTGCTTCGTGCCAAACAAAGTATCAGCAGAAACAATCCTTGCCCTTGCGGAAGCGGATTGAAATTTAAGAAATGTTGCGGCAAACAGCATTATTAATTTTAAAATGCAAATATGAATCAACTTCAAAATATTTCAATACTTCTATTGATTGCTTATTTCGCAGGAATCATGTTTATTGTTTTGCGATCGAAGGCAAGTAAAGATACCGAAGATTATTTTTTAGCCGGTCGTCAACTACCCTTTTGGGCATTGGCAATCACATTCATTGCATCCTGGTGGGGAGGTGGTTCTTCCATCGATTTGGTCGATCATGGATTCAATCAAGGCCTTTCCTCCTTCTGGATTTATGGCATGCCTGTTCTTTTTTCCACCTTTCTGATGTACCTGTTTTCGAAAGCCATTCGAAAAATTGGAACCATAACACAACCACAAATCATGGAGATGCGCTACAACAAAACGGTTGCCTTGCTCCTATCTATTCTCATTTTGATATTCATGATTTTGGGCGTAGCCACACAGGCGGTTGTTATCGGGAAATTTTTCCAATCCTTTTTCGATATAGATTATAAGCTTGCAGCATTCATCGGAACTGGCATTGTAGTGCTTTATTCTTTCTTTGGCGGATTTAAAGGTGTTGTAGTTACCGATATCATTCAGTTTGTATTTCTGTTAATAGCAGCCGTTGTGCTTTTCATATTTGCGTACAATCATTCGGGTGGATTCGAAAAAGTGCAGGAAATCGCCTTAAGCAGAAACAAACCTGAGTTCTTTTCTTTCTTCCACAATTTATCGAACAACTTTGTGTTTATCATCACTTTTGGATGCTCATGGATGATACAGGCCAATATCTGGCAAAGAATCTCAGCTGCAAAACAACCTACCGATGCCAGGAAAATGATGGGTTTGGCATTCGTTGTATTTATTCCATTGTATTTAATGGTGACCTTAACTGGTATGCTTAGTCTGGGTATATATGAATCGGTTCCCGAAGGAGGAATTGTGCCTGCCATAATCCAAGATTATATGCCCTTGGGTTTGGCTGCATTGCTATTTGTAGGTCTTTGCTCAGCCATCATGTCAACCATGGATTCCATGATCAATACCGGTGCCTTGGTTTTAAGTGTTGATGTTTTTAAGAACCGATTCAAGCCAAGCGCCCAAAACCACGAAATGGTATGGGTAGGAAAAATTGCTACACTGGTAATTGCTGTACTTGGCTTACTAATTGCCATCGAAATTCGCTCTATCCTAAAAATCACATGGATTGGTTCCGATTTTCTAGCTACAGGAGCTTTCGTGCCATTGGTATTAGCCTTTATCTGGAAAAAAGGAAATTCTATGGCCGCTACCCTTTCCATTATCTTTGGATTGGTATTTTCAACTTACAATCTGTTGGTTGCGCTTGGTGTTGACTTGCCAACCGCCTGGGAAATTGCCTCAGTGCAACAGGCTGCGTATGGAATGATTGGTTCGGCCCTAATATTTATTATTGTAAGCCTTGTCACTAAAAAGGAACAAGAAAAAGCAGAGAACTTTATTAACACAGCAGGAATGCTTGATAAGAAATAACGAATTTTACACTATGAAACAAGCAAACAAAAAGAATAGAAAAAGAAAATCAGCAAAAAGGAAAACTTCATCATTCCAAATTATTGCTCTCATCACAATAGGAATCGCTTTAGTTTTCTTGGCGGTACAACCAAATTTTTCCAAACAATCTTCAGATGAAAGCAATCATAAAATAGAAATTCCTTTCACAAAAGAAGGAGAACTATCCTTTATTAGCAAGCAGGACAATTCAACAATCAGAACCATAGATCTTGAAATTGCGGAAGGTTTAGCCGAAACAGCCCAAGGATTAATGTATCGTTACTCCATGAGCGATCAGCAAGGAATGTTGTTCATTATGGACAATGAAGAAGCACAGAATTTCTGGATGAAAGAAACTTATATTTCTTTGGATATCATCTACGTGAACAGCAATTTTGAAATTGTACGAATTCATGAACGTGCCGTGCCTTTATCGGAACAAAACATCCCATCCGTTAAAAAGGCAAAATATGTAGTTGAGGTGATTGGAGGATTTTGCGATAAGTTTGGCATTGAGGAAGGTGATATGATCAAATATGAAAAAACTACAAACCAATAAGATCATATTCATCTTGTGATGAAACTCCTAATACAAGGATAAAGAATCCATAGAATTCAAATGTTTAAACACATATTGATCCGGTATAATTCGCCGCCTATAGGGCCAAATCCTTATAAAATCCTGTAAGTTCTATAAACATGTCTAGCATCTCAAAGATGCTTGACATATATACCAAGAATACAAATAACTTGAACCTAACAACATTCCTATGTATGAGTAATGAATATCAAACTAACATTCAATCAATACAGTTTAAAGAAGTATTAAGTATCAATATAATTGGAAGAACAAGATTTTATACTGGTCTTTCAATTGGATTTATCATTTTGTTTGGAACATTCTGGAGTAGCATTTTAAATATAAAAAATGGGGTTTATATCAACCATTACTTATCTTATGAAGAACTGATTCTGGTTTTTGTTCATTACTTTGGGATAACAGCCTATGCTTCAGGAGTGGTTTTGCTAATTTGGTTCATGAATCGCAGGCGAACCGTATTTCCAAAACGAAGGCATCTGGGTGCTGGAATTTCCCAAATCATCATTTATCTATTACTATTTTATTCCTTTATTTTTAATACCAGACCATTTACTTATAACCCGGTAGAACTACAACAAATGTATGAGATGATAGGTGGTCCTTACATTAACATTCTTAAAATATTAGCAGCTCCTTTGTTATTTTATATGAATTGGAATATGATTCGTCTTGGCATGAATTGCCGCACTTTTAGACTAATTAACTTGGCAATTGGTATTGCTTATGCCATGCTTTGTTCGATGTTACATTGGCTGTGATTAAATCTTAAAAGTTCCAATTTTCACAATTAGTATTACTACATGCATGTAATCCCATACATTTCAACTATTCAAGACTTTCAAATAAAAATCCCCATCAGGAAAGGAAATTCCTGACGGGGATTTTGACTTATTATTCGACCCTAAATTTTATTCACCTTCGGTACCACCTGTGGTATCTTCCACTACAGCTTGTAGAGTTGCATCCTGCACTGTTTGATTAGCAGCAGTAATAACAATACCTTCTACAAGAGCAGACTCAAAACCTTCTTTGGCATACTCAACATTATAAGTACCTGCATCAATACCCAAAACAGCATATTCACCATTCTCACCCGTAAATGAAGTAGTATAAACAGTATCAGCAGCAATAATCGCTACCTCAACACCTTCAATTCCTACTTGCTCAGCATTAAATACAGTACCAACCAATCTACCTGCAGTAGACATGTTAGAAGCTTTAATGGTAGGCTTAAAAATGAATCCTTTAATTCCTGCAGGAGTATTCATATTACCCTGTACAACAAAAGATTTGCTTACATTGAAATCCAATAACAATTCAGCAGTTAAACCGCCAGCAACCTCAACAGATGGATCAATGAAAATTTTAATACCAGTTTGTGCTCCACTTGGAACTTTTAAATCATATTTGGTACCATCTTTCAATACGATTTCAGCTTGGTCAACATACAATCTGATTAAATCATAAGAACCAACCGGAATATCCATATCTACCAAATTAGCTGTTACCCCATTGCTTAAAGTAAGCAAGTTAAACGTTCTTTCTTCTTCGCTTAAAAGAACAAACGGATTTTCTTCTGATTCGCCGCTTTTACGAATTTCAATTTTATTGATTGTAACATTTGCCTCGGCTACCAAGTCGGTTGGAAACGGAGCATCAGTTAACTCGAGCTTCAATTTTCCTGTAGCATCTTTACTTGTTGAATCGTCACATGCTGTAACAAACACTCCAAACACAAATGCTGCCAAAATCAACAATACATTTTTCTTCATAGTTCTTTTTAATTTTTAATTATTCGTAATGGTATATTGCTTTTATCTTTTCTAAAATTCAATTTCATGAGTGTAGTTGATCATTTTTTTTTAATCATCATTACTACACCGAATAAATGATATTATCCCCTACATCTATTTTAATTCTACCGAAAATCTCATTCCACAAGCAATACTTTTTTTCCTATAACTTCAGTCATAAACTCAGCTTGTTCATGTTTATTTTATGGCCCACTGATGTTAATAGTAAAAAACCCTTTAGAATTGATGAATCGATACAATTATACGACTAAATGATGAATTTTCCTGATAAAAGTTACATTATTTCATTTGTAAATTACCTATTGATAGATTAATTTTTCTTAAACAGTAAGATGATCAATGCTATACACAAACGCTTTTACACAAAAAAAAAGACACTGATAAACAATGTCTTTTGTATTTCTATAGTACAGAATTGTAAATTTGTTTTCTCTAATTCGAGAACATTTTTACCAGCCACAAAATTAAGTACAAACCAATCCCCACTCCGAAAACCAATACCGATACTACAAAGGCTACTCTAATAAATGTTACATCCCAGCCTAATTTTTCGCTTAACCACTCTGATACTCCTAAAATCATATTTCTTTCTTTTTTGATGTTTACCCTAATTTAATGGTTTTATTTGGAGCTAGAATTACCTATTAGTTGAAATTGAGTATTTAC
This sequence comes from Marinifilum fragile JCM 15579, assembly GCF_001310955.1. Taxonomy (GTDB): domain Bacteria; phylum Bacteroidota; class Bacteroidia; order Bacteroidales; family Marinifilaceae; genus Marinifilum; species Marinifilum fragile. The sequence goes on from NZ_BAZX01000014.1 coordinate 21,218, forward strand.
ATGCTAAAGACTTGGAATGAACTGATGTCAAAAATTAGTAAAGTCTTTCCTCTTCACATGGAGTACTTTCCGCTATTAAATTCGGAGCTACCGAAAACAAAGATTGCAAGCCTTAAAGTAAAATCGCTAATTCTGCAACCAATTTGAGTACTTCCGCACAGATCAACAACATCTCTTTATGTGTGCGGAAGGATCACCCTTGTGTGCGGAAACACTTCCCTTGCGTGCGGAAGAGGTACCTAGGTGTGCGGAAGAAGAAAACCTGCGTGCGGAAGCACTCCCCTTGTGTGCTGAAGGGGTACCTGGGTGTGCGGAACAACTTTTCTTGCGAGCGGAAAGGGTACCTGGGTGTGCGGAAGCAATTCCTCCTGTGCGGAAGGGGTACCTCTGCGTGCGGAAGCACTTCTCGCTGTGCGGACCAATAAAAATGGAGAGTACTACTACTCTCCATCACAACTATAACTACAAATTATTAATAAAAAAAATCACAAAATTATTTCATACTTAAGTGGTTTACAGACTGGCCTCTTCTGTTTTGGTCTTGCGGTAAGCCGTCATGCGCTGGCGCTTGTATTTGCTGATGTATCCCTGGCGCTTTTCATGATTTTTACGGAATACAAACTTCCCGTAATTTCGAACCTCATCTACTACCTCACGCAAGAGTGTATAGCATCTATCGCGGGTCAGTTTAATGTCATCCTCGAAATACATTTTACCATTCACCTCGCCCAATAGAGTTCCCATTCTATCCGCAATTGCGGCTGCTGTATCCAATTTTTCCACTTCAAAATTAACGGCCGTTAGCAATTCAACATTGTCTTTTCCCAATACTGCTAAACTTGCCATATCCTGAATGGTATCGGCTTTCGAATCACCTTCTTTAATGGCCGACAGGCGATTTAGCAAATCTTCATAATTTCGGAAGGCAAACTCCATAAAATCGATCAGTTCGTCATGAAGTTCATACATGATCGGAGCCTCTTTTCTCCAATTTTCAACAGCTACTTGCTTCAGGGTTTGCTTGGTTTCCCAATTGGCCTGTGCCGTACGCATGGCTCCCGTAAGACTTAGCATACGTTCGAGCTTGGTGGCATCGAAATTAAAGGCCAGCAACATAGGCAAATCTTGCTTGGCACGAGAATGCAAGGATTCTACCTCTCCAATAAAAATCCAGTACGGAATGTCACAATACTTGATATTTTCTTCAGGTACTGCATTGATCTCTTCCAGGTGATCTAATAAATCTTGTTGATCTGACATAATAAAACTTTTTAAAAAATTAATATTATCCCTCTCCACAAATCCGTTCCCAAATAGATAAATTTAAGTAAGTGAGATGAGTCAGGTCTCAATTTTACCATAACAACAACTAAGCTATAAATAATTTATTTCTAAAAAAACCATTTCATTGATTTTTTATTTATTAAAAATCATTTTCTATGTTCAATTTACACATCTAATCCAATGTTCATGCACATTTAAGACAAATCGAAAAAATTTAATTTTTATGCAAAGTTTAATTTTTGAGAATTATTTTTTCACATGTCTATTTTTCTAATATTTACAAACATTAACATTTAATCCTCCCTAAACACGAAAGTAAATTCATAATATTCTGCCATTCCTAAAAAAGCAAAAACAAAGCTTCCTGACACCATTCCAAACAGCAATCAAAAACAGGATCTCACACCCAATTCAAAATCCTCTCTCAAAATATAATTCATAATTTATAAAGCTTAAAAATTATACTTTTGCAGACTAAACAATAATGCTTTCTTTGGAATGATAGAGTAAGATGTGTAGATTCGATGATTATTAAATATAAATGTACTCAACACATCTTCTCGTGTGGTAGTTTTAACAAATGACCTTAAAACATACTATTTATGAAAAAATTATTAAATTTTATATTGTTGGTTCTAAGCTCAATAACCGTTTATTCTCAAGCAGACTATAGAAAAGTATATGAGTATGGTGAATACCAGGAGAATTGGGCAAAAGTAAAATCGATTACCGGCACTTATGGAATGATAGACCGAAGTGGAAGACTAATTGTTCCTGCGATTTACAAGAAAATAGAAAAATTCACCAGAGATAATGGGAATTTGGCATTGGTAAAATCGATTACCGGTGAATATGGGATGATTGATAAAAGTGGTAAAGAAGTGATCCCAGCAAATTATTCAAAAATTGGAAGATTTAATGAAATTGAAGAAGGATTGGCATTGGTCAAATCGATTGTTGGCACTTATGGATATGTTGACAAAAGTGGAAATGAAATCGTTGAACCCATATATACGCTTAAACAGATAGAATCAAAGCATTATAAAATAGTCACAAAATAAACGCCCTCTACTCTCCCGTTTTGGAAAATCATCAACATACAAAGCCAATCACATAACACAGCACCAAAAAAAACTGTATCTTCAAAATTGGAATTACTTAACCAAAAATAAATAATTGTGAATATGAGAAAAGCAATTGAAATACTGATTCTACTCCTGATTGTAACGGCTTGCAACGATGATTCAAATAAATACCCTATAAAGCAGGCAAATTGGGAAAGCAAACAAATTACGATGGATAGCAATGAGAAGTATTTTCATGGAAAAACTTACCTTCCTGTTTACTCTCATATCTATCATCATCACGAACACAAAACATTTGATCTTACCACTACGGTAAGCATCCGAAATGTATCTGAACGTGATTCTGTTTTTCTCTTGAAGGCAAATTATTACAATACAATTGGTGAGAATATCAGGCAATACATTAAAAAGCCCATTTATCTAAAACCGCTCGAAACCTTAGAAATTATAATTGAAGAACAGGATAATGAGGGCGGTTCAGGTGCAAATTTTATTTTTGATTGGGCCATGAACAATGATAAAAATCCCCCATTATTTGAAGCTGTAATGATTTCTACTTCTGGTCAACAAGGTCTTTCGTACACAACCAGAGGAGTACAAGTTTTTGAATAGTCATCTATTCTATCGAATTCCCCTTTAATTTTGGTGTTACGAATTGGAACTTACTCTAAAAAAATACCGCACGAGAAAACACGTGCGGTAATTCATAAAATGGTTGATAGTTAGAGTCAAGGGATTGCCTTGGCTTTATTTTTAAATGCTATTTGAAACTTCCATCAGGCTGTAGAAAACGCTGACGGGAGTTATTCTTTATTGTAAGGATTCCAGAAATTCTGCAGCATTTCCTTTTTCCAATGCCTTAATAAATGCAGTTCCAATTATGGCACCATTTGAAAAGCTGGCTGCATGTTGGAAACTAGTTTTGTCGTGTATTCCGAAGCCGATTAATGATGGAATATCAAGACCTGCAATTTTCTTGAAGTAAGCCTCACGCTCTTTGCTGGCTTGCAATGCCCCACCCGTTGTGGCAGCTGTAGAAACCATATATAAAAATCCACTGGCAGCTTTCTCGATAATGGTCAAACGCTTATCGGTAGTTTGCGGTGTTACCAACAAGACATTGTGCACACCTGCTGCCTCGAATTTTTCTTTGTATTCTTCCTGGTACTCCTCCAAAGGCAAATCAGGTAAGATCACCCCATCAATTCCTACATTTTGGCATTCTGTGAGAAAAGCATCTACCCCAAATTTGTAAACGGTATTCCAGTAGCCCATTAATATCAAAGGTATTGTAATGCTTTTTCGTACATCTTTTAGCTGATTAAACAAAAGCTGCAAGCTCATGCCATTGTCCAAAGCCTGTTTGGCTGCGGATTGAATTACTGGTCCATCTGCCAAAGGATCAGAAAAAGGGATGCCAATTTCTACCAAGTCGACACCTTTATCTTGCAATAGTTGTAAGGTTGGAAGCGTATCTTCCAGTTTAGGATATCCCGCAGGAAAGTAGATTGATAAGATATCCTTTTGTTTATTTTGAAATAATTGATCGATTCTGTTCATAATTTCATTTGTTAGAGACGCACTGCCGTGCGTCTGTACATTTTTCCGAGTTAAACGGCCGTGCGTCTGTACATTTTGTAGAGATGCATAGCAATGTGTCTGTACTTAACGGTATTGAGTCCGTACAAAATTCAATTCGTTATTAAGCAAAGTGTTTCATGTAGGTTTCCATATCCTTATCGCCACGTCCTGATAGGTTGACCACCACTACATCATCTTTCTTGAACTGCATTTTTTCCAGAATAGCCAATGCATGTGATGATTCAAGTGCCGGAATAATGCCTTCTGATTCTGCCAGCACTTTTGCCGCATTCAGTGCCTCTTCATCAGTAGCCGACAGGAATTGCGCTCTTCCCGAAACAGCCAAATGAGCATGCAATGGCCCAACTCCAGGGTAATCCAAACCTGCCGAAATGGAATAAGGTTCGGTAATTTGTCCGTCCTCATCCTGCATTAGCATGGTTTTACTTCCGTGGATAAAACCGATATCACCAATGGTAATGGTTGCTGCAGTTTCTCCACTGTCAACTCCCAATCCAGAGGCTTCAACTGCTACCAGATTCACATCTTTCTCATTCAGGTAATGATAAAATGCACCAGCAGCATTACTTCCTCCACCAACACATGCAATTACATAGTTCGGATTTGGATTTCCTGTTTCTTTTGCCAACTGCTCACGAATTTCTTCTGAAATAATCGATTGTAAGCGGGTTACCAAATCAGGATAAGGATGTGGGCCAACGACCGATCCAATCAAGTAAAATGATTCCGGGTTTGCAATCCAATCACGAATCGCTTCATTGGTGGCATCTTTCAGGGTTTGATTTCCAGAGATTGCAGGAACTACCTTCGCACCCAACATTTTCATACGAGCTACATTTGGTGCTTGTCGTTTAACATCTAATGCTCCCATATACACCACACACTCCAAACCAAACAAAGCACAAACCGTAGCAGTTGCTACACCATGCTGACCTGCTCCTGTTTCGGCAATAATTCTCTTCTTGCCCATATACTTGGCCAATAGAATTTGCCCAATGGTATTGTTGATTTTATGAGCTCCCGTATGGGTTAAATCCTCACGTTTCAGGTAGATATTGGTTCCATATCTCTTCGATAGATTCCCCGCTTTGGTCAATGGTGTTGGACGACCTACGTAGTTATCCAATAAACGAGCATAATCTTTCTTGAATTGCTCTGAAGCCAATATTTTTAGGTAATTCTCTTGCAGTTCATCAACATTCTTACGAAGTAATTCAGGAATATAAGCCCCACCGAACTCTCCATAGTAACCTCTTTCGTCCACTGCATATTTATCTTTGTTCATTGTATTCAATTCTAATTTGTTTAGGAAGATCTCTAATTGATTTGCATTTTTCTTCGCTGGTTGTAATTCAAATCCTGAGTTCAGATCTAGAGCATAAAACTTATCATGTGACAATTGCTTAATCTGTTCTGCATCTTGAGCTCCGATACCACCGCTCAGGAAAAATGGGATCGATCCTTTGTAGTTTTCCAATAGCTTCCAGTTAAATTTTCTGCCGCTACCACCGTAGTTTTCAGTTTTGGTATCGAATAGGAAAAAATCACAAATATTTTCATATTCTTCCAAGCTCTCAAATTGAAAGTTGTCATTCATCTGAAAGGCTTTAATCACCTCAAAACCTGCTTCTTTTACTTTTTGGCAGTATTCTGCTGATTCGCCACCATGCAACTGCATGGCATTCAACTTGTATTTCTCTCCTGTTGCCAATAAAACATCCAATTCTTCATTTACAAAAACCCCAACTTTACGTGTATTTTTGGGAAATAGAGCTGGAATCTCAGTATCGAACTCATCTCCTACATATCTTGGTGATTTTGGATAGAAAATAAATCCCGCGTAGTCAATTGGCAACTGTAACAACTCCTTGATGTTCTTGCTATATTTTAATCCACAAACTTTGATTTTCATTGTTTTGGGTTTTGAAAGGTCTCACTTAATTAATGGACACGACATGTCGTGTCCCTACGATATTTCTTTAATGAATTCGTTACATGCGTCTCCTGGGGATTCTTGTTTCATAAAATACTCTCCCATCAGGAATGCCTGAAATCCTTTATCTCTCATTTCTTTCACGATACCTGAACTGCTTAAACCACTTTCAGCCACGCGAATCATATCTTCAGGTAACTTACTGGCCAGTTGAATCGATTTATCGGTATCAACCGAAAAAGTCTTTAGGTTTCGGTTATTAATGCCCACCAAATCCACAAACTTGTTTACATGTTCAAGTTCCGATTCATCGTGCAGTTCAAGAAGTACTTCCATACCCAATTCCTTTGCCAGAAATGCAAAATCTTTGCATCGTTGTGGCGCTAGAATTGCTGCAATCAGCAGAATTACATCAGCTCCCATGGCTTTTGATTGGTATATCTGGTAAGGGTCGACAATGAATTCTTTGCGCAGAAGTGGAATTTGCAATGTTTTCCTTGCTTTATCAAAATCTTCAGCCTTTGCCCCAAAAAAGCTCTCATCTGTCAAGACCGAAACCATTGATGCACCTGCTTGCTGGTACTTTCCAACCACCTCGTCCGGAGTAGCATTGCCGTTAATCACACCTTTAGAAGGAGATTGACGTTTGAATTCTGCAATCACACCAGAAGCACCTGTTTTTGTGATCGACTCCTTGGCAGAATAACACTTTCTCTTGAAATTCTCCTCACTCATCACCTGGTAAATAGGCTGCTTCATCTTCTGAATTGCAACTTCAGACAACTTCTTTTGAACGATTTGATCTAATATATTTGCTTTTGCACTCATCCTCTAGTTCGTTAATTTCTTCAACACCTCATATGCTTTCCCAGATTCTAAAGACTCAACCGCTCTTGCAATTGCATCACCCCTGCTAATTTCAGGATGCAAACAGTGAATCGCCAAACCTGCATTTCTGGTCACCACAGCATTTTGCGCATCAGTTCCTTCTCCTTTTAGGATATCAGTAAATATCTTAGCTGCCTGCGCTACACTTTCTCCACCGTACAATTCGCTTGGATCTAGTTTTCTATACCCCAATTCTTCAGGTTCCAACAATTCTTCCATGCCATTTCCAATCAGTTTTACCTTATCGGTTAATGAAACCTCATCGTAACCATCAACACCATGAATAATGGTATATTTTGAATCGGTTTGCTGCAGCAAATACTGATACAATCGTGCCAATTCCAAATCAAACACGCCAACAATCTGATGTTTTGGTCTCGAAGGATTCACTAAAGGACCCAGCATGTTAAAGAAAGTTCGCACTCCCAAGTTACGACGAATTGGAGCAATATTCTTCATGGCAGGATTGAATAATGGCGCATGTAAAAAGCAGATTCCAGCTTTGTCCAAATCTCTTTTCAGATCTTCTTCCTTGCTTTTAAACTGGTAACCCAATTCTTCCATCACATTTGAAGAACCACTTAATGAAGAAACACCATAATTCCCATGTTTGGTAACCATTTCTCCTGCCCCAGCTACAACAAATGATGCTAAGGTTGATATATTAAAGGTATTTTTTCCATCGCCTCCTGTTCCGCACAAATCAACTCCATTGTATTCCGATAAATCGACAGGAATTCCAAGTTCCAATAATGCCTCACGAAAACCTGTCAACTCTTCTACCGTAATACTACGCATCATGAAAACCGTTAGAAAAGAAGTAATCTGGAATTCATTGAATTCCCCTTTGGTAATTTGTATCAGAACCTCCTTGGCTTCCTCTTGTTTCAGGCTTTTGTGTTCGAATAGGTGCTGTAATATATTTTTCATTTTATTTCTTGATCTTTGATTTTTACTATTGAGATATTTTAATTGGCTTTTGGCTTTTGGGTTTTAAGCTTTCAACCAATTCTCAATCATCTTCATTCCTTCAGGAGTTAAAACTGATTCAGGATGAAATTGAACACCTTCTACATCATACACTTTGTGGCGAATTCCCATAATTGCACCTTCCGAATCACGACAAGTAATTTCAAGGCAATCAGGCAAATCCTGCTCCACTACATTCCATGAGTGATATCTTGCTGCCTTAAATTCCTGGTCAATTCCTTTTAAAACTCCTTGATCGGATTCAGTTCTAAAAATAGAAGTCGCCACACCATGATATACCTTATTCAAATTCTCGATGCTACCACCAAAAACCTCTGCAATGGCCTGCTCTCCCAAACAAACACCCAAGATTGATTTTGTAGCTGCATATTCTTTAATCAAGTCTTTTAGAATTCCAGCCTCATCAGGAATTCCAGGGCCAGGCGACAGTAAAATCTTATCGTATTTGGCTACATCTTTCAGTTCTATTTCTTTGTTTCTGTAAACATCAATATCATTAGCTCCCAGCTTTCGAAGATATTCAACCAAATTATAGGTGAACGAATCGTAATTATCTAATACTAAAATTTTCATCGTTTAAATATTTTGTGCCAATTCCATTGCTTTACGCAAAGCTGCCAGCTTGTTACTTACCTCGTTTAATTCACTCTCTTCACTCGATTTTTCTACCACTCCTGCTCCTGCCTGATAATACAATCTGTTGTTCTTACTCAGGAAACTACGAATCATAATGGCTTGGTTTACTTCACCATTAAAGCCTAAAGCTCCAATACAACCACCATAAAAACCACGTGCAGTTGGTTCATATTCATCAATCAATTGCATGGCTCTGTATTTTGGTGCTCCCGATAAAGTTCCTGCAGGAAAAGTATCTCCCATCAACTGGAATGGATTGTAATCATCAGGCAATTCTCCTGACACTTTCGACACCAGATGAATCACATGCGAGAAGTATTGTACCTCGCGGAAGGTTTCTACTTTTATATTTTGTGCATCACGACTCAAATCGTTTCTTGCCAAATCCACTAACATCACATGCTCGCTCTGCTCTTTTTCATCCTTTAGCAATTCCTCGGCTAATGCTGCATCTTTTACAGAATCACCCGTACGCTTGAAAGTTCCTGCAATTGGATGAATGTATGCTTTCTTATTCTTGATTTCGATCTGAGCTTCCGGTGAAGAGCCCATAATTCTGTACGATCCATAATCGAAATAGAATAAATAAGGCGATGGATTAATTGATCGTAGAGCACGATACAAGTTAAAATCATCACCCTTATAATCATGTGAAAATTGTCTTGACAAAACTATCTGAAAAACATCTCCTCTTCTGCAATGATGTTTGCCTTTGCTTACCATATCCATATAGGTCTGGTCATCCATATTGGATTGCTCTTGTCCTTCCAGTGAAAAAGTAAAGGCTGGCAAAGTTCTGTTTCTCAACAAATCAGAAACTTCACGAATTCTGGATTCATTTCCATTCTCCACCAACTCAATTATCTTCAAGGTATTGTTGAAGTGGTTTACCTCAATGATAAAGCGATAAAGTGAATAGCGCATTTGTGGAATTCCTGACTGTTTTTTGTTTGTATTAAACTCTAAATCCTCGAAGAAAGGAACTGCATCATAGGCTGTATATCCAAATAAGGCATTGGCCTTGGTCACATTCTCTTTATCTTCCAAATCGAATTGATTTACAAATGCTTTCAATCGATCCGAAACAAATCTCTTGCCTTTTCCTCTTGCATCAATATGTTGCTTGTTTCCAAAAACTTCCTCAATCAAATCACCATCCTTTAACTGAATACTGGCAATTGGCTCCAAGGCTATAAATGAACTTGCATTTTCAGGACTGTGATAATCCGAACTCTCCAATAGAATCGCACCAGGGAATCGATCTCGAAGTTTTAGGTACATACTCACTGGTGTAATCACATCGGCAAGCATCTCTTTTTTCAGGTATTTAAATTTTATCATGACTAATAGTTATTTTCCAAGTTTGGTACAAAAAAAACGGCCTACTGAGTTTCAGTAGGCCGCTTGCTTTATCTTTTCTTTCGTCTGATTTTAGCACATAGGGAGGACACTTCCGCTCATGGTATTTGAGAGATTACAGTTGTGCCACCACCAATATTTGCTATTCAATCCGAACATTTTTTTCGTTTTTTGTCTTTACAAATCTAAAGAATTATTTTTTCAAATTCCAAATACAATTTTTCAATACCTCTTAATTTTTCATCCCTTAAATGCTATGTATCCCTTATAAACATTACACTTCAAAGCGATTGTATATTTTTTATTAATTTTTAAAATCCAGATTTTACACTAAGATTATTTCAGACACACCCCTTTGTAAAGGGGTAGTATTAAAAAAAGCGATTGCTTTCAAAATTCACCCCCATAATCTAATGATATTAACAGAAAATTTAATTTTCTTAAAAAAAGCTCTGAAAAACCTGATTTTACTGGCAAAAGAGGGATCTAATTTTACCTACTCAAACGTTAACATTTCATTAAGTAAAGCAATTTAAATTTGCAAGTAAAAAATTAATTCATACATTTGACACAGAATTAACGCACAAAACAGCGATGAAAACAGTATCTACATACATTTCTAACTTTTATTATTTCTGGTTTTACTTTTATCCAATAAGATAAGGGCGAGAATTGATGTGTAGTAATACGAAGAATATAAATCAAAGGTCTTGCCCAACAGGTAAGACCTTTTTTTATGAATAAATTGAAGCATGAGTAACAGAGCATTTACATACCGATTTTACTTTTATTATTTCTGGTTTAACACAAATCGGGCGGGATGCCTTATACATTAACTCAAGTAAAAAGTATAAACGATCCTGCCTGAAAAGAGCAGGATTTTTTTTTGAACAAAACCAAAACCACAATTTTTAACAAACATAGAAATGATTCAACCAGCTAACAGAACCCAGGTAATTAAGGAGTACTACTTCTCAGTAAAACTGAAGGAGATTGCTCGCATGAACGAGGGTGAAGTAAAAGTTCTAAACCTTGGGATTGGAGATCCGGACATAACTCCTTCCGAAGACACATGGAACTCTCTTAAGGAAGCATGTATACATCCAAAAAGTCATGGATATCAGAGTTATCAAGGAATTCCTGCCTTGCGCCAAGGATTTTCAAACTGGTACAAAACCTATTTTGATGTGGATATCAATCCTGATAATGAAGTTCTTCCGCTAATGGGATCAAAGGAAGGCATCATGATAACTTCTTTGGCTTACTTAAATGAAGGTGACGAAGTTTTAATTCCAGATCCATCCTATCCTACTTACAGGTCGGTAACCAATTTACTGGGAGGTAAAATCATTTCTTATCCGCTTTGCGAAGATCAAAATTGGCAGCCTGATCTTGATGAACTGGAAAAAGGAGATTTATCAAAGGTGAAAATCATGTGGATCAATTATCCACACATGCCAACAGGAGCAAGAGCAAGCAAAGATTTGTTGAAGAAGATTGTTACATTTGGCAGAAAGCACAAAATATTGATTGTGAATGATAATCCTTACAGCTTTATCCTGAATGATCAGCCAATGAGCATTATGAACATTGAAGGTGCAAAAGATTGTTGTCTGGAGTTGAATTCATTAAGTAAATCGCACAATATGCCAGGCTGGAGAGTTGGAATGATCTGCGGAAGCAAAGAACTTCTAGAACCGGTTTTAAAAGTAAAAACCAATATGGATTCAGGAATGTTCTATCCGGTACAACAAGCTGCCATTAAAGCACTAAGTCATGATAAAAGCTGGTATGAATCAATTAACCAGGTATACAGAACCAGAAGAGAATTGGTTTTTTCATTAATGAAGCTAATCAATTGTACGCCAAGCCAGGATCAAAGTGGAATGTTTGTTTGGGCATCTATTCCTGATCAATACAAGGATTGTTACGAATTAAGTGATGAGATTTTAAAACAGGCTAAAGTATTTATTACTCCAGGAGGAATTTTTGGAGAACAGGGAAAAAGATACATCAGAATTTCTTTATGCAGCAGCGAATCTGTAATCAATGAAGCAATTCAACGTATCGAAAAATCAAGAAAAAACTAAAAAATGATAGTTTCAGTTATAGGATTAGGATTAATTGGTGGCTCTATTGCTTTGGATTTAAAGCAAAGAGGATTTGCTGACAAGGTGATTGGGGTGGACAATAATCCTATGCATGCACATCAAGCCAAAAAGTTGGGTATTGCAGATGAAATACAGGATTTAAGAACTGCGGTTGAATCATCTCATCTGGTAATTCTTGCCATTCCGGTAAGTGCATGTCTTAAATCTCTTCCGCAAATAATGGACATGGTAGATCAGCAGATTGTAACCGATTTAGGATCGACCAAAGAACAATTGATAGAATCCATAACAAATCATCCAAAGAGAAAGCAATATGTTCCTGCACACCCAATGGCAGGTACCGAATTCTCTGGTCCACAAGCTGCACACTCAGGATTGTTCGATGGCAAATGCTCTATTATTTGTAATCCTGAAGATTCGAACAAAGAAGCGGTTAACATGATTAGCGACATGTTTCACACATTACAAATGCGATGTGTTTACATGGATGCAGAGGTACACGACAGACAAACTGCCTATGTTTCTCACCTTTCACATATCAGTGCATTCGCCTTGTCGCTAACTGTTTTGCAAAAAGAGAAAAAAGACAAACACATTTTTGAATTGGCAAGTGGTGGTTTCGACTCTACTGTTCGATTGGCAAAAAGTTCGGCTGCAATGTGGACTCCAATTTTTCATCAGAACAAAAAGAACATTGGAAAGGTTCTTCAAAAATACATTGATACTCTGCAGGAATTTAAAGACAGAATTGAAAACGATGATTTAGGTGGAGTTGATGATTTAATAAACGAAGCCAATGACATTCGCAGAGTTTTAGATAAAAAAGAAAGAACTGAAGCAGAAACCATCAAGAACGCAAAAAGAATAAGAAGAGCCTGAAAAGGAATAAGTATAAAGAAATAAACCAAATTTTTAATCACTCGGAAAAAGAGTAAATATCAAAATCGCATGAGCAAAAAAATTGAAATAGCAGAACTAAGTAGTTGGCCAATCGAAAATATAGACAGACCATTAATTATTGGTGGTCCTTGTAGTGCTGAAACAGAAGAACAAGTGTTGGAAACAGCAAGAGGAATCAAAGCCGCAGGAATTCCTATTTTCCGTGCAGGTATCTGGAAACCAAGAACCCGTCCAAACAGTTTCGAAGGAATTGGTGCACAAGGATTAATCTGGTTACAAAAGGTTAAAGCAGAAACAGGAATGTTAACTGCAACCGAAGTTGCCAACGCAAAACATGTTGAATTGGCTCTTGGTGCAGGTGTTGATATTCTTTGGATTGGCGCAAGAACCACTGTAAACCCTTTCGCAGTTCAGGAAATTGCTGATGCATTAAGAGGTAAAGATATTCCTGTGTTGGTAAAAAATCCAATTAATCCTGATTTGGAATTATGGATTGGTGCAATTGAAAGACTTAGTGCAGTAGGAATTACAAAATTGGCTGCAATTCACCGTGGATTCTCAACTTACCAAAAGTTAAAATACAGAAACGATCCTCAGTGGCAGATTCCAATTGAGATGAAAAGAAGATTGCCTAATTTACCTATGTTCTGTGATCCTAGCCACATTACTGGTGACAGAGCTTACCTGGAAGAAGTAACTCAAAAATCGATGGACTTGAACTACGAAGGTTTGATTATTGAATCGCACTGTAAACCTGAAGAAGCCTGGAGTGATGCAAAACAACAGCTAACTCCTAAGTCTCTTGAAGAACTTTTAGCTAACTTAGTACTTCGTGATCCTGAAGCAAACAACGAAGTAATCAATAATACATTGGGTGAGTTGAGACACCTGATTGATGATTTCGATCAGAAACTTTTGGAATTACTTGAAAACAGAATGCAGGTAGCCAAAACAATCGGACATTACAAAAAAGAGAATAATATTACAGTATTACAGAATAAACGTTGGGGACAGATTCTTGAAAAGAGCCTTGAAAACGGTAAGAAAAAAGGATTCAGCGAACAATTCATTAATAATTTGTTCAAAGCAATTCACCAGGAATCTATCAACCAGCAGGAAGACATCATGAATTCGTAACTTGAGATAAAAGAATTTAGATATGAGAGTTAAGGTATTTAATTCTCATATCTATCCTCTAAAATCTAACATCTATTAAAAAATGAAAAGCATACACATCGAAAATCAGAACAGTACAATCTTAATTGGTGAATCCTATCTTAACATTAAAAAATACTTACCAGAGAAGAAGTGCTTTTTAATTTGCGATGAAAATATATACGCTCATTACAAAAGTTTTATCGATGATTTTGATCACATCATAATTGGCTGTGGCGAAGGGATTAAAACCTGGTCATCGGTAGAAAAGATTGTAGAAAAATTGCTTGAATCCGGAGCCGATAGAAACAGCTACCTATTGGGAATGGGTGGCGGATTGGTCTGTGATGTTACAGGCTTTGTTGCTTCTATCTTTATGCGAGGATTAGAGTTTGGATTCATCTCTACTTCCCTTTTATCGCAAGTAGATGCAAGTGTTGGCGGAAAAAACGGAATCAATTTTGGCAAGCTCAAAAATATGATTGGTGTTTTCAATCCTCCTCAGTTTGTAATTTGCGATCCGCAACTGCTAAAAACATTGCCTGAACGCGAAGTAAGAAGCGGTTTTGGAGAGGTGATTAAGCATGCTTTCATTAAGGATAAAGATCTTTTCGAGTTTTTGAAAGACAATAAGGATGCACTGTTGAAGTTGGAACCAGAACTAATGGAAGATTTGATTTACAGAGCAGTCTCTATCAAAACTGATGTTGTAAACAACGATCCATTTGAAAGAGGTGAGCGTAAAAAGTTGAATTTTGGTCACACCATTGGTCATGCTATCGAAAACAATTCTGATTTAACGCATGGCGAGGCCGTATCCGTAGGAATGGCTTTAGCCACAAAATTATCAGAAGAAATGTGTGGATTGAATACTGAAGAAAGCTCAGAAGTTCTTTCTCTTCTTAGAAAATTTGAGCTACCAGTAACTCATGAAGTTTCAGCGAAAACCATCAATGATTTTCTGATCAAAGACAAGAAAAAGAATCGCTCTTCTATTGACTTTATCTTATTAACAAAAATTGGAGAAGCTTGCATCAAGTCAATTCCAATTGAAGATTTAAAAAGCAAGGTCATTCAACTTTGCAAGGACCCAAAACCAATACAATAACCACAAAACAATGAGAGTTCGAATTCAAAATTCAAATGTAAAAGGGAGCATCACTCCTCCCAGTTCCAAAAGCATGATGCAAAGAGCATTAGCGGCAGCCGCTTTGGCAAAAGGTGAAACAATCATTCTAAATCCATGCAGATGCGATGATGCAGCAGCAGCAAGAGATATCATTCGAAAAATGGGTGCCGATGTTACGGATTTGGGACACAAAATCATTGTAAAAAGCAATGAAGTAAACGCTCCGAAATCAGTAATGGTAGGAGAATCAGGATTATCATTAAGAATGTTCTCCCCTATTTTGGCTTTAAATCCCGAACCAGTAAGCATTAATGGTCGTGGAAGTATTCTAAAACGTCCGGTTCACAATATTCTTGAAGGACTGGAAGCACTGGGCATAGAATGTAAAAATCCTGGCAAAGGATTACTTCCAATCCAGTTGGAAGGTGGATATAAAAATAATAAAGCTGTGATTAATGGTGCATTGGGTTCTCAGTTCTTAACGGGTCTTTTAATGGCATTGCCTTGCAGAAAAGAAGATACGATTCTGGAGGTAAGCAACCTCAAGAGCATTCCTTATATCAACATGACCATTGATTTGTTAAAGGATTTTGGGATTGAAATTAGTCATGAGAATTACAAGCGCTTTACCATCAAAGGAAATCAGCAATACAAAGCCATAGAATACACAGTGGAAGCCGATTGGAGTTCAGCGGCACCACTTCTGGTAGCCGGAGCATTGAAAGGTAAACTTACCCTTGAAAATTTGAATCCATATTCGTACCAGGCCGACATTGCCATTTTGGATGCTTTGAAAAAATGCGGAGCAAGTTTACATTGGAATGGCAATAGCCTGACGGTTGAAAAGAAAGGATTGAACGCCTTTGAATTTGATGCAACTCATTGTCCGGATCTTTTCCCTCCTTTGGTAGCTTTAGCCGTTCATTGTAATGGCGATACAAGAATTAAAGGGGTACACCGACTGGAGCACAAGGAAAGCAACAGAGGTATTGTACTTCAGAAAGAATTTGGAAAACTTGCTGTACCTATCAGAATTGAAGGCGATGAAATGGTAATCCCGGGAGGAAGATTAATTGGCGGCATTACAAACAGTAATAACGATCACAGGATTGCAATGGCTTTAGCTGTTGCCGGATTAAATTCCAAATATCCAGTCGAAATTGGTGATCATGATTGTGTTGCAAAGTCTTACCCTGATTTTTTCACGGATTTGAGAAAGATTGGTGGCGGCGTTGCCGAATTCTATTTCAAAAGTCAATTTGTATAAAAATCAATATCAATGATCATAGTTAGTTCCTGTTTGGCAGGAGTAAAATGCAGATACGATGGCAATGACAACCTGGTAGCTGAAATCAAAGAACTGGTTTTATCGGGAAAAGCCATTGCATTGTGTCCTGAAGAATTAGGAGGCTTGTCTACCCCACGAACTCCTTGCGAAATTGTGAAAGAGAACAATCAATTAAAGGTGATGACAAAAGATCGAGTTGATTGCACAGCACAATTCCTTCTGGGAGCTGAAAAGGTAGCCGAGATTGCAAAAATTCTGGATTGCAAACAAGCCATTTTAAAAGCCAATAGTCCATCTTGTGGATTTGGAATGATCTACGATGGCAGCTTTACGGGAAATAAAACCAAAGGAAATGGATTGACTGCCGAACTATTATCAAAGCAAGGAGTTCAAATCAAAAATGAAATGAATTTTAAAGAATAAAATAATACACTAACGATGAAAGTCGAGCCTTCTATACACACAAGCAAATCTGGCAAAGAAATTACACTTCGTGAGGCAAGTATTTCGGATGCTCATTCACTTAGAAATTGTATTCTTTCCTATATCAATGGAGTTACCATTCCTTTTACAAGAGAGGAATTTGATAAGTCGGATACAGAAATTGAAAACTGGATTAATGAGCTAAATTCTGCTCCAAACAGTTTATTGCTAATTGCGGAATATGAAGGTAAAATTATTGGCAATATTGATGTAACATCCAGCCGAAGAAGCATGCTTCAGCACACAGGATACATCGGCATGGGTGTTCATGAAGCTTGGCAAAACAATGGCGTTGGTTCTCTTCTGTTTCAGAAAATGATTGATAGCTACCAAAAGAATGATGATATAGAACTTTTATGGTTACAGGTATTTGGTACCAATCTATCGGGCTTACACATGTACCGCAAATTTGGTTTTGAAGAGAATGGCAGGCAAGAAAAATTCATAAAAACACATGATGGCGAATATATTGACAATGTTATCATGACAAAAACATTAATTTAGAGCACACATAGCATAAGAAGCATAGAACATGAACAATTTCGGAAGAATATTCAGATTAAGCATATTTGGTGAATCACATGGTAAAGGGGTTGGAATTACCATTGACGGTTGTCCGGCAGGAATTCCTCTTACAGAAGAAGATTTAATGCACGATTTAGGTCGCAGAAAATCTGGAGCAAGAGGAACAACACCACGTATAGAGAAGGATTTACCAGCCATTTTAAGTGGAACTTTTGAGGGGAAAACTACTGGAGCTCCATTAATCATCCTGTTTAGAAACAAGAATACCCAATCGAAGGATTACAGCAATTTATTGGATAGTCCACGTCCGGGACATGCCGATTTTGTGGCGCAGCATAAATTTGGAAAGAACAACGACTACACAGGAGGCGGTCACTTTTCGGGTAGAATTACCCTGGGAATTGTAGCTGCTGGTGTAGTAGCGAAAAAGATATTGGGAGATGTTAGCATTGATGCCAAACTTACCGAAATAGGTGGTAGAACCGATTTTGATGCTGCAATTGAGGAAGCTTTATTGGAACATGATTCCATTGGAGGAATTGTGGAGTGTAAAGCAAACCATCTTCCTATCGGATACGGAGAACCATTTTTCGATTCGGTTGAATCAATGATTTCCCATCTGATTTTTGCCATTCCAGCAACCAAGGGCATTGAGTTTGGTTCGGGTTTCGAAGCGGCTAAAATGAAAGGCTCCCAGCACAACGATAACTTTATCGATGAAACTGGAAAAACAGAAACCAATCACGCAGGTGGTATCAATGGTGGAATTACCAATGGCAATGAATTGGTTTTCCGTGTAGCCATCAAGCCAACCTCATCAATTGGGAAAACTCAGAACACCATGAACTTTGCCAAAGGAAAGGTAGAAGAACTGCTGATTGAAGGTCGCCACGATGCCTGTATTGCGCTTCGCATCCCAGTGATTATTGAAGCTGCTACTGCCATTGCATTGGCAGACTTAAAACTGATCGATCAAGCTAGAAGATAATACCGATACATAATTGTTGGTACAATAGGTCACTGCATGTTATATAAGACCTATGTTTCAATCAATGAAAAGAGATGCCTTTGGGTGTCTCTTTTTTTGTAGCCTTAGCATGAAATCAAGCAGTTTCTATAAAATTAAGGAGCCCGGATGATAGTCCGGGCTCACAACAGGCATATGCGCGTTAATTAAATGATCCAAAAATTAATGCCTGAATATTATTGTGTAAGACTTGATTACAATCCTGCACTGATAAGGAATGTTGCAGCAAATGCAATAATCGCATACAATTCCGGGAATACAGCCAATACCATTGTTTTACCAAAAATGTCATGTCCTGATCCGATTCCTGCAATACCATTAGAAGTAACACCACCTTGGTTTAAAGCTGAAAAGAATCCTACAAAGCCTAAAGTTAAACCCGCAGCTAAAATAGCAACCGCTTGAAGCATTGTCATGTCAGCGGAAATTACACCTGAACTATTAATGATAAAGAAACCAGCAAAACCGTACAAGCCTTGAGTACCTGGTAATGCACTTAAAAGCAGGAAACTACCAAAACCTTCCGGTTTTTTCTTCAATGCTCCAACCGTTGCATTTCCCCCTTTTGAAACACCAATTGCGCTTCCTACTCCTGAAAAAATAAGCATTATAGCTAATCCAACATACGCTAGAATAATTGCTGTAGTCATAATAAATCTCTCCTTTTTAAATATTAATTATTATTCGTTTTAATTTTGATTGTTACAGTTTATTTGAAAAGGGTTTATACCCTTCACCACCACCCTGAAATCCTGCATTCTTATAGAATTCTACAAATGTTAAACGCATTGGGTGAACAAATGATCCAAGCGAGGAAATCAGTATGTTTAAAGTATGGCCTATCAATAGGAAAATGACAAAGAACACAGGTCCTAAAATTTTAGACGATCCTAAAATTTGCATCGCAATATCATTAATCACAAAACCAAGAATCGCACTTGATAATCCTAATGCAAAAAGCCTGATATACGACAAAAGATCTCCAAAAACGCCTGTTACCGTTGAGTATACATCCCAAACTCCTTTTCCTATTCTTGAGAAAACATTTACTTCAGGATCACTAAAAAACAAGATAAAGAAGCCTCCTATCGATAAAATAGAATACAAGAGCACACTATTCTCAGATATGATGTCTGTACCTGTTAAAACTGCATAGGCAAGTCCTCCCAGAATAGTAATTAACCATCCAAAAGTTGCTAAAGAATAAACAAATCCATATTGTTTGATCTGATTCGCTGCTTTAATAAATAACCCGTAAATGATTTGTATTCCACCCAACCCGAGTGCCAGATTAAACATTTTATCAGGATTCAGAAATAATGATTTGTATTCTGCAATTAGCGGTATTTCTGTTTCGATTAAGTTGACTCCAAATAAGGTTCCTGAAATGGTTCCAAAAACTATGGTGGCAAGGCCTAATAACTGAATCAAAGACAAAAATGGCTTTACCTCTTTCTTGGCTTTGAACTTGTACAATCCTGCACCAATTACAAACAAAAGTCCATAACCTGCATCTCCCAGGCAAAACCCAAAAAACAACATAAAAAATGGTGCAAAGAATACAGTTAAATCCAATTCTGAATAGGATGGCAAAGAAAACATTGCACCTACCGGCTCAAATAATTTACTAAAGCGATTGTTCTTTAATAGTATTGGAACTTTATCCTTTAACCTTGCCTGATCTAAATAATGCAAGACCTTTGTTCTCTTTATAAATTCATCAACCTCGGTCTTGCATGTTTCCGGA
This sequence comes from Marinifilum fragile JCM 15579, assembly GCF_001310955.1. Classification (GTDB taxonomy): domain Bacteria; phylum Bacteroidota; class Bacteroidia; order Bacteroidales; family Marinifilaceae; genus Marinifilum; species Marinifilum fragile. The sequence goes on from NZ_BAZX01000014.1 coordinate 41,360, forward strand.
ACCCAACCTTCCAGCACCATTAATTTTTCTTCAAGCTCGAAAGATGTATTACTTACTACTTCATTGATTTTTAACAATTGAAGATTCTCCTGTTCACTCTTTTCAAGACGAGGAATAGAACTTGCTGCATAAGCATCAAAAGCTTCATTGATTTGATCAATTTTGCATTCCAATTCCTTAATGGTATTCTCTATTTCAGTCATCCCAAAACCAGGAATATTCACCTCTTCAGCATCAATTGTAATTTCCTCGACTCCTTCCTGCACAAGAATAAAGTAAACCTTACCATTGTTTTCAGAAATCATTTCTACCGGAAGATTACTTTGAAGTATCTCCTCGAACTTCTTCTTGGATCCGATGTAAAATCTGAGATAAATATCCTGCTCCTTAAGCTTTTGAATGCTCTCCATAGAAAACTCTCCCCATGGTTTTGCAATTTCAAGTTCTTTGTTTGCAGCATCCATTTCTTGTTGCAATGCAGCCAAATCCTTTTGTTTCTGCTTTACATCCTCAACAAGTTTAAGTACATCTTTATCATTGGAATCAACTCCTTGAGCTATTTCTCTTTTTTGCAGGAATTGAATCAAAGAATCAATATCAGATACGAATTGATGCTTAACATCGTCTTCTGCCTTTTTAATATTATCCTTTTCAACTACATGCAGTACTCCAAGCTCCTGCAGTTCCTTCAAGAAATCTTTGTATTCCTTGTGATAAATAAGGAATGAGTATTTTTGCATTGGAACAATCATGATTCAGCCTCCTGTTTTTGTTGACGATTCTTAACTATTTTCTGCGAAGATTTTGAAAGGTTTTCCTCATCCTCCAAAAATCGTTTTATCTTTCTGATTGCATCATTATAACCAGGAATTTGAACCTTTTCGTAAAGATTAACTTTCTGTGTAGTTTTTCTTCTGGCATAGTTCAGCAACTCCATTTTCCGATTATAAAACTCTCGCTCCAAGACAATTTCACCTAATTTCTTCAGGATACAGATTCCTTCGGCATACCACTTTGGGTTTTCAAACAAGCTGTAATCCTCGATATGAAAATCTACCTTCTCTAGAACAGGAGTTTTAACCCCAGCTATTTTTTTTGTACTTGTTTTGATATCTGCAATCGAAATCAAATTGGAATTGAACTCGTTCCAAATTCCTGGAGATATGGAGTAAGCGTCCATTTTATGCAACAGTTGCTCATCCAAATCTTTAACCTTTGCTTTTGCTCTTTTCACCTCAATACGCAAGGCTGTTTCCTTATTTTTTATCACAGGAAGAGCCTTCTCTCTCATTTTAAGTTGCTTATCAAGACCTTGGAGAGCTGTTTTATTGTATTGAAATTTAATTGCCATTTCTATTTCCGTATTTTTCTACCAACTCAGCTTTAATACCAATCTCCGAAACAGAAAAATGACTGTTTAAAAGATCCCATGCTGTATTGGTCATTTCGTCTATATCAATGTTAATATCTATAGCCAAGAGTTTCTCTGAATAATTCTTTGCAAACTTTATGGTTCTCTCATCATAATCCGTTAAATCAAAACCATTTTCCAACTTTGTTTTTGCATTAGCGGCATCGGCATATAAACGAATAGATGCATTCATTACCTGAGGATGATCTTCTCTTGTCTTTTTTCCAATAACAAGTTGCTTTAATCTTGACAAGCTTCGGAACGGATCAATGATTACCTTTCCAATATCCGTATCTCTTCTCAAGAACAATTGTCCTTCAGTAATATATCCCGTATTATCAGGAATTGCATGAGTAATATCACCGCCTGATAAGGTAGTTACTGCAATAATGGTAATGGAACCTCCCTCAGGAAATTGTACTGCTTTCTCGTACAATCTTGCCAAGTCACTATAAAGCGAACCAGGCATACTATCCTTGGATGGAATTTGGTCCATTCGGTTGGATACGATACTTAAAGCATCTGCATAAAGAGTCATATCCGTTAAAAGTACCAGTACATTCTTGTTTTCTTCAACTGCAAAATATTCAGCAGCAGTTAAGGCCATATCCGGCACCAACAAACGCTCTACAGGAGGATCATCAGTAGTATTTACAAAACTTGTGATTCGATCCAGTGCTCCTGCATTTTCAAAAACATTCTTGAAGAACAGGTAATCATCATTGGTTAGTCCCATACCTCCAAGTACAATCTTATCGCTTTGGCACGCAAAGCTACCATTGCCATAACTTGATTAAAAGGCTGATCAGGATCTGCAAAGAATGGAATCTTCTGTCCTGTTACTAACGTGTTATTCAAATCGATACCTGCAATTCCTGTAGCAATCAATTCTGAAGGTTGCTCTCTTCTAACCGGATTAACCGAAGGACCTCCAATTTCAATTTCTTTCCCATCAACTTCAGGGCCACCGTCTATTGGTTCTCCATATGCGTTAAAGAATCTTCCACTCAATTCCTCACCTACGGTTAATTTTGGTGCATGCCCTAAAAATATTACTTCTGCATCCGTTGAAATTCCTTCCGTTCCCGAAAAAATCTGTAGTGTGATTAAATCTCCTTCAATTTTAACTACCTGAGCCAACCGACCATCAACCGAAGCCATTTCCTCGTACCCAACACCTTCTGCGCGTAACGAACAAGTTGCTTTCGTAATGTGTTCAATTTTTGTGTGTATTTTTTGAAATGCTGTTGTTCCCATTTTCTTGTATTAATGTTACTTATTCACAACCTTAATTAGTTCATCATGATCTTCTCGCTGATGATTTCCTCAAGCTCTTTTTCGGATTTCTGAAATGATTCTGATTTAAATTCAGAGTAGTTCATCTGTTTGCAAACATTGATGATTCTCTTGAAGTATGGATTAACTTCTTCGAAGGTCTCAAAATTGAATTTTGCATGGTATACTCCAAGAACTTTCTTCATCATATACTGCTGCCTTTCTATTGAAGAAGAAGCATCAATCTTATCAAATGCATCTTGCTGTAGAATTACAAAATCGATAACTTCTGATTTCCAGAATTCCTCATGATAATCAACTGGCACACCATCATCACCAAGAATATTGATCTGCTCATAAGCTTCTCTCCCCTTAATCAAAATATTCTTAGCCTGAAGTATATTATCAACCCACTCAGGAGAAACATTTTCCTTTATAAAATCCTGTAATTCCGGGTATTCAATATATTTCGAATAACTGTCAACAGCATCAATTGCCGGATATCTTTTTCTATCTGCTCTCTCCTGAGATAGGGCATAAAAACATCTTGCTGCTTTTTTGGTTGATTCGGTCACAGGTTCTTTCAGGTTACCACCAGCAGGTGAAACCGTTCCTACAAATGTTACCGAACCCGAATTGCCATTATTTAAAAACACGAAACCGGCACGTGCATAAAAATTAGAGATGATAGCAGGCAAATCCATAGGGAATGCATCCGGACCAGGCAACTCTTCCATCCTGTTCGACATTTCACGTAAAGCCTGAGCCCAACGAGAAGTAGAGTCAGCAAGTAAAAGTATTTTTAAACCCATGGAACGATAATATTCTGCAATGGTCATTGCCGTATAAACCGAAGCTTCACGAGCAGCAACAGGCATATTCGAAGTATTTGCAATAATTGTGGTTCGCTCCATTAACTTTCTTCCGGTTCTTGGATCCTCTAATTCCGGGAATTCAGCAAAAATCTCAACCACCTCATTTGCACGTTCGCCACAAGCTGCAACAATAATCATATCAGCATCAGCTTGTTTCGAAAGGGCATGCTGCAATACAGTTTTTCCTGTTCCAAAAGGACCTGGAATAAAGCCTGTACCACCTTCTACAATTGGATTTAAACTATCGATTACACGAACTCCTGTTTCCATCAATTTGAAAGGACGCGGTTTTTCGCTATAAGATTTAATAGGCAGTTTCACAGGCCATTTCTGAACCATACAAACCGGAATCTCATTCCCATCTGCGTCTATCAATACCGCAATGGTATCATATATTTTATATTCCCCTTGCGCTACAATGCTTTTTACAGTGTAAGAGCCTTCAAACTTAAAGGGAACCATTATTTTATGCGGCATCCAGTTTTCCTTAACTTCACCCAACCATGAAGCAGCAACAACAGCATCGCCTTCTTTTGCAATAGGAGTAAACTCCCAAAGTTTATCATCATCCAAAGCAGCGGTGTAATCTCCCTTCTGAAGCATCACACCATCCATTTTATTCAAATCGTGCTGCAATCCATCATATATTTTAGATAGGATTCCCGGTCCTAGAGTCGCTTCCAGCATATGGCCGGTAAAAACCACTTCGGTTCCAGGTTTAAGTCCCCTGGTGCTTTCAAAAACCTGTATATATGTATTTTCCTTACTGATTCTAATGACCTCTGCCATTAGTTTTACCTCGTTTGTGTGGATATAGCAAATCTCATTTTGCGAAACTGGTCCATCAACCTTAACCGTCACAAGATTGGCAATAATTCCAACCACCTTTCCTTTTGTATTCATTGTAAGTTGTATTTTTTAAACCTTCCTAATTTTCAGCTGTTCTGCTATTTCTCAAGCTAAACTCTTCGGAGATTCATAAGTACTTTTAAGATTATGAATCAATTTGGTAAACAGCTCCTTGCCTGATTCGTCATCAATTTTCATCCAACGATCAACCATCTCACATTTGATGATATAGGCCAGTATATTCTCAATCGTAAAATAATTGAACAGCGTTTGCTCATCAAGAAACTTCCATCTGATTAAATCCAACTCCTTCTCCTTTTCAGTGATGTCCATATCAGATTCAGCAATCTGAAGGATTTCATCAGCATATGGAACATGCTCCAATAAATCTTCCGAATTTGAATAATCTGTCAAAAGATAGCTTAGCAATGATTGGTTGTGGAAAGTGAAAATCAAATGTTTCCTTAGTTCGTAATTGTACTTTTTACAATTCACAGCCGTTAGAATATTCTTCATATTCAGATCAAACAGAAACCACCCTTTCAGAAATTTGTTCTTCGTCTTCAGCACATACTCATAATAGAATTCCTGTAGCTTATTCAAATCATTTTGCTGATCAATCTCCCTATTAAATTCCTTAAGTAAATCACGCATGTACTCAAGCAGACTTGTAGGCTCATTGATCTGCTGCTCTAAATATTCCTGGGTATAATTCCCCAGTGGAATAAATTCATCTTCTTCATTAAAAAGCAGATTCTGGAAGTTCTTATTGTCGTATTGCAAGTACAACAATTTCGCTAAATCATAATCCTTTGAATGAAGCTGTTCTGTAATTTCATTTTTAAACTGCAGACTTAAATCACCATCCCCTGCCTTTTTTCTTTCAAGAACCAAATCAGGAAGTCCGGATATCAAGCAGTAGTAACTTCTTTTAAATAATGTAAAATCCATATACATTCTACTCCTACAGATTAGTCAAAAATCAACTTCTTGGTCTTGTCTTTCAAATAGCTTTTAAAGTAGTTTTCAAAACTCTCATCCGTGAAGTTAATGTGGTAACTACTGTCTTTAGGCGCAATCTTAAATCCATTTTTTATGGTTGGTATAAAGTTGATTTCCAAACCGGCATTTAATATCTCTTTTGCCTTCTCATTAAAAAACTTAGTCAAGTCTGCTTCATCATCCTTAGAAAGCAATAGATTAACGCTCATTGATTCTGCACTTTCGGGATTCCATTTGTTAAGCATGCTAAGAATCATATTTTGCACAAAATCTTTATCCTTAAATGCCTCCTGTACCGTAGTTTCAACCTGGGCATTTACAATTTCATTTGAGATTTGATGCTTTAAAGAGCTTGTAAATTGTCGAGCGGCCAATTTTAATTCCGATTCTGTATTCTTTCTTACTTCTGATGCTTTCTCTTGCATTTGCTTGCTAAGCTCTGTTTCCATCTTTTTCGCAGATGCAATAATTCCCTCAGCTTCTTTTTTTGCTTTGCTGATAATTACCTCTGCTTCTTTCTTTGCCTCTTCAATACCTTCCAGATAAATCTTATCTGTTAATTGCTTTATTTTATCGTTTGTACTCATAATGTATTAGTTTATAGTTGCACACTTCATGTCATCATTAACTATCGGACAAGATCAAATTCACCAACAGATATTCTTTCTGTATAAAATTTATAGGATCAAGTTATCCGAAGCCAAAACAAGACACATCTTCTTGCTTATCAAGAACATTTGAAAAGGCCAGCAAATACAAGACTTACAGATCTTTTTTACATCAATAGTTTTGTTCTTATTCCTTTGAATTTTTGACTTGATGAAAGTATATGAAAAAGAAAGTCCTTAAAACAGGGGCATCCCCATTCCTTACATAGGGATTACCCTACTTTTTAGGCTCATACCCGGCAAAGAAACATCTGCTTCAAAAATGCCATTCATATGTATAGGCAAATCCACATTCGAAAAGAAGCCCCTTTACAAGCTCCTCAAATTTCCGTAACTTACTTTATCTATTGATTTTTAAGATATTAACTAAACTTAAACCAAAATGAAAAAATTCGGAAATCTAATCAAGATAGGTGCTCTGCTGATCTTGTTTTCTTTCATGGCTTTTAAAATATCAGCGCAACAACCACAAATCAAAAAGCGAATTGCAGTCTTTGTGTTTGAAGATAAAACTGATAAAAGTTGGAGATGGTGGAACAACAAAGGAGTTGGCGATGGAGTAAGTGATATGCTGACCACCGCACTGGTAAAATCAGGCAATTACAGGGTAATGGAACGTGCCGAAATTGATCGGATCCTGAATGAGCAAGATTTTGGTCAGTCTGGTAGAGTTACCCAACAAAGTGCAGCAAAAATGGGTCAGGTTTTGGGTGTTGAGATTGCTGTAATCGGATCGGTATCAGAATTTGGTTACAAAAAAGGAGAAACCGGCGGTGCTGTTAAAGGTTTAGGAATTGGTGTATCGAACCAGCAAGCTGTTGTTGGTGTTGATGTTCGCATGGTAAATACAAACACAGGAGAAATTATTACTGCTGAGAACGTTCGCAAAAAGAAATCGGCAAAAGGCCTAAAGTTGAGAACCAATAAACTCGCTTTTAAGGACCAAAAGGATTTTGATGAATCATTGGTTGGAAAAGCAGCACGCGAAGCCATTGAGGATGTAGTAGCCATGATAGATAACAACGCCAATAACATTCCTTGGCAAGCCAAAGTTATCACCGAAAAAGGGGGTGTTGTGTTTATCAACTCAGGAGAAGCAGATGGTTTGCAAGTTGGTGATGTATTTGCCGTTTACAGCAAAGGAGAAGATCTGATTGATCCTGACACAGGCATTTCGTTGGGAAGTGTTGATACCAAAATTGGTGAAATCAAAATTACCGATGCCAGCGTAGGAAATGGAAAAGCTTCCAAATGTTCCATTGTGCAAGGAAGCGGATTTGCCAAAGGCAATTTTGTGAGGATGAAATAGTGTATTCTGATGAAATAACAAAATCAAAAATAAAGCCTTAAATGCTTGTGAACTCACATACTTTTAAGGCTTTTATCGTATTTTTTTGAAATATTACTTGGTTGTGAAATGGTTACTTTTGTTGGCAACCGTTCTATTTATCGCAGTATATTACATGATATTTATTTCCTATCAGTAAGCCACAAGAAAGGATTCTTGCGGCAGCGGTGGGTTTCTGCATTACATAGCACCCGCTGTTACAGGCAGTTATTCTTCACAAATTTCAGTGTTAATAAATTCAAAATCCTCTGAAATAACGTACTTACCTGCAGTCCATGTCTTCAAGTTTATTTTATAATACTTTTTGTTTCTGTGATTCCAAGTTCTTAATAGTGTCACCTTTTCTTCTTTGAAATTTTGATTTTTTTTGAATTTATACACATTAGAATTATCGAATATCCCTTTGAAATAGATCATTTTAAATTGAGGTACGAAGCCAAAGTCTTTGTTTTCATTTTCTTTGACTTGCTTTTGAAATTCGGAATCCGTTATTTTTTTGTCTATCCAAGCAGTCAATATTTTTCCAAATTCATCATCTTTTCTCTTATCATAATCATCCAGTAGATATAGAGCCTCATTTTTTTTAAGAAATGTCCACTTTCTCATGTATTGAATAATTATGGTCCCATTATTCTGGGTCCGTGTAGGATAGCATAATACATTGAAATTTTCTTTTTTTATGGTTTTCTTTAAGGTTTTGATGTTCTCTGCTACAGAACTTCCTCGTGAATAAATGATAATTGTGTCTCCTATCGTTTTTCTATAAGCATGCATGTCATTACAATTAATGAAATGCTCAAACCCTTCTGGACTAGACGGAGAGTTAAAAACAATATTGTTTGTTTTAATCCACTCTTGAAGTTTAACTTTTTCTGAACTTTGGCCAAAAGAGAAGGTGCTACAAATAACTAAAAATGTATAAATTATGAGTTTTTTCATAATTGCCTGTAACGTTTCGCGGGTATAGCGTCGTGCCGCTTTAACCATTGGTTTGTTCTTTAGTGTTCTATCGTTAAAATTCTCCCTTTCCTTATCAATTCTCAGGGGCTGCTGCATGCGATATGTATCCAATGCTATACGCTTTTTATGATTTAGCAATTGCATACACTTGACATGGTTTTCCTGTAGAAGGATTACTAATGTCTATTTTGATTCTGATATTGGTTATTAATTCAGCAATAGTCTGATTCATGAAAATGTTTTCTACAACAAAACAGCCATTTGTTTCACATTTCTTATCAAACCTGATATGCTCATCGCCATGATTTCCAATACCACAAGAATCTATTAAAATAAATTTTGGTTCTAAAGACAAAATATAATCAAGAACTGTTTCTGATAGAAAAGTATTTGCTTCACCGTATTCTTTTGTACCATATTCAAATTTATTTAAGACGTCTGTATATAGAATTAATGCTTTACCTCGAATATTCCTCTTTTCTATTTCATTAATTTCAGGCATACAGTTAAAGCATCTAATCAATTCCACTTCTAATTCATATTCTGATTCTTTGGGTGAAACTGTATAACAATCAATATGTGTTCCAATATGTCCTAAAGCATTTACAGAATCTGATTGTCTTTTCGCCCATAAATAGGATGGGTGCTCTTTTGATAGTTCTAAACTTAATTTATGTATCACTTCTTTGTTTTTTATTGCCCATAACGGATGGGTATATAAAACGTTGCGCATTTTGAAGCACAAACTTATCAAGCTGCTAAGCCGTTTATTAAATATTATTTCGTCCAAATCACTCACTATCAGTCCGATGTTTTATGACCGCGTGAAAACTGCTTTAATTCTTAATCTCTTTAGCAAACTCCTCAATATCTACCCAGTAAAAACTTTCTTCATCAACTTGCCAAATCCATCTTAATTCTTCAAAAAGAATGACCATGAAATTATGATATTTCCGATAAAAAGTTGCTAACGACATTTTATCATCAGAAATTCTTTTAGAGTCAACATGATTTCTTCTATGTCTCATATAACTTAAATGTTGTCCAATTTCTTTAGGTACTTTCTGGTCATAGAACACAATATCAAATCCTAAATTATCTTTGTATCCATTTTCTATTCTATTCTTTCTATTTCTTAATAATTTTTCGACTTCCTCTTTTATTATTATATCCGTCTTTTTTAAGGAACCTTTGCATTTAAATGATTCATAATTCTCGTATATCCCTGTTTCTTGAAATATTGAACTCCTTTCAATCATTTTAATATAAAACTCATATAAATGAGCCAAAAAATCTGAATATGAATTGTAGCAAAGTATTCGGTTTCTTTTAATGTCTTTACCTGATGGATTACTTAAGTAATAATTAAATGAAATATATGCATCCATGCATCTGTAATATTCATGGTCTAATGCTTTTTGCACCAAAGCTTTTTTCTTTCTACTGATACTCATCAATTTGTTCTTTTTTAATTACTCTTTAATAAAATCTTATCGAATGCAAATGAATTATCACTTCCGAAATCATCTTCAAATAATAAAAGTCCATCAATGCCAATAGGTAGAATCTTAGTTAATTCAGAAAATGAACCATCATTATTTAAAAATGGTATTATTGTTTTCATATGAATTGCATCAAAAAACACTTTGTTAATTGCCAGTAATACTCGCCCATCTAGTCCTGAGACTCCATTTGTACCAAACTTATCAAATAATTTATACTTAATCTTGCTTATAAAAATATCATCATCTTGATTTGGGTCGAAAAATTCAGAGATATCAAATTGCTTATTTGGCATATATACCTCTATATGGATTTTATTTTCCTCGGCGTCACTAATAGAAATATCAATATCTTTTTTCTTTCCATTATTTTGCTGTATAAACTTACTTTCAAAACCAACAGAATATCCATTGTTTTTAAGTTCTGATGCTAATGATAATTCGCTTAAGGTCGCAAGAAAATTGAATGTTTCAAGATTTATCAATTTATTCTTAAAACTTCTATTATTCTTTAATTCTGGAAATATGGTTAGAAATTTTTCTGTTTTATTAAGCAGTCTATTGTAGTGTTCAAATAAAGAGTCTTTTCTTGATTTTTCAATTCCAAATCCATGCATTACAGAAGTATTCAAAATATTCAATTTGGTATTTTCTCCTAAAAGGAATTCTTGAAAATCATCAAAACTTTTCATTTTTAATTCCCACTTCTCGAAATCTGTATTACTTATAAGTTCCCTTAAATTAGGAAATCTAAATATTGCTAATTTAGCAAATCGAATACACTCATTAACATCTTTAAATATCCCCACTTAGTTTATTTTTATTCCATATAACGTGCATTAATGCACTTTACCCCTCCCAAAATGGTGTATAAGATGCACTAATTACTTTCCGCCAATGAAAGTACAAAACAATAATCCTTCAACAAAGTATTCCTATGATTAATTTACAGACATTATAATAGGATCGTTTTTCTTCGCAACGCATGGCTACGCTCCCATTAAAAGCTGAACTTTTAATGTTATTTCCTGAGCTTTCAACCTTAAATCCTGTTCTTTTAATCTTAATTCTTGTGTTTTCAATGTTGAAAGCTGAGTCTGCAACATTGCAAGCTGAGGTTTCAATATTAAAAGTTCAGCTTTCAACGTTAAAAGTTGACTTTTCAATGAAAAAGCATACCCCTTAGGCATAAAAACAACTACCAAAACCATTAAAACTTGAGTTTTCAACATTAAAACCTCAGCTTTTAACGTTGCAAGCTCTATTTTCAACCTTAATATGTCAACTTTTAACATTAAAAGTTCATGTTTTTACGTTAAATCTTCAGCTTTTAACGCGAATCATTAAACATTCACTCTACATTTTTCTCATATTTCAATTAAATTTTAGCTATGCAATTTCAAACCACACAATATAGCAAGCTCCCACCAGACCTACAATACAATCACAATTACAACACAAACAGCATATAAATATTCATAAGTTTATTAATTTAAATCGATTTTAAATTTCATAAAAACAATATGATTATAATTAATCGGTATTAATTTTTGTTAAATTAGATTGTCTAAATAAAAATTAAAATAAGATGGCACGTATAAAAATCAAAGGCAATGCTAATTCATTAGCTAGTTTATTCGCTGACATTAAACGAAAAAATGATGCAGATGGTGAAGCTAGCTTATTAAATCCAGTAATCGACATTACCGCAATTGAAGGAAAGGTAAACAACATGATCGATTATCAGAAAAAAGCAGATGATGCAAATCGATTAAAAGAAGAAATGAATGAACAAAAAACGAAGATGGCTAAAGAAATCATTAATGATATCAAGCAAATTCGTGATTTGTTGAAAGCTCATTACCCAAATGACATCAAAAAGCTGGGTGCATGGGGATTCATAATCGATGAAGTAAGCAAGAAAACAGAGGAAGAACCTGTATAATTACAAGTACTTCTGAAAAGCAAAAGGATGGCAGATTAATTTCTGCCATCCTTTTGTTTATAAATAGAAGAACATTTTAAGCTATTCCATTCGCACTAACCGCAGCCCCAATAATTCCCGCTCCATTTTGAAATTCGGCAAGCAATACAGGCACCTCTACATCAATTTCGCTTTCGAACTTATCCAATTTCTTGCTTACTCCTCCTCCAAGAATAAAGTAATCGGGGGCACATATTACATTCACATGATGAAGAAATTCGTTGAATCGTTTTCCCCAGGCGGTAAAACTCAAGTCTTGCTTTTTTCGAACCGAATCGGCAGCATATTTTTCAATTTTCTTGCCATTCTTGTATTTCAATTGGCCCAATTCAAAATTGGGTAACAATTGTCCATTATAGAAAACTCCAGAACCAATTCCTGTGCCTATGGTGATCATTACCACCAGGCCTGATTTACCTCTCCCCACTCCATATTTCATTTCTGCCAAACCTGCTGCATCTGCATCATTCACAACAGTAACATCCAATCCGGTTTTCTTGCTGAAAAGTTCATCCACCTGAACACCTACCCAGGACTTATCCATATTGCCGTGGGCCATGGCTTTTCCGTGAGAAATGATGCTTGGAAAACCACAACCAACAGGACCATGCCAATTGAAATGCTCAACAATTTTCTTTATCACATTAGCAACAGCTTTTGGTGTAGATGGCTGGGGTGTTGGGATTCGAAATCGTTCCTCCAATTGCTTTCCCGTTTCTACATTAACCGGTGCTCCTTTAATTCCCGAACCTCCTATATCAATTCCAAGTATTTCCATAAATTCTGATTGTGGATTTAACATGATGATTAAAAATACAAAAATCAGGGAAAACGAGAAAAGAAGAATATCATGGGCATCAGGCCAATTGCATTCATAAAAAAAAGAAAAACTTGATGTAATTTTTACAAAGGATTATTATTTTGCAAGTTCAAAGTGGCATAAACAGAGATATGGCCATTAGAAACAAAGTAAGATGCTTGAATAAACAAAAGATGATTATGGACAAAGTAATTGAGTTTTTAGAATACGAGATATTTAAAATTGGAAATTTTTCGTTCACATTTGGAAAAATCACCAGTACACTTATCACAGTATTAATCACCATTTTTTTACTCTGGCTAATTAAGAAAGCACTGTTCCGAAAAAAATCATTTTTAAGTATCGATAAAGGAAACCTTTATTCATTGTTTCAAATTATCAAATACTTGGTATGGATCATTTCATCATTAATTATCCTGGAAACATTGGGATTTAAACTGAATGTGCTTTTGGCTGGATCGGCTGCCTTACTCGTAGGTGTTGGATTGGGCTTACAGACTACATTCAATAATTTTGTTTCAGGAATCATTTTACTTTTCGAGAGATCAATTAGGGTTGGGGATATTTTGGAAATAGATGGTGATGTTGTTAAGATGGAGAGAATTGGTTTGAGAACTTCATCTGCAAAAAACCGAGACGACATCGTCATTATCATACCCAATTCACTAATTACAAGCAATAAGGTGATCAATTGGAGTCATCAATCAGAAAAAACACGATTTAAAATTTGTGTTGGCGTAGCATATGGAAGCGATGTAGAATTGGTTACCAAAGTATTAAGAGAAAGCGCGCTGGAAAGCAAAGATATTACTGATAAAGAATCCATCTTGGTGAGATTTGTTAACTTTGGAAACTCTTCCCTTGATTTTGAATTGTTGTTTTTCAGTAGAAATATATTCAGGATAGAAAATCTTAAATCAGATATCAGAATGCTGATAAATAAAAAATTTATCGAGAACAACATTTCCATTCCATTTCCACAGATGGATGTTCATTTTAAATCAGATGATACAGGATATTTTAGCAAAAAATAAAACTTCTCAGTTAAGATATACACAATATAACTGTCCGCACATTCTTAAAAATCCTACTTTTTAAGACAAATAGAACTGGCTTAGTATCGTTTTTTCATATGACGAATGTCAGTTCTATATTGTGTCTCTTTATTTTACATCGCGAAAATTCCCATCCTTATCGAATTTGTGAAAATTTCCACCTATTTTGTCATTCACTTCCCTATTTTTATTGTCTTAATTGCATTAGTGCATACAAACAACAATACCAATCATGAAACGAACATGAATTTTAGCATACTAAACTTTTCAAAAAAGTATGATTAAAATTCATCGAGAGTTCCTCCCGATAACAATCGGGATGACAAACACAAAAATTTCAACCAGATGAAAAAACATTTACTAACATTCCTGTTTCTTTTAATAGGAATTGGTGTTTTTGCACAGAAAACACCTGTTACAAAGGCAAATTATGAATTGCCTGCAAGATTCTCTCCTAGCAAGTTGAGATCTATGGTATTTTCAACCAAAGTTTATCCACACTGGCTTAAGAACGGGGAAAAGTTTTGGTATTCGTACCAAACTTCCGAAGGATTGAACTATTATTTGGTAGATCCTGCAAGAAACATGAAAAGCAAGCTTTTTGATCCTGTAAAAATGGCTGCTGACATGAGTCGCTTGACTGGTGATCCTTTCGATGCAAAGCACATGGACATTAAAAAAATGAAATTCATTAAGAATGAAAAGGTTTTGCAGTTCGAAGTGAAAAGTAAATTGGCCGAAGAAGAAGAAAAAGATGAAGAAAACGGCGACAAACAGGAGGAAGAAAAAGACGACAAGAAGAAAGACAAAAAGAAAAAAATGGTTGCTAAAGTTTGGCATTTCGAATACGAACTAGCAAGCAGAAAACTGCGTCTTTGGGATGATTTTGAAAAGCCATTGGAACAAAAAAAATGGGCTTCGGTTGCTCCTAACCAGGAGTATGTAATTTTTGCCAAACACCACAACCTGTATTGGATGGATGCTGAGAATTACAAAAAAGCTCAGAAAAACGAGAAAGACACTACCATTGTAGAGCATCAATTAACAAGTGATGGTCTTAAGGATTATGCTTATGGTGATACTGGATATGGTAAGACCAATACCGAAAAAGAGAAAGAAAAAGATGACAGAAAAGCGGCTTATGTAACTTTCTCACACGATTCAAAGAAATTTGCAATTATTCGCGAAGATGAAAGAAAAGTGAAAGATCTTTGGGTATTGAATGCGGTTGCCAAAGGTCGTCCTACTTTGGAAACCTACAAGTATCATATGGCAGGAGAAAAAGAAGCTCCTCAATATGAAATGCAAGTATTCGACTGGGAAAGCAAAAAGTCTGTTGTTGTTAAAACTGATGCATGGAAAGATCAAACTCTTCGTATTTTAAGAGCTCCACGCAAAAAGGCAAATGCGGATGACGATTTGAAATTCTCTAAATGGCTTTCAAAAAACAGCGATTTGATTTATTTCCAACGCCAAAGTCGTGATATGAAACGAGTTGACATCTGTTCGGCAAATACCACAACAGGTGAAGTGAAAGTAATTATCGAGGAAAGATTAAATACTTATATCGAAACGCGTAACCTGGTTAGCATTAACGATGGCAAAGAGTTCATTCACTGGTCGGAACGTGATGGTTGGGCTCACTTCTACCTTTACGATGCGGAAGGAAATGTAAAAAATCAAATTACATCAGGTCCTTGGCATGCCGATGCAGTACAGGGTGTTGATGAAAAGAACAGAGTGCTTTATTTCACAGCCAATGGTCATGAAAAAGGCGAAGATCCTTACTATGCTCACCTGTATAGAGTAAACTTTGATGGTACTGGCTTGAAATTGCTGAACAAAGGAGATTTCAACCATGAAGTAAGCCTGAATGATCAAAACCATTACTTTGTAAACAACTCTTCAAGAGTAAATACAACTCCTGAATCGAAATTGTACGATACACGTGGCAACAAGATTATGGATTTGGAAACTGCTGACCTTTCATTACTATTCGAAGCTGGCTACAAGTTTCCGGAAATCTTTACCGTGAAAGCTGGTGATGGCGTAACTGATCTATACGGTGTAATGTACAAGCCATTCGATTTTGATGAGAACAAGAAATATCCAATCTTAACCTACGTATATCCTGGTCCACAAACCGAAGCGGTTTACAAAAGCTTCTCTTCTCGCATGGATCGTGCAGATCGTATGGCGCAGTTCGGTTTCATTGTAGTTACCGTAGGACACAGAGGAGGTCACCCAGATCGTTCAAAATGGTACCACAACTACGGATATCAGAACATGAGAGACTACCCTCTTCTTGACAAGAAGGTTGCATTGGAACGTTTGGCAAATCGCCATGATTTCATTGATATCAACAGAGTTGGTATTTTCGGTCACTCAGGAGGTGGATTCATGTCTACTGCTGCAATGCTTGTATATCCTGATTTCTTTAAAGTTGCTGTATCAGCTGCAGGTAACCACGATAACAACATTTACAACCGCTGGTGGAGTGAAACTCACCATGGTGTAAAAGAAGTTGTTACTGAAAAGGATACTACATTCCAGTACAAAATTGCAACCAACCCAAGTTTGGCTAAAAATTTAAAAGGTAAACTTTTATTGGTAACTGGCGATATTGATAACAATGTACATCCAGCAAATACAATTCGTGTTGCAAATGCATTGATCAAAGCAAACAAAAGATTCGATTTATTCATTTATCCTGGTCAACGACATGGATTTGGCAACATGAGCGAATACTCTTTCTGGTTAAGAAGTGAATATTTCTGTAAGCACCTATTGGGTGATTACCGCGAAGGAGCTGATTTCATTGAAATGCAAAATGAAACGCCTAAAACCTGGTAATCCTTTTATCAGATAATATTTAATCCCGGTTTGCAATGCAGATCGGGATTTTTTGGTTTCATAACCAGATGTTAAGAATTTATTGCTAGATTTAAAGGTCAAATAAATTCTATACATATCATTCCAATGAAAAGCACCGTTGAGTTACAAGATGATCCTCTAAGCAAAATCACGTTTAATTCTCCCAGATCTTCACGTTTTTCCAGAATTGTTTTACAAACCTTTATGATCCTGTTTTTTGCAATCCCTATTTTCGCTACAGTTTCAACAGCTGTGTTGCTTGGTGAAGTATCTCCTGCTATTGTAATATTCTATATTATCTTTGGTTTGTGTGGATACTACTTTTTAAGATTATTCTTATGGAATAAACATGGAAAAGAAATTCTACACCTTGAACATCGCAAAATTTCTTATGAAGCTGATTACAAAATGTTCAAATCAAATAAAGTTGAAATAAGTAATGAAGATTTAACTGTTGAAGTGAATCCTGTTATGACAAATGAAAAGTTAGCAACATTTAAATTTATTTCAGAAAGTCAAAGTATTGAAACAGTCGTAAAAGTACCAATTGAAGAACTTGAAATTCTAAAAAAAGAAATAGAAGCAGTATACAATTAATAATATATACATGAAACTTGTTCTCACTTTCATTTTAGTACTTCAATCCATTTCAATGTCCTCAAGTTTTAAATCTCAACAATTAAAATATTCAAGAGTTAGAGAAGCATATGCTGAAAAGGAAAATGGCATCCTGAAACTTCTCAACAATAAGAGTATCAAAATTGATGAATTAGAAGTGTATTTGCGTGCTTTTAAATTCGGACAAAAAATTCAGCTCTGGGGTAAAAACAAATCAGATGAAAAGTTCAAATTGATAAAAGAATATAAGGTCTGCAGAAAATCAGGCAAACTTGGTCCCAAAAGAAAACAAGGAGACTTACAAGTTCCCGAAGGATTCTATTATATCGACCGATTCAATCCTGCCAGCAACTTTCACCTTTCTTTGGGCATCAATTATCCAAACCAATCAGATTTATTTTGGGCCGATAAAACCAATCCTGGTGGAGATATCTTCATTCACGGATCATGCGTAACCGTAGGATGCTTGCCAATTACCGATGATCAAATCAAAGAGTTATACATCTTTTGCGTGGAAGCCAAAAACAATGGTCAGCAGAAAATTCCGGTTCACATCTTCCCTGCCAAACTTTCAAACAAAAACTTTGATGCGCTTGTTTCCAAACACAAAGAGGATCAAGACAAAATAACCGTTTGGAAAGATTTAAAAAGTGTCTACGATTCATTCAATAAAACAAGACAAATTCCAAAGGTAACATTCTTAAAAAATGGAAAACATCTTATAGAATCCAAACAATAAAAAAAGGCACCACTAGGGTGCCTTAAATATTTTATCCTGTTTAAAATTACTGAACAAAACCTTCTCTTGCTCCGCCTTCAGCGAATAAAGCTCTCATTCTGTCATTCTGACCATTGGTAAACATATACATACAGTTGTCATATACGTAATCCATATAATTCATAGTCATATCATTAGTACGACAATGTACTGTTGGATAAGGAGGACATTGATAATTAGGTTGGTCTGAACTTGGCGTATCAGTAACAAAATCATCTTGACGACATCTACCGTCACCCCAAATGTGGCGAAGATTCAACCAGTGACCTACTTCGTGAGTAGCTGTACGACCGTGTCCATAAACACCTCCTCGTTCATTTTCTCCAAAGAAATCACTACCAATAACAACGCCATCGGTTGCTAGAGCACCTCCTGGGAATTGAGCATATCCTAAAATACCACCACCAATTTCACAAACCCAAAGGTTTAAGAAACTTGTTGGATCAGTAGCATCAATACCACCTTGGCTAGAAAGTTTCATAGAATCGTCTGTTCCCCAAGTAGTTTTTGTTGAAGCCTTTCTATTTACACCTGCCAAAACGAAAGTAATGTTACAATCTGCAACTGCATTGTTAAATTCAGAAGGTACACCACCTGTATTAGGGTTCAAATCATTGTAATCCTCATTCAAGATATCAATCTGAGAATCGATATGAGCCTGAGTAATTGGATGTGCAGGATCTTCCAAAATATTTACAATAACAGGAATTGTAATTGCTCCTTCGTAAATAGTTGGAACAGGATCTGGATCCGGAGCAGGTTTTTTACCTGTAACTGCCTTATCTGCTTTCGCAGCAATTAATTGTCTTGTATGCTTTTCAATGTCAAACATACGTTGCTCCAAACCAGGATTTTCTTTTAATTTTTTGTTTAGGACTTTCATCGATCCACATCGACAAGTAGCACCGTGCTCATGACCTGCTTTAACATCTGTAGGGGAATCAGCAGTTTCAGCAGTATAGACATAAAAGTCACTCATGTCTACGGCAATGTCATTTGCTTGTTGAACTTTTAGATCGTTAGATTCTTTTTGACAAGAAGCTAAAAATAGCCCTAAAACAAGTAAGGGGAAAAATAACTTTTTCATAAAAAATTAGTTTAAAATGGTTAATGATTCCTCAATTTAAGAATAAAATCAACAACCAACCAAAATTATTTTTCACATTTTTTAACATTTACTCATCAATCACCTGTATTTATGCACAATACAACTGTTCAAAATTAAACATCAACAGAAACAAGCTTATCCTACAGTAACATTTTGATTAATTAAAACAAGAGAATGTCATTATTGAATTATCATATTTTACATCAATAAGAATCTTAGAATAGCAAAATTTTACTTTGTTTAAGAGCTCTTTTATCACTCTTTTGAGCTTTTATTTTGAATGGGGTTTTGTTTCGAAATGATTACAATTTGATTTTTATTGTAAAAAAAATGGAACAAAACATTATTTAATGGATTCACTAAAAGATCTCAATAGCTGAGCCGTAGATTTCCAATCCAAGCATTCATCAGTAACAGAAACCCCATATTTCAAATCGGATTTGTTTGCGGGAATATCTTGTTTGCCAAATTCAAGGTTGCTCTCAAGCATAAAGCCCTTGATAGATTGACTCCCATTTTGCAACTGAGTTACAATGTCCTGAAGTACTAATTCTTGATTACTTGCCTGTTTTCCAGAGTTGGCATGACTACAATCAATCATGATTTTTGGAATTATACCAAATCCATTCAATTTATCTTCTATCTCCTTAACATACCTGGCTTCATAGTTTGGAGTTTTACCTCCTCGCAATATAATGTGAGTATTTGGGTTTCCCTTTGTACGAATAACTGATACTTTTCCTTCTGGATTGATACTTACAAAATTTTGCGGTGCAGCAACAGCCTGCATGGCATTTAAAGCAATATCAATATTCCCATCGGTACCATTTTTAAAACCTACAACCGAAGATAAACCACTTGCCATATTTCTATGACTTTGAGATTCTGTTGTTCTGGCACCAATGGCCGTCCAAGAAAATAAATCCTGTATATATTGAGGTGTAACAATATCCAATGCCTCACCTGCTGCTGGCAATCCCAATTCTGCAATATATACCAATAATTCCCTCGCCTGTTTTAATCCCTCTTGTATTTGGCAGGTGTTATCCATAAAAGGGTCATTTATCAAGCCTTTCCACCCTGTAGTAGTTCTTGGCTTCTCAAAGTAAACCCGCATTACAAGAAAAAGTTGATCGGTCAATTCATCAGCCAAATCTTTCATTTTTCGAGCGTACTCTTTAGCGGCTTTAATATCATGAATGGAACAAGGACCAACTATTGCCAAGATTCTTTTATCTCTCCCACTTAAAATGTTTTTTATGGTACTTTGCCCCTTGTGAACTGTATTAATACATTTTTCCGTTAGAGGGTACAACTCTTTTAAAGCTATGGGAGTTATTATGGCTTGTTCAACACTTACATTTAAGTTTTCAATTCTTGGATCTACCATAGGGGCATTCAATTTGGTCAATATAATTAAAGAATACAGCTGTATTCCAATTCGCTCCGAATTTAGTTGTTATTTTTTAGTGAATGAAAAATATAGGGCATAGATTGGTTAATCTGGAAAACTTTTTCTACACAAACGATTACAATTTGCAAATTAGTTCCCAAAGAATATTTTTCCTATTTTTACAGCTCATGATTAAAAGAACAACTTTTACATATCATTCGGAGTCCGCATTATAGGCAAGTCTTTTGATTTGTCTCAAATCAACTTGCCGACATTTCACTTTTGCATCATTTTTACTTGATGCCTACTTTTTTATACAATAAATTTTAGTGAATTAATTTCAGCGAACAATTACTATGGCTGAAACCTAAACCGAATGTAATGAATACATTAAATAAATTGGGATGGTCTGATTTTTTTGAAACCTCTCTTACTCCAGACGAAAAACAAAATACAACCATTGGTCGCATTTCAACTGTAAATAAAACGAATTATATTGTTATTTATGAAAGTGGTATTAAAACCTGTGAACTTGCAGGTAATTTAATGTTTGGATTAGATGAAAATGAAAAGCCAAAAACAGGAGACTGGGTATTATTTCTTGATTATGGTGATTTAGGGATAATATCGAAAATTTTACCCCGATACAATTGCCTTTCCAGGCAAAAATCAGGAAAAGAAATTGCAGAACAAATTATAGCTGCAAATATCGATTATGCTGTTATAGTTCAATGTCCTGAAATTGGCTTAAATCTAAGACGATTGGAGCGCACACTAGTGCAATTGCAAAACTGTAATATCGAGCCCATTGTTCTGATTAACAAAACAGATCTACCCATCAGTGATGAACAACAGATTACAATGAATTTCATGATAGATGCTTATCAGGCAATTCCCATTAGCGCATATCATGGAAGCAATATGAAATTGCTCAAAGATCAGATTCTAACAGGTAAATCGTATGTTTTATAGGTGCATCGGGAGTGGGGAAATCCTCAATAATAAATACTCTGGAAGAAGAGAATAATATAAAAACAGGAGAAATCAGTCAAGCTACCATGAAAGGAGCACATACTACCACTTCTAGAGAATTGTATATTCTGAAGAGTGGTGGAGTTGTAATTGACACGCCTGGCACTCGAGAATTTGGATTAACAGCGCCAAGTTCAGAAGCTAGATCATCTGGCTTTCATGGAATCGACAAGCTCGTTAAAGGCTGTAAGTTTCATAACTGTACACATACCAACGAAAAAGGCTGTAAAATTTTAAAAGCCGTCAAAACTGGAGGTATTTCAGAAGATGAATACGAAAGTTTTATGCGTTTGAACCGAGAAATGGAACATTATGAAAGCAGTTTACAGGATAGAAAACAAAAAGGGAAGAAACTATCCAAAATCATTAAGAACATGAAAAAATCGGGATATAAAAACCGATAATCATTAAAAAATAAAGGGCTTAGATTTTAAAATCTGAGCCCTTGTAATATCATATCATCTAGCCAAAAATTTTACTCAAAATTCCTTTTCGCCTATTATTGTAATACATTGTTTTGTTACCATGGCAAATGCTATCAAAGATTTGTCCCCAATCAGGTAAACCACCAAAATTCATATCATCAATATACATATCCGCTTTTATTTTTCGACTTATATTTCCATCAAAAACCTCTTCTGGATAATTTTTATTGATTGCGTAAAACTCCACTCCTTTTGATTTACAAAATTCAATGGCATCACTAAGTTCTTTTCCTGATCGGTAGGTCCACAAAATCAAACGATGTCCCTGGTTTTGCAACATCTTTAAAGTTTGTGTTGCGAATGGAATTTCCTTACCCAACTTTGGATATTTCTGTTCAACAATAGTTCCGTCAAAATCAACTGCAATAATCATTTTTCTAAACTTTGGTTATAAGTAGATTTTAATTTCGGGAGAAAGTTCCCAATAATTTCTCTTTAAAGGATCTTGGGGAATGGTCTTCATCATAATAGCCATTTCCATATCCATAACTGCCATAGGAGTTACCATATCCTTTATGAACTGTATCATTTAAAACTATACCAACTTCATTCATATCACCTTTTTTCGACAGTTGGTTTATGAATTTTATCTGATTCTGTTTACTGTATCCTTGTCTCAGCACAAACAAATTAGAGTCTGCAAATTTGCTTGTCAATACACCATCCGTTACCAATGTAACCGGAGCATTATCTAATACAATATAGTCGTATTGTTTTTTGGCTTCCGTTAAAAATTCTTCAAATTCTTTTCCTCCAAGCAGCTCTGCAGGGTTCGGTGGAATTGCTCCTGAATTTACAAATTGAAGACATTCCAATTGAGTCTGATTAAGAATCTCCTTGAATGAACTTTGTCCAATTAAATAGGTTGATAAACCCGCTCCATTAGGAACACCAAATACATCATGCAATCGTGGTTTTCTTAAATCACAAGCAACAAGGAGAACCTTTTTATTATCCATTGCAATGATAGTAGCTAAATTAGAGGCAGTAAAAGTTTTTCCTTCTCCAGGAATCATAGAGTGAACTCCAATAACCTTCTTCAAATCACCTTTGAACTTATATTGTAAATTGGTTCTAAGTCCTCTATATGATTCTGCAAGACCAGATCTTGGATGGCTAACAATTGCCATTTCTTGTTTGTAATTGTTACGTGCAATCTCACCCATTATAGGCAAAGTTGTCCCCTTCTCCAAATCCTCTTTAGATTTAACAGAGTCATTAAAAAAGTCTTTCAACAGAATAATAATCAATGGCAACAGACCTCCTAAAAACCCACCAATTACCATTAGTAGCACTGTTTTGGGTCCTATTTTCTTTACCGTACGAACTCTTGCGGGATCAATAATCTGAACATCTGATATGTTTGATGCAGTTTGAATTGAAGCTTCAGCTCTCTTCTTTAATAAAAAAGTGTAAATTTCATTATTCAGATCAAACCTTCTCTTGATATTAATCATTTCCTGTTCCGTTTCAGGAAGTCCGGCTAATCTAATGGTAATATTATCTTTCCTTTTCTTTAAAGTCCTGGCTTCTGTTTCTGCGTGAGTCAACAGGTTTCTAACATTTTCTTCCAAAGACTTGATCACATTGTTTATTTCCTTATTCAAAATGATCAAAGTTGGATTCTTATCTTTTGCAACAAATGAAAGTTTGGTTTGTTCCCCGTAAAGTTCTGCTAGTTTCACTACTTGAGTATTCAATCCAGCATCAGCAATTCCTACGAAAGATGGAGCAGCAACTTTTTCCATTTGCTTTGCATTCCCCATATAATTCAAAAGATTTCGAAAGTAATCAATTCTAAAATCAATTTCAGATTGTTCTTTTTCGATTTCTGCAACCTTATCCAATACCAGTTCAGCTTCATGACTCAAATCAATCGATTTGTTTTTTGATCTAAAATCTGAGAACTCTTGACCCGCTGTTTTAAGCGAATCTACTATTCCATCAAGTTGATTATCGATAAACATCACCGTATTTAAAGATATCTGATTCTTTTTCTTTAAACCAAACTGAAGATATACATCACTAAGCTCATTCAAATAATCCACAATTCTTTGAGAATTACTTCCCTGTAAACCCAATTGAATTAATTCCGAATTCTTATCTACCAGATTAACACCTACTTTCTCTACATAATCAAGTGCTAATACTTCGAGATTGTTAAAATAGAAGGAGTATTCTTCAGCATGAAGATCTGCCGTTTTTTCTAAGGTGAAATCAAAATATTGATTTTTGAATGGAACACCGAACTCTCCTGTTGCCTCAAATGTCACATCATATTCAACATTTCCGTCTACAAACTTATCATCAACCTGAATAGAATAACGATTTCCGTCCAATGGTGTGATCAACAATTCAACCCCTGTTAGGTTTTCTCCTCCATTTTCAGTAATCTTAAACGGACTCGTTTTGTACAAGTCAGTTTTTTTCATGAAGTTTTTCTTGTAGAAAGTAGTTCTCCAATTAAGATTATTAAGTGCCTGCAGATTTAAAGTATAAGAATTCAAAATACCTACATGATTCTGCATGTTAGGACCATTTCCTAATTCCATTCCCTCAAACAAGTTTTCAACCCCCATTCCTTTTTTATTCTCATCCACAAGGATTACAGATTTAGCATCATAAACTGGTTGAGAAACCCTACTAAATAGGAAGCCTAACACAATACCCAGAAATCCAAAAATAACAAACCAATGCCACTTAGAAAGAAGTCTGAAAAAAAGTTCTTTTAAATCAATTTCATCTTCATTTACAGATATATCCTGAACACTATTTGATTGCATCATCAATTATAATAAGATTAAAAAATAGAGAGATTAAAGTATATTGAACACCAATATTAAGGTAGAAATTGTTGACAAGAACAGTGAATACATAGGAGAATTCAACTTCACATTTTTGTATTTGTCAGGTTCCACATACACTACATCATTAGGCTGTAGAAAGAAGGCTTTCGAATTAAGAAAACTTTTATCTGTTAAATCAAGCCTATGGGTCTTGCTTCCCTTGGGAGTTGGTCTTAAAACAAGCACTTTTTTTATTCGTGCATAATCAGTTACTCCATTCGCCATACTTATCCCTTCAAGAACCGTTAAGCTATTGGAATAGTTGTAGTACACACCAGGATTCTTTACCTCTCCCATCACCGTAATCTTAAAACTTAAAAGTTTTACCTTTACCGTTGCTTCTTTAATATATTCATCAGCTTTGCTTTGTATTTCTACTCTGGCTTCTTCAAGAGTTTTATCCAATACATTTACAAATCCAATAATAGGCAAATTGATATTTCCTCTTAAATCAACTAAAAAACCATTTAGGTATTGACCTGAAATCTGCCCGTAATTTTGTTGAGTTCCTCCTTGAGTTCCTACTCCTTGTGCTGGATTAAAAATTGCATTTACCTCAGGGCTTAGCGATTTTATATCTACAAATAAATTGTCATTAACCTTTATTTTGTATTCGTCAGTACTCTCAGGCATATCAACAAGTAATTCATCATCCTGAGTATTGTTTAAGTAAACTAAATTTTTACTTGTTTTACATGAAAAGTTTATCAACGATATTAAAATAAGAAACAAAAAGAGTAGATGTTTTTTCATAAATAAATTAAATTGTAGGTCTTATAATTTTATAGTTATCACCCTTAATTAGCTCAAGGCCTGCGAAATTAAAAAAATAATTTTGTTTAGAAGTTGTCATACAAATTTCATTGACTAACAATCAGATTATCCTGATAAAAATGGCTTTTATCTATAGCAACAATTACAAACTAATAATGTAATACATAACCAATAATAATTGAATAGTTATGCATTTAGTCTAGACTTGGATTACGTTCAAACTTATATTTGACTATGTACCAAAAGTTTCCGCATATTCTATTAACATTATAATTTTGTTCATTGCATTCTCGAAGTCAATTACCCCATTATGTGATTATACTTGCATCTTATTTAAATAAATAAGTAAAATTGACTTGATGATCCATTTAGTTCTATACATCGGAATTCTTTTTCAATCTTCAGCGCAAATGCATAAGTCAACAACACAAAAAAGATGATAACTTTCAGTTAAATTTTATCAAATTGACATGAAGAAGTTAAGAGTGATTAGGTAATTCATAAATCACTATAACGTAAAAACTTTCGTTGGTGATTCTCCTTGCCTCATGAAAGTTTTTATTCTTATTTTAATCAGATGATTATTTATAAATAATTCTTATTTTAAAGAATCCTAATCAAAACAAAATAATTATGAAGAAAATCATTATGCTGCTAGGTTTCGCATTTATTGTCCTTCAATCATGTGGCGATTCAAAACAAAAAGACAAACAAACACCACCTCCTCCTCCTAAACAAGAAAAAGTGGAAGTAGATTCTGTAGCCATTGAACTTGAAAACACAAAAGAAGATATCGAAAAGGCTTCAGAAGAAGTTGATAAATTATTAGAAGAAATTTAAAATCTAATTGTATGAAAAAATACATTATTATTCTATTGTCCTTTTGCTTTATTCTGACTGCAAACTCAGAACTTCTAGCTCAGAAAGGAAAAGAAAAAAATAAAGGAAAAAATAAAACTGAGAAAATTCACAAAGCAAAAAAAGATAGCCTTGAAAAAAATGTAAAAGAGAAGCATAAAGGACTAAAAGAGAAAGCTCTAAAGAAACAAGATTCTTCAAATAAAGAAATGGAGAAAAAGGGTCATGCTTATGGCGAAAACAAAGGTGAATTGAAAGGAAAAGAGTTTGGTCAAGAAAGAGCAAGACAGGCTAAAATGATTCGTGAAGAACGATCGAAGGCTTTAAGAAAAACAATTAAAAGTAAGGATGAAAAAATAAAAGAGGCAAAGGATAAAATTAAAAAGTCGAAAGAAAAATTAAAGGCCTCAAAAGATAAAGGGGAAATCTCTGAGGAAGAGTTCAATGAAAAGAAAGCAAAAATTGAAAAAGCAGAAAAAAGTGTAAAAACTTTGGAAGAAAAAATTAAGAAAGCGAAAAAGCTAACCGAGCAAGAGGACACAGAAGAGTAAAAAAAGATCTGCAAGTGCATCTTAGTTGTATCCCATAAAGTGTGTAACTAAAGTTATTCTGATTTCTTCGGAGGCAATAAATGAGCTTAAGAAAAATTGGAAATACCTTTAGGCTGAAAGTCAAACTTTTCAATCACACTTTATGGGATACTACTTTCTTATGCTTCTTGCATTAAACACCTATTTCTATTTCTTTAGCCAAAGCAATATAAGTCAATTACTTCAAAAACCTTCGAATATCAATTTCAGGTGCTAAAGGATAGTCGCTTACAGAAAGAAAACGTGTCATTTCTCTAGCAAAATAAGGTGCTAACATTACCCCTTTTGTACCTAAACCATTAAAAATGGCAATATGTTCATGCAATGGGTGAATTCCCAAAATAGGACGACGATCAGAAACTGTTGGGCGGATTCCTGCCCACTGATTAATCACTTTATAAGGCAGATCAATTAAATCGTCCAATCTGGATAGGATATCTATTTTTGCTTCTTCCGTTGTTTCTTCATCCAATTGAGTCCAATCGTAGGTGGCTCCTACCTTGAAACGATGATTTCCAACGGGCATCACAAACAACTTCTTATTCAAGATATAGTCCTCCTGCAATTCATCACAATGAATTTCCAGTAACTCTCCCTTGGTTGGTCTAAAATCCAAACTACTAAAATATGGATTCTCAGTTGCACGATACCCTTCACAAAAGACGATGGTTTCGGCCATTAATCCATGCCAGGAGATTTGATTGTCGATGAAGCCCAAATCCTTGTAATCAAAATACGAATCAACAATTAGTCCTTCGCTTTTAAAGAACTTGCGTAGTTTTTTCAACATTTTTGGCAAATCAACATGGCCCGATTGGGTTACTTTCCCATAAGCATGCATCCCTTTGATGCCTTTGCCAACATTATTAATTTCAATATCAGAAATAAAATCACTAAAGTTATCTTGAGTTCTTCTCTCCTTCCACATCAAGCTTTCATGCTCTGATAATGGCTTTAAAATATCCTTCTCGTACAGAAACTTGTGTCCCAACAGATCTTCCAATTCACGGTAGGTTTCAAACATTATGGGCAAACAGTCATCAACCATCCAGCTCTTGGTTAGTCGTTTAAACACAAGCGGATTGAATAAACCTGCAGCAACATCCGAAGCTTTGCGAAGCTCAAGGCTCGATACGATTTTAAAGCTTAAACCGGCCTTGTACATGTTATAAGCCAATAATGAGCCTGCAATACCTTGTCCGACAATTAAAAACTGTTTGTTCATTTGATTTTGTAGATTGATAATTGGTACTTTCTTATATAAAAGTTAAGAATTTCATAAGTAAACCTAAACATTTTCCTTAAAATAAAGAGTTAAAACTCCTTTTTTATTACCAATTGCTTTGTGATTTATCCAAATGAACTATTTTTGCAATATTTATTTATTCTAAATAGCGATAACGAAAGTTTCAAATTCCAAAAAATAAGCACCAAACATTTGTAAATGCTAGCATATAACAATTGAGAATTTGGAGATTGAATATTTTAAATTATGCAACTGTATAATAAACTGAGCAAAGAAGAACTTGTGAAGGAAATGGAAGCCGAAGATTTTGCGCGCAAAACCATTTCGTTTTACCGATATGTGAATTTTGAGGATCCGAAAGCTTACCGCGACGAATTATTCAAGAAGTGGTTCCTTTTGAACTGCAAAGGAAGAATCTATATTGCCAAGGAAGGAATTAATGCACAAATGAGTGTACCTGAGCATAACTTGGATGCCTTCTTTACTGATATGAACAGCCGAAAAGAATTGGTAGATATGCCAATTAAATGGGCTGTTGAAGATGATGGTAAATCATTTTACAAACTTACCATTAAAGTGCGACCAAAAATTGTTGCCGATGGTTTGGATGACAATACATTCGACACCACCAATGTAGGTACACATCTATCTCCTATTGAGTTTCATGAGGAGCTAAGCAATCCGGACAACATTGTTATCGATATGAGAAATCACTATGAAAGTGAAGTGGGACATTTCGAGAATGCCATTTGTCCTGATGTGGATACTTTTCGTGAAGAGATTGACATGGTAGTTCGTGACTTTGCTAAGGATAAAGACAAGAAGTTCTTATTGTATTGTACTGGTGGTGTGCGTTGCGAAAAAGCCAGCGCATATTTAAAGCATCATGGATTTGAAGATGTGAACCAATTGCACGGTGGAATAATTGCCTATGCACAAGAAATTAAACAGCTTGGATTGGAATCAAAATTCAGGGGAAAGAACTTTGTTTTCGACGAGCGATTGGGCGAAAGCATCAATAATGAGGTGATAGCCAAATGTCACCAATGTGGAAAGGCATGTGATACGCATACCAATTGTGCCAACGACGATTGTCACCTTTTGTTTATTCAGTGTGATGAATGTCGTGAGCATTACAATGGATGTTGTACAGATGAGTGCAAAGAAATTATTGAATTGCCAGAGGAAGAAAGGGTAAAATTGCGATCTAAATTCCACGATAAGTATAGCAAGAGCCAAATTTATAGACAGAGGATTAGGCCAAAGCTAAAAAGAAGTACAAAGTAATAAGGATAAAGTATAATAAGCACCCCTTCGCCTGCGGCACTTCCCCTAATAAGGAGAAGAGTATAAAATCAACTGATAACTGAATAGAATGAATTTCTGGCACAACATACAAACACCAAACTTTTCTCTTGCTCCCATGGAAGATGTTACCGATACATCCTTTCGGGAGGTTGTTTTACAAAGCGCAGCAAGTGGCAAGGTGAACCTTCTTTTTTCAGAGTTTACCTCGGTTGAAGGCATGTGTCACCCCATTGGACATGAGAAGGTGAAGCATCGCCTACAAATTAATGAATCGGAAAAGAAACTGCTGAAAGAAAAGAATGTAAAGCTGATTGCCCAGATCTGGGGAAAGGATCCTGAAAAGTATTATAAGACTGCACAATACATTGCGAACGAGACCGATTTTGATGGCATAGACATCAATATGGGTTGCCCAGTGAAGAATGTAGTGAAAAATGGTTGTTGCTCTGCTTTAATTGCTCAACCCGATTTGGCCCAAGAGATTATTCTGGCGACGAAAGAAGCCACCAATTTGCCATTGAGCGTAAAAACCAGAATCGGTTTTAAGGAAGTGGTTACCGAATCGTGGGTTTCACATTTGTTGCAAACGCCTATTGATGCGCTGACCATTCATGGTAGAATTCAGAAACAAATGTCGGAAGGAATGGCCGATTGGAACGAAATCGCAAAAGCGGTGCAATTGCGCAATGAATTGGCTCCACACATCAAATTGATTGGCAATGGAGATGTGGAATCCTACCAGGAAGGATTGGACAAGTGTGAGACCTATGGTGTTGATGGTGTAATGATAGGAAGAGGAATTTTCAAGAATCCATGGTTCTTTCATCCCGAAAAGGAAGAGATTGAAATGGAAGAAAAGCTTGATCTCATGTTGGAACACACACGTTTGTTTGATAAAACTTGGGGGAATTCTAAAAACTTTGCCATTCTGCGTCGTTTCTTTAAAATCTATACCAATGAATTCCGTGGTGCATCTTCCCTGCGTAATGATTTGATGAACACCAGAAATGCTGAGGAGGTTTATGAAGCGGTGAAACAGTTTACATTGAACAATGAACAGTTATCAGTAAATACATGATGACTATAGTAAGGGAATTTATATAGCCCATCACGCAACCAATTGGATTTTCTGCATCTAACTTATATAAGTTTTATCGAAACCATTCAAAAACAGATGCTCAATGAAAGCCAAAAGACTTGTTCCATTCGTATTGGCACTCATTGCATTGTTCACTGCATGTGATGATGATGCCAGTATCCCTGTAATTGAATCGACAGATTATTTTCCTTTACACATTGGAGATACCTGGGAGTACAAAGATCATATCCGAAAGGTTTGCGGATCGGAAATAATTAATAAAAAAGAATACAGGGTGATTACGCATGAAATTTATCGTGCTGATACTTTATATTATACCTACAACACCTACTTTAGAACCACAGGAGACAATAAGGTATATCAACTAAACAGTGATCAATCGGGAGAGTATTTATTTGCTGATTTTAATTTAAGCGCTGACGAAAGCTGGACATACATTAACAACTCGAATGGTAGAGATGATGAATGGACAGTGACAGTTCTTCCTGAAATTACTTTCGAGTTTGATGATACCGAATTGGAAAACTGCAAAAGACTCTTCTACAATGCATTGCTAATTGTTGATGAAGAGCATACCATCGTATTTGCTGCTGGTATAGGGGAAATCAACAGCTTTTCGAATGCATGGGGAGTAAGTGATACCATTCAACGTGCGACCATTGATGGTGTTACTTATGGTTTTAAGTAGGATTTAACTTATCTGAATAGAAGCCTGCCAGGAGTGATTCCTGGTGGGTTTTATTTTAGATTATTTCGATCATGTTGTTTGTCTTTAAGCCAAACAGACTGTTTTTATACCCTCAAGCCGGATGGGCTTTTACTTTCTCCATTGATGAGAAAGTAAACAAAGAATCTAGGGCGAGTAAGGTCAAACTACTTATATTTGAAAAATTTAAGTGCGGCGGGGTGATCTTCGAACAAGTTCTCAGCTTCCCCGTCTTACTAGAAATTTTTCTACATCTAATCAGTTTGACCTTTCAATGCCCACTTTGAGCACAGAAACAAATTAAAGATCAGTAATAATAATTTTAAAGAATTACCTACTATAAATCATACTGAGCCAATTTTATCACCCAGGATGAGCAACAGGCAGTGCCTGCATTTCGATTTTGAGGTTTAGGTGTTCGTTGCTGTATCGTCTTATGATTTGCTGGCAGCTGTGGTAGGCATGGTTTTCCACTTCGAGTGTGAACTGACCTTCGGGGAAGTTCATGAAGTTGAAGTTGCCGTTTTTGGTAATTTTGGTTTGCATATCGTTTTCCAAAACACGAACAATGCCATATGAAATGGGCTGACCAGTGTCTTTGTCGACAATGAATCCACGCACACTGTAATGTCGTGTATGGTATTTTTTTAGTTTTCGGGCTGAATAATACTTGAAGTACAATTCGGCTTGGGATTCCTGGTAGGAATTGATGGTCCAATCGAGTTTGTGCTTTAGAAATTGATTGATACTAGCAACCAATTCGTTGAACTCCTTTCTGCCTTTATCGTTCTGATCCTTTATTTGTATTCTTTTCAGAATATTGCCTTCTATATTCAGGAGGATTTGGCGATAGCCTGCAAAAGTTCTTCACTTGTGCCGTAAGTAGCCAATTGACTTTGGTATTTTTTACACAAATCGTGCAGGGCGAAACCTGAATTGATTCTTCGGAGATGTATTCCACGTTTGATGTTTCGAAGATGTCTGTTCAGATTGATTAGCAGTTCCAAATCATTGGTATCTGCTGCCAAACGGTTGATGGCGATCTCTAATACTTGAGCATTCTTTACAAGCAGCTTAAACAACTTGTTGTTTTCAGCGGTAATCCACTCTGTAGGCTGATTCAGTTTTACGAACATGTTCTCTAGCTTTTTGCAATCCTCTAAAAAGCTTTTAATTTGTGTTTTGGCAGAAGGATCTGTTTCAAAAACGTCCAGGTTTTCGTTTAAAATGTTTTCGATTGACATGTAGCTTTCGATTTTGGCTCTAATTCTTTTGTGCATAAGTGTTTGTTTTATTGATTCTTTAAGTAAGTAGTTGTAGCATTTGATTTGATGAACCAGTCATTAAATATAGTCTTATGGTTTTCTGTGTTTCATTTCTAATCTCTTGTGTCGTTCCAACCATCTACCGTGTCTTTCTTTAAAACTGCAATGTCTTTCATCATAACCTGCATGTCATTCTATAAATCTTTAATGTCACTGACCAAATCTTAAATATCGTTCTATAAATCAGTTATGTAGTTTGATAAATCATCAATGTCTTTCAATAAAACAGCTATGTCATTGGGTAAAACCGATGTATTGTTTTGCAGATCTGCACTGTTAATAGCTGCGAGAGAGCTTTAAATGCCTTGGTTTATAGGTTTAGCTTACAATATGAGAATGTAAGCCAATTAAGCAATGGTGCTAAGGAGTTCATACAATTGTTCGTCTGTGATTTCGGGTAGTACAATGTTTTCTACCTGATATTCGAATAAAGTTTGTTGGTCTGACATGGTCGATTCTTTAAAAGATGAATAAACTCTCTCCCCCTCAAAATCTCTCGTTTCTAATTGTTCTGACTCAATATTCTCAGTTAGCACAAAGTGGTTCACTAAAACACATTTAATTTATGAATAAATACTTACATAAAAAACTTTCACTAAAAGCTTTTGTTCTACAGGTTAGTAGTTTTGCTCAAAAAGGAACAAAAAAAGGCAGTGGTAATTGTAGTATTTATTGGACATGGCATTAAATGAGCTTCTCTCCTTCCCAATTTCATAATCTTATTGTTGTTCAGGCTAATCCATCTTTCCTCTTCTAAGTTTCTATTTACACTCAAAATATCGCTGAGTCCATGAATATACAAGGCTTACAAAGGAATTAGCAATATCATAATTATTTAGTATGGAATTAAATTACATAAGCATATTACATTTTAGTATCATATAAATGTTATTGTGTAATAAAAACAGTAGATTTGGTAGGCTTATAATTGGCTTTATGAGTTTACAAACCAATATTGGAGATGTAAATGAATAAGATAATTCTTTTTATAAAAAGATTTAACGTAACTGGTTGTATTTATATACAAGCTATCTGCTATTTATAAAGAAAATGAAGATGCCTGAAATAAGAAATAATAAAATTTTATATACCCTTTCAGACTTAGAACCATTAATTGAAGCAAGGCAAATAATAGATGGAACAAAAGGAGGGTTAATTTTGGGAAATTCACATACAAAAGGTGGAATTAAAGTTATCAGACAATATAAGAATGAAAAACTTTTTGAGGTTATTGCAGAATTTGAAGGATGGGAATATATTTTAAACCCTTATGCAACATATCATGAATATGAATTAATAACAAAAATTAATTCTGAATTTAAAGGCTCCAAAGAGAAGTTCCAAGAATACGAAATACCAAGAGATATTGATATTTTGGATACAAGAGCTACAGATAAAGAACGGAAAGATTTAAATAAACTAATCTTACTTGGTAGATATTCTCAATTTATCATCAATAAGCATTCAACAAAGAAACATCTGCACTTCCTCAATCAACTAAATAAGAAAGGAAATATAACATCACAAAATTAAGAATATTGAAATGAGACATTCGTATGCTAAAGAAAAATTCGCGGCAGCTGTTGAAACTATGGCAAATAGCACAGGAGACATTAAATCACGGCTTTGGGGTGCATTCTTAATATTTCACACATTGACAGAAAAGGATTTCCCTGATGAGTTAAAAGAATATTGGAATTCTATTTATAATGACCTAACACGAGAAGAGCCATCATATGATAAAAATGGTGAAGTCACTGAAGGTAAAGTTCAAAATACATTAAAAGTTATTGACGAAACTAAATGTGCTGAAATAGCAAGAAAGATAACAGAATTAAATGCTTTCTTAAAGTAAAAACCAGAAGGTAAAGCACTAGTATAAAGCTTATCGCGTTCATGATTCATGGAAAGTTTAATCAAGTATTTGAACATCACCATACTTTTGATTTGCCTTTAGAAATGAAAAAATAAGTAAAAATTTGACCTGCATTGTTTTGGAAGATTTAGTTCGTTAAATCTCCATACGCTTTATATAGCCAATCGTTAATGACAATATGCTTGGTAAAATAAATGAAGCATAAACCCAAAAGTATGAAAAAACCAAACTTTCCGATCATTGATATTACAGAAGAAGGATTTTTAGGAGATGATTGTTTTCCTGTACTCTCTTCTTCAGTAATCAATATTAGGATTAAAGACTTTAATAAACACTTCTTGAATACAATTCATTACGATTCAGAAGGGAAAGGATTTAAGATATCAGGTTATGAATTGATATCTGGTTCGTTTTTCAGTAGAACAAAAGAGATTCGCTTGAATTTTACTGCAATAAATGAATCCATTGACTTGAACAGTTTAAAACAATTGGGAATTCAAAAAGCTTCTCAAATTTACTTCCTGGATAATGAAGAGGTAGAGGGATTTAAGGATCGAATTAATTCGATAGAAAATATTCGAGAGTTAATCATTCTTTTGAGTGAGTATAAGGAGGAAATATTTGAATGATTTAAACACACGGTTAGCAAAAGCTTAAAACTCGATATCTTCGAATACAGATAAATAAAAGCACCACAACTAATCAAACTAAACTATGAACGACATAAGCACAATTATTCTATTAATCGTATCGGTATTAATCGGAATACCAGTATTTTTCTATTTAGTCCCAGTTGCACTCTGGTTTTCTGCACTTCTATCAGGGGTAAAGCTTTCATTAATGGAATTAATATTTATGCGACTGAGAAAATCTCCTGTT
Organism: Marinifilum fragile JCM 15579; assembly: GCF_001310955.1. Classification (GTDB taxonomy): domain Bacteria; phylum Bacteroidota; class Bacteroidia; order Bacteroidales; family Marinifilaceae; genus Marinifilum; species Marinifilum fragile. The sequence goes on from NZ_BAZX01000014.1 coordinate 76,904, forward strand.
CAGGATATTGTAATGGGCTTGATTACAGCAACCAAAGGTGGTATTCCAATAAACAGAACTGAATTGGAAGCTCATGCCTTAGCTGGAGGCAATACTGCAAATGTTATTAATGGATTAGTTGCCGCAAAACACGCTGGATTAAAATTGTCTTTTAAAAATGCATGCTCATCAGACTTTAAAGGCATCGATTTGGTGAAGTTAGTGCATAAAGAGGTGGAGTCTAGAAAAGAAGAAGAGAAAATTTTTGAGTGAAGCTTATTCATATAGCTATTGCAAGAAAAAGAATTTAACATGAATCAAAACAAGAACATTTTATAAAACAGGTATGCAAAAATTCACATTACTAAGCCATCAATGGAAGGCGGCCACCCGATCGGCGGCGGTCTCCAAGAGTATTGGCATCAAAGTCTTTATGGGCTTTGTCTTTTTTATTTTATTCCTTGAATTACTTGGAGGAGGCTTTTACGTGGGTTCAACACTTGCCAAAAGCTCTGCGAATCCTATAGCCGATTTATTGCGCTATGGATTGTATTTCTTTTTGGCTATTCTTCTGTTCCGCTACATGTTACAGAAACTACCCACCCTTATGGTAAAGCCTTACTTGGTCTTACCCATAAAAAAAAGCAAATTGGTGAACTTCATGTTGACCAAACCTTTGTTTAACAGTCTTAACATCCTGCCGATTAGTTTTGTTTTGGCTATTACCCTTGGTTTACACAAGCAGATGGATACTTATAGCTTTTGGGTGATTGTTGGCAGCGTAATGGTTGGAGATTTGTTTGTTAATTACCTGTCTATTTACATCAAAAGAGTGCAGATAAAGCATGAATATGTCTTTTACCTGTTTCTGGCCAGTGTTGGTGCATTGCTTTTCCTAGATCAGTTTGGCATTATTGATCTGCAGGCCTTTTCGTCACTTGTGTTTATACAAGTAATTGAACAGCCATTGTTCTTACTGCTTGGACTGCTGCTTTTTGTTGTGGCTTATTACCTGAATTTCCAATTGTTATATAATCATTTTTCGTTGGAAGATTTTGGAAAGGGCGATACCAACCAGAGAAGCAGTTTGGAGAATCTGAATTATCTGGATCGTTTCGGAAAAATTGGAACCTTTGCCCTACTGGAACTCAAAATGTGCGTAAGAAATAAGCGAACCAGAACCATGCTATTTATGGCGCCTTTGTTCCTGCTGTATGGATTGTTTTTTTATACCAAACCTGATTATCATGAAATGAATGGCTTTTTGATTTTTATAGGCATATTCATATCAGGTGGTTTTATGATGAGCTTTGGTTTGTACTTCTTTGCCTGGGAATCGGGACATTTTGATTTGATGCTGACCGCCAATAATACTTATAAGGATTACATCAAAGCCAAATACTATTTAATGATGTCGACCAGTACGGTGATTTTCCTTTTATCAACATTCTATGTTTATTATGGTATCGATATCCTGATTATAAACAGCATGTGCTTCTTGTTTAATATTGGCATTAATAGCTGCTGCTTCTCTACTTTGCAACAAACAACAACCAACACATGGATCTTTCGAAAGGTTCAGCATTTAATTATCAAGGTGTTGGCGGAAGACATTTTGTTTTAATGATTCCACTGTTGGTGATTCCAATATTCATCTATCTGCCTTTTGGTTTGTTCAATCAAGCCAATTTGGGTTTTGCTGTTATCGGCATACTAGGCGTATTGGGTTTATTGTTCCGCGAAAAATTGCTGGATATCATTACTCAACGTTTTATTGAGAAGCGATACCAAATGTCGGAAGGATTTAGAAATAAGTAATTAAAAAAGAAATTAATATCATGATACATATAGAAAATTTAAGCAAAGCATATAATGCCGTTAAGGTTTTAGACATAGAACAATTGCAGATTCAACAAGGCGAATCGTTTGGTTTGGTTGGGAATAATGGAGCTGGAAAAACCACATTATTTAGACTGATACTCGATTTGATTAAGGCAGACAAAGGACAGGTATTGAGTAAAAATATTGCTGTACACGCTGACAGTCAATGGAAAAACTATACAGGTTCATTTCTGGATGAAGGCTTTTTAATTGACTTCTTAAAACCTGAAGAGTACTTTAAGTTTATTGCTGATATAAATGGTGTTACCAAAGAAGAATTACAAGCATTTTACAATGATTTTGCTGATTTCTTTGGTGATGAAATTCTGAATAAGAACAAGTATGTTCGCGATTTCTCGAAAGGAAATCAAAAGAAGATTGGCATTTTTGGTGCGATCATTAGTCAACCTGAGGTTTTAATTCTGGATGAACCTTTTGCCAACCTGGATCCCTCTTCTCAGATACGTCTGAAGATGTTGTTGAAGGATCTGCACCAGAAAAAGAACTTGACCATGCTCATCTCCAGTCACGACTTGAATCATATTGCCGAAGTAAGTGAGCGCATCGTAATTTTGGAAAAAGGTCAAGTGGTTAAGGACCTACTAACCTCAAATGATACTCTGGGTGAATTGGAAGGTTATTTCAATCCTGAGGCTGCTGTTGAGACAGAAAGTTAAGCTAAAACTTTAAATAGATCTAAACATGTCTGGCATCGTTGAGGTGCCTGGCATGTGCTTCTGAAATCATCAATTCTTGATTCGCATTATTAGTAAAGAAAAGATTGAAGATGACACAATCAATAGAGAAACGAATAAAAATTCTCGAAGCTTCAGGCCTGCATACCAATGGAAAGGCAAAAACCAGGAGAAAAAGGATAAAAAGCTTAGGCAGTATGCTTTTCTTGATTATGGATTTGTAATGGTATTGCTTTGTTTGGTTATATATGCAAGTTTGTTTACCTATCTGGAGTATGATTTTGTATCGAAAAAGTGGGATAATGCAGCATTGCTGGTTCAGTTTACCATGTTGTTTGCATTTAAGGCTCCTTTTGCTTACCTGGAAGTTTTGCTAAAAAAGCATGCGAAGGAAATTAAAGATTCGAACATCAGTTTTGATGAAAAAGTAAACATGGATTTAGAATTCATGATCTCTAAACTGAACGATCGTACGAAATATCTATATGTTACAGGAATTCCTTTGATCGTAATCATGCTAGCCGCCTTTTTTCAAGTATTCGACTTAAATCCAATCTGGAATAAATTTCCGGTAGCTGTATTTGGCATTAGCTTGTATCTTTTAATCAGAATTAATTTTGATGTTTTTAGGCTAAAAAGAAATATCAAAAAGGTGAATGATATTATGAAATAGAAAGAGCTGTTCCTATTAGTGTATCCAGACTTATACAAAATAAACCCAAAAATAGATGTTAGAACTAGAACCAGAGTATTTAAACAAAATTGCCAATCAGTTAATTGTAATTAGTTCATTATTGAGCGGCTTTTCGATTGCAGTAATGGCGAATATCTTGGTTAGTAATACCGAAAAAAGAATATCAAATCATATTTTAAAAGTTACGACCGTTGCTGCAGCCTGCTTTTTAATCACCTTGTTTGCCATGACTAAAATTCTATTGATGACAACCAATGGCTTCCCTTTCAAAGTTGAGAATGCAGATCTTGCACTTCCAAAGATCATTGGTTTTATAGCATTTATATTGGGAATCATTGCTCTTTCTGTTTTAATAGCTCTTTCTGGCTGGACCAAATCAAGGAGAACTGGTGTATTTACTACAATCATTGGAGTCCTAACCTTTATTGTAATATTGATCAATTTATAAGACGACAGCACAATTCTATCACCGATATACATTTAAATCAAAACATTAAAATAGTTACACGATGGCAAACGGACTGGACGACTTATTAGACGATGCTAAAAAGAAAGGCTCTGAACTTTGGAGCAATATTAAAAGTTCGGGCAAGGATAAACTTAAGATTGGCATACAAAAGTTAAATGATGCTCTGCCTGATATTGAGAAAGCAGGTTTTGTTTTGGTTCGTTTGGACGTTGACATTGCTCTTCTACCCCGTTTGTTTGCACGATTTAAGCAAGTGCATCCAATTAGCAACGAAGAGAAGGAAGCCATTCTAACTAAAACCAAAAAGAACAAGTTTCTAAACTTTATACTAATGGGCCTGTTTAAAGCTGTAGAAATAAAAGGGGAAGTAAAGATTGACAGCATGAATCTGGAGGAAATCGAATTGGAAATTGGCCTTACTCCTTCTGCCAAGATCATATTCCGCAGAGAGGAAAGGTTGAAGTTGATGGAGTAAGCTTGTGTAGCACCCTTTTCAAGAATTAATAATCTACAATCGCAAAATATTAATATATAATCATTAAAAATTTAAAACACATGAAATTTACACTACTCTACATTTTACTTATGTTCTCATTCGTTAGTTTTGGACAAAAAAAGTACAGAACGGTAAAGAATAAATTAAATCTCATTCACAAAGAAGTATATCAAATTGAGAAAAAAAATAAAATAAAAGATGGTTTTTATTACATAATTAAGAACAATACAAAAGACACCTTGGTTATCGGCAATTATAAAGATGACAAGAAAGTAGGAATTTGGAAATATTATGGAAAGGGGAAATCACCTTATATGGTATATGATTTTAGCAAAAATGAATTGCTAAGCAATAGATCTAGAATCATATATGATTCTACCTATATCAAAAAAGAAGACAAATATATTCTAGATAAAGTGGATAATCCTCAAATCCCGATTGGATTCAAAGATCAAGCTCAATATGATTTGGCGAAATCTTTTACAGTACCAAAAAAAGTAATCAAAAATGGTACTCCAGCAGTATTTACCTACTCCTTTGTAATTAGTAAAGATGGGGTTTTAAAAGATATTAAAGTTGAACAATCAATTGACAAAGCCTATGATGAAAAAGTGATCAAAACTATTAAGGAACTTAATTACACATGGATACCTGCGAAAAAAGATGGAAAAGCTGTTGATTCTAAGTCGTTCATTATTGTTGAATTCTCAAATGGTCCAAATCTTTCTAAAAAAGATCTTACCAAAGCTTATTTATGGTGCATCCAAATGGTCTACTATAGTGTTACATCAAAAAGTATTGCTAGCTAAGTAATTCTTTCACGATATGTAAGAAGCATAAAGCAAATTAAAAGTACCCCATTTATTTTCTAAGCTTCATAATGAAGCTTAGAAAATAAGACTAACTGATTATTAAATATGAAAAGAACAGAAAGAATAATAGGCATAATTGCTTTCGCATCTATAATACTCAACCTGAACCTAGTACCCCTTGGTAGTACTTTATCAGTAATAAGCTTATCATGTTTATCAGTTCTTTACATGTATTTAGGTTCCGCTATATTCTGTGGAGTTCCTCTTCAAAAGGTATTCATAAAAGAAAGTTATGCAGGCTATAGTAATCGGCGAAAATCAGTAAATGTAATGATAGGAATGATCATATCAGCAACTCTTGTTGGTATTCTTTTCAAATTACAAGGCTGGCCAAATGCTTCATTCCTTCTTCAAATTGGATCAGGAGGATTATTAATAAGTGCATTAATTTACTTCATTAAAGTTCGGGATAAGAATCCTGCTATTTATTCCAATGTTATCAATCGAATTGCAATAGTTGCCATGTTTGCTTTTATTTTTATGCTTACACCAAAAGAAAAGCTGCTGGAGTTTAAGTATCGTAATCATCCTGAATATGTCAAGGCAGTTAAAAAAGCCTGGGCAGATCCTGATAATCAAGCTCTATGGAAAAAGGTAGCAGAGGAAAGTTTGAAGATATATAAAGAAAAATAAAGTCATTAAATCCATTCATTAATTTTAGACAATGACAGAAAAACACTATCCAGGAATACCAGATAGAATTAAAGCTGTAATCTGCGATTCCATTGTTATTATTATATTCATGTTTACTGCAAGCTATTTGTTCTCCAAATTCGAGAATGTACCTGATAATGCAAGATTAATTGCATTTGTCTTCATCTTTGGATTATACGATCCAATTTTCACAAGCCTATTTGGGGGAACAATTGGGCACTTTATGCTTGGCATTCGGGTTAAAAATGAAAAGAACAACGATAAGAATATTCTATTCCCTTTCGCTTTAATTAGATTTATTGTAAAAACAGCGCTTGGTTGGATATCCTTACTTACAGTAGCAGGTAACGAAAAGCGAAAAGTCATTCATGATCATCTAGTCGGATCAATAGTGGTTTATTCCAATCCAGAAATTGATGATAACTAAAGAGCACTATATCATTCTTTAGTTTTAGACTTCGTGTGTCTACAGTTTTGATCCACAAAAGCGTATATTTTAATTCAACCCTAGTGGAACAATTACTAAAACTCTCACACTGGGGTTGTAATTATTCATTCGCAATTTGAAATTGCAGGAAACTTTCTCCCCTCATCTCATCCATCAATTTGGTTTCTTTTAAAAACTGTGGCCAATGTTTCGATAGGTCTTCACTTAGCATATATACTTCACACTCTTTTAGTTGGCTGATTACCGATTGTGGAATTTGTTTTTTTTCTGCCCAGTCATAAAACTTGTGATATTCTGTAACAACGGCTTGCTTTAATTCCTCTGGCATTACTTTGGTATTGTAGTACATTGGTCTGTCTAGCATATTGATGTAGAGTGCATCGGGTTCAATGATTTGCTCCATTATACATGTACGGTACAATTCTGGTAAATTCTTAATGGATAGAACTGAAACGGTTGGAGCAATTACAAAACGAATGTGTTTCAACGATCGAATTGCCTCTCTGTTTTGCTGAAACTGCTGCCAATTAAATCCCTTACGAATGTATTCACCTAATTTTCCATGTGCATCTATGCTAGCAAGAATTTCTACTTCGGGAAAGTGCTTCCAGTATTCAAGCACATCATGATCACCAAACTTTAACACCGAAAAGTTGGTATTGTAACGCAACTTCATTTGTGTGGCCTTGTTCTCTACCAACCAGTCGAGCAATTGATAATGCTCTTTGGTAACCAAAGGCTCACCTCCTGCAAAATAGATTTCTTTGGCTTGCAGCAAGGCTTCTCCGGTTTCAGCAATAAAGTTATCGAAATCCGCAATATTTTGTAGCAAAGCCATTTCTCCCAGATTACGCTTTAATTGTTTGGCTTCTGGAAACCATGCTGAGCTGGCTCCATGCCAGCAAGTGCGGCAAGCAAAATTGCAAGCATTGGAAAAACGAATGTCGAAGTAAATGGGAAATTGAGAATGATTCCTTTCAAACAGTTCTCCGTACTTCTCATGAGTTTCCTGTCGGATGCTCTTCCCTCCTGCTGCTTCTAAGCGTTGACAAACACCACATCTGTTATCCGATTCTCCTTTCATGAATTTCTCACGAACTGCAATAATTGCTTCTCCATTCCAAATTTCATTAAAGTTTTGTGTATTGCAATCCCCGTAAGGAATATTGGCCACACAACAGGCCTTTACTTTCCCTTCATTTCCCACGTGATAGTGGATCCAGGGCATTAAGCAGTATGGTGTTTGGTTGTTCATAGTACAAAAATAAGATTCTAATATCTGTCCTCAAGCTGGACAGGCTATTCTTTTTTCATTACCACAAAAGAATCAAAAAGTATAAGCCCCAACACTTCACTACCCATTACGATTCAATGACCAAACAAAATAATATTCGTTCGTTCTTTACTCATGGAATTTTGTTTTACGCCATTTACACCTATGGGTCCCAGCTCATTGTCGGATGCCAAGCTACTAAACCTTAACCTTTTGTGCAACTTAGTGAAATCCTTAGTCTTTCCTTTGTGGTTAAATTAAAAAAGAGACACATTATAAAACGCATCTCTTCCTATATTGGAAACTGATAATTCTCAATTGTTTTAGTCTGCCATTAAAACAGATAAAGCGATACAGTAGAATTTCGATTTTTCGCTCTCGCTTCTCGACATTACTACAACAGGTTTGCTTGTTCCTTGAATCAATCCTCCGAGTTCTCCTCCTCCAAACAACATCAATCCTTTGTAGAATGAATTACATGCTTCCAAAGAAGGGAAAATCAAACAATCTGCTTCTCCATTAATTGGCGTTGGAATTCCTTTAATTTCAACCGATGCAGGATCACATGCAAGGAATACATCCAATGGTCCATCAACAATACAATCTTTAATCTGACCACGATCGGCCATTTTACAGATAATTGAATCATCCACTGATCCCTGGAAAGCAGGATTTGGCTTTTCAGTAGCTGAAATCAAAGCAACTTTTGGCTTCTCAATTCCGAATCTCTTCGCCATCTTTACCGAATAGTTCACCATGGCAACCTTCTGATTCAAATCAGGATAAGGCAAAACTGCAGTATCAGATACAAATAGAAGCTTATCATACTTTGGTAAATCAAGAGCACAAACGTAGCTCATTACGGCTTTTGGAGCAACAAGCCCTTTTCTTTGTTTAAAACTGCTTTAAGGAATTTATCTGTTCCTACCAAACCTTTCATTACAACATCCGCCTCATCTTCTCGAGCCATACGTACAGCCTCTGTTGTTGCTTCAACATCGTTAGGAATGTGAACAATGGTAAAGATTTCCGGATTGATTCCTTCCGCTTCAGCCTTTGTACGAATTTCCTTTTCATCACCAATCATTACAGCTTCAACAAAGCCTTCATTTATGCTTTTGCAATTGCGCCAATTGTATTTGGATCCTGTGCGTATGCAACAGCAATTTTCTTTTTCTTACCGCTTTCGCGAAGATGGTCGACCATTTGGTCCAAGGAACGAATTGGGGACATATATTTTTAGTTTAAATAGTTAGAGACGTACGGCCGTACGTCTCTACATGAAATATATTATTTTGAAGCAACTAAAGCTGCTAAAGCAATCGAATATAATTTTGTAAGAACACTATCACCACGAGATGAAAGAATAGCTGGACATTTTGCGCCAACTACAAATGCACCAAGTTCAGCTTTAGCTAATTTGGTATTTGTCTTGTAGAAAACATTACCCGACTCGATATTTGGGAATACCAAACAGTCAGCATCGCCAGCAACTTTTGATTCTAGTTTCTTAATCTCCACTGATTCCTTATCGATAGCAACATCAATTGCCAAAGGACCGTCAACATAAGCATTTTTAATCTGACCACGATCAGCCATTTTTGAGATAATCGTTGCATCAACACAAGCTTCCATTTTTGGTAAAACTTGCTCTGAAGCAGCAACCAATGCAACTTTTGGAGTATCGATACCTAAAGCTCTCGCAACATTGATTACGTAGTTTGTTAATGCAATTTTTTGATTTAGATCTGGCTGAGGAATAACAGCAACATCACTACAAACCAATAATTTGTGGTAGTTTGGATTCTCCATTACTGTAACGTGACTCAAAACAGCTTTTGGAGGCATTAATCCAGTTTCCTTGTTTAAGATTGCTTTCATGTACTTATCCGTACTAACCAATCCTTTCATAATCATATCACCTTCGCCGTTGCGAATTAACTCAACTGCTTTTTGAGCAGCTTTTATTTCAACTGGCTCATGTACTACAGTGAATTTAGTAACATCAATATTGTGCTCAGCACAAGTCTTCTTAATGGTCTCTTCATCACCTACCAAAGTAGCATCAACAATCCCTTTTTCTACAGCATTGTTAACAGCTTCAATTGTATGAGCATCGTTAGCATAAGCAGCTACCAAACGCTTTTTCTCGTTACTTTTCAGAACGTCAATGATTTGCTCCAAACGTGTAATCATCTTCTTTATATGTTTTAGTGTTGTTTAAGGAATTAATTCCCCTTGATTTAGTTGTAAGGCAAAAATATGAAATAATTACGAATCACATCTAATACTGCATATAAAACTTACGATTAATTATAAATAACAGAATTATTATAACAATGTGATATTTTAGAAATATTAAACAATGCTAGAAAAGTTTAATATGCAAACATGATTGATAACTGACTTTGTATATACTATAGTGGAATCGAAAAATAAAACGAAGTTCCTTTTCCTTTAGCACTTTTTACCCAAATTTGTCCACCATTCATTTGAACAAACTCCATACTCAACATCAGACCGAAACCAGTTCCAGTTTCGTTCGCAGTTCCCTCACTGGCAACTATAGTATCTATTTTAAACAGATTTTTAACTTGAGTCTCTGTCATTCCTACTCCTTCGTCCTTCACCTGAACAATGGCAAAGTTATCTTTCACAATCGCACTTAACAAAACGGTTTGATTGACATGGGAAAACTTAATTGCGTTCGACATCAAGTTTCTGATAATAGTATCAACCATTGACTTGTCAGCATTTACTTTTAAACTTTTAAAATCTCCCTTTACATTAATATTCTTTAATGAAGACATACTTTTATGAAGTTCCAGATTTGTTTGTAAGACCTCAGCCAAATCGAATTCTACCCTATTTAGTTTAAATTTTCCCTTCTGAACATTCGCCCATTCCAATAAACTTTCCAAAAGCTTGAAGGTATCATCCGAACTTTTATATATCATCTCGGTAAGTTCCTTTTTCTCCTCTTCAGATAACATATCAGTATCGCGTATCAGCATTTTTGAAAATCCACGAATGGCATTAAATGGGTTTCTTAAATCATGGGCTATAATTGACAAGAATCTGTCTTTTGCTTTATTGGCCAATAGCAAATTCTCGTTGGCATCTTGAAGCTGAGCAGTACGTTCGGAAACAATTCTCTCCAGATCGATCATTTGCTGCCGTGCTCTTCGTTTACTGTATTGACTTGATAAATACACAATCAATAGAATGAGAATCATTTCGGTGAGAATGGTGTACCAACGTAGATACCAAACCTGATTCACTCGCAATGGTATAACCCTATTTTCACTCCAAGAGTAGTTTCCTTCATGCTTGCAACGTATACAAATTTCATAATTCCCCGGATCCAAATCTGATACAATTACCTGATTCTTATCCGAAAGGGCCTTCCAATCCTTTATTTTATCATCTCCCCTCATCACACAGTATTGAAACTGATTTTGCTTTTGAGGATAAATAATAGCGGTTACATCCATTAATAACATTGAGCCTGAAGTTACTTCAAGAAAACTATTCGGCTGAATAAACCAAGACTCTTCTTTAGCAATATGCACAATTGGTTTAGGTGTATTGGGTATAATATCAGTAATTCGAGCATAAGCCAAACCATTAGATGTGCCAACCCAAAGAAATCCCTTACCATCGATTAATAAGTTTCCAACGGTAAAAGTTTTTGATGGTAATCCTTGCTCTGGAGTAAATAACGAGACTTCATCTTTGCGTTTTCGAATAACTCCGTGACTGGTTGTGACCCACAATGCATTAAACTGATCGACCACAACCGCATTAATTTCGCTATCGCTGTATTCGGCAAGATTAACTTGCGTAATGCCAGAGTCGAAATATTTATACAATCCAGAAGAACTTCCAAGGTATAAAGTATCCTTTGCTACCCACATATCACGAATCCAAAAATCCGTATTACCAACATTAGGTATACCTACACTAATATTTTCAAACTTATCTTTATTCCGGTTGTATTGATACAAATAGGAGTACTGATATTCACCACCAACAAATAATGAATTAGTCGGACTCAAAAATAGATCCTGAACGATTCTTCTTTCATTAAAATCTTCGAAATAGCTTTTAATTGTACCATCATCTAAATTTACCTGAAACAACTCTCTATCTGCAACCACCCAGGCAATATCAGCATTGTCAAATTCGATTTCTGATATACTTTGAGAACTAACTTGTATGGTTTTAAGCAATTCATTTCTTAAATACAATAATAGTTGTCCTTGTTCGGTTCCTATTAAAGTATATTCCTCAAATTGCTGAAATACATTTAAAGATCCTTCAAACTTTATATCAATCCTATCAATATGTTGTTCATCGACAACTTTAAACAAATGACTTCTGCCAGCACAAATCAATTTGCCATCAGGCGATTTTTTTATATTGGCTATATATTCTGAATTTGCAGTAAGAAACTGGGAAGTAAAGAACTTCTTCTCCATAACAATTACTCCAGAATTTGTAGAAACCCAAAACTTACCAAAATCATCTTTATATATATCATTTACTGTGAAATATGAAAATCCTCCCACAGGATAAAATTTGTGCTTTTTATTCAATTCTATTTCAACCAATCCCTGAAACCAAGTTCCTGCAATTATTCGGTTCTGATCAATCTGTTCAAAACAGGAAGCAATAATATCCTTTGATATGGTCTCTGTATGAACGACCCTACCTTTAAAATCAAAAATTATTTTTATGATCCCCTGAGATGTACCCAATAAAAATTCATTGGAACCAATTTTAAATGAAGAGTGAACCAAAAAACCTGGCTGATATGATGACTTTTCAAATGAATTACTTTTCTGATTAAAATTATAAAACCAGCCCCTTTGAGAAACTACAATAAGATTGCCATTATCACACTCCAAGAACTGAAAAGACCTCGCATAAGAACTCGTTAGGTTTTGTTCATCCATATGATACTTCTCAACCGTACCATTATTTAATCGATACAAATGATTGTAATCTGAAATCCAAACCTGTTGTTTCTTGTCCTCAAAAACATGTTTTGGATACTTTGGAGATACCGGATCCAAGTTACATTCAAGTACCAACTCCAAATCATTTGATTCAAAAGAAGGATTGATCTTGTAAATTGCATCATCTGATAAAGCCAGTAAATTACCACTTTTCAGCCTGATTAACTCCTTAAAATAGTGTGATTTTCCTTTTGGAACTTCATATAGAAAGAAATTATCATTAATCAAAGAATATACACCTGCATCGGTAGCAAAGTAATAAATCCCAAGTGAATCCTGAACGGTATACTTAACAAGCTCTTCGTTTAACTTATTCTGCCTATTGTATTCATGAAATCGAAAGTTTGTTCTCTGAGCGTGAATCTCACAGGACACAATTAGCAGAAGTATTGTAATCAAAAGCTTACAAAAAGGTAGCAGCTTGGTCATATAGTCATTATTAAAAGAATTCACGCAAACTCAGTGAGTTTTCAATGCTCTAAACGGTAATCACCCTAATTTGTTACAGTAAAATACGGCAAAATCGACTATTCATCAAATCAGATGCAAATTTCACATGTAATTTTATGCCTTTAATCATGAATCGCACACTTCGTGACGTTCTATATGCACTTAAAAATGATTGATACATTGATATTTACTACAAGATACCGCTCCAAAAGCTGCAAGCCATTTTTTTAAAAAAAAGTAACATAAAAAAAAGCAGAATAAATTAGAATCACCTGCAGCAATGAAAATTTTACGTTATTTGTTATTGTGTGAATGCGGATTTAGAATTACCTTATCGTTATTAATTAATTTGGTCTTGAATTTCAGAATCTTTTACTATTTCAACCATCCAAGACTTTCAGAAAAAAAGCCTGACTATTCGCCAGGCTTTAAAAATTATATCTTAAGGATATCTTATTTCAATCCGTTCAATATTCTTTGAGTATCAGAAGCAATTACCAATTCTTCGTTGGTAGTTACAACCATAGCTTTTACTTTTGATCCTTCTTTAGAGATAACAGCATCTTTTCCGCGAAGACCATCGTTCTTCTCAGCATCAAATTCCAATCCCAGGTAACCGAAATCTTTAATGATTTTCTCACGAGAAACAGAATCATTTTCACCGATACCACCAGTAAATAGAACCAAATCAACACCACCCATTGATGCAGAATAAGAACCAACAAATCTCTTCACTCTGTATGCGAACATATCTAAAGCCAATTGAGCTCTTTCGTTTCCACCTTCAGCCGCAATTTCAAGGTCTCTCATGTCTGATGAAATTCCTGAAATACCAGCTAAACCAGACTGCTTGTTAATTAATTTATTAGTCTCTTCGATAGAAAGATTTTTCTTCTCTGCAATATAAAGAAGCGCACCTAAATCAAGGTTACCAGTACGAGTACCCATTAAAAGACCTTCATTTGGTGTGAATCCCATTGAAGTTTCAACTGATTTACCTCCATCAATGGCACATACAGAAGCACCGTTACCTAAGTGACAACTAACAATCTTCTTATCTTCAATATTCCATCCTAAGATATCACAAGCTTTGCTTGCAACATACTTGTGACTTGTTCCGTGGAAACCATACTTACGAACTCTGTACTTGTCGTAGCATTCGTATGGCAATCCATACATAAATGCTTCAGCAGGAAGAGTTTGGTGGAATGATGTATCGAATACAGCAACTTGTGGTAAACCAGGAAGTAATTTTTCCATTGAAAGAATTCCTTCAAGGTTAGCTGGATTGTGAAGTGGAGCCAATTCACAACAAGCTGCTATGTTTTCTTTAGCTTTTTCGTCGATTAATGCACTGTCTTTAAAGAACTCACCACCATGTGCAACACGGTGACCCGCAGCGTTAATTTCTTTCAAATCAGAAATTACACCATGCTCTGGACTTACCAACGCCTTCAATACCAAATCAATACCTACGCTATGATTTGGAATATCCTGTACCAACTCAAATTTATCTTTTCCTTCTGGCTTGTGAGTTAATATTCCTTCTTTTAGACCAATTCTTTCAACTAGACCTTTAGCTAACAATGTAGCCTCATCACCCATGTTTAGCAATTGATATTTCAAAGAAGAACTACCGCAATTAAAAACTAAAACGTTCATTAGATTTTTATGTTTATTTGTTAAGTTTGGATTTTACTACTTAATATTCATTTACATTCCTGCTGCCTGATTTGCAGTAATCGCAACAAGATTTACGATATCGCTAACCGAACATCCTCTTGATAGGTCATTAATCGGAGCTGCCATACCTTGAAGAACTGGACCAACTGCTTCAGCACCTGCTAAACGTTGTACCAATTTGTATCCAATGTTTCCTACTTCCAAAGTTGGGAATACCAATACATTTGCCTTACCAGCAACCTTGCTACCTGGAGCTTTTTTAGCACCAATAGCTTCTACAATTGCAGCATCAGCTTGCATTTCACCATCAATCTGGAATTCCGGAGCCATTTCTTTTGCCAATCGAGTTGCTTCTGCAACTTTATCAACCATTTCGTGTTTTGCTGATCCCATAGTTGAGAAGCTCAACATTGCAACACGAGGTTCCATTTCAGCAATTGCTTTTGTAGTTTTCGCTGTTGCAACTGCAATTTCAGCCAATTCACTAGCTGTTGGGTTTGGATGAACAGCACAATCAGCAAATACCATCATACCATCATCTCCGTAGTTTTTGTCTTTCAAAATCATAATGAAAGCACCAGAAACAACCGAAATACCTGGCATGGTTTTAACAATTTGGAAAGCTGGACGCAATACATCTCCTGTTGCATTTAATGCACCTGCAACTTCTCCGTCAGCATCACCAGCCTTAATCATTAAGGTAGCCAAGTAAAGAGGATCTTGAACCAATTCCATAGCTTGTTCCATGGTCATCCCCTTCTTCTTTCTTAATTCAACCAAAATTTCAGCGTAAGCTCCATTTTTTCATGACTTTTAGGATCAACGATAATTGCCTTATCTATATTTTTCAATCCTAAACGATTAGCTTCTCCTTTGATTTCTTCAGGAGCTCCAATCAAAATAATTTGCGCAATACCTTCCTCTAATAAGATATCTGTTGCTTGCAAAGTTCTCTCCTCTGTTCCCTCTGGAAGAACAATTCTCTTGTTGTGTAATTTGGCGTTTTCCTTAATCTTTTGCAATAAGTCCATTGTAGATCAATATATTAATCAGTTTTGTAATCTCGACATTGCAAATTTAGGAATAAAAAGTAAACTGTAGATTTCTAAATTCATAATTTTTGTCAGTTTTGGCTTCATTTTTTTAATAAATAATCATTCTTGATAAGGCTCGGTTCTAAAATAAAAATGTAACTTCAATTTTTGAGAATCACACTTACACTAAAATTGCTTTAAACAGGCTTATTTACTATGAACACCGATAATCATCCGAATCGATTTATCCAATTGCAGAAACAAATTTCAGGAGAAGTTTTTACCGATAATACAACACGAATTTTATACGCTACAGATGCTTCAGCTTATAAAGTAATGCCTTTGGCAGTTGTTTATCCGAAAAATGAACAGGATATCAAAACATTGGTTCAGTTTGCCAATCAGGAATCATTATCATTAATCCCCAGAGCAGCCGGAACATCCCTGGCCGGGCAAGTTGTTGGGAAGGGAATTGTGGTAGATATATCAAAGCATCTTACGAAAATATTAGAGCTAAATACCGAAGAAAAGTGGGTAAAAGTTCAACCAGGGGTCATTTTGGATGAACTGAATCTGTATTTAAAAGATTACAATTTGTTTTTTGGTCCGGAAACTTCTACCTCGGGGCGATGCATGATGGGCGGTATGCTCGGAAACAACTCCTGCGGCTCCCACTCTATTATATATGGAAGTACTCGAGACCATACCCTGGAAGTAAGTGCCATTTTAAGTGATGGAAGCAAAGCTGTATTTGGAGATCTGAACAAAAATGAATTTGAGCAAAAGTGTGCAGGCTCCAATTTAGAATCCAAACTATATAATAATATACACTCCATCCTTTCCAATCAGGAAAATCAGAAAGGTATTCGACGAGAATATCCCGATATAAATATTAAAAGGCGTAACACTGGTTATGCAATTGACCTTTTGCTCGAGTCTAATTTGTATACAAAGGGCGGCGACCAATTTAATTTTAGTAAACTGCTGGCTGGTTCAGAAGGAACTTTGGCTTTTACGACTGAAATAAAGTTAAACCTCGTTCCAGCTCCTCCAAAAGAAAAAGCTTTAATATGCGCCCACTTCGAAAGTCTTGAAGAAGCAATTCAAGGTAATCTTATTGCCCTAAAATACAAACCTGGTGCGGTAGAACTTATGGATGATCAAATCCTTAAACTTACAGAAGGAAACATTCTACAAGCAAAAAACAGGTTTTTCCTAAAAGGAAATCCCGGAGCTTTATTGATTATAGAATTCGCACGAGAAACAAAGGCTGAAATCGAAGAGATTGCAAATAAAATGGAAGATGATTTCAAAGCCAGTTCCTTAGGATATCATTTTCCCATGGTTACAGGAGCCGATAACATTGCAAGAGTTTGGGATTTGAGAAAATCGGCTTTAGGAGTTCTTTCCAATATGCCTGGCGATGCCAAACCTGTTTCCCTTATCGAAGATACATCGGTTATGCCAGAGGTATTATATAATTACATTGCAGAATTTAAGGAGTTGATGAGAAAACACGATATCAGCTGTGTATTTCATGCTCATATTGGTAGTGGAGAAATTCACTTGCGACCAGTATTAAACCTAAAAGATCAAGGCGATCAGGAAAAGTTCCATGCTATTGGCTTAGATTCTGCCAAGCTTGTGAAGAAATACAAAGGATCCTTAAGTGGAGAGCATGGCGATGGACGCTTGCGAGGAGAGTTTATTCCTGTAATGATTGGTGAAAAGAATTATGAGCTTCTTCGGGATATCAAAAACGCTTGGGATCCTAACCATATTTTCAATCCTGGAAAGATAGTTGATACGCCGAAAATGAATACACATTTGCGTTATGAACCAATCAGGAAACCAAAGAAATAAATACCTATTTTGATTTCTCGTCCGATATGGGAATTGTTCGTGCAACAGAGCGCTGCAATGGTTCTGGAGATTGCAGAAACACTCATTTAACGGGGAAAGCTTTGTGTCCAAGTTACCAGGCCAGTTTAGATGAAAAGCTAAGTACCCGAGCCAGGGCAAATCTTTTTAGAGAATTCATTAGCAATTCAGAACAGAGGAATCCATTCGATCATAAAGAATTGTACGACATTTTAGACTTGTGTCTTTCTTGCAAAGCCTGTAAATCTGAATGTCCTTCGAATGTAGACATGGCCAAGCTTAAAGCTGAATTTTTGCAACAGTATTACGATTCGAATCCTGTTCCTTTAAGAAGCAAACTGATTGCCAATATCAGTAGGATAAATAAATTGGGTAGCTATGCTCCTTCCCTTCTCAATTTTGTGAATCAGCATCCGGTAATTGGAAAAATGGTAAAACGGAATTTGGGATTTGCAGAAGAGAGAAGCATACCAAAGCTGCATAATACAACACTCAAAAAATGGCATTCCAATAATGGCAATATTGAATCAAAAAGAAAAGTTTATCTATTTGCCGATGAATTTACCGATTACAATGATACACCCATTGGAATCAAAACCATTGAGTTACTTCAAAAGCTTGGATATGATGTAATTATACCTAAACATGCAGAAAGTGGGAGAACTTATCTTTCTAAAGGATTGGTGAAAAAGGCCAAATTCCTTGCCATTAAAAATGTAAACCTCTTGCAAGATATCATTAGCGAAGAAACTCCTCTAATTGGGATAGAACCTTCAGCTATTCTTACCTTCAGAGATGAATATATCGATTTGGTTCCGGAAAACATGCGCGAATCAGCCAAGAAATTGGCAAGTCATGTATTCATGATTGAAGAATTTCTGCACAATGAAATGCAAAAAGGCAACATCACCCAAGATCAATTTACCACAGAAGCAAAAGAGATTAAATTCCATGCTCACTGCTATCAAAAATCACTGGCTTCTTCCCTACCAATTAAAGAGATTTTGAGTTTTCCTGTAAACTACTCCGCTGTGGAGATAAAATCAGGTTGTTGTGGTATGGCTGGCTCTTTTGGCTACGAAAAAGAGCATTACGATTTAAGCAAAAAGGTAGGCGAGTTAATTTTACTCCCGGAAGTTCGAAAAACACCACAATCTGTTTTAATTGCAGCTTCAGGCACTTCCTGTCGTCATCAGATTAAAGATGCGACTGAGCGTGAAGCACAGCATCCAGTTGAGATTTTGTGGGAGGCATTAAAAAAATAAGTACTTATTTACTTGTTATGATTTAACAACAAAAAATAATCTGTTTATCGGAATATTAACATACTTTATCCGATTTATCTTGTAGTTTTAAGCTTCTAAAGGCTTCTTTAATCTTGAAATCTTTAAAACAATAAACTATGAGGCAAATATTAGTAGTTCTATTTTTATTAAGCAACTTAGCTCCAGTTTTACTATTTGGGCAATCAAATAAAATTCACCCAAATATGGAACAAACATACTGGAACTTTATCCGTGCTAAAATTTTACCACCAAATGCCAAAGCTTATCGATTCGAAAAAGATATTCGCGTTCATCTTAAAGGGGGTTTTAACAAACAAGATTCTGTTTGTATTCAACAATTAATCGAAAAAGTAAAACCTCTTATCAATACTGTAAACATTGAACTCAATGATTCTCTCCCTAATATCACTTTATGGATAAGAAGTGGAACTGGAGCTAGAAAAATTCATAATTTTTATGGTCTACAAAAGTATGGAACCATTACATCTCAAGAGCATCAATTCTCATTTGATGATATGGAGCAAACTGTACGAAAACCATATTTAGAATATTATTTGATTAGTAGTTTAACTGCAAAGCAGCACAACCCACATGAAGATATAAGCATATCACAAAGTATATTTAATGAAGTTGATCCCGATAAAACAAGTTTTACTGAAGTAGATCAATTTTTGATACAAAAACTATATTCAAAAGATTTTTACAGTCAGTTTAAATCCAATTTTAATGGTTCGCTTATTGACTATTATTATTATCGGTTTGGAGATAGAATTCGCTTTGCCAGTGAAGCAATCGCAATTATACTAGGATTTGTTTCTCTGCTCTTACTCCTAAAATTCCATTTGATTAAAACCGAATCAAAAAATTGGAAAGAGTTTGTAAAACAAGGTTTTATGATCATCAATTGCATACTTTTCTTTTATCTGCTTTCCCAACGATTTACTGCATACAAATTCATTGCCTTGCCAGACATTCTAAAAATCGTTTTGCTAACACAAGTATTGTTATTTTTTGAATTGTTATTCATTTATCTAATCGAGAAAAGATTCAAAGTTCAAAAGATCTCAACCAAGCTCATCAAACAATCGGTGACAACATCCGTTTTTACCTATTTCTTCTTTATTGGATATTCTTATATTTTGCCTTTAAGTTTATCGTATAAAACTTTTTGGAATTGGGAATTGAGTTTTGAGCAAATGACAATTGTAATCATGGTAGTTTGCTTTAGGCTGATTTTTAACTTCACCAATTTTCAAAACATACAAGAAATCAGACTTCGAGATATGGAGTTGTCAAAATTGAAACTATTAAAAACCAAGGCTGAACTTCAATCATTACATTCAAGAATTAACCCGCATTTCTTATACAATTCATTAAACTCGATTGCAACACTTGCCCATATCAGCCCAGAAAAAACTGAAGATATGGCTCTTGAGCTATCTGATTTTTTTAGATATGCAATAAACCACAACAATCAGGATATAATTGAAATAAAAAAGGAGGTTGAAATCACTAGAACCTATTTGCAAATAGAAAAAGTACGTTTTGGCGAAAAATTAGATTTTCAGATTGATATAGATGAAGAAATTGAAACCAGTTTGGTTCCACGCTTTTTGATACAACCACTTATTGAGAACTCCATAAAACATGGTATTTCGAAAATTCAAGATAAAGGCAAAATCAAATTGGAAATCAAAAAGAAAGCTGATGAATTGACGATTAAAGTTCATGATAATGGTCCGGATTTCCCTGACACTCCAATTTCTGGTTATGGCCTAAGAAGTCTGTATGAAAAATTAGAAATTATTTACGAAAAATCAGCAAAAATCACATGGCAGAACCAGCCCAACAAACACATTTGCATAAGCCTGCCACTTTCACAAAAACCTTTATCACATGAAAACTAAATACAAATCAATCGTAATTGATGACGAACAACTGGCAAGACTGCGTTTGATCAACTTATTAGCTCCACATAATGACAGAGTTGAAATTATTGGAGAGGCAGGCAATGGCAAGCAGGCAATTGAAATGATTAACCAATTGAAACCTGATTTAATTTTCTTAGACATTCAAATGCCAGAAAAATCAGGTTTTGATATACTAAAGGAACTGCATCATCAACCTCTTGTGATTTTTTGTACTGCACACGATGAATATGCTCTTTTGGCTTTCGAAACTGCAAGCATTGACTACCTTTTAAAGCCAATAAAAAAAGAACGTTTGGAAAAAACCATTGCAAAACTAGGGCTCATCGAAAGGGAAAATAATTTAAGTAAACTGGAAGAAATTCTTGCAAAACAGTTCAGTACAATTACAAAAAAAAAGTTGAGCTCAATTCCAGTTAAGCTAGGAGATCGAGTAGCTTTTGTCGCCATTGAAGACATCACTCATTTTAAAGCTGAAGATAAATATGTCAGCATAAATAATAATGAAGGAAAGGAATTCATTATTGATCATAGTTTGAACTACCTTGAACAAAAGTTAGATGAAAATTTTTTACGTGTTCATAGATCCTGTATCGTAAATACCATGTATATAAAAGAAATAAAACGATACCTGGGAGGACGATATATTCTTCAACTTAATGATGTAAGGCAAACCAAAATCACAAGTGGAAAGAATTATCACGATAAAATTAAGAGTTTAATGAATTTCTAATTTATTCACCTTGCCTAAAGTGAATAAACAATAAAATAAATACATATGAAACAATTCATAATAACAACCTCCCTTCTTCTTGGTTCATTTATTGTCAAGCACAAGATCAAAACCACCTATCCGATTTTGATTTCGTTATCAACAAAATTAAGAATGACTACCCTGGATATTCTGATAAAGTAAATGACGAGAATATTCAAGAATTAAAAAAACTGGAAAAGAAAACAAGGAAAATGATGATCCAATATCCTGATTCTTGTTATAAATATTTGAAAGATTATACGGCTTGGTTTAAAGATTATCATTTACGGGTATCTAAAATTAGAAATTCAAGTAAAAGAGAATCTTACAATAGAAAATATGCAGAATTCAATTTGGATTCATTGCAGAAAACACCCAAAGCAATTGAAGGAATTTGGATTGGATATCGAGGAAGTTTTGCTGTAAAAAAAGAGCTTCATAAATACACTGCCATTTCAATAGATCTGCGTGGTTATGAGAAAAATCAAATTATTTTTGAGGCTATTGAAAAAAAGAACAACGAATTTGATTTAACCACATACCGAAATAACAGAGGTTTTAAACCTCGCCAAGAAGAAGCATCCTTATTATTAAACAATTCGGTTCTTGAAGTTCACAATGATACCAGGTTTGTCAGAAAAACTGCAAATAAGAAAGCCGATATGGCATTTTTGCGATCATACATCCCTAAACATCCAAATGGTTTAAATACATATCCAGTAGCTCTGAGTCTAAACGATAGTACTTTTTATTTGAGAGTCCCTGGTTTTTATACGAATACTGCCAATGATTTAGTAGAAAAACATTGGAATGAAATTACTAAAAGACCTAATTTAATCGTTGATATTAGAAACAATGGTGGAGGTCAAGACAATTATTATAGAAAATTAGCAGAATTGATTTACACCAATCCATATGAAAGTAAAGGTGTCGAATGGTATTCCACAAAAGGAATTATTGAAGATTGGGAAGACGCAATAAAGAAAGGTCATATAAAAAAAGGCGGTGAGGAATGGGCTAATGTTCTGCTAAAAAAAATGAAAGAAAAGGTTGGTGGATTTGTAATCCAGCCTTTTCACGAAGGTGACACTAAAATTGAACGCGATACGGTTTATAGTTATCCTAAAAATGTAGGCATAATAATAAATAGCGGAAATGCATCCTCAGCAGAACAATTTCTTTTAACTGCCAAGAACAGTTCAAAAGTCATTTTGTTTGGAAATGAAAATACAGCTGGAGTTTTAGATTATTCCAATATAACGCCAAAAGAATTACCCTCAGGAAAATACAAACTATGGTTGCCAGCTACACGTTCAAGAAGATTACCTGATCATCCAATTGATAATATTGGAATTGCACCAGATATTCATATCCCATTGGAACCAACATTACAATTATTTGACAGACTTGATGATTGGGTGTATTTTGTAAAGGACTATTTAGAATATAAAGAATAAAAGTTGATGATATTTTACAATACCCTGTATAAGTCGATAACATGCCCCTGTAAAGGTAGTTCCCTTGACCATGTATAGGTAATTACATTGTCTATGTAAAGGTAGTTACATGATCTATGCAAACGTAGTTGCTTTTATACTAAAAATTTTAAAGCAATTTCATTAGATCTGAAGTTTGAATTACCATTGCAAACTCCTCATGCAAACTGGCCAATGCAGTATCATGAATCAGCTGAGCAGGATATTTTTCTCCATTCACTCCTATTTTATCGAAGGTGGCAAGCGCATCTTCGATTAAATAGGTTTCGAAGCCAAAGTTCCCAGCCATTCTGCTTGTGTAGAAATACAATGATCAGTAGTTAGACCAACAATCACCAATTTTGTGATCCCTTTTTCATCGAGTTGCTCTTTCAAATCAGTTCCAATGAAGGCAGAATTTACATTCTTCTGAATGATGGGCTCATTCTCAATTGGTTTTGTCAATTCCATGAACTCATTACCAGGCATATTGGGTTCCAAAGGTGAACCTTGGGTAGTAGAACAATGCTGAATATGGTATAACGGCAATCCTTTATCGCGCCAGACTTTTAGAATTTTTGAGGCATTCAGCTCTGCATCCGGATTGTTTCTTCCTCCACCCCAATACTCAATATCTTCAAATCCTTTTTGAAGATCGATTAATAACAATGCTGTTTTATGGTCTATTTTCATACTTCACGATTAAGTTTAAAGCAATATCGTAAGATTCTTCGTAAACAGCTAATTCATGTTTACAGGCTTCAACAAAAGCTTCTTTTACTTGCACTTTATGTTCTGATTCAACAGAATTGCTCTCAACTATTTCGATAAATTTTTGAGTGTAATATTGGTACTCATCACCAGTATAGGTATCGATAAATTTCTGATAAGGATTACTGCTAACATTCTTTTGAATAATGGTATTTGCAACAGCACCATAAACCCAAAAACAAGGTAATAATGCAGCATAAGCTACTTCTATAGGTGAGTTCTGTGCATGACTCAACAAGAAATTGGAATAATCGGCAAAAGCCTTTGACTGAACTCTTGCCTCTTGCAGATTAAAATGCTTTAAATATTCATCCCTTAACACAAACTCAACCTCTAATCCATCTTTTTCAAGCCTTTTAAAGAAATCTCTATTCGTATCATTTTGACTTCTTGCTGCTACCATTCCAAGCGCTTCGGCATCCTTTTTCAAATATAGAATATCCTGAGTAAGATAATGAGAGAAACTCTCTTTGCTTAAAGTACCTGCCGCCAGTTCGGTAACAAAGCGACAGGAAATTAATTGTTGATATAAAGGGAAAGCAGCTTCCCAAAGTTCTTTTGTAAAAGTGCCTACTGCTTGCATGTTTCCAAAAAATGGTAAAAATGATTTACAGGTCCGTGCCCTTCTCCTATTTCGTAATCTGCTCCGGCAATTATTGCATTATTGATGTAATCTTTGGCATTTTTAGCAGATTCCTGAAGATCACACCCCTGCGACAGAAAAGCAGCAAATGCTGATGACATGGTGCACCCTGTACCATGAGTATTTTTTGTTATCAATCGATTCGACTTCATCTCTACACATTCCTGCTTTTCAAAATCGTAAAATACATCAATCAACTCATCTTCATTCAAATGCCCAGCTTTAAGCAAT
Source organism: Marinifilum fragile JCM 15579 (assembly GCF_001310955.1). Lineage (GTDB taxonomy): Bacteria > Bacteroidota > Bacteroidia > Bacteroidales > Marinifilaceae > Marinifilum > Marinifilum fragile. Next base: position 101,522 of record NZ_BAZX01000014.1, read on the forward strand.
ACCGAAACCTCGTATTGATTCGCCAACTCAGCAGCACATTCAAACACATCTTCCTGTGTTGGGATTTGTCTTCCCAGAAGAATTTCTGCTTCAGGAATATTGGGCGTGATCACTTTCACCATTGGTATCAGCACCTTTTTTAATGTTGTAATGGCCTCATCCAACAACAACTTATCACCCGAGGTTGCCAACATTACGGGGTCGAGAACCACATTTTTGATTTGATATTTTTTCAGAGCATCGGCTACAACATGAATGGTTTCCGAAGAATGCAACATTCCTATTTTTATGGCATCAGCACCAATATCACTCAAAACCGCATCTATTTGCTCTGCTAATATCTGATTGGGAATTGCATGCACATTGCTCACGCCCACAGTATTTTGTACTGTTATTGCAGTGATAGCAGTGGCTGCATACGATCCACATGCCGAAATGGCTTTAATATCAGCCTGTATTCCTGCTCCACCGCCAGAATCACTTCCTGCAATGCTTAGTACTCTATTATATTTCATTTTTTAACATTTATTTTAAACAGGCCATGTTTCCTTTTTATAGGCACTATCCCAAAACATCCACTCCATTTTAGATGCTTTAACAAAAGCATTCCACATTCGCTTTCTCTTCTCTATGGAAGTATGCACAGCCAGATGATCACAAATTTTTATTGCTTTTTCAACCGCAATCGCAAACTCTTCACCTCCGTAGGTATCTATCCAATTTTGGTATGGATTGTCTTTTCGATCCTGATTTTTCAGAATATAATCTCCCACTTTTTTGTAAATCCAAAAACAAGGCAAGACAGCTGCTGCGGCTTCTTCAACCGAGGCGGTAGCCAATTGCTTATGAATAAAAGAGGTGTAAAGCAGACAAGAAGGTGATACGCTACCATTCTGTCTTTTATCTTTTAAATAAAACTGATGCAATGCTTGCTCAACCGCAACGGTATCACTGGCAAAGTTTAAAAAGTCTTTTCTTTGCTCCGAATCTTCCAGTTTAACAGCAATTCCAGCCAACACTTTACCAAACTCTGCCAAATAAAGTGAATCCTGAGTCAAATAAAATTTAAATTTTTCTTTGTCCAGTTCACCACTCATCAGTTCAATTATAAAAGGATGCTCTAGTATTTGTGTATAAATTCCTTCAATTCTTCTCCAGGCTTCTTCTGACCATTTCATGAATCAATTGCTTTTAGTGATAAACTCTTGTTAACGATTTCCTTCAGTTCTTTTGCTGCATTGCGCGGATCTTCTGCACAAACAATCGCCGAAACAACAGCAATTCCATCGGCTCCAGCCTTAATAATATCTGCTGTATTTGCCGAATTGATACCACCAATAGCCACAGCTGGATGCTTGGAAAAACTCATAATCTCCTCCACTCCACCTAGTTCCAATGGCTTGGCAATATCATTTTTGGTTTGAGTAGAAAATACTGGCGATAAACCAATGTAATCAACATCTAGCTGGTTTGCTTGCTTTGCCTGTTCAATATTCTCCACCGATAGTCCAATAATTTTTTTCGCCCCTAAAATCTTACGTGCTACATCAAAAGGTAAATCACTCTGACCAATGTGCAAACCATCTGCATCCACTGCCAAAGCAATATCTAGTCTATCATTTATAATTAGAGGTACTTTATATGGCTCCAGAATCTTCTTAATTGCACAAGCCTGATTGTAAAATTCTCTGGTAGAAGAATTCTTATCGCGAATTTGAACCATAGAAACACCTCCTTTTATTGCCTTTTCAACAATATCTTCAAGGGCTTTCCCATTGGCCAGTTCTTTATCTGTTACCAGATATAAACTTAAATCTTCCCTTATCATTCTACCGTACAAAATGCTTGTTCAATTTCAACTTTGCTTAGATTATACAAACAGTCCAAGAAATTCATTTGCAAGCTTCCAGGTCCATTAGATTTCGCTGTTGCCAATTCTCCAGTTATTCCCATTACAGTCATTCCGTTAACAGCTGCTTCGAACATATCACTATTGGTTGCAACAAAAGCTCCTAATATGGCAGTTGCCGTACATCCCATTCCTGTTACCTTTTCCATCATCGAAGTTCCAAAGGCAACATTTTCAACTCGATTACCATCTGTGATATAGTCTACTTCTCCACTAACTACCACAATACATTCGTGCAATTGAGCCAAATATTTGCAGAATCGATTGCTGAACTCGTAGATTCAACACTATCAACCCCCTTGGTTTTCATTTCCTGATTTACCAAAGCCATTATTTCAGATGCATTTCCTCTGATAATTTCTGGATTGCAATTGTTAATAATTCTCGTGGCTATTTCATTGCGGTAAGGTGTAGCGCCCGCACCTACAGGATCAAATACAATTGGAATTTTACTTTCATTAGCTCTCAATCCAGCAATAATCATTGATTCAACCCATTCCTTTGATAAAGTTCCCATGTTTAGAACCAATGCCGAAGCAATGCCAACCATGTCCTTCACTTCTTCCTGAGCATGTGCCATCACAGGCGAAGCCCCAATGGCAAGAAGTGCATTTGCGGTATTATTCATCACCACATAATTGGTAATGTTGTGCACCAAAGGAGAACTTTTTCTGATTGCTTCCAGGTTTTCTACAATTACTTTGTGATTCATTTGTTTAATAATTTTAGGTTAGATAGAAGCCTCAAGATTAAAATAATCATTGTATTGAGTCTTTAATAGTTATTTTAATCATGCTCGTTTCATCTTTCTATTTTTTAACAGCACAAATCGCAACATAATCACCACAATCATATCCTTCAATTGGTTCTTCGGCCACCTGATTCGAATACAGAGGATGCTTTGTTAGTGTTTGTGCAAATTGAAGATCCTTAAAGTTAGCATTTTTAATCATTTCTATTTTCTCCAAAGTCGTTCTCCACTTGGCAACTTTTACCAATTCTATTGGATATGGATCCCTGGGATGAACTCCTCCTAATAATTCATGCTCCCAAGTACCTACTGATTTGGCCAAATTGTAAAGAACCCCATACGAACTTTCTTTGGTACATCAATCATTACAATTTTACCTCCTGGACGTAGCGCTTCATAAGCTTTATCAACAGCCTTTTGTAAATCAGTAATATAGCTTGGTGTACCATTAAATAGAATCGTATCGAATTTCTCCTCTCCCAATTCCATTTCCTCGGCAGTAGTAATTTCAACATTTAAGCCTCGCTCTTTGGCAAGAGCAGCCATTCCTTCTGATGGTTCAATTCCATTTTTAATGCTTATGCCAAATTCTTTGTCCAAAATGGTTTCGAATAGTCCACTTCCACATCCTACCGAGAATACATCTCCTGCATTTTCTAAGAAATGTGCCACTAATTTTACTTCCGAATAAAGAACATTTTCGTTTTCTAAAAACCATGCATCATAATCCGATGCATATTGATTAAATTTTGATCCCATTTTATGCTTTTGTTTTAAGTATTGTGCACAACAGTAGGAAACAAAAAAACCGCTCCACGAAAGTGAAACGGTTATATCTATATGGTAATAATTTATATCAGACAAATCGTTTCCCTACGCTACTATTATGCAGATCAGGTAAAAGGGTAAAATCTCAGCCTGAATAAATGATTCAAGCACCCCTAACGTGTTGACAAAGGTAAAATTATTTCATGAAATCTCTTGTATTTGTATAATAACCCGGAATAAAATATTTGGCTGGATCCTGGGCTATTCGTTCGTGATATCGAACACTTTCATAAATTGCTTCTGTCAGATGTAAGGCAACTCCAATTATCTCCTGTCCAACAGTAAACGATTCTTTCTGGTAGTTTAAATTACCCAAATTTGACTTATCAAACTCCTTAAAACACTCTATTATAATCTCTTCCTTTTTTACATCAAAATTAAAAGGAGCTTTTTGTTCTTTATATTCTTGCCACTTGCTTAAATAATCCTCATCATTTAATACTTGTGTAAAACCTGAAAGAGAAACCAATACAAATGCCAATAAACAAACTGTCGTTTTCATATTCATATCAATTATTATGACTTAAATATACATTTATCATATCATCTAAACAAATTTGATATTCAACAATAGAATTAATTAAAAGTCAAACATATTATGCTATTATATTTTTTAAAACTATCACATAACAATAAGTAGGATGTAATTTTGTATTTTGTAAATTTGGAGAAAAGAACTTTGCCCCAATTTAGGTTCATCGGTTAAAATTTAAATAAGAAAAATGTATCAAAGAGACTATGTTTTAAGAATGATTGAGATGATTGGTGAATTGATCGCTCTAATTTTAGGTTTATTGAAAAAAAAGAACACAAAAAAAGCATCTCAGATTCTTGAGAATGCATATCGTGATTTTCTTAAAGAAGATGCTTCTTTCTTTAGGAGTTTGCCAAAAGATAAACTTACCAACAGTTTATTGCAAGAACACAACTATACCGATGAACATTTGCAGGTGTTAGCAGAATTATTTTATGCTGAAGCTGAAATACAGAATGCTAAAGAACAAAAAACACTTGCAAACGAATATTATGAGAAATCTTTAATTATATTTCGTTTTGTAGCCGAAAATTCTACCAACTTCTCACTTGGTTTGCAGCAAAAAATAAACTTACTACAGAAAAAGTTGGATATCTAAAAACGATCAGGATTTATAAAAAGTTTCCTCCAAAGGTTTCAAATGGATTGATTTTTCATCTTTTTGGAATTCCATAATTTGATACTTATTGTGAAATTCACTCCTTAAAGTCTCATCAATTAATTGATACTCTAAATATGTTTTTGATTTATAATAATGAATAATTGGCACCAATTCTTTAATTGAGTCATTTCTTACATGGATAATTCCATAATATTGGGATATCGAATCTTCCTGTACACTAAAATCAATTAGACTAAAGACACGATTGGTAAGATTAATTTTTTTATAACCAGATAACTGCCTAGTCTCAAAATGTTTATCGATATCACCAGCATTCCTGCCAAATTTATAAAATGCTCTAACCCTATGTTTTTCTGGTTGCAATTTTGAAATTTCAAGAGAAATCAGGTTTCCAATTTTTTGTCTTGATTGTCCCCCTTTTAAAGTATAGGAACCATCATACCAGTTATTATCCACGCTATAAAAATATCTTACTGTCTGTTTCCAATTAACCTGTCCACCAAAAGAAACGGTATGTATTTTTGTATCATAGATCACCGCATCCTGCTTACATGTTTCATCCCCAAAAAAGATTGGAAATTTAAAACCATTCCATGCATAAAAAGCAATAAGAGAAAGAAATACAATTCCAAAAGCCCATGGATTAATTTTATTCATACGACTAAAGATTTAACTACACTTAAACTATAATTCAAATTACATATTAAACATTGTTAAATATAATATTTTTTCTTGATTATTATATAAACATGATAAATTTCATGTTCTAAAAGACCTAATTTAATTGGTGTTTGATCTTGGAAACCGCTACATTTGTTGATAACCAACTTGAACCTTTGTAATGAGTTTTTTCCATAAGAGAACAAAAGCAGATGCCGCTTTAAAATATTTTCATAAACCTCCGGGATATTACAATTGTGCACAAGCAATATTTAAAGCATTTCAGGAGGAATACCAAATCACAAACAATCAAATCGTTGAGCTTGCCAAATATGGTAATGGTAAAGCACCCAATGGATACTGTGGAGCCTACTATGCTGCTTTGGAACTGATTAAAGATAATCCTGATTTAAAAGAGGAGTTCACCAGAAGATTTCAAGAAAAATCAGATTATTTGACTTGCTTCGATATCAGGTTTAATTACTCAATGTCATGCAAAAACCTGGTAAAACTGGCTGCCAATTTGCTGGACGAAATTCATTCTGAACAAAAGGATTCAGAATGAAACCCATTCAGGTAACTGCAGCAATTATCCAAAAAGGTGATTTTATTTTGGTAGCACAAAGAAATCACCACGATGATTTAGGATTGAAATGGGAATTTCCTGGTGGAAAAATCGAAGCAAACGAAACTGCTGAAGCATGCATGGTGCGTGAACTTCATGAAGAATTTGGCATTCAATCAAGAGTAACAGGCTTTCTGGGCGAGAACACTCACAATTATGGCAGTAAAATCGTTTGCCTAAAAGCATTTTTTGTTGAACATGTATCTGGCGAATTTCAAAAAATAGTACACCAAAATATCAAGTGGGTACATTTCAATGAATTAGAAAACCTAGATTGGGCTCCGGCCGATATCAAGTTGGTAGATTTACTTCTTCAGCATTTTCAATCAAGCAATTGATTTACCGAATCACGCAAAAAATCTCTAGTATGGTAATCTTCATCTATGATTTCTCCATTCCACACTACAATATCAAGATCAATCACTCTTGGACCAAATTTGGGTAAACTTCTGTCGCGCCCCATCCTATCCTCAAGTCGTTTTAAGTAATTTCGAAACTCATCGATATCATGTTGTGTTTCAATTTTAACTGCTCCATTAATAAAATCATCCTGATCGGTAATGCCAATTGGAGCAGTTCTAATCCAAGACGAGTGCTTTCCCACCCTATGATCTTTTGCGAGCAAACATAACATCCTTTTGATATTTTCATTAGGATTTATATTTGATCCTATTCCAATAATACACGAGTTCATATTTTTATAAATTAGATATTCGGTTCGCTTCAAGTTCTATAGATACAGATTCAGCAAATCGCAACGCATGTGGCTTATCCACTTCAACTTTTGCCCACTCCACATTGGGATTTTTCATGATCAAATCTAGAACCTGCTGAGTCAAGTTTTCAAGCATTTTAAATTTGCCTTCCTGTACCAAAGCAATTACCTTTTTCGTAATCACCTTGTAATTGTACGAGTTGTCAACATCATCATTCTTAATGGCCTTACTAACATCGGCTTTAATGCTCATGTTAATTACCACATCCTGTTTGTTTCTTAGTTCTTCAGGATTAAATCCAATGTATGTTCTAATCAGTAAATTTTTAACGCGAATAATTGCCATAATCTAATTTTATAAGAGTTGTTCTCCTCCATCGCAGTACAATATCTGCCCGGTTAAGTTTTCGTTTTCCAAAATGTAATCTATCGATTGAAGAATTGGCCGTAGTCCACCAGGTACTTTCATCGGAGTTTTATTGGCCAAATTCTTTAAATATTCCTCTCCTTTTCCCTTAGGAGGTAATGTCGCACCTGGAGCAATTCCATTTACTCGTATGTTTGGACCACATTCCAATGCCATCATTTTTGTAAGATGTGCTAATCCTACTTTAGAAATGCTATAAGCTGCATGAGAGTTTGAATATCCTGAAATTCTCGTATCCAAAAAATTAATAACTAATCCCTTATTGTTATTTAAAACAAAATCTCGTGACAGAATGAATGGAGCTTTTAAATTCACATCCATCTGTAGGTTCAAAAGTTTTACATCTGTTTCGCGAATTACTCCAGGATCAAAAACCGAAGCATTATTTACCAGTACATCCAATCGCTTGAAGTACTTCATCACCCTATCAATCAATTGTTCTAATTCTAACTCATCGCTTAAGTCACATTGAAATATTTTGAATTTTTGTAATGGATAAATATTGATCAATTTTGCCTGTAATTCGAGGGCTTCTTTTTTAGATAAGTTATAGTGCAATGCAATATTATATCCTTTAGCTGCCAAATGTTCGGCCACTTCTTTTCCAATTCTTTTTATTGCTCCGGTTATTAGGACATTTTTCTTTGTCATTTCAGATGATTTTATCGCTTTCCATTAAAATTAAAAAATATTCAATCGCCAAAAAAATTTATGATAAGATAATTTAAAGATTCACAGAAAATATCATTTTATAATTCCTATTTTTGATCGTTGGATTTAACCATTCTGAAATTTAATAGGTAAAAGATGATAAATATTAGAATTGAGGAGGAACTTAAAAGTATATGGCCTGATCTTAAACTAGGAGTTATTCAATGTGATGTTGAAACACTTGAGAATTGTCCAGAACTTTGGAAAGAAATCAATGAGTTCATTGAGAGAAAGGAAAAGGAATTGGATTCTGAAAAAATAAGACAACTACCTAGTGTAAAAAGCACAAAATTAGGCTATCGAAAAATTGGGAAAGATCCAAGCAGATATAGACCGTCTGCCGAGTCTTTACTAAGAAGAGTTGCAAGTGGCAAAGGATTATACAAAATTAACAATGTTGTAGATCTTCTAAATCTAGTTTCGATTAGCAGTGGGTTTTCTATTGGTGGTTACAATGCAGAGAAAATAAATGGTGAGGTTCAGTTAGGAATTGGCAAGAAAAATGAACCCTATAAAGGAATAGGACGTGGAGAATTAAATATTGAATTCTTACCCATTTTCAGAGATGAATTAGGAGCCTTTGGAAGTCCTACCAGCGATTCTAATCGTACAGCCATCACCAAGAACTGTACACAATTTTTAATGATCATTTTAAGCTTTCAGGGAGATATTGATTTGCAAAAAGCAATGAACTTTGCTGTTTCATTACTACAAAAACATGCAAAAGCAAACAATATTGAAACTCAAATCATCTAAATTAAAAAGTCCGCACATCAAATGCGGACTTCCATTTCAAGTCTGTGTAGTAATTTCACCTCTTACTAAGGTTAGTTTATTGTAATACAAATTTAATTACCGATGTATAAGATACGTTTACAGGTTTACCTCGCTGTTTTCCAGGTGAAAATTTTGGCAAATTCTTTATTACCCGAATTGCCTCTTGATCTAAAGAAGGATCCACACCTCGCAATACTTCCACATCATAAATGCCTCCATCTTTACCTACTATAAATTTTACAAATACTCTACCGGTAATTCCATTTTCCTGAGCCAATACAGGATACCTTAGGCTCTTATAAATGTGTCGATAAAGTTCTGCATCTCCCTCCTTTTGGGTTTTACAGATATCTGGGCGGAAGATTGGCATTTCTTCAACAATCACAAAAATCTGAGCTTCATCCTCTTCCTCTTCTTCCGCAACAACTTCTCTAATAGGCTGAATATCCACTTCTGTTTCCTGATTGATTTCTTCCTCGACAATTTCTAATTCTTCTTCCAGTTCAACATCATCATCAACAATGGTAATAACATCCGCAATTTTGATTTTAGGAGGTAGTTTGGGTGGAGCCTTTATTTCTTCCTGTCTGGTAATCGGAACCATTTCCTCATCAACTGTAAATTCGACTTCCGAAGTAAATTGGGTAGCTTGTTTTACATTGGATCTCCATTCAAATGAAACAAAGGTTACAGCCAGAGCCACGACCATCCCAATTTCAAAGAATAAGGATTTCCGTTTTTCCAAATCAACATTTGGATTCTTTTTAGGAATCATAGCTGTTCATTTTTATGGTAACAAATTATAATCAACAACAGGTGCATTTATAGCATAATTCCCACTGGAATCATTCCAAAATACTAACCTCATGAGAGGATGAGTTCAAAGAACGTTTTATTTATTATATAGTACGAATTTTAATCTTTATTGTTTCGGCAATACAGGTGTTTGCATTTTGATTTTCAGCTTATTGCAATTTAAAATTCACAAAAGCAGAATAATAAACTGCAACAGGTTTTAATCGTTGCATACCAGGCTTAAATTTTGGCAAGCTTTTTAACACTCTAATCACCTCATTGTCAAGCAATGGATCAACTGATCTTGTAATTTGAATATCAGAAATCTCACCTGTTTTGGTCACTACAAATCTTACAAATACTCTTCCCTGAATACATGATTCTTGTGCAGCAACAGGATATCTAACGGAGGATCGCAAAGTCTTAAAAAGATCCATATTACCCTCTTTGTAATTCTCATTTTTATCAGGATTAAAAACTGGCATATGTTCCACAACTGCAAACGGTGTTTCTTCAACAAATTCTTCAGGAACTTCCTCAATCACTGTTAATGGTACCTCATCATTAGGATCACCAAATGTATCCTCAGGCTCAAAATCAATTCCGTCTTCTTCATTATCCACTAATAAGGGCGCAAGCAATTCTATCTTTTTAACTTTTGGCGGCTCATTAGGTTTTTCAGGCTCACGATAGGTAATTGGTATCAACATATCCATATCATCCAATACCTCGAGAACAACATCTTTAGGTTCGTCAAATGGAACCTCATATTCGAAAGCAGTTAAAACCAATGCAAAACTGAAAATTAATCCAAACTGCAAAAACATGATTCTTTTCTTCTCCAAATTATATTTAGCATTCTTCTTCTCTTTCATAGCTCTTAGAATTAAAGGTTCAATAACAACTAATTTCTTAGTTAATATCTATAAAAAAATTATTGCAGCACAAACGAAATATATCCGCTAAACCAAACACTTACAGGTTTATTTCTTTGCATACCGGGTTTAAACTTAGGCAAGTTACTAACCACTCTAATGGCTTCTTCATCCAATGATGAATCAACTGAACGAACCACTTTAATGTTAGCAATTTCACCAGTTTTGGTAACAACAAATCTTACAAACACTTTTCCTTGTATGCCATTTTCCTGCGCAATTGTTGGGTAACGAGCCATTTTTTGCATGGTAATGAATAAATCACGTTGTCCCTGTTCGTAGGTTTTGTTCTTTCTGGGATTAAAAACTGGCATCTGTTCTACTTTCACAAATGGCGTATCTTCATCAACTTCCTCTTCATCTTCATTTACAGCAACAATAGCAAATTCATCATCTTCTGATAAGTCTGCATCCTCAATCTCAAGATCTTCAATTTCTTCGTCATCATCTGCCAATAAAAGTTCTGCCAACTCCATCAGCTTTACTTTTGGCTGCTCTTTAGGTTTTGGTTTATCCTGAACAGTAATCGGAATAATCTCGTCCATTTCTTCAAGGACGTCCATGGTTAATTCCTCGGTTTTAGAAACTGGTGTTTTGTACTCGAAAGCGGCTAAAACAATTAAAAAACTAAGTAAAAAACCGATTTGTAAGAACATTCCTCTTTTCTTTTCTAAATCGTAGCGGGGATTCTTTTTTACTTCCATAACATTGAATTTTGGTTAGACAATAAATTGGTTTTGTGTTTATTCCTAAGAAATTAGTCATTAGAACTAATTTCTTAGTTAATATACGTAAAAAATTTTATTATTTCAAAGCAAAACGAATAGGAATTGTATAACTCACCTTAACTTTTCTTCCTTGTTGCTCTCCAGGAATCCAGTAAGGCATACTATTTATAACACGAAGAGCCTCTTCATTTAACTCCACATTAGCACCTTTAATAATTTTTGCATCCGAAACACTACCATCTTTATTCACATTGAACTTCACATACACTTTTCCTTCGTAACCTTGCTCAGCAGCTAGGATCGGATATTTTAAATTTCTAGCAACCCACGTTCTTAAGCTTCCATTTCCACCTGGGAATTCTGGCATTTTCTCAACAACAGTATATTCTTGATTATAATTTTCCAATTTCGCTAAATTATCAGTATGATAATCCGAAGCATTTTTAAGTCTTGCAAGAACTGGTTTTCTAATCACTATTGGTTGTTCAAGTACAAAGTCTTTCAATTTAAAATCAATTGGTAATGTATAAGCAACATTTACCAAGTTGCCCTTGTGCTTGCCTGGTGTCCAATTAGGTAATCCCTTTACCACTCTCAATGCTTCCTTATCGAGTTCAGGGGAAACTCCTTTATTCACATATACATTTTTAACTTCCCCTGATTTTCCAACAACAAAACTTATAAATACTTTTCCTTCTGTTTTGTTCTTCTCTGCTGCCTTAGGGTATCTCATTTCATTGGCGATATATTTCTTCAGTACATTTATACCTCCAGGATATTCAGGCATTTCATCGGCAATTCTATAAATCTGATTCGGACTTACTTCTTCCTTATACTTTAAGGCTGAAATACCATTTACAGCAGATCCATGAACGAAATTCAATTCATCATCGTAATTAGAATATTGTCTATCTGAAAAAGAATAGAATTGCTTTAATCCATCAGGAATAAATTCATTAAAAGAAAAATCCTGGGAAAGTTTTTCCTTTTCTTCTATCGTAAAAGCAAAGGCAGATAGCAATACCAAAACAATTGGAAGCAACAATAAAAGTTTAACCAACGCAATCTTTGGAGTTTTAATTTTGCCTAACATCGAAATTCTTTTTTTCAATGTTGATTGACCAAAATTGTTTGCCAATCGAAATAAATCGCCTCCTGCAAATTGATTGACAATATGCATTTTGTATTCGTTCGGATTAACCGAACCATTTACCACCTTATCATCAGCCAAATACTCGTGTACTTCCTGAATGGAACTCTTGTACATCCAAACAAATGGATTAATCCAAAACACTACCGTAAGTACTTCCAATACCAAAAGATCAAAGGTGTGCAACTGATCAACATGCACTCTTTCATGTGCCAATATTGATGCAAATCCTGGCTTTTTATAATCCTTATTGCTAATGAAAATGGCGTTTAAGAAAGAGAATGGCGGATAATCATCCTTCATTACTACCAACTGAACTCCATTCTCACGAATTCGATTATTCGTTCTGGTCCAAATAAACAATTGAATTAGGTTTTTGGCAAAGCGAAGCGTCAGTAGTAATAATCCAATCAGGTAAATAAATCCAATATATTGATACCAATTAATATGATTATCAGCAGTTACAACAACTTCCTGCAACATATTCGCACTCAAATATTGCTGAGAAGTCAGTACTACTGCATCAAGCATTGCATAATCAGATGTTACGGGATTTGTTTCTACCTGAAAAGGTATTTTAAGAGATGGAATTAGTAACGAGGCGGCCAAGGTCAGCATCAAGAACACACGGTTGATCCTGAAAAAGGTATCCCTTTTCAGAAACAACCAATACAAGGCATAAAAGAATGCCATGCAAATTGCTGATTGTAAAAAATATAGAATTACACCTGTTACCATTCACCGATAAATTTTAAGAGCTTTGCTTTTTAATTTGCTCTTCAACCATTCTTTTAACCTCTTCCAACTCCGATAAGCTAACTTGTTCTTCCTTTGCGAAGAAGGATACCATATCTCGGTAGGAATTCGAGAAATAATTTCTTACAAATCCTTTCATGAATTTGCGAGTGTATTCTTTTTTGGTAATTAATGGGTGATATCTATGACTTTTACCGAATGCAACATGCCCAACAAATCCTTTTTTCTCAAGGATTCGAACGATTGTTGAAACTGTATTGTAAGCTGGTTTTGGCTCAGGAATGCGCTCAATTACTTCCTTTACAAAGGCACTTTCAAGTTCCCAAAGGATCTGCATCACCTGTTCTTCAGCCCTGGTCAATTCTTTCATTATTATTTGTATTATTTAAAGTGGGACAATTTGTTTTTGTTTATTAAATCTGATTTTTTGACTTCTGACTTAAATATAGAACTATATTCTTAGTTTTCCAATCTTGATGAATAAAAATCATCAATAAAATCAATAAGCTACTGAATAGCTTGATGTAATCATATTATTACTTGTTTATTTGAAATGAATCTGCATCAAGATGCACAGGAAATTTGGTCCTAAAATCATTCAATTGACTCAAACTTATGCTGTAAGTTTGAATGTTTGTTTTATGATCTTCACATTTTGCCAGAAGCTTTCCTTTAGCATCGAAAAGGGATGAATCTCCTGAGTATGATAAATTCATACCATCTTCCCCTACCCGATTCACACCTATCACATAACTTTGATTTTCAATTGCTCTTGCTTTCAACAGGGTATTCCAAACCTCTCTTCGGGCTTGAGGCCAGTTGGCAACATACAGCAATAAATCATATTCATCAATTCCTCGACTCCAAACCGGAAAGCGCAAATCGTAACAAACCAATGGACAAATTCGCCATTTACCAATCGTAAAAATCACACGCTCATTTCCTGCCTTAAAATGCATTTGTTCTTCTCCCATCCGAAACAAATGTCTTTTATCGTAATAGGCTAAAACTCCTTCAGCATTTACAACATATAACCTGTTGTAATATTCCGAATTTTCTTCAACAATAATACTTCCCAGTATTACAGCCAGAAGCTGCGAGGCCCATTTCTGCATCCAATTAATTGTTATCTCCGCAAATGGCGCTACCTTATCTTTATCCTTCATTAAAAATCCAGAGGTAAACATCTCGGGTAAGACGATTAAATCACTTTCCTCTTCAATTTTTCCAAGTAGTTCAGAAAAATGATTCAAATTGGCTTCTACATCTCCCCAAATCAAATCGGATTGAACCAAGCTAACTTTTAACAGATCGGACATAACAAACAAAATTTACAAGCCAGTAGAAAATCTTTCAGGATGTTTTGGCTTTGAGTTTATATAATTGCTCTTGATAATTTTCATATCCTCCTCAACATTTCCTGTTGGATAAAAAGGCTCTCCGCAAGTTAAGGTTTTATCCTCATAATTGATTTCTGCCAAATAAATGGGAACATTTGCTTTTAAAGCGATAAAATAAAATCCTTTCTTCCAATCCGTTCTCAAACTCCTGCTACCTTCTGGTGCTATTGAAATATATAGGGACTCCCTTTTCGAAAACTCTTCGGCCAATTGATCTGTCATATTCCCTTTTTTCGATCGATCAACCGGAATTACCCCCCACGACTTTAAAAGATATTTTAATGGAAAAACATAGAGTTCTTTCTTCATTAAAATCGTAGTTTTTACATTGTGCGACAGAAAGGCCAGCTTTCCCCAAACAAAGTCCCAATTGGAAGTATGAGGAACTGCAATGATTACAGCTTTTTTTACTTCTGGAATATCACCAATATATTTCCAGCCGAACATTCTCATGATCAGCCTACTTATACTTGCTCTCATAATTTTGTATTGAATCTAATGCAAAGCAATCAATTCTTTGTCTGTAAAACAACCTTTCTTCAAAGAAAATCTCTGAAAATAGCGCAGATTGGGAAAAGTATTCCCCTAAAAATTCTTTATTTTTGCATAATCTTATTATTCTTACAATTAAATTAAAGCTTACACACTAAAACATATTCACTTTGGCTTTTATACAAAAAGACGCAATTTTCTCAGGAAAATGGTTTTATAATTACTCACTGGTTATTGCCGGGGCATTTATCATGGCTGCTGGCTTTGTATTTTTTATTGTTCCTCACGATTTGGTTCCAGGTAGTATTTATGGAATTGGTATCGTAATCAACAAACTGACTCAAGGATTATTTCCTCAAGGATTGTTTGGTACATTAAATCCTGATGATTACACCGGATTCTTCTCGAGTATCCTGTATCATTTTATGGATTATTCAAACGATTTGTTCCGAAAGTTTGGAGGAGGAATCCCAGTTGGAATAACAAGTTTGGCGATAAATATTCCTTTAAGCTTATTGGGATAAAAGTTTTAGGTCCTCGATTTGGCGTAAAAACCATTCTGTCTTTTGTACTGTGTGCTTTGTTTTTAGATACAATTACAGCTTGGTGGGGCGTAATTCCTTTGGTTGATGATGTACTGCTTTCCTGTATTTTCGGAGGTATTTTTATTGGATTTGGTTTAGGTTTAATTCTAAAAGCCAGAGCTACTTCGGCAGGTTCGGATATTTTGGCAATGATGGTTGCAAAATTTGCTAAAACACCTCTTGGGCAAACTGTTATTTATATCGATTTTCTAATTGTTTTAAGTTGTTTGTACATCCAGCTTGATTGGCAAATTCCATTGTATTCGCTGGTAGTGCTATTTATTATAGGTAAGGTTACCGATATTACCTTGCAAGGATCATCCTACGAAAAAGCTTTATTTATTGTATCAGATCAATACGAAGAGATCAAAAACAAGGTAATTGGGGATATGAACAGAGGTGGCACCTTCTTAAAAGGAACCGGAATGTATGATGGAAGTGAAAAAAATATGATTTTTATGGTGGTAAATCGCCGTGAATTATCGATGCTTCAGGATTACATCCACTCAATCGATCCTGAAGCCTTTGTAACGGTAATGGAAACCAACGAAATTCTAGGAAAAGGTTTCAAATCCCTAAACGACAAATCTGTATAATTAGGTTGGTTACTTTTTAAATTTCGCTACAATCTTACCCCATTTGGTAGTTTGTAGCTCTTTAATTTTATGCGATAGATTCTCAGAATCAGCAATCGGAATTTCGGCATTTCCAATTTTTAAAAACATGCGGAACAATTCCCGATCTGTTTCCGGAATTTCCGATAAATCCATTCGAGAGACATATAAACGAAGCTGCTCCTCCTCTTCTATGCTTGTGCTTCCTGCATAGTATTTGGTAAGCAATTCATGACAAGAAGATTCTTTTAGAATGCCTTCGGGATCAACCTGTAAGCGAATTAATTTTCGAGCTTCGGCCAACATGGATTGTATATTATTTATTCCAAGTCCAACAATTTTTGATATGTCATCAATACTCATTCTTAACAAAGAACGCAAACAAAAGATCTCAGCCTGAATGGGAGCCAATTCTTCCAATAACCTACAAAAACGTATCAGCATTGGATTAACTTCGTCATTTTGACTTAGCACTCCTCCCGATGCACTTTTACTAGTCACTTCTTTTTTTGCCAAATCTCTGGCGATTTTAAAAACAGGAGTCAAATCAGAATGAGATAGCACTTTCCTTTTATGCCAGCACTCCTCGAATGTTTTTCCAACGATTTGAATGGTTTGTTCAGAATTCTTAAGAATACAAAATACATAGTAATATATCTTGTTCGCATTGGAAAAGATAAAAGTATTGAAGTGAGATTTATCCATTAGTCAAGTAGTAGTAGATGTATCGAATAATACCAGATTTTAAAAAGTAAATTATACTTGCAAGTCCTGTAAATGTTACAAAATGCAAGAAAAAAGCGAGTATTTAAACTCGCTTCAAATTACGTTTTTTATTTCAAAGGTGAATTAGGTTCTTTGGCCATATGATTATAGGTTAATTTCTCTAACAGGCTCGGGAACCATTTCTTCAACCATACTGTTAGCTTACCCTCCATAAAAGTCATAATCAACTCTCTTTTTCGCTTTACAACTGCATTGGCAATTAAACGAGCACATTCTTCGGCACTCATCATCTTGCTTTCGTCACGTGGAGTTTCACCCTGCGATGAACCATCTGCAGTTAATGCCACATTTCTTACATTCGAAGCTGTAAACCCTGGAGCCGCTACCAAAACATGAACTCCCGTTTTTAGGTTTTCAACCCTTAAGGTATCCAGGAATCCACGAATTGCATATTTCGATGCCGAATATCCGGTACGTGCTGGCAAGCCAATATATCCAGCAATTGAAATTACACCCACAACCGAACCTTTTGCTTTGGTAATATAAGGCATGGCATACTTTGTACAATATACAGTACCCCAAAAGTTCACATCCATCAATTGTTTGATCACAGACAATTCCAAATCTGCAAACATCGCTCTCATCGAAATTCCTGCATTGTTAATCAATACATCAATCGCACCGAATCTTTCAACGGTTTTGTCAATTAAATTCTTACAATCCTCCTCAATGCTAACATCGGTTTTTATCGACAATACTTCATTTCCTTTGGCAAGAATCTCCTCTTCTACTTCTTTTAATTTTTCAACATTTCTTGCTGCAAGCACAATTTTTGATCCACGAGAAGCAAACTCGAAAGCCAATGCTTTTCCAATACCAGATGATGCTCCGGTAATCACTACGATTTTATCATTCATAAGGAAGATTTATTTTGCAATTTTTGTGTCCATTTGCATGAACTTAGATAATGAATCACAAAATTAGAATTATTTTTTACGCTTTTTAGGAGCTTCTTCAATTTTTTGAAATTAAAAAGAAGACCAAATTCTGCTCATTTTTTCACCAAAAAAGGCCATTATCATAAGCAGACAAAGCCGTTTTTTAAATTTTGTATTTTTTTTTCAATTTCTTTTCGGTTTTATATCAATTTACGAACCAAGGATATAAATTAAATCGTGCTGGTTTCTGTGGTTAAAATCCTGCAAATTCCGTAAAATTGAGTTTGCGATTTAAATTTAATCGCTCTATATTTGCATCGCTTTTGAAAACAAAGGCTACACAATGATTCCTTAGCTCAGCTGGTAGAGCACAACACTTTTAATGTTGGGGTCCTGGGTTCGAACCCAGAGGGATCACTTAAAGACAAGC
>NZ_BAZX01000015.1 GCF_001310955.1 Marinifilum fragile JCM 15579
GTTTTTTTTGATAGCGATGCAAAGATAACGCAAGTTTTTTTACTTGCAATATCTCTTTGCATTTTTTTTGTGATAATATCTAAGTAAACTCAGTAATATAGCGGTTTTGAGTATGTTACATTTTAAGAAAAATGTTCGTTTTTTATAGTTTAAGAATTCGATACTATTGCTTGTACTCAAAAAAACTAAAGTTTACACTTCCGTAGGTTCTTTTTTCTGTGAAATTTGGATGCGATGAGAAATCATTTTTAGATCCATGTTCAACAATTAAAGTGCCATTTTCATTCAATAATTCTTTTTCAAATATTAAATCAGGAATGGTATTTAAGGTTTTTAAATCAAATGGAGGATCGGCAAATATCATATCAAATTTTTGGCGACATGATTTTACAAAACGAAATACATCTGATTTTATTGGAAGAATTTGGTCCAATCCCAGTTCTTGAACTGTTTTTTGTATAAAAGCAAAATGACGATGATTTAGCTCAACGCAGATTACTTTCTCAGCTCCTCTTGAGGCAAATTCATAGCTAATACCGCCTGTACCTCCAAAAAGGTCAAGAACGCTTAGAGATTCGAAGTCTACGATGTTATTTAAAACATTAAACAGATTCTCTTTGCAAAATCGGTTGTTGGGCGAGCTTTAAAGCTTTTATCTGGTGTTATTCTTCTTCCTTTGTGAGTTCCACTAACTATTCGCACTCGGTTAAATTTAAAAGATTAATGAATTGATTGTATTCCTTGTGTGGAATCTCATTTTTAATTCTAAGTTTAGCAGGTAAAAGTTTTACTTCTACATTAGCAAGGTATTTTTTTAGCAACTGAATAGATTTGCTTTCTTCTTGTACTAAACCATCAACTATCAGTTTACTTCTTTCGTTATTGAGTTTTTGCTGCTTGTACACATTTAAAATGTGATAGGCAAGATCAGCATCCTCTTTGTAAGTGAAGCTATTTATAAAATGTTTGCCATTTCTATCAGGAATTATAATATGAAAATATTCCTTTTGCAAATTCACATAAACGTTGGGATGATTATCGGAAATCTCATCCTTAATGGCAGTTTTATAAAAAGGAGTAGAGTGGTGGAAGAACTCTATTTTCGAAAACTGTTTTACAAGGATCTCTTTAAAGGATAGAGGTACGGCAAAGACATTTTTCGAATTCAAATGTTCCAAATCATTCCAATGCAACTCTTCATCACGACTAAAATTATGGCATAGTTGGTAACTTTCAAAAGCAAATTCTTCACTAAAAAATTCGTTCGGAATTATTATAGCTTGATTAGAAACCCAAAGAACAGCTACTGAATTGTATTCTAAATTTAGCAATTCATTATTTCTAATAAGTTCTTTAATAGAATTCAAAGTGTCAGCCTCAGTATTCTGATTAAATGCTTTAAATCGTTCCAGAGCTATACAGTGCTTGTTTGCATTGAGTATAGAAAAAGAAAATCCATCCGAGCTAACTCGGATGGATAATTTATATTCTTTCGATTTGTTTTTATCAAATGTTGAATCAACAAATACAAGGTCGTTCATAAACAGTTTGTTTACTCCCAGTTACCAGCGTTGTTGTTCGCTTCTTCAAGTGAACCAACCATCAAACCAGGATATTTGTTCAAACGAATACGGTTTCCGTTTTCTTCTTTAATTTCTTCACTATACTCATCGTATACATCTTCGAAGATAACCATGTTAGAAACTTTAGCTTCGAAAACCTGAACTTTAACTTGAGAACCAGTAACGAAAACACCAGCACCCATTTTAAATTGATGTTTACCTTGTGTAAAAGGAACATATCTTAGGTTCTCAATTGGATACTCTTTTCCAAAGATTGTATCAAGAGCTGAAATCATGATGGTATCACGAATGATGAAACCTTTTTTCACAGCTTCTTTTTCAGTCATACCTGATTCGTATTGCTCATCAGTTAGAGTACCTTCAGACTTTACCAATGGCATTGAGTCTGTCTTGATAAAATTGATCAAAGTATCGAAACTTCCTGTATACTTACCATTAACATCTTTATAAGCAACTTGCGCTTTACGAATATCTTTTAATTGATCGATAATTCTATCATAACGCTGCTTCTTAATTTTACCAAATTCAAGTGGTTTGTTAATGCTTTGGTAGCTTAAATAAGCTAGTGCAACAATTGCTATGGCAAGTAAGATTTGAAAGACTTTTTTCATTTTTATTCTTATTAGTTTGTGTAAGTTTGTCTGCAAATTTAAAAAAAAATTCTATTTGGCTATTTTTATATCCATAAAAATTAACGGAAATGCTAAAAAATCATGTGGCTGAGAAGATAACGGAACACCTTAAATTTGCTCCAACAAGCGATCAAACTAAGGCTATAGTTGGTTTAGCGGATTTTGTGACTCAAGTTCAAAATCAAAGAATATTTTTGTTAAAAGGATATGCCGGAACAGGAAAAACAACTTTGGTCAGTGCTCTAACTTCAACTTTAAGTGATTTTAAAATAAAATCGGTGTTGTTAGCACCTACAGGTCGAGCTGCAAAAGTGTTAAGTCAGTATGCTAAAAAACCTGCTTTCACCATTCATAAAAAAATATACCGACAAAAATCACTCGCAGATGCAGAAGCTGTATTTGTAAAAGATAGAAACTTAAATGTCAACACTGTATTTATTGTTGATGAGGCTTCGATGATTTCAAATTATTCTCCAGAAGCTTCTTACTTTGGCTCTGGTTGTTTGCTTGATGATTTGATTGAGTACGTTTACTCTGGGAAAAACTGCAGGTTGATTTTAATTGGGGATTCAGCCCAGTTGCCCCCTGTAGGTTTGGATATTAGTCCGGCACTCGATCCTGAAGAGTTACGTGCATGTTATCATCTTGAAATAGAGGAGATGATTTTAAGACAGGTGGTTAGGCAAAACGAGGAATCTGGAATTCTGATGAATGCCACCGAATTAAGAAACATGCTGCAAGATGGACGAGAAGGATTTCCTGTTTTAAGTACTCAGAATTATCCAGACATATATAAAATAGGGGGAGGTGAATTGATAGAAGAATTGTCTTCCGCTCATTATAAGTATGGTGTTGAGGATACAATTGTAATAAGTAGATCGAATAAAAGAGCAAATCGTTTTAACCAAGGGATTCGAAATACTGTAATGTATCGTGAAGAAGAAATATCTGCTGGCGATTTGTTAATGGTTGTGAAGAACAACTATTTCTGGGCTCACGATATGGAAAATATGGATTTTATTGCCAATGGTGATATTGTGGAGATTGTAAAGATCCGCAAACGTATTGAATTGTATGGTTACCGATATGCTGAGGTTACCGTTCGTTTTCCTGATTACAATGATGTGGAGTTGGATACCATGATATTGTTGGATACTTTAGATATCGAAACAGCCTCGTTGGGATATGAGGAGACCAAACAACTTTTTTTTTACCATTGCAGAAGATTATTCAGATATCAGAGCCAATAAAAAACGTTACGAGAAAGTTAGAAACAATAAATTCTTTAATGCTCTGCAAGTTAAGTTTGCATATGCAGTCACTTGTCACAAAGCACAGGGAGGACAGTGGAAAGCTGTATTTGTTGATCAAGGTTACCTTACTGATGAATTGCTGAACAGAGAATATTACAGATGGCTTTATACAGCCTTAACACGTGCTACCGAGAAATTGTATCTAGTAAACTTTAAGAAGGAATTTTTTCCTAACGAACCAGAGTATTAAAGTTCGATTCCTATGACAAGGATATCATCGGTTTGTTCATAGTTACTTTTCCACTTCTCTAACCAAGTGAATATATCTGATTTTTGAAGATTGATGGATTTGGTTTGGATTTCAAGCAACTTCTCAAAAAACTGTTTTCTTTTCAGTCTTTTTTGCTGATCGCCACCCAACTGATCGGTAATTCCATCGCTATATAAGAAAATTCTATCACCAGGTAAGAACTTTATTTTATTGACTGTAAATTCAACAAATTCAGATTCCTTTCCAATGGAATTTCTATCTCCGGCAATTTCAAATAAAGAGAATTGCTCGTTGCACAATTTGACCTCTGTGTCTTCATTGTTTACAATTAGCTGAGAATTATTTTCTCTTATTAAAACCAATGATCTTTTGGCACCAACAAATTCAATTAATTGTTCTTGTGGATAGATTGAACAGAAAATACCATCCATTCCATCATATTGAGTGTAAGTATCTGCAGAAGTATTTAATAGTTTACTAAACTTCCTGCTTAATAAAGGGAAAATCTGCTCGGCTTGAATTTCGTTACCATTTTGAGATAAAGTATGCAATTCCATTTGTCCCATTACAGTTAGCATAGCTGCAGGAACACCATGGCCAGTACAATCGAAAACACCAATGCTATTTTTGTTGAAGTTTTGCTGAATCCAATAAAAATCTCCTCCTACTACATGTTTGGGTAAATTAATAATAAATGATTTTGGATATAATCTTCTAAAATGTTCTGCATCGGGAAGAATAGATCGTTGTATGCGTTGCGCATGGATCATTCCCTGATGAATGTCGTAATAGGATTTGTATTTAGAAATTTCCTGTTTTTGCTCATTAATTTGGAATGCAATCAGGACCTTTGTTTGTAACTCGGTAAAATCAATAGGTTTTTTAACGTAGTCTTGAGCACCAAGGTTTAGAGTAGCTTTAATGCTTTCCATCTCAGTTTTCGCCGTAACCATAATTACGGGAATTTCTTTAAGCCTATCGTTTGCCTGAATTCGTTCAAGAACTTCAATTCCATCCATAACGGGCATCATGATGTCCAGTAAAATCACATCAGGTATATTACCCTCTAACCAGGCAAGGGCTTGTTGGCCACTTTCCTTTGAAATTACTTCATAATCACGTCTAAAATATGCCTCAATCAACTTGTTGTTGATTGGTGAGTCGTCAACAGAAAGAATTGTTTTCTTGGTGTTCATAAATAAAATAAGTGTAGGGTAGCAGTAACGCTACCCTAAAAATATTAGTTTAAATTCAAAGAATCTATTATTCCTTCAATTTTTTTATTTGCTTTTTCTTCAGTAGCATAGAAATTTTCTAAAGATGGCAGTTCTTCACGTACTTCGAAATAGTATTTAATTTTTGGTTCAGTACCAGAAGGACGAACAGAAATTTTAGATCCATCTTCTAAGTAAATTTGAAGAACATCTGCAGTTGTTTCAAAATCAAGATTCTTAGCCTCACCTGTAATTGGGTTTGTGGCTTTTCTTGTTGTATAATCCTTAACCAATACAACAGGCGATCCATTGATTTCTTTTGGAGTGTTGAATCTGTAGTCGTGCATCATCTGCGCTATTTCCTGAGATCCTTGCAAACCTTCACGGACGATGTAAATCATTTTTTCCTTAGAGAATCCATACTCTAAATAGATTTCTTTTAGGATATCAAAAAGGTTTTGCCCTTGATCTTTTGCCCATGCAGCGATTTCAGCCATAATGCTACATGCCGATACCGCATCTTTGTCGCGAGTGAAATCCCCTGGCATGTAACCAAATGATTCCTCACCACCGCCAACGTAATTCTTTTCAGGATTTTTGCGCATTACATCAGCAATCCATTTAAATCCGGTATATGCATCAAAACATTCAACATTGTTTTTTTCTGCAACATCCTTGAATAATTCAGTAGTTACAATGGTTTTTACAACGTAATCATTACCGGTAAGTAAACCTAACTCACGTCTTCTTTTAATCAAGTAATAGGTGAAGATTAAAGCGGTTTGATTACCGTTGATAATTTCCCATTCGCCTTTGTCATTTTTAACTGAAATTCCCAATCTGTCTCCATCAGGATCGCAAGCCATTACCAAGTCGGCATCAACTTCATCAGCTTTATCAACGGCCATTTTTAATGCTTCTGGCTCTTCTGGATTTGCAGACCAAACGGTAGGGAAGTTTCCATCAACCACGTCTTGTTCCGGAATGTGAATTATATTTTCGAAACCATAATTTGCCAATGAATCAGGAACCAATTTTACAGTTGTTCCATGCAATGGTGTAAATACAATTTTTAAATCTTTCTGGTTCTGAATGGCTTCAGGAGACAGGCTTAGAGTTTTAACTGTATCAAGATAAAGTTTGTCCATTTCGGCACCTAAAACTTCAATCAAATCTGGGTTTCCTTCAAATTTGATGTCTTCAACCTTTACAGCTTTTACTTCGTTAATTACATTTTTATCGTGTGGAGGTACCAATTGAGATCCATCTTCCCAATATGCCTTGTATCCATTGTATTCTTTCGGGTTGTGTGATGCTGTGATGATAACACCCGACTGACATCCCAAATGACGAATGGCAAATGACATTTCTGGAGTAGGACGTAAGTCTTCGAAAATATAAGCTTTGATTCCGTTAGCCGAGAAGATATTTGCTACGGTATCAGAAAATAATTTGCTGTTGTTACGGCAATCATATCCAATGCAAACAGAAATTTGCTCTTTGTCAGGAAATGATTTGTTTAAATAGTTTGCCAATCCTTGAGTTGCAGCTCCAACTGTATAAATATTCATACGGTTGGTTCCAGGTCCCATTTTACCTCTTAATCCACCTGTTCCGAACTCTAAATCCTTATAAAATGAATCTATTAAAGCCGTTTTATCTTCCTGATCAAGTAGTTCTTTTACAGCATCCTTTGTCTCTTGATCGTAATTCCCCTCTAGCCATTTGTTGGCCGTTTCAATTACACTTTCTAAAATTTCCGTTTTGTCCATTTTCGAAAAATTTCTTGGTTAACTTTTTATTCGATTGATACAATGAGATATCCTTCCCCTCCAGTGTGGAATATCAAGCTCAAAAATATGTTTAATTTTTGATTTATTCAAGACGCTATAGTGAGGTCTTTTTGCCAAAGTTTTAAAGCTCTCGCTGTCAGTGCTATTAATTTTACACTTGTTGTTAGTAACAATTTGTATTTCAGTTGCAAAATCGAACCAACTGCAAACGCCTTCATTTGAGTAATGGTAAATGCCAAAATCTTTGAAATGATTGTCTTTCTCTAATCTTTCGATGATATGCATTATGCACAAGGCTAAATCATGTGCATAGGTTGGGGTGCCAACCTGGTCGACAACAACTTGTAGTTCCTCTCTTTCCTTTCCCAGATTCAACATGGTTTTCAAAAAGTTTTTTCCGAATGGGGAATACAACCAGGAAGTTCTAATTGTGATATGATTTGGACAAATTTCATGAAGGTAATTTTCACCTTTTAATTTGGTGTCTCCATAAACACTTTGGGGCTCGGTTTGTTCCTCTTCGTTGTATGGTTTGAACCCCTTGCCAGAAAACACATAGTCGGTTGAGATGTGAATTGGAATAATGTTATTTTGCTTTGAAATGGTAGCAAGGTTCTTTACAGCCTCGGCATTTAATAGCTCTGCCATTTCTTTGTTTTCTTCCGCTCCATCTACATTAGTGTATGCCGCGCAATTTATCAGATAACTAAAATTTGCATCCGCAACGAAGTTTTCAATGTCGGCAAAAGAAGTGATATCCAGTTCTTCAATATCGGTAAAAACAAATTGGACATTTGGGTAATTCTTTGATAGTTCTTTGATCTCAGAACCCAATTGTCCATTGCTTCCTGTTACTAAAATATTTGTCATAGGCGACTTTTATTTTCCAAATTTGAAATTTCTTTCAGCTTCGTTAAAGTTTGGCAAGACCTTATCCTTTGGTGAAATGATCGCATTTTTAGGGGCTATTCTCCAATCAATATTTAAACTTGGATCGTTAAAATTAAGACCTCTTTCAGCTTCCGGATTATATAGGTTGTCGCACTTGTAAACAAAGGTCGCTGTTTCGCTTAGTACTGAGAATCCATGAGCAAAGCCTCTTGGTATAAGAAACTGTATTTTGTTTTCCGCTGATAATTCAATTCCTCTCCATTTTCCAAATGTAGGCGATCCTTCTCTTAAGTCAACGGCTACATCGAAAACTTTACCTTCAATAACACGAACCAGTTTTGTTTGAGAATACGGAGCAAGTTGATAGTGTAAACCTCTTATCACACCATATCCGGATTTAGATTCGTTATCTTGAATAAAATTCAAGTTTAGATTGTGTTTAAGGAACTCTTTCTCGTTATAGCTTTCGAAGAAATAACCTCTTTCGTCTTCAAATACTCTTGGCTGTATGATTAATAAATCGGGAATTTCTGTTTTAATTATTTCCATGTCAATTTTCTAAACGAGTGATGGTTTCATTTGCAATATTTACCAAATACTCTCCATAAGTATTTTTAAGAAGTGGTTTGGCAAGTTCTAGCAGTTGATCTTTGTTAATAAATCCATTTCTATAGGCAATTTCTTCTATACAAGCAACTTTTAAGCCTTGTCGTTGCTCAATGGTAGCAATAAAATTGGAGGCTTGCAACATGCTTTCATGTGTACCTGTATCCAGCCATGCTATTCCTCGACCAAGAACTCTTAGTTTTAATTTGCCTTCTTGTAAATAGATTTGATTAAGATCGGTAATTTCAAGTTCTCCGCGTTTCGAAGGTTTTAATGATTTTGCTTTCTCAACAACCGTGTTGTCGTAAAAATATAAACCTGTTACTGCATAGTTTGATTTAGGTTCTTTAGGTTTTTCTTCTATGCTTTTCACTAATCCGTTCTCGTCAAATTCTGCTACACCATATCTTTCAGGATCATTTACATGATATCCAAATACGGAAGCTCCAGACGTTAATTTTGCAGACTCTACCAGTTGTTTGCTAAATTCATATCCATAGTAAAGATTATCCCCAAGAATCATGCAGACAGGACTATCGCCAATAAACTCTTCACCAATAAGAAAAGCTTGTGCCAAACCATCAGGAGAAGGTTGTTCGGCATAAGAAATATCCAGCCCATATTGACTACCATTATCAAATAAATCCCTATAAAGAGGTAGATCTTTTGGAGTTGAAATGATAAGAATCTCTTTGATACCGGCTAGCATCAAAACCGATAATGGATAATAAATCATCGGTTTGTCGTAAATTGGTATAATTTGTTTTGAAATACTCTTGGTAATTGGATAAAGACGTGTGCCTGATCCCCCGGCTAATATAATTCCTTTCATATTTATTATAGTAAATTTTTTGCGTAATTAATTTGACTTAAAATAAATGCTTAGGCATTCCTTATTTTTAGCCGTAATGTTTATGTCATTATGCTATTGATTTTTTAAAAGAGTATCAAAATAAGCAATGGTTTTTTGTAATCCTTCTCTTAATTGAATCTTTGGTTCCCAATTGTTCAGTTCCTTTTTGGCAAGACTAATGTCTGGTTGTCTTTGCGTAGGATCATCTTGTGGCAAAGGTAGGTTAATGATTTTAGATTTTGAATTGGTTAACTCAATTACATTTTGAGCAAGTTCCAAAATGGTAAATTCATTTGGGTTTCCAATGTTAATAGGTCCTGTAAAGTTATGACGGGTTTGCATCATTCTCGACATGCCTTCAACCAAATCATCAACATATTGAAAACTTCTGGTTTGCGATCCATCACCAAAAATGGTAATGTCTTCGTTTTGCAAAGCCTGTACAATAAAGTTCGATACAACACGTCCATCGTCTGGATTCATATTTGGACCATAAGTATTGAAAATACGTATGATTTTAATATCAACATTATTTTGGTTGTGATAATCCATAAATAAGGTTTCAGCGCAACGTTTCCCTTCATCGTAGCACGAACGAATACCAATTGGGTTTACATTTCCCCAATAATCTTCTGTTTGTGGATGAATTTCAGGATCGCCGTAAACTTCACTGGTAGATGCCTGTAAAATTCTTGCCTTAACACGCTTGGCCAATCCCAGCATATTAATAGCACCCATAACCGAAGTTTTAATGGTTTTTATTGGGTTGTATTGATAATGAACTGGTGATGCCGGACAGGCTAAATTGTAAATTTCATCAACCTCGGCAAAGTAAGGAGCCGTAACGTCGTGACGTACCAATTCAAAGTATGGATTATCAAGAAGATGAGCAATGTTTTTTTTCGAGCCAGTAAAATAGTTATCAAGGCAAATTACATCATTCCCTTCTCTAAGAAGGCGCTCGCATAAGTGTGATCCAATGAACCCTGCACCTCCGGTAACAAGTACTCGTTTCATGTGTGTATGGTTAAATTCCTCCAATATTGGGAGGAATTGATGTTGTAAGTTAATAATTAATTATTTAGCAATAGATTTACTTTCTATGCCAATAACTTCTCTACCGATCGAGTAGTAGGTGTAATGATTGTCTCTCATTTCATCAATGTCGTAAATGTTACGTCCATCGAAAATGATCTTGTTTTTCAATAGTTTTTCCATTACTCGGAAGTTTGGAACTTTAAATTCGTTCCATTCGGTAATAATAATAAGAGCATCGGCATCGATTAATGCTTCGTACTGATCTTTTGCATATTGAATCGAATCACCAATTCTTCTTTTACACTCTTCCATTGCAACAGGATCGTAGGCAACCACTTCGGCACCTTCATTAATCAGCTTGTCGATAACTACCAATGCCGGAGCTTCGCGCATATCATCGGTGTTTGGTTTAAAGGATAATCCCCAAATGCCAAATTTCTTCCCTTTAATATCTCCGTCGAAATGAGACATTACCTTTTTGTAAAGCACACTTTTTTGTCGATTGTTTACCAATTCAACCGATTTAAGAATTTCAAGAGGGTGTCCTTTTTGTTCTGATGTTTTTACCAATGCCTGAACATCTTTAGGAAAACAAGACCCGCCGTAACCAGTTCCCGGGTAAATAAATTTATTTCCAATACGAGAATCCGATCCAATACCTTTGCGCACATTGTTCACATCGGCACCAACAATTTCGCATAGATTTGCGATATCGTTCATGAATGAAATTTTTGTAGCCAGCATTGAATTGGCTGCATATTTGGTCATCTCTGCAGATGGAATGTCCATGAAAATTACAGGATGATTGTTCATTAAGAATGGCTTGTACAATCTCTTCATTACCTTTTGCGCTTTCTCCGATTCTGTACCAATCACTACACGATCAGGTTTTAAAAAATCATCGATAGCTGCACCTTCTTTTAAAAATTCAGGGTTTGAAGCAACATCAAATGTCAAGTCCGAATTTCTTTTATCCAACTCATCTTGAATGGCAGCTTTAACTTGTTTAGCTGTTCCAATTGGTACAGTACTTTTTGTGACAACTACCATATAGTGTTGTGCATGTTTACCAATTTCGCGGGCAACACCAAGTACGTATTGTAAATCAGCGCTACCGTCTTCGTCAGGAGGAGTACCTACAGCAATAAATACGGCATCGGCTTCTGTTATACTATCTTTTAAACTGGTTGAGAATGATAAGCGGCCTTTTTCCATATTTCGCTTCACCATAGGAGTTAATCCTGGTTCGTATATGGGAATAATGCCTTTGTTTAGGTTGTCAATTTTTTTTTGATCAACATCAACACAAGTAACGGTAACGCCGGTTTCTGCAAAACAGGTTCCCGAAACAAGACCAACGTAACCTGTACCAACAATAGTAATGTTCATATAGATAGTTTTTTAAGTAATTGTTTACGGATTAAGTTTTCTACCTGTAAAATAAAACAAAATAAATTAAAGTAATAGTCTCTTAAAAGCAGCATTTTTACTTCTTATAGTGGTTAATGTAATTTTACTACGGAAGATCTAAAGAATGGTTGCTTGCAAGTGACTGGAATAAATTGTTGATTTTTTTACTCTTATCGTGCTGTTAGTGGTAGGATTGGTTATATCTAAAAGTGTTTTTTAAAGAATTGAATTAAGATACAGAGTATGTAGAATAATATAAAAAACAGGAACCCCAACTGGAGTTCCTGTTTTTTTATTAATCGTTATAAGTAGATTATTACATTTTCTTCACATACTTGGTAAGAATATAGATTTGTTGTCCTTCTACACGTCCTTCGATGTGAGTTGGATCATCGGCAACCAAAGAGATGCGACGTACCGCGGTACCACGTTTTGCGGTAAATCCAGCACCCGAAACTTTAAGGTCTTTAATCAATACTACGCTATCGCCAGGTTGTAACTCTACACCATTACTATCGATATGTTTTACTTGGTCTTCATCATCTTCACCTTCGCCTGTTGCTTGTGCCCAAGCCATGGTTTCTTCATCAAGATAAAGCATGTCCAATAAATCTTGAGGCCAGCCTTCTGCTTTTAATCGGTTAAGCATTCTCCATGCCATTACCTGTACTGCAGGAACTGTGCTCCACATGCTATCATTCAAACAACGCCAGTGATTGGCATCTATTTTATCCTTGTCTTCCATTTGCTCGTGGCAGATTCCACAAACCAAAATGTGTTGGTCGGCCGATCCGTTCGATGGAGCAACTTCATAAGGTTTTAAACCTTCGCTGGCACCACACAACTCGCAAACCGAAGAACGTGATTGTAATTCTTTTTCTAGACTCATTATTATTTAATTATTCTACGAAATTTGTTGCAAAGGTAAGGGAGAAATGAAATTATGCCAGTTTAAATCACAAAAAATGTTTTAATTAGGAATAGAAGGAAAAGATTGTGTTTGTATTAAAATACATAATTCATCATTTACATTTGTTAATTTAAATACGGCATTCTAAATAGTTAAAATCCCCTCTAAGTGTATGTTTTATTGCAAGATTTTGCGAAAAAAATGTCGTAACTTGTATATTCTTCCGGAATAATTTATACTTTTGCACGGAATTTTATATATAATGTCTAATTTATTAGTAAATCAGTAGTTTAACACATGGTTGAAGAAAACAAAAAAGTTGACAATTCTGCACCAGACGCAGAATTTGATTGGGATGCTTTCACTAATGACGAAGGTTTCGCAGGTGAAAAGAGAACCGAATTAGAAGCAATGTATGATAAAACTTTATCTACAGTTGCTGAAAAAGAAGTAATTGACGGTATCGTTATTTCTTTGAATAAAAGAGAAGTTGTAATCAATATTGGTTACAAATCAGATGGTATTGTAAGCTTAAACGAATTCCGTTACAACCCAGAATTAAAGGTTGGTGATACTGTTGAAGTTTACGTTGAGTCTCAAGAAGACAAAAAAGGACAGTTAGTTCTTTCACACAAAAAAGCTCGCGCTTTACGTTCATGGGATAGAGTTAACTCGGCTCTTGAAAATGATGAAATTATCAAAGGTTACATCAAATGTCGTACTAAAGGTGGTATGATCGTTGACGTATTTGGAATTGAGGCTTTCTTGCCAGGTTCACAAATTGACGTTAAGCCAATCCGTGACTACGATGTATACGTTGGTAAAACTATGGAATTCAAAGTTGTTAAAATCAACCACGAATTCAAAAACGTTGTTGTTTCTCACAAAGCTCTTATCGAAGCTGAACTTGAACAACAGAAGAAAGAAATTATTGCTAAGCTTGAAAAAGGTCAGGTATTGGAAGGAACTGTTAAAAACATCACTTCATACGGTGTATTCATCGACTTGGGTGGAGTTGACGGTTTGATTCACATTACAGACTTATCTTGGGGTAGAGTAACTCACCCAAGCGAAATTGTTGAGCTTGATCAGAAATTGAACGTTGTAATCCTTGACTTCGATGACGATAAAAAACGTATCGCTCTAGGTCTTAAACAACTTACTCCACACCCATGGGATGCTCTAGATGCTGAGTTGAAAGTAGGTGATACTGTAAAAGGTAAAGTAGTTGTTATGGCTGATTACGGTGCATTCGTTGAAATCGCTACTGGTGTTGAAGGTTTGATTCACGTTTCTGAAATGTCTTGGTCACAGCACCTAAGATCTGCTCAGGATTTCATGAAAGTTGGAGACGAAGTAGAAGCTCAAATCTTAACTTTGGATCGCGAAGAGAGAAAAATGTCTCTTGGTATCAAGCAATTGAAAGCTGATCCATGGGCTGAGATTGACACTAAATATGCGGTTAACTCTAAGCATACAGCTAAAGTTCGTAACTTCACTAACTTCGGTGTATTTGTTGAAATCGAAGAAGGTGTTGACGGATTAATCCACATCTCAGATCTTTCTTGGACTAAGAAAGTGAAGCACCCAGCTGAATTCACTCAAATTGGAGCTGAAATCGAAGTTAAAGTTCTTGAAATCGACAAGGAAAACAGAAGATTAAGCTTAGGTCACAAGCAATTGGAAGAAAATCCATGGGATGTATTCGAAACAATCTTTACAACTGATTCTGTTCATGAAGGTACTATCGTAGAAGTATTCGAAAAAGGAGCTGTTATCGCTCTTCCTTACGGTGTTGAAGGATTCGCTACTCCACGTCACCTTGTGAAAGAAGATGGTTCTCAAGCTAAAGTTGAAGAGAAATTAGAATTCAAAGTAATCGAATTCTCAAAAGCTGCTAAGAGAATTATCCTTTCTCACTCAAGAACTTTCGAAGATGTGAAGAAGGCTGAAGAGACTGCTGCGAAAAAAGAAGCTGCTAAAACAACGAAAAAAGGTGTTAAAAAAGTGAAAGATTCACTAGAAAAGACTACCTTAGGTGATATATCAGAATTAGCTGCTCTTAAATCGCAATTAGAAGGCGACAAAGACGCTGAATAATTTAAAAATAAGGTACTATGGACTTCAAGATTGACAAGAAAGATGGATACACTCTAGTGCAGGTATTGAAAGACAAATTGGATACTCATATCGCTCCTGCTTTAAAATCAGAATTGGTTTTAATTTCTGGAAACGGTGAGAAAAATATTCTTTTGGATTTAACTCCATGTACATATTGTGATTCTTCTGGTCTTAGTGCAATTCTTGTAGCGAATAGGTTGTGTAAAAATGCAAACGGAACATTTGTTCTGTATGGCTTGCAGCCTGCTGTTGAAAGATTGGTTTCCATTTCACAGCTAGATTCAGTTCTAAATATTGCGTTTAATATGGATGAGGCTGTTTCTACTATGAAAGCTCAAATTGAATTAAACAAGTAATTGGTGAAATTTGAAGTAACAATTTTAGGCAGTAACTCTGCTTTACCAACAACCAAAAGATATCCAACCGCTCAAGTGCTCAATGTACTTGAGCGGTTCTTTTTAATTGACTGTGGTGAAGGCACACAGATTCAAATGAAGAGATTCAGAGTTCCAATGAGTCGCATCAATCATATCTTTATATCGCATACTCATGGCGATCATATATTTGGCCTAATCGGATTGCTTTCTACATACGCACTTCAAGGGCGAAAATCCGATCTGCATATATATGGACATAGCAAATTAGAGAAGTTAATCACTTTTCAGTTGGAACTTCTTGAAACCAGGAAGCAATACGATATTTATTTCCACACTATTTTTGGAAAAGAAACACAAACGCTTTTTGAGGATGACAAAGTAATCGTTCAATCTTTTCCATTAAAACATGGTGCAATGCCTTGTGCTGGTTTTTTATTTAAAGAAAAAGAAAGACCTCGTTCTTTGAATGCCGATTTGTTAGATTTTTACAATGTTCCGATTCGTTGTCGCCACTCCTTAAAAATGGGAGAGGATTTTGTGACCGAAGAAGGAGAGGTTATTCCGAATAAAAAACTAACCCAAGATCCTTTACCAACCCGTTCCTATGCTTTTTGCACTGATACAGCTCCATACAAGAAGATTCTTCCAATTATCGAAAATGTGGATTTACTGTATCATGAGGCAACTTTTCTAAAAACAGAAGCAAAGCTGGCAAAGGCTACTTATCATTCTACAGCAGAACAGGCTGCAAGAGTTGCTAGTGAATCCAATGTAAAAAAGTTGATCATCGGACATTTTTCTTCTCGATTTAAAACGCTGGACGCTCATTTGAAAGAGGCAAAGTTCGTTTTCGAAAATACTCACTTGGCTGAAGATGGTAGCAAGTTCACAATAGAACTTAATCGCTAAAGGAATCAGCAATCAACTTTTTTTATAAATTAGCATCTCGAAAGAATTATGTGGTTTCTATAAAGAGAAATCCTTAAGTTCGATTGTTCAATTTGACACTAAAACCAACAAACATGAAAAAGATTTTAATCGTGCTTATGGCTGTTGCCTTAAGTTCATCTGTTTTTGCACAACAAAAACAAGACAAATCTAAATTTAAAGAGTACGAACCAGGTTATTATCAAAATTCTATCCTAAAGGATATTAGAATGGTTGATGCTCAATTGGAAAAGAATGCTGTTGATAAAAGATTCTTTATGGATCAAAGTTCGTACGATCTTCCAAATAAAATTGAATTGTACAAGGATAATACAGAATGGGCACGCCCAACAATTTCGCAAGGAAATACTGGAACATGCTGGTGTTTTTCTACTACTTCGTTTTACGAATCGGAAGTTTATCGTTTACACAAAAAGAAAGTAGATATTTCTGAGTTATACACAGTTTATTGTGAATACATTGAAAAAGCTCGTCGTTTTATTCAAGAAAGAGGAAATTCAGTATTTGAACAAGGAGCAGAAGGTAACTCTGTGGCAAGAATGTGGAAGATTTATGGCGCTTGTCCTCAATCAGCTTATACAGGATTATTGAATGGAAGAAAATTTCATACACACGAAAAAATGTATGATGAAATGATGGCTTTCTTGAATGGTTTGAAAAGAAGCAATGCATGGAACGAAGAAGAAGCATTGGCTACAATCAAATCTATCATGAATCATTATATAGGAACTCCCCCAACAAAATTTACAGTAGAGGGTAAGGAGTATACACCTAAAACTTATTTGAAAGATTATTTAAAACTTAATCCTGATGATTATGTAGAAATTCTTTCTTATAAACAAGAGCCATATTGGAAGCAAGTTGAATACAAAGTGCCTGATAACTGGTGGCATTCAGAAGAATATTATAATGTTCCTCTTGATGAATATATGGAGTCAATTAAGAAAGCAATTCGTAAAGGATACACCATGAGTATTGGTGGAGATGTTTCGGAAGCTGGTTTCTTGAGAACAACAAATTGTGCAATGGTTCCAAGTTTTGATATTCCATCGGCATATATTAACGAAGATGCCCGTCAATTCCGTTTCTCTAACGGATCAACTACTGATGATCATGGTATGCACATGGTTGGTTACTATGTTGACAAGGAGGGAAAAGATTGGTATTTGATTAAGGATTCAAGTTCAGGATCTCGTAATATTGATGAAAACTCAGCTGAGTTTGGATACTACTTCTTCCATGAAGACTACGTGAAGCTGAAAATGATGGGATACACTATTCACAAAGACGCAGTAAAAGATTTGCTTAAAAAATTTAAATAATTAGCAGCCCCTGAGGAATTCCTCGGGGGTTCTTTTTTTATTATAGAGTTGTTTTTTGAATTCTTGATAAAGACGTTTTAAAGTCGCAAATTTGTGTATCTTTGTACGCCAAATAAGATTACTGAACAACCCTCAATTTGTAAGATTTATGCAGGAAAAAATTCTGATTTTAGATTTTGGCTCACAGTACACTCAGTTAATTGCAAGACGTGTTCGTGAATTAAATGTGTATTGTGAAATTCATCCTTATAATAATCCTCCAGCAATCGATGAGTCGATTAAGGGTGTGATTTTATCAGGAAGTCCGTTCTCAGTAAGAGACGAAAAAGCTCCAATTCCAGATTTATCAGAAATAAAAGGCAAATTACCACTTCTTGGAGTTTGTTATGGTGCCCAGCATTTGGCTCACTGCTTTGGTGGTGAAGTAATGGCATCAAACAAAAGAGAATATGGTCGTGCTAACTTAACTTCGGTTGATAATAGCTGTGCTCTTTTAAAAGGAATTAGCTTGAATTCTCAGGTTTGGATGTCACATGGTGATACCATTGAAAGAATGCCTGCAAATTATAAAGTAACAGCAAGTACCACTGACGTGGAAAATGCTGCTTTTGCAATTGAAGGTGAAACAACTTATGGTATTCAATTCCATCCGGAGGTTTATCACAGTACTGAAGGTATTGTTTTGTTGGAAAACTTTATTGTTGGCATCTGTGGATGTTCTCAGGATTGGACTCCAGATGCATTTGTTGAAACAACAGTAGCAGAGTTAAAAGCTCAATTGGGTGACGAGCGTGTAATTCTTGGATTATCAGGTGGTGTTGACTCAACTGTTGCAGCTATGTTGTTGCATAAGGCAATTGGCAAAAACCTTTATTGTATTTTCGTTGACAATGGACTTTTGCGTAAGAATGAGTTTACCGATGTATTGAAGAAATACGAATCTCTAGGTTTAAATGTAACTGGTGTTGATGCAGGAGAGAAGTTTATTTCTGCCTTGGCAGATGTTACTGATCCTGAAAAGAAACGTAAGATTATAGGTAATGCATTTGTAGAGGTATTCGATGAAGAATCTCATAAAGTAGAAAATGCAAAATGGTTAGGTCAAGGAACAATTTATCCTGATGTAATCGAATCAGTTTCAGTTACAGGAGGTCCTTCTCAAACCATTAAGTCGCACCATAATGTAGGTGGTTTACCGGATTATATGAAGCTAAAAGTGGTAGAGCCATTAAAATTGCTTTTTAAAGATGAGGTGCGTCGTGTTGGACGTAGTATGGGATTAGAAGATAAGTTTATCAATCGTCATCCATTCCCAGGACCAGGATTGGGTATTCGTATTCTTGGTGATATTACTGCTGAAAAAGTTAGAATTCTTCAAGAAGTTGACGACATCTTCATTTCAGGTTTGAAAGAAGATGGATTGTACGATGATGTTTGGCAAGCTGGCGCTATGTTATTACCAGTTCAATCGGTTGGAGTAATGGGAGATGAGCGTACTTATGAAAGTGTTGTAGCTCTTCGTGCTGTTGGTTCTACTGATGGTATGACAGCGGACTGGTCACACTTACCATATGAGTTTCTTGCTAAAACTTCTAACAAAATCATCAATAATGTAAAAGGTGTAAATAGAGTTGTATACGACATAAGCTCTAAGCCACCAGCAACTATTGAGTGGGAATAAATTTGTGAAAAACAAGATATAGCGGTAGTACTTAAAAAGTGCTACCGTTTTTTTTATGTGGTTTCAAACTGATCTTGGTTTGATAGGTAGAATTCTTTTGCAAGATCAATCTTATCATTCAACTCCTTCAATTTGCTTAGTGATTTCACCATATCTTCAGAGAGAATAATTTGTTCCAATTCAATAATAGTTGCTTTTGCCTCCAGCATTGAGAAATTGGCTAAAACTCCTTTTAACTTGTGAGCAGAATCTTTAGCTTTTTTATAATCTCCACTTTCTAAAGGAACCAGAATTTCTGATATTCTAGATTCTTTAATGCTGAAAATTTTTCAATAACCTCTTTAATAAAGGCTCTATTATTATCAACTCGGATAAAAAGCTCATTGAAATCGATAATGGCAAGATCTTTGTCTGTCTTTTGGGGTTCGCGAGGTAAATCAATTAATTTAAGAATTAACGATTTTAGGTTCATTTCCTCGGGGAAATACAAAAGTTTATTTACCTTACATATGTTATCCTCTTCTTCGGTTGAGGTTAAAACGAGTAATTTTAATGATTTTGAATCAGGGTAGTAAGTTTTTAAAGATTCTAAAGTTTGATTAACATCTAAGGCTGTTTTATCTCCAAATTTAAATTTAGAGATAATTAGCTTGTATTCATTTGAGAGAAGCAATTCGGTTAACTCCTTAAAAGAATCGCATTTAGAAAAATTAATTCCAGGTAGAGATTCAATACTTAAAGAATAAGTAAATCCAATCAGTAATATATTGGCTTTATGTTTCATATTTGTTGAATTCAATGCCCGTATTTCTTAAAAAGATTGTATCTTTCGTCAAGTTCTGTAAAGTACAATCAATTTGCGCAAAATTTATTAAAAAGCATAATTTATATGAGTAGTTTGAAAAAATTTTTGAGGAATGGCTTTACACTTTTATTCTTAGGTGTTTTTGCAATTGGTGGAACGCTTAGTGCTCAATCGGTAAAACAACAGGCAATTAAATATCAAAATTTATTGGCTTTGGTGGATGCATTTTATGTTGATACTGTAAATGTTGAGAAGTTGACTGAAGATGCAATTATAAAAGTTCTGGCCGAGCTTGATCCTCACTCAATCTATATCAGCAAGGATGAGATTAAAGAGATGAATGAAGCCTTGCAAGGAAGTTTTAGTGGAATTGGAATTCAATTTAACTTGTTGCGTGATACTTTAATGGTGGTAGCCACAATTCCGGGGGGACCATCTGAAAAAGTTGGACTTCGTGCCGGCGATAGAATTCTGGAGATTGACAACGAAAATGTTGCAGCGATTGGTATGAAAAATACCGATGTGCATAAGCGTTTGCGAGGTGAAAAGGGAACCATTGTAAACTTGAAGGTAAAGAGAAAGAAAGAAAAGGAATTGTTAGAGTTTGTAATTACTCGCGATAAAATTCCAATTCATAGTTTGGATGCTGCATATATGATTAACAAGCAAATTGGTTACATGAAGTTAAATCGATTTGCCCTTACAACTTCCGATGAGTTTTTAGAGGCTTTAACCAAGTTAAAAGCTCAAAAAATGAAAGATCTGATTCTCGATTTGCGAGGCAATGGAGGAGGATTTATGACTGCTGCCATTGAAATGGTTGATCAATTTATGGATGCAGAAAAACTGATTGTATATACCAAAGGTTTATCAACTCCTAGAAGAGAAAACATTTCTACTGAGAAAGGAATTTTTAAAGATGGAAGAATTGTAATTCTTTTGGATGAAGGATCAGCTTCAGCTTCTGAAATTGTTTCTGGTGCAGTTCAAGATTGGGATAGAGGTGTGATTATTGGTCGTAGAACATTTGGAAAAGGATTGGTTCAAAGACAATTTCCACTTTCTGATGGTTCTATGATTCGATTAACTACTGCGCACTATTATACTCCTACGGGAAGATGTATTCAAAAACCGTATGAAAATGGTTTAGAAGATTATCACTTGGATATTTTGAACCGTTACAAATCTGGAGAAATGATTAATGCTGATAGTATTCATTTTCCTGATTCTTTAAAGTACAGTACTTTGGTGAAGAAAAGAACTGTATATGGAGGCGGTGGAATTATGCCTGATATTTTTATTCCTATCGATACAACTGCAAACTATAAATATTTCAACTTATTGGTTCGCAAAAATGTGATTTATCCATATGTGGTGAACTATATGGATAAAAATCTGGAATCATTAAGAAAGAAGTATCCAAAATTCGACTCATTCTCGAAGAATTTCGAAGTAAGCGATGAAATGATGGCAGAAATTGTTGCTTTGGGAGAAAAAGAAGGGATTGAAAAGAATGAGGAGGATTATAATGCAGTAGTGGACGATATAAAATTGCATGTAAAAGCATTGCTGGCAAGAGATTTATGGGAAAGTACAGAGTATTATAAAATCGTGAATAGTGAGAACGAATTTGTACAAAAAGCCATAGAGGTGCTCATAAATCCTAAATTATACGATACTGAATTAATTAGTGATTAATTGCTGATTATGAGCCGAAAGCATCGCTTTCGGCTTTTTTTTTGAATATCTGATTAAAAGCCTATGTTTTTAGGTGTTAAAGATTAATTTTGTAGCCGAAATTCGAATCAAAGGCAAGTACTTTAAAATTTGTTAAGAAAAGACGTTTTCGTTGATTTGATAATTGAAATAGTTTAGATGTAGATTAAAAAAGATGGTTGTGAAAACAGACTCGGGTAAATTCAGATTAATTGCAAAAACCTTTCATGGTTTAGAGGAAGTATTGTCTAATGAATTAGAGCAATTAGGCGCAGAGGAGATTAGAATTTTAAAACGTGCAGTGAGCTTTGTGGGTGATAAAACTTTGCTATATAAAGCAAACTTGCATTTAAGAACAGCCACCCGAGTGATAATACCAATTCACAAATTTACAGCTCACGATACTGACGAGTTGTATAAAGGAATTCAGGAAATTGACTGGAGTGAGTACATCGGTAATAAAGATACTATCGCGATTGATAGTACAATTAGTTCGGAAGACTTTAAACACTCAAAATTTGTTACTTACCGTGTAAAAGATGCTATTGTAGATCAATTCTTTTATGCAACAGGCGATCGTCCTTCAGTAAGAATGATGAATCCTACTTTGCGTATTAACATTCATATCGATAGAAATACCTGTACAGTTTCGCTAGATAGTTCTGGAGAATCGCTACACAAAAGAGGATATCGCGTTGGGGAAACTGCAGCTCCACTAAATGAAGTGTTGGCAGCAGGTTTAATTTTACTTTCTGGTTGGGATAAGAAATCTAATTTCATTGACCCAATGTGCGGATCAGGAACCATTTTGATAGAGGCTGCATTAATCGCTTACAATATTCCTCCTGGATTGTATCGTAAAGAGTTTGGATTCCAAAAATGGAAGGATTTTGATGAGGATTTGTGGGACGATATATACAATGAAGAAACTGAGGTTGATTACGAAGGAAAAATTATTGGAGCTGATATCTCTGATAAAGCAATGGAAATTGCAGAAGAGAATATCCGTAATGCAGGCCTAAGAAGAAAAATTAGATTGAATGTAACTCCATTCCAACAGTTTATTCCTCCGGTAGAAAAAGGACTTTTGATTACCAACCCACCTTATGGAGAACGTTTAAAACCTAAAGATTTAGAAGGATTGTATGCTATGATTGGGGAAAGATTAAAGCACAATTTTTCTGGTTATGATGCTTGGATTTTAAGCTATGGTAAAGAGTGTTTTGATAGTGTTGGATTACGACCATCAAGAAAAATAACTCTTTATAATGGTGCATTGGAATGTAAGTTCCAAAAATACACCATGTTCGATGGTAAAAAGAAAGATAATTATAAGAAAGATAAATAAGAGCTGAATAGGAAATTTGATCAGGCTTAACTTTTAACTCTGAGATAATTTGCTAATTTTGTTATTGAGTAACCCTAATCCTAATATATATGAATTTTGACCTTGACCAATGGTATGAAGAAAAAATAGATGAAGATGCTATTTTTGATTACAAAGGCAGAATTGATGATGAGGATGTTACTCGAATTCTTAATTCAATTGAGAGGATTCTTAAGGCAAAGGACGAGTCTCCTAAAATGTTCAAGAAAATTTTTAATGTTTTAATAGAGTTGGTGCAGAATCTTCATCATCATGGAGAAGTACCATCCGATTTAAATGTAGATTACAACAAATTTGGAGTACTTATTTTAAGAGATGAAGGAATGCAGTACCGCATTAGTATTGGTAACTTTATAAAAATTGAAGGGCTAAAACTAATTCGTGATAGAATTGACCAGATTAATACTTTGTCTTTAGAGGAAACCCGAAATTTGTATAGAATTATATTAAATAATGAGCAATTCTCCGAAAAAGGAGGAGGTGGTTTAGGAATGGTAGAAATCGCCCGGAAAAGTGGCAATAATATGGAATATCAATTTATTGATTATAATGCGGACTATTTATTCCTTTCTATTGATGTTGTAATATAAAACTTAAAGTATAACTTCCATGAATTCACTAGTTTTAGAAGGTAGCCCAAAAACTCCAAGTATTAATTTTGATGGAGAAAAAGGAGCTTTTTTAATTGAAGGTCGTTCAATACCAGAAAACTCGCTTGATTTTTACAAGCCTGTTATGGAGTGGCTGGATTCGTATGTGAAAGAGCCAAAGGAAGAAACTAAAGTTTCTATTAGATTAGAGTATTTTAACACCAGTTCGTCGAAATGTATTTTGGACGTATTTAAGAAATTGGAAACCATTTTTAAAAGAGGAAATAAAGTGATCATCAACTGGCATTACGAAATGGATGATGAGGACATGTTGGAAGCTGGTGAAGACTATCAATCTATTGTAAAGATTCCTTTCAATATGATTGAGGATGATGAATAAATCGTAGTTCAATTAGATAATAAAAAACTGCAATCTGTTAGGTTGCAGTTTTTTTATTATCCAATTCAAGTAATTATGAATTGTAATTCCTTTTCCTAATTTTTTGTTCGAATATACCCAAAGCTTTTTTAAGCAGGCCAAAATACAATACAATGTATAGGCAAATGCTCGAGCACCAAATAACCACAATATTCACCCAATAAGTGTCATAGTATTTACCAAACAGGCACTTTTGGGGAGCATAAAAATGTGCTTTTAGGAATTTGCATTCGGGATCTCGATAAATTGGATCAATCTTTTGATACAATCGATCCTTGTACTCTATAATTCGTTCAATATCATTGCTGTTACGTACAAATTCAGTTAACCTTTCATTTGAGTATTCCTTTTTCATGTTAACAAACTCCTGCTTGTTGTCGTATTGTTTCTGTATTTCAACCAAATGTTCATCCTTTTTTCGGTTCGAGATATTATACAGATTAATGTAGTAGCGATTCAGTTTATCAAAATAGGTACGTAGATTTTTAATCGTTAAATCATCTAATTTTATAGGAGACAGGTAGTCCATTCTTTCAAAATGAAAGGCCAATTTATTCAAATCTTCCAGCGATAGTTCATTTCTCAATAAAACTAAATTAGATTCTAATTTTTTGAGCTTATCAGGTTGATTTAAATACCTTTCACTTTCGTTTAATTTGTTTTTAAGGATAGGAAGCCAATAATTTTTACGATAATCGGCTTTACTCATTAATTTTTCGTAGACGTAGAAGTTTGCATTGAATTTATTATCCTTAAACTGTTTTACAGCTAATGCTTCGTAAGCCCATCGGGCCGTAATTATTTCTCCATACCAAGGAATAGAATTTGGAGCAGAAATATTAGGATTTAATTTGTCAAATTTTACAATTATACCACTAAGTATCAGCTGAGGAATCAGAATAAAAGGGATTAAAATATAGATTGTAATCACAGTTTTAAAGCTATCAGATATAATTAATCCAAGCATATTGGCAAAACACCAGGCGCTGAATAAGGCAAGCCAGTATTCAAAAAACATCCCTTTGATTTCCAGTATGGAATTGCCTATAATGGTGAATAGGAATGCCTGAAAAGCTGAAATTGTAAATAGAATAA
This sequence comes from Marinifilum fragile JCM 15579, assembly GCF_001310955.1. Taxonomy (GTDB): domain Bacteria; phylum Bacteroidota; class Bacteroidia; order Bacteroidales; family Marinifilaceae; genus Marinifilum; species Marinifilum fragile. The sequence continues at coordinate 24,936 of NZ_BAZX01000015.1, forward strand.
CAATTTTCGATATCAAATATCCAGATTTACTAAGGTTTAAAAAACGTTCTCTTTTCAGTATTTTTCTATCCTTTATAATTTCTTCTGCACTTAATGTTAATCCAATAAATAGGGCTACAATAACTGCCATGAACAGATAAACTGGCATATTGCTATTGTTGCTAAATGTGTAACCAAGCTCATTTCCAGCATCTATATTATAATATTTTATAATGTACGATAGAATTAATGCCAATAGGGGCGTTTCGAACAGGTTGATGAACAAATACTGTCGATTAGCGAATTTTGAAATGACATCTCGATTGGTAAATACCCAAAATTGTTTCAGTGCTGAAGGTATTTTAAAGCTAACAGGCGGCAATTCTTTTGTGTCCTCAATGTCCTTGCCATTTTTGTTATGATCTTTAAATCTTTGATACCATTGAATAGGAGAAACTTTCCTTACTTGTGTAGGATTGCCATATTCATCGAGAACTTCCGATTCAACAATATTAAATATCTGATCTGCATCAACATTACCACAAAAATTACATTCACTCTCGGTATGATTTGCTCTTAAAGTTTGTGATTTAAAATAGGTAATGGCATCTAAAGGATTTCCATTAAAAATAAGGTATCCGCCAGTATCTAAAATCAATAAGCGATCGAACATTTTAAAAATATCCGAAGCTGGTTGATGAATTACAACAAAAATTAATTTGCCTTTTAAAGCCAGATTTTTCAGCAAATCCATAATTTTGGCTGAATCTCGTGATGATAATCCGGATGTTGGTTCATCAAGAAATAAAACCGATGGCTCGCGTATCAATTCCAGTGCAATATTCAATCTTTTGCGTTGTCCGCCACTAATTTTTTTATCTAAAGGATTTCCTACTTTCAGATTACGAGCCTCGTATAATCCCAAATCTTTTAAAAGCTTTAAAACCAGTCTGATTAATTGAAAACTACTGTGTTTGTCGAAGCAAAGTTTAGCATTATAATATAGATTTTCAAAAACGGTTAGCGATTCAATAAGCAAATCATCCTGCGATACATGCCCAATTACACCTTCAAGTTTCGATTTATCAGAAGTAATATCATAACCGTTAATTACAACATTTCCTTTGCTAGGCTCAGCAGATCCATTTAAAACGTTTAATAAAGTGGTTTTACCTGCACCACTGGATCCAATGATTCCAACCATTCTACCAGACTCTTCCTTGAACGAAAGGTCATGTACACCAATGTTATCCTCTTTAAATCGATATTCGATATTTTGAGCTTCAAAAACAACTCTTTTCTGCTTATCATCTCGATAAAATGTACCTACAATATCGCTAAAGTATATGGGATCAATTTTAGGATTACGGATGGATGAACCTTGACTTAAAACATGAACTCGTTCTGGATTTAACGATTGTCCGTTCATGAATAATTCATCGATTCCTTTGAATCGCATCACAAACATATCTACAGTTTGCAATCTAAGAATCTTAATTTTACCAATTAGTCCAGGCGAGTAGTAATATTCACCAATTTCATGATCTGATTCAGAGTTACTTATCGTGAGTAATCTGCTGGATGGTTTAATTTCAGAAAAATCATTAAGAACAAAGTTTCGAAGTCTCTCATAACCTTCTTTAGCCAGATTAAAAGTATCAGCTACAGTTTCGACAAAGGCAAACTCTTGTTCACTAATTTCATCTTCCGAATTTAAAAATTCAAGAAGTTGGATGAGAACAACAACCTTTTGTCTGATAATAAGTTCTTCGTTAATTTCAGTACAAATTCGTAAAACCCGAACCGAGCTTGCCGAAGTATATTTTTTTATTTTTGATTTTCTGGTTGTTCTTCTTTGGTTCTCTTCGTAGTGCTGATCGTAAAGAACTAGGTACTCTTCTGCGGTTTCCTGATCAAGATGTTGCTTCAAATATTTAGATACCATTCTACGCCTCTCAATTGCAGAACTTTGTGGGTGTGCAATGATAGCAAAGAGTTGCATTAAAGCTTTTAGTATTCGTTCACTCATGGAATGGCAGGGTTTGTTGGTGGTCAACCTTATTAAGAGTAGTTACTTTTACTATTGTTTGAATCCAATTAACATTAATACGAAACCTGAACTTACATTCTTTTGGTTCAATTTGGCTTCGATTGTACAATTCATTGAGTTTTCGAATTTAAAATCCCAGTAAGGAGAATTTTTATGATCTCGATTGGTAAAAATTAGATGATTTTCCTGATCGTAAAGTGAGAAAATTACATTGCCTTCATCTTTGCCTGTAGCACCAACAATTCGGTAATGATTGCCCGCATAAAATGTAGTATGAAATTCGGCAACTTCACCACCTGATAACAAAGCTTTGTATTGTTGACCATCCGAAATAAATTCAGTTCCAAGGTACTTGGTACAATTCTTATGAGTAACATCAGATTGTGCTTTTGCACTTAGTGAAAGAATTGATAATAAGGAAAATAGTATAATGGTATATTTAAGTCTCATAGTTAAAGATATTTTCAGTTTACTTAATAATGTGCTCACGGATTATAGAAACTTTTTCTGTGATTTTAGCAAATTGTTTCTTTTTCATGATCAATTCAGATTTGCTTTTCACAATGGTAAGTTTTTTATGCGAATCGGTAATTGGAGCTACATATTTGTATTGCTCTTCAATTTCATCAAATGTATAGGCAAGGTCAATAAGTTTATCTACCAAGAAATAATAATCCTTCGATTCGTTGGAGTAAGGAACAAGCAATTTAATAAGGTTTTCAAGCGGACGCTTCTGTTCTGAAATACGATCCATTAATTCCTTACTTGGTTTCTCCTTAATTTGCTGAGTTAACAAATAAACAGATTCAATCCATCCGCCTGCTAAGATTAGTGCACCAGTATTTTCGCGCTGATTTACTTTTAAGTAGTCATCTATTTTGCGATAAGTATTACTAACAATTACCAAAAGTGAATCCCTGTTTTCGATATTGTTTTCAATTCTTTCCACAGTTGGTTTATCCATGGCATTGTACAAACCAATATCTTGCGATAAAATTTTAAGAACTGCAAAATAACTTGCAGCATCCTGAGTTTGCTTGTAAATATTGATATAGCCTAAATCGGAACCATAAACACCAAAGTTGATTGCTTTGCTAAAATTATCAACGTAATCGCCTGATTTTTTAGTCGAATTCAGCAAGTCTTTGTTGTATGAAATTCCAGATTTTTCAAGCAATAACGAAATCTGATATGGAGATGGTAAACTAAACAAGATGTTGTTGTACTTAAAAATATTTCCTGTTTTTTCAGCATCAGCCATGATTTCAGCTTCTGTTTCCTGTTCGATAACTGCTTCTTTGTTTGTATTTTCAAAAGGCTGTAGTATTAAAAAAGTTGCAATTGCAGCAATTGCTATTAAAAATAGAAATTTAATACTGTTTGGGATTCTTTTCTTTGGCATTTCTTTTTTCTTTAACTAGTTGAACCAATTAAGAAGAAAAAACACGATTTACATAGCTGTTTTCGAACGGGTTGAAAACGATTAGTAATTTATTCGAGTAGTTTTTTCAACTTGATTTTGACAAATATCAAATCAATTGGTAGTCGTCCTGATTAATTTATTCTAACATTATTACTGTATTTATACTAAAAAGGATACATTTGAATGCAAAAAAAAATAAAAAGATATTTAACAACAAACTAAACAAGATGAAAAGAATATTCCTTTTAGTCTATTTATTAATTAATTGTGGAGTTTTCCTAAGTTTAGAGGCACAGACAAAAAAATTGTCTATGGAAGATGCTATTTTAGGGCAATGGAGACAATTTTATCCAGAAAGCTTGTCACAATTATCTTGGAGAGGAGATTTAAGTGAATACACTTATGTGAAAGAGAATGAAATTCTGTTTGCAAAACCAGGAGATGAACCAAAGGTATTATTAAGTTTGGAAGAACTAAATGCAGGTATAGAAGCTAATGAAATAAAAGCATTAAGAAGAATTCCTCATTTTTCATGGCAATCAAAAAATGTAATGGAATTTAATCAGCAAGGAGCTTTGATTCATTATGATTTCGTTGCAAAAAAAGTATTGCTTAATCTAAAGGTGAACTCAAAAGCAGAAAATCAAGATTTTTGTGATGCATCTAGTGCTGTAGCATATACTATTGAAAACAACTTATACATTGCCGGTAAAGATGGAAAAGAGTTTGCAGTTACTGCTGATACAGATAAGAATATTGTAAATGGTCAGGCTGTTAGCAGAAGCGAATACGGCATTAGCGGAGGAATTTTCTGGTCTCCTAACGGAAAGCAATTGGCATTTTACAGAAAAGATGAAACCAATGTAACTTCTTTCCCATTGGTAGATATCAACACGAGAGTAGGCGATTTAAGAGAGATTAAATATCCTATGGCAGGAATGGGTAGTGAAGTGGTTAGCTTAGGTGTTTACAATTTGGATACCAAGAAGACTTCATGGATAAAGCCAGATGATTTTGGATCAGATCAGTATTTAACCAACATTTCTTGGGGAGCTGATAACAAATACATCTACATTCAGGTATTGAATCGTGCTTCGAATCATGCAAAATTAAACAAATACGAGGCTGAAACTGGTAAGTTCGTAGCAACTTTGTTTGAAGAGAAAGATGATCGTTGGGTTGAGCCATCGCATAAATTGGTATTCCTGAAGAACAAGCCAAATCAGTTCATCTATCAAACCAACAATCGTCATGGCTTTAATCATGCCTATTTGTACAATACCGAAGGAAAGTTGATTAAACAATTGACTTCTGGTGATTGGGAAATTACCGAAATATTAGGTTTTGATAAAGAAGAAAAGTACATGTTCTATGTATCTACCGAAGTAAGTCCGATAGATAGACATGCTTACAAGTTGAATTTGAAAACTGGTAAGAGATATAGATTAACCAAAGATGAAGGATATCATAGTGTACAGGTGAGTGCCGATGGAAAATACATCTTGGATAATTACAGTAGCTTAAATGTACCAAGAATAATAAATGTGGCTGATACCAGAGGGAAATTCGTAAAAGAATTGGTGAAGGCAGAAAACAAATTGAAGGATTACAATTTGGGCGAAATTTCATTGGGAACAATTAAATCGGCTGATGGTGTTACCGATTTGCATTACCGCATGGTTAAACCAGCTGATTTTGATCCGAACAAAAAATATCCAGTTGTGGTATATGTTTATGGAGGTCCGCATGCACAGTTGGTAACCAACAGATATTTGGGAGGTGCTCGTTTGTGGGAGCAGTATATGGCTCAAAACGGATACTTGCTTTATATATTGGATAACAGAGGTTCTTCAAACAGAGGTAAAGAATTTGAGGCTGTAATTCACCGTCAGTGTGGACAACCTGAAATGGCTGATCAACTTAAAGGCGTTGAGTTTTTGAAATCATTACCATATGTGGATGCCGATAAAATTGGTGTACATGGATGGAGTTACGGTGGTTTCATGACCATTTCATTGATTACGAATTATCCAGACGTATTTAAAGTTGCTGTTGCTGGAGGACCAGTAATCGACTGGAAATGGTACGAGGTGATGTATGGAGAGCGCTATATGGATACTCCTGAAGAAAATCCGGAAGGATATGCGAAAACATCATTAATCGCGAAAGCAAAAGATTTAAAAGGAAAACTTTTAATTTGCCAGGGAGCCATTGATCCAACCGTTTTATGGCAGCACAGCTTGAATTTCATTCGTGAATGTATCAAGAATAATGTTCAGGTTGATTACTTCCCATATCCAAGAGCAGAGCACAATGTTAGAGGTCGAGATCGAATTCACTTAAAACAGAAAGTCAGCAATTATTTTGATGATTATCTGAAATAAAAGAACTAATTTTCGCCGGCTTCAATTTAAGGAGCCGGCTTTTTATTTTATAGAACTTTAGCGTGAAAATACAAACTGATTATAGAAACATTTGGAAGATTGCCTATCCCATTATTTTGGGTAGTGTGGCGCAGAATATCATTGCCTTAACCGATACTGCTTTTTTGGGGCACCTAAGTGAAGTGGCATTAGGAGCTGCAGCCATTGCCACAATCTTTTATTTTGCTGTGGTTATGCTTGGTTGGGGATTCGGATTAGGGACCCAAATTGTAATTGCGCGTCGATTTGGTGAAGGCAACTATGAAAGAGTTGGAAAAACCTTTGATCATGCCTTGTATTTTCTGTTGATTCTGGCCGTTCTTTTATTAGGTTTTATGCAGATTCAAGCTCCTCCAATTCTTAAGGGGATTGTTCAATCGGATGCCATATTTCAAGCAAGTACCGATTACATTTCTGTGCGTGCCTGGGGAATTTTATTTGCCTGCGTGAACCTGTTGTTCAGGGCATTTTATATTGGAATTGCCAAAACCAAAGTAATAAGTTGGAGTACAGCCTTTATGGCAATCGTTAATATCTTTTTAGATTATGCTTTAATATTTGGTGAGTTTGGTTTCCCAGAGATGGGCATTAAAGGTGCAGCCTTGGCATCGGTAATTGCAGAGGCGTGTGTATTGGTATTTTTTCTGATATATACTTTTAGAAAAACTCCGGTTAAAAAGTACCAGCTGTTTGCTTTTCCAAAGGTGGATAGAGAATTGTATTCGCGATTGCTAAAAGTATCTTTTCCAATGATGATACAAAACTTTCTGGCACTTTCATGCTGGTTTGTATTTTTCTTATTCGTTGAGAAAATGGGAGAGAGGGAATTGGCCATATCCAATATTATCAGAAGTATTTATGTATTGATAATGGTTCCGGTATGGGCATTTGCTTCAGCAGCAAATACTTTGGTTAGTCAAGTGTTAGGTGAAGGAGAACCTAAGGAGGTGATGCCTGTTATCTTTAGGACCGTAAAGCTATCGTTTTTAGCCGTTTTGGCTTTGGTTGGCATTAGTTTAATAAGCCCGGAATTGGTGATATCTATTTACACGGAAGAGCCTAGTTTGATTTTAGAAACCAAGCCTGTACTATATGTGATTTTTGGTGCCGCTTTATTATTTCCTATTGCCATCACATTGTTTCAGGGAGTTTCAGGAACAGGCAATACTTTTCATGCCATGCTCATTGAAATTGTAGTACTGACATGTTACCTGGGAGGTGTTTATTTATTGATTGAAGTATTCAAACTATCTATTTCAGGCGTTTGGGTATCGGAGTATTTTTATGCTGCCTTTTTAGCTTTTGGATCTTGGTTGTATTTAAGATTTGTCAATTGGAAAGAGAGCAAGATTTAGGTTTGTACAATCTATTCATAAGGGACCACCTCAGGTTGTCCCACTTTAAAATCATTAAATCGAGGACGTTCTTCTCCTGATAAACGGAAGGCTGTAGACTGAAAATCACTTGGAGCTTTTGGATAAAATGCCAAGCGAAACTGTATGGTTTTGAACACAAGGTTTTCGTTGTGTAATCGCACACCAAAACCTAATCCGTAGTAATAATCACCTTTAAAAATTTGTGTCTGATTACTGCCAATAATTCCAAGATCTCCAAAAGTATAAAAGGCAAATTTAAAGCCACCTATCATGTATGGAGTAAAGACTACGGTTTCGAGATTTAGATTGAGTTTTTGATTTCCCATCACCTCTTCGCTTTTAAATCCACGAATACCATTTTTGTTATTAATGGTGATAAATTCTTCTGGAAATCTTCGGATACCCAGAGTGTATTTTAAATCTCCAAAATTACGGAATCTTAATGCTCCCAATTTTCGAATTCGACTGAAGAATTTCGATTGGGCAATTAAGCTTCCTTGTTCAAATCTTTTTGAATCGAAAAATCCGCCTATGGCTATGCGATTAAAAAAATAACTTCTTGTTTTTCGAACATAGCTTGCATTCTGAAAATCAAATCCCAAATACAGTCGATGTGAGTATTCCCGATCTTCATAACCAAAATTCATTTGAGCTAAAAATCCATAAGGAATATCCTCAGTTCTACCGAAATTGTAAATCAGGTTACTTTTGTAAAATTGTGTCTGACTAAGGCTGATCCCTCCAAGATACAGGATGTTGTTGTGGAAGAATTGATTTAAATCAGGACCAGTTTCCGGCCTTTCAAAAAATTTTGTACTGGCTATTCTTCCCGTAAAGTACATCTTTCGTCTGGCAAATAAATTTTTAGAGTCTAGCTTAATCGAAGTTCCATACCAAAGGTTCCCATAATTAAAATCCAGAGGGATTTCGTTACGAATTGGATCATCGTCCATGATTTTATTTGAACGCATCGTTTTCGATAAGCTAAGCCCACCAGCTCTCTTGGTGTTATAGGTTTCAAAATCTTTTTCAAAATCAATTCCAATTACCGATTTTTCATATGTGTTTTCATAAATTAAGCTAGCGTCAATAAAACTTCTTCTGATGTTACGAACCGTATATCTACCAGAGTATCCAAATTTTTGATCTTCATCGCTATCGTAATGAAACTTATTGCTGAACTCATGACCAATGCCGTAAAGATTTCGACTGTAAATTCCGAATTCAGTGGATAAGTTTGAACCAAGATCTATGTCAATCCCCCAGGAAAACTGATCTTTCACCCATAGTTGCAAATCAACAAATTTATTAGAGCCTCTTACTGGTATGACTCTAAAAAAAGCATCCTTAATATAGTTAAGCTGTCTAATTAATCTTTCATTGTCAGCTAGCGTGTAGGCATCTAGTTTATCTCCTTCCTTAAGACGTAGCATTTTTCTTAGGTGCCCTCGTTTACTGGTGTGATGAAGGTCGTTACCTGCTCTTTCAATCCAGCTGTTAGCAACTTTAGTAGTATCATGAAGACTAGACCCAAAGGGTTCAATAACTCTTATCTGAATGTTTCTGATTGTTTTTCCCTGATAAATGACAAAAGCGGTTTCACTACGTTCTGTTTTTATGGTATCGGTAGGTGAAATTTTATCAGGGGCTACAAAAAATAACTTGTATAGTTCTTTGGTAAATTTACGTTTATAAGCTCCCCGTTGTATTGCATGGTAGAATTTACTTCCACTCTTATTTGAATCCTTTTTTCGTTCTCTTACAGTATCCAATAAAAATACGATAGTGTCACGTGAAATGATTATCGTACTATCAGGTAGATCTATATTTTTAGTGGGTTTTAAAAGGCTGTCTTTTTGGGTGTTCTGCTGCGCATTTGCAGAAGAAAAATAGCTCAAAAGTACGGCTATTAATAAACAATATGTTGCTGAGCTTCGAATAGGACCTTATTTTCAATGGTTATACACTATTATCAAAGATAAATAAATTGAGATTCTCTCGAAGGATCTATCAAGAATTATACCTTAAAAGAAATTAATCCTAGTTTAAATTCTGAATTGTTGATAATTTATCGCAGATGACATTCGTTTTATCCTCAGGCCAACTCCATTTTCCATCTTTTCGGAGTTCAGCAGACAGTATTTTACCTTTAAATATTTCCAGGGTTTGAGTTGCAGCACCAAAACCAAATCGTTTCATGCTCAATTTATAATTTAGTTTGGAGTAGGGGATCCTTTCTTTTCCTTTAATAAAGATGAAATAGTAATAGTCTATATTGAGTTCTTGTTTTTGATCATCAAAGGATATGGATGTAACAATTCGATTGCGTTTGAGCAATAACAATAGTGAATACATTACAATTACAGAAGTAAAGTATACAACTTTAAATCCTACAAAAAATAGAAGTATAGCCACAAGTAGAATCAAGAGCGACAATTCTTTTTTAATTCGATCCCAAAGGGTGTATGATTCTTTAGATAATTCAAAAGTTTCCATGCTCAATTTTTTTTGCATAGTTAGCAAAATAGCTTGCATTTATCAATACTTACAGTTTAAAAATAAGTTTATCTACTAAATTTTTAGTAAATAAATTTGTCTACTAAAAAATTAGTACTAAGTTTGTAGTAGATTAATCTAAAAGTAAATGTTAAGATGAAGGAGTTGACCAAAGCTGAAGAGCAAGTGATGCAGATATTATGGGAATTAAAAGAAGCCAATGTAAGAGAGGTGGTTTTACACTTTCCAGATCCAAAGCCAGCATATACAACTGTTGCAACAGTGATGAATGCATTAGAGAAGAAGGGATTTGCAGATAAAATTCCAGCTGGGAAATCCCATTTGTTTGCGGTTAAAATTTCGAAAGAAGATTATTCAGGTTTTAAAGCAGGGGCTTTGGTGAAAAATTATTTTAATGGCTCATTTTCTCGAATGGCATCCTTTTTTGCAAAGGATAACAAGCTAAGCATTCAGGAGTTGGAAGAGATGATAAAGATCGCAAAAGAACAAATTGAGAAGGAGAAATAGATATGAATGAATTCTTCCATTATTTAATGCAGTCCTCAGGAATTCTGGCAGTTTTTTATGTCTTGTATTTCCTGTTTTTAAGAAACGAAAGGTTTTTTATCGAAATCAGGTGGTTTCTAATGCTGAGTATAGTTCTTGCAGTTTTTCTTCCTCTTGTAAAAATTCCTTATACAGTGCTTGTTGAAGCATCATCAGTAAATGTTTTAAATGACTTATCTGTTGATAAATGGATAACTGGAACAATACCAGAAGGAATATCAGAAAATAGAACGAGTTACGATATTCCTCAGCTTTTAATGAGAATATATTTAAGCATTTCTCTGGTGCTGTTGATAAGAAGCAGCATAAAGGTTTGGCAGATATGGAGTATGATTAAAGGAAAGGAGTTTATCGTGAAAGATAACTGTAAAGTAATACTCCTTGATGAGAAAATACCCGCTTTTAGCTTTTTTGGCTATGTCGTGATCAGCAGAGAAGAGTTCGAAAACGAAGCATTGAGAAACATATTTATACACGAAAAAGTTCATGCACTTCAAAAGCACTGGATCGATCTGCTTTTGGTTGAAATTTTAAGCATTATATTTTGGGTTAACCCATTTGTATGGCTTTTTCAAATCGCAATAAAACAAACGCATGAATTATTGGCTGATGATGAAGTTATAGCGCGCGGCTTTAGCATTGGACAGTATCAGGCACTATTAATTAATCAACTAATGGGAGCCGAAGTGGTTGGTTTAGCCAACAACTTTAATTATTCCATTAATAAAAAACGAATGATTATGATGTCAAAAGATAAAAGTTCAAAAAACAGACGCTTTAAGTTACTAGTTATGCTGCCGGTAATTTTAGCAGTAGTAATCTTTAATTTAAAAATTGAGAAAGTATATGCTGATTCCTATGAAGTTGCAGCAGTATCTAATCAGGAGAATGTGAAAATAACAGGTGTTGTTCTTGCAATTGATGGTAAACCTATTCCTGGAGCAACTGTAATTGTCAAAGGTACAACTTATGGCACAGTTACTAATCGTTATGGTAAATTTGAAATTAGTGCTGCAAAAAGTGCAAGCATAAATGTTTCGTTCGTGTCTTTACAAACAAAAAATATAGCGGTTAAAGACTTTGTGTTGAAAGGAGAAAAAACAGAAAAAGGTTACTTTCTAAAAATAGCTCTTGATAAGGAAAGTGATGTGACTAAGGGAGATATTAAGTTTAGTGAAACGAATTTGAAACGCAAGTCGCCCCAAAAGTACAAAGGAGAACATGTTTATGTAATTGTAGAGGAGATGCCAAAGTTTAAAGGTGGGATTGACAATATGCAACGATATTTGAAGCAAAAAATGAGTGAATTAGATTCTAAATATATTACAGGACAGAGGTGTTTTGTGACCTTTATTATAACGAAAGAAGGTAAAATTGATAATGTATGCATTACAAGAGGATCCGGAAATAAAGAAGTTGATGCAATTGCATTGGAACTAGTGAAAGGTATGCCAACATGGAGTCCGGGAAAAGAAAAAGGAAAGCCGGTTCATTGTTCCTATACGGTTCCAATTACTTTTAAATCCTAAAAAATATGAGGGAGTCCAAAAAGTTGAACCTTATTGTTATTCTGAGTGTAATTAAGAGTCTTTGGATTTGAGAATAAAATATTTCAATATGATACCACAAGCTTGGAACTTACTTTTTGGACATCCTTTTTTTTTTATTCTGTATTGTATTTAAAACAATCGGTTGTATGATCGTTAACCATACCAGTTGCCTGCATAAAAGCATAGCAAATGGTTGGCCCCACAAAATTAAAGCCTCGCTTCTTTAAATCTTTACTCATGGCAGTAGCTTCATTGGTAAGTGCAGGTACTTCTGACAAGTTCTTCCATGCATTTTTAATGGTTTTACCACCTGTAAAGCTCCAAATGTACTTGTCGAAACTGCCGAACTCTGCTTGAACCTTAAGAAAAGCCTTGGCATTTTTAATGGCTGAATTTATTTTCAATTTATTCCTGATGATTCCTTCATTCTGGAGCAGTTCATCCACCTTTTTTTGATCGTATTTGGCTACGATATTCGGATCGAAATTATCAAAAGCCTTGCGGTAGTTTTCACGTTTTCTAAGTACTGTGATCCAACTTAAACCCGCCTGAGCTCCTTCTAAAATTAAGAATTCAAATAGCATTTGATCATCATGGAGTGGCACGCCCCATTCATTATCGTGATAGTCGCAATATAATGGATCGTTGCCTGCCCACTTGCATCTTATTTTTCCCATTTCTGTTAATTTTGAGATTCAGCTAAAGATAGAAAGAGATTTTAAGGATTAAATCAGGCGAAAGGAAAAATTGACAATCTTTAGGGAATATTCAACAATGAACAAAGCATAAAGTTTTGGCATATTTGTAAGCCAGATTAATGGATTTGAAACATTTAACCTAGAATAATGAAAGAAATAGAAAACGCAAAGGAATTAGAGAATCTATTGAAGAAAGAACATGCCATCTTAATAGATTTTTACGCCGAGACTTGTCCACCATGTCAGACATTAATGCCAATTGTAGAAAAACTAGCAGGGGATTATGAAGGGAAAGTAGAGTTCCAAAAAGTGGATGTGCATAAATTCCCCGATTTAAGAACCAAGTACCAGGTGGGAAGTATTCCAACATTGTTTTTTGTAAAGAAATCTGAAATTGTGGACAAATCAGTAGGAGTGGTGCCTGGATCAGTATTGGTAGAGAAGTTAGAGAGTTTGATAAAGGCCTAATAAAGACGAATGTCAAATCGAAAAATATAAAAAGTGCTGTTAACACTAGTTTAGTAGTGTATAACAGCACTTTTTTAGAATAATATCGAAATCGTTTTTGGTTTAGAACTCTAGTTCCATTGCAAAATCAACAGGTACTTTTTTGCCTCGCTGAGAACCTGGTTTCCAAGCCTCCATTTTCGAAGCAATAATTTGTGCAGCTTCGGCTGCTACCTCATTCGATTTTTTAAGGATTTGAATATTGCTTACTTCTCCTTTAGGGTTTACAGTAAAACCAATAGTAGCATTTCCTTTTAACGTTTTACCTTCGAAGAAGAAACTTTCCTTGATTTTGGCAGATTGTTTTTTTACATGTTGTGCCAGTCCATAAAATCCTTGTGGATATTGCGGCATGTCTTCAACTATTACAAAAACAGGTTCATCCGACTTTTCCATTTGTGGAGCTGGTGGTGGTGGTGGAGGAGGAACATCTCCTGCGTTCTTTAAATCCTTTGATGAAATTTTAATAACCTCACGTTTTAACACAAATTCAAACTTAAGATCGGTTTTATCACCTTTAAGTTCAACCTTATTACTAATAGTTCTATAGCCTACAAATGATACTATAAGACCCCAATCTTTATTGGTTGGAATTTCCAATTTAAAAGTTCCATCCCTATCAGCAACCGTTCCTAAAGTTGTTCCCTGTACAATAATAGCAGCTCCAGGCATTGGGTTTCCTGCTTCATCTACAACAGTTCCATATGCTTTAAACACTTTTTGCTTGTCTTTTTTATCATTAGAGTCAACGGCTGTCATAATAAAATCATGTTTCCAATCAGCACCTTTTGTTGATTTTAAATTAATGGTATTACTTACCATTTCGTAACCAGCATGCATAGCGATTAGTCCATGCTCTCCTTCAGCAGGCAATTCGAATTCATAATTTCCTTCAGAATCGGTAATGCTTCCCTCTTTACTTCCTTTTAGAATAACTGAGGCACCCTGAATAGGATTTCCCTTTTCATCCTTTACTGTACCTTTAATTCTAGCAGGAACTTTTTTGCTTGTTTTAGGCTTTTCAACATTAGAAAGTGTATTGATATTTCCTTTCTTGTTTTTCACTTTAAAAGGAACCTTAGAATCGCTTACATCAAAGTTTGTTTTATCATCCTTTGTTACCTCTTCTTTGTTCTTTGTAGATTTTACAGGATAAGTAAGAGTGGTTCCTCCGTTAATGGTAACCACTGTACCATCTGCTAAAGTGTGTTCCAACTCCTTGTTGTCAGGAATGGTAACAGTTTTGGTTTCTTTCTTTTCTTGTGCCTGCACCTTATACTCAGGCTGAGCAAAAGAGTACATCAATAATGCCAATACCGGCAGAAGCCAAATCATTCGGTACAATTTTCGTTTCGAACATTTTTCTTTCGTCATCATTTTAAATCGGGTTGGGCCGAGGGCAAAATTCAGATGATTGGCCATGCCAATAACTTTTGTGCCCATTAGCTGGTTAATTAATAAAGCCTGATACCTGACTGGTGATTGGCCCCGGGATAATACACCTTTGTCGGCCAGGTATTCGTGGTTTTGTTTAATAGCACGTTCAAACAGCCAAATAAATGGGTTGAACCAAAAAAACACTGTTAACAGCTCTATAATGAACAAATCGATCCAATGACGCTCTTGAATGTGCACTTTTTCATGAGTTAAAATGTCATTTATCTCGTTTTGTTTAAAATATTCGGGATGAATTAAAATCCTGTTAAAGAATGAGAATGGCATTTTATAAACCGTATTCTCATGCAACAGGTAATCGTCGATTTTTTTCGGATTGGTTCGCAAAATAATTTGTACGGGTTTCCACGATTGAACAATCAGGCGAAGCAAGACCATAACAAAGCCGATTAGGTATGCGCCCAATAGAAACTCCCAAATTCCAAATGGGAAGCTTTCCTCTTGTACAATTGTGGTATTGCTGATTTTGCGTTGAAATTGATCTGCAAATTCAGAACTTTGCATTACCTGCAGTGGTGCCGACATTAATACTTCATACCGAACAGGAAATGCGGCACAGATTACTGCCAGAATCACACTTGCCAGCAGAAAATATCGGTTGGCCTTAAAGTGGGTTAAATTGCGTAACAACAACCAGTACAGAACATACATGATGCCTATGCTGACCGATGCTTTTATCAGAAAGTCAAAATAAACATTCATATTATTCATTTTTATCGTGATCTTGTTTCATTTCCTCTTCGGCTTGCTTCATGATATTTTCCAGGTCGGAGATGTCCAAATCGTTTTCGCGGGCAAAAAAGCTTGCCATTTTCGGAAACGAACCATTAAAGTAATTTCGTAGGAGCGACGAGAATTGTACTTTGGTATAATCAGTTTTACTTACCATAGGAGTAAACACTTTTGTGTTTCCCACCTTATGATGTTCTACAAATCCTTTCTTTTCTAACACGCTTAAAACGGTTGCTACAGTAGTGTAAGCAGGTTTAGAATCTTTAAAATTTTCGATTACTTCTTTTACAGTTCCATCTTGTAACTGCCATAAAATCTGCATGATTTGCTCTTCTGCTTTGGTAAGTGATTTGATATCCATATACAATTTCGATTATAATTCTACTACAAATATAGTAGAATGATTTTTAAATCCTACTATTTTTATAGTAAAAGTTCTATTTTAATAGTAAAAGAATGTCCAACAGTTGAATAGTCGAACAGTCAAACCGTCCAATTAAGCACTTTCTTTTCCTTTGTCACTTGAAAGGTGGAAAAGTAGAAAGGTAGAATAGTGCAAAAGTTTAATAGTGGAATATGATATGAATTTTCATGATGGGAGGGGTGCTCTGTAGGAGCAAAATATTAGTTGCAATAATCTTTACCTCAACCCCTAGCCCCTTCTCCTCAAAGAGCTACTCTTTATACACATTTATTTTCCTGAATTTAATTCTACGGAGAATTAGATGGGTAATCGTTTAATTTTAAGTTCTCCTTTTAGGGGAGATCCCGACAGGGAGAAGGGTGCATTTTGGGTGAAATTATTTTTTCTCACCCTTTAGTCTGTCGACAGTTTCCCTAAAAGGGAAACACTCAACATGCAAATACTATAAATAATTCATCATTATCTAATCAAAATAGTTATTCCTAATTTGTGTATAAAGAGTAGCTTTTCAGATAGAATAAGTTTGTGCTTACACGCCCTAGATTTTTTGCTTCCTTTCTCATCAATAGAACCGAGCTATGCGAGAATATGAATGCCCGTGAAATTATGAATGAATAAAAAGGAAGAACTATCCGGCTAGAGAATAAAGTCGAATATGAAAAGAATTTTAATTCCACATTGCCAATTATTCATTAAAAAAGGGACACCAATCGGCATCCCTTCCATCAACATCTTATATTTTATCGAATTACTTCTTCGTTTCCTTTTCAACTACTTCAACCAGGTTGATATCGAAAATCAAAGTTTCGTTTGGACCAATTTTTTTGTTTCCATTTTCACCGTAAGCCAGGTTAGCAGGTACGAACAATTTCCATTCCGATCCTTCAGGCATTAATTGTAGCGCTTCGGTCCAACCTTTAATTACACGATTTACACCAAAAGCAGTAGTGTCGCCACGTTCTTTCGAGCTATCGAAAACCGTACCATCAATTAAAGTTCCATGGTAAACACATTTTACTCGATCGTTAAACGTGGCAATTTTACCAGTACCTTCTTTAATAATTTCGTATTGTAAGCCACTTTCGGTTTCGATTACACCTTTGCGAGCTTTATTTTCTTCTAAAAACTTTTTTCCTTTGGCCAGGTTGGCTAATCCTTCCTCTTTTTTAAGAGAATCTTTTTTGGCTTTATTCTGTTCAAAAATCTTTCTTAAATAGATATCAGCACTCATCTTTGTAAAATACGATTTGCCATATGCCAACTCGTTCAGAAATCCTTTGTAAAAAATATCCTCGTTTAAGTCTTCGAACTGATTCTTTCTAAACTCCACATATCTTTCCGATAGTTTTGTTTTGGCCACAGCTTTGGCAAACTCAACCATAGCGGCAGTATCCATTTGGAAAGGCACGCGATCGAAACTTTTCTTGTAGTTATCCGCTTCGATATAACCCAATGCATAGCTTACACTATCAATACTGTTCTTAAACTTTAATTTACCTGATCGAGGTACTTTATTACATGCACTAAAAATTACAATAACAGCTAAGAAAGCAAGAATGATACTACTCCTTTTCATGTGTTTAAATTTTATTTAGGGATTAAAACTTGAATTTTTATTCGCCGTCTTTTTTCGAGGGAATCAAGGTGATGCTTCTCTTTTTAACAGCGTAGCGAATTTACAATTTTGAGCGAAAATTTAAAAATTCACATGCAATGCTCTTTGGGTATGAGTTATATTTTAAGATTTTTTAACATTATGGTGTTAATTAAAATGTTTAGCTTTAACTATACTATTGTAAAGTAAAGAGTGTCAATAAAATTCTTTATTCGATAGTACCAAGCGCACAAACAATATTGCCTGCGGACAATGTTGTATACAAACCACCCTCTCATTACTTCTTTATACAGAAGTTACTACAACAAACATTTATAAAACTAAAACTTGTTAAAAAATGGATGAAGAAAAGGCTTTAGAAGTATTAAAGCCAACAATTTCGACAATGCCTAACGATAGGGTGATTGCAATTACGGTTCCGGTAAACATTTTGGTTCGTGAAACCTACGACACGGTACGATGTGCACGTGTTGATGCTGATGCTTTGGCTACCATAAATTATACGTCGGAAAAAACGGATAATTTGGAGCTAAGAGCAGGCGCATGCCAGGAAACCGAGTCGCTTTGGTTGGAAGAAAACCATTGTGCCAATAATGCCGAGGAAGATTGGGCAGCTTTAAGAGAGCAGCTTAACGAGGCAAAGTTCGACACCATTCATACTTTTAAGTATGCTTATCGAAATGATAAGAGTGTGTTGGATGCCATTTCTGATATTGACGATGGAAATACCCATGCCGATTCCTTGCAAGATGCAAGCGATTTGGTAGTGTTGGGAAGAAAGCATCCCGAGCCATTGCAAGCCATTAACTACGACCTTACCAAATTGGATGATTTGGAGAAGTTGGGTGTTGATGCCTCAAAAGCACTGGCCATTGCCAACGAAAATCGTTTAAGTGGTAGCGAGGCCAAGTTGTTACGCGATAAAGCTTACACCTATCTTAAAGAAGGATTGGATGAGCTACGTGCAGCAGGCAAATATCTTTTCAGAAAAGATGAAAAGAAGCTAAAACGCTACCAGAGCAAGTATTGGAAAAAAAAGAATTCCGAATACAGAAAAGCAGAGGTAACAGCAGACCAAGAAAGTTAGTTTTCTGTTACATTGTTATGAGCTCCACCTGCAAGTGGAGCTTTTTTTGTAATATTTAGTAAAGTAAAAACTCTTGTATCCCAGTATATACCGATCCGAGTCACTAAAATAGTCGTCTTGTCACTCAACTACCCATCCGAGTCAACAGAATACCCGTTTGAGTCACAGATATATCCTTCCGAGTCACTAAAATTGGCGTCCGAGTCAACAATATACCCATCTGAGTCATGAATATACCCATCCGAGTCAGACAAGACAGCAATAATCTTGACTCGCACAAGTGTTTTAATGACTAAGAGCATGAAACAATTGACTCGATCGTTTAAATTTCATACTTAGACAGGAGAATTTTATGACTAGCTCATTTGTTGTATAAACAAGAAGGCAATTGTGTTGACACAAGAGGTCGGTTATTTATAATAATTCTAGCAAAAGTTTTATAAAATGATGAGGAATGGATAAGGGGGAATTGTTAAATTTAGTGCTCATTCAACAACTTAATGATAATGTATTTAGTCCCATACCATAAATCTCTTATAAAATCACCTTACAATAGTGATGAAGTAAAAAGAATTATCTCAAGGCTCATTAATGAAGATTCGGGAACGAATAAATTCTTGAACTGGTTTATAGGCAAGAGGTTTGAGGGAGAAGTGGGAGAAGAATCATTCAGGATAGAAGAAAATCAAACTGCTTTTAATCACTTTACATTAATTGTGAATGGAAATATGAAACGAAATCAAGATGGGGTTGCCATAGAATGTAAATTCAAATTAAACACACATGTCTGGATATTCTTTACATTTTTAAGTGCAGTGATTGGACTAATGAATGCTGCAGCCTATGTGATATACATGTTTACAGGTACATCAAAACCTACTTTCTTTTTGATATTTGGAATGATAACCTTCTTATATGTATTTTATTTGCTAGCGTTTCAAATTAATTTATACCGAAGTAAAAAAATGCTAAAAGATCTTTTAGCCTAATTAAACGATTCTCTGTACTAAACAAAAGATACGATGAAACAACTACTTAAATCAAGAAGCATGCTTATTCTTTTATTAGTAATGCTTTCTTTTAATAATTCAATTGGGCAAGGTAAGAGGCAAATCATTGAATTGGCTGATTGGAGAATTGAAATTGTTGATTGTGATTCAATGAAAATTCAAGAATATTTTGAAGATCAGGCTGTCATAGATTCCATAATTCAAAATTTTAGCAACAGACATGCTGAAGCAAAGGCGATTGAAAAATATCAAATTACAAAGTTTAATATTCCTGTTAGAATTGAAAATCAAGATAGAATAGTTTTGTTAGAGTCTGGTAGGGATATTAGGCTGGTAGCTAATGATACATTGGAAGAAGCGGAATATACTTTTGAAAAAGCATTTGAGGATTATTATTTGTTTAGGGTACAATGGTTTGAAGGTAATAACTACTTTCTATTAAATAAATTAACAGGAGAAAAGCAGTATACGATTGGGCGTGTGTTTTTTAATAAAAGTAGAGAACTTCTAATGAGTATTAATGATGATATAGAAGCGGGTTATAGCGATAATGGATTCCAACTTTTTGAGCGGAATAAAGAGAAGCAACTAAATGAAATTTGGAGATTTGATCCTGGATGGG
Organism: Marinifilum fragile JCM 15579; assembly: GCF_001310955.1. Classification (GTDB taxonomy): domain Bacteria; phylum Bacteroidota; class Bacteroidia; order Bacteroidales; family Marinifilaceae; genus Marinifilum; species Marinifilum fragile. The sequence goes on from NZ_BAZX01000015.1 coordinate 44,950, forward strand.
CACCTGAGCAGTTGATGTGGATGGATAATGAAACTTTAATTATTAAAGGTTACAAGTTTTCGGACCATGATGATTTTTCATGTTCGCCGATTTATAAGAAGTTGAAAATAATACGTCGATAACTGCCACAAGTCTGTAACTTATGCTTATAACGAAATGGATAGAACAAAAATTATAGAAAATTTAATTGTTGCCCTTGTATTAATTTTAATGTTAATGAAATTGGGAGTGGGAATTTACGAACAGGTAAATTATGTGCGAGCTTTTTATTCTGTGAAAGAGCTATTTGCAAACCCTATGATCATCTTGAGATCAAACTTACTTTTCGATCCCATTGTTTGCATGCTTGCCATAACAGGTGTATTCATACGCAAGCCTATTGGTTTTGTGTTGATATTAATACTGCCATCGTTGATATTGTTTTATAGAATAATCCCGCTTTTATCTCCCAATTCTCAGTTTAGTTTTTGGGTATTGGTACTGCCTGTAATACTATTTGTGTTGATCAATTTAGGTGTAATGCAAAAAAGATATCATATAGCATCCACAACCAAACAGATGAAAATGAATGGAATTGCTTTAGCTATTGCTTTCTCCATTGCCTTGTTGATGTTCTATTTTAAGGGGAATTTAATGTGGTTTTTAGAGAATGCTTTAAACAAATAAAATTCAGAATACCCCAGATGGCGCGAGTTTATGCTAATCGCACAGATGGTAGATACTTTTAAGTCTCAATTTGTTAATACTAATGTTGAGAAAGCTATGGGGTGGTCTTCAGGAAGTGATTCAAAATCAATTTTTTACTCAATTTATGAATATGTGAGGGGAGATGGAAAGAAATAAAAAACTACATTTTATAGGTATTGGAATTTCTATTGGAATTTCTATAATGGCAATATTATTCCAGTATACAAGAGAGAAAGATGAAGCTCAGAATGGTTACTACGTTGCTGTAGCAAAGGTGTTGGAGTATAGGAAAAATAGACCTAAAGGTACAACAACCAGAAAACATGTTTTAAAATTTAAGTATTGGAATGGCGAAAAATTTATTATCAAGATAAGAAATATAGAAATTGGAACTTATTATACTGATGATATTGCTCCTGGTGATTTGTTTATACTAAAGGTTTCTAAAACGAATCCCGATCTATATGACATTTTCTTTAATATAAAAGTTGATCCAGAATATGGTGTAAAAATACCTTAAATAATTAAATCTAGATCGTCTGCTTGTTTTTTGTTGTAATGGACAATCCTAGCAGTGTGATAGTGGGAGAGGCCCCCCTAACTGCCGCAAGTATGTGACTTGTGGTAATAACAAAAAATACCAATGAGTCGAAATTATAAATTTAGAGATCAGGAAAGCAGGTATTTCATAAGTTTTGCTACGGTACATTGGATAGATGTATTTGTGAGACCACAATACAAAGACATACTTGTGGATAGTATAAATTATTGCATTAAAAATAAAGGCTTAATAGTATATGGATGGGTAATCATGACCAGTCATGTGCATATGATTATTGGTACTAAACAAGATAAGATGCAGGATATTGTTCGAGATCTAAAAAAATATACCTCAAAGGAAATCATTAAGGCTATTCGAGAGAATCCAAGAGAAAGCCGTAGGGATTGGATGTTGTGGATGTTTGAACGAGCAGGCAAGAAAAATGGGAACAACAAAAATATTCAGTTTTGGCAACAGAACAATAATCCTATTGAATTATCGGATAATAAGATTTTAGATCAGAAACTAAATTATTTACACAATAATCCCGTGGAAGAAGGATTTGTTGTTGAATGTCACGAATACAAGTATAGTAGCGCAATTGATTATGCCAATGGGACAGGATTAATAGATATTGTGCTGGTATAGCGTTGTTATAGCCACAAGTCACAGACTTGCGGTAGTAATGGGCAAGAAGGGAAGAACGAAAATTTGAAACTTATTCGATTGGTATAAAAGAATTAGATGCTTTAAATTAGTAGGATCAACAAAACCTTTGAGTATGATACCAAAAGAAGATGCCACAAAAAAACCTTTTGCACCTGTAATAATCCTTATTGGTATACTTTACCTAACGATTGCCTGTACCAATGAAAAACCGGAAGATGATTCTTTAGCTGAGGCATACAAATCGCTGCAGGGAGAATGGCAGTGGGTAAAAACCGAAAGTCCTCGCACACGAAGCGAGTTTACGCCCGCATCAGAAGGATACCAGGAAAAGATTGTGTTCAAAACCAACGACACGGTGGAGTATTACAGAGATGAGGTGTTGAGTCACAAGTATCCATACCAACTAAAGTATAGGATAGATAACTCGATGGATGTCAATAGTGATTCTACATTGGTTTTGGTCATCAATAAGGGAACAGAGTCTTACTTTTCTACCAAAAAGGATACCTTAATCATTAACCAATCTTATGTGGACGGGCCTGTTACTTACTATGAACGCAAAAAGTGAATGTGACTTATTTTTATTTCTAATCCTAAATAAACCCAAACCTGTGACCGATATTAGCATTTTCCCCGACAAAACCATAAAGCCCACCTTTAATGATGTAAGAGATCAATTAGGCGATTTGTATCCCTTGTGGGATAATATTTACAATTTGGTATACGAGAAATACCCCAATGCAATAGAGGAATGGAATTATCCTGGTAAAAATTATGGATGGAGCTTTCGCATAAAGGATAAGAAAAGAGCCATTCTTTATTTTTTGCCAAGAGAAAATCGCTTTTTGGTGGCTTTTGTTTTCGGCCAAAAAGCCTATGATGAAATTATGCAGACAGATATTGCCGAAAGCATAAAAACAGATCTATCGAAAGCGAAGAAATATGCCGAAGGCAGAGGTGTAAGAATTGAAATTAACGATGAATCTCAAATAAAGGATATTGAGAAGTTGATTGAGATTAAGTTGAAGTATTGAATAAGCTTTCTTTAGCTATTAAGAATAAAGGAGTAAATAAAAATTTGCATATGACGAATAAGGATAACACTCCAATAATTACAGAACAAAGCTTCACCAAAAGCAAAGAAGAAGTATGGAAAGCCATTACCGATGCCAATGAAATGCGAAAATGGTTCTTCGCTGAGATGCCAGATCATAAGGCAGAAGTTGGTTTTACTACCCAATTTAATGTGGATGCTGGCGAAAGAGAGTTTATGCACTTGTGGAAAATTACTGAAGTGGTTCCAAAAGATAAATTGGTTTGCCAATGGGAATATGAAGGGTACGACGGAGTTGCATGGTAACTTATGAACTATTTGAAGAAAATGAAGGTTGCAAAATTAGAGTAACAGCCACGGGTGTTGAGAGTTTCCCTAGTGATGTTCCCGAGTTCAGACGTGAAAGTTGTGAAGGTGGTTGGAAGTATTTTATCAACCAGAGATTAAAGGAGTATTTGGAGAAATGATGAAGCTGGTAAAATATTTGAGTCGATTTATAATATTCGTTCTTCTAACCATTATAACGCAAATAGGCGGATTGATCTATTTAATTAGTGTCGTTATAAACAATAAGATTAGGCTAACTTTTTGGGGTAAAAGGTTGGTGGTTTTTATGGTTTTATATGTCACAGTAAGCTTTCTGATTGTTCCTTTTGTTGCTCCATGGTTTGGAAGGGAGAAGATTAGAAATAATGATAATTTGCAAGCAGCAACTTTTGCAACAGTATTATTGAATCGTAACTATGTTACTTCTGAAACCCATGATTTTTTGCAGAATATTTCCCAAAATCTAGAGGAAAAGAAACCAGAAGTAAAGGCTCGATACTTGGATGCTTGTTTTCCATTTTTTGATGGTTTTCCTTTGTTGCCACATTTGAGCCATAACGATGGTTGTAAGGTTGATTTTAGTTTGGTGTATGAAGATATCAATGGACAAATCGCAAATAAAAGCAAGTCTATAAGTGGATATGGAGTATTTGAAAATCCGTTAAGGAATGAGATTGATCAGTGCAAAGATTGTTTGCAAAAAGGATATTTTCAGTATGATTATCCAAAATATATGACCCTTGGAAGGATTAATGATGATATAAAGTTTTCTAAAAGTGGAACCAATGCCTTAATCGATGCTATTTTAAGTCAAAGAAAACTCACAAAGATGTTTATTGAGCCGCATTTGAAGCAGAGGCTAAAATTAGAGGATAAAAGAGTTAGGTTTCAAGGTTGCAGATCGGTGAGGCATGATGATCATATTCATGTTCAGATAAATTAATAAAAAAATCCGGGTCCCCACCCGGATTTCAAATCTAACCACTAAATGTAACCCAAATCACTAATCTATGAAAAAAACTTCGCGTTTTTTACAGTACAAATGTATGCTTGCTTACAGTGAATTGTTTTAAGCTGATGTTAAGTAATTATAATTTTATTGCTTGATACCATTGTATAAAAGAAAAATCCCAGACCAACTAGTCTGGGATTTTCTCTAACCACTAATTACTAACCTAAAATCTAACCTATGAAAAAACTTCTCTGTTTTGTATGATTCAAATGTAGTTGATTAAAGCGTTAAGCGAACTGAACAAATGTTAAAGAAATTTAATACCATTTAAATTTCAGTGTGAGCTGTAGGAGAAAACTTGAATTGAAATGTCGTGATATAATCAGTCAGCCATTGGGAGTCAAAAGGACTGATAACTTTAATGGATTAATAATTGGTTTAAATCTGACTTTTGGAAGGATTTGTTGGTGGATATACAAAAGAAAAATCCCGAACGGGCGTCCGGGATTCTCTCTAACCACTAATTACTAACCTAAATCTTTAATCTATGAAAATACTATCTTTTATAGTACACTACAAAGGTATGGCAAGAATTGGTTAAGACCTGAGAATAAGTGTTAAAAAACCTTAAAGAAGTTTGATCTTCAAAGAGATGGCAACTTAATAGAGAGCTATAGGTCTTTATTTGTGCGGGATTCAATGAATTTAAGGATAAAAAATTTTTTCAGTTGAAACTTAGAGCTTTAAATGATTTCTTTAGATAATGGTAAATATCTCTTTAAAACAGGAGTTTCCATAGCTCATTTTATTTATCTAAATTAGGCCTTGTTAAAACCAAAATCAATTCCAAACCTAGACTATGAATGAATCGTTACTGAAAGCCTTAATGAGACTTTTTGCCATCATTGTTGATGAGCAAAAGCTGGGATTCGAAACAGCAGCACGTGATGTTGTTGAAGGGTGGCTTCAGAAACAATTTAGCAAGGAGTGGACCGAAAAGTATCTACAGGATTTTGAGCGATATTTAAAGGATTCTCATTGCGATGAAACGGGAGAGGTTTGTTTTATAAACAAGCATCCACAAGTGAAAGATGTTTGTGAAAAATTGGTGGAGGAAGTAGAGCAGGAGCAGAAAGTTTGGATCATGCTTCAATTGCTCGAATTTATCGATGAAACGGAATATACTGGTTACGATGAATTAGATTTGGTAAAAACGGTTTCAAAAACCTTTAATATTCCCAAAAAAGAGTTCGAATTAAGTCGACAATTTTTGATTGGAGATGAACTGTCTATTCCTTTTAACGAACATCTGCTTTTAATTGACAATAGCGAGGATTGGTCGCATGAGGTGGTGAAACATATTCGGAGTGAGAAGCTTCGGGGAAGAATTTTTGTGCTGCATTTGGAAAGTACGAATACCTTCCTGATGAAATATTTTGGAGAGTATAACCTTTTCTTGAACGGACACAATATAAAAGTAGATAGAGCTTATCTTTTATCCTATGGTTCGGTTATTCGAAGTCATAGAATCGATCCGATTTATTACTCCCAGATTGCTTCCATTTATATTGAGAAGAAAAATCTCACCGATCTTCGGTTTATTGCAAAAAATATAGAATTCAAGTTCCCGGGTTCCAATAATGGAATTTATCCGGTTAGTTTGGAAATGAACTCTGGACAATTGGTTGGAGTGATGGGCGGTAGTGGTACCGGAAAATCTACTTTGCTAAATGTGTTAAATGGGAATTTATCCCTGCGTCAGGGAAATATCTATATCAATGGCTATGACCTTCATTTGGATAAAGATAAACTTGAGGGGGTTATTGGATATGTCCCGCAAGATGACTTGTTGGTTGAAGAACTAACGGTTTACGAGAACCTGTATTTTAATGCCAAACTTTGTTTTGATGGTACTTCGGATAAGAAAATAGAAGAAATCATAAACAAAACCATTGAGGATTTTGACTTGGTAGAAGCCAGGAATTTAAAGGTTGGTGATCCGATTAATAAAGTGCTGAGTGGAGGACAAAGAAAGCGATTAAATATTGCATTGGAGTTAATGCGCGAACCTTCGGTTCTCCTGGTTGATGAACCCACCTCAGGCTTATCCAGTATGGATTCCGAAAAGGTAATGATTCTTCTAAAACGTCAGGTTTTGAAAGGAAAATTGGTGATTTGTAACATTCATCAACCTTCGTCTGATATTTTTAAACTTTTGGATAAGCTAATCATGATGGATCAAGGAGGCAAGGTAATCTACTTTGGGAATCCGATTGATGCTGTTGTTTATTTTAAAACCCAATCGCATTACGTAAAGGCCAACGAAAGTGAGTGTTTAACTTGTGGTAACGTTAACTCCGAACAGATTTTACGAATTGTTGAGGCCAGAATGATGAACGAATATGGCAAGCAAATTCGTAAGCGCAAAAGAAGTTCAGATGATTGGTACGAACTCTATAAAGAGAATATTGAGAAGAAGAACAAGGTACATGGTTCTGGCAGAAAAAAATTGATACCCAAGAACTTTTTTAGCATCCCAAAGCGTTGGGAGCAATTGAAAATTTATCTTACCAGAGACTTTAAAGCCAAACTGAGTAACAGACAGTACATGCTGATTACCTTGTTGGAGGCACCACTTTTAGCCATAATTTTGGGATATTTTACCAAATACATTAGTGGTTCTGAATCCGATCATTTGGACTATGTATTTGCGAAGAATGAAAATATTCCCTCTTTTATTTTCATGGCTGTTGTTGTTGCTTTATTCCTTGGTTTGATTATTTCGGCAGAAGAAATTCTTCACGACCGAAGAATGATGAAGCGCGAGAAATTCCTGAATTTGAGTCGATGGAGCTATTTAAACTCCAAAGTCATTATTATGTTGATTATTTCGGCAATACAGAGTTTTTTATTTGTTATTTTAGCTACCTACATTTTGGAAATTAAAGGCCTAACCTGGGAGTATTGGTTAATCCTGTATACGGCTTCGTCATGTGCCAATTTAATTGGCTTAAACCTGTCTGCTGGATTGAATTCTGTGGTAGCTGTTTATGTATCCATACCATTTATTTTGGTCCCGCAATTGCTGTTCTCAGGAGTCATTGTGAACTTTAACAAATTGCATCCTGCCATTACAACAAAAAAGTATGTTCCAATCGTTGGAGATTTAATGACTTCACGATGGGCTTACGAGGCTTTGGTGGTTGAGCAATTTAAGAACAATCAATTTGAGAAGCAGTTTTTTCCATATGAGAAAGCGATGAGTGAATCGTCTTTTCGTTCATCCTTCCTGATTCCGGCCATGCAGCAAAGCTATAAATCATGGTTAAAGGAAAATAACGACAAACATTATAGAGTTTTTAAAAACGAACTGTTAAAGCTTTCAGATATTTATGCCTTTCCAACAGACTTGGAAGTAACTAAACGAGTTTTGCGAGATTCTTCGGCAAGAGTGCAAACCTGGCTCGAGCATGTTAAGCAAGCAGGCTGGAAAGAATATAAAGAACAATCAAATCATAGAGATCAGGTTTACGAAGAGATTATTGATGAACTTGGCGACAGAAAGAAAATTATTGAATACAAAAATACCCATCACAACGAGGCTATTGAGCAAATCGTAACCAACAGAAGAGAAATTAATAAGTTGATAAGGTATAAGGATGAATTTATTCAACTAAAAGATCCTGTTTTTCAAACTCCCATTAGTCAAAATGGGCGAGCTCAGCTGTTTGCCTCACAAAAGCGACTTGGCAATTATTTAATTGATACATTTTGGTTCAATGTTACAATTATTTGGTTAACAACAATCATTTTTTATTTCTCCTTGTACTTTGATGTACTGCGCAGATTCCTATTGCTAATTGAAATTTTATGGGTGACCATATTGCCTGAAGGAGATATCAGAATTAGAAGAAAACGTCAGAAATAATAAAATATACCGGGGATTAATCATGAATTAATCAAAATCTTAACCATTTAGGATTTTATTTGCAGGATATATGTAGAGATATAGTATCCTAAAGCAATTTATTCATGAAAAAATTAATTACAATATTCCTTTTGTTGTTTATCACATCTAGCCTTTTTGCGGATAAAAAGCAACTCATTCAGTATGTCGATCCCATGATTGGAACCGATGGTCATGCCCACACATTTCCGGGGGCAACTTTACCTTTTGGTATGGTGCAGCTAAGTCCAAGTAATGATTTTAAAGCTTGGGATTGGTGTTCGGGTTATCACTATAGCGATTCCATATTAAAAGGGTTTGCCCATACCCATATTAGTGGAGCTGGTTTGGCTGGATTGGGTGATATTTTGTTGATGCCAACTTTAGGTGAAACAAAGATACAAGCGGGTTCAGAAGAAGATCCGGATAGTGGATTTCGCTCCAGATTTTCTCATGAAAAAGAGAAAGCTTCTGCAGGCTATTATTCTGTTGTTCTGGATGATTACGATGTAAAAGTTGAATTGACTTGTACACCCAGAGTTGGGTTTCATAGATATACTTTCAATACTGCCGGGCAAGGAAATGTAATTCTTGATCCTACTCACAATATCATGGAAAATGTTCAGGCAACGGAAATTGAGATCTTATCGGATACGGAAATTAGAGGTTGGAAACACTGCAATGGTGAAGGAGGAGATAGAAAAGTGTATTTCTATGCAAATTTTTCAAAAGCATTCGAACAAAGTGGTGTTGCCATTGATGATCAAATTCAAACTGGTACAAAGAAAGCAACCGCCAAAAGAGTGAAAGGTTTCGTTAGTTTTGATGTGAATTCAGGAGAAAGCGTTGAAGTTAAGGTTGCACTTTCACACGTGAGTTATGAAGGAGCCAAAGCCAATTTCGATATTGAAGCAGAAGATATTTCATTTGATCAGACACTAAGCAAAGCTCAGAAACTTTGGGAAGATAAAATGAACAAGTTTCATATCGAAACGGATAAATTATCAGACAAGAGAAACTTCTACACTGCTCTTTATCATTCCATGATATCACCAAACTTGATTTCGGATGTTACCGGAGAATATATGGTGGAAGGAAAAAAATACCATTCTGATTTCGATCAATACAGCAACTTTTCTACTTGGGATACCTACCGTGCTGTTCATCCTTTAATGGCAATTGTGGAGCAAAAGAAAACCGTTGATTTTGTGAATTCGCTCTCATCAAGATACACCGATTCAAAAGTTGGTTTGCCAGTATGGGAATGCCTTGGGCACGATAATGTTTGTATGATAGGATACAGCACCGTTTCGGTTATGTCTGATGCCATATTGAAAGATATTGAGGGAATCGACAATCAGGCTGCCTATGATGCGATGAAAGCAGCAGCTTTTAATCTGGAAAAGCATAGTAATAGTTACGATGTAAATGGAATGAACTTTTATATCGATATGGATTTTGTTCCGGGTGAAATTGGAAGTTCTGTTTCGAAAACAACTGAATACAATTACTATGATTGGTGTTTGAGTCAGGTGGCTCATAAACTAGGAAAGACTGAAGACTCCTACCTTTTCCAGCAAAGATCGAAAGGATATCGTAATTTATTTGATGAAAAATCAGGCTACCTTTTGCCTAAACTGCAGAATGGTAAATTGGTGAATGTGGACAAAAGCAAGTGGGATGGATTGGTGAAGAACTATGTGTCGGGTAACATTTGGGGATACTCTTCTTATGTGCCTCACGATATGACTTACTTAATGCAATTGCACGGAGGCAAGGGGAAGTTTGCATCTTGGCTGGATGAAATCTTTGCTGATGATTCTGAAATTGGAGGTTCACAGCATGTAGACATTTCTGGTTTTATTGGGAAATATGGTCATGGAGATGAACCATCCCATCAGATGCCTTACTTGTATGTTTATGCTGGTCAGCCATGGAAAACTCAGAAGTTGGTAAGAGAAATTCTTCCTCGCTTTTATCATGATCATCCTGCAGGCCTGGATAATAATGATGATTTGGGTCAAATGTCATCCTGGTATATTTTTGGATCTTTGGGATTTTATCCTGTTTGTCCGGGTAGTAACCAGTATCAAATTGGATCTCCAGCCTATCAAAAAGCAAGTATTAATCTTGAGAATGGTAAGGTATTTACAGTTGTAGCCCATGACAATTCCGAAAAGAACATTTTCATTCAATCGGCAAAACTAAATGGAAAAGAATTTACCAAACCATTTATTACTTACGATCAAATTAAAAATGGAGGTGAGCTGGTTTTCGAAATGGGCAGTAAACCGAATAAATCATGGGGGAATTCAAAAGCTGATTTGAATGAACTAAATGGTATGAAAATCTCAAAGGAGTACAAGTTGCACGAAGAGAAACAGGTTCTAATGCCTTACGTTAATGATATTGCTTTTAGTTTTGAGAAGAGTAAAATGGTAGAATTGCTTTGTGGTACAAATGGGGCCGAAATCAGATATACAATGGATGGTTCTGAACCCAATGCGAATTCTGAGAAATATAAGAAACCAGTAGTGATTAGTAAGGATGCTACTATTAATGCTAAAGCATTCAAAGCTGGGCTAAAGGAGAGTGGAAGTTTACAGTTGCATTACCTAAAAGGAATTCCATTTAACTCCCAAACAGGCTATCCAAAAGTTAAGGTTGAAGGCAAAGATATTGGTTATGGTGAAAAATCAGGAGCTCAACTCATAGATGGCGGCTTTGGCTCAACAACCTTTAATGATGGATTTTGGACGGGTATAGACTTGAAAGATCTAGATGTTGATATTGATCTGGGGGAATCCAGAACCATTTGTGAAGTAAAACCTGGAATTCTAATTTATCCAGGAGCATGGATCTTTAATCCGGATGAAATCGAAGTATATGTTTCAAATGATCAAAAGAACTACCGACTGGTAAAAAATATAAACTTGGAATCTCCAAAAGATGAGCGCAGATATGTAACAAGACCTGCGATTGAATTTCCATCGGTTAATTGCCGTTACTTAAGAATAACATTCAAAAACGGACCAATACCAGATTGGCACATGGCGGGAGGTCGAAAGCATTGGATTTTTGTTGACGAAATTCTAATCAATTAATCTTTTTTACATGGATTAATCAGATTTTTAGTGAATTAATCATGAATTAAATAAGATTTAATCGATTGACTTTACTTTGTGATTTCATTAAGCAAATGAGATTTAAATCCTCAGAACAAAGAAAACCTGTATATCATGAAAAAACGAAGTTGTTTGTTGCTTGGTTTGATTATAGTTCTTGCTGCATGTCAGCCCAAGCAAAGCAAAAAGGAGCCGGTGAAAATTAGTCCTTTGGCCGAGGAAGTGAAAAAAGAATTTGTGCGTACCTGGGATGCTTATAAAAAGTATGCATGGGGGCATGATGTGTTGTTGCCATTGTCTAAATCATATCAGGATTGGTATGAAGAATCATTGCATATTTCCCCAATTGATGCCTATAGTACCATGAAGGTAATGGGGCTTGATGAACAAGCAAAAGAGGTTGAAAATTATGTGATTGACTTTATTAATTGGGATAAGGATTTGTTTGTAAAAACCTTTGAGGTAAACATTAGAATCATGGGAGGATTGCTTGCCATGTATGAGTACACTTACGATCCTAAAATTTTGTTGAAAGCAGAGGATTTTGGGAAAAGAATGTTGAAAGCATTTGATTCACCAACCGGTTTGCCTTATTACTGGGTAAATCTGAAAACCGGCGAAACCAAAGGAACTAAAATCAATTTGGCCGAAGCTGCTTCGTATATGTTCGAGCTAGGGATTTTGAGTTACTATACTGGCAATCCTGTTTACTATCAAACTGCAAAGAAAGCTAATATGGCCATCTGGGAAAGAAGATCAAAGCTTAATTTGGTTGCTGATTTAATTGATGTTGAAACAGGAGAATGGTTGAACGATCATTCGCACATTTGTGCAGGAGCTGATTCATACTATGAGTACTTGTATAAAAGTATGTTATTGTTTGGCGACAAGGATTCACAGAAAATGTGGGATGTAAGTATTAAGGCCATTAACAAATATGTTGCGGAAGAAGATGAGAAAAGTTTATGGTATGGTCGTGTGAATATGCATACTGCCGAGCGTGATTGTATCGATCCACATTCAGGTCGTCAGTTTGCTAGTGTAGTAACTCTTTACGATGCATTCTTCCAATCGATTCTTGCATTGGATGGGGATTTAAGAAGAGCTGAAAAAACTCAGGATACATGGAACAACCTATGGAATAAGTATGGATTGGAGCCAATGATTTACGATTATAAAGATAGTGAGCCAACCTATCCTGTATATGATTTGAATCCTGAAATTATCGAATCGGCTTATTACTTGTTCCACATTACCGGGAAGCAAAAATATTACGATATGGCGGAGAAGTATTGGTCAGATATTAAAAAATACTGTAGAACTGAGATTGCATTCTCGTCGGTTGAAGATGTTAGAACCATGAAGAAAAAAGATTACATGCCAACATTCTTTTTTGCAGAAACATTTAAATATCTGTATCTAACATTTACCGAAGAAACAGGAGAATTTAATTTGGATAACTATGTTTTTAATACTGAAGCGCATCCATTTCCTAAAAAATCGTTTGAACCAGAGAAGGTAAAGAAGAACCTGGGATTGGAATAAAACTTTGAAATTAGATTTTTATTTGGGGCTGTATAGATATGCAGCCCCATTCTTTTTACAAATGCTGCAAGATATCTTTAGCATTTGATCTTTTTTTGTAATCAGGATCATATTGAACATACTTCACTTTACCATCTTTTCCTATGATATAGGTTGCCGGTACAGGCAATAATTGGTCATTATTGCCATTCGAAACGCTAAGATCTACACCATAGTTTTTGTATTTTTTTTGCAAGTCCTCGGGTAACATAAATTCAACACCAAATTTCTTCATGATTTTGCTGTTTTCATCATACAATACTGGATATTCTGCATTTGTTTTTTCAATGGTTTTATCCACATTAATAGGAATTTCAGGCGAAACTGCTACCAACTGAGCACCAGCTTTTTTGAATTTATCAACATTTTCCTGTAAGTGTGAAAGGTGTTTGTTACAGTATGGACACCATTCTCCACGATAAAATACTACGATTAATTGTTCTTTTTTTAGGATATCAGAACTTTTAACGAGATTTCCATTTTGATCTTTGGCTTCAAACATAGGTGCTTTATCGCCAACTTTAATGGTACTTGTTTCTCTTTGGGCATAGCGTTAAGACTAACCAGTAATATTAATAATCCTATTATTCTTTTCATGATATAATACTTTAAAAATAAAACACAAAATAGTCTTTTATTTTCACTCTTTTTTAATGTCTTTGATCATGAAAGAGTTAAAGATTTGTTAATGGCTTGATTTTAGAAATGGGAATAAGGTTGTTTTGCACCAATAATTAATAATCGGTATTAATTTATGCAATAAAAAAATCCCTCACCAAAGGCAAGGGATATTAATATTGTGATACAGACTGTGCTTATGCGTTCTGCATTTTTTCAATCTTATAAGTGGTGTTTACACCTGCTTGGTGGAATAGTACTCCTACAGGACATATCTTTAAGGTCTGCTGAAGGCATTTTTCAATTTTCTCGTCACTAGCTTCAGAATCAATTTTTAACTCAACTTCAACATCTGTAAAAGTTGGAGCTCCATCTTTTTGAGATCCGATCGTGTCTACAACCAATGCTTCGAATTCAATGCGCATTTTCTTCGCTACAAGGTTAAAGATTGTGTTCACACAACCAGAATAGCTCATTAAACATACTTCGAATGCTGTTGCACCAAGATCTTCTCCACCTTTTGCTTCTGGTAAATCAATTGTGATTTCATGACCTCTGTTGTCTGTAATTACCGATGACATTCCTTTTGTCCAAGTAGTTGTTGCTTTCATATGATAATATTTTCTAATGTTTTTTGAATTTCAGTTGGCAAATATATATAAATATCCAGATATATCAGGTTTAACTAGTGTTAAATTGAGTTAATCGGAAAATGTTTCAGAGAAGGTTTTAATAATATGTCAAATTGACTGAGCGACTGTATGATATGCGGACATTATTTCAGTTTTTTGGCAATGGCAAGTTATTTGAAATCCAATTGACGGATTTTAAACAGAGAAAAAGAATAAATATCATAGAATATGAACTTTAATAATTTCACAATTAAATCGCAGCAGGCAATCGAGAAAGCATTTCAGATTGCTCAAGGAAATCAGCAGCAGGCTATCGAAACAGCTCACTTGTTGAAAGGGATTTTTTCGGAGGGAGAGAATGTTGCTGGTTTCTTGATGAATAAACTTGGAGTGAATGTCCAAAACTTTAATATGGTATTGGATAAGATTCTGGAATCATTGCCTAAGGTTAGTGGTGGAGAGCCATATTTATCGAGAGAAGCAAGTGCTGTTTTACAGGAATCTGTTGGTGTATCAAGCAAAATGGGCGACCAGTTTGTTAGCATCGAGCATATTTTATTGGCACTTGTAAAAGGTAGAGATCAAATTGCACAGTTATTTAAGGATAATGGAGTGTCGGAGAAGGAACTTACTGCAGCCATTAAAGATTTGAGAAAAGGAGCTAAGGTTGATTCACAAACGGCTGAAGATACTTTTAATTCCTTGAGTCGATTTGCCGTTGATTTGAATGATAGGGCAAGAAATGGAAAACTCGATCCGGTAATTGGGAGAGATGAGGAGATTAGAAGAATTCTTCAAATTCTTTCGCGAAGAACCAAGAATAATCCAATTCTGATTGGGGAACCAGGAGTTGGTAAGACTGCCATTGCTGAAGGTTTGGCACATAGAATTATAAAGGGTGATGTGCCGGATAATTTGAAAAGTAAAAAGATCTTTTCGCTTGATATGGGGGCTTTGATAGCTGGTGCCAAATACAAAGGTGAATTCGAGGAGCGACTAAAATCAGTAGTGAAAGAGGTGGTAGAATCGGATGGTGAAATTGTACTCTTTATAGATGAAATTCATACTTTGGTGGGAGCAGGAAAAAGCGAAGGAGCAATGGATGCTGCCAACATCTTAAAACCAGCATTGGCTCGTGGCGATTTGCGTGCCATTGGCGCAACTACTTTAAACGAATACCAAAAATATTTCGAGAAAGACAAGGCTTTAGAGCGTAGGTTTCAGAAAGTGATGGTTGATGAGCCTGATACACTTAGCGCGATTTCAATCCTTCGCGGATTGAAGGAACGTTACGAAAATCACCATAAGGTTCAAATTCGCGATGAGGCTATTATTGCGGCTGTTGAGCTATCGCAACGATACATTTCGGATCGTTTCCTTCCGGATAAAGCAATTGACTTGATAGATGAAGCAGCTGCCAAACTTCGTTTGGAAATGAATTCATTACCAGAGGAACTCGATGAGATTGAAAGAAAGATCAAGCAGTTGGAAATTGAAAAGTTGGCTATTCAACGAGAAGGTGATTCGAAAAAGCAGGATGAATTGGCGCGTGAAATTGCTGAGCTAAATGATGAAAGATTGAAGTATCGTGCCAAGTGGGAAGCAGAGCGTGAGGTGATTGATGGTATTCAGAAGAATAAGGAGTTGTTGGAATCTTTGAAGTATGATGCTGAAAAAGCAGAGCGTGAAGGTGATTATGGAAGAGTCGCAGAAATCCGCTACGGAAAGCTTAAAGAGGTTGAAGAAGAAATTGAAGCTCTGAACGAAAAGTTAAAACAAAACCAGAAATCTGATGCCTTAATCAAAGAAGAAGTGATGAATGATGATATTGCTGAGGTTGTATCACGATGGACAGGTATTCCTGTGAATAGAATGCTGAAAAGTGAACGCCAGAAGTTAATGTCGTTAGAAGAGGAATTACACAAACGAGTTGTTGGACAAGATGAAGGAATTTCGGCTGTAGCCGATGCCGTAAGGAGAAGTCGTGCAGGTTTGCAGGACGCAAAAAGACCGATTGGTTCATTTATTTTCTTGGGTACAACTGGTGTTGGTAAAACAGAGTTGGCTAAGGCTTTGGCTGAATTTCTATTCGATGATGAGAACCAGATGACTCGAATTGACATGTCGGAGTACCAGGAAAGACATTCGGTTTCACGTTTGATTGGAGCACCTCCTGGGTATGTTGGCTATGATGAGGGTGGCCAGTTAACAGAAGCTGTTCGCAGAAAACCATACTCAGTTGTTCTTTTAGATGAAATTGAAAAAGCTCATCCTGATGTTTTCAATATCCTGCTTCAGGTATTAGATGATGGTAGGTTAACAGACAATAAAGGAAGGGTAGTTGACTTTAAGAATACCATTGTGATCATGACCTCAAATGTTGGTTCTCATCTGATTCAGGAAAAAATCGAAAAGATGAATGAGAGCAATAAAGGAGAAATGCTATGGCAAGCTAGGAATGAAGTCTTAGAGCTTTTGAAAAAGAGTATTCGACCTGAGTTTTTAAATAGAATTGATGAAACGATAGTATTTACTCCTTTAGATAGAGAGGAAGTAAAGCGAATTGTTGGCTTGCAGTTTAAGTCAGTTCAGCAGATGCTTTCCAAGAATGATATTAGCATTGATTTAAGTGAATCGGCTGTGGAATATCTTGGAAACCTGGGATTTGATCCGCAATTTGGAGCTAGACCAATTAAGCGAGTGTTGCAAAAGCAAGTATTAAATGAACTGTCAAAACAGATACTGTCCGAAAACATTACAGCCAACCAAAAAATATTGGTGGATGTACAAGATGGAAGCCTTGTATTTAGGAATGTTTAGCAATTTCATTGAATAAAAAAACTTTAATTAATGGAAAGCTCATCTACAAGGTGAGCTTTTTTGTTTAAGAAATATCATGTAAAAAAACAGGTTTCACGGTGTAGAAATCGCCTTAATCGAAAACGAACATAAAAATAATAACGCTTTCAATTTTAAATTATACTTTGGTCCTTGAATTAGAAAATCAATTAAACCAAATTACTTTATGATTGTATTAGGAGTTATTATTGTATTAGCAGGATTGGCAATGCTATTATTAAAACCATTGTTGGTTAGTAAGTCACAAGCATTTTCGAGACTTACTTCCAGGTTTTCCCTTGGCGTAATTGGGTCGGGAGTTGTTATGATTATTTTACCATTTATGTTTTTCTGGGCGGAGAGGGTATCAGTATTTTGTTGTTTATCCTAATGGAGGAAAGGATGCTGTAATGACAGAAGGAATTAAATGGAGAGGTTTTGCAAAAATTATTCCTTGGCAGAAATATATTGATGTTAAGGTTGTGAGCAAGGGAGAGAAGAGTGATGATATCGAAGGAGTGATGAATCCAATTCCAATTCGTTTCATCGATCAGGTAACAGCTTCGGCAAAGTTGTCTACTCGTTTCCAATTGCCTACAGATAAAGAATCATTTATAGAAATGGCAATTGAGTTTAGGTCACTTCAAAACTTAGCGCAAAATACTTTGATTCCAACAGTACGTGAGGTTGTATCAAATACAGGTTATATGTTTGCAGCACAAGATTATATTTCAGGATCTGCATCGGACTTTAGGGTAGCTATTGAGGATCAGTTGAAGGATGGAGCTTATAGTGTTGAAAAACTTGAGTATCGCGACACTATAGTTTCTTCGATTGAGGATAGTGATCGTGAAATTAAAGAAATTCAAACACGTTATGAGGTGAAAAAAAGAAAAGACGAAAATGGAAAATTCATTCGTATTCCTCATGATATTAATGAGAATAACATTATTGTAGCTCAGGTTATTGTTGATGATGTTATACTTGAAGCAGTATTTAAAAAACGATTGGAAGCGCAGCGTGATGAATCGGCTAAAAGACAATTAGAGCAACAAAAAATTAAGACTGCGAAAGATGCCCAGGCGCGTATTGTTGCTGAAGGGGAAAGAGATAAAGCCGCAGAACGTGTTGCCCAGGAAAAAGAGCAGGTAAAAGCCTTAATTTCCATTGAAACCAAGTTGAAGCAAGAGGAAACAAACAAACGACTTGCTGCGATTGCACTTGAGACAGAGAAGCTTAAATCAGCTGCTAAAAAAGTAGCTGCAGATGCAGAATCTTATCAAAATGCAAAGTTAGTTTCGGCTGGTTTAACACCTCAGGAGAGAGCTCAAATCGAAAAAGAAATTGCAATTGGTGTTGCTAAAGAGATTGCCAAAATTAAATTCCCAGATGTAATGATTACTGGCAATGATGGCAAAAACGGTAAAACACCACTTGAATCATTAATTGGTGCAGCTATGGCAAATCAGTTAATGGATACGAAATTGAAAAAATAGTCCTTTTAATTTTCGAAATTCAGTTATGGCCTTCGCAAGTAAATTGCGAGGGCTTTTTTTTATGTGATTAATGCAAACCGTTGCGGTAAAAAATTGAACGAAAATCACTTCGAGATTAAATTTTTGATCAATAATTACATTAATTTGCTTGTTAAACTTGTGATTAAAACTGAATAATTAAAATAAAACATCTCAAATGTCAAAAAGTGAATTAAAAGCTGTCTGGCTTAAGAATTATAGTACAGCACCTGAGCAATTAGAGAAAATGGGAGAGATTAAAGGTTTAATAAGTGCCTTTAATGCAAATGTTGATGCTGTAATTAAGGTAAGTGGAAAAGATGTAGAGAAGTTGGTTGAAAACAATAAGCTTGACACAAATTTAATTATATCTGAAGAAGAGAGGGCAATTAGAAAAAATGAAGATGCAATACGAGGTATTCTTCACTGTTTTAAAGGTGGTATTGCTGAGGAATGGTTAATTGAAGATGTTGAAGTGTTTTATTGGTTGAATAAGAATGTTGGGTACGATAAAATGCAAATGGGAGGCCAAGGAGGAATCGTTGCAAATGCAATGGCCGTATGCGGTGTGCAAAATGTTTATGTACATTGTGCATCTTCTCCTAAAGAGCAATCTCAATTGTTTTTGGATTTGCCAAACTTATTAACAACTGATGAGAATGGAGAGCTGCAACAAGCATCTAATGTAGATCGCAAAGATGATAATGCATTAATTCACTGGATTATCGAATTTGACAAGGGAGATACTTTAACCATTGGAGGAGAAACTTACACTTGCCCTAAAGCAAATCGCTTTATTGCTACTTACGACCCTTTGAATTTTAAGCTGCATATTGATGATAACTTTAATATAAGAATGGCGAAGGATGATGTAAATCCAGAGTATATCATTTTATCTGGTTATCAAATGTTGCATGAAACTTTAGCTGATGGAACTAAAGGTGCTGACCGAATTGAGCTATCGAAAAAGATGATTGCTGAATGGAGAAAATCATGTCCGGATAATCTTCTTCATCTCGAGGTTGCATCAACTCAGGATAAAGTGGTAAGAAAACATTTAATTGATAGTCTTGTTCAGGATGTTGATAGTCTCGGATTTAATGAGCGAGAATTAATTGATATTCTTGAAGTTATTGGAGAAGAAGAATTGGCACAAGAGTGTGATCAGAATACCGATGCATCAAATCTATTTAAAGGGATGTTAAAAGTATATGATTATACCAAGTGTCCGAGAATGCAGTTGCATATGTTTGGTTTGTATGTAACTCTTCAGCGAAAAGGATTTAAGGTAACTCCATTACAAAACAGAAATGGAATGCAGTTAGCAGCAACGGTTGCGGCAGCTAAAGCTGGAACTGGTGCAATTAATAGTAAAGATGTTTTAATGTGGGCCAAAGATCATAAAGTATCGGATGTTGGTTTGAACGAACTTGAAGGGCTAAGCAATACGGTTAATGGTATTTTTGGTGAAAATGAAATGTTGGTTTCAGGTATTTATTCCAATGAAGAAATTGAAGTAATTGCTGTTCCAACAATTTTAATTGAAAAACCTGTTACCCTGGTAGGAATGGGTGATACCATTTCATCGGTATCATTGGTTGGCGCTGTTTAAATAAAAACATAATTGTCAATGAAGAGGAGTTTTTGGGATTATACCTAATTGCTCCTTTTTTTTGGAAATAAAAATAGCCCATGTTGTGGTACAGGGCTATTTTCGCTTCATTCGAAACTGTTTGTGTGGAACAGTTCATGCTAACTCTAACTTTACTAAACTAATCTATAATAAGTCAATTTATTCTTTAACAATGCGAAATTAGGTTGAGTCCCTTAATTTTTAGCTTAATTGTCGATTAATGATGAGGTAAAAGAATTAATCATCTATTAAATTTTAAGAATTGGATGAGAAATAAGCAGTGCAATTTTTTTTATGAAAATGTTAGAGCTGTAATGTTAACAGAAATATTTCTTTAATAGACACTTAAAAACTGATAGTGAATTTTTAGAGTTAAAGAATAAATAAAAATAAAAAAGACAATGAATAATTTTTCAGAAAACGTTTGCGTAAATAGAAAAAATACACTTATATTGTGGCGTATTTAAAAAGTAAGCACAATTACCATTTGTAACTTTACTAATCACACAATTGATTTTCTTGTTGTTAAACAAGTAAAATCTAACCACTAACTAATCGCTAACAATTGAAGCTTCGCATTTGCGAGGCCTTTATTGTTTCATATGTGGTGTAATATTTCTGTTTAAAATGATATCTAATATGTATATGTAAAGGATAAATACTGATTTTTTATATTTAATTGCAAAAATACTTACCAGCTTAATTATGAGAATAGTAAGAAATGTAAATACTTACAAAAATAGTCTGTTAATAACAGGCTGATATGCAATCGTTTCCTAGGGGTGTTTTATAACAGTACGTAATTAACTACAAAAATCTTTAAAAGTGCTTTGATTTCTATAGAAAGACATTAAAATTTGCAAAATCAATTATTAAAATTCTTACGGAATAATTAAACTAATATCATTAACAATGACACCTAAGTTTAAAGCGCAAGCCGGAACTTTCGAATCAAGCGATATCATGGTCTTGATCGAACCTGTATCAGAGGAAACCGGTCGCCAAATTGATATCTCATCTACTGTGATGTTGCAGTTCGAAGAAGATATCAAAAATACAATTAATCAGGTTTTGGATGATTTGGACATCCAGAATGTACACTTGATTGCAAAAGATAAGGGAGCTCTTACGCCAACAATTAAGGCTAGAGTTGAAGCTGCTGTTAAACGTTCTTTAGGTATTCAGGAGGGTACAATGTAATGGCTAGAAAGAAAAGAAGATCAATGTTGTACATTCCGGGAAATAATCCTGCAATGATTCAACAAGCCGGAGTTTACGGTTGTGATGCTGTATTGTTAGATTTGGAAGATGCTGTGGCATTGAACCAAAAAGATGCAGCAAGAATCTTGGTTCGTAACATGTTACAAAGCGTTGAATTTTACGATACAGAAGTTTGTGTACGTGTAAATAATATGCATACTCCATTTGGATTGGCAGACTTGGAAGAAATTGTGCCTTTGCAGCCTGATAATATCAGATTTCCAAAAACGGAGTCTGTTCAGGATGTGAAAGATTTCATGAAAGAGGTTCGTAGAATCGAGAAGGAACATGGAATTAAGAAGCCAACCATGACGATTCATGTAATGATCGAAACAGCTAAAGGTGTTGCAAATGTATACGAAATTGCAGGTGCAGATCCACGAATTGATGCAATTACAATTGGTGGTCAGGATTTAACTGCAGATATGGGTATCGTAAAAACTCCTGATGGAGTAGGTATTGATTATGCTCGTAAGCGCATTGTAATGGCAGGTAAAGCACACGGTTTAGATGTTCTTGATACCGTATTTGCTGACATTAACGATGAGGAAGGTCTTCGTGAAGAAACCGAGTACATTAAAAAGATTGGTTTTGCTGGAAAAGCATTAATCAATCCTCGTCAGGTAGATGGTGTTCACGAAGTGTTCAACCCAACCGAAAATGAGGTAAGAAAGGCTTACCGTGTTTATTCAGAATTTATTCGAAATAAAAATGCTGGTATTGGTGTGTTTGCAATTGACGGCAAAATGGTTGATGCTCCTGTAGTTCAGAGAGCAATTACCGTTCTGGAATATGCCAATATCGATTTAAAAGAAATCGAAGAGTCGGTTGCAAGTTAACAGTTATTCCTGTTTACAAAATTGATACTAATAAAGAAACAAAATGAAGAACGCATTAGGAATTGAAATTCCTGAATATATAGAAGGTCTTGGTGAGTTGAAACCTTTCCAGGGCGTATGGGAAAGCATTATTGGTGATGAGATTCCATCAACTAATATTGTTCGAACATTAAAGGCAAAGAAAGCTCACACTTCAAAATTGTGTAGCAATTTAAAAGAAGCAATTAAAAAATGTAAGCCTTTCGATGGAATGACTGTTACATTTCATCACCACCTTCGAGGAGGAGATGGAGTTTTGATGCAAACCATCGAAATTTTAGATGAAATGGGAATCAAGGATATTACTTTGGCTTCTTCTTCATTAACATCTGCGCACGATGGATTGGTTCCATATGTTGAGAATGGTATGATTACCAGGATTTTCTCTTCAGGTATTCGTGGTCGTTTGGGTGAAATTATCTCGATGGGTAAATTAAAACATCCTGCGATTATTCACTCTCATGGTGGTCGTGTTAGAGATATTTTGACTGGACGTATTAAGCCAGATTTATCTGTTTTGGCTGCTTCTGCCGCTGATGAGGAAGGTAATGCTACCGGAGCTCATGGACCATCTGCTTTTGGTTCTATGGGATATGCTGATATTGATGCTCGTTACTCTAAAAATGTGATTATTGTAACAGATAATCTTGTAGATTATCCATGTGTTCCTGGTTCAATTCGTCAACATTTTGTTGACTACGTTGTAAAGGTTGACAGCATTGGAGATGCTACCAAGATTGCATCAGGTACTACTCGTATTACTAAATCTCCTATGGATTTACGTATTGCTCGTATTGCAGCAACAGTGATTGAGCATTCGGGTTTGTTCAAAGATGGTATGTCGTTCCAGGTTGGAGCGGGAGGTGCTTCTTTAGCTGTAGCTAAATTCCTTCGCGAGGATATGAAACGCAAAGACATCAAAGGTAGCTTCATGATTGGTGGTGTTACGTCTTACGGTGTTGACATGCTAAACGAAGGATTGTTTCAGGCAATTTTTGATGTACAGTCTTTTGATGCAGCAGTAAGTACTTCTGTATTGAATAATCCACAGCATATCGAAATTACATGTGATCAATATGCGAACCCTAACAACTGTGGTGCAATGACTAACAAATTGGATGTAGTTGTTCTAGGCGCTTTGGAAGTGGATGTTGATTTTAATGTAAATGTAATTACTGGTTCATCTGGTGAGATTCGTGGTGCTTCTGGAGGTCACTCTGATACTGCTTCAGGTGCAAACTTAAGTGTGATTGTTTGTCCTTCTTTCCGTGGTCGTTTGCCAATTGTGAAAGATCGTGTTCATACAATTGTTACTCCAGGTGAAAGTGTTGATGTAATTGTTACAGAACGCGGAGTATGTGTAAATCCTTCTAGACCAAATCTTGCAGCTGCATTAAAGAAAGCAGGTGTAAAGGTTGTTGATATTAAGGATTTGAAGAAAGAAGTGGATGCTATGACTGGTATTCCAGCGGAAAAACAATTGGGTGATAAAATTGTTGCCTTGGTTGAATATCGTGATGGAACCATTATTGATGTTATTCGCAATGTTGAAAATCTATCTTAACAGATAGTTGATATAAAGAAAAATACACCCTAATTGTAATTTTACTTTTAGGGTGTAATTTTATAAGTCTTTAAAGAGATTTGCAGGAATGAGTGATGTGTTAGGGAAAATATTAAAGGCAAGAGATCAAAGATCTGTTTTGCGAAAAGAAATTTCTGAGTTTAGACAAGCATCTTTAAGCTTGAACCTGAATATTCCAGGGTTTCCAAAGTCTGATGATAAAATTCATTCTTGTTTTCAGCAGGTGTTGTTTGAATTAAAGCGCCATTTGTTATCGCATAGAATCTTTATTGATTCACAAAAAGAACATTGTGCTGTTGATGCGGCTGGTGATTTCTACTTGGTTCCTCTTCTTGTGAATACCTATTCAATCAATGAAATAAAGCAAATCACTGAAAAGTTTGAGGAAACACATTCTTTGGGTCGTCTACTGGATGTGGACATAACCAATCCTGAGGGAGGTCCTGTCTCTTCAGGAAAGGCAAAATTGTGTTACTTCTGTAACGAAAAGCCCGCTTTGGTGTGTATGCGGGAACAGAATCATTCTTACCCTGACATTCGTCAAAAGCTTGATGAAGATATCGATCAGTATCTAAACCAAATAAGAAAGGATAGGGTTTGCAAGGGTCTAGCATCTAGCGCTTTGAAATCTTTATTGCAAGAGGTGGCATTGTCACCCAAACCAGGTTTGGTCGATCGGAATTCGAATGGTTCGCATGATGATATGGACTTTTCTACTTTTATAGATTCGGCTTCGGTTTTATCGGTATATTTTAAGGAGATTGCTGAGTATGGGTTTTCCTATACAAATGACGATTTGAAAGAAGCTCTTCCGGAATTGCGACGAATTGGTTTGTTGATGGAGGAAGATATGTTTCGCGAAACCAATGGGATAAATACGCACAAAGGAGCAATCTTTTTGTTGGGGTTTTCTTTGTTTGTGAGTGCATATCTAATAGCAAAAAGAAGTTTTTCCTATCAAGCTTTTGTTGATTTGATCAAAGATTTAAACGGCAATTTGGTAGAGCGAGAATTGGGCAGAAAATTGTACAATGGAAACCTCACGCATGGTGAAGTTTGTTTCGAGAAATATGGAAATAAGGGACAAGGCATTCGTGGCGAAATACAGGCTGGTTTACCAAGTGTATTTCAGTATGCAATTCCGGTTTTGGAATACCATTTGCAAAATAAGCAGCGCACCGATGATAAAATTCTACACAAATCTTTAACTCATGCCTTGTTGGCTCTGATTGCCAACAACGAAGACAGTAATATTCTGTATCGAAAAGGAGTTGAGGTTTTGGATGGATTAAAGCAGAAAGCCAACGAAGCCTTTTTGAATTTCGAGAATGAAAAATTTAAATTTCTATACAATGATTTGATTCATTACTGTGAAAAGAATCAAATATCTCCGGGAGGTTCGGCTGATTTATTAGCGGTTTCTTATTTTATTTTTACTGCAAATAAACAACATGCATAATTTTGATTTATAACAAAACATCAAGATAAAACAAATAACATATATCATGATTTTGGATTCATCCTATATCTCTGAAACATATCGAAAAAGCATTGATATTTGACAAAATCCAATAATATTGACTGTTGATTTAAAAACTATCACACACCTAACAAAACTAAACTAACGAAAAAATGGGAGTTGAAAATACTGATTACAGAGAAGAGTCTTTGGATCTGAGGAACCCCTTCGATATAAAACTGGTTTCTGAGTTTTTAGAACCTTTGGGATTTGATTTCAATCAGAATGACGTTGATTATACTATGATTTTGTATAATTTAAACGACGAGGTTATTGGAACAGGATCGTATAAGGGGAGAGTTTTAAAGTATGTTGCTGTAGCACCAAAATTTAGAGAAGGAGCTGCTTTTGCACAAATTGTAACTCATCTTATCGATATTGTAATTCAAGAACACAAGCATATTTTTGTATACACAAAACCTAGAAACCTTGAGGTTTTTAAAGGGCTTGGTTTTACTGAGATTGCAACTGCAGAACCATTGTTTTCTGTTTTGGAATTTGGTTACGAAAACATCAAAACTTATCAGGATTATTTGCGTTCCGTAAAAAAGGATGTGAGTGTTGGTAATATTGCAGCAGTTGTTGTGAACTGTAATCCATTTACCAATGGACACAAGTATTTAATCGAGAAAGCATGCAAAGAGAATAGGTTGGTTTATCTTTTCGTTGTTGAGGAAGATAGGTCTTCGTTTACTTTCGATATTAGATGGAGGTTAATAAAAGAAGAATTGGGACATATCGATAATCTTGTAATGGTAAAAGGTGGAAATTATGTGGTTTCAGGTACAATTTTCCCTTGTTACTTCCTAAAGCAAGAAAAGGAATGTGATATTGCAGCAAAGCAAGCTGAGTTGGATGTAATCACTTTCTTGCGCTATATTGTTCCGATTTTGAATATCAACAAGCGTTATGTAGGAACCGAGATGTATTCTCCTGTAACTGCAGCTTATAACGAAGCAATGATTAAGTATCTTCCGTCCAATGGGGTTGATCTATTGGAAATACCAAGAATTACTTGTGGCGGAGAAGATAATTATATCTCAGCATCGAAGGTGAGACAGGCTATAAGAGAAGATAGATTGGAGGATGCTTTGGAATTCCTTCCTGATTCAACAAAGAACTTCCTGCTTTCTGATGAGTCATTAGAAATAAGAACAAAAATTAAAAATACAGTCTCAAGGCATTAAGAACGCTATCTTTGAGAGGTGAAAAATATGGAAGAGTTGTAATGATTGAGTTTTAGAATTCAATTAATTACAGCTCTTTTTTTAAGAAAAGCTGGAAAAGTATAAACGTACTGTAATAGCCACCAAAATAGATTTTTACACTAGTTCGGGTAATTATTTTCTAATTTTTTGGAAGAGTGATGCCAAGCCTGTAGGTTTACTGTTATATGTATATTTGGCATATATCAGGTAAAATAACAGCACCAAGTTGAATAAGTAGTTAAAATAAAGAGGAATATGGTAGTTTTTACTAGCAATATCATCAACTAAAATATAGGTAAGAGTAAACACCTCACCCCAAAACCAGAGCCATAAAAATATCTCACTTAGATCATCCGTTTTCCTGGTTTTAAAAGTGTGTATTACTTGTGGCAATGCACATATGGCAAATAATAAGCTTCCAATCCAACCAATTGCTTCGTTCATTTTTATACCATTTTAGATTTTAATGTTCTTATCGGTATTATCCCTTTTATATTAGGGCAAATGTGCTAAAAAAAACTTGAATTTAATACAGGAAAACTAATTTCTTTGGACTAATAGAAGAGTGCGGTCATCGTCAAATTTAGAAACGTTGTAAGCTTTGGTAAGTTCCTCTTCTATGCTTTGAGGTTGTAGGTCGCTATCCAGTTTAAACTTATTTAATGAATGGAACAAAGCATCATCTCCAATCATTTCATTGTTTTTGTCGTTAATTGCTTCGGTATAGCCATCTGTATAGAATAAAACCTTATCTCCTTTGTTAAAATCATGGACCAGACTCTGGTATTTAGTTGTTTTAATAACGCCTAACAAAGTTCCAACAATGTTTAATTGCGATATGGTATCTTCTGATTTATTGTAGTAATATGGCCTTAAGGCACCAGCTGATGCAACACTGATTTTGTTTTGCTTGGTACAGATTGAAATTACACTTAAGGTGGTAAATACCTCTGTAAGCTGCATGTCTTTAAATATGTACTGATTAATGATATCCAAAAATTTTCCTGGTGATTCTACAAAATCAAATTCCTGGCGATTCAGGAAAAAGTTAATTGTACTTCTGATATAAGCTATATATGCGGGCACGAAGAACCAAGCATCCCATTTTTTCCCCATTACATCGCCTAATACAAAAATCTTACGGTATTCATCCACATTAATGATTTCATAATAATCACCTCCAGGCAATTTGTCGTATGGTTCATGTAATATGCGGATTTGAAAATCATTTAATTGATCTGAAAATTCATTTTCAAACCTGATTGGTGATCTTTTTGCTGCAGTGTTTAACGCATTAAGGTATTTGTTCTTAAGCTCATGTTCTCTTTGAATATTCGAGTTGATTTGATGGACTATTAACTTAGGGTCCAGATTTTTATACAAAAAGGTGCTGATATTTAACTTTAAAAACTGGTCCATCTTTTCAGAATTTTCTGGATCAGTAATAAGCAAACTTAAAGGTACGTGAGCCGATGTGATTTCAATAATTTTTTCAAGAATAGACATTGCCCATGTGGCTGCATCGTCAATAATAATACCCCAATTATTGGCTCCTTGTAGAGCCATGAAAAAATCGGAATCGGTATATACAACCTTAATGTTGGTTTTTACAAGTTTGTGAGGAATTGGAAATGGTCTGGTTCTGTTGGCGCAATATATTATTGTGCCTTTTTCGTAGCTAATGTCCGACTTTTCTTTTCCTGCAATAATTTCCTTTCTGAGGAATGCCTTTTTTAGGTGTGAATTGATTTTTGAAATAAATATCTTTTGCTTGATAGGTTTTGTTATAAAATCATCAGCACCATCATTTAAATTTTTTATCCAGGTTTCTTCTTCGTTGTTGCCAGATAGAAAGATAAAAGGAGTGTGTTTATATTCGGGAGTGTTCCTAAAATGACGTACCAATCATTGCCATCCATAAGAGGCATGTAAAGGTCCGAAATTATTAGATCAAAATGTTCTGTTTTAGCTTTATCAATGGCCTCAATACCATTCTTTGCCAATGTTGTTTTGTAGCTTAAGCCTTTTAATGTATACTCTATAAACTTAAGCACAACAACATCGTCATCTACAACGAGTATATGCGGTGAGGCCTTCGCCATATTGGCTTATTATTCTGCCGAGAAGCTATTTACACAAGCGGTAGGATCCTGCAAAATTTCAAAAATAGAATCCAATTGCATTAATTCAATCAATTCCATTACATCTTTATTGATATTGCAAAGCTTGATTTTGCTTTGATGTTCCTTAGATGTTTTTAGTGCTGAAATAAGAGCTCCAAAACCAGAACTATCGATAAAATTAATGTCTTCAAAATCAACAACAAGCCTGGACTGTGGTTGAGTTAAAACCTCGTTCATCTTATCTTTAGCAATGCTTGCATTTAAAGCATACAAACGATTGGTTTCACAAAGTTTCATTATTGTAACGGAATCAATGTTTTTGGTTTCAATATTCATGGCTAAAAGAATGGTTTAAAGTTTTTTAAGGTTTGATTTAAGTTCGTCAACGGCTAGTGGACATTTTGAAAGAAAACATTCAACCAA
This sequence comes from Marinifilum fragile JCM 15579, assembly GCF_001310955.1. Classification (GTDB taxonomy): domain Bacteria; phylum Bacteroidota; class Bacteroidia; order Bacteroidales; family Marinifilaceae; genus Marinifilum; species Marinifilum fragile. Next base: position 74,066 of record NZ_BAZX01000015.1, read on the forward strand.
ATCGGGAATGTGCCTCATTTCAACATCATTAGTCGTTTCGTGCATCACGTTATTCCAATTCTTTTCATCTTCTGGACTTAACTCAATACCATTTTCTTTTTTTATCTGTAACTCAAATTTAAGATTTCCTTTTGAAAAATGCTCTAATTGTTCCAAACAATCTCCAATACTATCCATTCCCATTGTTCGAACCGATGATTTTGCTTTGTGAGCGACAGCTCCTAGTCCTTCCCAGTTTTGTATTTCAAAATAATTAGAAACTTCTTCTGTGAATTCTGGAATCTGCTCGATAAATATTTCGATCATTTCTTCGATAATGCTAATGTCGTTTCCAGACATTTCCTTTAAATAGGATAAATCGGTGAGTTGTTCTCCTTGAGTCATTCTGCAGAATAAAAATAATAATCACAAATTAGCAGGAGTGTTTTAAAAGCCCTGTAAATCTGTATGGTTTTCACTTCATATAATATTGCAATGATACTAATTTATTTTCAAATTACCTATCTGTTTTAGGTTTCAGTAGAGGCATAAAATTCTGTTGTTTAATGTATGTTTTACTAGACATTTCTCTTTTAAGGAAACATTTTATTTTATTATCAGTATTAGTGTAAAGGAAATTTAAATTTAGACCTGTTATCTATCTAGCACGAATCATTAACAAACTACTAATCTATATGAATTGGAAATTTATTATCCTATCTGTTTTTTCACTTACTTTTTATACTTCTGTTCAAGCTCAATATTTCTTAAATGTTAAAAAATCGGAATATCTTGAAGGGGATGAGGAAAGAAAATCTACTTACAAGAAAATTCTGCATGCAGTTGAATTTGGTCAAAAAGGTGAAGGTTTAATTAGTCAAGCTATTCCATTATTGAAAGAGGCATATCGATTGAATTCAAAAAACGCTGAATTGAATTATAATTTAGGTGTTTGTTATTTGATTTCAGGTCCAAGAAATGAGGCTTTACCATATTTAGAATCTGCACAAAAATTAAATGCCGATATAAGCGAAGATATTCACTTTTTACTGGGAATGGCACATCAATATCGGAATGATTTTGATAAGGCGATTGTACAGTTTAAAATCAATATAGAATTGATTCGACAGAATAATTATAAAGACAAACAAGAGTTAATAGAATTAAGCGAAAAGCGAATTGGCGAGTGTAAAAATGGGAAACGACTTTTGAATAGTAAGCCTGATGGGGAAATAGAGTTGATGAAAGATGTGAATTCCGTTTATGATGAGTTCAACCCAGTATGGGCTGAGAAGGTATTCTATTTTAGTTCAAGAAGAGGAAATGAGAAGGACGCTAGATCATTGAAAGACCACAAGTTTTACGAGAAAATTTTTGGTAAAGATGCTTCTGGGGATATAAATGGTATTTCGGTGAATGTGCCGAATAAATCCAATTTTGCATTAATGTCTTTTGATGATGATATTCCGATTATTTACCTTGGTGGAGAAGGAAATGGTGATGTGTATTTTGCCAAATCATTAGAAGATAAATGGGGAAAAGGCAAAGCTTTAAAGTTTATTAACGAGAGTAACTCCAGAGAAAGTTCGGTTTGTTTATGCCGTAATGGCAATGAAATTTATTTTGTAAGTGACAGGAAAGGTGGATTTGGTAACTGTGATATTTATTATTGTTTAAAAGATGAGAATGGGAAATGGTCAAAGCCAGTGAATATTGGAGGGGATATTAATACAGAATTCGATGAAGGTGATGTTTTTGTCACTAAGGATGGCAGAGGCTTGTATTTCAGTTCAAAAGGTCATAGTTCTATTGGAGGTTATGACATTTTTAAGTGCGAGAGAAAAGAATCTGGAGAATGGGGGCGACCTCAAAATATGGGATTTCCAATAAACAGTACCGATAATGATATTACTTATTTTGAAGATGAAACTGGACGATTCTATTTTGCTTCGGAAAGATCAGGTGGAGTAGGAGGTTTTGATATCTATAGGGAAAAGGAAATCATAGAAAAAATTGAAGAGCCAGTCATTCTTGTAAAGCAAGCAAGAATTCAAAAAGTTCCCAATGAGTTGGAGAACGAAAAAATGCTTGTTCCTGTAGCGGCTAAAACAGTAGTTGTTCCAGATATTCCTACAAAGCAGCAGCCTGAGGTTATTGAGGAGATAAAAATGAAAGAGGAACTGGTGCAAGAAGATTTTGTTTATAGAGTTCAAATTGCTGCCTGTAAAAGAGAAATGGGCCCAACAGATTTATTTGAGAGATATAAAGGTGGAGGTGTTATAGAACACCTATATGTTGAAGGTTGGCACAAATATACAATTGGTGGTTTTACAACTTTCGAAGAAGCCGCTAAATATCGCGATGCTTGTGGAGTTCAGGATGCTTTTGTTGTGATTTTTAAAGGAGGTTATCGATTGGGAATTGCAAAGAAAACCGGAGGAGTAAAGTAATTTAAGGATTGGGTCTTTATCTGAGAAAATTTTCTACATTTGCACTAACAATAACGCAAACATAATTCACTAAGTTTTTTCTTAGGCAAATATTTAAGGAATTGATTTTTGTCAATTGCTTGATATTGTCTTAAATACAAAATACAATGAAAAGAACAGCTTTCACTAGTTTTCATGAAGAACTAGGTGCAAGAATGGCACCATTTGCAGGCTATAACATGCCAATAGAATACACAGGAGTTAAAGATGAGCACATTTGTGTTCGCGAAAAACTAGGTGTTTTTGATGTATCTCACATGGGAGAGTTTTGGGTAAAAGGACCAAAAGCTTTCAGTTTTGTTCAAAAGCTTACAACAAATGATGTTGCTGCTTTATCTGATGGAAAAGTACAGTATAGCTGTTTTCCAAATGGAGAAGGTGGTATCGTAGATGATTTGTTGGTATACAGAATTGATGAAGAAACTTATCTATTGGTAGTTAATGCTGCAAATATCGAGAAAGATTGGAACTGGTGTTGTAAGAATGCAGAAGAAATGGGCTTAGAAGTTGGCAAGGAATTGTACAATGCTTCAGATGAAATTTGTCAGCTAGCGATTCAAGGACCATTGGCTCTTAAAGCGATGCAGAAAATTGTAGATGTTCCTGTTGAAGACATGGAATATTACACTTTCAAGAAAGCTACTGTAGCAGGAATTGAAAATGCTATTTTCTCTACAACTGGTTATACAGGTTCTGGAGGATGTGAAATCTACGTAGCAAACGAAGATGGCGAGAAACTTTGGAACGCTGTAATGGAAGCTGGAAAAGAATTCGGTATTCAGCCAATTGGTTTAGCTGCTCGCGATACTTTAAGACTTGAAGTTGGTTTCTGTTTATATGGAAATGATATTGATGACAATCACACTCCAATTGAAGCAGGTTTAGGTTGGATTACCAAATTTGTTGATGGAAACGATTTTATTGATCGTGAATTCTTCGAAAAACAAAAAGAAGAAAAACCTAAGCGTAGATTAAAAGGTTTTGAAATGATTGACAGAGGTATTCCTCGTCATGGATATACGATTGAAGATGCTGAAGGAAACGAAATTGGAGAAGTTACCTCTGGTACAATGGCTCCAATGGTTAACAAAGCAATTGGTATGGGATATGTAAAAGAAGGATTTTACAAAGCAGATACTGAAATCTTCATCCGTGTTCGTAAAAAAGCACTAAAAGCAAAAATTGTTAAAATCCCTTTCTATAAAGGATAATTTTCAATTTCGAGATACTATGAGGCAGATACTTTTAAAAGTATCTGCCTTTTTTGTGAAAATAGAAAGGGAGTTATAACATAAATTCTTACATTTGTGTGTCTCTTTTGAGCATGTGCAGAGGTAAAAATGACAGTTTATGAACTTTCTATGGATGATAAATCTCATGTTGTCCTTTCAGAAAGCATCCAGAATTCGAAATATTACCATCAACTTGACAAAAAGAGAATGAAATCAAAATATTTCTTGTGGGTTAAATTGCTGTTTTTCAGACTGTAAATATTAATCTATATGAAGGGGGTGGAAATGATTATTTTTTTGTTGAAAAACATAGAAATTAAGAACTAAAATCATTTCTAAATAAATTTTTATTTGCAAATTTGCCTCAGGATATGGAATAATACAAAAATTTAAAACGTTTGAAAAAATGAAAGTACACAACTTTTCTGCAGGCCCTTCAATCCTTCCAGATTTTACAGTAGAAAAAACTGCTGAAGCTATCAAAAATTTTGCTGGCACAGGACTTTCTGTTATGGAAGTTTCTCACCGAGGCAAAGAATTCGTAGCAGTAATGGATGAGGCTATTGCTTTGTTTAAAGAATTGTTGAACATCCCAGAGGGATATTCAGTTTTATTTGTAGGAGGTGGTGCATCTACTCAATTTTGCATGGTTCCTTACAACTTGTTAGGCAAAAAAGCTGCTTACCTTAACACAGGTGCATGGGCTAACAAAGCTCAAAAAGAAGCTAAGTTGTTTGGTGAAGTAGTTGAAGTTGCTTCTTCTAAAGATGCAGTTTACAACTTCATTCCAAAAGATTACGAAATTCCTGCTGATGCAGATTATTTCCACATTACTACTAACAATACCATTTACGGTACTGAGATTAAAGAGGATATGGATATAAATGTTCCTTTGGTAGCTGATATGTCTTCAGATATCTTCTCTCGTCCGGTTGATGTATCTAAATATGCATTGATTTATGGTGGTGCTCAAAAGAATCTTGCTCCAGCAGGTGTTACTTTTGTAATTGTTAAAGATGAGATTTTAGGAAAAGTAGATCGTGAGATCCCTACGATGTTGGATTATAGAACTCACATCAAAGGAGAGTCAATGTTCAACACTCCTCCAGTAGTACCTATATTTGCTGCTCTTCAAACTTTGAAGTGGATTAAGGAAATGGGTGGTGTAACTGCTATGCAAAAAATGAACGAAGAAAAAGCTGCTGTTCTTTACAACGAGATCGATCGTAACCCAATGTTTAAAGGTACTGTTGTTAACGAAGAAGATCGTTCATTAATGAACATTTGTTTTGTAATGGCTGATGAGTACAAAGAATTGGAGAAAGAATTCTTCACATTCGCTACTGAAAGAGGTATGTCTGGTATTAAAGGACACCGTTCGGTAGGTGGATTCCGTGCTTCTACTTACAATGCATTGCCAAAAGCAAGTGTACAAGCTTTGGTTGATTGCATGAAAGAATTCGAAGCAATTCACGTAAAATAATTTGAAAAAATTGATGAGCAGGGGAGGAAACTCATCCTGCTTTTCGTCATTCAGATGCATGAGGAACGACTAAAGTAGCTCTAAAGAGTTACTTCGATTTGGCTGGCAATGACATTTTATTTTCTAATTTAAAATTTCAAATAAAATGACTAAAGTATTAATTGCAACCGAAAAGCCTTTTGCTCCTGCCGCCGTTAATGGTATCAGAGAAGTTGTGGAAGGCGCAGGTTACGAGTTGGCTTTGTTGGAATCTTATACTGATAAGGCTGATCTATTGGCTGCAGTAGCTGACGTTGATGCAATGATTATCCGAAGTGATAAAGCTACACGTGAAGTTATTGAAGCTGCTAAAAATCTTAAAGTTATCGTTCGTGCTGGTGCAGGATACGATAATATTGACCTGGAAGCTTGTACTGAAAATGGAGTTGTAGCTATGAATACTCCGGGACAGAATTCAAATGCTGTTGCTGAGTTGGTGTTGGGAATGATGGTATTCTTAGCAAGAAATGGTTACAACGGAAAAGCTGGTGTTGAGCTTAGAGGTAAGAAAATTGGTATCCATGCTTATGGTAACGTTGGTCGTTACGTTGGCGAAATTGCTAAAGGTTTTGGAATGGAAGTATATGCTTTCGATCCTTTTGTAGCTAAAGAAGCAATTGAAGCTGATGGTGTTAAGGTGGTTGAATCTGTAGAAGAATTGTATAGCACTTGTAACTATATTTCTTTGCATATTCCTGCTAACGACAAGACTAAAAAATCAATTAATTACGACTTGTTGAACAAGATGCCAGAAGGGGGAATCTTGGTAAATACTGCTCGTAAAGAAGTAATTGATGAAGAAGGATTAATGAAATTGATGGAAGATCGTAAAGATTTTGCATACATTTCTGATATCGCTCCTGACTGTAAAGATGAAATTGCTGCTAAATTTGAAGGCCGCTTCTTCTTTACTCCTAAGAAGATGGGTGCACAAACTGCTGAAGCAAATATCAATGCAGGTATTGCTGGTGCAAATCAGATTGTGAACTGTATCGAAAAAGGAGATACTACTTATAAAGTAAACTAGATAATATATTGAAGGAAGCAAGGAACTAGAAAAGTTTACCTTGTTTCCTTTTTTATGAAATTGTAAGCAAACGATTTCATCAAGATAATTAACAACGCAACAAAAACATATTAACGATGGCTATAGTAAAACCATTCAGAGGCTTGCGCCCTACACAAGATATTGCTAAAGATTTAGCATGTCTTCCATATGACGTAATGAATTCAGAAGAGGCTGCTCAAATGGCTGAAGGTAAAGAATGTTCTTTACTACACATTACAAGAGCAGAGATCGATTGTCCTGCAGGAACTGATGTTCACTCTGAAGAAGTATATGAAAAATCAGTTTCTAACTTTAACTTGTGGCAAGAAAAAGGTTGGTTGAAGCAAGATGAAGAAGCTAAATTCTACATTTATGCTCAAACAATGGACGGTCGTACTCAGTACGGTATCGTTGCGAATGCTGCATGTGAAGATTATAAAACTGGTGTAATTAAAAAACACGAGTTAACTCGTCCGGATAAAGAGGAAGATCGTATGATTCTTACTCGTTACACTAAGGCGAACTTAGAGCCTGTATTTTTCTCATACAAAGCTGTACCAGAAATCGATGCTATTGTAGAAAATATCGTTAAAAACGAAGAGGCTACGTACGATTTCGTTGCAGAAGATGGCTTCGGTCACCATTTCTGGCCTGTAAACGATCCTGCTACTAACAAAGAGTTGGAAGAGTTGTTCGCAACTAAAGTTCCAGCAACTTACGTAGCGGATGGTCACCACAGAACAGCTGCTGCTGCTCGTATTGGTGATGAGTTTGCTGCTAAGAATCCAAATCACACAGGTGATGAGGAGTACAACTACTTCATGGCAGTTCACTTCCCAGATAACCAATTGAAAATTATTGACTACAACCGTGTAGTTAAGGATTTGAATGGTATGACTGCAGAAGAATTCTTGTCTAAACTAGAAGCTACTTTCGAAGTTGAGTGCATGGGTGAAGAGATCTACAAGCCAGCTAAATTACACGAATTCTCTATGTACTTAGAAGGCAAGTGGTACAAATTGAATGCTAAGGAAGGTACTTACGATGATAAGGATCCTATTGGTGTTCTTGATGTAACGATCTTATCTAACCACGTTCTTGATAATCTTCTTGATATCAAAGATCTTCGTACTACTACACGTGCTGAATTCGTTGGTGGTATCCGTGGGTTAGGCGAGTTGAAGAAGCGTGTTGATAGCGGTGACATGAAAGCTGCTTTCGCATTATACGCAGTATCTATGCAGCAATTGATTGATATTGCTGATACTGGTAACATCATGCCTCCTAAAACAACTTGGTTCGAGCCTAAGCTTCGTTCTGGTTTATTGATTCACAAATTGGACTAATTTGAATCACAACATATTAGAAGAAGGAATGCATTTGCATTCCTTCTTTTTTTGTCCATAATCGAAAATTAAGTGTGCGTAGGCGAACACTTGGCAGATTGAGTGTTGGTAGATATTAGCCAGTAAATGAACATTTTGATTGGAGTGGCATATTGATTGATAAACTAAGGCATAACCTTAATCTACGTGTGATGATTTTGAATTTTTTTAAGGTTGCATTTCGCAACATGAAGAAGTATAAGGGGTATTCCTTTATTAATGTTGTTGGTTTAGCTATTGGACTAGCTTGTGTATTTTTGATTTACTTGTTTGTTCAGGATGAACTAAGTTACGACAAGTTCTACTCTAAATCAGAAGATATTTACCGAGTTGCAACCAGAGCTAAAATGGGCGAAAGAGAATCAGATTATAACTCCATATGTGCTCCTTTTTCACCTGCAGCCAAGGCTGATTTTCCAGAAGTAAAGTATGCGGTTAGAACGGACTTTAGGAATAATGTTCTTTTCACATATGAAGACAAGCAGTTTGTAGAGAATAAATTATTGAGGACAGATTCTACCTTTTTTGAGGTGTTTGATCGACCATTTATTTATGGTGACCCAAAGACTGCATTGCATGGTTCTGGGAATATTGTTATTACAGAAACTACATCGAAAAAATATTTTGGCAATTCCAATCCATTAGGTAAGCTTATTAGAATGGGTGAAAAGACCCTTTACACGGTAACAGGTGTAGTAGAGGATGTGCCTGAAAATTCTCACTTTCATTACAATTTGGTTTGTAATCTGAAATTAAGCGCTGAAGAAGCAGATAATTGGTTTAGTGATCATATGCAAGCCTATTTTTTACTGGAACCAGGAACAGATTACAAAGAACTTGAAGCAAAATTCAGAGATTTTACTTTGAAATATATGGGACCAAGACTTAAGAGTGTACTTGGTATTGATGTTTATGAATGGGAAAAATCAGGAAATGAATTTAAATATTACCTGGAACCTCTTGAAAAGATTTACCTTCATTCTACTACAGATGGTCAAATAGAGCCAATTAGTGATATCAAATACATTTATATCTTCTCGGCAATTGCATTTTTTATATTGCTATTGGCATGTGTAAACTTTTTAAACTTAACTACAGCTCGATCATTTACACGGGCCAATGAAGTTGGTGTTCGAAAGGTATTTGGAAGTAGTAGAGAGATGTTGATGCTGCAGTTTTATGCTGAAACATTGATCATGACTGTCTTTGCAGGAATATTGTCTTATTTTCTAATTGAATTGATGTTGCCATCGTTTAATATGATTGCCAAAAAAAATATTTCCTCTTCATTATTGTGGCAATCAGATTACTTGGTGTTTGTGTTAGGCGTAATAATATTTGTTGTCCTTTTTGCTGGGACATATACCGCACTTTCCTTATCGGGATTTAGAGTGATGAGTGTGTTGAGAGGAGAAGTAAGAAAAGGAAAGACTGGGAAAAGAATTAGAGCTTCGTTGGTGGTGTTCCAATTTACAGTTGCCATTGGAATATTAATTTCTGCATTTGTGATGAAAGAACAGGTTGATTTCATGCAAAATAAAAAGTTGGGATTTGAAAAGGAAAGAATCATGGTGGTAGATCGGGCATATAATTTTGATCCGGAAGAGAAGCAATCCATAAAAGAAATGCTTTTTAAATATTCTGGAGTTGAAAATGTTTCCTTTTCAGGAATGGTTCCTGGTCGTGGGACAAATGGTTGGGGGATGTATAGAGAAGGAGCTAGCAATGAGGATATGATCAATTTCCGTTTGATGCATGTAGATGAAAACTTTGTTGATTTGCTGGATTTAAAAATGAAGGACGGAAGAAAGTTCGATAAAGATAGGTTGGCCGATACTTCTGTTTTTATTGCCAATGAGGCAGCAATACATGCTTTGGGCTATACCGATTGCCCTGTAGGAAGAAATGTATATCGTCCTAACTTCTCAGATACTGGCCGTACACCAATCGAAATAATTGGAGTAGTGAAAAACTTTCATTTTGAATCGATGAGAGATAAGATTCTGCCAATGTTTTTGACTTATACGCCTCAATATCATCAAAGATATATGTTGGTGAAACTGAAGCCCGATAATGTTATGGGAGGCATGAAAATGGTAAAGAAAATTTGGATGAAAATGACAAAAGGTGAACCATTTGAGTATTTCTTTTTAGATGCAGATTTCAATACGCTGTTTAAAGGAGAAGTAAGAGTCGCTAATATTTTAACATCCTTTACCATTTTAGCGTTCATCATTGCCTTACTAGGTTTGTTGGGCTTGGTTTCTTTCGAAATGCAACAACGGGTAAAAGAGATAGGAATTCGTAAAGTACTTGGTAGTACAGAAATGAATTTAATTGTATTGTTGAGTAAGAACTTATGTGTAAGTGTAATTATTGCGAATGTGATTGCTTGGCCATTGAGTTTTTATGCAATGCAAAAGTGGTTGTCAAACTTTGTGTATAGAATAGATTTTCCTTGGTACTATTTCCTAATTGCACTGGTTGTTTCCTTGCTATTGGCAATAGTAACTGTAAGTGGACATTCGGTAAAAGTTGCCAATGCAAATCCTATTAAATCGCTTCGATACGAATAATATGGAACCATAATTGAGAAGGGACTCTGATAGATAGAGTCCCTTTTTTAACCATTTGGTTAAAAAAAGAGAAAAATGTTTTGAACTGAATTTAAATACTCTATATTTGCATTAACTGTTTGGTTAAACCGAATAGTTAATTTTTAAATATGATATTAACCAAATGGTTAAAAAGATATATAGATGAAAGAAAAGTCGGAAGAAACACAAAAGCAGATTTTAGATGCAGCAAAGAAAATATTTGCAGCAAAAGGCCTGACAGGGGCCAGAATGCAGGAAATTGCTGACGAAGCAGGAATCAATAAAGCACTCTTGCATTATTATTATCGAAACAAGGAAAAATTGTTTGAACAGGTTTTTGAAGAAGCAACTATAAAACTATTAGGTCCGGTAGCTTCATTTTTAGCAGATGACTCGGAACTTTTTACAAAAATCAGGAACCTGTGTCACCATTATTATTCAGTATTAATTGAATATCCATTTATTCCCAATTTTGTTTTAAATGAGGCCAGTGTTAATCCTGAGCGCTTCTTTCGTTTAATTCGTTTTGAAGGAGTAATAGAGGCAAAAGAAAAAACAAAACAGCAAGTAGAGCAATGTATAAAAGATGGTATTATCCGGCCGATTGATCCCCGCGAATTAATTTGGAATATTTTGAGCTTATGCATCTTTCCAATCATAAGCCGTCCGGTTGCTGGTAAACTTTTGTATGCTAATGAGAATGTGCAGGAAATATTAGAACAAAGGGCCGATAAGGTTGCCGATTTTGTGATACAGTCTATTAAAAAATAAGATTATGAGTGGAACGCTGATTAGAAATACCTGTATGCTATTGCTGATTTTTGTTAGTGTGGTGCATACAAGCTTCGGACAGGAAGCGGTGCTGAGTTTAGAGCAAATTCAGATGGAAGTGCAAAAAAACTATCCTTTGGTAAAGGGGAAAGAACTTTTGCAGAGGCAAAACGATTTAAATCTTGAGAATATAAGAACGAATTATCTGCCACAACTGTATGCAAACGGTAAAATGAGTTACCAATCTGATGTAACAAGCAGTCCATTATCGGGAACAAATTCATTCGGAGCACCGAAAGATCAATATTCCCTAAATCTGGATGTTGAGCAATTAATTTATAATGGAGGAAGAACAAAAAGTCAAATGAAGCTCAATGAAATTTCTACAGAAATTGATATTCAGAATGTTGAGGTTAAGATGTTTGCATTAAGAGAACGAGTGAATGATGCCTTTTTTAGTATTCTATTGTTGCGACAGAGCAAGTCAATTTTAAAGGAGAAGAAGAAAACAGTTTTGGCTAGTTTGCATCAGGTTTCTTCAGCGGTGAAAAGTGGAATGATGGCTGTAGCCAATCAAAAAGTTCTGGAATCTGAGGTTTTGCTAATAAATCAGCAAATGGAAGAGCTAGATGCCGCAGAAAAATCGGCCTTTGAAAGCTTGGCTGAATTAATGAATCGTGCTTCAGAATTTGATATCCAAAATAATAGTTCTGAGGTGGATAATGTGAAACAACTAATTAAGTATGATGATCTGAACGAAAGGCCAGAATACAAATTGTATTCGGACCAAAGACTTTTGCTGGATGAAAAAATAGAGCTTGAAAAGAAGAACAGAATGCCAATAATTACTGCCTTTGGACAATTTGGGTACGGTCAGCCTGGCTACAACCAGCTTAGCGACGAGTTTGATTCTTATTATATGTTAGGCGCAAGACTTAGCTGGAATATTTTTGATTGGAAAGCAAGTAGACGGAATCAACGCAAATTCAATATTCAAAAAGAAATAATTGATACCCAAGAATCTAGCTTTAAGAAAAATCAACTTGTTGATTTGAAAAAGGAACTCAATAATATTTCAAAATTTGAGATTCTGATTAGTAAGGATGATGCCATTGTGGAATTAAAAGAAGAGGTGGTAAGAAGTTCAGAGTCACAATTGGAAAATGGCATCATCACATCAAGCGATTATTTGGAAGAATTAAATAAAGAAGTGCAGGCGAAATTGAATAGGGAGTATCATCAAATTCAACTAAGCCAGTCCATTGCTGAATACAAAAGAATATTAGGAAAAACAGAAATAAGATAGAAATGAGACAAATGAAATTATATATCGGATTGATGCTTGCCGTGTTGGCGAGTGCTTGTAACAATGGAGATCAGCTATCGGATGCATATGGTAATTTTGAAGCTGTAGATTATACTATTTCTTCAGAGAATTCAGGGAAAATAATGGCTTTGGATCTTAAAGAAGGAGATGTGTTTCAGAAAACGAGTTTGGTTGGATACATTGATACTACACAACTGTATCTGAAAAAAGAGCAACTTAAAGCACAGCGTAAGTCAATAGCAGCTGGAATTCAAAATATCATATCTAGAATTGATGTTTATAAGGAACAGTTGGTTTTATTGCAAAAAGACAAGCAGCGAATTGATAAAATGTTTGCCGACAAGGCCGTTTCGATTAAAGAAGTAGATGATATCAACGGTAACATTCAGGTTGTTGAAAAGCAAATAAAATCGGTGCAAACCGAGAATGCTAAGGTGTTGGGAAGTATTGAAAGTTTGGATAAACAAGTAGAGTCGATTAATGATTTGATTGAGAAGAGTAAAATAATGGTGCCGAAGGCTGCTACAGTACTTGAGAAATATAAGGAACCATTCGAAATGGTAAATACTGGAACTCCACTGTTCAAGTTGGCAGATTTAAGGTCCTTGGATTTGAGAGTTTACATTTCAGGAGATCAGCTTCCCAGCGTAAGAATTGGTCAAAAAGTGAAGGTGATAATTGATAAAAATGCCGAAGAAAATGAAAGCTTGGAAGGGGCAATAACCTGGATATCATCTCAATCAGAATTCACGCCAAAAATTATTCAAACTAAAAAAGAGAGGGTGAAATTGGTTTATGCTTTAAAAGTAAGAGTTGTAAACGATGGCCGACTGAAGATTGGTATGCCCGGAGAAATTAGATTCTAATTGATTATGAATGCAGGTATTAGAATAGAAAACCTATCCAAAAAATACGGAAATGTTCAGGCGCTTAAGAGCATTAATTTGGATATAAATTCGGGAGAACTATTTGGACTGATTGGACCGGATGGCGCGGGGAAAACAACTCTTTTTAGATTGCTTGCAACTCTATTGTTACCAGATGTAGGGAGTGCACAAATGTGCGATATTGACATTGTGGGAGGATACAAACAAATAAGAAACTTACTGGGGTATATGCCTGGGAAATTCTCTTTGTATCAGGATTTAAGTGTAATCGAAAATCTTGAGTTTTTTGCCACGGTATTTGACACGCGAATCGAAGATAATATGGATATGATTCATGATATTTGGGTACAAATAGAACCATTCAAAGATCGCTTGGCAGGCAACCTTTCGGGAGGAATGAAACAGAAACTGGCACTGTGTTGTGCACTAATTCATCAACCCAAGGTGCTTTTGCTGGATGAGCCAACCACTGGAGTTGATGCAGTCTCGAGAAGTGAATTCTGGCAGATGCTAAAGAGTTTAAAATCAAAAGGAATTACCATTGTAGTTGCAACGCCTTATATGGATGAAGCAAACTTGTGTGAAAGAGTCGCCTTGATTAAAGATGGTGAAATTTTGCAAGTGAATACACCACAGGAAATTGTTGGACAGTTCGAGAGAAATTTATATACCATAAAAAGTGAGGACAATTACCAAAGTTTACTCGATTTAAGGGAGTTTGAATTTACAAACTCGGTATTTCTATTCGGTCAAAGCTTGCACTACACCGATGTACGAAAAGAATTTTCATTGGAAGAAGTCAATTCCTATCTCAAACATAAAGGCCGATTACATTTGGAAATAGAGCAAATAAAGCCGGGAATTGAAGATTGTTTTATGGCATTAAGCACAAAAAACGATGGACATGAATAGCGATGTTAAGGTGATAAAGGTTAAAAATCTTTGTAAGAAATTTGGCGATTTTACTGCAAATGACAATTTGTCTTTCGAGGTTTCTAAAGGTGAGATTTTTGGTTTTTTAGGAGCAAATGGTGCGGGTAAAACTACAGCCATTAAAATATTATGCGGATTGTCTTATCCTAGCTCAGGAGAAATTAGCGTTGCTGGTTTTGATGTGTACAAACAACGCGAGCAATTGAAGAGAAACATTGGTTACATGAGCCAAAAATTTTCGCTTTACGAAGACTTAACCGTTTTCGAAAATATCAGATTTTATGGAGGGATTTATGGTTTATCAAAGGAAGTAATTCATAGCAAAGCTGATGATTTGTTGAAGAAATTGGATTTGCAGCATGCACGAAATAAGCGCATCAGTTCATTGCCTCTTGGATGGAAGCAAAAGTTGGCATTTTCAGTTGCTATTTTTCACGATCCCGAAATTGTATTTCTGGATGAACCAACAGGAGGAGTTGATCCTGTTACAAGAAGGCAGTTTTGGGATCTAATTTATGAGGCTTCGCGACAGGGAATTACAATTTTTGTAACTACCCATTATATGGATGAAGCTGAATATTGCGATAGGGTATCGATAATGGTGGATGGAAAAATAGAAGCATTGGACACGCCAGCCAAATTGAAGGAAGATTTTAATGCTGAGGATATGGATCAAGTGTTTTTGGCTTTGGCTCGAAAGGCTATAAACATAGAGTAGATTAAAAACTAGAGGTGATAAAACCGCAAGAAAATTAGTAACAGATGAATCGATTTTTCGGATTTTTAAAAAAAGAGTTCTATCATATTTTCCGCGATAAGCGGTCTATGCTTATTCTGTTTGGAATGCCTATCGTGCAAATCATGCTTTTCGGATATGTAATTAATACAGACTTAAAGGATGTGAAAATGGCCGTTCTCGATCATTCCAAGGATGAATATACAGCTGAAATGATCAACAAAATTACATCTTCGGGCTATTTTCAATTAATAGATAATTTGGAATCTATTGATGAGGCAGACGCTGTTTTCAGAAAGGGAGATGTGAAATTAATTTTAGTATTTGAACCAGATTTTGGGAAGAAATTAATTAAAGACTCGAAAGGGAGCATTCAAATTTTAACTGATGCTTCCGATCCCAATATGGCTAATTTGGAGGTTAGTTATTTGCAAGGGATTCTGCAGAACTACAATATTGAAATTAATAAAGAAAAGCAGATGGGCACTGCCATTCAGGCAAAATCAAGAATGTATTTTAATTCGAACTTGGAAAGTGTTTTTATGTTTGTACCAGGAATTATGGCTACCATATTAATGTTGGTTTCAGCCATGATGACTTCTATTTCCATTGCTCGAGAGAAAGAATTGGGTACCATGGAAATATTGCTGGTCTCGCCCTTAAATCCGTTGCAAATTATACTCGGAAAAGTAACCCCTTATCTGGCCTTGTCATTTATTAACGCATTGGTAATTGTTGGTATGGGTTACTTTGTATTTGGGGTACCGGTTTTAGGAAGCTTTGTTCTTTTGATGGCAGAAAGCATTTTGTTTATTTTCTTGGCACTTTCCATAGGGATTTTTATTTCTACGGTAGCCAAAAGTCAGCAGGTTGCAATGATGCTTTCTATGTTTGTCCTTATGTTGCCAACCATAATTCTTTCTGGTTTTATATTCCCTATTAGAAATATGCCGTTACCATTACAGGTTATCAGCAATATTATACCACCCAAATGGTTTATTGTGATTCTTAAAAATATTATGCTTAAAGGTGTTGGGTTTGAATATGTATGGAAGGAAACACTGATTTTATTAGCAATGACAATGGGATTTATTGGATTAAGTCTTAAGAAATTTAAAATCAGATTACAATAATGACGAAATAAGAAGTTATGCGAATATTAAAATATCTATTACAGAAAGAGTTTTTGCAGATTTTTCGCAACAAGAGCATGTTGCCAATCATCTTTGCAATGCCAATTTTACAACTTTGTGTTTTGTCTTTTGCTGCAACATACGATATGAAGAACACGAATCTTTATATTGTGGACAAAGATCTTTCAAGTCATTCCCGAGAGTTGATATCCAAGTTTAACGGATCACCTTTTTTTACGGTAAAGGAAATAGGATTTTCGGTGGAAGAAGCCGAAAAGGAGATCTACAAAGATAAAATTGACGCTATTCTTGTATTTAATGATGATTTTGGAAAATCCGTTGATTTGAAAAATGGAGCTTCGATTCAGGTATTGATAAATGCAATTAATGCAAGTTCGGCGGGTTTGTATAATGCTTATATCTCCTCAGTAATTCAGGACTATAATCGTAATGTAAGTGCAAGTATCAAAGAAGTAAACACCGGAACACCTGTTCATATTGTGGAGTCAAGCTATTTACACCAGTTTAATCCTGAAATGAAATACATACCATATATGTTACCAGGTTTGCTAGTGCTTTTGGTTACGGTTATTGGCTTGTTTCTATCGGCAATGAATGTGGTAAGGGAAAAGGAAATTGGCACCATAGAACAGATCAATGTAACACCAATTAAGAAATATCAGTTTTTACTCGCCAAATTGATACCATTTTTGCTAATTGGTTTTATTGAGCTTGGTATTGGATTGCTAATTGCAGCATTTTTATTTAAGATTCCATTTTTAGGATCGGTATGGCTCATTTATTTGGTGGCTTTTGTTTACCTGATTGGCATCTTGGGGTTTGGACTTTTGATTTCAACTCAAACCAATACACAACAGCAGGCTATGTTTATTGCGTGGTTCTTTATGGTTATATTTTTATTGATGAGTGGTTTGTTTACTCCAGTTGAGAGTATGCCTGATTGGGGCCAGAAACTCAATTATTTTAACCCGATTGCATATTTTATTAAAATTATTCGAATGATATTATTGAAAGGGTCAGGTTTTATGGATATTATAAAAGAAGTTTTAATATTGGGAATATTTGCAATTGTATCGGTTAGTATTGCTGTTAACAGGTACAGAAAGGTTGCCTAGTTTCTATTGAAACTAAAAGCAGTTTACCGATAAATATAGAGCTTTTGTCTATTTTTATTGGAGCAATCGATAAGATTCAATTTATTTTGAAGAACTCTAATCCAAATGTCTGTGAACTACTTTAAGTCAATTTATAATTCTGCTTGGAGAATCTTAATCATTGTGGCCGTTCTGCTGCAAGTGAGTTTAATGCCCTTGGACTTCCTCTTTAATTTGAGGGGGCTCGAATGGTATAAAACGCTCGATCTAATTATATCCTTGCTCTATTTTCTTGACTTGGTTGTAAGCATTCTGCGGTATCGTGGAATTAAAAATCATACCTTTTTAAAAGATGTTTATTGGGATACCTATTCATCAAGTAAATTCTTCATCGCTGATTTATTGGCCATATTGCCTTATGCAGTGATGTTTTCGAATCCTGTATTTCAATTATTCAGATTATTCAAATGGGTAAGGGTGATTAGAACGGCTCGCTATTTTCAAATCAGAAACCTTCGTTTTGCATCACGCATTTCTTTTGGCTTTCTAATATTAGGATTCTTTCTTTTTACGCATTGGTTGTCCTGTATTTGGATATCCATTCACGGATTTGAATCGCATATATCCTTTGTTGACAATTATGTGAAGTCTTTGTATTGGGTGGTAACAACGCTTACTTCAGTTGGTTATGGAGATATTGTGCCGCATGGGAATGTGGAGATGTTGTTTACCATTTTGTTGCAAATTTTTGGGGTTGGTGTTCTGGCTGTTTTTGTTGGATCGGTAGCAGGAATCTTCACGAAAAGGAATCCTGCCGAGCAACGTTTTCTTGATAATATTGAAAAACTGCGTGCATTAATTCACTACCATAAGATATCAAAAGAGTTAGAAAATAGAATTAGGGATTACTTTACTTATGAGTGGAAGCAAAAGTTAGGATATGATGAATCGGATTTAATGGATGCTTTGCCTTATGGCTTAAAGAGTGAACTGCAATTTGAGTTTAAAAAGAATGTAATTTGTGATATTCCATTATTTGACTGTGTAGATGAGCATTTTATAAGAGATATTGCACAGTATCTAACTCCCATGATACTTACTCCCGGTGATTATTTGTTTAGAACGGGAGATTCTGCAAATTCGATGTTCTTTGTACAAAAAGGAAGCTTGAAAGTATTATCGGCGGATGAATCAAGACAGTTAACACTTTTAAAGAAAGGTGATTTTATGGGAGAAATAGCCTTGTTCAAAAAGACAACCAGAACTGCAAGCGTGAAATCGGTAGGATATTCTGATTTGTATGAACTTCAAAAGAAAGAGTTCGATATGGTATTAAAAAAATACCCTGAAATCGCTGAAAAAATAAGACTGAAATCAAAGTCAAGAGAAGAGAGGTATATGTAAATAGTAAATAAATTATAGAACCATGTTTCATCGTCATGATCATTTTAATGAGTTGTTGCATCCCGAATTTTTAAGGATAGAGCGAAAAAGAGTGGGAATCATTTTAGGGCTTTTTATTATTGGGTCTCTGATTCTTCCGGTTCTTCATTTTTTGGTTCCGAATCTGTTGCGAAACTTCTTAAATCAGGATCAATTCTTTGGAAACTTGTTTTTTTGGTGGGTGTTGTTTTGTGTATTCGAACTAAGCGTTTATTTTCGATTGGGGCATGCGATTAAGAATAATATTCAGATACCTAAAAAAATTCTGCTTCTCAATATATTGGTGGAATTTGGGCTGCCTGCCATTGTGCTATATCATACAATAAAATTCGATTACTCTCTATTAATATTGGAATATGATGGATTGTTGTTCTATTTCTTGTTGCTCATGCTTTCGGCAATGCATCTGGATTTTAAAATTTCTTTAGGCGCTGGTGTTTTGGCGGGTCTGGGATATTTTTTAGTTGCATTTTGGGGGATTGAATATCTTCAACCCGAACAAGATTTGATTCAATTGAAGGAGATTTACACCATGCGCAGCATTGGATTGGTAATGGGAGGTTTGGTGGCAGGAATCGTAGCATTGGAAATTAAAAAACGGGTCAATAGTTACCTCAACAGCATAGAAGAGCAGAAAGAAATTGAATCATTGCTAGGGCAGCAATTATCAAAAGGAGTTGCCAATGAATTGATGGTTAAGAGAAATGAAGTTGTCGGACACAAGGTGGTTGGATCAATCATGTTTCTGGATATTCGAAATTTTACCGTTATGGCAGATCATCAAAGCCCGGAAGAAACCATTGAATTTCAGAATGCCATATTCGATCCTTTAATCCGAATTATAGAAAAGCACAATGGCATTATTCACCAGATTCTGGGTGATGGATTTATGGCTTCATTTGGTATTGCAGTTAAAAATGAAAATCACGCCAAAGATTCTTTAAATGCAGGTTTGGAAATCATGGAAGCCATTAATCACCTTAGGATAGACCAGAATGGCAACAATACCAGAGTTGGAATTGGCTTGCATTCTGGTGAAGTGATTACGGGAAATATTGGCAATGAAATCAGAAAGCAGTTTTCCATCGCCGGTAAAAATGTAATCTTGGCTTCCCGAATTGAGCAGCTCAACAAAAGATTTAAAACCCAGTTTTTGGTGAGTGAGCAATTTGTTGAAACGCTTAATTGTAAAGGCTGTTTTGATGATTTGGGAGAAGTACAGGTTAAAGGATTTGATGAAAATGTACGAATTTATAAAGTTGGCGAAAACTGTTCCTGTTCTGAAAACTAAAAAATGAGCATTATCTGCAAAATATTCTAGAATTACAGGCGTTATTAAGTCTTTATTGTTTGAATAGAGAACTTGCACTAAAAACAAATAACTGTTGATATTGGATCTAAATTAGATTATTGACCTTGTGTGGAAGTGGTGAGATTTTACATTTTAGTGATAAAATCAATTCTTTTTGTGATAAATGAATAAATTATTGCTATTTTTAAAATGGTTCTAATTTAGAATTGAATTTCAAAAAAATATAAACATTTTTGTAGCGAATTGAGTAGAAAAGAACATGTTAACTTGTTGTTGGAATGAGTTGTGATGTTGGAAGTGCATGTTTAACGAATATTTATTGAATGGTAATAAGAAGAATATTTTCTTTCCTTATAGTATTGTTTCTGGTCTTTTGCGACCGGAATTTTAGTTTCTCAAAACAAGGAACTAATGTGCTGGCCTTTGATAGTAGCATCGAGGCGGTATCTCACAGAATATCAAATAATCTATCAGAAAGTGTAGAAACAGCTAGAGCTGATCGCTTAATTAAGCGATTCCTAAACAAATGGGAGGTGGCTGGAGCAACGGTAGCTGTGGTTAAAGACCAAAAACTTTTGTTTGCCAAAGGCTATGGATATGCTGATGTAGAAAAGGAAATAGAAGTGGAACCTTCTCACATTTTTAGAATTGCCAGTGTTTCAAAATTGATTACTGCCACGGCAATTATGAAACTGCAAGAAGAGGGAAAGCTTAATTTGGATGATTGTGTTTTTGGAGAACATGGAATTTTAAATGACTCCATCTATTCCAATATTAAAGACAAGAGAACCAAGAAAATTACTGTAGAGCATTTGTTAAGACATTCGGCAGGTTATTCAAGCAAGTATGGCGATCCGATGTTCTTGCCTTTGTCAATTGCTAAAAAAATGAAGGTGAAACCGCCTATCTCGGCAGAAACAACCATTCAATTTGCTTTATCAAGACGATTGCATTTTACTCCAGGAAGTAGAGGCGGTTATTCCAACTTGGGATATGTAATGCTTGAAAAGGTAATCGAAAAAGCCTCTGGAGAAAACTACGAAGACTATGTAAAAGCTCATGTATTGAATCCTGCTGGTGTGTTTGATATGCATTTGGGAAAAAATCTTGAGAAGGATCATTATCCGAATGAGGTGAAATATTACGAACAATCCAATGCCATTAAAATTTCAGCATTCGATGGATCTGGAAAAACAGTTTTTCGATCGAATGGTGGAAACAATATTGAAGAATTGGGTGGAGCAGGCGGTTGGGTTGCTTCGGCGGCAGAACTAATGAAGTTTTTATTGGCTATCGATGGAGATGATACTCATCCGGATATTTTATCGGCCAAAAGCATTGCTTACATGACCAAGCCAAGCAAGAAAGGACTCAGTCCGATTGGTTGGAAGGGAACAAGAACCAACACTTGGTGGAGAACGGGTACTTTGGCAGGCTCTTCAGCATTAATGAAACATCAGGTTGGAGGATATAGCTTTGTGATCGTTACCAACTCATCTACTTGGCGTGGATCTGACTTTACCAGGGATTTGAGTGTTCTGATGAGTAGGGTTTTAAGATCGGTAAAGGAGTGGCCAGATAGAGATTTGTTCAATCATTTTGAGGCACGACCAGAACGCATGGCATTAGATGATATACCAAGATATCAAGAGTGGAGCTGATTTTTTAAATCAGCTTTTTTTGTCCTGTCTTTCTTCAAATGTTCAGTATTTACAGGGAAATGATTTTAAATTGTAACTTAAAATCAATTTTAATTGTAAATTTGCATGTAAATACTGTGTAAAACCTATTAAATTCTAATTTGGTTTAATATTTTTGCACTCAATAATCACAACTTAAACACAAACATACTTTTATAACTAATGGAAACTCGTAGAATCTTAGCAATTAATCCCGGATCAACATCTACTAAAATTGCTGTATTTCAAGGTGATAAATCAGTTTTCTTGAAAAATATCAAGCATACCGCGGAAGAATTGGCAGAATTCAATCAAATAACAGAGCAATTCGAATTTCGCAAGAATATCATCATGAAAGAAATGGTTGATGCAGAAATTCAAATTGACCTAATTGAAGCTGTAGTTGGTCGTGGAGGATTGGTTAAGCCAATCGAATCTGGAATTTATGAAGTGAACGACCGTTTGAAGGAAGACCTAAGAGTGGGTATTCTTGGAGAACACGCTAGTAATTTGGGTGGATTGATTGCAGACAATATTGCAAAATCATTGCCAAATGCAAAAGCTTACATCGCCGATCCAGTAGTGGTAGATGAAATGATTGATGTAGCTAGAGTGTCAGGTCATCCTGAATTCCAAAGAGTATCTATTTTCCATGCTTTGAATCAAAAAGCAATTGGACGTGCATTTGCACAATCTATCGATAAAAAATACGAAGACATCAACGTAATTGTAGCACACTTGGGTGGTGGTATTTCGGTTGGTGCTCACCTTAAAGGTAAAGTAGTTGACGTAAACAACGCATTGGACGGAGAAGGACCTTTCTCACCAGAACGTTCGGGTTCATTGCCAACAGGAGCTTTGGCCAAGATGTGTTTTAGCGGCAAATACACCCTTGATGAGATCAAGAAGATGATCAAAGGAGAAGGTGGATTGGTAGCTCATTTGGGAACAAACGATGCTTACGAGGTAGAGTTGAAAGCCAAAGATGGTGATGCAAAAGCTAAATTGATTCAGGATGCAATGTCGTACCAGGTAGCTAAAGCAATTGGTGAAATGGCTGCTGTATTGAAAGGTGAAGTAGAAGGAATTCTATTAACAGGTGGTATTGCTCACAACCCTGATTTGGTGAACTACATCAAAGATATGGTTTCATTTATTGCACCAGTGGTGGTTTATCCTGGCGAGGATGAAATGAAAGCTCTTGCAATGAATGGTTACATGGTTCTTAGAAACGAAATTGAGCCTAAAGAATACTTATAATCGTAAAAAAACACCTACATATAGAAAGCCTTCGGTAATCCCGAGGGCTTTTTTTTGTGTTTCACCACAAAGGCAAACCAAGGGATTTTACAAAGCTCCTCCTTCGCTAAAGCTATGGCAGACTAAGGAAAAGGAAGAGCCTGTAGGGCTCAAATCATTATAGCCTGAGGTATGGTTGGGAACAACAATTCGTCGCAACTGCAATCTTGATTAGGAATGCTTGGTTGATTTGCGACGGAATCTAATGTTCTGAGGATGGCTTGACAAATAACAAACACAGACTTTATTTCATATGCAGACTACTTCCTCTCCTCAAGGAGAGGATTAAGGTGTGGTTATTTCAAATATCTCATTCAATCAGTCTTCCCGTTAAACCAGGACAAGCTCTTAAAAAGAAAGAATTTTCACAAATTCTAAGAATGTATGGTATACAGGCTAGAAGTGTGGTATAGACTATTCGAATTGACACGGGATATTATTATAAATTCTGGCAGAGAAGAGTTAAAGAAGGTAATGCAACACAAGTTATGACACTTTTAGAGGATATTCAAAGAATCTATTTGGATTATGCAAGTGTAAGAGAATATCCTTTAGGCTTTGAAAATGACACAATTAAAAAGCTTTTACAGCTTGACGTGGAATTGCAGCAATACAGCACAATTCCACCAAAAATTTATGATCAGGTATTTTAACTACTTGACCAATATTGGACTGAATCATTCGTATATAGTTGGATGATTGAACAATATCCGAATCAGCTTGACAAAGACTCGATTAGTAGTATGTTAAAACTTGATTCTATTTCAGAATCAGAATACTGGCACGTACCCAATAAATAAAAGTTATTATGAGTGTGAGTTGATTCGATAGATTCTCTATCTTTAGAAAGAATTGGTTCGGGTAGGGAGCTTTTAATTTGAATTCCTAACGCCTTTTATTCGGGCCGTTAACAACAATAAAATGAAGTTTATAAAATTTACTACAATACTATTCCTTTGTTTCATAACATTTACTTGTTATTCTCAAAATAGAGAGGAGAATTTAAATACTCCTGTAACGATGTTCAAAAATTGGTTGTCTGGGATCAAAAATCAAAGTTTTGAAAAATTTAAAGATGGGTATCTTCAAGATGACTGGGATAAAATGACAAAAGAGAAAAAAAATCAATTATTGAATAGGTACTCTAAAATATTTGATTCTGAATTCGGGGATTACAAAATTGAAGATTTTAACGTATCATTTCAAGGAAATGAAAATGAAGGAAAATTGATTATTTTTTTTAAAGAGAAAAGCTTACCTAATTTAATGGTGAAAAAAGTGAATAACGATTGGGTATTAGCTGAAAAATAAAGTTGCTAATCGAGTACCATCCCTGCTTGCAAACACCAGTAGGGAGAGCTCTCATAACACCCTACATGGGGATTTTATATAAGGTGGTTGGCCACTCAGCCTAAAGCACTTTTTACCTTTAGACCTTTGCTGTAGTTTAAGATAGGACTGGAAAACTTGAAGTCAAAACCTTATCGAATTTTGAGCAACGCATCGTTCAGCCCTTCAGTTTATCGGTGAGGCCTCCGCCTTTTTGTGAAAATGACAGCGAAATAGAGACCACTGCTAGAGAAATCATTGCTATGGACTTTTATTTCATTGCCCAAGCATACCCATTTAGTAAGGCTGACATTGAAGAATTAATTGCAAGAAGAGAGGTGATTAGAAAAAGAAAAACCACAAAGGAAAATAAAGGGATTTTACAAAGCTCCTCCTTCGCTAAAGCTATGGCGGACTAATGAAAAGGAAGAGCCTGTAGGGCTCAAATCATAATAGCCTGGGGCAAGGCCCCAGGTATGGTTGGGTACAACAATTCGTCGCAACTGCAATCTTGATTAGGAATGCTTGGTTGATTTGCGACGGAATCTGTTTCCTTTCCTCAAAAGAGGGCCAAGGTGAAGTGGTCAAGTGTGATATATTTCACACCGATATTCTATTTAATTTTAATTAAACTATTGGTTCATTAGAATAAAGTACATAAATTAGTACTTGTTCAATAGAGAAGGTGAAGATCGAAAGAGGAGCAGAGCATAAGGCTTGAACACAGAACTAAAATTCCTTCTGATGAAAACCAAACAAAAACTACAGAAAACCGCTGACCACGGTGGCTTAAAAAATTCAATCATCCCAATTTGCGCATCCCTTCTGGTGCGTAGGTGAGCCAATTCCTATACCGCGGAATTAGACTCACAATTTTCCCAAAAATCGTTTCAGAACCCAAAATCACTCCTTAACGCAGGATATCAATTTTCGTGTACCATGTGCATTTGGGCTACCAGCAGGAGGATACGATTCAGAAGCACCCAATTCTCTTCAAGGAACTCCCGAAATCAATCAATACTACAAAACAAATCGGGAGAAGCATTACAGAAATTGCTGAACAGAGCTGAAAAAAGAGTGGACTTACCACCCACAAAGAAGTTTAACCACCATCACAATTGGCTTAAGAAGGTGTGGAAATCGACTTAAGATATAGTGGAAATTGAGTTAAGGGGGTATGTGAATCGACTTGAGGGGTAGTGGAAATTGAGTTAAGGGGTATGGAAATCGACTTGAGGGTAGTGGAAATTGAGTTGAAGGGGTATGTAAAGT
>NZ_BAZX01000016.1 GCF_001310955.1 Marinifilum fragile JCM 15579
AAAAAAAGTACTTCCTCAATTGGTTGAGGAGCTCGTTTTCCCAAAAAAGTACCTCCTCAATTGGCTGAGGAGCTCGTTTTCTCAAAAAAAGAAACTCCTCAATTGACTGAGGAGATTTCTGAATTAGTTTAAATTCTTTCGCATGATTGATTTGTTATCCTTACTGTCTGTTTCAAATCTCATTTTTTCCATGTATTTCAGCATTTGAGTAGAATAACAGTATACCGATTTGATATTGTGATCGCTTAAGGTTTGCTTTAAGCTTTTGTACAAATAGTCTCCAACTTTAAAATCTCTGTATTGAGGTAGCGCATAATCTAAGTCTATTCTTAGTTCGTTTTCTTCTTGTGTACCGATAAAAATTCCTGCCACGGCCATATTTCTCAATACGAAAATTCCCAGCTGTTTCTCTTTCTTTTCAAAATTAGGAAAGAAATGGCTTATGTCTTTTTTGTAGTAATCTAAAAAGTGTATAAGCAATTCATCGTTTTCTTTTATCTCAATTACTTTAAAATCTTCTTTGCGTACATACATCTTTTTCAAATTGTAAATGTTGGCACAAACAACTAAGAAATTCATGATTCCTACAGGTAATGATCCGATTAAAAATCCATAAGTTGAGAAGAGAATTGATCCTGCTAAATTGTACCATCGAAGTTTTATTATCGATGTCATTGTTAATGATACAAGTACAAGAACAGATGCAGCGTATCCAATCCATTCCAATACAGAAATGCCTAAAATGTTAAATTCTAACATAAGTGTTCGGTTTTAAATAAACAATAAATTAAATTGGGAATGGTTGTGAAAGTAGAAACCTTTCAGCACAATGCTGAAAGGTTTCTCAAATGTACAAAATTATGCGGAATTACAAACCTGTCATTAAAAACAATGGCTGAAGTTCAAAACTGTTATATTTTGGTCTTAATCTGTCTGTATTATAATATCGATCCACATCTACCAATTTTTTCGAGCTGGTAACAATGTCAATTGGTGCATTATCGTATCTGCCATTTCTCAAAGTGATTAAGCGTCCATGAATTCCTTTAATGATTAAATCTAAAGCCAAATTACCAAAGGCCATTGGAACTATTGAATCAATTGCATCCGGATCGCCACATCGTACCATGTAACCCAGTTTTTGATTGATTACATTAATTGGTTTGGAGTTATTGAACTTAGGAGATAAAATCTTCATCTGCTCAGAAACGCGATCACCAATTCCACCTAACTTTTTGTGTCCATAATCATCCATTGCATCATCCTGGAAAATCATTTCTTCGCCAGTAAAAGCAGCTCCTTCCGAAATCAGTACAACCGAGTATCTACTTGGGTTTGAAAATCGATCCTGAATCATTAGTTCAGTCAGACGTTCAATATCGAAATTGTATTCAGGAATTACACAACGGTTGGCTGCACCGGCTAAAGTAGGCAGAATCGCAGTAAATCCGGCATAACGACCAAATACTTCAAGAACCAATAAACGCTCGTGCGAACCTGCCGAAGTTCTTAAGCTGTGCGTAAGTGAAATGGTTCGGGTAATACAAGTACTAAATCCAATGCAGTAATCGGTTCCGGGAACATCATTGTCCATGGTTTTAGGAATAGCAATCACCTTAAAACCTTCCTGGTATAAGCGAACTCCATAACTTAAAGTATCATCACCTCCGATTGGAATTAAATAATCAATATTCAAGAAATCAAGATTGGCCAGAACTTCTTTCGTTAAATCATTAATATCCTGATCGTATTTGTCTTTTAAATGCGTAGGGACTCTTTCTCTAGGTGTTTTCGATGGGTTTACCCTGGAAGTATGTAGAAATGTTCCTCCTGTGCGTCCTACTTTATTTACTAACTCTTCGGTTAAAACTTCAAAGTTTTCACTATTATCGGCTTTTTCATCTCTTACGATATCAATCAGACCTCTCCAGCCTTTTCTAATACCGACTACTTTGTAGCCTTCTCTTAATGCTCTAATAGTAACGGCACGAATTGCAGGATTCAATCCGGGAACATCACCGCCACCTGTTAAGATGCCTATTATCCCTCTACACGAATTATTATTTTTCATAGCAATAAACTTTAGTGATTGATATCAAATGTAATACCATATCAATTTTAAAATGACTTTGGTATAAAATCACTATAAGTTATCATTTTGTTAATGAAAATTCAAAAATGAGTATGAAATATTAAGGTAGAATTGATAGGGAATCAGTTAATTAAGAATAAATCTAATTACTGAAAGCGAGAGAGATGATGTTAGCGCCCATTTTTAAGGCTTGCAAATGTTTTTCTTCCGTATCATTATGAACCGAAGTATCTTCCCATCCATCGCCTAAATCGGTTTCGTAAGTGTAAAAACAGACCAATCTTCCTTTGTAGAACAGACCAAACCCCTGAGGAGCTTTTCCATCGTGTTCGTGGATCTTAGGCAATCCGGTTGGAAATTCATAGACCTGATGATATATGGGATGAGAAAATGGCAGTTCAACAAGCTCTTCGTTTGGGAATACTTTTTTTATTTCTCTTCTGAAATAGGCATTCAATCCGTAATTGTCATCAACGTGCAAGAATCCACCAGCCATTAAATATTTTCTAAGATTAATAACTTCCTGATTACTTAGCACAATATTACCATGTCCTGTTAAGTGGATAAAAGGCAAGGAAAATATTTCCGGGCTACCAACTTCAACGGTTATCGGTTCTGCCTGAATGTTTGCAATGTGATTTTTATTGCAAAATTGAATTAGGTTTGGCAATGAGCCCGGATTTGCATACCAATCACCACCACCATTGTACTTAAGCAAACCAATACGTACCGTTGTATTTTGCGATTGCCCGCTAAAGCCAAATAGCAAGAAACATGTGAGGAGTATGTAGTGTTGAAATCTCATTTTAGTAATTAGCAAGACTTACTATATTGCAGGCAACAACTCCTGCAGTTTCGGTTCTTAAGCGACTTTCACCCAGAGAAATTTCCTGAAATCCATTTGCCTTAGCCAATTCAACCTCTTCAGGACTAAAGTCACCTTCAGGACCAATTAGTACCAAACATTTTGATTTGGGTTTGCATAGTTGCTTAAGGTGCGTCTTTTCTCCAGGATTACAATGAGCAATGAATTTATCACCATCGAAATCAGAAGTTACCAAATCAGCAAATTGGGTCAACTCGTTTAATTTAGGATGATAAGCTTTCAAAGATTGCTTCACCGCAGAAGTAATTACTTTAAAAAGTCTTTCGTGTTTTATTACTTTTCGTTCCGAATGAGAGCTCAAAAGAGGCGTAAACTCACTTGTACCTATTTCAGTACATTTTTCAAGAAACCATTCTGTTCTGTCGATATTCTTTGTAGGAGCCAAAGCCAGATGCAGCTCATAATCCAACTTGCCAAATTCTTCTTTTTTCTCAACGCATTCAACAGTACATCGTTTAGGATGCGCATCGATTATTTTAGCCGTGAATAATGTTCCTTTTCCATCAATCAAATGGATTTCATCATCTTCTTTTAATCTTAAAACTCGAACACAATGCTTCGACTCAACTTCATCAAGTTGATAATACTGATCTTTTATATCTGGCGTATAAAATAAATTCATATTAATCTGCGCTTATTAATTGGGCTGCAAATTTAGGCTTTGTTCATTTATTTACCACATTAATGGCTGATAAATAGCAGCAAGAATAAATGCGATAACTGATAAAATTAATCCATACATGAAAATTGTATAGGAAATTCTTAAAAAGCGATACTTCTTACCCAATACTTTTCCTAAATAGTATTGATCTTTAATCAAGCTATCATATAGTTCATCGTAATCGGTCATCATTCCTTTCAAGGCTCTTGAATAAATTCCTAAATCCATATCATGGAAGTTTCCAAAGAAAAGAAGATTCACTCTTTTTTGTTTTACATCCTCCTCGGAGAATTTACCATCTGTAACATTAGGACGTGTTGCCATAACCGAATAGGTGATGGTAACCAAACAGACGATCAGCAATATGATACAAGGAATAATGAAATGAGGAACATCCATTATGTTCTTAAAAATAAAGAAGATTGCCGATATAATGATTGAGTTAACAGAGATCATTAAATTGGCCTTACTGTCGGCAATCGAACTAAGATTAATTTGATTTCGGGCAGTAACCTTGAACATGGTTTCAATACCTCGCTGAGGCATTTTCAGTTTCATGTTCTGACTTTCTAATTTCTCAACTTTCTCATTTAATTTTCTCAGTTCTTTCTCGTGATATCCCTTGATTTTATCAACTACTTTTAGGTAGTTTTGTTCCTTCTTTTTTGCAAAAAGTTTTTTACCATACTTGGTTTTGTATTTGTGATTTTGCAAGAATATTAAGGTATTCTCCCAATATTCTTTTGGAGAAATTTCACGTTTGTATAGTGCTTGCTTTTCTTCGCGCAATTGCTCTGAGCTTTTCATGTAACTCTTCGAAGCCAAGTGATACAAATCAGCATCGCAGAGAGCATTACAAACCACATTTTCACATGGAGGATGAGGTATTTTTGTTTGAAGGATGGCCTGAGTAATCTGATCGATTTTTTCTTCCGGGTAATTTCTTGCTTCTAAAAAAACTCTGGCATTACGTGCACTAAGTTCTTCGTGATTTGCATAGTCTTCATAATATCCCGAATCGTGAAACCAAGCGGCTAATACGAGAATTTCTTTTTGCTCCTCGCTAAACTCTAATCCTTCACTAATTTTTAAGGAATGTTTAACTACATTCTGGGTATGCTCTAAATTGTGATAAGTATATATTGGTTTAATTGCATCTTCAATTAGCTTAGTAACGTATATTTCAGCCTCCTGGATTATATTCATAATTTGAATTTTTCAGTTTTTGAGATATTTTTTTTGATTGAATAAATATAATCATTAAACATGAAATCCTTCTGTTAAATGATTATAAATACCTCAATTGCCCTTTTTTTATTGGTATTTGAGGCTTATTTGTTAATTTTATGATTCCAATTATTTAAAGTTAGATTTTTCGTATGACAAAAATATTTCACACACTATTTTGCTTGCTGACTATTGTGTTTTTTCTTGAGGCATGTGCTAAAAAGAAAGATCAGAAAATGGTTTATTTATCGGAAAACTATGGAAATTTCCCTTATGATATTTATGAACCAGATGAAAAATATGAATTAAAAGACTATTTGAGAGAAATATCAGGTTTAAGTTATTTTACAGAGCATTCTCTTTTGTGTGTGAACGATGAGAAAGGAATTATCTATAAATTCAACCATAGGAAAAAAGAGGTAACAAAGAAATATGAATTTGATAAACCTGGAGATTATGAAGGTATTGAAATGGTGGATTCATTGGTGTATGTTTTGAGATCGGATGGTAGGATTTTTAAGGTAGATCACTTAAAGGATAACATTCATTCGGTAAAACGAACTACTCATTTGAATGCTGGAAATGATACCGAGGGTTTGGGATACGATCCTTCAACAAATTCATTGTTAATAGCCTGTAAAGGAAGTCCTGCGCATTCTAATAAATACAAAGGAAAGAGAGCTATTTATGAATTCTCGATAGACAAGAACGAATTGTCGAAAACACCCAAGTACTTGATTGATCAAGATCAAATTCGGAAAATATTGGAATTTGATTCTTATTCGAGATTTTCGGTTAAGCTTTTGGAAAATATTAATCCATCTCAGGGAGATCTCACATTTCAACCTTCAGCGATTGCAGTTCATCCCATTACCAAGAACTTGTATGTTCTAGGTTCTGTTGGTAAAATTTTGGTGGTGCTTAATCCCAAAGGTGATATCCAGGCAATTGTCAAGTTAAAACGTAAACTATTCCGTCAGCCTGAGGGAATTTGCTTCGCACCCGATGGAACCATGTTCATTTCAAATGAAGGGAAAGGAAGTAAAGGAAATATTTTAAAATATAGTTTCAAACAATAATTGAAATCCATTTTTCGTAATTGATTTTATAGAATCAAAAACTTATGAGAAAGATCAATCTACTTTTTAGCCTGTTATTTTTTGCAATTGCAGTTAGTGGGCAAAACAACGAAACTCCTAATGCAAATATATTAAAGCACTCTATCTTTTTTATTGGTGATGTTGGAGAAGCAAATATTGTAAATTCCAATATGCAAATGCTTAAATCACAATTAGCGGAGCAAAATAACAAGGCAACGCTTGTATTTCTGGGTAATAATATTTCTAAAGAATACGATAGGGAGGAAATTGAGGATATCCATTCAGGAGATCAAAATTTAATCAAGCTATTGGATTTGGCTAAGGAATTTAAAGGTGAAAGCATCTTTATTCCGGGAGAAAAGGAATGGGATCAAGGACGTAAGTATGGTTGGGATGCCGTTATGAATTTGGAAGCTTATATTGAGGATTATATTGGCAAAGGGGATGTGTTCTTACCATCAGGAGGATGTCCCGGACCTGTTGAAATAGAGATAGGAGAGGATATTGTTTTGCTTATAGTAGATTCACAATGGTGGCTTCATGCAGCAGATAAACCTGAGGCGGAATGTGGACTTGAGAACCCTTCCGATTTTTTGATTCTCTTGAGCGATGCTTTGAAAAGAAACAAAGACAAAAAAATTGTATTTGCTGCGCATCATCCAATTTATAGTGGAGGTAAGCATGCAGGAAACTTTCCTTTTGTAGGGCCAGTGGAATTGTACCGAAAATTTTTGGGAACATCCCAGGATTTTGCCTATCCATTCTACAAACAAATGAGATATATGGCCCGAAAGTTGGGAAGAGGGTATGAGAACGTGGTTACAGTGTCTGCTCATGATAATAGTTTGCAATTTACAGAAAAGGACAGTTCATTTTTTGTGGTTTCAGGTTCTGGAAGTGTGGCGGAATATGTATCTGAGAAGAAAATGGATGTTGCTTTGCGAGAAATTGGTTTTACCAGGTTGAATTTCTATTCCAATGATGAAGTGTGGTTGGAAATGTGGTCGGTTGGAAAAAATGGAACCGATGAGCCACATCTTGCTTTCCAGCATAAATTATTTACCAAATCAACTCCAAGCAAGGAAGATTTGGCGGAAAAATACAAGGATCTAAACTTTGCAGATAGCACTATTACCATTGCAGCAAGTGATTTATATTCCACCGATAATAAGTCGAAAAGGAATTGGTTAGGGAACAACTATCGTAAGGAATGGGAAACACCTATTGAGGTTCCGGTTTTTGATATTGGAACGGAAAAAGGTGGGTTGAAAATCTTAAAGAGAGGTGGCGGACAGCAAACCCGCTCCTTAAGATTGGAGGCGAAAAATGGCAAACAATATGTGCTAAGGTCAGTTGAAAAATATACGGAGAAAGCAATCCCAGCTGCACTAAGGGGCACATTTGCCGCTCAAATTGTTCAGGATGGTATTTCAGAATCATATCCTTATGCAGCTATAGCAGTACCTAAACTGGCTGAAACAGCAGGTGTTTACCACACCAATCCAAAAATTGTTTATGTGCCAGATGATCCACGTTTTGGGATCTACCAGGAAGATTTTAAGAACGAACTGTATTTGTTTGAAGAGCGCCCGAATGATGACATGTCGGATGCGGATAACTTTGGCAATACCAAGGATGTTATTGGAACGGATAAGCTTATTGAAAAAAGATTTAAGAATTCTGACCTGGTAATTGATGAATCTGCCGTTTTACGCGCAAGGTTGTTTGATATCTTCCTGAATGATTGGGACAGGCATGATGATCAGTGGCGTTGGGCTACTTTTAAGAAAGATGGTAAAACCATTGCAAGACCAATTCCTCGCGATCGAGACCAGGTATTCTTCTATAGTGATGGAAAAATTCCTTGGTTGATCAGAAGAAAATGGGCAATGCCTAAATTCCAGGTTTTCGATTCAATACCGGAAAATGTGGTTGGTTTAGGTTTTAATGCTCGATACTTTGATCGAAATTTCCTTCAATCTAAAAACAAACAGGATTGGATTGAAATGGCTAATGAACTAAAGCAAAGCCTCACAGACGAAAGCATAGAAAACGCAATAAAGGATCTACCCAAAGAGGTTTATGCTATTTCAGCTGATGATATTGTGTCAAAATTGAAATCAAGAAGAGATCTTTTACCAGAATTGGCTGTTGAATTTTACAACTATTTGGCGCAAAAGGTTGATGTTGTTGGAACAAATGAAACAGAGAATTTTGATGCAGAGTGGGATGAAGATGGAAACCTACGTGTAAAAGTTCGCCGTTTGAGTAAAAAAGGAAATAAGAAAGAAAAACTTTACGATCGAAAATTCATGAAAGGCGAAACCAAAGAGGTGTGTATTTATGGATTAGGAGGTAAAGACGAATTTGATATCGACGGAAAATATTCGAAAGGCGTTAAGTTAAGAATTGTAGGAGGAACTGGAAAGGATAAGTTCAAAATTGATAGTACACGCAAATCCAATGTGGTAGTTTACGATAAGTCCAAAACCAAAGTTAAAGGAAATGGCAACTTTCAAAATCGTTTATCGAAAAATAAGAGCGTGAATGTTTACGACCGAAAATCATTTAAGTATGATATTGTAAGTCCGGCAGCCAATTTAAACTATGTAAGCGATGATGGGTTGATTCTAGGAGCAGGATTTAATGTTAAGAAGCAGAGTTTCAGAAAAGAGCCTTATGGTTCTTTCCATAAATTTTTGGTGAATTATGCATTCATGTATCCATCCGTAGAGGTAAAATATGATGGAGAAATTATTAATGTGTTTAAGACTTTAGATTTGTTACCCAAAATTCGTTATAATACCCCAAATTTTCAGGGATACTATTTCGGTCTTGGAAATGAAACAAATAATTTAGCTCAGGATGATGATTATAACAGGGTACGTGTTGGAAGATTTGCACTTGCTATGCAGTTGAGGAAAAAGATTGAGGCGAATCAGAGTGTTACTTTTGGACCATTTTACGAACAGTTGGAATTAAAGGCAACTCCTAATCGATTTGTAACCGATTTTAGTAATCCAGATAATGATTTGGATCTGTCAACCGATTTTAATACGAGAAAATATTTGGGGATAAATATCACACATGAATGGGATACAAGAGACAGTAAAGTGATTCCTGTTCGGGGAATGTATTGGAAAAATTCATGGAGCTTTTACAGAGGCTTAGAGAAAAATGATCATAACTTCCAAAAAATGGAAACCGATTTGCGATTCTATACAAGTTTGGGGAGGCCACAAAGAAGTATTTTGGCAGTTCGATTTGGAGCAGCTCACAATACAAGTGGATATTCTTTTTATCAGGCAAATAAACTGGGATTAAAATCAAACTTAAGAGGGTATCGACAAGGTCGATTTGCTGGTGACGATATGGTTTACCAGAATACTGATTTTAGATTCCGATTGGCCAAATTTAAATCATACTTTATGGTTGGAGAGTTAGGCTTGTTGGCATTTAATGATTTTGGCAGGGTTTGGCTTGATGGTGAGAGTTCTAGAAAATGGCATCATGGATATGGTGGAGGTTTTTGGATGTCGCCCTTTAAATTAATGGTATTAACTGCTAATTTTGGCATGTCGGAAGAAGAAAACATTTTCTCTCTAGAGTTTAAATATATGTTCTAATTACGAACTACTTTATAAGAATATGAAACTAGCATGTAAATTTTAATCTTTAAAAATTACACAAAAGGTAATGATTAAAATTTCTTGAGAGTTACATGTGACACTGAAAAAAAAAATTAAACACATGAAAGTTTGTATTGCGGAGAAACCTAGTGTAGCGCGTGAAATTGCCTTAATTTTAGGGGCGAAATCAAAAAGGGATGGTTATTACGAAGGGAATGGCTATCAGATATCCTGGACTTTTGGGCATCTGTGCACTTTGAAAGAACCGCACGAATACGACTTGAATTGGAAATATTGGCACATGAACGATTTGCCTTTAATTCCTCCTCGTTTTGGAATTAGGGTAATTCCCGATACAGGCGTTCAAAAACAGTTCGACATTCTGGAGAAATTGATTTCCAATGCTGAAGAGGTAATCAATTGCGGTGATGCCGGCCAGGAAGGAGAGGTAATTCAGCGTTGGGTTTTGCACAAAGCAAAATGCAATGTTCCGGTTAAACGTTTATGGATTTCTTCACTTACGGAAGAAGCTATTCGTGAGGGGTTTGAGAACTTGAGAGAAGGGAGTGATTTTGATCGTTTGTATGCAGCGGGTTCACAAGAGCCATTGGGGACTGGCTTTTGGGGATAAATGCTACCCGATTGTATACGTTGAAGTATGCTGGAGGAAAATCAGTTTTGTCAATTGGTAGGGTACAAACACCTACTTTGGCTTTGATTGTAAATCGTCAAAAGGAAATAGAAAATTTTGTACCGCAAACTTACTGGGAACTTAAAACGGTTTATCGTGAGGTGAGTTTTGCCGTTACCAGAGGACGATTTGATAATAAGGAAGAAGGTGTTGCATTTCTTGATCAGATTAAATCTGAACCATTTGAAATTATTTCGGTGGAGAAAAAGAGTGGAAAGGAACAGCCACCACGTTTGTATGATTTGACTTCTTTGCAGGTAGATTGCAACCGAAAATTCAATTTGTCGGCCGAAGAAACCTTGAGAATCATTCAAACTTTGTATGAGAAAAAGCTGACCACCTATCCAAGGGTTGATACAACCTATCTTTCGGATGATATCTACAAAAAGATTCCTGATATTTTAAAGAAGTTAACGCCTTATAAAGAATTTGTTGATCCTCTTTTGAAGACGAAAATCAGGAAATCGAAAAAGGTATTCGATGATAAAAAAGTTACCGATCACCATGCGATTATTCCAACCGGGGTTATTCCTTCTGGTTTGCGATATGAAGAAAAGCAGGTGTATGATTTGGTTACAAAACGATTTATTTCGGTTTTTTATCCAGATTGTAAGGTGAGTAACACCACGGTAATGGGTAAGGTTACCAATATTGAATTTAAGGCAACAGGAAAACAGATTGTTGAACCTGGCTGGAGAGTTTTGTATGCCAAAGATAGTAATGTTGGAGAGGGCGTGATCTTGCCTGCTTTTGTGAAAGGGGAAACAGGAGAACATCAGCCTGATTTGGCTGAGAAACAGACTCAACCTCCGAAGTATTATTCCGAGGCAACCTTATTGCGTGCCATGGAAACAGCAGGAAAACAGGTTGATGATGATGAGCTGAGAGAGTTGATGAAAGAAAACGGTATTGGTCGACCTTCAACTCGTGCAAATATTATTGAGACTCTGTTTAAGCGCAGATACATTAAGAAAGAAAAAAAGAGATTGGTTGCTACCATTACTGGTGTGCAATTGATTGATACCATACAAAATGAGTTGCTGAAGTCGGCAGAACTTACTGGGCAGTGGGAGAAGAAACTTCGTGAAATTGAGTTGGGAAATTTTGAAGTCAACCAATTCATGGCAGAGCTGAAAAATATGGTTGTTGGTATTGTTTGGGATGTAAAATCCAGAAAGAATATCAATGCCATTGAAGTAATTGATGAGGCGAAAGAAAAAGAGGAAAAGAAAACCGAAGTCAAAAGTAAAAAAGAAGCTCCAGTTGATTTAACATGTCCTAAATGTAAAGAAGGTAAGATTATAAAAGGCAAATCGGTTTGGGGATGTACCAATTGGAAGAATGGTTGTGAGATTAGAATTCCATTCGAATTTGGTGGCAAGAAATTAACCGATAAGCAAGTTGAAGCATTGGTGCTAAAAGGTAAAACCCCTAAAATTAAGGGATTCGTTGTGGATGGCAACAAAATCAATGGCAACCTGGTTCTGGATCCTGATTTTAGCTTGAGTATTCTTGAAGAGGAAAAAGAAGTTCTGACTTGTCCTGTATGTAAATCGGGTACTTTGCTAAAAGGGAATGCAGCATTTGGTTGCTCCAACTACAAGAGCGGCTGCAGGTTTATTGTACCATTTGTATTTATGGAGAAAAGTCTGAGCGAAGCACAGATAAAATCCTTGGTAAAGCAGCAGAAAACAGGCCTTATTAAAGGTTTTGTCGATCCACAAACACAAGAGAAAGTGAATGGAAAATTGATTTTGGATAACCAGGGAAAAATCATTTTCGGAAAACAGTAAGGACATGCCATGACATGTCCAACAATGTGGGATATAAGACACGCCATGGCGTGTCTCTACTTGTATTTTTTGGGGAATTCATACAAGCAAACTTTTCCAGATCTTGCTTCTATATCCTTCCAATCATCAACATCGAATTCAATGCCTATCGCCGTACAGGTTGGAACATATTCATAAAATTCAACACTTAAGTTGAAAGCCAGGTATTCGATGCTTGGGTTGTGCCCAAAAATCATTGCCGATTCGTTCTCATTGCCATATTGGTCAAGCATTCCTAAAAATTCTTGAGTGGTAAATCCATCATACAGTTCATCCAACTGCACGATTGATTCTTGTTGATAATCCAAAATATCGGCAAACAATTGAGCGGTTTGAATGGCTCTGTTTGCCGTACTGGATATCATTAAATCGGGTTTTATTTTTTTAGCAGTAACTTGTTGGCAATTAGGTTTGAATCGTTGATTCCTCTTTCTTTCAAATTTCTTTGAAAATCAGTGATGTCGTATCTTATTACTTCTGTTTTGGCATGTCGTACCAGAAATAAACGTTTCATAGTGTTGGGATTTTAGGTTACTGTGTTTTTGTTCTATTCTTTACCGATTCTTTTTCTTTAAATGTCTTTTCCTTTTCTTTTAGGAATTCTGCAATGGCAATTTGGGATCTCACTTTGGGTTCTCCATCCAATCTTTCAACAGGAATATTATCCAAATTACAGTTTAGGTACCTGGCACTTACATTGTCTGCCAACTGCAGCTTTATAATGTGAATGATTTCTTTTTTAATATCTGCATTATGAATTGGGAATGCACATTCAATTCTGCGTTGCAGGTTACGATTCATCCAATCAGCCGAAGAAAGGTAAAGCAACTCCTTTCCATTGTTGTGGAAATAGAATACCCTTGCATGTTCTAAAAATTGATCGACAATTCGAATAATTCGGATGTTTTTAGAGTAAGACTGTTCTGGTTTTAGGCAACAGATCCCACGAAGTATCAGATCGATTTTTACACCTTTTTCGCTGGCTTCGTAAAGTTTATGAATCATTTCACGTTCTTGCAGACCATTCATTTTTAAAAGAATGTAGCCTTTTTTGCCGTTCTTTACATTTTCAATTTCCTGATCGATAAGTCGAATCAACTCTCGTTTTAAATTGAACTGCCCCACTAATAATTTGTTGAATGTGTAGCCAGGAGTTTTATTTTCCAAATAATCGAATAGCTGTTTCAACTCCTGAATCATAACCTTATCGGAAGTCATGAATCCATGATCGGCATATATTCTTGCAGTTTTCTCGTTGAAATTACCAGTACTTAAGAAGGCATAATCTCTCTTGTCATCCTTACGGATTACCAAGGCAATTTTCGCATGAACTTTAAGTCCTGGTATGCTGTAAATAATCTTGATGCCTGCTTTTCGCATTTCGCGTGCCGAACGTAGGTTGGCTTCCTCGTCGAAACGGGCTTTAACCTCAACAAAAACCGTTACTTTTTTGCCATTGTGAGCCGCATTAATCAGCGCATTCACCACAGCCGAATTATCGGCAACACGATATTGAGTTGCTTTAATTTCTTCCACCTTAGGATCTAAGGCTGCCTCGTTCAAGAAACGGATAACATACTTGTACGATTGATATGGAAAATGCAGAATTCGATCTTTCTTGCGAATGGTTCTAAAGATAGATTTGGTTTCTCCTTTTAATTCCTCAACATTTAGCGGATGATAGGGTTCCAATTCTAAATCAGGATACTTAGGGTTTGGAAAGCCAAAGAAATCCTGAAAGTTGTGATACCTTCCACCTTTTACCATATCGTTGGGTAGCAAGTCGAAGGAGCCTTTAAGAAATCTAAGAAATCCTTTTGGAATTGATTCATCATATAGGAATCGGGAAGGAGAACCTGTTTCTCTTTTCTTCAGACTTCGTTCTATCATATCAATTAAATCGCCCGAATATTCATCCTCAATCAATAAATCGGCATCGCGACTTAGTTTAAAACTAAAGCTTGAATCAATTTTATATCCTGGGAACAGCATCTTCATTCTTAGCTTTACGATATCATCCAGAAACATGATGAAATGCTTTCCATCTATTTCAGGTAACTCTATAAACCTCGGAAAATGATGACATGGCACTTTAATGATTGCATAACGAGCTCTGCGTTTTTTACTTGTGCCATCATCTTCCTCCTTTTTTTGTCCTCTTTTATACAGTTTAACTGCCAGGTAAATGGAGTTGTTTTGAAGAAAAGGTTTTACCTGCTGCTTTAACAGTAGCATTGGCTGTGCATGAGGCAAAAGGTTCTCCAAAAAGAAATCTTTTACAAACTGATGATGTTCTTCGCACAATATTTCGTCCTGTAACAGAATGATATTATTCTCGCGAAGCTCAGGGATGATATTGTCTCTAAATATCTTTCCAAACTCAATTTGCTGACGATCTACCTCGGCATTAATTTTCTTGAGAATTGTATCCGGATTTTCTCTTAAGTTCTTTTTGTCCTCTGGAGGAAGTTCAGTAAACCTCTTGTAAGTTCCCACTCGCACACGGTAAAACTCATCGAGATTTGAAGAATAAATCGCGAGAAATTTAATTCTCTCGTATAATGGTAAGTCTGGATTTGTGGCAACTTCCAACACTCTTTTATTGAAAGATAACCAACTTAAATCACGGTTAAGGAATTGATATTTTGACATGTATTGAAATTGCTAATTGTAAAAATCTATGACATTAAAAATAATCAATTTTTGGTTCTTTTGATTAGGAATTGAGGAAGGATTAGGGG
Source organism: Marinifilum fragile JCM 15579 (assembly GCF_001310955.1). GTDB lineage: Bacteria > Bacteroidota > Bacteroidia > Bacteroidales > Marinifilaceae > Marinifilum > Marinifilum fragile. Next base: position 14,860 of record NZ_BAZX01000016.1, read on the forward strand.
ATTTTTTCCTTGTATGTTGAAATTAATTTTTAGCTAGAGACAAGGCAATGCCTTGTCTGTACTTTGGATAAACAGAACGAATAATAGGAGTTATTCGAAATATTTATCGTCCTTCCAGTTTTTTGGATTGAATTCGATATAATTGCGAATTCGCTGCAATTCCTTTTGATCTTTTATGATGTGGTCGTAAAATCGAGAATGCCATTCGAATTTGGGGTTGATTTTGTGGGCATCAAATGTAACGCGCCCCTTGTACCAACGAATTATTTTTGAAATATTATTCGATCTCATTGGATTTTTATCTGTAGAGAAAGGATTAAATTTATTGTCTTTTGAACAGACGGCATGAATGCCGTCTCTACCAATACCCTTCGCATACAAACCTTTATCGTTTGTTTGATCATTTTCCGTACAGACAGCATTTATGCTGTCTCTATCATGATTTTTCTTATTACAAACATTATACGGATCATCAATCACCAAAATGCCATGAATATGATTGGGCATCACAATGAATTCATCAAGATGCACATATGGGAAGTGATTAGGGATTTCGTGCCAATAGTTATCAGCCAATTCGCCAATGGCATTCAAATGCATTTTTTCTTCAGTGATTTTTCCGAAGAAATGCTCATTTTCGCAGGTGCAAATTGGTATGAAATATTTGCCATTGCTACCATAATCCCAATTTTGCAATCGGGTAGAATCAATTCTGTATTTGTCTTGGAATTTGGCAGACATTCTAGCTTAAAGGTAGATCAAATGTACATCAGCATCTTTTAAAGTTTGAACCAACTTGCCTGAATAACGATCTTTAGCGCAGCCAATTTTATGGATGGTATTGGTATTTAAGTGAATGCTGATTCGCAAAGAATCAGCCATTTCATTAATGGTAGCTTCTTTAATGTCCTGTGGTGCAAACTCAATGAGGTTAATTTTTCGAGCTGCTAAATATTTGATCACGGAAAGTGTTCCAAGAAGAATTGCTATAAGTCCAATTATAATCGAAGCAATGCTAATGCTCGATTCTCCAGTAGTATCATAAATGTTGAAAGCACTACTTACTGTAACCAAGACCATTGCAATTGTACTTAGTAATGCGGCCTTTGGATTGGTATGAAATGTGATTTTTTCATGATCGAACAGCAAATCACCATCCATGATTCGCTGTCCGTAAATTTTTGTCATTAGCGAGTTCATATTCTACTCGGTCTTGTTTGCAAGAAACTCCTCGATAATGGGTTTTGCGCTTTCTAAATCGCCACTCGATATGCAAAGCTTTACTGCACCAGCAGTACCTCCAGAATGGTGAGGAGCAATGATTCCTGTATAACCATCCTTAATAAAGCTATTGATTTTATGATCTTCCAAAATTGTCTTTAGCATTTCAACTTCCCATGAAAGACCTGTGTATACTTCTATCAATGTGTTTTCTGTATTGCTCATATATGTTTCATTTTTTATGTGGTCATATAAAGATAGTTTTATTGAAGGAAAATGCAAATGAATTGAACGTAAAGCATAGGTAATTTGAGAGGGTAGAGGTAATTTATGTTTTCAAGTGTTTTAAAATATGGGTTTGTAGATAAGTTATTTGTGTTTTTTAAACTAATCGATATAAAATTAAGTGTTAATTAATGTTAAAAATAATGAAGCACATAATATTTGTCAAGTGTTTAGAGTTTATGTTTTGTGAGTTTATTTGTGGTAATCGATTGATGTAACTTAACTAATCAAAAAGAAAACAAAAATGGAAAACAAAGTTTCATTCGTGTTAAGCGAAGAAGAAAACACACAAATAATGGATGCATTAAATGTGTTGACTTCAGTTTTAGAACCTAAACTGACCCATTTATCGGCTACTGATAAAAAGGAGCTGCCGAAAATGGGAGATAAAACAGTAGCCTTTGTTGAAAAATCATTGGAGTATGCAGAACAGTATCCCAATTACATTCCAAGTTTTATTGATATTGACGAGGCTAAAATTGATTTGCAAAGTGTAAGAAAATTACGCCAACTGTTCCTGCCCCTGGAAAGAATTACCAATGGAGTTGATTCTACCATAACATTGGCAGGTAGCGAGGCGTTTAGTTCCTCTCTTTCTATTTATAAAGTGCTTAAAAATGCTGCGGTAATGGGACAATCCGGAGCAAGCGAAGCTGCTGCTGATTTGGGAAGTCGTTTTCCTGGTAAAAAGAAAACGAATGCCGAAACAGCAGAATAAATAGATTTAATAATCCTTTTCGATTACCACAACTTTACGAACCCGGACCTTATGGTTCGGGTTTATTCGTTAATAATGAGATGTTATTCTTGCTCTGGAGGCTATATCAACTGAACAGATAATTTTCCTATTCAAAGAAGGAAACATCCTTGTTTGAGAGGGATTCATCCTTCCTGAACAAGGCATGATGCTATAAAAGGAGGCAAGTGTCCTGGTTATTTTTGGAAACATGCTTCTTGGGCAAGCAAACTTCCTTTTCCAATAAACAAACTTGCCTTTTTGAGATGCAGTAATGCCTATTTAGTAAGGATGTCTCCCTGTTCTTCTTCCAGGCTTGCTATAAAAAGAAGGAATATGGCATTATCAATAGGCAATCTCTCTTGTACAACAAGCATCATCGCAATTTGATATGGCATGTTTGCCTATTTTAGAATGATGCTGTTTGTTTGGTTATGGATAGATCCATAGCACATCCATTTGATTCGGATTATATGTCAAGCATCTCCAAGATGCTTGACATGTTTCCTGGAATGGCTTGTAAGATACATGATATTGCCTTGGATTTGCGATTTAATAATAGAGGAGATAGGGTAGAGACGGCATTGGTGCCGTCTTTACAATATTAAGACGAAATGTATTTTTGTTGCCTTTCAAAATCTCCTCTTCTTAGCCCTGATTCAATTCGTTCATTAATGTACTTTTTGATTGGAATTAGTTTTATTCCTAGCTTCGCTTTTTCGACAATTGTTAGTATGTTTCTCCATTGAGTAGCATCAATGTCTCCAATTATAGCATCGCCATGGTATGTTCCTCCTGTACCACACCAATAAATTTGTGAAAAGAGTTCAGCATCTTGATTAAGTGAAACGTGTTGAATCAATATTTTTTCAAAATCACTTTTCATGTTGTGTCTTGCAATATCTACAATGGCATTCATTCTATCTCTGTTATTAAAATTTTTAGCAGCATACTTAAATAAAAACTGAGAAGCCTTATTTATAGAAGGAGCTTGTAAGTTTTTAAAAAATATATTGCAGAAATGTTTTCTGAAATAAAATGTTGGATCATTATCTATAGCATAATCAAAACTTTGAACTAATCGATCTTGGATGTTTTCATATTCCCAAATGAAGTTGAGGTTTAGCTCCTTTTCCTTTAATGATTCACTTTTTGTTTTGAATAAATGTGAAATGTAACGAGTAAGAAAGCTATAGTCTTTCTGTATGATTCTTTTAAGACAATCATTTTTATAGTCGATATGAGGATCGAGAGATATTTGTTGTAGATATATTTTTTCAATAAAATCTAAATTATCTTCTATTTTATCTAAATGCTCTTCGAAAAATGTCATCCAAACAGTTACTTTGAATTCTTCAGAAAGGTTTTTTTCATGGATCTGTACTAACATTTTTGAAATAATGAGTCGTCAAATTTTAAATATCTATCGAGACCATCAAAATCTATAGTCAATTGAGTGTTTATATTGCTGGTTGTTGTCAGTATGCTATTTATATATTTAGGTTCTATTAGTTTACTATCTAGGTGTTTGTAGAAATTAAATTCCCAAGACTCTTTTAGCTCATAATTTCTACTTTGAATTATTTGAAATAGTTTATCAGCCTTTTTTTTCTCATTCAATTGAAAACGAAATACATTCCAAGGCTTGAATTGAATTTTGTTGTTGTCCTTGATGATATGGTTTAAAACTTGACAGCCTATTTCAAAACTTCTATTACAATTCTCATCAATAATATAATCCAATGAACGATTATAGTAGTACTCCTTTTTCATCTGTTTCTTTAAATAAGAGTATTGTTCTAAAAAAGTATAAATGTCGTTTTTGTTTTTGAAAATGAATGAATTTCTAATTTCAGTTTCTTTCAATTTTTCGTACTCACTATGATCTTCAAAATCATAACACTCTCTATCTCTGTGTCTATCCCAATCTATAATGCAATACGTATCATATATTGGATTTGTGAATAAAGATTTAAAGTTTTTGAATGAGGCATGATCAATTGATTTACGCTGATTCCATCTGATTAATTTTTGAACAAATAAACAATGCTCAAAAAGTTTATAATTAAGGTGGTTGTAAATAATTTGAACAATGAAGTCAAGATCAAACTCCATTAAATCTTTATTTATATCAAGTGTAATTGAAAAATAATCTTTTAATGCGTCAAATGCTTTCTCAGGAAAATGCTTGAAATGCGAATCCAAATTAACCCAGATTTTTTCTCGGAACTTTTGAATTTGTGAATTATTTGGAATAGGGTAATTGTAAAATATAATGGAATTCTTTCTTCCTCCTTTTGTTTGTCTATAGTTGAAATCTAAAAAGCTCTTTGCTAATTCGAAAAATGTAATACTGATTAAGTAATCTCCTTCATTTAAACCTTTAGTCAGATAGCTAAATAACTTTTCTTGCCTTATAAAATCTGAATAATAATCATCTTTATCGAAACTGAACTCTTTTCTTATTAGATAAATAAGTTTTGGAAGGTAAGTAGGGAATCGTCTTACATATTCAAAACCTAACTCAAGAGCATCATCTAATTGTTCAATCGGAAATTTGAATAAATTTCCTGCTAATTCTATTATATCGTTATTTGGATATGAATATTGATTGTCTTCATAAGTTACATCATATGACGGGTGTTCAACAATCGATTTAGTAGAAATATAGGAATATATAAATTCTAGAGATTCATCAAGAAGGTAAAACCAAAAAGAGTGTAAAAGGTTTAATGCTTCTTCATTATTGTTTTTTATTTGGTGGTAGTAAGATTTTAAATCGGGCTTTAATTTTTGCATTATTTTCTTGGGGCCAAACATGTTATTAGTAGATATAATGCAATCTTTAAATCGATCTTTATTTTTTGAGTAGAAGTGTGATAATAATACAGTGAAAGAAAGATATTTTTCCTTTATGAAAGCTTTATAGAAGAAAAACGAAGAAAGGTTCTGTTCAGGAATTTTAACATGCTTATATTGAATTTCTACTAATTCATTTTTTCAAGATTGTTTATGCAGTTAATAAAGGTATTGTAATCAAGTTCAAATTTAGATAGTATAGGTATTAGAGTTTCTTTGTTTTTGTATGGCAAGGAGTAGAAAAATGAAATTATACCAAGACACTTAATGTTGTCATGGTTGTCAATATTCTTTTCATCTTTTAGAATAGAGACGAAATATGTTTCAAATAGTTCACTCACATCATTCAATGCAGCAATTTTCTGTTTTTCTTTTGCAAGTATGGATGTCATAATTGCTAATCTGGGATTTCCATCTGCTATGGAGAGTATTGGTTGTTGGTAATCAGGATTTAATATTTCAAAAGATTTAGATTCAATAATATCTTTGATTTGATCATCTGTAAATTTATTAACGGTAATTTGTTTTGGAATAAATTCTTGACAAAGATGTTTGACTTGGTCAAAAGCATAATCACGAACAGTTATCACGATTTTTAGTTTTCCATTTCTAGGGCTTTCATAGAAGCCGCTAATTTGTCTGAATCGATCTATTCTGTTTGCATCATCAACAAATAATATATAGTCTTTATCTTCTTGTATTTGATGATATAGTTCATTTAGAAGAGTATCGCCTTTATATGAAATGCAATAACAAGAAAAAGATGAATGATTATTAAGAAATAATTTAATTGTTTCTATTGCTAGTTTAGTTTTTCCAACGCCAGCAGCACCCGTTAAGATTACAAAGTCGCATGAATTTATAGCATCCGTTAGGTTTTTAACTTCATTTTCTCTGTGAAGAAATTCATTATCTAAAGGTGTTGCAATTCCCTTTGAAGCCCTATTGTAGCTGTGAACGAATCTATCTAAAGTTAGAATTTGACCAGTGTCATAGGGAAGATCAAAGTATTCTGAGGCTATATCTTTGTGATGGAAATTAATTTCTAGAGCCAAGGAATCTAATGTGTGAATTGTTAATTCAATATAAGTATTCTTTACTAAGTTATTGAGTTGTTCTATTTCGTGGTTCTTAAGGTTGAAATTGATACAAAGAACAATTTCTTTTATTTTTTTCAAGGGTATTGATGTTTTCTCATGGTCAAGACATTTTTGGACATCATCTATTAGTTTAGATAAACCTTTTGAAATGTTTGTTGAATGTTCGATCATCATATAATTACCACAAGGTAATAGCAAAAGTGAATCTGGAGTTCCAACAGTTGATTTTTGCTTACCACTTTGGCTACCTATTCTTGAAAAAGCCCTATAATTTTTATTTTGCCTTAGAAGGAAACTGTCACAAAGTTCTTGAAAAACAACATCGTTTATACTCTCTAAACCTTTTTCAATAAGCTGTAGCCTAGTCATATTCTCGTATTTATAAATGAGATACTAATTTAACTTTAGTTTATGATAAAACAAAGTCTGTACAAATTATAGAACTAAGAATTGTTGTGAGATGCATGGTAATGTTTTGGGTTTACATTTGTCTAGGTAAGCTTATGCGATAGTTTGTTTTATAATTGGAAGCGAAATAATATGATAATCCAATAAAAACCACCTACATTTGCAATAGGGACTATTAAAAAACCAAGATTATGAATGAAGGAAATAAAAGGGAGAATGTAAAACCTGGTTTAAAGGTTAAAATTGTTTTGAAAGAAGATCAGCGAAGTGGAAAATTAACAGAAGGCATTGTGAAAGATTTGCTGACCAATTCGGCTGTGCATCCACATGGCATTAAGGTACGATTGGAAAATGGGCAAGTAGGACGTGTGAAGGAGATTGTGAAATAGCCTAACCACAAATTTTGACCGTAAAGTCTAACCACTAAGGCCACTAAGGTTTTTCACAAAGACCACGAAGAATAATTAGATTTAGACACTAAATAATAACGCCACATTCTAATAGAGTGTGGCGTTATTTTTAATTATAAATCATAGAATTGCAAAAATCTAGCATAAATGCTGGTTCTGCGATCAATCATTCTTAATCTAAATCTTTTTATCCTTTACGAAACTTAGTGGATACCTTTGAGCATCCTTTGTGGTTAAGCTTTTGTTTTCACTTTGTGTTCCTTTGTGAAACCACTTCGTTTACCTTCGTGGTTAAATTACTTGAAATTCATGCGCTTCAAGAACTTCGTCTTTTTAGAGCGTTGAGTAATGATGTAGGAATAAGGATTCTTTTTCAATGGATCTTTAAACTCACGTTTGTCTTCTTTGGTTTCGGTAACAATGGTGTTGAACTCGTCATTCGACGATCGCACAAACATTACCCCATGATGGTATTCGAAGAAATACCAGGTTGATTTATCGATTTCAAGATAAATGGTAAGTTTATTCCCACTTCGTTTTTTGTCGAGCTCAACCTTTCCTTTTACGCTCTTGTTAATTTGCTTGCCGTTGATGTTTCCAATTCCAATATCACCAATCGATTGGTAGGCTTTGGTTTCCTTGTCCCAAATAAAATCGAGGTTGTTGAAGTAAATGGTATGCTTCAATTCCTTAGGTAATTCTTTGTATAAGCCATTGGCATCGCGTGTAAACATTGCTTTTTCGGCCTTGGCTTTGCCCATGATTTCGGCAATTTTTTTGGTGTAATTCTGTTTGTTGAGTTTGCTGATTGGTAAACTCGCTTTTGCAAAATCATTTTCCATGATTTTCATGGCCTGATCATTCATAAAGAAATCCACACCATAGATAAGATCCAGGGTAACGATATCGCTGCTTAAATCGTGCTCGATATTACCCGAAGCCACTTGCTTAATTTGCCCCAATTCAGCACCCAGATCTACTTTACCTTCTCCTTTGATATTGCAGTTGTTCTGATAGAAGGAAATCATGCTACCTTGTACATTCGGATCTCTTAACTTGTCTTTTTCTGCAATTTGGTAGGCCTGTAGCTTTTCGTTGTAGGTAAGATATCCCTTGGCATCAAGCAAAACATTATCGGTATAGAAAATTCTTCGCGACAGGAATGACGAATAGATGTGAATCGAATCGTTGGTCAGGAAGAATGAGTTGTACAGTTTTAGCCTGTCATCATCTATTGCATGAAGATCGACAGGAATCAATATCTCATTTGGATCGATTTTCGATTTAAAATTCAACCAATTGTCTTCAATCTGTCCGCACTTGTTGTGTATGTGTGCCTGACCATCGAAGAACAGGGCAGAATCTCTGGCTTCCAGCTTCACTTTCCCTTTGTAATCAAAATAAGGACTTAGGGTAAAAGCTTTTTCTTCCGGGATATTTCCCAAGGCAATGGTCTGGCCCGTAGAGTCCACATCAATCACATCGAAAGTGAGCAATTGTTCTTTGTTATCCGCAGTTTTGTAGGTGTACGAACCCGATCCTGAATAGGAGTTTTTACCGTGTACATTAATGGTGGCATCGTAAATTCTGTGGAATTGGTTGATGGTATCAGCAATTACTTCGGCATTTCTGAAAGTTTCCATTCTACCGCCTTTTGCAATGTCCACATTCCCGCTATCCGGATAAAGTTTGGCATCGGCAACGTTTATGCTTTTTACGAACTTGGCCGAAATGGTATTGTCCATGGCATCGTACCTGGCAAGTGGAGTTACAAAGCTCAGCGAATCTTGTTTCGGATCGATGGAAACAAATGTATTGAGTGATTTTTCATCCAAATCGCCAATTTTGCCTCCTTGCCAAAGTGCTGCAAGAGTAGCTTCATCTTCTTTTCCAAAATCGATAATTTGCTCGTCCATATACCATTTAAAACTGTTGATATAGCTTAAGTATCGATTATCGGGGAATATACTTTTTTTGTCGGCCTTGGTGTTGTCAAAAGCTCCTGTTCGGCTTACAAAATCGATGTTTGCATTAACAGATTCGGTTTCGAACGAATATCCGGTTGAATCGGCATTTAAGATTTTAAAACTTGCCGAATCAGCCAAAATGTTATTCCGATTGTAGGTGAAATAATCCGATTCAATTTCGGCATTTACCAGCTCCATATTTCCCATACCGGTGATGCCGTTTGGTGTAATTTTAAGCGTTCCCGATAAGGTTGCTAGTTTTTGGTACATGTCGAGCGGCAAGGCGCTACTTTTCACATACATTTCATCTTTGTAGGGAAACCACTGAACGTATATCTGCTTCCCGTTTATTTCCGGGTTATTCATTTTGGTATCGTGTTCCTTCAGTTCGAAACTCTCGGCATTGGTATGCATTTCTTCAGGTCTGAAGATAAAATCATTTGATTTGGTTTCGGATACCAAATAGTTTACCGTACCACTCCCTCTTAAACCTTGATTCGAAAGGAAAACCGTATCGGTAAAAACACCTTTGTTGTAGGCCGAAAATCCTTTTTCAGGCGTAATGTGTTCAAAACCCAGCGAGTTGTCTTCGCGAATGGTTAAAGGTTCTCTAAAGGTTGGGAAAATGCTATCGGAAACGAAGGTTCCTGCGAATTCTATATCTGAACGATCAAAATTGTTGATGTTTGTAATGGTGTAAGGATCCACCTTAAAGTAGAATTCATCCCGTTTGTAAACACCATCCTGAATGTGTGGTTTGTCGTAATAAACGTAACTGGAATCAACACTATTGAAAATCGGGTAGTCAGCAAAATTTTTGTTTCCTGATTTGTTGTTCGGATCGTCAATCAGTAGATCTCCGGATATGTTCTCCACTACACTCCCCAGCAAATTGGTGTATCGCTTCCCAAACTTACTTAAGGAATCGACTACCACATTCATTTGCAGTGAATCGATGGATTTTAGGTCAATCTTAAAGTTATCGTAGGAAAAATCGAAACCTTCACCATGAAGATCGATCAATCCTGCCATTAATCTGCCATCGAATTCAAAGTCACGATTCTTTTTCAATACAATTCGGCGATGCTTCGGGAAAATTACCACGTTTTGTGAATCACTCACCGCAATTTGTCGCACGCCATTAATCTGTAGGTTCGAACTACCAATAAAATAAATGGCATCCGATTCTTTGTCCCCGGTTTGTGTGGCAAACTGAATTACATCATAATCCTGGCGTCCCATTCCACTCCTAATGTAGTCGTCCAGTCGTTTTTGCAGGCTCACTTCATCGGTACTCATGTTGTAGCTCACAAAGCCTTGGAACGATAAGGAAAAGAGCTGTTGTCGAACCTGGTTTAAAGGTTTTTTAATGTAATTGGCGTATTCTTCAGCAGTGAAAGTTTCTACATACATGTAGTCAGCAAACTTTCTAAGCAGCACCAGTGGGTTTTGTTCATCCATTCCCTGTATTTGCATGAATCGGTTCATACGAAAATAGTTAGTAGACTCGAAGTGTGCCTGACGTTTGGTAGCACCTTTCATGCTGGTAAAATGCATCATGTTTTCATCCAAACGCCAAACCAGCAAACCAAAATCCATAATCAGGTTGTGGTAGTTGTTGAAATATGGACTTTTTGAAATGCCTTCGTGATCGCGGAACAGGTTTAATTCTTTTTTTTCTGGAAAATATTTAAACAATAAACCAGGGTGATAGATTCTACATGTATCAATTAAGATCTCGATTTTGGTATCCTTACCAGCAATTTGATTGTTTTGGAATGCAAAGTGTTCCGATTGAGCCACAAGGAACAGGGTATCGTTTCTCGAGATTTGAATCTCAGAAGGGTGTTCAGAACTTCCTTTCCCGATAAATTTTGCTCCATGAATTGCAACTCCTCCTTTGTAGTTTACGTGTTCGTATATCTCGTCGATTTTAATTTCATGTTCGAAGGATTCAAATCGAGGATAAAGGGCTCCTTTTGGATCTTTGGTCTTGATTGCCTTCTCAATCAAACTCCCGTTAAGCGCATGGTCTGATAAATCAGGATTGAAATATTGAACTGTATCGATGGCAAATGTTGATTTTGAAGCATCGATATGGTAGGAATCGAAGATTGCGTATTCTGTATTGATGTCTTTACCAGCTCGTTCCCAACTAATTTTTCCTTTGTTCCCTTTCCACATTTTTTCGAACGGGAAGTAGGTTCCTTGGGTATTGTAAATGGTTGAAGTATCTCTTTGTGCGATACAAAGCAAATCGGCTTTATCGAATTCAATACTTAATTTTTCATCAAATATGTATTTGAACTGAGCATTTTTTGCTTTCCACTCTACTGCATACGATTTGTTAATGATGCTGTCATTCAGTAGGTGTTGAGTTTGGATAAGAAAATCTTTGCTTTTGCTCAGTTTTACTTTTTTATTGCTTACATGTTGCAAAAAACCAGAATGCCAGTTGACGAAGTCACTTGCACTTCTGTTTTGCTGTTGAAACAGCATTAAGGTTTGAAAGTAGTTGTAAAAGTCAGGAAAAGATCTTGCTCTTTTTTGTAAGAGAATATCGCTGATTTGATATATTTTTTGTCTTTCGACTGATGTTAAATTAGGCGATAACCAAAATGTTGGAAATTGCTCGACAAATGCCTTACTTTCCTTTTTTTTACTTGGGTTATCCATAAATTTCAGGAACTCTTCCTGGAATTGAATGGAATCGTGAGGAAATGATTTTATAGACTGTCCAAATAAGTTGAACGAACAAAAAAAAGCAGTTATAAGTAGTAGAGAACGAAGATTTATAGTCATAGGTTTTTGTTTTTGCCAATCAGGAATTGTAATAAGGCAATTTAACAAATTTCTGGGAACAAATAATCAAACTCCAAATCCCAAAAACCAAATAGAATTTGAAGTTTGGAGCTTGGATTTTTTATGCTTGGGATTTGATATATTTCACCGCCACCCAATTCTTATCTACTTTGTGGCTAATGTATTTCAATCCATTGTTTTCAGCTTCGGCTTGAATGTGTGGCAAATCTTCAGTATAAAAACCACTCATAATCAACTCACCGTTTTCAGGCAAACAAGCTACGTAATGTTTCATGTCGTTCACCAAAATGTTTCGGTTGATGTTTGCTAACACCACATCGTAGGTTTTGCCTTCCAACAGAGCTGCATCACCTAGGAATACAGAAATGTTTTTGGCTTTGTTGTTCTTGATGTTTTCCAACGAGTTTTTGTATGGCCACTCATCAATGTCTATGGCATCAACTCTTACGGCATTTCTTTTCGATGCTAAAATGGCCAATAAGCTGGTTCCACATCCCATATCCAACACTCTCTTGCCTTCAATTTCTGTTTCCAGGATGGTCTGTACCATTAGTGAAGTTGTAGAGTGGTGACCAGTACCAAATGACATTTTAGGATCAATTACGATATCATATGGAACCTTAGGTGTATCGGTATGGAATGATGCACGAATAACTACCTGATCGGAGATGATTACCGGTTGAAAATTAGATTCCCAAACAGCATTCCAATCTTGCGATTCAATAACTTCATGCGAATAAGAGATGCTATGATTGGGAAGAAGGTTTACCGTTAATTCTTCCACTCTTTGCATGTCGAATAGAGGTGCCTGTATAAAAGCTTCAACAGTATCGTCGGTTTGTGTAAAGCTTTCGAAATCAATTTCTCCCAATTCTGCAATTAGAATGTCTGCAATGTCTTCGTCAAAGGGAGTTATCTGGCATTTTAGTTCTATATAGTCCATCTGTTTTAATAGTTTATTTGTTGTTGCAAGGTATGCTTTAAGTGTAGAAAAAACAAAAGCCGACACTCTTTGTATCGGCCTTTATTTTATATTATTCTGTTCTTAGAATGCAGTAATAATTCCCATGAAGTCTTCTGCGTTAAGAGAAGCACCACCAATTAAACCACCATCTACATCTTCATTTTCGAACAATTCTTTTGCGTTAGAAGGCTTACAGCTACCACCGTAAAGAATAGAAGTGTTGTTTGCAACTTCTTCACCGTATTGTTCTACTAAAGTTTTACGGATGAAAGCGTGCATTTCCTGAGCTTGATCAGAAGAAGCAGTTACACCTGTACCAATTGCCCAAACTGGTTCGTATGCCAATACAACTTTTCCGAATTCTTCAGCTGACAAGTGGAATAAACCTTCAGCGATTTGGCTCTTTACAACCTCGAAGTGCTTTTCAGCTTCGCGTTCTTCCAAAACCTCACCAATACAGAAAATTGGAGCTAGACCATTTTCAAGAGTTAGGTTTACTTTTTTCACCAAAATCTCATTGGTTTCACCGTAATATGTTCTTCTTTCCGAGTGACCAAGGATTACATATTTGCTACCAGTTGATTTGATCATAGAAGCTGAGATTTCACCAGTGTAAGCACCGCTTTTTTCGTCGGCACAGTTTTGTGCAGCAACAGCGATTTTTTCACTTACAACTTTATTCACTTCAGTAAGGTGAATAAAAGGAGTACCGATAACAACATCTACATCATTGATCTCTGTGTTTTCTACTAGATCATTGATTTGTCCAGCCAACTCAATACCTTCCTCAAGAGTATTGTTCATTTTCCAGTTTCCTGCAACAATTTTTCTTCTCATAATTGTAATCATTTTCTTGCTTTTGATTTTCTGCCAACTAATAAGAACAAGCAGATTAGCAACAGCAAAGTTGAAGTAATACTAATAAATACTAGTTTGATATTTAATTTTTGATGTTTCGTAATTGAATGTGCTGCCAAGTCACCTTTTAGCTCTTCAACAGCAGGGAAATCATTGTAATGCCATTTGTCCAGAATGGTTCCGTTTTTAATCAGAATTAATCCCGGATTTGATCTTACAATTGTTTTCACCTGAATTTCATCAGTATTGTAAAATTCAATTGGCAATTCACGACTTGCTTTAAAATTTTCACATTCCTGTGTTCCGGAAGCGGTTAAAACAATAAAGGAGTAGCCTTTTTCCAAAGCGAACATTGCCAGCTCCTTTATTTTAGGAAGACTTTTCTCATTCAGTTTATCAATTTCTTTCGATACCAAAATGAAAGTGTAATTTTCATCATGCAATACCTGATCGGTAATATCTCCTTCGGTATCATTTGAAATCGAGAAATCGTGAATTGGAGGCGTGTAACCTTCCTTAATTTTGATCTGTTCCGAGTCAACAAACACCCAAGTACTATCTTGCCAAGGATAATTGGTTTCATCAAACTCTTTCACAACACCATCTTTTTCATACTTCAGAATGCTCTGGTATTCGTCGGCAGGAGCTCCATCGGGTATAATCATACCATCACTGATGTTTGCACCAATGTGATAGGGTCTGAAATCAATAATTGGCAAATGTTTGTAGGAATAAAGTGAAATTCCGACTGAGAAAACAATCGAGAAAGCAACAAGTAAGTTTTGTTCCCATAAAGGATATGATTTCTCTTTTTGTTTTCTGCTAAAAAACAAAAGCAGTGTAAGAGCAAGAATAATTACATTCTTTCCAAAGGTTTCCCAGTTACTAAGAATTAAAGCATCACCAAAGCAACCACAATCTGTAACCGGGTTGGTTATTGCCAAAACCAAAGTTAGTGGTGTAAAAATGCCCATAAATATGATAGCACCCCAAGCAGAAAGTTGCTTTCTTGCATTGAAAACAAGAGCTAAACCAACGGCAAATTCCAATGTTGATAAAAGAATTGCCAAAGGGAATGCTAGCGAAGTAAGTGCATCCAATCCAAATGCAGTAAAATAATCGGTGAATTTATAGGTCGATCCCATTGGATCAACTGCTTTTACAAATCCGCTGAAAATGAAAATTAAGCCAACAATCAGACGGCTGAAAAATCGAATTAAACTCATTTGATTTTGGATTTATTAGGCGTTTTCAAATTCAATTTTAATCAGACCAAAAACCGAATAATTAATCATATCAAAATAATTGGCATCTATTCCTTCAGAAATTATGGTCTTTCCCTGATTGTCTTCAATTTGTTTTGTACGATTAATCTTCATTAAAATCAAATCAGTGAAAGAACTTACCCTCATACTTCTCCAAGCTTCATCGTAATCGTGGTTTTTCGCTTCCATCAATTCTTTTGCTTCCTTAAAGTATTTCTGATACAGTTCCAATGCTTTATCATGATCCATTTCTTCATCAGAAGTTCCTAGTTCCAACTGAATGATTCCCATGATTGCATAATTCACAATACCAATAAATTCTGAACGAATATCATCTTCTATTTTACTAGTTCCTTTTGTTTCAATGCTTCTAATACGCTGTGCCTTGATGTAGATTTGGTCAGTCATGGAACTTGGGCGAAGAATTCTCCAGGCTGTTCCATAGTCTTGCATTTTTTTTGTGAAGATATCCGTACAGATTTCAATAATATGATTGTACTGTTGGTCTGTGTTATTCATAGTTTATTTTAGAAATTTTCCCGTAAAAGTACTAAATAAGGCAAAGCCATGGTATTTTATTTTACTTTTGCTTGTATTTGATCACTCAAATTGCTTATGCAAAATTAAAAAACTAATTGTTTTAACAGCGATATTCCTATGATTAAGTGTGGTAATCATTCAATAAATTTTGAAACTCCTTTGGTAATGGGGATTCTAAATATTACTCCAGACTCATTTTATGATGGTGGAAGTTATACCAATGAGAAAACTATTTTAAACCGAGCAGAGAAGATTCTTTCGGAGGGTGCAGATATAATCGATATTGGAGCATTTTCTACACGACCAGGTGCTGAAGATGTTAGTGAAGCAGAAGAGTACAATAGAATGACTTTGGCTGTAAAGGCAATTAGAAATGAGTTCCCTCAGGCAATTCTATCTATTGATACTTTTAGGGCAAACATTGCAAAGAGCATTGTAAATGAATTTGGAGCTTGTTTAATCAATGATATCTCGGGAGGAACTATGGATGAGAATATGTTTGAAACCATTGGAGAACTTCAAGTTCCATACATCATGATGCATATTAAAGGAACCCCCCAAACCATGCAGAAGAATCCTTATTACAATGATTTAATTGGTGAGATTAAGACTTTTTTTGAGGAGAGAATTATGAAGCTTAATCATTATGGAGTAAAGGATGTGATTCTGGATCCTGGTTTTGGTTTTGGAAAAACATTGGAGCACAATTACGAAATTGTAGCACGATTAAATGATTTTTCTGATTTTAATTTGCCGATTTTAGCTGGTTTGTCAAGAAAATCTATGATTTACAAATACCTTGGAGGTACGCCTGATTCAAGCCTAAATGGAACTACTGCATTAAATATGATGTGTTTGGAGAATGGAGCAGATATTCTGCGTGTTCATGACGTGAAAGAGGC
This sequence comes from Marinifilum fragile JCM 15579, assembly GCF_001310955.1. Classification (GTDB taxonomy): domain Bacteria; phylum Bacteroidota; class Bacteroidia; order Bacteroidales; family Marinifilaceae; genus Marinifilum; species Marinifilum fragile. The sequence goes on from NZ_BAZX01000016.1 coordinate 31,198, forward strand.
TGTAGAATGCGTAAAACTGCATAATATGATCAAATCACAATTGAAATAATAAATTTTCATATAAAATTGTAATTTTGTTAATAGACCGAATTTAAATATATAATGATCACTGCTTTTATCACTCTTGGACTTTTCGATATTCTGGATATTCTTTTGGTAGCATTTCTTTTGTATCAAGTTTACCTTCTGATTAGAGGAACAGTTGCCATCAATATTTTTGTGGGATTATTTCTATTCTACTTAACATGGATGTTCGTTCGTGCTCTTAATATGGAGTTGTTGAGTACCATTTTGGGGCAATTTATCGGAGTTGGTGTAATTGCTTTGATTATTGTTTTTCAGCCAGAAATAAGGAAGTTTTTACTCATTCTGGGTTCTAGGTACAATATTAATCAGAAGTTTAGTTTAGAGAATTGGTTTGGAAAAGACGAGGTTGGATTCGAAAAACAAGAAATTGCATCAATTGTTTCGGCATGTGAACACATGTCTAAATCGAAAACTGGAGCCTTAATTGTAATTGCAAAGAATTCCGATTTGCAGCCATATGCTGAAACAGGGAAGATTGTAAATTCAAGAGTTTCCGGAACCTTGTTGGAGTCAATATTCTTTAAAAATTCTCCTTTACATGATGGAGCGGTAATCATTGCCAATAATAGAATTCTTGCTGCTCGCTGTATTTTGCCGGTTACGGATAGTACTAATATTCCTGGAAGTTTGGGCTTACGACATCGTGCTGCCATTGGAATGAGCCAGGCAACAGATTCGCATGTGATAACAGTTTCTGAAGAAACGGGGAATATCTCTTACATTATGGGTGGAAATATTAAAGTACGAATTACTGGTGCCGATTTGAAGAAATTTTTAGCAGGAGATTACTCTGGATTTATCGTTTGAATCAATTCATCTAAATCCTGATGATTACCTGAACCATTTGGTAACAGAAAGAAAAATTCAAAGCAGATGAAAATTGCAATATCAGGAAGTAATGGATTGGTAGGTTCACATTTATGTGATTACTTACAAGCTGAACTTGGAGCCGAGATTTTAAAAATTACCAGGGAAAGATTGTATGGAGATGCAAAATCTTTGGCAACATTGCTTAACGGTGCAAATGTAATTATTCATCTTTCGGGAGCATCAATTCTTTCAAGGTGGACCAAAAGAAGAAAAAAAATACTTCGCGAAAGTCGTGTAGAAACGACTAAAAACCTATGTAAAGCAGTTGCTTTGCTTGAAAATAAGCCCAAACAATTTATTTGTACATCGGCTGCTGGAATATACAATTGCAGAGATCAGCATTCAGAGGAAAGTATAGCATATTCTTATGATTTTTTAGGTAGAATTTGCATTGAATGGGAACAGGCAGCAATGGAAATGCAAAAACTGGAAGTAGCAACAACAATATTTAGACTAGGAGTAGTTTTAAGTGAACAAGGAGGAATTGTTCAAAAATCATTGCCATTTTTCAAATTAGGAATTGGAGGTCGTTTGGGATCGGGCAAGCAAATGTTCCCATTTATCCATATTGATGATTTGATGAAGGCATATGGCTTTGTAATTAAAGCAAAATCTGAAGGAATTTACAATTTAGTTGCTCCGGAAAGTATCAATAATGGTGATTTCACGAAATTGATGGCAAAAACAGTAAAACGACCTGCATTTTGTCATGTACCAACATTCATTTTGAGGATATTACTTGGTGAGGCTTCTACTGTTCTGTTAAATGGGCAAACCGTTCTTCCGAATCGCCTGAAAAAAGAGGGATTTGAGTATAAATATTTAACACTTGATGAAGCTCTTCGTGCTCTTATCTAGAGTTTTAGTTTGAAAACTTGATAACCATTTTCGGATAGTTGACCAAGAATTTAGTACTTCTCAAGGAGTATTATGCATTGTTAATCACAATAGCATTGATTTTTAGACGTATTCGTTTTAATTTTGATTAAACAAGAATAATGGAATAAAAGAGAAACTCCCTATTTAGGGGATTTTTTTTCTATATATCGTTTTAGTTAAGATTAATCAGTAGCGTATGGGATTTAATTTTACTCCTGAAGTTTTGGTAGTGGATGATAGATTGGAGAATTTGGATCTAATTGGAGCTGTATTGGGAAAATTAGATGCAAAACTTGAGTTGATTCAATCCCCATTGGATGCCATCCGAAAAATGGATGAGAAAGAATATGCTGTAATTCTTCTTGATATTCAGATGCCGCAAATGGATGGTTTTGCCCTAGCCGAAAAAATCCGATCTGGACAAAAGAATGCTACAACTCCTATCATTTATATTACTGCGTTTTATCTTGATAAAGAAAGTGAACAAAGAGGTTACGATTGTGGCTGTGTAGATTTCATCATGAAACCTTTTAACTCTACAATTCTAAAAAACAAGGTGAATATCTTTTTGGAGCTGTACAAAAGTAGAAAGCAGAAAGAGCAGCAAAATTTGAAGTTGAACCTTGCCTTAAGGGATAAAGAACTTTTTGAAAACAGGCTTAAAAATCTAGCAAGCAATTACCGAACTATTATAGAGGGGCAGAGTGAGTTGATTTTTAAAATTAATGATTCCTTAAAAATAGAGTTTGCCAATAAGGCATTTACTGATTTCTTTAATTATTCTTTAGATGGAGTTTCGGTGAATTCAGTTTCAGATATTAATAGTGAATTGTCTGATCAAATATCGGTAGCCATTAAGCAAATGAATGGTAAAAGCCAATCAATTATATTAGAAAAACCGATTAAAAATCACCAGAAGGAACAAAAATGGATAGAATGGACTGTTTTTAAGCAAATGGCATTTAATGAAATGTACTATCATATTGTTGGTAGAGATGTTTCAGATAAAAAACTCTTGAAGGATTCATTGATAAAGAAAGAATTGATGATCCGTAAAATTCAGAAACTTGCAAGAGTGGGAAGCTTTGAATGGGATTCTTATACAAAAATACTTCGAGGATCAACAGAATTTTATCGCATTTATGAGATCTCTGATAAGGAGATTGATAATGTATTGGAGTGCATTAAGGAGAAGTTTTACCCGGAAGATTTACTAGCATTTGATAATGTTCTTAATAGTAGTACAAAAGAAAATCAAAAACTTGAACTAAAGCATAGAATCATTACAAAGGATCAAAAGATAAGGCATATTCACCTTGAAATAAATGTGGAGTATAATTCGAAATTGGATGTACTCATTTATACCGGAGTGGCTTGGGATGTGACCGAAGATGTTGAAATGGAAACGACTCTTAAAAGTAGTCTAGGTTTTGAGAGAGAAGAGTATCATGATAGGGCCTTTGTTGAATTGAATGGAAATAATGAGATTGTTTTTGTAAATGATTTAGGGTGTAAGTTGCTGGAATGTAATGATCTGAAAAAAACAACAAGTTTAAGTTTCTTTAATTTTATTCCTCAGCTTTTTGTGGATAAAGTGGAAGATTTGTTGAATTTTAGAGCAAGAAAGAGAGAATTTGTTTTTGATGTTATTAATCTTCTATCTAAAAATGGGAATTTGAAAAAAGTAATATTAATTGCTTTTGCATATAATGAGCGAAGTACTCGTTTATTGATGAACGAATTACCTCAACCTAATGGTGAAGAAATTATAGAGAATAAATATCAATCTGTTATTTCAGATTTAAAAGTTCATGGAAAAGAGCTTGAGAGGAATGCAATTGAAATGCAGAATAAAATTGACCATGAACTATTGGTCAATGAGTATCAAAATCAATTGCTAACTCAAAAATCAGAGCTCGAATCTTTGGGAAAAATGACAAGCAGTGTGGTCAATGAAATCAATCAACCACTTTCTGGGATCTCGATGATTATAGATAACATTTTACTAAGATTGTCCAAAGATATCATTGACAAGAAATATATAGAAGAGAAGTGTCAACAGGTATTTAGAGATATTGATAGAATAAAAACTTACCTATCTCAAATTAGTATTTTCAACTCATCACAAAACGAAAGCTGTGATGCTTCGGTGAATGTAAATAATGTAGTTCAGGATGCTGTTAATTTAATGAAAAAGCAGTACAAAAACTCAAATGTTGATATTCAATTGAAAGCTGATCCTGATTCGCTTTATATATGTGGAAATAAGTATAAACTGCAGAAAGTTATTGTTGATATTCTGAATAATTCATATGAGTCAATCGGTGAAAAACTGAAAAGAAGTAATTCTAATGAGAGTATGGAAGATAAAATTCAGGTAAAGACAAAATTAGTAGGAAATGAGGTCGTTGTATCGATTAAAGATTTCGGAGAGGGAATAGATCCAAGGAATTTGAATTCCATTTTTGAGCCTTTTTATTCAACAAAGCAAGAAAAAACGAATTCAGGCTTGAGTTTGTATGTTAGCAAGAATATAGTACAAAAAATGAATGGAGAAATTAAAGTTCGAAGTAAGAAAAATCAGTACACAGAAATGAAATTAATTTTCCCATTTGAACAAATGATAGAGAAAAAATAGGTATATTTTAAGGAAAGTTAACACTATACAACCACTATGATTTCAGTAAGTGATCTAAGAATTTTGATTTTGGATGATGAACAACTGGTTCGTGACGAACTGAGTGAGTTCCTTATTGATCCAAATTTCCATATTTTCAAAGCCAGTACGCCTTCTGAAGCTTTTGAGATTATGGATCGTAATGAAGTTCATATTGCAATTGTTGATGTTAATTTGCCAGAAATGAGTGGATTGGATGTTCTTGAGAAGATAAAAAAAGAACATTCAGATATTGAAGTAATCATGATAAGTGGTTATAGTGAGATGGATTCGGTGATTCACTCAATGAGATTAGGAGCTTCCGATTTTTTCACAAAACCATTTCGATTGAGAGATGTTGAGCATTCAATTGAGCGAACAAAGAAATTTGTTAATCTGAACAAGAGTTTACAAGAAGTAAAACGAAACTATTCAATCATATCGAAAGAATTTTATGAGGCGATGGGCTACGAAATTGTTGGAGAAAGTCGCCACATGAAGAATCTTATAAATTTAATTGGTAAGGTTGCCAAAACAGAGAATACATCGGTTTTAATAACAGGAGAAAGTGGTACTGGTAAAGAATTGGTGGCTAGAGCAATTCATTATTTAAGCAGTAGAAAAGAAAATTGTTTCTATGCCGTAAATTGTAGTGCGATACCAGAAACCTTGTTCGAAAGTGAATTTTTTGGACATACCAAAGGTGCTTTTACAGGTGCTTCTGATACCAAAACAGGATGGTTTGAGGCTGCAAATAAGGGAACTCTCTTTTTAGATGAAATTGGTGATATGCAGTTAAATTTACAAACGAAGTTTCTGCGTGTTTTAGAAGATCGAAAGATTAGAAAGGTAGGTTCTAATATTGAAATTCCTTTCGATACAAGAATTATTGCTGCAACCAACCAAAATTTAGAAGAGCTAAGTACTGAAAAAGGATTTCGTTTAGATTTATATCACAGGATAAGTTCCTTTGTGATTCATCTGGAGCCGTTGCGAAAACGAAAGGAAGATATTCCTTTGCTATTGGATTATTTTGTGAAATATTTTAATAGGATAATGGCTAAAAACATAAATGAAGTAGACGAAGCGGTTGTAAGAAAGTTGTTGGCCTATGAATTTCCTGGAAATGTGAGAGAATTGAAAAATATGGTTGAACGAGCAGTAATTATTTGCGATACCAATAAATTGGGATTATCTCATTTTCAGTTAAACGAGGTTAAAGAAAACTATTCTGATCATTATCATTATCCTACCGAGGAGATTTTGGATTTGGAATTGGTGGAGAAGAATTGTATTCTCAAGGCTTTAGAGCGTTCAAACTATAATAAATCCAAAGCCGCAGACTTATTAAATATTACTTGGCAATCCTTAGATCGGCGAATCAAAAAGTACAAAATTGAAAAATGAAAATCTGGATTATTCCAGATTTTTTTTGCATCCACTTTCGGATATATCCACTTTTTAAATACAATTTTAAATTGTAAAATCAATAAAATCAGGCTGTTCTTAAAAGTACAATTATTAATCAAAATGTAATATCCGAAAGTGGATAAAATTACTAAAAAAACCGCATGTACTGGAATAGCAGGCTTTTAGTATTCTGTTTTAATATTCTTAAACTTATATATCCGTTTGTGGATATTTATCAAGAGAAAAAATAATTCAACAATTTAATTAATACACAATAAATCAGTGGGTTATAAATCTTGGCACTTTGATTGAATAGTGAATTGCGTTCTAATATCTAAGTGTATGAGTGTTTTAATATTGGAAGGTAATAGTTTTAAAATTCTTCCTTCATCAGGAAAGACAATGAATATTTTATTTATAAAAGAGAATAGATCACTAATAGGTGAATTGAAAGAATATATTAACAGTTTGGATGCACAGGCTTTTTTTGCAGATGATCCAGTTGAAACTGAAATTATTCTTAATAAAACATCTATTGATCTGGTAATTATCCCTCTTAAAGCGCTTTCCAACTTAGATATGTTAAAATACATTAATGATCATTTTAAGAAAACAAAAGTTGTTATTACAGTTGATAGAGAAGAACAGACCTCAAAAATAGGAAACCGTAAAACTTTATATACAAATTACGATCTGTTGCAAAAGCAATTAAGATTGTTTGACCTTAAAAAAGCTATTGGTTCTGGATTGGATTATAGTCCGAACTAATTGTTCTATTCACTTTAAAACCTAACCATGAATTGGTTAAAATTTGCAGAAAATTAACTTGGTGAGGGAGTAGGCACAATGCTTACTTCCCATCTGGTTAAATGAAAGAAACAAACCTTATTATTCAATTCTATTCAATTTAAAACTACAGTTATGACACAAGAAGTTCAAGACGATTTGGTAAGAATTAAAGAGAGACTTAGAATTCTTGATGACAAGAAGAAAAAAGTAGCCAAAATTATTGGGATTACAGATGTTTATTTGTCTTATATTCTTAATGGAAAGAGACCTCTAACTGCTAATGTTAAATCAAAACTATTTGATTATTTGGGACTAAGCTAATTTTTTTTGGCTGCAGTCGTTTAACTAATATTAAAAATCAGGAATAGCTTCGGAATATTGAAATTATTGCCTGATTTTTTTAGTTGCCTTTTGTTGTGTTATGATGACCATTATTTTGTAAATTGAGTGTAAGTAAAAGAAAATCAAAATTTAAGCAAAAGTAAACAAGCTTTTAAATTTGTTTTATGAGGCTAAAAGCAAACATAGTATTTGTATTTATATTTCTTTCTTTTTTTTCGGAGATATTTGCTCAAAAACGTGCTGGGGTTTGGTATTTTGGCGAAAATGCCGGCTTAAATTTTAATGTAGATCCGGCAGTACCATTAACTGATGGAGCATTAAATACAGAAGAAGGATGTGCAACTGTTTGTAATGCTCAGGGTGATCTTTTGTTTTATACCGATGGAATTACGGTGTATAATAAGAATCATGCTCAAATGGCAAATGGAGATGGATTGGATGGAAATGTTTCGGCAACACAATCTTCAATCATTGTACAACAACCTGGAAGTAGTGTGTTGTATTATATTTTTACTGTTGATGCTCATCAAAATGCATTAAGAAATGGTTTGAGATATTCAATTGTGGATATGTCTATGAATGGTGGTTTAGGACAAGTTACTACCAAAAATGTTGTGGTGTATGGGAATGAAGTTTGCGAAAAGGTTACAGCTGTAAAACATGCAAATGGTACCGATTTTTGGGTACTGACTCATGAGTGGGGAAGTAGACAATTTCGGGCTTATCAATTAAGTGCAGCAGGCTTATCTGCTGCCGTTACCAGTTCCGTAGGAATCGTTCATAATTCTGACAGACGATCTTCAATTGGTTATATGAAAACTTCCCCAAATGGGAACAAGCTTGCAGTTGCGATATACACGGAAAATATGGTAGAATTATTTGATTTTAATACTTCTACTGGACAGGTTTCAAATCCGATTCAGATTAGCGGTTATACTTCTCCTTATGGTGTGGAATTTTCTCCTTCATCTGAATTTTTATATGTGAGTTTGTATACGCTAGGTGAAATGTACCAATTCAATATTTCATCGAATAACGAGGCTACCATAAATGCCTCTGTACAATTAATTGGAAGTGGTGCATGGTATTATGGTGCATTGCAGTTGGCGCCAGATAATAGAATTTATATGGCCAAAACAAATAATTCAGCAACAAGTGGTAGTTTAAATTTGGATGTGATTAACAACCCAGATGTTGCGGGAGCAGGAAGTAACTTTGCGGCAGATTCGAAAAATCTGTCGGGAAGAAGATGTTGGTTAGGACTACCCAATTTTGTCACCAGTATTTTTAGTCTCGAATTTGCTTACCTATACGATTGTGAAGGTGATAATACAGAGTTTACCATTACTTCTGATTTAACCAATATTGCAAGTGCAACCTGGGATTTTGGAGATGGAACTTCACAAACAAGCAGTGTAAACCCATTTACAGTGACTCATGTTTTTCCGGCAGCAGGAACTTATGATGTTAATCTAGAGGTAAATTTAATTTCAGGAGGTACCGATAATGTAACACAGTCTGTTGTTATAAATACATTGCCAACTGCTAATGATCAAAATATTGCTGTATGGGAGGATGAGAGTGGTGGAGGTGTGGCTACTGGCATTGATCTAACGGCACTCGAAACTGCAATAAACGGAGAATCAGGCATTACTTATGTGTGGTATTCTGATGTAGGACTTACATCAGTAGTTCCTGACCCTACCAATGTGAGTGCTACGAATGGTCAGCAATTTTGGGTACAAATAGATGATGGAAATTGTTCTAATGTGGCGGTAGTAACTGTAACAGTAAATGCATTACCACAGGTGGTTGATCAAAACCCAGTGATTTGTGAAGACAATTATAATACAGGAATAGCTTCGAATATTGATTTGACTCAACTCGAAAATGCAATTGCCAATGGAAATGCATTTTCAGTAACTTGGTTTCATGATGTTGGATTAACAAACCCAGTTACCAATCTAACCAATAGGACGGTTTCCAATGGGGAAGTGTTTTATGCGGAGGTTAATACTTCAACAGGATCAAGTGTTGCTACAGTAACGTATACCGTTGAAAGTCTACCTGAAGGCAATGATATTACAATTCAATTATGGGAAGATACTTTTGGTAGTGGAACGGCTTCAGGTGTGGACCTAACTTCTTATGATAATACTGTTTCTAATGGAAGCACAGTTGTTTGGTACGAAGATGCGGCATTTACAAATTTGGTTTCTGGTCCTGGAAATATAACAGTAAGTGATGGTGATATTCTCTATGCATTTATAGATAATGGCAGTTGTACAAATCGTGGAAGTGTTGAGTTTATTGTTCGATCATCACCTATTGCAAATGATCAGAATATTAATATTTGTGAGGATATTGCGGGTAGTGGAATCGCATCCAATATCGATTTAACGACTTTAAATGGAGCTATTAATGGCGGAACTACAAGTACGGTTACTTGGTATAATGATGCCGGTCTTACAAATTTGGTGAGTGATCCTACAAATGCAACCGTAAGTGATGGGCAACAATTTCATGTTTTGGTTGAGAGTGGAGGTGAGTCTAATACCGCGATTGTTACCTATTCGGTTTTGTCACTACCTATTGCAAACAACCAAACAATTACTGAGTTTGAAGATGTTCCAGGATCAATGACAGCTACTGGTGTTGACTTAACAATTAATAATAATGCAATAACAGGAGGTCAAGCTGTAAGCGTAGAATGGTTCCTCGATTCTGATTTGAGTAATTTGGTTCCAAATCCAAGTTCGCAGGATGTGGTGGATGGTGATATCTTCTACGTTCTGGTTTCCAATGCGAGTTGTTCAAATGTTGCTACAGTTCAGTTTTTAGTTATAAATACCCCTGTTGCCAGAGATGTTTTTCCTGAGGTTTGTGAAGATGTTGCTGCAAGTGGTAGTGCACTTGTAGATTTAAGCTTGCTTGAAAATCAAATTAATGAGGGGAATGGCGATACATTTGCATGGTTTTTTGATTGGCTGACTGAGCCCAATGGTTTACCAACAAATCCTATTCCTGATCCAACAAATGTGAATGCCACTAATGGTGTTAGATATTTTGCCACTGTTGATGACGGATTAAATACGAATGTTGCTGTTGTAACATATACTGTAAGAGGCTTACCAACAGCATTGAATATTGTTGTTGATGTATGGGAAGATAGTTTCGGAACGGGAGTGGCCACGGGAATAAATCTTCTGAACTATAACTCTAGAATAAATGGAGGAAGTGCTTCTTTAGTTACTTGGTTTAATGATGCAGGACTAATGAGCGCAGTTTTGACACCCGATAATGTTAGTGCCTCTGATAATGATGCTTTTTATGCATTGGTGCAAGATACCTATTGTCAAAATGTTGGTAGTATTACTTTTAATGTTCGACAATTGCCTGAAGCTAATGATCTACAAATTCAACTTTGTGAGGATAATCAAGAATCAGGGGCAGTTTCAGGCTATGATTTAACTCAATTAGAGCCTGCTGTAAATAATGATCCAGGAACCGTAAAAGAATGGTTTTTCGATTCAAGTTTAAATCTTCCTGTAACCAATCCATCAAGCGCAGCAGTTAACGATGGAGATGATTTTTTTGTGAGAGTTAGCTTTGGAGTGGAAAGTAATGTTGGGGAAATCAATTTTACAATTAATTCACTTCCTCAGGCTCAGAATTACTCCGTAGTTCTTTGTGAAGATAATTTTAATACAGGTCTTGTTAATGGTGAAGATTTAAGAATTTATGAAAGTAATATCAGTTCAAGCTCAGGTATATCTTTAGTATGGTATTCCGATGCCTCATATACAAATGCTATTGTGAACCCTGGCAATGTGCAGGTTTCCGATGGAGATATTTTCTATGCCCGTGTGTGGGATGGAAATTGTGAAAGTTTTGCAGAACTTGATTTCACAATTACAGTTTTGCCTGAAACCGCAACAGTAACAGAAACCCTGTGTGAAGAAACATTTGGTAGTTCATCCATTGATAATGTTAACCTTACTGATTTTGAAAGCTCATTAAGTCAGGACCCCAATGCTACAATTCAATGGTATGAGGACGATCGTTTAACTATACCTGTAAATGATCTAAGTAATCAAATGGTGAGTAATCAAAGTTCTTATTACGCATTGGTAACAAATAGCAATAGCTGTGAAAATATTGCGAGATTAAATTTTTTCGTAAATCCTTTGCCTGTAGCAACTGATCTGGTCATTGAGTTGTGCGAAGATGAAGCTGGAGGAGGGGTAGTAAACAATTATAATTTGTCAAATTTAGATTTGAGGGTATCTGGTTCGGGTTCAATTATATCATGGTTTCAGGATGTAGATTTATCTGATGCTGTGAATAATCCTTTATCACATCAAATAAGTAATAATCTGGTTTTATATACTCAGGTTACTGATGGTATGTGTGAAAATGCATCAACTGTTAATTTTATCGTTCATGATGTACCAACTTTTGATTTGGGTGCGGATACAACCATTTTTTATACAGAGAGCAAGGTGTTGGCTCCGGCAATTGAGATAAAATTTTTACCTGGTACTTACTTGTGGCAGGATGGGGCTACGTCATCCACTTATACAGTAACTGAGGAAGGAAAATACACATTGGTATTTACTGATTTCAATGGATGTGTGGGAGAAGATGACATTATGGTATATGTAGATCGATATAGGATTTTTGTTCCCAACGCATTTACACCCAATGGCGATGGATTGAATGATACATTTGGTCCGGTAATTACTGGAGATATAGCAGGAGAAGAAATTGAAATGTATATCTATAACCGTTGGGGGGAAATGATTTATGAATTTACTGATCTAGGAGTAGGATGGGATGGTACCTATAAAGGGAAGCCTGTAAATACAGGAGTTTATGTATGGACTCTTATTATAAATGGGAAGTCAAAACAGGATGGCTCCGTATCTTTAATAAGGTAAGATGATAAAATGGAGAATTGTTCATATAATCATTTTGATTGTGCTTTCGCAGGTTGTCAAAGCACAGGATATTGAATTCTCTCAATTTTATGCCAATCGTTTGTACTTAAATCCGGCTTTAGCAGGATCAGAGTTTGCTCCTGTAGCATCATTATCATATCGAAATCAATGGCCGCAAAACAACAAACCTTTTGTAACCTATACAGCTTCTTTCGATCAGTATGTTGATATAATGCATGGAGGATTAGGACTTTTGCTGATTCAAGATAATCAAGGCGATGGTGCAATCAAAACCACAATGGCTTCGGGTATGTATTCCTACTCCCTTAATATTAATAGAAATTTTTCGGTGAATGCAGGCTTGAAAGCTACATATGTACAAAGAAAGTTAGATTGGGAATCTCTGGTTTTTTCAGATATGATTGATCCTTTGTATGGCGTTATATATCCAGGGAGAGAAATACAACCAGGGAGTTTATCACATTCTTATATTGATTTTTCGCTTGGGATGGTGGCAAATTATAAAAACTTTTATCTGGGAGTGGTTGCTGATCATTTATCAGAACCCGATGAAGCATTTGATAGTGAGAATAATTCAGCTGCTTTGCCAAGAAAGTATACAGTTCATGCAGGCGCAGCAATTCCTGTTGGATACTCAAGAGGCTTAATGAAAAGTGATTTCATGATTTCGCCAAATATTTTGTATCAGAAGCAGCAAGATTTTGAGCAAATTAATTATGGATTGTATTTTTCTAGAACCAATTGGGTTGTTGGTACTTGGTTTAGACAAAATCTATCATTTGATTATGATGCGTTTATTGTGCTTTTAGGATATCAAACAGATAGATTAAGAATAGGCTACTCCTATGACTATGTAGTATCAAAATTGGTTAAAACCAACTCAGGAGCTCATGAGATTTCTATAACATATTTATTAGGGAAAACTCGCACATCCTGTTCAGGATCACACTATTTTAGAAAGAAAAGAAGAATAAGAGCAATTAGATGTCCGAAATTTTAATGGATAAAAAATGGCCAATTGTCAAAGAATTATATTTATCTGTTTAAGTTTAATTAACTGGTTAACAAAAGTTAAGATTTCTTAAGAGTCGTCTTTTGTAGTGTAAAAGTTTATGAATTTAAAATTAGAAACGATATATTTATATATTGTGAAGAAGGCTGATTATATAGCATTTAGAATGATAGGTTCGTTGCGAGCAATTACCTTATTGGTATTTGTTTCATATTTATTTTGTTGCTCGCATTCAGTTTATGCACAGCAATCTCAGAAAGAGAGAGACTCTTTGCGAACTTTGAAGATATTAAAGGACGCATTAAATAGTGCTGAGCAAGCTAATTCAAGTGCAGAGTCTGCTGAACTTGATATGGAAATTGATGGACTGATAATGGACGAGACCATATCAAAAGTAGGCCGGGACTTTTTTGATATGTTTTATGCAACTTGGAATGCTCCTAAAAATGCTAAAAACTTTACAATTACCATTAAAGAAATGGTTTTACCAGGTTTAGCAACCCAAATTACCATTTCGGTAAATGATAATGAAGTGTTTAAAGAACGTGTTCAGCCGCGGTATGATATCATGGAGCAAATGTCAAATTATGCGATATATAAGACAACTGGATATTTAAATAACTACGAAAGTATGAAATCTCAACTTGATGGAGATGATCAATCAGGTTCGGGAATTTTTTAACCTTAAAATAAATACACCATGAAATATTTAAAAGCAATAATCATAGTCGCTGTATTTTCTTTAGCCCAGCCTATTGGAGCAATGGCTCAGGATTTTGTTTATACTCCAATAAATTCAAATTTTGGTGGAAATCCATACAATTACAATTGGTTGATAAACTCAGCAAAACAGCAAGATAAAATAAAGGACCCTACCGCACAGGATAGTTATCAGACAGATCCACTTGATGATTTTGAAGATAATTTAAATCGTCAAATATTAAACCAGTTATCGAGTAGGCTGGTGAATCAGATTTTTGGAGAAGGAGGAGATTTAGAGACGGGAAGTTATAATTTGGGGAGTTATAAAGTAGATATAATGGAAGATGCGAGTGGTGTTACCGTTAATATTCAGGATATACGGAATGGGAACTACACCAATGTTATTATTCCAAGTTATTAAAATAGACTACTAATTACTATACCTCTTTAAATCTCTCAATATGAAAAGATTTATACCATTTTATCTGCTGGTAACTCTTATTTTCAGTGGATGTGTACCTTACTTTAATCAACCATTAACGGAACAGCGAGCAGAAATTGGAGCAGAAACTCCGGTTAGGAAGAATTTGATTGGACTACCAGAACCACGTGAGAAGATTGTTGCTGCAGTTTATAAGTTTCGGGATCAAACAGGACAGTATAAACCTTCTGAAACGGGAGCGAATTGGTCTACGGCTGTTACACAAGGTACAACCTCAATATTATTAAAGGCAATTGAAGAATCGGGCTGGTTTATACCTTTGGAGCGAGAAGGGCTTAATAACTTGTTGAATGAGAGGAAGATTATTCGATCGAGTAGAGCAAACTATGCTGATAAAGATGACCAATCTCAATTGTTACCTCCATTGTTGTTTGCAGGAATTGTTTTGGAAGGTGGCGTTATTAGTTATGATGCCAATGTAATTACAGGAGGGGCTGGTTTAATGTATTTTGCAGCTGGTGGATCAGGTCAGTATCGCCAGGATAGAGTTACGGTATATTTGCGCGCAATTTCTACTAGTAATGGTAGAATACTGAAAACAGTTTATACTTCTAAAATGATTTTGTCTCAAAAAGTTGATGCAAGTCTGTTTAGGTATGTGAAATTTAAGAGGCTTTTAGAAGCTGAAACTGGATTTACATACAATGAACCATCCGAAATGGCAGTGAAGGAAGCTATTGAAAAGGCTGTTGAATCTTTAATTATAGAAGGCGTTATAGAAGGCTTGTGGGATCTTAAAAATCCAGAAGAGGTTAATTCCGAAGTGATTACTAAATATGTAGAGGAGAAAGAAGAAAACCAGGAATCAGATTTTTTTGACCAATTGATAAGTAAGAGACGTCATAAATTTGGTTTAGGTATTGAAGGAGGATCATGGCTGTATATGGGAGATTATAGTCATACAGAAATGGAAGCCTGTGGAGGTTTATCTTTATTGTACGATACCCAATCTTTCATGCAGTTTAAAGCCAGTATTACAAGAGGCGATTTGGCTACTACTAAACATTTTCAAAAAACGTTTAATGCTCTTGATGTAACGGCAAAATATAGACTTTTGCCTTACAAGGAGTGGACCCCATATGTTGAAGGGGGATTTGGTTTGTTCTCCGAGCATGATAAATCAGCATTTACTTTTGATTTGTCAAACTCCATTCATGCTCAAGCAATCTATGGTGCTGGAGTTGAATTTTTACTCAATGACAGATTTGGATTAAACTTTTCCATTTTGAACCATTACATTTTTAATGATGAAGTAGATGGATTAAAGCAAGGGCATTACAATGATTATTTTTTGGAAGGTAAAATAGGGCTTAATTTTTATTTCGATAAGCTTTGGGATAAGAACAAAAAGAAAAGAGTAAGAAAACAAAAGATACGCAAAAAAAACTAAAGAGCAACCAAAGTCTGCTGAATAAAATATTAACAAGTTACTAACAGGTTAGATTAATTTCTAGCCTGTTTTTTTATGCCTTAATTTTTTTGGCAAAGATGGCTGTATGGTCGTTATTGCTTGATTTGTAAGGGTTTTGTTTAATTATAATTAACTATTTGAAGTGTATTTAAAAACTTTGTTTGATTTGATCAATATCTTTTAAATATTCATCATATAAATTTAATGATTGATGTAAACTAACATTTTATTTTCAATATTCCTTTTTAATTTAGTTTTCGAATAGAAACATAAATCATCAAATCGTACTTTAAATAGTGCATTAAATTAATTAAAACAATTCACTCAGGGAAACCTGAATTTCACTTTAAACCTAAAATTTCAAACCATGAAAAAGTTTTTATTTGTCCTTGCGGCAGTTTTATTAACAGGAGCATATTCTTTTGCTCAGGTTAACGTTTCAAATGTTGAACAATATGGCTATGATAATACAGCTACAGTTCAGCAAGTTGGTATTATAAATATTAGTGATGTTTTCCAGGGAGGAATGGATAATGTTGCAGATATTGATCAAAATGGATTTTTTAATATGTCATTTGCTACTCAACTGGGATTAGGAAATGAAGCATATGTAACTCAAGTTAAAACAAACTTCTCAAAAGTATTTCAGTTAGGTTGGTATAACAAAGCAACTGTAGACCAGAAGGGTTTCAATATTTCTACAGTAAATCAGTTCTTTTCGGCAAGAGGTATTGCAGATGTTAAGCAAAGAGGATTTTTAAACAAATCAGAAGTAAACCAGTGGTTTAGTTACGGTGAGTATGCAAAAGTAATGCAATTTGGTGCTTTTAACTTAGCTGATATTGACCAGGTATTTGGTAGAGGAGATAAAGCTACTATTAGTCAGTGGGGAATGTCTAACAAGGCATATATCAATCAATTTGGTACTTTTAAAAACACTGCTTTGGTTAAGCAACATGGTAAGAGTAATTTTGCTGTTGTAGATCAAAAAGGTGGATGGTTTAATAATGCAGAAGTTGAACAGCATGGAAAATATAACCGTGCATTTGTTGATCAAATTTGGGGTATTGGCAACGACGCTAATATTAATCAACATGGTCGCAGCAACTATGCTAGCTCATACCAAAAAGGTGGATTTATGAATGATGTTGAAATTGATCAGCATGGTAGAAGAAATAGCGCATATGCTAAGCAAGTTGGAGGATGGTTTAATGATTCTGAAATTGATCAGCATGGAAAGAATAATTATGCAAAGACTGTTCAAATTCGTGGTTCATTTAACGATGCAAGCGTAGACCAAAGAGGTAATTCAAATGATGCATTCATATTACAGAAGTTTGGTTCTAGAAATGATGCATATGCAATCCAAAGAGGTAAAGAAAACGAAGCAGATATTAAGCAAATTAAAGGTTATAATAATACCGCTGTAACTTATCAGCACGGTAAATATAATGAAGCTGAGGTTACTCAAATTAAAGGTAGAAATAATTTGGCTGCTGTTGCACAGTTAGGAATGTCAAACGATGCTTACGTTAAGCAAATTGGTGGTTCTCATACTTATGCGTTTGTTGCTCAAGTTGGTGATTATAACGAAGCTGATGTTTACCAAAAAAATAATGTAGGAACTCTTGCTGCTGTTGCTCAGTTAGGCGATTCTAATTATGCTGGAATTTATCAGGAAGATAACTTCTTAACTGCAGCTGCTATTGCTCAGATAGGTACTTACAATGAAGCTTATATTTATCAGGCAAAATCTGATTTCTCTTTCGCTTCAATTCTACAGAATGGTAATGGAAACTTTGCTGCTATAGCTCAATATGATGTATCAGGTAGTTCTGCAGTAATTGAACAAGATGGTGATAATAACGTTGCTTTATCTACTCAGTTTATTGGTTCTAATAATCATGCAAATACAAATCAAGTTGGTGATTATAATTTCTCAGCTACATTCCAGCATGGAAATAATAACACGATTGACGTAGATCAGTATGGAAATGGACACATTTCATTTGTAACACAATTTGGAAATGGTAATACTGCAACTGTTAGCCAGTACAATGCAGGTATGACTCCAACTCCATAATTTTTATGAATTGATTTGATTGATTTATAATAAAAGTTGCCGCCAAATTGCTGAAATAATGCAGTTTGGCGGTTTTTTAATGCAGTTTGTTTTAAAACATTTTAAACACTTGTTTAAGTTTTCTTATGCTTTTTTAGACTCTTTAAAAATTAGTATGTGGAGAATAAGGTTTAATCAATAGTAATGATTTGTTCATGTAAAAATAAAGGTGTTTGGAAAGGCTTTTTTTTAATTTAGATAAAAGATCTACCAAGCTATTAAAGGTCTTAATTGGGTCTAATCAGAGCTCTTTATACTATACTAGATTTTATTTTAATTCACTTTAAAACCTTTAAAAGAATCAACCATGAAAAAATTATTATTTCTGGTAGTTGCCGTAGTTTTTGCAGTATCATCTGCATTTGCACAGGTAAACTACTCTACAGTAGACCAGTTGGGTTTCGGTAATAATGCCGGTGTAACTCAAGTGGGATGGTTCAACATGAGTGATGTTGACCAAGTTGGATTATGGAATATGGCAGACGTTGATCAAGACGGACTGTGGAATATTTCATATATTGATCAATTGGGAATGTTAAATTCTGCAGGCGTAACGCAAGCTGGAGTTTTAAATGTATCATATGTTGATCAAGTTTTATTCTTCAATAATGCGGTTGTAAATCAACTCGGGCTGCATAATATTTCAAGAATTATGCAATTTGGATTATTGAATAGTGCTGTTGTTGAGCAATTAGGATTTTTTAATATGTCTTACATTTCTCAATTAGGAGCATTCCATGATGCTATGGTATGGCAAATGGGTCTTTTAAATATGTCCTCCATTGCACAGTATGGACTTTCTAACTCTGCTTATGTTGCTCAGTTTGGATTAGCAAACAATTCTACTGTAACACAAGGATTTTTCGGTAACATGGCAGGAGTTTTGCAAGTTGGTATTGGAAATTCAAGTTCAGTACTTCAAATGGGTATGCTTAGTGATGCGCTTGTTAATCAATTTGGTTACATGAATAAGGCATCTATTTCGCAGTGGTATACTAAATTTGCACATGCTGAGATTATCCAGAGTGGTGTAATGAATATGGCACAAACACTTCAGATGTTTGGTAAATTTAATTCTGCTCATATCGATCAAACAGGATGGTTTAATATGGCGAAATCTGAACAGTTTGGTGGCTATGCTAATGTTACAAACATTACGCAACATGGAGCATTTAACAAAGCTTTTGCTCTTCAAAAGAAAGGTGAAGGAAATAAAGCTTTTATCCATCAAAATGGTGTAGCAAATATGGCTTCTACTTTCCAGTATAAAGGAGTTAATAATACAGCAAAAATTAATCAAGATGGATGGTTTAATAAAGCAAGAACCGTTCAAATTGATGGTGCTAATAATTTAGCTACTACTACTCAAGATGGAGTTAAAAATTATGCCTTTGTAGAGCAAATTCATGAGTATGGTGGTGTTGTGAATGTATACCAAAAGGGATACAAGCATTTTGCTGATGTAACTCAGAAATATGGTGTTGGCGATAAAGCTAAAATTGTTCAAAGAGGCGACCATCAAACAGCTTATATTTCTCAACTTTATGGTACAAAGAATAAGGCTAAGATTAAACAACTAGATCATGGAAATACTGCTATTATTGACCAGATTGGTGGTAAAAAGAATAGTGCAGATATCTTCCAAAAAGGTAAACACAACTTCTCATTTGTTGGTCAATTTGGTGGCAAAAAGTCAGACGCATTTGTTAACCAAAACGGTAATAACAACAGAGGTTGGGTATTCCAGTTCGATCAAGAAGAAAGTTTAGCAGACATTTTGCAAAATGGTGATCGTAACGTTGCAGTAATTGCACAAATGGACGGTATGAACAACAGTGCTACAATTGTACAAACAGGTGATGACAATACAGCATTAACTTACCAGTGGGGTGATAACAATACCTCATTCCTTGAGCAAATTGGTAATGATCACTTTGGTTTAGTAATTCAAAATGGTAACGAAAACTTCGCTGTTACTCAACAAGGTAATGCAGGAGTTGTATTCTCGCCATGATCCAATGAAATTATCATGTGAAATTCCCACTTTTGTGGGAATTTCCTGATTAAATTCTTCACTAAATCGCTTATGCTTTATTTTAAAAAATACATTTGGTGCGCTCTGTTCTTATGTTTTAGCAATCTTGTAATTGGGCAGAATTATAATCAGGAAGACCAACTTCTAAATCAATTGAATTATAGTCTTGCCAAAGCCATCGAAGGAGAAAACGTTATCTCCGCTATTCAATCTGGAAAAGGGAATGATTTAATGATTTCTCAGTTCAGCAAAGAACAGGTGGCTATAATCCAACAGGTTGGTGTTGAGAACATACTAAAGGCAGTTCAGAAGGGAAATCGCCAAATTATTGAGATTTTTCAGCGAGGAGATTTAAATTTTGTGGAATCTGCCTTATATGGAAACAACATTTCCTCTAGCATTCACCAATATGGTGATAACAATTCATTGCAACAAGAAGTTATTGGGAATAATAAGAGCTTTGAAATTACACAAGTTGGAAACGACAATGAATTAATTCAAATAGATACCGGAAATACTACCAGAGGCTACAGTGTAAGCCAGGTAGGAAATGGTATGACGGTTATAATACAAAGTGGTTTGTGAATACAGAGCAGGTTTAAATGGTTGGGGTATCCTTTGGGATACCCCTTCTTATTTTAAGATATTTTATGAAGATTAAATAATTTTTTTATCAAATTATAGTATTTTAACGCTTTCCTTATTGATTTTATATTAACTATTAGATATTTTTAATATTCGTAATCAACTACTATAAGATGATGCTAAGAACTTTTATGTTTGGAAGTTTATTGTTTTTGATAATTAACGTTACTGCTGCCCAATCTGAACAGGATGAAATGAAAGCTTGGATTGAAATAGAAGGTGAGATTAAGAATCTTACGCTTAGTGCCAAATTCAAAGATGAAGGTAGCAAAACAATTGCCATCAACTACGTTCTGAAGACTAAAAAAGAAGGTCGATCAGGGAATTCAACTTCGATACAAAAGGGCAAATGTGTCTCTCCAATTAATAAGCAGCTAACATTATCCGAAGTAAGAATGAATTTATCCCAGAAGGATAATTTGTTCGTGAGTTTGTTCGTTTATCACAATAAGCAGTTAGTTGCTCAAGATTCGGTTGTTTTACATGGAGATAATGAGTAAATTAAGAAAAATTAAAATAGCTACCGGAATATGAAAAAATTCTACACACTCTTTGGACTATTTATTGTCTTTGGAATATTCATGTTTGTAACATCATGTAATGAAAGTACGGTGGAACCTGATCTGTATGGTTCAATCAGTGGAACAGTAAAGGCTTCGGCTAGTAATTTACCTATGGAAGGCGTAACCATTACCACTAATCCGGGTACTACTTCGGTAACAACAAATTCTGAAGGTGAATTTAGTATAGAGAAAGTGCTAATAGGCGATTATTCTGTTACAGCAACTAAAGAGGATTATTCTTCGCAAAGCATAAATATTAAAGTAACAGAAAGTCAAAATAACTCAATGAGTTTTATACTTACAGTTGCTCCTCTTGATAGTAAAATTCCAGATGATATAACTTATGTTTCTCCAGCTGACATAGAGGAGGATCAAAGCAAATTGCCTACAGAAGTCAAATTGACATGGAGAAACGGTGAAACGGAAAAAGGTGATACTTTACGTTTTGATGTGATTTTATATGAAGGCGCAGATGATGCCGAAGGAACAAAAATTGTGTCGAATATTTTAGATACAACCTACACGGTAAATAACTTAAAATTTGAAACAACTTATCTTTGGAAAGTTGTGGCCAGAAATAAACAATTGGACGAAGTAGAAGGTAAGAAATGGAGATTTGCAACAGAAGACTTTCCTACAAATCCATATTTATTTGTGAAGGATACATTGGATTCACGTGATATTTATTCTTGGGATTTGAAAGAAAATCATCTGGTGCAATTAACTGATGGAGGAGGAGATGAATTGCATCCTAAAATTATGCCAGGACAACATTCAAGAATTGCATATTCGGCTATGAATAATGGAGTTTTCCATATTTATACAATGGATTTAAAAGGTAAGGATGTTTTTAAGGTAACAGGTGACCGCCCCGTTGTTGGTAATCACAATGATGGAGGAGGTTTTGTTTGGTCTCCTACAGGAGATCAGTTATTGTATGGATATTATAATGAGTTAATTGTCATTAATAGAGATGGCACAGGATGGAAAAAAATTGCAAACTCTCCGGTGAATAGAGAATTTACTCAAATGGACTGGACATATCAGTTTAATAACCACAGCGAGGAAAAAATTGTGGCTTTGGCACAAGGTGATAAACCTTACGATAACGAAATCTATCTGATGGATCCTGATGGTAGTAATATGACTTTGCTTGTGGATAATTTAGAAGGAACTCTATCTAATCCACAATTTTCATTTGGTGGAGATAAGGTTATTTTTTCTTTGGATTCTTTGTATGAGGATGATAGAGGAATTCAAAGAGATGCCAGAATTTATAGCATAAATATTGATGGTACTGGTTGGACGGATCTATCAGGAGATGATAAAACCGGTAATGATTTGCAAGCGAAATTCTCTGAGACAGGAGAGAAAATTATATTTATGAATGTATCAAATTCAGGAACAGAGAAAAAAACGATTTGGACAATGGATCCTGATGGCAGTAATAGAGAACAATTGATTTTTAATGGGGAAATGCCAGATTGGTATAATCCGTGATATTAGTCCTGTTTAAATAATTTGGCATCTGGGAAATTCTCAGGTGCTTTTTTGTGAATAAAAAAAGCCTTCCATTCGGAAGGCTTTTGTATTTTTTCGAAGTAAGATTAGAATCTTCTTTCTTTGATTCTTGCTTTCTTACCAGTAAGAGCACGAAGATAGTAGATACGAGCTCTTCTAACACGACCTCTTTTGTTTACTTCAATTTTTTCAATGAATGGAGAAGTGAAAGGAATAATTCTTTCAACACCTACGTTACCAGACATTTTTCTAATGGTAAAAGTTTTAGTAGATCCTGTTCCTTTAATTTGGATTACAACACCTCTAAATACCTGAGTTCTTTCTTTGTTTCCCTCTTTAATTTTGTAAGAAACGCTAATAGTATCACCTGCTTGGAATTCAGGAGTTTCAATACCACTTTTGAAAGCTTCTTCTGCAACTTTAATTAAATCCATTGTTTTAAATTTATTAAGGTTTAACGAGCGCAATATTCACAATTTAACTATAGATCTGCCAGAGATTACGCACGAATTCGCCGCAAAATTAATAAAAATATCTAAGCTGAAAAGATTTAAGTTTGTTTTTTTCTATTAGAGAAGCATATATTGCAATTTAAATTAATAGATAAATAAAAAAAGGAGCCCAATGGCTCCTTTAAATATTGCAATATAATTTTTTAGTGTGAAGCACCTGAAACTTTTAGTTTGTCTCCAGTTGTTTTCACAATTGTTTTATAAAATTCTTTGCTGTAACCTGGTTGCTTCATTTTAGGATTTTGATTATTACCATCTTTTTCTTTGATGTTTCCGTCCATGAATTTAGCAAATAAGTAGCCATAGAATTCTCTCCATTCATTAGTTAGGTTATCACCTTGGTTACATGAGAAATCAGTTAAGAATTCAACAGCAGCAGCTTCGTCAGTTTTAAACATACCTTCTGCAGCAAGGTCGATAATTTTAGTAAATGAAAGATATTTGTTTTCAAGAGCTTTTTGCTTTTTAGCAATTTCAGGGTGGATTGCGTTATAGCGAGTATAAGCAAAGTTGGTTACCTGGTTGAATACCCAGAATGCAGACTTGTTAGTGAATTCCATCATTTTACCGTTACCGACAGCGAATGATTTAGGAACTCTAGTACTACCACAGTACATTGGGAAATATACTGATGAAGCAGCATCGTCTACTCCAAACCAGTTGATTCCACCTACTGCATCAGGTAACCAATTTCTTGATTGAGCAACAAAAGAGAAACCAGTTTGTTGAGTTGCAGTCGCACGCTCGTTGCAATATGTTACGCCATCAATTTTCCATGTAAGAGGTCTCCAACGGTAAGGATTTCCGTAAGGACCAGCGCCCATATCTTTAGCCATATCCAATTCAGTTCCTTCCAGGTGATTTCTCATGAAATCCATCATTTCAAGAACATTGATTTTGTTGTCTGGCTTAATCCACAATGGCATACGATTGGTTGCATAACCTTTTTCGTCATGTTCAACCTTACCTTTACAGTAATCGAAATATTTATCCATTCCTTCTTTTACATCGTTAAAGAAAGACCAAACACGAATTTCACAGAATCTCGCAGCACCAAAATCAACTGGAGCATAAGTATCAGAGAAGCTAAACTCTTTGTTTTTTCCATCTTTTGGATAAAAACCTTTTTCTTTTGCAAATGAGATAACATCTTTTGCATAAACGTTGGTTACTTCAGGATTGTAAATTTTATCCATTTTATCTGAAGAGATAGAATTTTTCCCTTCTAATGGGAATGTGGTAATTCTAGCTTGGTTGGCGTGACCACTAACATATCCGTCAGGAATCATTCTTGCAACCCAAATAGCACCTTTTTCACCATTACCTTTACCAATCATCTCTAAGATCCAGATTTCATTTTTATCAGAAATAGAGAAAGATTCACCTGAACTGTAATAACCGTAATTTTCTACTAATTCAGTCATTACTTTGATAGCTTCACGAGCATTTTTTGCACGTTGCAATGTAAGGTAAATCAAACTACCGTAATCAATTAATGCTCCTTCTTGTGATCCTAATTCCGATCTACCACCATAAGTGGTTTCTCCAATTGCCAACTGGAACTCGTTCATGTTTCCAACAACAGAGTAAGTATGTGGAACTTGTGGAATTTTACCAAGGTATTTACCGGTATCCCATTCGTAAACATCAATCATTGTGCCTTCAGCCCAGTCTGCAGCAGGACGGAAATAAAGTTCTCCGTACAATACATGCGAATCAGCAGCGTAAGTAATCATGTTAGAACCATCAGTACTTGCACCTCTTGTTACAAGATAGTTAGTACAAGCTTGCGAGGTTGTTGTCGAAAAGACGATAATTGCCAATAGAAGAGAGGCAATTGCATAAATCTTCTTCATGTTTAAATATTTAAGTGAATTTAATTGCGATAAAAATTTTCACGATTCTTACAAAAATAGAAAAAAAATACAAAGTTAAAGCTGATAAAAGTCTTTATCCGGAATGTCTTTCATTGTATTATTTTAGGTATTTTTTGGATTTGGTTACCAGAAAAAATCAGCTTGAAAATTGGCTTTATTATTGAGTTTGTCAGTAACTTCTAGCTCTAACTTATGTTTGCGATTTGGTAATAATCTTTTCTTGTCGAATTTATAAAACAAGTGGTTGTTCTTAGCATCATACTCGAAAAGAACCCATTTCCCATCTATTGTTCCATTGTAACTTTTAATACCAGATAATTCATCTTCAATGGTAAAGGAAATTTTATCTTGAACTGATAAATTCTTTAATTTGAAGTTTGTTCTCGGCTTAATAGTTGGAGGAGTTGTATCCTGTACAATTGCAAAATCTCCAAAAACATTGGTTTTAGATTTTACCCATCCATTAATGTAAGCACCACCAACATTTGAAATTTTATCAGGTTTCTCTATTGTAGCAATAAACAGCTTGTTTTCATTTTTGAATGTTCTGTTTGGTTTTATGGCAATGGTGTAATACTTGTGAACAGCTGTTGTTCTTTCATGTATTGAATGTATATCCGATAAGTAAGTAGAATCAGTTTTTTTGGAGTACTTAAATTTAACATCTGAATAAAACGAATTAGTCGGGAATTTTAGTTCCAACTCATCTTTTTTGAAAACATTTTCATTGATACAAGATAATAACTGGTTGTAATCAGATTGTTTAAAAGGTTTAGATGTTTCTTTCGCTTGTGCAAAAATTCTCAACTTAGCAAGGTTGTTTTTTGTATCATAAGCAAGAAAGTCAATCTTATATCTTGTTCCTGCTTTAAAATTATAAATTCCACTATTGCTAAAGTAATTGTACATGGAAAGCTTGTTGTTAGGCTCTTTAAAGCATTTATGAATTCTTCTTTTCTCCATAATATTTAACGAATAGTCCATGTGAGAATTGATGTAACGTGACTCGTCGAATGAAAACTCTTTAAAAGAATAATCGGTTATTAAAGAATCATTAACCTTTACTTTCATTTTATAAATTCCGCATTTTCCCCAAGTGTTGTCCAGGTAGTCGTTTACCTGAATTCCAAAGCCAATGTTTCCAGATAGAATAATTTTTGGATCTCCTTTTAGGTGATAAGCGTTGTTGTAATAAGTAACAGGAAATTTTTGGCGGGTATTTTTTCCATTTACACTACTTAAGGAATCGATTGGATACACATACAGGTTAAAAATTTTAGGAGGAGTAGTGTCTTTGATTTTAAATCCGAAAAGAAGTGGATTTAAAGGATGTTCAGATTTTGTATCTCTTATTTCGAAATGCAAATGAGGACCTGCCGAGGATCCCGTATTTCCAGAGATTGCAATTACTTCTCCTTTTTTTACCGGAAATCGATCTTTTTTTAAATTAAGGTCAAATTCAAAAGTGTTTTTACTGTATTGATGCGCCTTTACAAATTCATTAACGGTTTTATTAAAATCATCAAGGTGCCCATAAACAGAGGTGTAGCCATTTGGATGATCGATATAAATTGCCTTTCCATAACCTCCCGCAGAAATTTTGATTCTGCTTACAAAACCATCTGCGATCGCATACACTTTTTTGCCTGTTGTAAACGTTCGGATATCAATTCCAGAATGGAAATGGTTGTTTCGAAGTTCAGCAAAATTTCCTGATAGAGTAATGGTGAAATCTACAGGTGATCTAAAGTAATTTTTAGGATGATTTTTTTGCTGAGCAGAAAGTTGAACTGGAGAAAGAAAGGATAAGAATGATAAAAAGGTGATTATGTTTGTTTTAATATGCTTCATTTTCTTGTTGTGTTACTCTTGTGTTGTTCGTCAAAACTACAAAAAAAGCTTTTTTTAGGAAGCTTAAGCCAAAATACAAACCAATAAATTTGATAATCTTCTCAGCAATGTTAATTTTGTAAAAGAAATTTAGAATGATGGATCAAGAATCAAACGAAATAATAATAAGTTTAAAACAACGTATTGACGAACTTATTTCGTTGTACAAGAAATCCAAGGAAGAAAAAGAGACTTTAATTTATGAGAAAATGGAACTTATGGAAAAAGTAGAAATTCTTTCGAGGGAAAAAAGTGAACTTGAACATCATTACGATACATTAAAGTTGGCCAAAACTCTATCTTCCAATAGTGAAGATTCGCATGAGGCTAAACTTAAAATAAACCGAATTGTGCGGGAGATTGATAAATGTATTGCTCTTTTGAACAGATAGAATTTGTTTATGGATAATAAACTTTCAATTAAAGTTAATGTTGCGGATAGAACTTATCCCTTGAATATTGATCGCAAACAAGAGGAGGTGATCAGAAAGGCCGCAAAAATGATTAACGAGAAAGTTATGCAGTACAAACAAAGATATAAAGATAAAGATACTCAGGATTTTCTGGCGATGGCTTCTTTGCAGTATGTGATTAAAGTGATTGAATTGGAAAATAAGGCAGATGTTGCACCAGTGTACAATGAATTGAAAGCAATGGAGCGCGAGCTGAGTGAATTTTTAGAAAAAGAGTAAAAACGTTCTTTTAATAGTAAAAGTAATAACCCGCATTATTTCTTGAACTTGTAACTTGTTGATATTATTAGATTCTCTTTTGATTTGGGGATCTTCTTAATATTATGAGTTTATTGGTTTAAGTGATGGTGCGGGTTATTTTTGTATATAAACTAGTATTGACTTAATATTCTATAATATGATTGAAATAATAATAGGAATTCTTGCCTTTGTTGTAGGTGGGATACTTGCATATTTTATATTGCAAAAAGCTCTTAAATCGAAGAGTGAAAAAATAATCCAGGAAGCTCAGGCAGAGGCTGAAGTGATTAAGAAGGACAAAATTCTTCAGGCTAAGGAGAAGTTTTTCCAATTAAAGACTGAGCATGAGAAGCAAATTAACTCTAAAAACAACAAGCTTTTAGCTGCCGAAAATAAAATCAAACAAAAGGAAAATACCTTAAATCAAAGAATTGATGATTTTCAGCGAAAGAAGAAAGAAACTGATGCGATTCGTGAGAATCTGAATCATCAAATTGATTTGGTTGAGAAAAAATCTGCAGAGCTTGAAAAAGCTAAAAAACAGCAAATTGAGCAACTGGAAGAGATTTCAGGAATGTCTGCAGAGGAAGCTAAAAACCAATTGATAGATTCGTTGAAAGAGGAGGCAAAGACTGAAGCGATGTCTTATGTGAATGAGATCATGGAAGAAGCAAAAATGTCTGCCAATATGGAAGCTAAAAAAGTTGTTGTAAAAACAATTCAAAGAGTAGCTACTGAAACTGCAATTGAAAATTCAGTGACTATTTTCCATATTGAATCTGATGAAATTAAAGGTAGAATTATTGGTCGTGAAGGTCGTAATATTCGCGCTCTTGAAGCTGCTACAGGTATTGAAATTATTGTAGATGATACGCCTGAAGCAATCGTTCTTTCTGGTTTCGATCCTGTTCGTAGAGAGATTGCAAGACTTGCATTGCACCAATTGGTAACCGATGGTCGTATTCACCCTGCAAGAATTGAGGAAGTTGTAAATAAAGTACGCAAACAAATCGAAGAAGAAATTATTGAGACAGGTAAGCGTACTGCAATTGATTTGGGAATTCACGGATTACACCCAGAACTGATTCGCTTGGTTGGTAAAATGAAATATCGTTCATCTTACGGTCAGAATTTGTTACAACATGCTAGAGAAACTGCAAACTTGTGTGCAATCATGGCAACAGAACTTGGATTAAATGCTAAACGTGCCAAAAGAGCTGGTTTGCTTCACGATATAGGTAAGGTGCCAGATGATGAGCCAGAATTGCCACACGCAATTTTAGGTATGAAATTGGCTGAGAAATACAAAGAGAAACCAGATGTATGTAATGCGATTGGTGCTCACCACGATGAAATTGAGATGACATCAATGATTTCTCCAATTATTCAGGCTTGTGATGCGATTTCAGGTGCTCGTCCGGGAGCTCGTCGTGAGATTGTTGAATCTTACATCAAGCGATTGAAAGATCTTGAAAACTTAGCATTATCACACCCTGGAGTACTTAAAACTTATGCTATTCAGGCTGGTCGTGAGTTAAGAGTTATTGTTGGAAGTGATAAAGTATCAGATAAGGAAGCTGAAACATTATCATTGGATATTGCACAAAAAATTCAGGATGAAATGACTTATCCTGGTCAGGTTAAAATCACGGTAATTCGTGAAACACGTGCAATCAATTACGCTAAATAATAAAGCAAATAAATAGAAAAAGAAACCCGCTTCAATTTGAAGCGGGTTTTTTATTTATATGGATTTGTATAGTTCTTTAAAATTTGGTACGAGGGTATTCAATTTAAGCTTTTTATATACACTGATGTTGTGTTTTACCAGCCTTTTTATCAGAGTTGAGTTATTGGTAGCTTTGTAATACTTAGGCCGATTTACAATTTTTTTAGATTCGATAACGAACTGCAATTCTGCTCTGCCAAAAACTTTACCTCTGTCAATAGGATTGATGTAGAAAAGAATCTCTTCTTTATTGGAGGCGTTTTTATCTACATAGCATAAAAGCACGCTGTCGGTAAGGTTTATTCCATAAACCGGAATTCCTAACTCTTGTGCAATTCCAGCGTAAATTATCGATATGATAATGTAATTGCCCTGTTTTTGTGATAACACTGTTCCAATATCTCCATCCCAATTTGTTGGTTGATTGGGTGACAATGCCTGGTAATTATAGATATTGTAGAAAAAATGATTGAGAATTTTGATTTTCTCCAGTGCTGTGAGATGGTCATTTAATTCCAACCACACATCCTTTTTAATTTTATCGATTTCCTTCCTAATTGAATCAGTAATTAGGTTGGGATTATAACTTTTGTTGACCAGAATGGCGCCTTCGATTAAATTCTGTGAATCGGTTTTACCCCAGGTGATTAATTCATTTTTTACATGAATAAATTGAATTTTATTAATGACTTGTTCAAGTCTTTCCTGAAGCAAAGTACTTTTAGAATCCAACCAATAATCTTCGAGTTGAGGAATAGCAGAAACTGGCAAGTTAATTAACTCATTTTCGATTCTTTTATAGATTTCCGGTGTTGGATCATCCAATAAAGATAATAGAGCGGTGAGTTTATTCTCGTTCATAACTTAAGGTTTTGGCCCAAATAAATATAAGAAAACCCGTAAGTAAAAGCAATCTTACGGGTTATTTATTTGAAAATTAGGCCAAAACCAACTTAGCTTAGTCTGTCGAGAACAGTATTGATTAAGCGTTTTACTGTTGGCTTGTAATCTTTACTTGCATCTTTGGTTATTCGATTGGCAATAATAGCACAAACCGCAGCAGCATTGTGTCCCAGCATTTTCGACAATCCAAAAATAGCCGAACTTTCCATTTCATAATTGGTGATTTTTTCGCCTTTGAAATCGAACTTTTCAATCTTATCATTTAAATCAGGATCTAAAGTTTGTAAGCGCAAAACTCTACCTTGGGGACCATAAAATCCATTTGCGGAGATGGTTACGCCTTGAATCATATCGTCTCCATCAAGCTGGTCGATAAGTTTTTTAGATGCAGGAACCACATAAGGAGAAGCCAATTTAGCATCCCAATTGACGAATTCTTTAAAAGATTTCTCAAAATCAAGATCCGAAACACTGTCACGATCAGCATAAAAATTTAGCATGCCGTCGAATCCAATGGATTTATTGGATAATAAGAATGAATCTACCGGGATGTTTCCTTGAAGCGCACCTGATGTTCCGATTCTTACCAAGTTAAGACTTTTGTGTTCTGTTTTAGGTGTTCTGGTTTCTAAATCAATGTTAACCAAAGCATCTAATTCATTTACTACGATATCAATGTTGTCGGTTCCAATACCGGTTGACAGTACAGAGAATCTTTTCCCTTTATAAGTTCCAGTTGTAGTAACAAATTCGCGATTAGAAATTGTACATTCCACTTCATCAAAGAAGCTAGCAACCAATTCTACTCTTCCTGGGTCTCCCACTAAAATAACCGTATCGGCTAAATGTTCAGGACGAAGGTGTAAATGAAATACACTTCCGTCAGGATTAATAATTAGTTCTGATGATTTAATTTTTTCCATATTCAAAAAATTTGATAGCAAGGAGCCGAAACTATAGAAAATTTTTTAATCTACAAACTAACAAAATGTAATCTTTCGATTTCTTTGCGGTAAGTAGCAGTAACACGTGTTTAAAATCAATTTTTATTATATTATTGTGCTATCTTTAAATGAAAATAGAATCATAAATAAAAATTATAAATACAAAATCATGAAGAAGCAACCCTATTTTTTAATTGTATTGGCATTTTTTGCTGTTATCCTAATTTTATCAGGATCCAGTATGTTTATTACTCTTCAGCCTGGTGAGAGAGGTGTGATTTTTAGAAAATTCTCTGGAGGATTGGATAAAGAAAATGTATTTATGCCAGGTTTTCACGTT
The DNA here is from genome assembly GCF_001310955.1 of Marinifilum fragile JCM 15579. Taxonomy (GTDB): domain Bacteria; phylum Bacteroidota; class Bacteroidia; order Bacteroidales; family Marinifilaceae; genus Marinifilum; species Marinifilum fragile. The sequence goes on from NZ_BAZX01000016.1 coordinate 62,613, forward strand.
ATTGCTCCATGGAATGATATACATGTTTACGATGTGAGAGAACAAAAAAGTGAAGAAACAATGGATGTTTTGGATAAAAATGGTTTATCGGTAAACATTGATGTTTCGGTTCGTTTTAATCCGGTTTATAATAAAATTGGGTATTTGCACGAGATCTTTGGTAAAGATTATATCAGCCAATTGGTAATTCCTGAGGTTCGTTCTTCGGTTCGACAAGTTGCAGGTAGATATACGGCAGAGGAGATTTATTCAACCAAAAGAAAAGAAGTTGAAGAAGCTATTATTTCTGAAACCTCTCAGGTTTTGAAGAATAATAATATTCAAATGAGAGCTCTTTTGATTCGTTCAATTAACTTACCGGAGAAAATTAAAGTTGCTATTGAGAGTAAATTGCAACAAGAGCAGGAAGCTTTGGCATACCAGTTTAAATTAGAAAAGGAAAAAAGTGAAGCGGAAAGAAAAAGAATTGCTGCTGAAGGGGAAGCAAGAGCAAATAAGATCATCAACAGCAGTTTAACACCATCGCTTTTGAAAATGAGAGGTATTGAAGCAACCATTAAGTTGTCAGAATCTCCAAATTCTAAAGTGGTTGTTATTGGAAGTGGAAAAGAAGGAATGCCATTGATTTTAGGAAATAATTAACAGTTTTTGAAAAAAAGCTGAAAACTATAATTGATAAATTTGAGTCGCTTGCGTTTGCAGGCGGCTTTTTTTTTCGTTCGTACGCGTACAGTAATTGTTACGTGAGCGTTCACTTTAATTGTATAGAAAATAGTGCAAATTATTAATAATCAAAAAATAAAAAATGATGGCATGATAAGTGGAGTAACGCAAATGCTATTAAAACATTCAACCAACCATTAAAGAAAACTTAAATCAACCATGTTAAAACAAATTTTATCAACCTTATTAATTGTTATTCTGGTATTACCAAGTTTCGCCTTACAACCAAAGAAAGAAATTATGGCTATAAGAGTATCACAAAAACCTTTAATCGATGGAATCCTAGATGATTCTGTGTGGGAAGGTGTGCCTGTAGCCAATAATTTTATACAAATGGAACCAGATAACGGGGCAGCCTCAAATTACAAAACAGAAGTAAGATTTATTTATACCAACAATTCAATTATAGTTGGTGCTAAAATGTACGATCCAGAACCAGAGAAAATATTAAAAACACTAAGTAAAAGAGATGCAATAAACAATGCAGACTTTGTATCCTTGGTAGTGGATCCGTTTAATTCAGGACTAGATGCTTTTGAATTTATTGTTACAGCTTCAGGAGTTCAGTGGGATGCAAAAGTGGTAAAAAGTCGTGAGGATACCAGTTGGGATGCCGTTTGGAATAGTGCAACAAGCATTCATGAAGACGGATGGTCGGCAGAAATTGAAATTCCATATGCAGCTTTGCGATTCCCAAGTAAAGAAGTACAAGAGTGGGGTGTAAACTTTCTTCGAAACATTCAAAGAGATAGAGAGAAGAACAGTTGGAACTTTATCGACAAAGAAGAAGATGGATGGATCAATCAAAGCGGGATTCTTCGTGGTGTGAAAAATGTAGAACCTCCTGTTCGCTTGTCTTTTACTCCTTATTTTTCTGCTTACTACGATAAATATTCCGATGAATCGAAAGGAGAAACAAATTTTAGAGGGGGAATGGATTTAAAATACGGTATCAACGAAAGTTATACTTTAGATATGATGTTGATTCCGGATTTTGGTCAGGTGCAATCGGATGATGAAGTATTGAATCTTTCACCTTTTGAGACAAAATTTTCAGAAAAGCGCCAGTTTTTTACCGAAGCAACTGAGCTTTTCAACAGAGGCGGCATTTTTTACTCCAGACGTATTGGAGGCAAACCTAAATATGCATATGATGTTTACGATAATCTGGGCGAGAATGAAATTGTTACCGATAATCCAGCAAAAGCAAAAATTATTAATGCTACCAAGGTTTCGGGTAGGAACGCAAAAGGATTGGGAATTGGCGTACTTAATGCGATGAATAGAAATACTTATGCCACAATTCAGGATACTGTTACAGGAGAATCGCGTAAGGAAAAAATTCAACCTTTTACCAATTACAATATGTTGGTGGTTGATAAGAGTATGAAAAATGAATCGTACGTAAGCTTATTCAATACCAATGTTTATATACCCGAAACGAATTATATTGCAAATGTTACTGGTACCGAATTCGATTTCCGAAATGGAGAAAGGTCACACGATGTGAAAGGGAAGGTAATTACGACTCAGAGATACCAGGATGAAGCCAAAGATCAAATAGGATACATGCATGAGGTTCAGGTTGGGAAAATTCAAGGAAAATTTACCTGGAATTATTTTCACAGGCTAATGACCGATAAATACAATCCTAACGATTTGGGTTTCTTGTATCGTAACAATCAAATTAATAACAATTTGAACTTTTTCTACGATAATTTTGAGCCCAAAGGATCAGTTATACAGCGCCATGCAAGGTTTCAAATACATCATGAAGCCAGATATGAGCCACGCAGATATGCAAGTATTTCATTTTATTATAATGCCAGACTAAAGTTTCACAATCATTTTGCGATGGGATTTTATGGAAATACTCGCCCAATGCACAGGTATGATTACGAGGAACCTCGTGTTTCTGGAATGAAGTTGAGAAAAGGTTCATCAACTTCGGCTGGTTTTTGGATTTCAACAGATTATAGAAAAGCGCTTGCTTTGGATATAGATGCAAACTATGGTGTTCGTATGTCTACCGATGATCTTAAAACATTCAGATTAAAGGTTTCACCAAGATATCGTGTAAACGATAAACTGTTAATGGTTTATGAGACGGCTTGGAGTAGAAATTTGGATGAGCTTGGTTATGCAAGTTCTGAAACGGATATTAATGATTTTACCACTGTTTATATTGGAAATAGAAATACAGCCAGGTTAGAGAATAAATTCTCGGCCAATTATATTTTTAATAACAACACCTCTTTGAGTTTTAGAATGCGCCACTATTGGGCAAAAGCTGAATACAAGGATTTTTATACGCTAATGGACAATGGGAGAGTTGCCGACTCTGATTACAATGAAAACCACGATGTAAACTTCAACACATTTAATGTGGATATGGTGTACAATTGGCGATTTGCACCTGGTAGCGAGTTAGCTTGGTTTGGAAGAGTTCAATTCGTGATGCACAAGACGAAATCAGGCATGGTTTTGTAGACAATTTGAAAGATACGTTTGACGCAACACAGCTTAATAGCTTTTCGGTCAAACTACTATATTATATCGACTACATGTCGTTAAAGAGAAAAGGTTAATGGTAAACCTGCTTAAATTTTACGGGCCTTAACTTTCCGTGAAAGCTTATGAGTTTAGTTTTGAAGGGTTTTAGGGGAACTTCTTCAAAAGCAATTTTTAAGTGTGATTAGTTAGTGTTAAGTAATGAAGATAAAAGCAGCAAATGAAAGTTTGCTGCTTTTTAATTTAAAATTAAATTTGTACAAAAATTAAAAACTATGATACAAAGAATACAATCTTTATACCTGTTGGGGAGCTTTATTTTAATTGGGATCATGTTCTTTTTCCCGTTAGCTGAATTAATTGATACTGCAGGTCAAACTTATGAATTTTTGTACAGGGGAATTCCTGCGCTTACTGAAGGTGCTCCTGCAATATTTATTGCCTACCCGGTAGCAATTTTATTATCGGTGATTGCACTGGTGAGTTTAATTACCATTTTCTTGTTTAAAAAGCGAATGATTCAAATTCGCCTTACCATTTTTAATATGGTTTGTATGTTGGGTGCAATGGGATTAATTTACTACAGCATCAACAGCCAGGCGGGTGAATTAAATGCGATAGCAAGCTATAGCATTATCAATGCATTTCCTTTGGTAGCTTTAATCTTAAGTTACCTGGCATTAAGAGGAATTGGAAAAGATGAAGCAATGATTCGCTCAATGGATAGAATTAGATAATCCGAAACGATATAAATTGAAAATACCGGCTCAATGGGCCGGTATTTTTTTTGCACGCTTAGTGTGCGTAGCACCTTTTTAGCTTGCATTTTCAAATTGAATTTTTCCCTCTTAGGGAAAATGCCGATAGGCAAAAGGGTCATGCATAAAAGAAGACTTACCTTAAACACCCCTCTCCCTGTCGGGATCTCCCCTATAAAGGGAGAATTCTAAAATTAAACTTCTGAACTCAAAAATAAGTCTATAAATGCAGTCTTATTAGGAAAGGATATTATATGACTTTCTCCTTAGGCCTTTTTTACCTTCCCCTTTTTGCCTTTTATTTCTCTGGTCTTCTTTTTCATTACCGAGTGTCCGAATTGTCCAATCAATTTACCCAGTTCAAAGTAATAACCGTGCGAGTAGGCAATAGGACGAGCTTTGCTAAGCAAGAATTTTCCGGTTTTTTCGTTGATGTATCTTTCATCAGCCTGTATATTTACTACCTCGGCAATAAACATATCGTGAGAACCCAATTCTACAATGTTTTTCACCTTGCATTCAATACTCAATGGCGATTCTTCAATAATAGGTGCCGATATTTCTCTTGATGGAGCAGGAGTAAGATTCATTTCTTCAAACTTATTGAAATCCTTTCCCGATTTAACCCCACACCAATCGGTAGCATAGGCCAGGTCTTTGGTCGTTAAATTAATTACAAATTCTCCCGATTCCTTAATGATATTGTAGGAGTGTCTGTTCTTGCGTACTGAAATGTAACACATTGCAGGATCGCTGCAAATGGTTCCTGTCCAGGCAATGGTTATGATATTGTAATCTTCTGGTTTCGATCCACAACTAACCATTACAGCTGGTATAGGATAAACCATGGTTCCCGGTTTCCAATGTTGTTTTGCCATTATTGCTTTGCTTGATTTTAATAATATTTTAATTCGATATTGCCCTAATTATTATGCCGATCGATTTCTAAAGACGCAGTGAGAGAGTAACGAAGCAATGCGTTATTTTAGAAACAAATCGGTGTAGATTCGATGTACAAACTTACAAAATAGACACGACAGTACAATTTATGTACATACAGATGCAGTGATTCCAGGAGGAGTTTTTCTTGGAAAACAATGAAATGGAATGAATATTTTTTATTCTCAAAACTTTAAGGATGGGCAGAAGACATTGAGAAAAATTTGGAGACACAGTTTATTAAAGGGAGCCTGAAGTGCTTCCGCACACTTAGGCAGCCTTCCGCACACCTAGGTACCCCTTCCGCACACAAGAAAGTTGTTCCGCACACCTAGGTACCCCTTCCGCACACAAGAAAGTTGTTCCGCACACCCGGGTACCCCTTCCGCATGCTCGGGAAAAGCTTCCGCACGCAAAGGTACCCTCTCAGCACACTCAGGTACCCTTTCCGCACACCAAGAAAGTTGTTCCGCACAGCCAGGCACCCCTTCCGCACACTTGGGAAGTGCTTCCGCACGCAGAGGTGGTCCTTCCGCACACATAAAGAGATATTGACATCCTGTGCGGAAGAACTCACATTGAGTGCGGAATTGATGAATTTGCGTGTATACAAGCAATGATTACTTTCGGAGGTTCTGAATTTTATTGCAGAAGTACCTTTGCTGGTTGCCCATATAATGATGTTTAATAAACTGTGCTTACTTCTTGCTATATGCTTTGATTGGTGAAGGCTATTGCTTACATTTGCGCAATACTAAAGTAGATTTTATCAATTTGGAAAAGATAATTATGAGCACGGAAGTGGAAAAATTAATGGTGGAAGCTGCAGAATTGGCTAAAGCAGAAAAAATTGAAGCAGCAATAGAAAAATACAAATCTGTATTGGAGCTTGATGCGAAGAATATTGAAGCTCAGTTTCAAGTGGGTGAATTGTACCATCAAATTGGGAACCTACCAGAAGCATTAAGTGCCTACCTACATACTACCGATCTTGATTCTGAACACAAAAAAGCCAATGTTAAAATCGAGATGATCAAATCCATCATGGATTTCTTTAATCCGGATTTGTACAATCCTTAATTTTATAAAGAAAAAAGCTGTCCCAACATGGAACAGCTTTAGTAAAAATAGATTATTAGACTTTACCTACCTGCGATTTCTTCCCACCATTCTGTAGATTGTGAAAAATCGTGTTGGTTTAAATTAATATTTTCTCCAATTCGGGGAGTTAGTATGCTAACCTCAAGTTCTTTGGCTTTTGCTTAAATCGTTCCACAGGTTCTGTCCAGGCATGGTTTGCCAATCGGTACGAACCCCAATGGATTGGGATGACTCTTTTTGCTTTCACATCCATTCCAGCCTGAACCGATTCTTCGGGCATCATATGTACATCGGCCCAAAGCTTATTGTATTGCCCGCATTCCATTAAACCAATATCGAAAGGGCCATATTTTTCGCCAATCTCTTTAAAGTGTTGACCATATCCGCCATCGCCACTAAAATAGATGCTCTTGTCTTTCCCTTTTAGCACCCACGAACCCCAGAGTGTTGACGATTGATCTGCCAACCCTCTGCCAGACATGTGGCGGGTTGGAACAAAAGCAAATTGAATTCCATCAAAAGAACTTTCATCCCACCAATTGAATTCCTGAATCTTATTTTTATCAACTTTCCAAGATTTTAGATGATTGCCAACACCAAGAGGAACGAAAAATCTATCAGTTTTGTCTTTTAGGTTCACAATGCTGTAATAATCCAAGTGATCGTAATGATCATGAGAGATAAAAATTGCATCAACATGTGGAATGTCGATTAAATCGATTGGCATCTGGTTGTTGTATTTTTTTCTTCCAAAGAAGGAATGTGGGCCGGTTTTTTCACTAAATACAGGGTCCAGCAAAATGGTTTTGCCATTTAGCCTGATCAGGAAAGAAGAGTGTCCCAGCCAAATTACTTCGTTTATAGAATCTGCTTTAAGCTCTAAATTATCTGAATTTAAACTTACTACCTCAACATTTGATTTTGGATTTACGTTAGGATCAGGACTTAGCATTTCGCGAAACATTTTAGAGAAAGAGCGCATGCTCATTTCCATTTCAATCTTTTCACGATTAATGAATTTTCCATCCTTATAGTTTGGCAGCAGAGCATAGGCTTTTTTCTGTGTAGCATTTGCTCTTCGCCCAAACTGTGGGCTGACATATATAAATGAAACTCCAATAATACAGGTAATCAACAATAATATTCCTAATCCTATCCCCATCTTTTTCAATCTTTTCATTCTTATTTTCTTCGTGCAACTCTAATTCAAGTTGCGGTACTCTACCGGCGACAAACCAGTTTTCGATTTAAAAATTTTACTAAAATACTGTGGGTATTCAAAGCCTAGTTCATTGGCTATCTCGCTAATCGAGTTGGTAGTACTCAGTAATTTAGTTTTGGCTTTCTCGATTAAGCGATAATGAATGTGTTCCTGAACGCTTTTGCCACTTTCTTTCTTAATTAGGTCGCTCAAATAATTGGGCGAGAAATTCAATTGTTCGGCACAATATTTAACTGTTGGAATGCCAAATTGTTCTGCCTTATCGGAATTAAAATAATCTTTCAATAAGCTTTCCAGTTTGCTTAAAATGTCCTTATTGTAAGAGCTTCTTGTAATAAACTGCCTGCCATAATACCTGTTGCAATAGTTTAAAAATAGTTCCAGGCTCGATAGAATTACATCATTGCTAAAATGATCAAGATTGGCACTGTATTCATCTTTAATTCTTTCTAACAGTTCCGAAAGGTTTTTCTTTTCCTGATCCGATAAATGAAGTGCTTCATTCACTTCGTAAGAGAAAAAAGTAAATTCCTGAATCTTTTTTGCAAGAGCACTTTTGCGAATTAAATCAGGATGAAAGAACAATCCCCATCCCGAATATCCATCAGACTCATCTACGCTCTCTTTGGCAATCACCTGGTCTGGCGCCATGCAGAAGAGTGTTCCTTCCTGAAAATCGTATGTTTTTCTACCATATCTTAAATGTCCACAATTGGCACTTTTCAACATAACCGAATACAAGGAGGAAACCACTTTAACATTACTTCCTAAATTTATTGGTTCAACCTCCGAAAAATCTACAATAGAAATTAATGGGTGCTGAGGCTTCTCAAATCCCATTATATCATGAAGTTCCGATATGGTCTGGATATTTATAATATCGCTCATTTCTTTAATATTTTGTCTTAATATAGTCAGATAATTGGAAACTATTCCCCATCGAATTGTTAATTCCTACTGATATCGATGGTGAATTTACCCAATACAAAAAATTGCTAATGATTGTAGTTACAAATTTACGGTTTACGTTTTTTGATGATTTATACGAATTACTGAGCGATGTATACAAATTACTGATTGTGTATAAATGTGAGAATCGATACATACAAAAAAAGAGATTTCCGGCAAATAGCTTTACCCTAAGCCAATAATTGTTGAAGAAAAGGCACAATTTTGAGCAAAAATAAGGGGCGTTTACCTATGTGTTTGCTATTAAGCTTTATGCTTGAATTTTAAATTGATTTATGGATAAGCTAAAAAAAAACAAAAAAATAATCCCATTTGTCACCCCATTTTTAAATAAAGCTGTTATAGGTATGATTAAAGAGAAAAATTGTTTATCCAGTTGGGCCACAGGCCTGTTTTTTCATAGATAAAAAACCTCGAGATGTAGAACTCGGGGTTTTTTGATTTCTGCTTTCATTGAAGAGTGAATTGTAAAAGGAGATTTATTGTTGCAGTTTCCTTCACCATAAATGCAGTTCGAGACTCTATTTATTTTGCCTAAAATAATCGTAAAAAGCTTGAATTGGCAATTCAATCATTCGATATAAAATCAAGTGAAAAGTATCACGGGAAATTCATATCCTTTATTACTCCTCTTAAAGTATATTTGGAATAATAAAACTGAACAAAGGGTTTAGAGTTAAGAGGATAGATACAATGGGGTTTCTATTCGCATTTTTGTATCTTAGAACAGAAGATGTTAAAAATGGTTTAATTGTATTGCTGAATGACGCTTTTGTCTTTTACAGGTATTTAAAAAGAACTACTTTAGTAGTTTGAAAATCGGGGAAATATATAAAATATTATGAAACTGGATCGCTTAAAGCTTAACATAGAGGAAGTTCCGTTTAAGAAAACGCTAAGTTTTGTTCCATTAATTAACAAGTTAAAAGAACAAAAAAAAATAAATGGGAGTCTTGATATCCAAGGTGAGGCTATTCTAAAGTTAGTAGAGGAGAAGCCTGAATTGGCAAGGGCAGATTTTGATGTAAATGATGTTGAGAAATTTAAAGATGAGATTCATGTTTTAATGGGGTATTTCTTTACTCCGGTTCAATATCGTGAAGACATTGGGGTTGTTGCTACACCTTTTGATGATCAGAACTTTTATTTTACCCCTAAGTACCTGGAATTATATGGAAATGAGAACTTGATCGTTGAAATGGTTGAGCAAAAAGATCAGGACAAGTGTTTTAAGACATTTGGGATGTTGTTTTATGCTTATTCCATGATTCTAAAGCGATATTATAATTTCGAGTTGGGGCTTGGATATCTTTTCATGTATAAGGTGACGGATAAGCTCAACGATCTGGTAAAATATTATAAACTTGAGATTGAGAAGTCTTGTATTGATATTACCTATACTGGCAAACTACCTAAGCTTAGTGAAGAGCAGTTGCATAAAATGATTAATAATCCTTTGGATATGGATTTTTGGCTGGAAACCTTACCATTGGATCAGTTTAAATTCTCAGGATTTTTACCATTTCGATATGTTGATATCAGTCAGATAGAAGTGATTTCGTCCCTTAAATCTCAATTGTTGGAGAAATCTTCAATTATCAACAGAAATAATTTTAATCAATTAGAACAAAATATCAGATCTCTTCTTGAATTGCCCAATCTTAAATTAGGGATCATTGCGTTTGGGATGAACCAAGGAAGTGTTGAAAATCCATCTGATTTTTGGCATGGATTTTTGAGTGCAGATCGTTTTAAATGCGAAGATTACAGGAAAACCATTTATGAACAAGCTGGGGAGCAAGGGAGTCCAATACTAATCAATGATCTTTCTAAAAGAGAAAATCCGAATGAGGTAGAGAAAGCCTTGCTTGATGAGGGCATTAGAAACATAGCAGTTGTGCCTCTCTATAATGAAGATGAGATGGTTGGAGTAATGGAATTGGGCTCTAACAAGGCGTATGATATTACCTTTTCCAAGTTGCGTATTATTAAGGATATTATTCCTGTATTTTCGATTGCAATACAACGAACCAGTGAAGAATTGCAAAATAAGATAGAAGCCATAATTAAAGAAGAGTGTACTGCTTTACATCCAAGTGTGGAGTGGAGATTTACTCAGGCTGCTTCTAATATGTTGTTGAAGAAAGGTAAGGGGGAATCTGCTAAAATGGAAGAAATAGTTTTCCCAAATGTTTACCCTCTATATGGAGCGATTGATGTAAGACATTCATCAGTAATCCGAAATCAAACCATTCAGGATGATTTATTGGAGCAGTTGGAACTGATACGAAATGTTGTTTCAAGTGTGAATGCCATAAATAGTATGCCAATATACGATCAGTTAATTTATAAAATTGACTATTTCAAAGATGGCATTCAAAAGGGCTTATCATCAGGAGATGAAATGAACGTGTTGAATTTTATCAGATATGAGGTTGAGCCACTATTTCCTCATTTTAAAGAAAATGGAGAGGAAGTAATTCTTGCCATAGATAATTACAAGAAAAATATCAACCCGGGATTAAATCTGGTTTACAAAAGAAGGAAAGATTTCGAGGACAGTTTGGGTCTGATTAATGATTGTGTAACAAGTTACCTGGAACAGGAAGAAGAAAAAGCTCAGGCAATGTTTCCTCACTATTTTGAAAAATACAGAACAGATGGGGTTGAGCACAATATTTATATTGGAGAAAGTATAGCTAATCATTTAAATTTTGACAGAATTTATCTTAAGAATTTGAGATTGTGGCAACTTATTGTAAGTGCTGAACTGGCTAGAAAAACTGAAGCTTTAAAAAAATCTCTGCCAATACCAATGGATACAACAGGATTGATTTTGGTTCATAGTCAGCCTTTGGCAATACGTTTCCGTCAGGATGAGAAGAAATTTGATGTGGATGGTGCTTACAATATTCGTTATGAAATTGTGAAGAAGAGAATTGATAAGGCTAAAATTAAAGGAACCAATGAGCGATTAACCCAACCGGGGATGTTGGCCATAATTTTTAGTCAGGAAAAAGAAATCGCGGAATATCAGAGATATTTGGAGTATTTGATTTCAGCTGGCTATTTTGAAAACCAAATAGAGTACCATACCTTGGAAGATCTACAAGGAGTATATGGTTTGAGAGCGATTCGAGTTAAGGTGAAGAACGGGAAAGAGAAGGATGTATTGAAGCTTGCGGAAGATTTAAAAATTGAAAATTAAAATCAAATTGAACAAAATAACAGAATGAAACATTCATTACTATTAATCCTTTTTATATCTCTGAACTTTATATCATCAGCTAAATTTAAAACTGATACACTCGAAAATAAAAAAAGACCAAAAATAGGTTTGGTACTAAGTGGTGGGGGGGCTAAAGGATTTGCTCATGTTGGTGTATTAAAAATTATCGATGAATTAGAAATACCTATTGATTACATTGCGGGTACGAGTATGGGAAGTATTATTGGTGGTTTTTATGCAATAGGATACTCGGCCAACCAAATTGAAGAAATGATCATTAGTCAGAATTGGGATCAATTGCTTGCTGATGAAATTTCTCGTAAATATGTTCCATTTCACGAAAAGCAGAACTATGAACGCCATGTTTTATCTTTTCCGATAAGACCCAAAGGGATAGAACTACCAAGTGGGATTGTAAAAGGCCAGAATGTTATTAATTTGTTTGAGAGACTATCGATTGACTATCATGATGTAACAGACTTTAGGAAGCTTCCAATCCCTTTTGTTTGTGTAGCAACTGATATTGAAACGGGAGAAGCCGTAACTCTTGATAAGGGTTATCTTCCAGAGGCCATGAGAGCTAGTATGGCCATACCAACAGTTTTTTCACCAATTGAAATTGATGGGCGATTATTGGTTGATGGTGGAATGGTTAATAATTTTCCGGTAAAGGAAGTAATTGATATGGGAGCCGATATTGTTATTGGCGTTGATGTACAATCCGGACCAAAATCAAAGGAGGAATTGAAATCATTTCTTGATATTATCAATCAAACCGTGTCTTTAATGGCTTTGAATGAATTTAAAAAGAACATCGATTTTGTAGATGTTTACATTAAGCCTAACATTAACAATTATTCCGTTGGAAGTTTTAATGCAGCAGATTCTCTAATTCATAAGGGAGAGGAGGCAGGAAGGAAATTTTACTCTGAACTAAAAGAGTTGAAAGAAAAATATCAACTTAAAAAGAAAAAAATAAAGCAATATAAGCCACCTGCTGATTCCACAACTTACTATGTGAAAAATATTGAGTATGAGGGATTGAATGATGTAAGCAAGTCATTGTTATCCGGTAAGTTTAATTTGGATGTTCCGGGCGAGATAAGTTTAAGTCAGCTGAAGCAAGGCATTAATTGGGGGTATGGGAGTAAGTATTTTGACCAGGTAGATTTTAGGTTGCTTGGGAATAAGGCAAAAACTCTTCAGGTAAGAGTAAAAGAACGTACAACTAAAAGATTCAATGTAGGACTTAGGTATGATTCGGATAATCAAGCAGGAGTGCTTCTTAATACTACTTTTCGCAATAAACTAAGAAGCGGTTCTCATTTATCATTTGATTTGAAACTTTCAGAAACCCCAAGATTTGTAACTACTTATGCAATTGATAATGGGTTAAAACCGGGAATTACGCTGCAGGCTGAATACAATGACTGGAATGTAAATGCCTACGAAGATTGGGAACAGATTGGAAACTTTGATCTGGACTATGTGAAGTTAGACTTCAAAATTCATTCGATTTTAAGGGAATCCTATTCTGTTGGTATTGGGGCTAAAGTGGAATATTACAATGTGAAATCAACTTTCACATTGCCTGGATTAGAGAGTGGTAATGCTGAAGATTACTTCTTTTCTTATTACACACTATTGAGATTAGACTCCCATGAAAAGGCATATTATCCAAAGAGAGGAATTAGTCTATATGGAGAATATAAACTGGTTACAAATAATGGGGCAAGTTTAGATGGAATGGAAAGACCAGCATCCATTGCTTATTTAAAAGTTCAGAAAGCAATTAGTATTACGGACAAATTTACGGTTTATCCAAAGTTTTATGGACGAGTGATTTGGGGTAAAAATATTCCTGACTTCTTTATGACATATACAGGAGGTATTGACCAAACAGATTATTTTGATATTCAAATGCCGTTTGTTGGTTTAGAAAGAATGGAAGTTGCATCTACAAATTCTTTTGTGTTTCGTGGCGATTTTCAATATGAGTTATTTAAAAATAACTATCTGATATTTAAAGCAAATGTTGGTAAAATTACCGAAGATGTAAATGAATCATTAAGTACAGGTGAATGGATTCGCGGACTTGGTGTAACCTATTCGTATAACAGTCTTATTGGGCCAATGGAATTTTCATTGATGTATTCCAATAAAAAGGATAAGGTGTTGAATTATGTGAGTCTTGGCTACTGGTTTTAATATTATGGGAATTACAACAAATCAATTATAATCGTGTTTTGAATCAAAGTGTTAGTTGTTTTCATTAATGCATTAAGCAAAAAAAAAGATACACCTATGAGTTTGAGGAAACTAATTGTATTTCTATCATTTATAATTATGGGGAATTGTGTTTCTGCACAGTTGTATTCGGATTCAACCCATTATGACTGGAACCCTAGTGTTGTTGGTAGTGGACCTGTTCGAGGATTTGAGGCATCCTATACTGGAGTTACAGGCTTTGATGTGGGATCTAAATCAGAAATTTATGGTGATGGGAAGGCCAAAATTGATTACAATCGAATATTTAAAACCAAATTGCGTTTTCCGATTTTAATAAAAAAGAATCTGAAAATGGCTGGGAGTATTGAGTATAGCGATGAAGAAATTCATTTTCAAAATAGTGAAAATATAAGCTATCCATTTTATCGGAGCTTAAATGATAAAAACATGAAGAGCTTAGGAGGTAGTTTGTACCTTATGACTCAATGGAAAAGGAACAGGTATTTTATGCTTCGTTTTAATGCGAAGTTAAAAGGGGACTACTGGAAAGAACACATTGGAGAAGTTAGCAAATACACATTCTTAAAAATGGAAGTTTCTCCTGTGATTGGATGGAAGGTTAATAAGTATAAATCTTGGGGAGTGGGGCTTGCATTTTCATATACTTTTGGCGATCCTCTGGTTTTTCCAATTTTTGCTTACAATCATACTTTTGCTGATAAATGGGGAGTTGTAGCTTTTCTGCCTGCAAAGATTAAGCTAAGATATCAGCCTTCGGAACTTTGTTTTATCAGTGCTAAAACTTACCTAAAAGGAGGAAGTTACAGTATGCATTTTGATAAACAAGCTCAAAGTGAGGAAATGTTGAACCCAGATAATCCTGCATTGAGTGATTTTAAAACCTTAGAATTTCGTAGGTCGGATGTGAATTTTTCTCTTGAAATAGAAAAAGGAATTACGGATTGGCTATGGTTTTCTTTTGAAGGAGGATACAGAAGTAATATCAATTTCGATGTTACAAATAAGAATAGCACGCTTAGCTTTTCAGGAAGTAAATTCACCAATAAGGATAAAATCATCGATTCCTATGCCAAAGGAGGGATGTTTTACAATCTTACCTTGTTTATTGTTCCGTCAAAATCGCTGTTGAGAAAAATTGGGATTGAATAAAGAAGGCAATACTCCTTAGAATATTGCCTTTGTATCCAAACTAATAATCACACTACAATTCGTTGGAGAAAACAGAATCTGCTATATCTCTAAGATTGTATCTGGAAGCCATTGCTTCGCCATATGCTCCTGCTGTTCGAAGAGCAATAATATCGTTTCGTTGTGTTAAAGGTAAATTAACTGCTTTGCCAAAGCAATCAGATGACTCGCAGATAGGACCAACCACATCATAAATTTCTTCTTCTCCATTCGAGCTGATGTTTTCTATTTTATGATAGGCCTGATAAAGAGCAGGACGCAACAGTTCTGTCATTCCAGCGTCGAGTATGGCAAACTTTGTGTTTACTCCATTTTTCACATACAAAACCTTGGAAATTAAGCTACCGCACTGAGCAACAACTGATCTTCCCAATTCGAAATGTAATTCCTGGTTGGGTTTAAGATTTAAAAACTCATTGAAGATTCCGAAAAAAGTAACAAAATCAGGAATTGGATTTTCGTCAGGACATTTGTAATCTACTCCAAATCCGCCTCCAACATTAATATGATTCACCAATATCTGACGCTCCTTAAACCATTCCTGAATCTCATTAATTCTGAGACAAAGACCTTTAAAAACACTTAAATCTGTAATTTGAGATCCAATATGAAAATGCAAACCAATCAATTCAATATTCTTTGCTTGGCTTAATGTTTCCAAAACCGATTCGAATTCCCAACGGTTGATTCCAAATTTGTTCTCTTCAATTCCGGTGGTGATGTAATGATGCGTATTGGCGTTAACATTAGGATTGATTCGAATGGCAATTCTTGCTGTTTTGTTGGTTTGCTCTGCCAATTCATTGATTAATTCGATTTCCGGAATCGATTCACAATTGAAACAGAAAATGCCAGCCTCAAGTGCTGTTAGAATTTCCCGATCTGATTTTCCTACACCTGCATAAACAATCTTATCAGCTGTATATCCGGTTTCCAGCGATCTTATAATTTCATTTCCACTCACACAATCAGCACCAAATCCATATGACTGAATTAACTTCATGATTTTAGGATTTGCATTGGCTTTAACAGCATAATGAATGTGATATCCGTATTTAGAAGCTTCTGAATTAATAAGCTTTAAGGTACTTTCTAATAACTCCATATCGTAATAATAGAAAGGAGTGGGAATATTTTTGAATAGTTCTATTCTTGTACTGTTGAACATGATTCAATTAAATTTTGAATGTAAAAACCTAAAATAAATTGCTGCTTAATGCTTGTAATGCTGATACTTTATCTTCTTGATTTACAAGAACAGAAATGTTGTGTTTACTACCTCCATAAGAAATCATTCTGAGAGGAATATTCTCCAAGGCCTCCAGAACTTTTTTAGCACTCCCTGTTGATTCAGAAATAAAATCACCAACTATACAAATGATTGACTGATTTTCATCGATTTCAACATTTCCGAATTTTACCAATTCAGATTCGATTTCTTTAAGTTTACTATTATCATCAATGGTTAATGAAATTGCAACCTCTGAGGTTGTAATCATATCGATAGGTGTTTTATAGATTTCAAATATTTCAAACACCTTTCTTAAGAACCCATAAGCCAAAAGCATTCTGCCCGATTTGATTTTTAGTGCAGTAATTCCATCTTTTGCAGCTATGGCTTTAATTCCTTTCCCCGTTTCATCATCGGTAATTAATGTACCCTCGTCAGCAGGACTCAGTGTGTTTTTTAATCTTACCGGTACACTTTTTAGCTTGCATGGCATAATGCTCGATGGGTGCATGATTTTTGCACCGAAATAAGCCAATTCCGCTGCTTCATCAAACGATAGTTGTTTCAGGGCAGAGGTGTTTTCAACATACCTTGGATCATTATTGTGGAAACCATCAATATCTGTCCATATTTGAACTTCATCAACTTGCAAGACAGAACCGATTAATGAGGCAGTATAATCGCTGCCACCTCTTTTTAAATTATCGACTTCTCCGTATGCATTTCTACATATAAAACCTTGAGTAATAAATAATTTGTGTTCGGATTCTTCTGCAAGAATTCGTTCCAAATTTTCCTGGATGTAGAAATAATCAGGCTCACCATCTTTATCAATTCTCATAAAATTTAAAGCAGGTAAAAATGCAGAATCAACGCCAATTTCCGATAAATAATAATGGAACATGGCAGTAGAAATTAATTCACCTTGAGCCAAAATTGCTTTTTCTTGCAATGCAGTAAAACTTCTGTTTACAAAGTTTTTGATATAATTAAAATGTGATGTAATTAACTCGTTTCCTTTGTTGATGAAGTCTTGTGTGGTAAATAATTCTTCAATTCGTTTTCGATACTGTTCCTCTAAGTCATTGATTTGCTCACTCGCTTTTTGCATGTCCTTTCGATAAAGGAGTTCAGTAATTTCAACCAAGGCATTTGTGGTTCCTGCCATAGCCGATAAAACGATGATAACTGGTTCATCACATTGAACCAATTGAGCCAAATTCTGAATTCTCTCAGGAGATCCGACTGAAGTACCGCCAAACTTTAAAACTTTCATTGGTTAATAGTTTAATTTGTTATCCCAACTGAATGGGAGTTTATTTGTTTCGCTTTTATTGATATTTTCTAATTGAATTGACAAGTTTAAAAAAAGCCTGCAGAATTTCTGCAGGCTTCTATATTTTTAAGCTTTACATTATTCTACAACACTACACAAACAACAACTGTTTATTGCGTTTATTCTGCTTCTTGTATTTAAATGTAAATCTCATTTGTACTGTCAATTTTTTATTTCGGATGTAAAGGTGTATAAAATTTTTATAAAAACAATAAAAATTTATCGAATTGTTAAAAAATTAACTGAGAATTTATTTTTACACGAATTAAATATTGAAATCTTAAAACAAAATACCATTCCATCCCCAAAATCCTCTGGGTACATCCATGAATTCAATGTAAACACGATCTTTTGGAATTTTAAGCTGTTCCTCAACCAGATTGGCAAATTTGCTTGATAAATCTTTTGTTTTTGTATCTGGTAAACCAATGCTTTTTAGTTGGAGAAATACAACAGGATCCTCCAAACCACCTAATGTCATTTCAGTTTTAGGTTCGAAAGCTGTCATTACGTATTTTTCTGGTTTTCCTAGTTCAAAGGAGATCAATGTGGAGCATTCTTTTAAAAAACTTTGTTGTTTTTTGCTAGAGAAACTCTCGTTGGTTTGAACTTTTAAATATGGCATAAGTAAAAGTTTTTAAGGTTACTGATAGAACGAAAAAAGATGCATTTTGCATCCTATTTAATGATTATGCATCCCATAAGTTATTATTAAATCAGAAAAATACAAAATGCATTCTTTTACTATTTTTCTATTTGCCCAATGCTTTTTTTGCATTCTCAACTGTTTTTTTTGCATTGCCGACAAATATTGCTCCATCAATCAAAAGTACAGGGCGTTTTAAAAAGGTGTACTCTGATAAGATATAATCTCTATAATCATCTTCACTTAAAACCTTTTCTTTTAAGCCAAGTTCTTTATACTTTATGGCTCGTCTGCTAAACAAACTTTCATACGATCCACTTAGATCTTTCATTTCCTCCAATTGATCTGCTGTTATTGTCTGTGTTTTAATATCCTGTAATTCAAAATCTGAATCAATATTTAATTCTTTTAAGATTCTTTGACAAGTTGAGCAGCTGCTTAAATGATAAATTTTATTCATATTAAATTGATTTACATGTATT
Source organism: Marinifilum fragile JCM 15579 (assembly GCF_001310955.1). GTDB lineage: Bacteria > Bacteroidota > Bacteroidia > Bacteroidales > Marinifilaceae > Marinifilum > Marinifilum fragile. The sequence continues at coordinate 81,198 of NZ_BAZX01000016.1, forward strand.
TCTATTGATGATGATTTCCATAATTTCTTCTACTTGTTTTAGGTTTTTGCTTTGTGTATTTATGGCAAAATACTTATTGTAGTATGTAGTTTGAATACCCTGCCAAACTTCAATGATTTCTTTTTTTTCCAATGCTTCCTGGCACAAACTAGAAGGCAATATACAAATGCCCTTGTTCAACTGAATTGCTTGCAGCATCCCACTTAAATTTGGAATCACGTAGCGAGGTTTAAAATAAGGTTTTTTCTTAAAGTTTTGCATCCAAAAGGATTTAATGGTTTCCATTTTATAAGTGTAAGAATACCAATTTTGCTGACTCAGCCATTTTTCAGCTTCATCTATTTTTTTCTCGTAAATAAACCTGTTAAAAGGGATAGTATCTAAATCCTTATTGCTTACCAAAAGCAATGCCTCTTGACAAAAGTGTTTGTATTCTATGTTCTGATAATTGTGATTTAGTGTGGTAATGGTCAAATCTAATTTTTTCGCAAACAATTTGGCTTGAAGATCTTCATATTCTCCAAAGGTAAATTCCACATTCATTTCCAGGTCGTCCAGAATATTGGCAAAAGCATGATTAAACATTTCTATCGACATACCAATCTTGGCAGTAGGACGATTAATTAATGTTTTGCGTTTGAAGCTCTCTTCTGTTTTCTCCAATTGCAATATGGCTTCCTCAACTTGATTGTAAAGTTGCATTCCATGCGGAGTTGGTAACATTTTTCTGGGTTTTCGCTCGAAAAGCTTAACTCCCATGTATGTTTCCAAAGCGGTGAGTTGTTGACTTACACCGGGTTGTGTAATGAGTAAAATTTCTGCTGCACCAGTTAATGTTCCCTGTTCATATATCGCCTTAAAAGTCCTGTACCATTCTAGGTTTACCATGTATCTATAAATTTATTTATACAAAAGTATAAAAAGAATAAGTTTATTAATATAATAATGAGATATATATTTGCAGAGAAATAATTTAGAAACATGGCCAAAGTTTTATTTGCATTAACAAGTCATTTTAAAGATGAAAAAGGATGGGAGTCGGGATGTTACGTTCTGGAGGTAGCTGTTCCATATTTCCATTTGATAAAAAATGGAATTGAAATTGATTTTGTATCTCCAAAAGGAGGCGAAGTTCCGGTTAAGCAACTGGATTTGGATGATTCGAAAGTAAAATCGTTTTTTAAAGATAAAGATGCCAGGCATAAATTCATGAACTCCTATCATCCCAAAGATATTTCAGCAAGTAATTACGATGCCATTTATTTTCCAGGAGGTCATGGAGCTGTATTTGATATTCCTTTTGATGAAGATATTGCAAAAATAGCTTCGGAAATTTACGAGAATGATGGGGTGGTTTGTGCCGTTTGTCATGGTGGAGCAGGATTACTAAATGTAAAACTAAATGATGGAAGTTATTTGGTAAATGGCAAACAACTTACCGCATTCAGCAATCAGGAAGAAGAGGCCATTGGAACCGATCATAAAGTGCCTTACTTGTTGGAAACGGCATTAATAGAAAAAGGTGCAATATACTCTTGTAAGGCGAATTGGCAGGAATATGTAGTAGTGGATGGAAGGTTAATTACCGGTCAAAATCCAGCTTCTGATTTATTAATGGCCAAAGAGCTTGTAAAAGCACTGAAAAAGAAATAGTAATAATTAAACTTAATAAGATGGAAAATTTTGATTTTTTTAATCCAGTAAAAATTCTGTTTGGAAAAGGTAAAATTGCAGAACTAGGAAATCATATCCCTAAAGATGCAAAAATTCTAATGACCTATGGTGGTGGTAGCATCAAGAAAAATGGTGTTTACGATCAGGTTATGGAAGCTTTGAAAGATTATAACATCACAGAATTTGGTGGAATTGAGCCAAACCCACATTTCGAAACCTTAATGAAAGCAGTTGAGATTGTAAGAAATGAAGGAATCGATTTTCTTTTGCCTGTAGGTGGAGGTTCTGTTCTTGATGGAACGAAATTTATTGCAGCAGCTGCTTACTATGAGGGAGAAGATGAGTGGGATATTTTGGCGAAAAGAGCTGAAATTACAAAAGCTGTTGATTTAGGAGCTGTTTTAACTTTGGCAGCTACAGGATCTGAAATGAATAGTGGTGGTGTAATTACCAAGGCTGCAACAAAAGAGAAGTTGGCTTTCGGAAATCCATTGTTATTTCCAAAATTCTCAGTTCTTGATCCGGAAACAACCTATTCATTGCCAATGCGCCAGATCACAAATGGTATTGTTGATGCCTATGTGCATGTAATGGAGCAATATTTGACATATCCGGTAAATTCACCTGTTCAGGATAGATTTGCAGAAGGATTATTGTTGACATTAATTGAAGAAGGACCGAAAGCAATGGCTAGCGAAACTCCTGACTATGAAAACAGAGCCAATTTAATGTGGGCAGCAACAATGGCTTTAAACGGATTGATTGGAATGGGTGTTAAGAGCGACTGGGCAACTCATATGATTGGTCACGAATTGACAGCTTTCCATGGAATTGATCATGGCGTAACTTTAGCAATTGTTCTTCCTGGACTATTGACCAAATTGAAAGAACAACGTGGTGAGAAATTATTGCAGTATGCTGAGCGAGTTTGGAATATTACAGAAGGTAGTGATGATGAAAGAAAAACTTTGGCAATTCAGAAAACCGAAGAATTTTTCCAAAGCGTTGGCATTGCAACCCGTTTAGGAGAGCACAATGTGGGACAAGACAGCATTGATACCATTTCTCAAAGATTTCTTGAGCGTGGGTACGTTGGTATGTTACCTGATGTTGCAGCAGCAGATGTTGCGGAAATATTAGAGTCTAGATTGTAAGCAATCAAGATAATTTACAGAAAAGGTCCTTCTCGCAATGAGTAGGACCTTTCTTTTTGATGGTGCTTTTATACTGGATCCGATGTTAATAAATTGTAAACTTTTAAAAATCTGTTTAGAGTTTCAAATTAATGACGTATGTTTGCGACATTAGAAATAGGAAATGGAGAACTTATGAAGAAATTAGAATTATTTGAAGAAAATCAGCAGGAAATTGCTTCACTGGCAAAGGTGCTGTCGCATCCTGCAAGAATTGCCATATTGCAGTTTTTGGCTTCTACTCCAACCTGTATCTCTGGTGATATCTCAGATTATTTGCCTTTGAGTAGAACAACGGTTTCGCAGCATTTAAAAGAATTAAAATCCATGGGATTAATTCAAGGGGATGTTGAAGGTTTAAAAATTAAATATTGCTTGAACAAAGAAGGGATAGAGAAATTGAAAAGTGTATTTGGAGATTTGTTTGAAGAAATCACTCCATTAGAAAATAAAATTTGTTAATACTCACTCGGCTATTTTGCTGAAAAATTGAATAAAAGAAAATAAGATGAAAGTATTGGTGTTGTGTACAGGAAACTCATGTAGAAGTCAAATGGGTGAAGCAATTTTAAGAGATATCAATCCAGATTTAGAAGTTGTATCGGCAGGAACAAAAATTGCAGATCAAGTACATCCTTTAGCGATTAAGGCTATGGCTGAAATAGGAATTGATATCAGTTCTCACCGTCCAAAAATGGTAGATGAATTCCTGGATGAGGGGGTTGATTTCTTGATTTCGGTATGTGGTGGAGCTAAAGATGCATGTCCGGCATTCCTGGGACCAGTAGGAACTCGTCTTCATATTGGTTTTGATGATCCAGCTTACGCAGAAGGAACAGAAGAAGAAATTTTCGATGTATTCCGTCGTGTTCGTGATGAGATCAGAAGAGATTTCGCAAAATTCAATGAAGAGTACATTTTAAAAAAAGCATAAAATAATGGGGATTGAATAATTGGTAATTAATAATTATTCAATCCTGAATACTTTAAACTTTTTACTTACAAGCGTAAGCTTCAATATAGGGGGAAGTGTAAAACTGGAATTACCCGAGGGCTAAAATCAGATTCTTGCTTTTCCGTTATACTTAAATATTATGGGATCTTTAAATAAAAAATTGTCCTTTTTGGATAGATACCTAACCGTGTGGATTTTTGCCGCAATGGTAATAGGTGTGGGAGCAGGTTATTTTTTTCCTGCCATGGCTGGATTTTGGAACAAACTATCGGTGGGAACAACAAATGTTCCGATTGCCATAGGACTGGTGATCATGATGTATCCTCCATTGGCAAAGGTGAAATATGAAGAGCTAAAGGATGTGTTTAAAAATCGTAAGATCTTAATCTTATCCTTGGTGCAGAACTGGTTATTGGGTCCAACTTTAATGTTCGCTTTGGCAATTGTATTCCTGCAAGATTATCCTGAATACATGACTGGTTTAATTTTGATTGGTTTGGCAAGATGTATTGCTATGGTAATTGTATGGAACGATTTGGCCAAAGGAGATCCAGAATATGCAGCAGGATTGGTAGCTTTCAACAGCATATTCCAGGTACTGTTCTTCTCAGTATATGCATATGTGTTTATCACTGTATTGCCTGAGTATTTTGGTCTTCAGGGTTCGGTTGTGGATGTAACAATGGGCGATATTGCTGAAAGTGTATTAATTTACCTTGGTATTCCATTCTTTGCAGGAATGATTACTCGTTACTTCGGTATCAAAGCAAAAGGAAAAGATTGGTATCAGAAGAAATTCATTCCAAAAATTAGTCCGCTTACTTTGTTTGCATTGCTATTTACGATATTTGTAATGTTTTCCTTGAAAGGAGAATACATTGTACAATTGCCATTAGATGTGGTGCGTATTGCCATTCCTTTGGTCATCTACTTTGTAGTAATGTTCCTGATTTCATTCTTTATGGGACACAAATTCAAGGCAGGATATTCAAAAACAGCAAGTTTGTCGTTTACTGCGGCCAGTAACAATTTCGAATTGGCCATTGCAGTAGCCATTGCAGTGTTTGGTATCAATTCAGGTGTAGCTTTTGCTGCGGTAATCGGACCATTGGTAGAAGTACCTGTATTAATCGCATTGGTAAATGTAGCTTTACGATTTAAAAATAAATATTTTGGAGGCAAGGTGGACGTTGTTAAATGCGCAACGAATTCTGACAGTTAAGCAAGAAAATATGTAATTCGGACTAAAGTTCGCAAAATCAAAGTCATGATTCTTTTTGAGTCATGGCTTGTTTTTTATAAAGTCTTTAAAAGTGAAAAAGTAGTCAATTTACAAGTCTAAGCAAAAAGCAACATAAAGCTTAATTGAAATGGGAAGTAGGTTTTATGGGTACAGAAAAGCTTCATCTGTCTTATCATCATCATTAATGCTTATATTTGGGTAAACAAAAGCATTGCGAATGATAAAACCCGGATTGAAAATCGGTATTGTTTTAACCTTGATATTGGTTCTGCCATCATTGTTCTTTTCTGCCTACGAAATCAGTAATTTAAGTAAGAACGAAGCTGTTATTGATTCCATTTACACAGGGCAATTGGAGTCCATTTTATTTTCCTTAAACCAATATTCTGACGATGTGCTGAGTGGGTGGGCAAACCGTTTGGAGCGTGAGACCGAAGATGCGAATACTTTATTATCGAAAAATTATTCGATAGATGCGATAGGAATCAAAGATATTAATGATTTTAAATTATACGCAAAAGAGAAAGTCCCGGAAGATAGTTTGGCAAATTTACATTCCACCCTTGAACTTGATTTTGCTGCCAATCTGAATAAGATTGAACTTTTACAGCGATATGTCAAAAGTGGCTATCGAAAAATTGAAGCTTTATCCAACTCATTACCAGGCAAAAGTTTGTTTGCATTTGCATTGCAAAAGGATACTTTATCTGTGAAAACGGTGCTGTTATTGGTCGATACAGATAAATTTATTAGCGAAAACATGGGGCCAAAGATTCAGTCGGTAGCTCAGGAACGTTTCTACATTTCTGTTTTCAAGAATGAATCAGAAGAAGTATATGCCAACCAGATTCAGTCCGGTGAAGATAAAAATATCACTCAAAAAAAAGATATTTGGTTGTTTCCTGATTACCAGTTGGGTATTCAGATGCGCGGAAATACCATTGAAGATTTGGTTCGGGAAAGGACTCGTACCAATATCATTCTTTTGATTGTGATGGATATCATTTTGTTGCTGGGAGCCTGGTTTGTTTACAAGAATGTCAGGAAACAGATTCGCTTGAATCAATTGAAAACCGATTTTATTTCCAATGTTTCTCATGAAATTAGAACTCCTTTGGCTTTGATTAATATGTATTCCGAAACTCTGGAAATGGGACGTATTCCGACTGAAGAGAAGAAGATGGAGTATTATAAGGTAATCAATACCGAAGCCAACCGATTGTCGAGAATGGTGAATAAGATTCTGAATTTTAGTAGAATTGAGCGTGGGAAAAGAGAATACCATTTTACCAATACAAATTTGAATGCCGAAATCGAGAACATCATAGCAAATTACCAACAACATTTCGATCAGAATGGTTTTGAGATTGAGCTACAATTGGCAGATCAGATACCTGATATCAAGCTGGACAAGGAGGCGGTAGCCGAAGCCATTATCAATTTAATTGACAATGGAATGAAGTACAGTGCTGAAGTGAAAAAAATAGAGGTGAGTACCTGTTTGGATGGCGATTTGGTACGTGTGGATGTGAAGGATTATGGCATTGGAATAGAGAAGAAAGATCAGCCATTGGTATTCGATAAGTTTTACAGAGTTACAACAGGCAATTTAGCGCACAAGGCTAAGGGTTCTGGTATTGGCTTAAGCATTGTAAAACACATTATGGAAGCACATCATGGCAAAGTTGAATTGGCAAGTGATTTTGGAAAAGGATCCTGCTTTAGTTTGTTGTTTCCGGTAAAATAATAGTTGAATAATTTCAAATCATATAGAAAATGTATCCCATTTTAATAGTAGAAGACGAGCCCAGCATGTTAATGGGTTTAAAGGACAATTTAGAATTTGAATCGTACGAGGTGGATACGGCCGAAGATGGAGAAATTGGCTTGAATAAGATTATGGAGAACCATTACAGCCTGGTATTGCTTGATGTAATGCTTCCTAAAATTTCGGGATTCGACATCTGTAAAAAAGCCAGAGCCAAAGGCATTCAAACGCCAATTATCCTGCTTACAGCAAAGGGAGAGGAGATTGATAAGGTATTGGCTTAGAGCTGGGTGCCGATGATTACATTACCAAACCATTTGGTTTGAGAGAATTGTTGGCCCGAATCCGTGCGGTTTTGCGCCGCACTCAGGATGTATCGGCGAGTAAAGAGATTGAAAAAATAGAGCTTGGACGATTAAGTGTGGATTTTAAATCCTTCGAAGGCTTTGTTGAGGGAGAAGAGGTAAAAATGTCGCATAAGGAAGTTGAAATACTTCATTACTTGTGGAATCACAAGAATAGAACGGTTAGCAGAGATGATTTGTTGGATGAGGTTTGGGGAACCGAATATCAACCCACCTCAAGAACCATCGACAATTTTATATTGAAGCTGAGACAAAAAATAGAAGATGATCCAAATCATGCCAAAATTATTTTGACGGTGCATGGCGTAGGATATAGGTTGGTTAGCAATTGCGTTTGAAAAGAAAGCTTCTCTGGTATTATTTATTATTAATTGATCATTGTTCATTGTCTGTGACAACTTATGACAATTGCTGATTTTGCCGTGACACAAATGATGTAAAGTGGCCCTAATTTTACATTAGAAATTTAAGATTAGAAAAGAACGGAAGGCGCGCGATTCTGTTCCTCTAAAAAATTTCTAACCGAAATGTAAAAAACTAAAAAATAGGGTCATGAAAAGTTTAAAAATTACGATGATTGTTTTAGCATGTTTGCTAAGTGTGAATTTAGGAATGGCAAGTTCACCTGAAACAAAGAATATAGAAAAAGAAAAAAGCGCAGTTTTAAAGAAAATACAGAAAGTTGCTAGTCAAATTAGTTTTACCGACTATGTAAGAAGTGGAGAATCGGAATTGATCGTATTGCGATGCACTGTAAATGAAAACAATGAAGTGGTTGTTAGTAAGGTGATCGGTTTTGATGAAGAGCTAAAAGCAGCAATCCGTAAGAGGTTTGAAAATAAGAAGATCAAAACAACTGCAGCATTAAGTGGTGAAGAATTGGCATTGCGATTAAAGTTTGCAATCCACGAGAAATAATAACGGAATTCAGGTTAATCGAAATAAAAGTGAATAGCAATATAAAAATATTGGGTTTGAATAGGATTTTTTAATAGTCATTATCATAGCATTCTCATCGGGGAATGTGCTTGCCAAAGATTTGAAATCCTTGGTAAACCTGAAAGGATACTGGAAATTTACAATCGGGGATGATCCGGAGTGGGCCAGCCCCGATTACAACGATTCAAAATGGACAAAGGTGTTTGTGCCGGAATCGTGGGAACAAAATGGATTTCAGAATTACAATGGATATGCATGGTATCGAAAAAGTTTTACCATTATGGCTCCAAAATCGGCTCAGTATGTATATTTGAATATGGGATATATTGATGATGCCGACCAGGTGTATGTAAATGGAAAATTGGTAGGTGCATCCGGGCAAATGGGACCTGTTGCTCAAACGGCCGCTGCTATTCCAAGAATGTATCCTATCCCTAAGGACATTTTGAATAATGGAGGCTCCAACCTGATTGCGGTTCGGGTTTTCGATGATTACAATGAGGGTGGCATAACAGGAGGAGAGATTAACATTTCTTTCGATTCCGATCAGTTTAAAATGAATGTGGACCTTTCGGGATATTGGGATTTTGAAACCAGTATTCAGGTGGATCCAAAGCAGAAAAAAGTGATTACCCATCGTGACGGAAAGATTTTTGTTCCTGGTTTTGGGAAGCCAGGGGATACAATCTGCTTGACGGAAGAGCGATTTATACCAAAACTTTCAGCTATCCTGCCAATTTAAACAGCAAGGGGCAGGTATTGTTTGCCGGGGTAATTGATGATGTGGATGAGGTATATTTGAATGGTGAAAAAATCGGATCGTCCAGTCAATTAAAAAGAAAAAACAGGAGATATTCGTACATCTCTGACAATTACATACTCAGGGCATACGATATTCCCGATCATTTATTGAACCGAGGAGGGGAGAATACCATTGAAATCATGGTGAGAGATCATATGGGACCAGGAGGAATTTATGATGGACCGATTGGAATTACAGATCGTGAAATGGCAAGTCCTATCATTAATAAATCGATGAAAGACAATCGAAATTCATTCCAAAAGTTTCTGGATTACTGGTTCGATTGATAAAATAAAATACAAATGACACAAATTTCAAATTACCGTGTCAATAAAGTTATCTGAATAATGATTCAAACTTCAAACATATCATACCTACTAAGCAAGCTCAGCTTGATTCTGTTTCTTTCAATGAGTTCTGTAAGCTTCAGTTCTGCCCAGGATTTAAAAAAGGTAATGGATTTAAGCCATCGCTGGAAATTTTCCATTGGCGATAAGCAGGAGTGGGCCAATCCTGAATTTAACGATTCAGACTGGGAGTGGATCGATGTTCCATCAGCTGGGAAAACCAAGGTTTTCATGGTTATGATGGTTTTGCATGGTATCGAACGACTTTTAGTGCAAGGCAATTGCCCGACAAACAAGCTTTGTATTTGCAGTTGGGATACATTGATGATGTGCATGAGGTGTTTGTGAATGGCGTAAGAATCGGATTGTCAGGTAAATTTCCACCTCGATTTTCAACCGCATATAATGTTTTCAGGAGTTACAAACTTCCTGCTGATTTATTACAAGAAAACAATACCATTGCGGTGCGTGTGTACGACGCTGGAGGAGAAGGCGGGATTGTTCATGGAAACCTTGGCATCATGATGGATGTTGATGCAGTTCCATTAGATGTTGATTTGAGCGGAAGCTGGAAGTTTAAAATCGGCCAGTATGCACATGAAAATATTGACCAATTGGAAACTTGGGACAATATTATTGTTCCGGGAAACTGGGAAGATCAGGGCTATAAAAACTATGATGGCTATGCCTGTTATGCCTTGGAATTTAAACTGGAAGAGAAGTTTGTAAAAGACAGAATGGTACTGATTCTGGGAAAGATTGACGACATCGACCAGGTGTTTGTAAATGGCGTTCTGGTAGGACAGTCTGGCGAATTTAAACCACAAACCGTTCACGAACGATCCAATTCGTGGCAACAATTAAGGGGATATTACCTGCCTCAAAACCTACTAAGCAGCAGCGAAAAAAATACCATTGTAGTGCGTGTTTACGATGGATTGCAAGGCGGAGGAATCTACTCAGGTTCCATTGGTTTAATTTCTCAGGATCATTACATCCAATATTGGAACAAGAGAAGGAATAAGTGATGTTGGTGATGTATATGTCTGGCATCTTCAAGATGCTTGACATGTAAGGCAATGGTCAAAGTGTTAAATTTGAATCAATCCCCACGCTCACCCTTCACTTCCCTATAGGGAATTGCGCTCAGGATAAGCCTCTTTAGAGCCTGTCCCGACTATCCAGAAGAAAGATAGAATGAGGTGTTTGTTGTTCATCCCAAATCACCTCACCTTAATCCTCTGCTTGAGGATAAAAACAGCCCTTCTGGCTTGAAGACAAAGAAAACATTTCATTTTCGTCGCAGTAAACCATCCACTCCAATCAACAAAACCAGTTGCGACGAGTTATTGTAGAACCCAGTAACCCAGAGCGGCAGTCGCTTCGCTCCCTTCCCCTGGCTAGTATGATATTTGCCCTTCAGGCAAAAATTTTGGAACAAACGAAGAATTAAATGATGTTGGTGTGAATATGTCTAGCATCTCGAAGATGCTTGACATGTAAAGGAGCGCATGCTCAAAATCGATTGACCCAGGGCGGCCGTCGTTTCCACACCTTTCCCCTGGGCTAGTATGATATATGCCCTTCAGGCAAAATTTTGGAACAAACGAAGAATTAAATGATGTTGGTGTGAATATGTCTAGCATCTCGAAGATACTTGACATGTAAAGGAGCGCATGCTCAAAATCGATTAACCCTGGGCGGCAGTCATTTGCACACCTTTAACCCTGAGCCATATGACTTTTGCTTTTCAGGCAAAATTTAGGAATAAGAGAAGGAATAAATGATGTTGGTGTGAATATGTCTAGCATCTCGAAGATGCATGACATGTAAAGGAGCGCATGCTCAAAATCGATTAACCCAGGCGGCAATCGTTTCCACACCTTTAACCCTGAGCCATATGACTTTTGCCCTTCAGGCAAATGATAAAGAAAAGAATCTCAAAATTTTGAGAATAAATGTGCCGGCGCAAAAAGTACTTAAAACTAAATAATCATAATACTTGTGTAAAATCAAGTGATTTTCAAGATTTTTGATCTTGATTTAGCCCTCAAAATAAAAGCCTCCTTTTACTTTTTGTAATTGTTGAATAAAAGACCCAGATATCTCCATCTCGCTCAATACCAGTCACAGTGTGCTTTGACGTGATATTCAAGAATTGCAAGATGAGCTTATTCTTCGATTTTAATTAACAATAACTCGCGTGAGAGCTCGTCAAACGCGCGAAAATCATGCTCTCCCGCGCGTTTGAGCATCTCTCCCGCGCGGTGGAGCATGATTTTCGCGCGAAAAAAGTGCTCAACACAGCGAAATTTATCCATAAACGCACGAATATGATCAATTTTTTTGCGAATGAGGAGCTCCACCGCGCGAATGAGGAGCTTCACCGCGCGTTTGAGCAGGATTTTCGCGCGAATGAAGCCGTCAAACGCGCGGAAAAAGTGCTCCACCGCGCGAATGAGCATAATAAACGGGCGAAAAATGAGCGTAATCGCGAGAATTTTCTGAGCTTCCGAAAAGTAAACAATAAATAATTTTTGAGATTTTACCGCTATGATCGAAAAAAAATAAAGAGAGCAAGCCGAAAAAGCCTCATTTTTTTACCGAATGTGTGTTTGTCTTTAACAAAAGTTCAAGAATACCAATGAATTAAGGATAAATAGAATGTTTGTTATAATTTGTGCGATAATAAAAATATATGTTTTGAATGCGAAAGAGGTCATTTTCGCGATGATGCAAAAGTAATGGCTGGCTGTATTTTATATTATGAGAGAGGTGGGAGATAAATTGTAATTTTTTAAAAAATTCCTAATGTACAGAAAATCAGTGTTTAAAAATTAAACAAAATGATATAAATTAAAAATATTCTATTTTACATGGATTTTTTAAATAGAGCTGCTAACTTAGATATTGTCTTTTTGTATGAACATCATATGATGCAATTTATAAGAGTTTAATGTTAATATGAAATGTGATCATTGGCTCTTTGTTTTGACTTTATAGGTGTCATATTAAAAGGGAAGTAATAAGGAATCAAATATGTTTAAATAAAATTTACAATTATGGTTTTAATAAAAAAACGTTATGACTTTATTAAAGGGAATGTAAAAGAGTTTAGACAAGCTTGTTTAAACTATATTGCGAAAATTCAGATTCATGGCCCAACACTGGGAATGACTGAGGAGGAGATTGCAGCAGAAATTGCACGCATTAACAAACTATTGGCTTTGATGGATGCCAGGGATCAGCTTGAAGTGCAATTGAAGGCTGCAGTGAAGGAAGTAAATGTAGAGAAGGATGATTTCGTGAAATACATTCGTACTCGTAGAGATAAAGTTCGTGAAAATCCAGCTTGTACCGAAGCCATGTGGATTGATTTGGGTTTTAATACTACCTATGCAAACGAGGATTCAAGCAATTTGGTTCCTGAACTTAAGGCAAGTGTCGAAGCCGAATACCCTGTGTTAAAATGCCAAAAACAATCTACCGATGGTTGGAAAGTATATTCACGTATTAACGGAAGCGGACAGTTTCAACTGCTTGGGGTATCAACCACAGGGAAGTATATTGATGCACGACCAAAGGCAGATCCCGAAAAAAGCGAAAGCCGCGAGTATTACCTCTTTTTTATGCTGAAAGACGAGGTGGTTGGTCAAAAATCAAATATCGTAGAATTGGTGCTGTAGCCCTTTGATGCATCCCTGCAAAGAAAGAGGGTGTCCAAAAAGTTCAATAGTATTGTCATTCTGAGTCAGCGAAGAATCTGTCCTTTTCATTAACAGATGTTTCACTTCATTCAACAGGATATTGTATTCGATTGAACTTACTTTTTGGACACCCTCTTTGTTTCGTTGCCCCCACAAACACCAGCACAAGAATAAATGATGTGTATTTCCCTTAAAATTTATTACTGTAAAATGTTTTGATTGAAGATAATTGTTTATAAATTTGAGTTTATCACCAATGAAAATGGTGTATTGGATTGGAACAAGGAACAGATTTACCTTACATACAAAATATTTTAGGCATGGTTCGAGTAAAACAAGAGAGATTTATACTCATTTTGCAAAAAGCGAGATTTCTAAGTTTAAAAATCCAATAGGTGATATTTTTAATAACTCTACCTAAAGGTTGGGTTAGCCAACTATATTAGTGGAGTAAACAAACTTATATAATCAAAATAAACCAACTAGGTTGGGTTAGCCCAACGTTACCGCCAATACCAAAAAGATAATCCATTATGAACAAAGCACTGATGTCACCTGAAACGAAATTAAGACTACTGACAAGTACTGAGGAAAAATTAAATGATATAACTAGTGATATTGATAACATTAGAAAGCTTATCAAAAAAGCTGAAGCAATTGATACTTTTTTAAAGAAGGAAAATATCAATGCTAGCTTTAATAATTTACTAGATCTTTTAGAGTTTAGGTTATTTATTGGGATTTTAACTTTAGACTTGACTTCAGCAGTTAGAATATATTTGAATGCAAAGTTTCAATATGAAGGGGTCTTTTCGGCAAGACAAATAGTCGTAATTATCAATGAAGGATATAAGAAAATATACAATTTTGTAACTCTAAGTGATAATGGTGTTGCAAAACTTAAGAACAGAAATAATTCATTTTGGGTAAAAGAAATTGGTGGAATTATTGACAATGATTTACCTCATTTAAATGTGCACTATAATGACATATCACAAAAATTAGACGAATATTTTAATGTAAATTTCAGTTCTCTAAAGGAATTACGTGACCTATCCATACACTATGGAGAAACAGCAAAGGATAAAAGTCCTGTGAAAGTTTATGACATGATTGTTAAAATGGATATTGAAGAAACATTTCTTAAAATGATCCCTTTTATGGAAATATTAAATGAAATGTTTTTATTCACTCACATATTAGTTACTGAATACCAAAAGAAAACTGATAACCAACAAGAGAAGCAAAAAAACATGTTAACAGGGATGATTGAACAGCTTCTAAATTTAAGAAATGATAAAAATGCAAGTATAATAAATGGTCACATTGAAAAATTACAGCAGATACATAGCATGTTCAGTCCCAACACAGATTAGTTAATAGTCAGCAAGGTACAGGCGGTAACAAAAGCTATATTTCATGGGCGGTGATTAGCAGTTTGAATGTTTAGTACAATTAAGAAACACCAGCAAGCCAATTAAATGGGTTTGTTCAAAATATATAGGAAATTTAATAGGCTTGCTTATTTGGAGGTTTGATAAGACAACTGTTTTAATCGCCCACGAAACAAAGCAAGCCCGTTACCGCCAATTAAAAAAGAGACAGCATGGACACTATAATTGTAAATAATCAGATTTATCCTCTTAAGTTAGATTCAATTAAAGTGAATTCTGATTTTACTATGATTGTAAACGAATTAGATTCATTACGCTTACAAAGCAAAGAGGATTTTAAGGAATTAAACAATACTATTCAGATTGCTCATCAAAAAGACAACTACTTTGATAATGTTTCCAATGATGCACTATTCACAACGATTACAACAATATTAGTATTCTCGCTTGGTGTCTTTATAAACATTCTGATTAAATGGATTGAAAGATTAAGAAATAAGAAAAGTATTAGAGTTTTTGTAAAGCAACATCTTGATAAAATTATTGATTCGTTTTCAACAAATTTACAAGGGGCTTATTCCAAAATTGCCAATGGCACAACAATTGACACTGGGATAACTTTGACTCCACCGAAAATATTATCAAATGATTTTCAAAGAATATTACATTTAGATTCGAAGGAACTTTTTAGCTCTATCAAGAAAAAGAAAGAGTTATCAAATGTTGTTAGCCAAATTGATTTCTTAAGTAATCTAATACCAGAAGTTCAAGAATACCATGCCAATGCATTGGCAGGCAGCAATAAATTTCGGGATAAATTGAATACAGACTTAAATAAATATATGGATGCATTGGCTGATTTTGTTGACTTTGAAAAAGAGAATACTAAGGATTATGAAAATACTGAACCTTACAAAACAATCAATGATTCGATAATTAAGTTTTATAATGAAATTTCGGGTAAACGTGAGTTGCAGAAGTTCTATGACGAAATACTTCGCCCAAATCAAGAATATTTAGTTAAGTCAAATCTGTTTAGAACTCATGAGATAGGAAAATTAATCGCTAACCTTGGAAAAGATTTATCTCATTTGTTTAATGACTTGTTGAATTTGACAACGGAATTTAAAGATCAATATTCTGAATTCTCTGGACTAATAAAAGATTCAACGACGTCTTTGAAAGATAATATGGACAAAATTAACTGGCGGTAACAGTGCATAATAAAACATAAGGGCGACAGCGATTTACGAAAGGTTTGCATATTAGATTAGCCCCGCCAAATCTACGATTTGACGGTTTGTTTTAAAAGACTAAATTTGTGTCTAATCGTAAATTTGGCTCAGTGCAAACTGGAAACTTAAGAGCATTGAAATCCCTTACGTTTCATATGCCAAACGTTGGCGTTCATTGTAAAAAAAGACATTGCATATGGCAAATTATGATTTTCAAAATATATTATCTCCATTAGATTTTGAATATTTGACTAGAGATTTACTCTCCGCTGACTTAAAAATAGAACTAACTGCATTCGCAGAAGGTAAGGATGGTGGAGTTGATTTAAGATATTCAGATAACAAAAAATCATCAATAGTAGTACAATGTAAGAGGTCAAAAAATATTACCAAGAGTCTTCTTGAGGAAGAAGCTAAAAAACTAAAAAAACTAAAATTTGATAAATATTACTTTGTTGTTTCATGCAATTTAAGTGTCAAAAAGGTTGACCAAATTAAAGACCTATTTAAAGATTGGATTGAAGGTGATAAAAACATTTATTCAAGACAAAGATTAAATCAGTTATTAGATAAATATCCAGAAATACAGAGGAAACATTATAAGCTTTGGTTAAATAGTTCAAAAGTATTTAATGTTATTATTAATCAACACTTGTTTGAACGTTCAAAAGCATTAATTTCTAGCATTCAAAAATCTTATAAATACTACGTTAAAAATAATAGTATTAAGGTTGCATTAGATATACTGAATAGACATCAATTTCTTATTATAAGTGGAATACCTGGCATAGGTAAAACAACCTTGGCAAAACTTCTCTTGTGGGAATATTTGCAGAAAGATTATGAAATAATCGAGATACGAAAGATTTTGGAAGGCGAACAAATATTAACTGAAGAAAGCAAGAGTAAACAAGTTTTTTATTTTGATGACTTTTTAGGTGAAAATTTTCTTAAATATGATGTAATAGAAGGTCGTTCATATGACTTGGTTCAATTTATAAATCGAGTTATGAGTAATAAGAATAAAATTCTCATTATGACAACACGAGAATATATTCTCACTCAGGCAAAGGAAAAATACGCTAAGCTTGATACTGATGAATTAAACATTCACAAATATACCTTAGACTTAAATACTTACACGAAAAGAATAAGAACACTCATCCTTTATAATCATTTATATTATTCGGATGTTAGTCTCGAACATATTAAAGAATTAATTAATAATAAGGTTTATAAGAAAATCATTAACCATAAAAACTATAGTCCTAGGATTATTGAACAAATGACTATTAAATTGGCAGAAACAGAACCTGATAAATATGCCAATTCATTTTTAGAAAACTTAAATAATCCGTTTGGTATTTGGGACAGGGCTTTTAAAGCAGAAATTTCTGAAGGAGCAAAATATACTTTGTTTATTTTACTATCAATTGGTCGTCCTATCTTTATCTCTGAAATTAAAGAAGCGTTAGACTTTTTTTATGTAACAATTGCTCTTAAGCAAGGAATAAATTTTAGACCAATAGATTATAGAGATTATATTAAGGAATTAGAAGATTGCTTTATTAAAACAAATTTAACGGATGAAGGAACTCACTTTATTGATTTTCAAAATCCATCAATAAAGGACTTTCTATTAGAACTCATAAAGCCTGACAAAGATTTGTTGATTGCATTAATTGAATCTTCTTTCTATTTTAATCAATTTGCATATACCGTAAATTATCTATGTGAAAGATTCAGAAAGGATAACAAATTAAACAAGATAATCTATAAACATTTAACCTCAAGATACGATGAATTTAAAAACACATATACAATTTTCTATGGCATGGAATTGCGAGAGACATTAAAGGAAATTGACAAAATAGATTCCTTAAAAAATTACTTGAAAGAAAGTAAAAATGCCTTAATGGAAGACTTCGTTATAAAAAAGTTTGAATCAATTGATTCAAAAAAGTTGTTTCACCATGATGAAAAAAAATATCTATCATTTTTTAAAGATTTTAAAGATAAAATAAAAATTGGATTTAATGATTTATTTTCTAGCACTTTAGCTAATATCGATTGGTTTGGAAATGTGAAAAACTTTTTAATACTAAAAGAAATTTCAACGGATTTTGACAACCTTGTAAAATCAAATCAGATTGAAATTGATAATAAAATCTCGAATGCTATAAATAAGGAAATTGAATATAAAGATTCTAAATCATCTTTAGAAAATTTGATATCTGAATTAGATGAAGAGATTGATAATATTGGTGCTTTTTCAAAAGTCGATTTTCATTCATTTACTCAAGATATTCAAGATAAGATTGAAAGTATTGATAATGAAGTAGACGAAACATCTGAAAAGGAAACGGTTGAGACAGATGATTTTATAGAAACAAAGAAGGAATCAGAAGATAAGTTTAACGAAGAAGAGTATTTTAATATAGAAATGTTTGAATAAACAACGAAACGCCAA
>NZ_BAZX01000017.1 GCF_001310955.1 Marinifilum fragile JCM 15579
GTTGAAGTTGCTATATTTAATCTCTAAGAAAGTCACAGAAAAATGGAGTATGCCAATCAGAAATTGGAAAGCAGCATATTCTCAGTTGGCTATTCTTTATGAAGAGAGAATGGAGATCAAATGAACAATTTTTCTTTTCCCAAAACCCTGTTAATGGATGAAGGGCCTTGAAAAAAGAAAAATTTAGTGGTGACACAGTTTATTGAATAGACCCAGTTCTGAACTATCAACTTAACGTGAGCAGTTGGAATTAGGTTGTTCGGAGTTGTTTAGTTTTGTTGCGGACTTCCTGTTCTTTGATACGGAAATCCTTTTTATAAGTGCGCAGTGCTTACTTCTTGAAATCAGTAGAACAGTTTTTCAATTCTATCATCGAATAGCTGCGATTTTTCAATATACTCTTTAAACTTTTCAGGATTTGTATCAAGATGTGCTTTTACGATCTTAAAATTATCGTCTCGTTCTTGTTCAATACTCATTCTGTACTGGTTCATTAGCTTTTCGGTTACAGATTCCCAAGCAAAGTATCTGTATAAGCTAAACTTGAAAATAAAACTGAGTAGCAGCGAAATCAATAAAAGGGTCCAATTCTGAATGGGAAGTTCCACCACCAAGAATATCATTAATATAAAAACAGGAATTACCGATGAAACACAGAAAATACCAATCATTAAATTGTTATAATACTCAGAAAAACGAGCAATTTTCTTCTTGGTAGAGCTGTAAAATCCAAACCAGTGAATAAACAGATTAAAAGCCAGAGAGTATAAAATAACGGCTACTTCGGGGGCAGAATTTAAGCTGAAAAATATCCCTACAAACACTAAAATGTTCGAAATAATAAAAGGGTAAATGTGGTTTTCGCCTGGATCTTTGGTGTTTCTATTCTTCATTGTTTCAATAATAAAGAAAGTACGCATTTGTAAATTATGCGTACTTCCATTTTAATATTCTGAGGTTTTAGTGCGATTTATTACAGAGCCATTATTGTTTTCACAACATTTTCAGCTCCTTCACCAATTTGAGCAATGGTAGCATCAAGCATATAACAAGGAGTGGTTACAATTTTATTTTCTTTATCGAAAACAATTTCACCATGGCTTGTATTTATATGAGTTGCACCTAAAGATGTAATTGCCTCTGCAGTTCCCGCATCGTGACCGATAGTAACTTCAACTTTACCAAGTATTTTTGCAATTAGGGCAGGAGCGATACACAATGCACCAATTGGTTTTCCAGCCTCATGCATGGCTTTCAATGCAGTCTCAACGTCTGGATTTACATCACAATCAGGACCTTTAAAAGCGAATGTGCATAGGTTTTTTGCAACGCCAAATCCGCCAGGGAAAAGAATTGCATCGTAATTGTTGGCATCGAACTCCTGTAAATCTTTAATATTTCCTCTTGCAATTCGAGCAGCTTCAACCAATACATTTCGTTTTTCAGCCATCTCCTCGCCAGTAATGTGGTTGATAACATGATATTGATCGATATTAGGAGCAAAAATTTCGTATTCGCCGCCATTTTTCGAAATGGCATATAATGCTAAAGTAGCTTCGTGAATTTCAGATCCATCGTAAACGCCTGAACCAGCTAATACAACAGCAAATTTTTTCTTTGAGTTCATGTTGATATGATTTAAATATTTAGATGCAGATTATTTTGTATAATTTGTGGACTCGAAACTACAAATTGTTAAGCTCATAGATTCAAGTGGAAACCAAACGCATTTTCATAGCAATAAAGATAAATAATACCGATCAAATTTGTGCGATTTTTCGACAAGTTCAGTTGGATTTAAAGGATGAATGGATAAAGTGGGTAAACTTGAAAGGTTTACACATTACTCTGGGCTTTATCGGGGCAACTGATGTAAGAAAAATTGGTTTAATTGTAAATCGCCTAAAAAGCAGTGCCAGCAAATTTTCTCCATTTCGATTGCAACTAAAATCTGTGGGTGCATTCCCATCATTAAGCAAAGCTCGTGTTTTGTGGATTGGTGTAGATTCTGATGATTTAATTTATGAATTAAGGAAGGATATTTTAAAGCAATTGGAATATATTGTTGAAATTTCGGATACTAGATTTTCACCGCATCTAACCATTGGCAGAATAAAACATGGCGTTAAAAATCCTGATGAAGTAAAAAGAGTCTTAGAATCTCATGAAAGTTGGGAAGGTGAAGAATTACTGATATCAAACTTTGTTTTGATGGAAAGTAAGCTTACCAAACATGGACCAATTTATGAAGTAATGGATCACTTCGAGTTAAGTGGATCTGCTTCTCATTAGATTTTCATCACTACATATTTCTAGTTCGTTGAAATAAATGTAAATTTGGGCTACTAAAAATAACAAATATGATTACGATAGAAACATTGGTGTTTAATCACTGGCAAGAAAATACTTATATATTACACGATGAAACAGGAGAAGCAGTTTTGATTGACTGCGGAGTGTTTTTCGAAGAAGAAGGAAAAAAATTAATCGATTTTGTAGAAAAAAAGGGGTTAAAATTGGTAAAACAAATAAATACTCACCTGCATATCGATCACGTTTTGGGTAACCAGTTTGTGAAGGACACATTTAATTTGCTTACCTGTGCTCATAAAGATGATGAATTTTTGTTGGCAGAGGCTCCTAATTATGCAGTGCGTTTAGGGCTTGAGAATGTAGTTGAACCACCTGCAATGGGCGAGGAGATTAAAGAAGGGGATGTAATCAAATTTGGAAATTCTGAATTAAAAGTATTGCATGTACCAGGCCATTCACCAGGGCATGTTGTGTTTTACAACGAAGAGCAAAAATTTGTAATTGCCGGTGATGTTTTATTCCGCGAAAGCATTGGTAGAACCGATCTTCCTTATGGTAATTACGAACAATTAATCGGGGGAATTAAAGAAAAACTATTGGTTCTTCCTGATGATGTAGAGGTTTACCCTGGCCATGGTCCTTCAACAACAATTGGTCACGAGCGCAACAACAATGTGTTTCTGAAAGGATTATAATTTTTATTTCCAAGATATAAAGTCTCTTCATTTTGAAGGGACTTTTTCTTTTTTAATGATTATTGGTAGACTAAACAAAATTATTAACATGTTCGGGATTAAAAACTTGGACAGAAATATGACAAAAGTCACCTTGGTATTAATCTAAAAAACAAAAAGTTAAGTTGATTGTTCAGCTTGCAAAGGAATGTTAAAAAACAGCGATTTAAAAGCTTATTTTACTAGTTGAAAATTTAAATCTTTTGCTACTTTTACAATCAAATTTATTTATAAACAACAACAACTAAACAAACAACAATATGGCAAGCGAAAAGTTTGTTTCTCGTCACATTGGTCCTCGCAACGGCGATATTAAGACCATGTTGGAAACTGTAGGTGCTCCATCATTGGATGCATTGATCGAAGAAACTATCCCTTCGGATATTAGATTGGGGAAAGATCTGGATTTACCAGAAGCTTTATCGGAGTATGAATATTTCTCGAAGATTAAAGGAATTGCTGCTAAGAATAAACTGTTCAGAACTTTCATTGGACAAGGTTACTACGATACAATTACACCTGCTGTAATTCAAAGAAATATCTTAGAAAATCCAGGTTGGTATACACCTTATACTCCATATCAGGCAGAAGTTTCACAAGGTAGATTGGAAGCACTTTTGAACTTCCAGACAATGGTATTGGATTTGACTAAAATGGAATTGGCTAACTGTTCTCTTTTGGACGAAGCTACTGCTGTTGGTGAGACGATGTACATGATGATGGGACTTCGTTCTCGCGCTAAGAAAAAAGCTGGAGCCAATAAAGTTTTTGTAGATCAAAATATCTATGCACAAACTCTTGATGTATTAAACACACGCGCAAATCCTCTTGGAATTGAGCTAATTGTTGGTGATTATAAAACATTTGAGTTTGATGAAACTATTTTTGGTGCTATCGTTCAGTATCCTGCTGCAAGTGGTAGTATCGAAGATTATGCTGATTTTGTAGAAAAAGCTCACGCTGCTGAGGCTTTGGTTTCTGTTGCTGCAGATTTAATGAGTTTGGTATTGTTAACACCTCCAGGTGAATGGGGAGCTGATATCGTTGTTGGTACAACACAACGTTTCGGTGTTCCAATGGGATATGGTGGACCTCATGCTGCTTATTTAGCATGTCGAGAAGCGTACAAACGTAATGTTCCAGGACGTATTATTGGAGTTACCAAAGATGCTCAGGGAAATCATGCAGTTCGTATGGCATTACAAACTCGCGAGCAACACATTAAACGTGAAAAAGCTACTTCTAACATTTGTACTGCACAGGCATTGTTGGCAACTATGGCGGGTTTCTATGGAGCTTACCATGGAGCTGAAGGCTTAACCAGAATTGCCAAACACATCCATGCAGGTGCAGGTGAATTATCTGAAGGATTAAAAGCATTAGGATATCAACAAACAATTGAAAACTTTTTTGATACAATTGAAGTTGTACTTCCTGAAGGAGTTGCAATGGAAGACATCAGAAATGCAGCTTTAGAGGCTGAAATGAACTTCCGTTACATTGACGAAAAAACAGTTGGTATCTCTTCTGATGAAAAAATCAGCAAAGCAGAGATCAATACCATTTTAAATATTTTTGCTAAAGCTGCTGGTAAAGAAGTTGAAGCAAAAGAAGTAGAAGAGAAAGTTTACTTTGATGGTAAATTCTCAAGAACAAGTGATTTCTTAACTCTTGATGTTTTCAACCGCTATCGTTCAGAAACTGCAATGATGCGTTACATGAAAAATCTTGAGAAGAAAGATATCGGATTGAATACTTCTATGATTTCATTGGGATCTTGTACAATGAAATTGAACTCTGCGGTTTCTATGTTTCCATTGAGTTGGCCAGAATTTGGAGGAATCCATCCATTTGTGCCAATGAATCAGGTAGAAGGTTATACTGAAATGATTACTGAACTTGAAAAATGGTTGTCAGAAATTACAGGTTTTGCAGGATGTACTTTACAGCCTAACTCAGGTGCTGCTGGTGAGTATACCGGTTTGATGGTGATTCGTGAATACCATATCTCTCGTGGTGAAGGACACAGAAATATTGTTTTGATTCCATCTTCAGCTCACGGTACTAACCCAGCTTCGGTAACAGTAGCGGGTATGAACGTTGTAATCGTTGATTGTGACGAAAATGGTAACGTGAAGTTCGATGACCTGAAAGCGAAAGCTGAAAAGCATGCTGAGAACTTGTGTGCTTACATGATTACATATCCATCTACTCACGGTGTATTCGAAACCGGAATTAAGAAGATGATGGATCTAATTCATGAGAATGGTGGTCAGGTGTACATGGATGGTGCAAACATGAATGCTCAGGTTGGTTTAACTAACCCAGGATTGATTGGTGCTGATGTTTGTCACTTGAACTTACACAAAACTTTCTCAATTCCTCACGGTGGTGGAGGCCCTGGAGTTGGTCCAATTGGTGTTGCTGAACACTTGGTACAATTCTTACCTTCTCACAAATGTGTGAAAACTGGTGGTGAAAATGCAATTACGGCGGTAGCGGCTGCTCCATTTGGTTCTGCAAGTGTATTGCCAATTACTTACGGTTATATTGCAATGTTGGGTACTGAAGGTTTAACCGAAGCTACTAAAATGGCAATTTTAAATGCCAACTATTTGGCTTCTTCATTCGAAAAATTAGGATTTAAAATTCTATATAAAGGTGAAAACGGACGTGTTGGTCACGAAATGATTTTCGATTGTCGTGAGTTCAACAAATCAGTAGGAATAACCGATACTGATATCGCTAAGCGATTGATGGATTATGGATTCCACGCTCCAACTTTATCGTTCCCAGTACACGGAACATTAATGGTTGAGCCAACTGAAAGTGAGCCATTGGAAGAATTAGATCGTTTCATCGAAGCATTGGCTAAGATCAACGAAGAGATGAAAGAAATTGAAGATGGTGTTGCTGATACTGTTGACAATGTATTGAAAAATGCTCCTCACACTCACAAAGTACTAACTGCAGATGAGTGGAATCACACATACAGCCGTCAGAAGGCAGTATATCCATTAAAGTGGGTTGCTGATAACAAATTTTGGCCTACTGTTGGTCGTGTAGATGATGCTTTCGGTGATCGTAATCTAATGTGTACATGTGCACCATTGGAAGTATACAATGAAGAGTACATTGATGCAGACAATTAGTCAATAAGATAATTTGATATATAAATCCGGTGAGTTTCTCATCGGATTTTTTCATTCTGAAAAGGGCAAAAAGAAACAAGGAGGCTGCCCCTGCCTCCTTGTAATGTTCTATTACTAACCCTAAAATTTAACTATGAAATAATGAATTGAAAAATAATCCATTAAAATCTATATCCTATTACGTACAACTTTGTAAAAAGTTCGTGATATTCTTATAGTTTTAGCTTAGTTTTCAGGTAGTTATTTTCATAAGAAAGGAAAGAATCCTTAAAAATAAGGCCTTGCGTACGCGCAAAAAAAATGAAAAAAAATGTATTTTTTTTTCATTTTTCTGTGAATATATAAAACTTTCCTAATCAGTGGTTTAAGCTATTTTAAAATGCTAATTAGAATTCATTTTCGATAACTAAAGTTAAGATATCTTTTAATTCTCGATTCATTGCAGCAACCTGTTTAGGGATAAAACTATTGGCAGTCATACCTGGAACAGTATTGGCTTCCAGGATAAAAATTTCATCTCCTTTGATCATATAATCTACACGAACAATACCTTTACATTTTAGTGCATCGTATACTTGGGAAGAAATATTTTGAATTCTTTCAGACAATTCTTCAGAAATTCTTGCTGGTGTGATTTCCTCAGCCATATTTGGATCATATTTGGCTTCGAAATCGAAGAATTCTTTTTTCGGCAATACTTCGGTAACAGGAAATACTAAATTCTCTTTTCTGGTTTTTACCAAACCACAAGTGAATTCTAATCCATCAATGAACTCTTCTATAATAACTTCTTTCCCTTCCTTAAATGCTTTTTCAATGGCTTCATTTAAGTCCTCAACTTGTTTTACCTTCGAGATTCCAAAGCTTGAACCGTCAGCATTTGGCTTAACAAAGCAAGGCATTCCCAATTTTGCATGAATCTCTTCGATAGAATATTCTTCATCTTTCTTCAGAAGAACCGATTTTGCAAAATTAAAACCTAGGCTTTTTAAATATGAATTGCAGGCATGTTTGTTAAAGCTTAAAGCACTGCTTAAAACATCACAAGTTGAGTGTGGAATTCTTAATAACTGTAAATATCCCTGAAGAATTCCATTTTCACCAGGAGTACCATGAATTGCAATGTATGCAAAATCGAATTTTATTTTGATTCCATCCTTGGTAAAACTAAAATCATTTTTATCGATCGGGTAGGATTCATTTTCAATTTTTACATTCCAATCTAATTCTTTTAATTCAATTAAGTATGGATTGTAAAGATCCTTATCAAGGGTATTGAAAATATGATCGGCCGTTTGAAGTGAAATTACAATCTCGGCAGAATCTCCTCCTGCTATTACAGCAATGTTTCTTTTCATGGGTTGTATATAGTACTTTGTTATTCTTCTCTGTTAGCTGTATAATCTCTCCATTTTTGTATTACATTGCTCATATCTTCAGGAATCTCCGAATTGAAAGAAATGTATTCTCCAGTTGCCGGATGATCGAAACCTAAAGTTTTAGCATGTAGTGCTTGTCTTGGACAAATTTTAAAACAATTTTGAACGAACTGCTTGTATTTGGTAAAGGTAGTTCCTTTTAAGATTTGATCTCCACCATAATCCGCATCATTAAAAAGAGGATGGCCGATATGCTTAAAGTGAGCTCTAATTTGGTGGGTTCTTCCTGTTTCCAAAATACACTCAACTAGGTTTACATAGCCTAATCTTTCTAGTACTCGGTAGTGAGTTACCGCATGCTTTCCATATTCTCCATCAGGAAAAACATCCATAACCTTTCGGTTTTTTAAATTTCTTCCTATATGACCGGTAATAGTTCCTTCGTCGTTTTCCAAATTTCCCCAAACTAATGCACGATACTTTCTGTCACTGGTTTTATTGAAGAATTGTAACGCAAGCTTTGTTTTGGCTTCTTCGGTTTTGGCAATTACCAAAATACCCGATGTATCCTTATCAATACGATGTACCAAACCAGGTCTTGGATCCTTTGAATTAAAAAGTGGTAAATCCTTCAGGTGATATGCAAGTGCATTTACCAGAGTTCCTGAATAATGTCCGTAAGATGGATGAACCACCATGCCTGGATTTTTATTAACAATCAGGAAGGTGTCATCTTCGTAAACAATATTCAGTGGAATATCCTCTGGAATAATTTCAATTTCTCTTGGAGGATAGCTTAAGACAATGGTAATAACATCATGGGGTTTTACCTTGTAGTTACGCTTTACTGGTTTGTCGTTAACATTGATACAACCAGCATCAGCAGCTTCCTGAATTTTATTTCTTGAAGCATTCTGCATTCGGTCGACCAAATATTTGTCAATTCTAAGCATGCCTTGCCCTGGATCAACTTCGAAACGAAAATGTTCGAATACTTCTTGATTATTATCAAATTCCTCTTCCGAGTTGAAATTATCTTTTGGTTCTTGTGTCATTACTTTTGCTGTGTTTTAATAAAGCAATTTGCCTAATCTTTGTTGAAGCAGGGAATCTGCTTGTTGAAGCTTAAGAGTATCTTTTGTCAGCCAAAGATCAATATTGTTTCCTGGGCGAATTTTTAGGTTTTCGTTATAATCCGGATATTGCTTGAATACTTTTGCTTGCATGGAATCAATATGATTTTTAATTGATTCATCGAATTGTACTTTGCCAACATTTAAATTTGACATGATTATTTTCTCTTTGGCTTGAGTATTATTTTTTCCCATTAAATTGGGTGCTAAAACTCCGAAAGTATTACCCCTACCTAATACCAAATCAATGGTTGCGCCTTTATCTATCATACTTCCAGCTCCAATTGAATCGCCTTTGTACTTAGGGTAAAGTACCAAATTGAAAAACTGACTTTTTGCATATTCCAATCGTCCAATTTTAAAACCATTTGTAATAAGAAGCTCGTAAGCTTGACGGAATGAGTTGTCTACCAAATTTGGAAAACGTACCTGTTCTGGCTTGTGTGCGTTAATGGTTAAAAATAGACTTCGATTACGTTTTACAATGGATCCAGCTATAGGTCTTTGATCTAATACAGTTCCTGGTTCATATTTAGGATTGTAAATAGAATCATAGA
Source organism: Marinifilum fragile JCM 15579 (assembly GCF_001310955.1). GTDB lineage: Bacteria > Bacteroidota > Bacteroidia > Bacteroidales > Marinifilaceae > Marinifilum > Marinifilum fragile. The sequence goes on from NZ_BAZX01000017.1 coordinate 9,269, forward strand.
CAGTAAATCGCAGATTTTCTTCATCTATTGTTTTAGCAGCATTTTCAAGGCTGGTTCCAAACAAATCAGGGACGGTTAATTTTTCACCATGATGTGTATACCATCTTAATCCCGAAAGGGTAATCCATACAATAGCAATTGTAATTAATAAAGCGATACCTAACTGAATTAAAAAGAATTTGCTTTTAAAAAAATTAGTTGATTTCATTCGAGTCTGTTTTTCTTTTGGGTTGGCTATTGTCATTACTAGTCAATAGTTCATAAACGACAAAAAACACTTATTATTTCCGCGTTTTTGCGTTTTACAAAAATAACAGAGATTTTTAGATTTAGGAAATGAGCTAATGTAAATGCAGCTTAATTCTTGTAAAAAAAGACAAAAAAAAAGAGCTCCCTTGGAACTCATTCAATTTTAGAAAGCTAGAAACCTTAAAATACAAAAAAGTAAAGAATTTTAATTCTTTACTTTTTGTATATCGGTTACTTAATTGTAAAATTAAGCTTTGTGTCTGCGCTCGCTTGAAACAGATAATTTTTTTCTGCCTTTAGCTCTTCTACGAGATAATACAGCTCTTCCGCTTACAGAAGACATTCTCTCTCTGAAACCGTGCTTATTTCTTCTCTTTCTATTTGATGGTTGAAATGTTCTTTTCATCGCGAAAAATTTTTATCGAATAAAGTTATTATATGCGTTGATTTTGGACTGCAAAAATAAGTTTTTTTTTAATCTAACAAAAGGAAGAAGCAAAATATTTTTCCTAAAGCTCAAGATGTACAACTTTTTTAGTCTCAAAGAACTCTTCTTCGAAGAACTTGGTACAGTCGAAAAGCTGCACTTTATCACCGTATCCAGCTATTTCTTCCAGAAAATCGCCACCCTTAATGTAAAGAATACCATTGGCCAAACTATTTTTATCTTTTGGTGAAGAATTTTTGCGAACCATATTTACAAATTTTGGAAATGCTGTAACGGCTCTACTTACAATAAAGTCGAATTTATCTTTTACTTGCTGAACTCTAGTGTGCTCTGCTTTTACATTTTTTAATTTTAATGCAGCAGCCACCTCGTTTACTACTTTTATTTTTTTTCCAATGGAATCTACCATGTAGAAATCACATTCAGGAAAAAGAATCGCCAAAGGAATTCCAGGGAAACCTCCACCGCATCCAACATCCATAATTTTTGTGCCAGGTTCAAACTTTATTACCTTGGCAATCGATAATGAATGCAAAACATGATGCAGGTATAAAGAATCAATGTCTTTACGCGAAATTACATTGATTTGACTGTTCCAATGAGTATACAGATCTTTAAGTTGAGCAAAACGATTTTTTTTGTTGCTCAGTTAAATCTGTAAAATATTTTTCGATGATCTCCATGCCAATTTTATTTTAGGTTGGCAAAGATAGAACTAATTCGCATTCATCGTTTTCCAACAAAAAAATTATTTCTTTTTCTTCTCGATTTTTACTTCAGAATCCTTAAGGTTGTTGAAAAGCAATTCACGAGCTCTAAACAATTGAGCTTTAACTGTACCAATTGGCAATTTTAGTTCTTGAGCAATTTCTTCGTATGAAAACTCTTCAAAATAACGAAGTTCAATTAGTCGGCGATAGCGTTCTTTTAATTTGCCAACCTCATTTCGCATTATTTTTGCTTTCTGTTTTTTAACAAACTCTTGCTCAGGATTAAGACCACTTGATTCAAGTGTAATGGTTCTTTCGTTTTCAGCATCGTCTTTTCCATCTATCGATATGGTATTTCCTCTCTTTTTTCTGAGAAAATCAATACAATTGTTCGATGCGATTTTGAATAGCCATGTGCTGAAAGCATATTTGGGAGAGTATTGTCTAATATTACGGAAAGCTTTACCGAAAGCCTCAAAGGTTAAATCTTCAGCATCGTTCTTGTTATTAACCATTTTTAATAACATGAAAAATATGGCGTCCTTATATCTTTTAAAAAGCTCTTCGTATGCTTTCTGATCGCCATTAACTGAAGCTTGTACCAGCCTGTAGTCGTATTGAGCTTTTTCTGAGAGGTTCGGATTTATTTCCATTATGATCGTTTACTGTATATTTGACTTTGGATATAAAATAGCAATTTATACAGAGGTCTTAATAAGACATATACATACGAAGATAAAAATAAATTCTCTTCTCTCAAATGCCTTGCAGAAATTTTAAAACAGTATCCTTTTATAAAAAATCTGGCAATACATATGCTTAGTAATGCAAAATATAGTTGTGTTTTTACCAAAGCTAGAATAAGAAGAACTGCGAATAGAAATTGTGCGATGGGTTCCAAATCCAATAATAGTTTTCTTTTGAGGGGAATGTATTTTCGGCTCCTGAAATAATGCTTGTTGATGGTTTTCCAGGTATTGTAGTAGTTTTTAGTATCAATAGTGATCTTGCTATCGGGATTTGTGGAGAAAGTGTACTTTGATTTTTTAGCTAAATCAAGGGATAAAATATGATCGTAACCAGCTTCGAAATGTGCATTTCCGGCATATCCTTTATTTGCTAGAAAATCAGATTTTAAAAAACTCATATTAAAAGAGTTGCCTGCATAAAGCTTGTTTGCATTTGTAAATGAAGCTAACTTTATGGTATGCTTGATGATATCATATCTAAGGAAATTATAGAAGAATCCTTTTTGAGATTCGAAATTACTATAAGCATTGTATAGTTTTCCTTGGGCATTTGCAACTGTATTTTGCAACCATGTTTTGCTGTAAGTAAAACTGTTTGGATTAAGGTGTATAATTTGGTCGAATTTTGCTGCTTTTACACCAATTGTTATTGCAAGTTTTTTATTGTGTTTGAACTTCTCGTCGATTGGAATTTTGGTTGATTTAAGGTGTTGATAGATATTTTTCAACCTGATTAATACATCTTCGGTATTATCAACGCTTCCGTTATCAACTACAATTATTTCATATTCCGGATAGTCTTGTGTTAATAATCCTGTAAGGTTCTTTTCTAAATATTGTGCTTGATTTTGTGCACATATAATTATTGAAACAGGAATGGTTTCGGAATGAATGTAGGTTTTCTCTTTTGATTTGAATTTTCTGAGATAAAAGATTGAATAGATTAAATCTATAAAAAATGTAAGAACTAATCCGATAATTAACAGCCATTGAATTGGTGTTAGAGTGTGATAAAAATATGTTTCCAAGTTTAATTTTTTTTGTGCAGTCCAAATTTAAGCGAATCTATGATAAACAGTGCTTATAAAAGCAATTTTTATCCAAAAAACTGTTTCTTGGGTTGTTGATTTGGGTCTGTACCTACTACTTTATTCAGGAATAAGATTTATTAGTATCTTTGCTGCCGATTTTGCAAAAACCGATTCTAGGATTTTGCAGTTTTAAAATAGTCAATATGGATTTTAAATTACACAAAACCGATCCAAAGTCTTCTGCAAGAACAGGAGAGTTAACAACAGATCATGGAAAAATACAAACTCCGATATTTATGCCTGTGGGAACACTTGGCTCGGTAAAAGGAGTACATCAACGTGAGCTTCGTGATGATATTAACGCAGAAATCATTTTAGGAAATACCTATCACTTGTATTTACGTCCAGGTTTGGATATCCTTGAAAAAGCAGGAGGATTGCACAAGTTTAATGGATGGGAAAGACCAATATTGACTGATAGTGGAGGATTTCAGGTATTCTCTTTGGCTGATAATAGAAAATTGACTGAGGAAGGAGCTATGTTCCGTTCGCATATCGATGGATCGAAACATTTCTTTACCCCGGAAAATGTGATGGATATTCAAAGAACTATTGGTGCTGATATTATTATGGCATTTGATGAATGTCCTCCTGGCACGTCAACATATGAGTATGCCAAAAACTCCTTGGAACTTACCCAACGTTGGTTAGAGAGATGTGTAAAGCGTTTTGATGAAACCGACCCGAAGTATGGTTATTCACAAACCTTATTTCCTATTGTACAAGGTTGTGTTTACGATGATTTAAGAATAAAAGCAGCAGAACATGCAGCTTCACTTGATCGCGAAGGATATGCAATTGGAGGTTTGGCTGTAGGTGAACCTGTAGAGGAAATGTATTCCATGATTGAAGTGGTGAATAATGTTCTGCCAGAAGATAAACCTCGATACTTAATGGGAGTTGGAACTCCAGTAAATATCTTGGAAGCCATTTCTCGTGGAGTAGATATGTTTGATTGTGTGATGCCAACCAGAAATGGAAGAAATGGTATGATCTTTACAAGCGAAGGTATCATCAATATAAAAAATAAGAAATGGGCTGATGATTTTTCTCCAATCGATCCAAATGGAACTTCTTTTGTTGATTCATCTTATTCAAAAGCATATGTGCGCCATTTAGTACATTCTGGCGAATTATTGGGATCTCAAATTTGTAGTATCCATAACTTAGCATTCTATTTGTGGTTGGTACGTGAGGCAAGAGAGCAAATTAATGCTGGAACTTTTGCAGCATGGAAAGATATCATGGTTAAAAAGTTGGCTACACGTTTATAATTGTTAAAAAATCTTACAATAAGTAAGCTGCAATTGATATTTAAAGAATAAGTTATACTTTTAATTCGGTAAATTAAATTCGGATTTTCCGAGGGTGTCAGAAAATAAAAAACAGGTTTTGAAGAAATTAGATCTATATATTATCCGAAAGTTTTTGGGTACATTCTTTTTTGCGATTGTTCTCATCATTAGTATCTCAGTTATTTTCGATTTTTCGGAGCATATCGATGAATTTATTGACAAAGAAGCACCGCTTAAAGCGATTCTTTTTGATTATTACCTGAATTTTATACCTTACTTCGCTAACTTATTCAGTGCATTATTCACCTTTATTGCAGTAATATTCTTTACTTCTAAGATGGCCTATAATACCGAGATTATCGCCATACTTAGTAGTGGAATTAGTTTTAGAAGGATGATGTTTCCTTATTTTATTGCATCATTAATTATAGGTGTGTTTTCATTTGCCTTGAGTAATTTTATAATTCCGCCAGCAAATGCAAAAAGAATAGAATTTAATGAAACCTATATAAAAAAGAAGTACAGAAATAAGGAAAGAAATATTCATCGTCAGATAGAACCAGGAGTATTTATATATATGCACAACTGGGATACGGGAAGTAATACAGGTTATCGATTTTCATTGGAGAATTTTGAAGGGAAAGAGTTAAAATCGAAACTGACGGCGAGAAATATTAAATGGAATAATAAAGAAAACAAATGGACCATTAATGACTATTTTATCAGGAGTTATAATGGAGAAAAAGAAAGTTTTGAACACGGTAATAAAATTGATACAACTTTAAGTTTTGATCCAAAGGAATTTGGGCGAAAAACATACTTGGTTGAGGCAATGAACTATACAGAGTTGAACGATTATATCGATCAGCAGACAATGAGAGGAGACAGTAATATTAATGCTTATAAAATTGAGAAATATAAAAGAATGGCTAATCCATTTTCTACCTTCATACTTACCTTAATCGGTGCGTCACTTGCATCACGTAAGATTCGAGGAGGAATGGGACTTCATTTGGGAATTGGTTTGCTGTTAAGTTTCTCGTTTATACTTTTCTTACAGATTTCGGTTGTTTTTGCTACCAATGGTAGTATGAACCCGATGTTAGCGGTTTGGTTGCCAAATATTGTTTTTACATGTGTTGCTTTATATTTATATCGAATTGCTCCTAAGTAGAACTATTCTAAATAGTTTTTTCGGAAAAGTTTTGATAATCAGTATAAAGAGTTTATTTTATATAGCTAGAACTTATGGGTATTTTACGCCAGAATTTTTTTTCTAGCGTAAAAATTACTAACGTTGTAGCTTGGAATTTTGTGTGCTACACGGAATTCAACATATATAGAAATATATATTTTCTAACTAAATGTACAGATTATGTCATTGAAACGAAACATTCTTGATCTTAGAAAGAGAAAAGAAAAAGTGCTTCAAGGTGGTGGTGAGAAAGCCATTCAGAAGCAAGTTGCAATGGGGAAATTGACTGCTAGAGAAAGGGTAACATCTATTTTGGATGAAGATTCTTTCCATGAATATGATTTATTTGTAGAGCATGAAGCCCGCGACTTTGGCATGGAAAAGAAACAACTTCATGGTGATGGAGTTATCATTGGAACTGGTACTATTTACGGTGAGCCTGTTTGTATTTTTGCACAGGATTTTACTGTAGCTGGTGGTTCTCTTGGTCTTATGCATGCGAGAAAAATTACTAAAATCATGGATCATGCGTTAAAAATGCGTGTGCCATTGATTGGTATTAACGACTCAGGGGGAGCTCGTATTCAGGAAGGTGTTAACTCACTTGCCGGATATGGTGAAATCTTCTTCCGTAACACCTTAGCATCTGGTGTTATTCCTCAATTGTCTGTAATTCTTGGTCCTTGTGCTGGTGGAGCTGTTTATTCTCCTGCACTTACCGACTTTGTGTTTGTGGTTGAAAACATCTCAAAGATGTTCATTACCGGTCCAGAGGTAATTAAAACTGTTTTGGGCGAAGAAATTAGTATGGAAGAACTTGGTGGAGCTAGAGTACATAGCGAAATTACAGGTAATGCTCATTTCTATGCTCAAAGCGAGTACGAATGCTTCGAACAAATTAAGAAGCTCCTAACCTTCATTCCATGGCACAATGGTAAAAAAGCTAAAGCTTTCCCACCAAAGCCACCAAAACCAGAATACAAAATTGAGGAAATTGTACCAGCTGACCCAACTCAGCCATACGATATCCGTAACGTAATTAAAGCAATTGCTGATGATTCTGATTTCTTCGAAATCATGGAGAACTTTGCAAGAAATATCGTTATTGGTTTCGGTAGAATGAATGGTGAAACTGTAGGTTTTGTTGCAAATCAGCCTATGGTGTTGGCAGGTGTATTGGATTGTGATTCATCTGATAAAGCTGCTCGTTTTATCCGTTACTGTGATTCATTTAATATTCCAATTGTAACTCTTGAGGATATGCCAGGTTACCTTCCAGGTGTTGATCAGGAGCATATGGGTGTTATTCGTCACGGTGCGAAGATTCTTTATGCGTACTCAGAAGCTACTGTACCTAAGATTACTGTAATTATCCGTAAAGCATACGGTGGAGGTTATATTGCAATGAACTCTCGTCATATGAAGGCAGATTTTATGTTTGCATGGCCAACTGCTGAGATTGCGGTAATGGGACCTGAAGGAGCTGCTAACATTATCTTCCGTAAGGAGATAATGGCTGCAGAAGATCCTGAAGCAATGCGTAAAGAAAAAGTTGCTGAATATAAAGAGAAGTTTGCTAATCCTTATGTTGCAGCAGCTAAAGGTTATATTGATACTGTTATCGAGCCAGAAGAAACTCGTAACATGTTGTTACACTCAATTGAGGTTTCGAACAATAAAGTTGATAGAAGACCTGAGAAAAAACACGGTATTCCTCCATTCTAAAAATTATTCGTTATGGAAAATTTAAAAGAATTCAACGTTGATGGTACTGTATACAAAACAGAGTTAACCAAGAAGTTTGAAAACAGAAAAAATTGGGAAAGACCAAATCCTAAAAACATTCTGTCTTTCATTCCAGGAACAATTGTTGAAATTTTCGTTAAAGAAGGGCAGGAAGTAAAGGCTGGAGAAAGCTTAATGATTCTAGAAGCGATGAAGATGAAGAATCAGATCGAAATGCCTTTCGACGGTGTTATTAAAAAGATTCATGTTGAAGAAGGAGTAAGAGTCCCTAACAAAATGTTAATGTTAGAGATTGAGTAATCTTTCTGATATGAAAATATTAAGGGATTGTTGTAATGACAATCCCTTTTTATTTGTTTATAGTTTGCCACTCCAGGTAAAATGCTTTTTCCAGCTCTCCTTAATAGTAGGCTCTTCTTTAAAAATACCAAACATGCTGGAACCACTTCCAGACATTGCTGCGTATATGGCACCCAATTCGTAGAGTTCTTTTTTCAAAGTTTTAAGTTCAGGATGGTTTGGGAAAATACTATCCTCAAAATCATTGAAAATATTCTCTTTCCATTCTACCAATGGTAAATTAATTAACTCTTTTAATGATTTTTGAGGTTTTTTAGGATTTACACCCGAGTATGCTTCTGGTGTGCTGATGTGAATGTCAGGTTTGATTAGAACAATATGAAACCCACTTAAATTTAGCTGTATAGAAGAGAAAACCTCACCCTTACCTTTTGCGAACACAGGTTGGTTTTGGATAAATACTGGGCAGTCACTACCAATTTGAACTGCATACTTTTCCATTTGTTGAAAGTTCATGCCTAGTTCGTAAAAATCGTTCAGCATTTTAATCATGTATGCAGCATCAGCCGAACCGCCACCTAATCCGGCACCAAACGGGATGTTTTTGTGCAAATGAATTGCTGTTGATGGAATTTTAAAATTAGAAGCAATTAAATCAAAAGCTTTTATCACGATATTTTCCGAAGGGGCAATATCAATAGGAATTCCAGATGAGGTAAATTCATATTGTTCTGATGAATCACTTTCAGCAATTTCCAGAGCATCGCATAATGGTATTGGATGAAAAACGGTTTCTATATTATGAAATCCATCAGGTCTTTTCTCAATAATGTTAAGACCTAAATTTATTTTGGCATTTGGAAAGCAAAGCATATTTTGTGTTCTTGATAAATGTGGCTTAAAAATACTCGTTTTAAAGAGCAAAAAAAATCAAATTATGGCATTTTAATTTTCTATCTTTATCTTTGCATTCTCAAATTTTTCGACACGAATATGAATGATTAAGTGTGAGAGGGAAAGTGTCGAAATCTGTTGAATAAATTATTAAAAAGGTATATGGCTGGAGCAAACAATTATAAAAATCAATCGAAAAATAAAATTGATCTGGAATACGGAAGAGTGCCACCTCAGGCAGTGGAGCTTGAAGAAGCTGTGTTGGGTGCTTTAATGTTGGAGAAAGATGCAATCATTTCGGTTGGAGATTTGTTAAAAGCCGATTCTTTTTATAAAGATGCTCACCAAAAGATTTATAAGGCAATTATGAATCTTTCCACCAAAGAAGAACCTATTGATATTCTTACGGTAACTGAGGAGTTAAAGAGACAGGGAACCTTGGATGAGGTTGGTGGGCCATTCTATATCACTCAGCTTACAAACCGTGTAGCTTCGGCCGCTCATATCGAGTTTCATGCTCGTATTATTGCCCAAAAGCACATTCAGCGTGAATTGATTCGTGTTTCTTCTGATATTCAGAATCAAGCTTTTGATGACAGTATTGATGTGGCTGATTTGTTGGATAAAGCTCAACAGGAAGTTTTTGATATTGCAGAGGGAAATATTAAAAAGGAATCTGCACATATTCGCCCATTGGCCGATGAGGTTATCAACCAAATTGTTGAAGCTGGTAAACGACCTGATGGATTAAGTGGTGTGCCTTCGGGTTTTACTGCACTTGACAGAATTACATCTGGATGGCAGAAATCCGACTTGGTGATTATTGCTGCTCGTCCTTCTATGGGGAAAACTGCTTTTGTACTTTCCATGACCAGAAATATGGCGGTTGAGCACAAAGCACCAATTGCGATATTCTCTTTGGAGATGGGTGGTGATCAGTTGGTGAAACGTATGATTTCCAGTGAAACTGAATTGGGTTCAGAGAAACTGAGAATGGTAAGTTGGAAGATTTTGAGTGGGAGCAATTGCATGTAAAGATTAAAGATTTGGTTGATGCTCCAATTTATGTAGATGATACGCCAGGTTTATCTATTTACGAATTGCGATCGAAATGTCGCCGACTAAAGGCTAAATACGATATCGGTTGTGTGATTATTGACTATTTGCAGCTGATGACCGCAGGTTCGGATATGAGAGGAAATCGTGAGCAGGAAGTATCTTTGATTTCACGTCAGTTAAAGATTATTGCGAAGGAGTTAAATATTCCGGTAATTGCACTTTCTCAGCTGAACCGTGGTGTTGAACAGCGTACGGGTGATGCAAAGAAGCCGATGCTTTCCGACCTTCGTGAGTCTGGTGCGATTGAGCAGGATGCGGATATGGTGCTATTTATTCACCGTCCGGAACGCTATGGTATTACAGAAGATGCCGAAGGAAACTCATTAATTGGTATTGCTGATATCATTATAGCAAAACATCGTAATGGTGCTGTAGGTGAAATACAGTTACGATTCCGTAATCAATTGGCCCGATTTATGGATTTGGAAGGTGAAAGTTTGAATCCGTTTGGAGATGAAGGGCCTGAAGAGGTTAAGACCTTTAGTTCTAGTATGAATCAAGACACAGGAGGTGGATTCGATGACATAAATGCTGGCCTTGTAGGAGGAAGTGATTTTGATGATGCTGCTCCATTTTAAATGATTTCGTTTTTCCTTTAGATTGTGATTTTGTACTTTCGAATTAAATCAATTTTCGATTGTACTTATGAAGGGTTTCCTAAAAACATATCTAATACTAATTTTTTTCCTTTTAGCCTATTTTCATGGCTTCTCGGCAAGTATACTTATCCCTATGGATGATTCGCAAAAGAATCATTTAAAATCATATGGAATTGCCTATTGGACTTTGCAAAATAACCATGAAATTCATTGGTTGTTGAATTATCGAGGAGGTTCTTTTCTTTTGCCATTAAGCAAAAATATTGAGGATGAATGCAAAATTCGAGGTGTAAGTTATACTGTGATTTCTGATGCCAATGTTTCGCAGATCATGAATGAGATTTCTTCTCCAGAAGCAAATATGGATGCCATTAAACTAGAAAAACCTCCTAAAATAGCCGTTTATACTCCCAAAGGGAAAAAGCCCTGATGATGCGGTAACCTTGGCACTGACTTATGCAGAGATTTCATATGATATAGTCTACGATGATGAAGTTTTAAGCAATGAGCTATCAAATTATGACTGGCTTCATTTGCATCATGAAGATTTTACCGGGCAGCATGGTAAGTTTTATGCTTCTTATCGAAATATGCAGTGGTATAAGGATGAGGTGAAAGATAATTTAGATAGGGCTAAGAAATATGGATTTTCTAAGGTCTCTGAATTAAAGAAAGCTGTATCACAAACCATTCGAAAATTTGTTGAGAATGGAGGTTTCTTGTTTGCCATGTGTTCGGCTACCGATACTTTCGACATTACCCTTGCGGCAGATGATACGGATATCTGCAATCATGTTTTTGATGGAGACCCGATAGATGAGCACGCTCAGGAAAAGTTAGATTACAATAAAACATTTGCATTTACTGATTTTAAGGTTGAAACCAACCCTTATGTCTATGAGTTTTCAGATATCGATGTAACCTTAACCCGAAAAGTAAATAGAGATGAGGATTACTTTATGCTTTTTGATTTTTCTGCCAAATGGGATCCTGTTCCTACAATGTTGTGCCAAAATCATAAAAATATGATTAAGGGATTCATGGGACAAACCACAGCTTTTAAAAAGGATCTGATTAAGCCTGGAGTGCTGATTATGGGCGAGAATAAATCGGCAGGAGAGGCTCGTTATATTCATGGCAAATTTGGAAAAGGAACCTGGACTTTTTACGGAGGACATGATCCAGAAGATTATCAGCATTTGGTGGGAGATCCACCAACCGATTTGAATTTGAAAAAGAATTCGGCAGGATATCGTTTGATCCTAAATAATGTGCTATTTCCTGCAGCTAAGAAGAAGAAAAGAAAAACCTGATTTTTTATAAAAGAAGAAGGCTGTGTCCCCTAAACACAGCCTTAAGTTCAACATCGTTTGTATAGTCTAACTCTATATTTTATTAACCATTTGTATATCTATTAACCCTGTAACTTTTACTAACCCATTAGAATTTTTATGAAAGCTACATACAAACTTGATGATGTTGAAAGAACGGAAGGGTTACCAAGCCTGTCCGTCACAATTACCGCTGCAAATATAGGTTTTGTTTTATTACAAAAAACATGCTATTCGGCAGGTTTCGCTTATGAATTGTTAAAATATCTTAAAAAGTAATTTTAAATTGTAAGGATTGAGTGCTTTTGTCCCAATTTAAATTTAATGTGAATCCTTGGTGAAACAGTGAGATATTAAATTTAAATGCCGATATATAATCTGTTAGCCATTTGGAGTAAAACGAACAAATGGTTATTGTAGATTAATAATCGGTGTTACAGAATTTTTGTGATTTCTATCAATTGATTTACTTCGTAAGTTGCATCGTCATCATGTTTGGTTTTATTTGAATTAAAATAAATCTGGTCAATATTTGATTTTCTTGCTCCTGCAATGTCAGTTTTTAGATCATCCCCAACCATAATACTATTGCTTGTTGTAGCACCCGTGTTTTTTAATGCATATTCGAATATCAAAGGTGAGGGTTTGTTAGCCCCAGCATCTTCTGATGTAATGATTTCTGTGAAATAGGATATAAGTTCACAGTTTGTGAGTTTTTTAAATTGAACCTCGTTAAATCCATTGGTAATGATGTGCAATTCATATCCTTTTTCTTTTAGTTGTTGTAACATTTCATGTGCCTTGGGAAAGGTTTTGGTTTGTAGAGGGCTTATTTCAATAAAATCCTGAGCAATTTCTTTTGCCAACTCTAAATCGTCTGCTCCAGATTCTTTCAAACACAGATAGAATCTTCGATACATTAGATCTTCTTTCTTGATTCTGTTTTGATAATAGGCATTCCAAAGTTTGCCATTGTGATATTCAAATCGTGATTTAAAAAACAGAAAACTTCCAAAAATGCTTTGCAGTTGGTAATCTCGGTACAATTGGTTTAAGGTAATTTCCGAATTCGCATTAAAATCCCATAAGGTCCTGTCCAAGTCGAAGAAGATGTGTTTGTATTTATTCATTTACTAATAGGTCAAAATGTTTTAATCATTACAAAAATAACTTGCTTAATGTAAAAAACACTTATGATGTTCTTTAAATTCTAGTAAATCAGTTATATTTGGCTCCCCCTTAAAAAATATTAACTGTTAAACAGTAAGTAGTATGCATACTTTTTTCTCTAGAGCATTATTATTGGTATTGTTTTGTTTTGTAACTAATACAATTTCAGCTCAAAGTTACCCTAAAATATCAATTAGCATAGATAAAACCAGAATATTGAAGGATGGTGGTGAAGCTACAGTAACGGTTAGTTTGAGTAAAAGAAGTTTGAGGCGACGGCCAGCTTCAATTTCTTTAAGTTATAATACGAATGGAACAGGAAGTAGTGGGTATGATTTCACAATTGATCCTCCTGTGTATTACCACGAATTCCAAGGAAATGAAACTAGTTTTTCATTTAAGATTAAAGGGGTTTATCAGATTTGGGGATCATCCAATGTTGACTTAAAGATTGCTATTACTTCCAGACAAAACTGTGTTGCAGAAGGAGAACAGGAAGTTAACTTGAATATCTCAAATGATTTGGGGTACTGCACTTCTTCTGGTATAAACTATGATATTGGAATTACATCGGTAGCTTTTAATGAAATAAATGAAGCAAGTTCTGCCTATCCGATATATACTGATAATTTAGGTGTTGCTTCCGATGTAAATAAGGGGAGTTCATATGGTTTAGTTGTGAAGCTAAATTCTGCAGGAAGAAATAGAATATATGCAAGAGCTTGGATTGATTGGAATCAAAATAAGCTGTTTGAAGATGTGGAGATGTATAATTTAGGGTTTGTTTGGAATGAATCCAATGGTGCTACAAGTAACTCACCCTATAGTATTGCAGTTCCGAATGATGCTGTTTTTGGTACAACTAGAATGAGGGTTTCCGCGAAATATGATAATTACCCCGAAAGCTGTGAAACTGGGTTTTATGGAGAAGTAGAAGATTATACCTTAAATATTCTACCAAAGTTTCCTATTGTTAGCTTGACAACAGGAAGTTCAATGGTTGATGAAAATGGAGAAAGTGTTAGCATTATTGCTAGTTTAGATGAAGTATCAGTTAATGATATCACTGTTAATTTGGGATTCACAGGGTCTGCGCCATCGGCTGATTACAATTGCCCCAATACGATTGTGGTACCAGCAGGAAGTCTTTCAAAGACTGTTATTTTAACGGCAATAAATAACAATACTAACGATGGTGATAGAGATGTTATTATCGATGTTATTGGGGTGATTAATGCCAATGAAAATGGCACTCAACAACAAACGATAACAATTGTTGATGATGATAAACCATCAACTGCCCCTATTAAAATCAACACTCAAGATGTGAGCATAGGGACCTCTCCAGAAGATTTAGTGCAAAATGTTTTGGTAACTGGATGTTTGACCGCTAACAGCATTACTTTTAATGGTGATCAAGCTCAAGGAATAGGATATTTTGAAAAGGGTGATTCTGATTTCCCTTTAAGTTCGGGGGTTATCATGTCAACAGGGAATGTAGAAAATGCAATAGGACCTGCTAGTAGAAGTGGACGTGATGCAATAGGTGGATTTGACTTTGATGAAGGCAGCCAAGACTCTGATTTGATGTTTTTGGCTGATACAAAGCCTCGATTCAATTGGTGGGGGAGTATTGTTGGTTGGGATAGAAAATATTTCGATGCCCAGATATTGGAATTTGACTTTGTTCCAGCAGGAAATAAGTTAGAGTTTAACTATATTTTTGCTTCCGAAGAATACAATGGTTATGCTTGTACGGATTACAATGATGGATTTGCTTTTATTATAAGTGGTCCAGGAATTTCTAATGATACTGGTTTGAGCGGAAAAAATATAGCCTTAACAGAGTCAGGCGATCAGGTAAGTATCAATAATGTATATAAGAATCAATGCCCTTCATGTCCTGATAATTCTAGCTTGTATGTGGAAGAAATAGGAGGTTACCCAATAGCTTTTGATGGGCGAACAAAGATCTTGAAAGCTAGAGCTGATGTTAAAGCATGTGAAACCTATCATATAAAGTTGATAGTGTATGATAGAAATGATCAGGATTATAACTCTGCAGTATTTTTAGAAGCCAAAAGTTTTAAATCCAACGAGGTAACAGTGGAAAATAAACTGGATGGATTGGATGGAGATAAGTCTGTGATGTACCGTGGTTGTGACAAGAGTTACATTAGTTTTTCAAGGAAAGAAAACTTGGATGAAGAATATACCTTCCATGTAAATATTTCAGGAACGGCCGTTAATGGAGTTGATTATTTTGAAGTAACTGAGGATGGAACCAAAATTGGGAACTTTCCTGAAGATGTTACATTTGCTTCTGGTCAATCAGATATTAAGATTTATTATATGGCCAGTAACGAGGTTTCTGGTGCCAAAGATATTTTATTTGAGGTATTAAGAGGTTGTCCTTGTAGTACCGACGCTTCTGATTATTTCCGAAAAAAGATTGATATTTTGGACGTTGGAGAAATTAAGGCCAATGCAATTTCCAATGTAACTTGTGGAGGAGGTGCTGCCATTTCTACAATCATTATTGAATTAAAAGATGGCTTGGACCCTGTTAATTACTTGTATTCATTGGACGGTGGGGCTTTTCAAGAAGAGAACAAGTTTCAGGGAGCCTACACGGTTGGTGCTCATACGGTTACGATAAAAGATAAATTTTCATGTAGTTCTAAAGATGTTGCGATTAATATTCCTTTGCCAACTGATTTAAAAGCGAATGCAGGTGCTGATTTTGAAATGTGTGAAAAAGAAACATCCAGAACATTAAATGGTACTGGGGGAATTGTATACGAGTGGACTTGTGATAAAGCTATAGGATTAACCAATATGGATTTGAATAGCGAGAATCCTACAATATCACCCAATGTTCCTGCAGGTGTTTATATATATACCCTAACTGTTTCTGACGGAGTTGGAAAAGCATGTGAATCGTCGGATGATGTTGTGGTAACAGTTAAGCCAACACCAGTTATTAATAGTTTGGTAGCTAATAAAACGGAGGTGTGTAGTGAGGCTGAGATTAGTTTAACTGCTAATGTGTCTAATGCAATTAATCCAACCTACAATTGGAGTCCTTCCTCAGAAATCACAGGAGCTGGGCTTAGTGTAAAGGCAGTTCCTGTAACCAATGTTCTAACATCGCGAACGTACACATTCGAGGTGGTTTCAAATAATAATTGTAGTGCAAGTCAAAGTGTGAGTGGAATTCAAGTAAATCCAAATCCTATTGTATCTCTGAAGACAGCAGAGTCAAATCTTTGTTCGGATGGAACAGATGGAGAAATTAAGGTTGAAGCTTCAGGTGGAACACCTCGTATAACAGGTGCTGAGTATGATTATCTTTGGAGTCATGATGCAGGCTTGAATATCGACCATGTGACTGGATTGGCACCTCAAACCTATACTGTTACTGTACGGGATTATAAATCATGCCAAACCAGTATAGATGTTCAGGTAAAAACCGAGCCAAAACCTATCGGGATATTTTATTAGATTAAACTAAATAAGAATAAAACTATTATAAAAGCGATGAATTTGTAAATCTTAAACAAATTTATCGCTTTTTCGTATATGTGGTTTAATTTAGTTAAATTGAGGAGTTCAAACTTGGAAAATCCCTAGGTGTATGAAAAAGCTTTGTATCATAATTACTCTAATTAGTATAGCATTTTATAATTTAGCAGGTGTCATTCCTCCTCCTGGGCAAACTTCAATAACTATTTCTACCGAGGATGATCGTCGTTCAGATCCCAATCCCGATTTACAATTAAACAAGAACTTGCTTACTATTACAGGTACAGGAAAGTTGATGGTGAGAAACTTGGTTGTTGATAATAATTCTGATGTAGTGATTCAAACTAATGGTGTTCTGATTATAGAGGGGGATTTGATAACAGAGAATAAAATGACCATCGAAGCTGGAGGCACTTTAATTGTACTGGGTAATTTTGTGCACACAGGATCTGATACGAATCAGGGGGGGTTTACAAGTTCCGACCCTTCCAATGTATATATATTGGGATCAATTGATGGATCTGATGACGGTAATCATTTGAATCCAAATCTTTATCCTGTATTGCAATGTGATGGAGCTGCCAGCAACGATGGTTTGACTGATTATCAGAATAATTGTAATTTTGGAGGAGAAGAAGATCTTATGATCAATCCTATTTACCAGGCAATTTGTGGAGTAAATTTTTCGGGGGGTGAAATAACAAGCGATCAGGAAATTTGTTTGGGCAATGAGCCTTCTGGCTTGTTAAATGTTCTTCCGGCTACAACATCGGGTAACGCGACAACATTTACTTATCAATGGTATTATACAACCAAGCTAAATTCTGATCCTAAAACGGATTTGATTAGCTGGACTTTAATTGAAAATGCCGAGTATCTGGATTATACCTCAGACATAGGTCCAATTACACAAACTACTTTTTTTGTGCGTCAAGCAAGTAAAGGAGCTGGTTGTGTTACCTATTCAAATATTATTACCATTGATGTGGTGGAAACTCCTAATCCTATTGGCATCTTTAATGAATAGCTAAATGTTTTAAAATACCAAGGTTTGGTATTACCATATATTTTCAATTTTTTTACTGAATCCTTTGAATAATAAATGATATTAATTTGGAAATTAAAGGTTCTCAAAAAAAACTCTTCAATAAATAACAAAAGCATTGATGAATATATAAAAGCTTTAAGGGTGTTCATTAATAAGCTGTGTTACGATAAAATTTCGCTTTTTCTTTAAGGCTATTTATCTGATTACTTTACTATTTTAATCTTTTAGTGTAAAGCACGATGTAGTTGGTAAGACTCCAGGATGTATTCCTAAATTTAAGATAATATCCTCTCTTTTTTTTGCATGTCTTGTGTATATTTGCACCCCCAAAAAAAGACTTTGTGTAAAGATTCATTTTATGAATGATATCGTTATCTGGCTTTTGTTTGATTAGTAGTATTTTATTGTAGATGAATTGGTTTGTTGTGTTGATGAGGTTGCACTATTGCCTCATGAATACTTGTTTAAGAATGATTAACCAATGCTAAAAACAGATAAAAAAATCTGTTATGATGAAATTAATCAAAAAATAAGTAAACACTTTTTAACAATTGTCGTATAGATGTTTATAAATTGGGAAAAATTAACTTATTTTAAACGCTGTAAGCACCATATACACACTAAAAAAGAGCATTTGATAAGATTTTTACGCCATATAACATTCTTCTTACTATTCATTTTTGTTTTTGGCTTAACTGAAGGTTGGGGACAAGCTACTGAACAGCATGTTTGTGTAGGACAAACTGTGGACTATCATATGTATGGTTTTGATGGATCTACAGTAGAATGGAAAGTAAATACTTCTCCAGCTACTACCCCTTTAGTTACTGTGGTGCATACAATTGATGCAGCGGATGTTACTAATCATCCTGTTCATCCTGATAGTGATAAATCAAATTATTTTAAAGATAGCTTTTCTCAAACATGGATAAGTGAAGGTACTTTTACGGTTGAGATCGTAGAATCAAATTCTAGTTGTTCTTCGAATGTGATAAAATTAACAGTGTATGTTCAAGCTTCACCATCAGGCACATTAACTAGCAGTGATTCTGATAATTCGATTTGTACAGGTGATAACGTGATATTTACCGCTACTGGTGGGGCAAATTATAATTTTAAGGTTGATGGAATCAGTGTTCAAAATGGAACAGGTTCTACTTATTCCACCACAGGTTTAACAAACGGTCAGGAGGTAACTGTTGATGTTACCAATGGTAATGGTTGTATATCTACCTATGCAGGCATAACCACTACCGTTCTTACTTCTCCATTAGATGCTGGTAATATTACAGGAGATGCAATTGTTCAATCAGGTCAAACTGGGGTTATTTACAGAATACCTGCGATAACAAATGCCACAAATTATGAATGGGAATATTCAGGAATAGGTGCAAATATCACAAACAATGGGGATGAAATTTCTGTAAACTTTGATTCTAACGCAACTTCGGGAGAATTAAAAGTTAGAGGGACAAATGCTTGTGGTATTGGTGGATATTCAGAATTGTTTTCAATTTATGTTGTATCTCCTTGTGAAACAACAATTGAGAATTGGACCTTTAATGAACCTGTATTAACTCAGGATTGGAAAGTTTATTCAACGGTAAATGGTTGGAATAGTACTCCTTACGGAATTGAGATTTGGAGATCGGGCTTTTCAGGTGTTACTACACCAGATGGAGGCCAGTTTTGTGAATTGAATTCAAATGGGGCCAATACCATGTATCAGGATATTGATGTTAACGCTGGTGCTGAAATGGTGTGGGCTGTTACGTATAGGTATAGAAACAATAGCTCTGAAACAATACGTTTAAGAATTGGTCCTGTAGGAAGTCTTTCTGATGTAGCAACAATTTCTAATGACAATGGAGATGCTTGGGTGGTTCATTCAGGATCTTATACAGTTCCAAGCTCATTGCCAGGGGGTAAAGTGCGTTTCCAAATTGAAACAGTTAGTCCATCATCTAGTTCAGGGAACTTAATAGATGGTATACAATTTTATTCTGTTAATTCGGATGTAGAACCTCCGCAATTTATCAAAGCTACTCTTCCTACAAATACAATTGATTTGGGAGGTGCTTGTGAATTTATTTTGCCAGATTATACAGTAGGCGTTGATGCAATTGATAATTGTGATGCAGATCTTGTGATTACTCAAAATCCTGCTGCAGGCGAAAAAGTATTTGGAGGCGAAAAAGTGATACTTACAGCAACAGATGAGGCTGGTAATGAATCTACGTACGAGATGGATGTATTAGGCGATAATGTAGCTCCTACTGCAATCTGTAAAGATATTACGGTACAATTAGATGCTTCTGGTAATGTTACCATTAATGCCACTGATGTAAATAATGGCAGTACAGATAATTGTTCTGCACAGGAAGCATTGGTATTGACGATTGACAAGAGTACGTTTGATTGCACAAATATGGGAGCTAATGTTGTTACGCTAACTGTGGAAGATCAAGCTGGGAATCAATCAACTTGTACTGCCACTGTAACAGTTGAGGATAAGGAAGCTCCAGTACTCTTATTATTGTCAGATTTAAGTATAGAAGATTGTGCAGAGAATGAAATTTCACAAGTAAAAACCTTCTCTGGTATTTCTTTGCCTATTGGAAAATATAGTGATAATTGTTCAACGACGTTTACAATTGAATATCGAATTCAATTAGAGGGAGGAGCTTATGTGAATGATTTTGGAAGTACTGCTACAGGAGCTGTTTCTGCTGCTGATCCTTCTGGATTTGAATTCCCTGAAGGTGTATCAACCATATTATATAGAGTTATTGATGAAAGTGGTAATGTATCCAATATAGAATCTTATACAATTACAATAAAGCATAAACCAAACCCTAGTGGAATAACTTATTAGAGAATAATAAAAAACAAATATAATCGACATGAAAAAACTATTACATCTTTTTTCGGCAACAGCAATTTTAGCATTATTAACTGTAAATGCCCTTGCTCAGAGTGGAACACCAGGAACTCTTGGGGATGGAGATGACCCTTATTTGGGAACCACGCATAACTATAAAGTAACAGATGATGGAGGAACTATTGTTTGGGCTGTATTTGAATCTGACGGTACCACTGATGCTTCATCTAAAGTATCATTAGGGACTAATGGAAATGATAATATGGATATTACATGGAGTACTGCAGGTGACTATGTAATTCAGTATACCGAGACATTGAATGGGTGCTCTACAAGAAGAACAATGCCAGTAACAGTTCATACAAATTCATTCTATTTGGATTTAGCTGCTGATGGTGAAGAATGTAATAGCGAGGAAAGTAATGTTTTAGATTGGGATGTTTATAAGAACAAATCAGACGTTCAAACAGAACTAACTTTCACTGTTAATATGACAAAAGAGAGTGGGTTTAGTATTGATAATTATCAATTTACTTGTGATTTTGTTATGCCAACAGGAGTTACTATTGCAAATGCCGCCGATGTAACAGTAACTGGAGGAACTAAAACTGCAGGAACAGGTAATGGAAACTTTAATGTTACTGCAAATGCAACAGATGCTGCAACATCAGGTACAGTTACAATCAAAGTTTTAGTTTCAGGTAAAGTAACTAATGGTGGACCTGTAACATTAAATGTAACTAATGGTAGAGCTATTAAAGGCGCTATTACTACTCCAGATAACACAGATATGCCAGCAGTAACATCAGATAGAACTCAGGTTGTTACGCTTAAACCTCTTGCAGGATCGTCAAACATTTCGTTCTAAATAATAAAAAACTATTGATATGAAAACGATAAAAATATTAATTGCACTTTGCTTTTTGTTCATAGGAGGGCAGTTGTTTGCGCAGAACACAGGATTACTTCCTTACGAAAATTCAACCCATACCTATAGTGTAACCAAAGGTACTATTGGTACAAGTACACTAGCTTGGACCATTGATGTGGGGAGTGATGGTACGGAATGGCACGTTGTTTCTGGTGCTGGTACAGAAGATATAACGATTCAGTGGTTAAAAGCTGGAGATTACAAACTTCGATTGACAGAAACACGAACAGATTATGCTGGAGGTTGTCCGACCGTAAGAGAGGTTTCAATTAAAGTTGTGGCTAATGCATTTGATGTTTTTGCAGAGCTGAATACACCTGCTGATGCAACGGCTTGTGCTACGATTAATCCTTCCATAGTTGTGGATGCAGGAACATTGGGGGATAATTCTGATGATGTTTTTGGAACAACTACAAGAGTATTTAAAGTTCGATCAGAAGGTTTGCCAGCAGATGTAAAATGGGAATTTAACTATGCAATATCTCATGTGCTAGATGCGGATATTGGTGATTACGTGGTTACTGTGGATCCAGCTAATGTTGAGGATGCAACAGCAAACCCATTGGTAGTTAATGCAGGCGAAACAGAAGTATTAATAACAGTATCTTATACAACAAATGATAACCGACAAGATAAAGATTTCAATCTTGAGTTAGTTCTTTCTGCCGTTAAAGATGCAACAGGAACTCCAGAGAAAGATTCTGCAGCACCTACAAATAATACAATTGCATACAGCATCAAAGCTGTACCTGCAACAACAGGTATTACTACCGACTAATTTTGAAACTCTAAAAAACTTAATATATCATGAAAAGATTATTAAAAATAACGATGGTTCTGGCAATTTCTTTAATTGCTTATGGAGCGCAAGCGCAGGCAGATGCAACACATGCTGTTGGTTCTGTGCATAAATTTAAAGTAAATGGAGGTGCATCGCATTTAGCTGATCATGTAGGAAATACTTATACATGGGCAGTATACCAATCTGACGGTTCTACACTGGCAAAAGCAACAGACTTCACTTTTGTTACAACAGGAACAGGTGTAAATGTTAATATGGTTGACATTCAGTGGTTGAATTCAGGAACTTTCTATGTTGAAGTTACTGAAGCCAATGCTACGGGTGCATGTACAACTTTAAGAAGATTAGAGATATTAGTTTCAGCAGGAGCGATTGACCTTCTTGTATTGGCAACTAATGATGGTGGAACTGAAATTACAGGTGGAGACCTAACTAGTTGTAACGACAGTAGTGGAGCAATCATTGATAATACAACAAATGATTTCGGAACATCAAAAAGATACTTTACTGTTTCGATGAGTACTGATGGACAAGCGTGGACTTCTGGAGCATGGGGATTTGATTATTCTACTTTAGCAGGAGCAACTGTAACTACTACTACTTCAGGTGTAACTGTTGGTGCTACAACAATCAATATTCCTACAGGTGAATCCTCAGTAACGTTTATGGTAGAATTTGATAACACTCCTGGGCCATCTCCAGCGAATGATATTACCCTAGGCTTTGTAGCTTCAAATGCATTTATCACTACAGGAGCAGGTAATACTAGCGAATTGGCAGCTAATGAGTTGAATAATACGCCAGCTGAGTTTGTGATTACTGCATCACCTGAAACTAGCAAAATTACAATCGACTAACTTGTAAAATTTGTTGACTTACATATAAAAGTCCTTCCCGGGAAAATCCGGGAAGGCATTTACTAAAAAAAAGAAATTTTGCACATAGGGAAATTACATAGAATTCTGATGACACTGTTCGTAACAGTGATGGTATTGGCTTCAGCTAAGGCTCAGGATCCTTATGTGGCATTGCCTGGTGCAACACACCAATTCTCGGTTGCCGAAAATATCGGAAATACCTACGAATGGAAAGTTTATACCGTAAGCAATTGGACTGATCAGAAAGATGCCCTTTTGGCAGATAACGATGGTTTGAATGGTGACGATGACTTTTTGTTTGTTGGGGGAGAGTATCAAAAACCTCAAATTAATATCACCTTCATTAACGAAGGGAAATATTATGTGATCGCTGAAGAGTTTAACTCAGGAATAACTTGTTCTTCGAGAAGAGTATTTGCTTTGGAAGTTTTAGGAACTGAAGCAACCATAGAATTTAAAGAATTGGCATCAGATGACTGTGCTGATGCAGACAATAGTTTTGCTACAGAATTGATAGCAATGTTTGATTCGGGAACCGTATTGGCCGAATCGCAATATCCAGTTACGGTGAACTATCGTTTAGATGGTGATGCTGCAGACCGAACTGCGACAATTAATTATGCAGACAAAATGTTTAATGTGTTAGGCATTATTGAAGATGAAAATAATGAGACAATCAATAATATAACCATTATTTCGGCGACGAATAAATATGGTGGTACACTAAATATTGTAGCTGGTAAAGGAGTTCATTCGAGAACAATATTTGCTTTGCCGGAGAAACCTATAATTACTGTAGAAAACTAAAAAAAACTAAATATGAAAAAGTTACAAAAACTCTTATTCCTTGCTGTTTTTAGCATAGGTATTATGGGAACAGTAAATGCCCAAATCACACCTGATAAAGTTCAAAATGGTGTTGTTGCTGGGGGTAATTTTACCTATACAGTTCCTGAAGTTGCAGATCATTCGTGGACTTGGGAAGTTCTTGATAATACTGGTGCTGCTGTTGATCCAGGAAATTATAGCCTAGTTGATGTTAGTCCTGCAGTAGGATATAAGAAAAATATAACATGGAATGCCAATGGTACTTTTTATGTAAGAGTGACAGCTCAGAATAAAACTACATCGTGTACCAATGATTATGTGATTCAGGTTAATGTAGCATCAAATGATTATACAGTAGCATTTAATGCAGGTACTGAAGATGTATATTGTGCGGATGATGCGAATATTGCTTCAGGAATGGAAGTTACTCTTGATATTAAGTTAGCTAGTAATCCTGCTGCTGCTGAATATTATGACATGACAGTTCATTATCAAGTTGATGGAGCAGATCATACAGCAACTATTGGAACTGATAATAAATTTACAATTCCAACAATGGATGTTGTTGATCCTGTGAATCCTGCCTTTACTTCTGTAATTGTTAAGATTGTAAAGGTAGTAGATGCAAATGGAGTTGAATTTACACCAACTGCAGGTAATGAATCTCTAACGATCACAATCCATGCAATTCCAGCTAAACCAACAATTACCTTCTAATAATATCTTAATATGAAGAGAATATATTTAATAATCGCTTTAACTTTTGGACTTGTGCACTTTGCTAGTGCACAGGCTGACCAACAAGTTACCTTGGGAACTACGCATAACTACAATGTTACAGCAGTAGCAGGGTATACTTATACTTGGACTGTTGATGCAGCAGGTACCAATACAGATGTAAGCGCAGTTACAGGAAACACAATTTCGGTGGACTGGAATCAGGCTGTTGGGGTGTACAACATTACTGTTTATGCCACGGATGCAACTAACTGTATCTCTGAAACTGAAACCATTAAGGTTGAAGTGTTAGGACAATCTTCTGTATTATTTGCAGCAGCTGATGATGCTCAAACTTGTTCTGATTTAGATGGAAATATTTTTGGAGGTGGAGCAAGTGGAGGTAGTAGTTCTTTCCAAGTTAAATTTACAGGAGGTTTAGCTCCTTATGATTTGGTATATAGGGTTCTGGATGCCACCGATACACAGGTTGGAAGTGATGTTACAGTTAATGGTTTGAATGCTACTGATCAAGTAGATGTGCCAAATCAGTTTATCAACGATGGTACTACTGATGCAGTTTACAAAGTTGTAATTGTTAGTGCTACTACTAAGGATGGTGCTGCAGTGGCTTTACCTGCTGATGATGCTGATAAAACAAGAACAATTACAGTATTGCCAAAACCAAGAATTACTGGTGGTATAAAATTCTAATATAGAATAAATGTTCAAAACCTTACTACATAAAACACTGCTTACCGCACTGCTGATCCTCATGGGAGGATTAGCGGCTGTGGCGCAGCAGTATGTAGTAAAGGGAACAAAGCTTAATTTTAAGGTTGATGAGAATGCTTCATACAAGTATCATTGGTCGGTAACCAATACTTCGAATGGATCAGTTGCTTATTTGGCATCAACACATTCGAATCGGGAGACTATCAGTTTAACGATCCTGGTACGTATGAAGTAAAAGTTTATCCTGAAGATTTGGGAACTCATTGTTTCGGAGAAGCACTTACTATGCTTGTTGTGGTAGACGATGCAACTCCAACAGCAGTATTCGAAGATCTTGAGGTGCCATATGTTTGTGCTAAAAACAATGGTGGGGATACAAATGGCAAGCTTAGTGTAACGGTTAATTATACCGGACCTAAACCTTGGACATTTAAGTATTCTATTGATAGAGCTCCGGCTGAATTGCCAGAAGGGGCAAATGAAATTTATACCAATTCATTTACTTTTGATTTGGAGATTCCGAATACAACGGGTAAAACGCACAGGGCAGAAATATTGCTTGTTGAAGCAAAAACTTTGAGTGGAATAGCGGTTGAGGAAGATTTGGCTAATCAAACACTGGAAGTTGATGTAATGGCCCTGCCAAATACTGCATTTGGTGATTACGAACCAGTAATTCAATCTGGAACCATTCAGGCATATACTGCAACCATCGAGAAGAGTGAAAAATATGAGATTTTTGTTCCATCTGGAGCAACAGTACTCAACGAAAGTACAAGTCGTTTAAGTGATAATTTCCATAGTCAATTGAAGTTTGATGTTCAGTGGGCCGTGAAACCAGGAGATTATCAGGTGAAATTGATTGAAAGAAGTGCTTTTGATTGTGCAGGAGATACAGTTTATGCGAATGTTACTGTGGTTGAATCCTTCTCGGTTAGTTTGGGAGCCGATTTAAGTTTTTGTGAGGGAGAAAGCAGAGTGCTAACACCAGAAATTGACTTCGATGGAACATACACATATTTATGGTCCGATGGATCTGTAAACAATACATTGGAGGTGAGTGAAACAGGTGTTTATTCTGTTACTGTTACCGATGCCAAAACAGGCAAGCAATCATCGGCATTTGTTAATGTAACGGTTTGGAAAGCTCCAACAGTTGATTTGGGTGCAGATTATCAATTGGCCGATGCAGAGGTGTTAACGCTTGATGCAGGAAATGCAGGTGCAGATTATTTATGGTCTACAGGAGAAACGAGTCAAACCATTCAAGTAAACTCAAGTAACATCTATGGTGTAACCGTTACAAATGCTAATGGTTGTTCGGCTTCCGATGAGGTTGTGATTACAAGTGTGAATGATGTATTTGCAATTGAGTTAGGTAAAGATCAGGATATCTGTGTAGGCGATGAGATTGTTTTAAATCCTAATCCATCGATTTCTCAGAACTACAACTATTTATGGTCAAATGGGGCAGTTACTTCAACATTAACAGTAAACGAATCTGGAGTTTACTCAGTAACCGTGCGCGATGATGTAGGAAATGAGCAAACAGATCAAGTTACGATTACTGTTCATGCATTACCAATTGTTGATTTGGGCGATGATATTGTTTTATTTGATGATGAAAGTGCAACACTTGATGCTGGAGATGGTGGCATTGGAGGATCATATGAGTGGTTGCCAAATGGAGAAACAACACAAACCATTACTGTAACAGATGAAAATGTATATACTGTTCGGGTTACAAGTGCTCAAGGTTGTGTTGGAACAGATGAAATAAGCGTTACCAAGCGAGAAGGTAAATTTGCCGTTGATTTAGGTCCTGATATTGATAATGTTTGTTTGGGAGAGAAAATTTATTTGACACCTGAAATTAAAACCAATAATGCAGACTTTGCTGCAACTTATCGCTGGACTCCTTCTGAATCAACTGATGAGGGAATATATGTTGAAAAGAGCAGTAAATATTGTGTTTATGTGACCGATCAGAATGGAAATACAGAGGAAGATTGTATTGAGGTTAAGTTTAATCCAACTCCGGAAGTAGACTTGGGAGATGATATTGTATTGGCAAATGGTCAGGTGGTGAATCTGGACGCTGGTGATGATTTTGTATCATACATGTGGTATGTTGATACAGATGTTGAAATTAAACCAAGTGAAATCAATCAAGTCATTCAAGTGAGCCAAGCAGGGGAATATCGTGTAGAGGTTACAAATAAGTTTGGTTGTATCGGTAGAGATACCATTAATGTATCAACCAATGGAAGTCAATTCAATGTTTATTTGCCAACAGCATTCTCTCCTAATGGCGACAGTAAAAATGACAAACTGGAGCTTGCAGGTGATGTAGAAGAGGTTGAGACTATGAGTTTGACTATTTATAACAGATTAGGTCATAGAATATTCCAGTCGGTTCACATGCATCGCAGTAAAGGTGATGGATGGATGGTACCTATAAAGGACAAAATGTGGATATGGATGTTTATGTATATTTCTTGAAAGTTTCCTTTAAGGATGGAAGCCAAATGCAAAAACAGGGCAATATTACCTTGTTGAGATAGATTTGACTAATCGATTTTTATTGGTGATAGTTTCTCAAATTGATTAGTTATATTTAAAACGCCAAAATGGAGAGATATTTTGTAAAATTGGATGTTGCTATATCTGGATAATACGTAAATATTACCCATTTTCATGTTTTTTGTTTTGAGGGTTTTATGCCAATATATTTGTGATTTTTAGGGGTAAATGGCAAACCCAAATGAGTGTTTATGAGAAAGAGTATTCTTATTTTCTTATTGATTATAATTTTGGGGGTTTTTAAACTCTCAGCCCAACGTGTACACTCTTCTCAGTTCTATTCTATTCCATTATTGTTAAATCCGGCTCTTACAGGTAATTCTGATTATAACCTTCGAGGAGGAATGAATTATCGTAATCAGTGGAATAGTGTTACCATTCCTTTCGTTTCTCAGGCTGTTTTTGTTGATGGTAAATTGTCAACCCAATTGTTAAGTTCATCGTGGATTGGGGTTGGTGGTATGATCTTTAATGATAAAGCCGGTGATGGGGGATTGAAAACCACCCAGGTAATGTTTGCATCCTCGCTTAACAAGAGCTTAAATGCTGGGAATACGCTGTTCATACACGCAGGAGCAGGGATTGAAATGATTAATAAATCGGTAGATCTGAGTAAATTAACATTTGGAGAACAATTGGAAGGCGGAGAGAATGGAGAGGACTTTATTTCCCAATCACTATTCTATATGGATTTTTCATTGGGGATGCAGATGACTTATTTTAGAGGCAAGACGAAATATTTTATGGGAACCTCTGTAAGTCATATCAACGAACCAAAGGAATCATTTTATCGATACGAAAGTCAGGATATCAACTACAGTACCAATAATCTTAAAAGACGATTTGCATGGCATGCAGGTGCCGAAAGTAGGATTAGTCCAAGAATGTATTTCAAGCCTGAAATCATGTATACTACCGAAAAAAATGCCAATGAGTGGATTGCCGGAGCAAACTTCATGACTCTTTTCGGTAACAAGGGTACAATTTTTCACTATGGAATGTGGTATCGATTTACCCAGGATATAATTCCAGCATTTGGTTACGAGAGAAAACGATTAAAAATCATGCTAACCTATGACATCAACGTATCGGATTTGCAGGTAGCATCATCCAGTAGAGGAGGTTTAGAAGTGTCCTTAACCTACAACTATAACTATTCAAATCCAAGAGAAATTCGCAAACTAAAACGTCGCCAAAAAGTGAAGAAACTTGGCGATAAGGCCATTTCATGTCCGAAGTTTTCGCACGAAGACTAAAAATTAATTAGTAATGATCAATGAATAATCAAGATGTATTGTTGATTCACTACATTCGGTCTTTCTTAATATACTCTTTCTTTTTCTTTATTGCCGTTTTTCCTTCCACAACAATTACAATTTCACCTTTAACGGTTTTTGAGCTAAAAAGAGCAATCAATTCAGCAAGTGTGCCTCTTGCATTCTCTTCATGTAGTTTGGTCAACTCTCTCGAAACAGAAGCTTTTCTTTCCTCGCCAAATACTTCGGCAAATTGCTGCAGGGTTTTTACCAATCGATGAGGCGACTCATAAAAAATCATGGTTCTGCTTTCTTCCGCCAATTCATTTAGCTTTCCTTGTCTTCCCTTCTTTTGAGGAAGAAATCCTTCAAAGCAAAACCTGTCATTAGGCAATCCAGAGTTTACCAAAGCAGGAACAAAAGCTGTTGCACCAGGTAAACATTCCACTTCAATTCCTTGCTCAACGCAATGTTTAACCAGGAAATAACCAGGATCCGATATTGCGGGTGTGCCTGCATCAGATATCAGGGCAATCGATTCGCCAGCCAAAATTCTATTGGCAATATTTTCGGAGGTTTTGTGTTCGTTAAACTTATGATGAGACAAAAGAGGCTTGCTAATTTCGTAGTGTTTTAAAAGAAACCCAGACGTTCTGGTGTCTTCTGCCAAAATTAAATCGACATTTTTTAAAGTATTAACGGATCGTATGGTCATATCCTCCAAATTTCCGATTGGAGTTGGGATTAAGTATAATTTTGACATTTCTTAGAATTTTCTTTTAGTAAGTTCCATAAACTGAATTACCGTAGGATTTTCGAAATCCCAATTGGTGTTGTGTTTAAAGTGTTCCTCAATAACACTAATATTGCTTGTTTCGTTAATGAATTTGATACTGGAATTGTATGCTTCCGTATTGTTTTCAAACAGTTCGCGAATAAATAAAAAACGATCGTTAATACCAATTGCAGTTTGAATATCGCTAAGCTTGTTATTGATTAATTTTTCACCAATTACCTTTGTCGATCTATTTTGCAGTTGGTCGTTTAATATTTCTTCAGTATCAACTTTTTCATTTTCCGAATTTTCAGAGGCAGTTACCACTGTTTCAGCTTTTATTTCTACAGTTTCTTTAATTACCTCGGTAATTTTTTCCTGTTTTACTTCATGATGAATCATTTCGGATACATTACTTTCAGTACTTGGCAACTCTACTTTTTCTTCTTTGGGAATTGAAGCATTTACTTTAGAAAAACCATCCTTCATGAATTCAAATTCTTTTGAAAGGCTTTCAATTCGGTCCGACAAAAGATTCAAACCTTTACTCAAATCATCAGGATTGTTCTTGAAATGATTCAAAAGATTCTGAATTTCCTCTGTTTTATTTTGGAGCAGCTGAAGTAGTAATTTATGATCCATGTTAATGAATTAAAGCAGTTAATAAGCCAATTTTTGATTTAAATTAACTCTATACAAAGAAACGAGATTTTTTTGATTTGATTGTTTTCTCTCGGCTAAGATTCTTTTCCTATTTTTGTATATCGATGTAACAACCATTTGAATTTTTAAATAATCGCATTATAATACCATTTGCACATTGAGTGCTTTTAAAAGCAATTGGAACTCAATGAAAAGTGGTGTAAAACTACCTAAACTATAATAGATGTTTCTTGAAAATGATATAAACAGAGCTGGTCGACAGGGATGGATTGAGGTGATTGTAGGTTCGATGTTTTCTGGTAAAACAGAAGAGTTAATCCGTCGCTTGAATCGTGCTAAGATTGCGCAACAAAAAGTAGAAATTTTTAAACCTCACATCGATGTTCGTTACTCCGAAGATGAGGTGGTTTCGCATAATGAAAACTCTATTCGATCAACTCCGGTAGAAACCTCTGCTAATATTTTACTATTGGCCAGCAATGTTGATGTTGTTGGAATTGATGAAGCACAATTTTTCGATGAAGGCTTATCTGATGTTTGTAACGAATTGGCAAACCAGGGTGTAAGAGTAATTGTAGCAGGTTTGGATATGGATTTTAAAGGAAACCCATTCGGTCCGATTCCAAGCTTAATGGCTCGTGCTGAATATGTAACCAAAGTTCATGCAATTTGTATGCGCTGTGGAAGTTTGGCCAATTATTCTCACAGATTATCCGAAGCTGAGAAATTGGTTTTGCTTGGAGAAAAGGACGAGTACGAACCACTTTGTAGGGAGTGCTACACCAAAGCAATTAATCATTCAGAAAAAAAATAGAATTTTTCAAAAAAACAAGACACTTATTCAAAGCCTTCTTATATGAGATCTGAGCAATTGTATTCCATAGGATTGATAGCCCAAATTACTGGTGGGAAACTAATTGGCAATGCCGATTTTGAAATTCAATCCATATCAATTGACAGCAGATCTTTATATCTGCCTGAGGAAACTGTGTTTTTTGCCATTGTGGGCGATCGCCACGACGGTCATAAATACATCTCGGATTTGTACCAGAAAGGCGTTCGTGCTTTTGTAATCAGTAATAATGAATTAGACTTCAGCAAATATGCAAATGCCTCCTTTGTTCTTGTAGAGGATACATTAAAAGCGCTTCAGACACTTACTGCCAGACATCGTGAGCATTTCAATTCTCCCGTTATCGGAATCACCGGAAGCAATGGAAAAACCATTGTAAAGGAGTGGTTGAATCAGGTTTTGCAGAATACTCACAAGGTGGTTCGTAGCCCCAAAAGCTACAACTCCCAGGTTGGTGTGCCATTATCGGTATGGAATCTGAATTCCAATGCGAATTTGGGGATTTTTGAGGCGGGAATTTCTCAACCCGAAGAAATGCACAAACTGGCTGAAATTATTCAACCAAGCATCGGGGTATTTACGCATCTTGGCCAAGCTCATCGCGAAAATTTCGAGGACAAACAGCATTTGTTATCCGAAAAGTTAAAGTTGTTTGCAACTTGTAAAAAAGTGGTGTATTGTTCGGATGATGCTTTGGTGGTGAATTCTTTTGTGGTAAATCTTGAACCCAATCAGAAGCAATATACCTGGGCCAGAAACAAGCATGCCTTTTGCAGAGTTTTAAAGGAGGTACAGAAAGGCAAGCATACCCATATCACCATTCAGGTTGGGAAAAATACCAGCGAGTTTACAATTCCTTTTACCGATCGTGCATCTGTAGATAATGCCATTACTACCTATGTTACCGCATTGGTACTGGGCGTTGACGAATGGGGTTTGAAACAGGAAATGCTAAAGCTTGAACCAGTTGCCATGCGACTGGAAATTAAAGAAGGTTTTGGCAATTGTACCTTAATAAACGATTATTATAATTCGGATTTGGGATCACTCGAGATAGCTATTGATTTAATGAATCAACAGCAACCCGATAAGAAAAAATGTATCATCCTGTCGGATATCTACCAATCGGGATACACCGATAAAAGATTATACAGGGCTGTGGCCAAGTTGGTTGCCAAACAAAAAATCGATCGCATCATTGGCATTGGTGAGCGCATATCCTTGCAGACCGATTTGTTTGGCGATAATGCAGTATTCTATAAGGATACCGATTTGTTTCTATCGCAATTTAATCGAAGCAAGTTCCAAGATGAGGTAATCCTGATAAAAGGAGCCAGGGATTTTCACTTCGAGCGAATATCAAATGCCTTACAATTTAAAGCACACAGAACGGTTCTCGAGGTCGATTTAAATGCCATGGTGCACAATCTGAATTATTTCAGATCGCTGCTTAAACCGCAAACCAAGCTTACTGTAATGGTAAAGGCATTCTCCTACGGAAGCGGATCGGTAGAAATTGCCAATCTTCTGCAATACCATAGGGTCGATTACCTGGCAGTGGCCATTGCTGACGAGGGAGTGGAGCTTCGAAATGCAGGAATCAACATCCCAATTATTGTGATGAATCCCGAGCCGCATAGTTTCGAAACCATGATTGAGTACAATCTGGAACCCGAAATCTATAACCTGAAAATATTGCACGAATTCCAGCAGGCTTTGCGTAAAAATGTGGTCAAAAATTATCCCATTCACATAAAGCTCGATACCGGAATGCATCGCATGGGTTTTATGGAGTTGGAGCTCGACGATTTAATTGCCCAAATCCAGAATAACGATCATTTCTATATCCGATCGGTATTTTCGCATTTGGCTGGTGCCGACGAGGAGCAACACGACGATTACACCCGTTATCAAATACAACTGTTCAAGCAATGGAGCGATAAGATTCGCCAGAACTTTTCTTATACAATCGATCGTCATGTGCTAAACTCGGCGGGAATTGAACGTTTTGCCGATGCGCAATTCGAGATGGTGCGCCTGGGCATTGGTTTGTATGGGGTAAGTGCAGTGCATCAGGATAAGCTGATGAATGTAAGTACTCTTAAAACCACCATCTCGCAAATTAAAACCGTATCGAAAGAAAATACCATTGGTTACGGGCGCAAAGGTGTGCTCGAAAAAGATGCCCGCATAGGCGTTATTCCAATTGGTTATGCCGATGGTTTCAGCCGCAAGTTAAGCAATGGCCTTGGCAAGGTGTTGGTAAACGGCAAGCTTTGCCCTGTGGTGGGCAATGTGTGCATGGACATGAGCATGATAGACCTTAGCGATGTGGAAGCCAGGGAAGGCGACGCGGTTACCATTTTTGGCAACGATTATCCGGTAAGCCAAATGGCCGAGCAGCTCGATACCATTCCTTACGAAATACTTACTACCGTTTCGCGCCGCGTGAAACGCATTTACCTACAGGAATAAAAAAAGAGGCGCTGTTTCCAACGCCTCCCCAATATTGTTTTTAAATGTTAACCTAATTTACTGATTCTATCAAGGCGCACCTTGTCTAGTATTTTAATTTTTCTTCCGTCAATGGCAATAACACCTTCGCTGGCAAATGTCGATAATGTGCGAATTGCATTCGAAGTTGTCATGTTCGATAGGTTTGCAATATCTTCTCTCGATAAGTAAACCTTAATGGTTGCTTCGTCTTCCTCAAATCCGTATGTATCACGAAGGAATAATAATGATTCAGCCAATCTACCGCGAATGTGCTTTTGGGTAAGTGTAATGGTTCTGTTGTTCGAGAATCCAAGCTCGGTTGACAAGGAACGAATAATACTTAATGCCAATTCAGCATTCGAACGAAGTAGTTTTAGAATTAAGTCGTAGCTAACTGTGCAGGTAATCGAATCTTCGATAGCAACTGCCGATGCAATATTGTTTTCTTCGGCAAATAAAGCTCGGTATCCAATAAAACCAATTGGTTTAGCCATACGAACGATTTGTTCACGTCCACCAACTCCTTCTTTAAAAATTTTAACTTTCCCTTCCGATAAACAAATTAACCCAATAGGTCTTTCACCTTCTTTGTAAATGTATTCGCCTTTCTTGAAAAAAGAGCAAGTCATATTGGACTTCAGTTCTTCTTTCTCTACCGGAGTAAGAACATTAAATACAGAGTTAGGGTTATTAATTACTTCTCCACAAATCGTCTCTCTTGACTTTCTTTCATTCTCAATCATTACAATAATCGGATATGGTTATAAAAAATATACTTGCATGTTGTAAAACAGTTCAAATGTATATAAATGAATTTAAATGGGAAAACGAATAGAGAAAAATATCGTTATTTAGACGATGTTCGACAGCATACGTTTTTGTAGGTGTTTCTACCCATTCAACTGTGTTTTGCTACCAATGGAATTTTACGACCAAAGCCGAAAGCTTTAGATGAAACGCGCAATATTGGTGGAGTTTGAAATCGCTTATACTCATTCATGTTAACCAAGCGGATTGCTTTTTCAACTGTTTGTTTTTCAAAACCATCAGCAATTATTTCTTTCGTAGACATATTTTTTTCGATATATCGGTATAAAATGCCATCCAAAATATCGTAATCTGGCAATGAATCAGAATCTTTCTGATCTGGACGCAATTCTGCTGAAGGTGGTTTTACAATTGTATTTACCGGGATAATTTCTTGGTCTTTGTTCATGAACCAAGCCATTTTAAATACATCTGTTTTGTAAACATCACCCAAAACCGACAGGCCGCCGTTCATGTCACCATATAAGGTTCCATACCCTACAGCCGCTTCACTTTTATTTGATGTATTTAATAATATATGGCCAAACTTATTCGATAATCCCATTACCAAAGTACCACGAATTCTGGCTTGTATGTTCTCTTCTGCAACATTAAATGGCAAGTCGCCAAAGCTAGGTTTTAATGCTTTCTGAAATTCTGAGAAAATTTCCTGAATGTTTACAATTTCGTATTCAATACCTAAATTTTCCGCCAAATCAACAGCATCTTTAATCGAATGGTCGGAAGAAAACTCCGAAGGCATCAACAAAACGCGAACATTTTCTTTTCCCAAAGCTCTTTCGGCAAGCACTACGGTTACTGCAGAATCGATACCACCAGAAAGACCCAAAGTAGCTTGCTTAAAGCCCATTTTACCAAAATAATCTTTCAGGCCAAGTACCAATGCATCATGAATTTTTTCGATATAGTCGACTTCAGCACTTTCAATTGCTTTGTCTTCTATCTCATTCATATCGACTACCTGGTAATCTTCTTCGAAATATTTTAGTCTGCAAGCCACATCACCTTTCGAGTTTAGAACCATTGAATCGCCATCGAAAATCAACTCGGTGTGAGCACCAATTTGGTTCACATAGATGATAGGCAAATTGTATCGTTCGATATTTGATTTTAGAATATTGGTTCTTAAATCTTGCTGGTTGTATGAAAATGGCGAAGCCGCAATGTTTACAACAAAATCAGGATTCAATTTGTTCAGCTCCTCCATTGGTGAAACGGTGTAAAGCTCCGATTTGGCAAAGTTGTTATCGGTAGGTTGTTTTTCCCACAAATCTTCACATACCGTAATTGCAATTTTTTTGCCTTTGTATTCAACCAACGAGAATTCAGTATTAGGCTCGAAATATCTGTATTCATCAAATATATCGTAGTTTGGCAACAGAGTTTTGTTGTGAATGCTTTCAATTTTTCCATTAGAAATAAAGAAAGCTGAATTGTACAAATTCTTTCCTTTGATATGTGGATTGATTGAGGGACCACCCACTACAGCAGCAATGTCTGTGCACGCTTCAGCCACTTTTTGCAGAGCATCTTGTGTTCTTTCAATAAAATCTTTTCGCTCTAATAAATCTTTAGGAGGATATCCACAGATGGCTAACTCCGAAAATACTACCAAATCAACATTTTCTTTTTTTGATTTTTCAATTGCAGAGATAATTTTCTCGGTGTTACTCTCGAAATTACCGATATGATAGTTTAACTGGGCTAATGCTATTTTCATTTCTATATATATTGTCTCGAATAAACTTTTGAATGCCTGATTGAGGCAATGGCAAATTTAGTTATAAAAAGGGAATGATTCCATTGTAAATTAAGATATCAATAGCTCAAAACTGAAGAATTTTTTTTTCTTTAAATTATGCTTTGTTTATTTTTGAGAATCATTATTGAGAAATTACTCGCAAAAT
The DNA here is from genome assembly GCF_001310955.1 of Marinifilum fragile JCM 15579. Taxonomy (GTDB): domain Bacteria; phylum Bacteroidota; class Bacteroidia; order Bacteroidales; family Marinifilaceae; genus Marinifilum; species Marinifilum fragile. The sequence goes on from NZ_BAZX01000017.1 coordinate 45,871, forward strand.
CTATAAACCTGATAATCCATATGAACTACATTCAAAGAATTTCTGCACTATTAATGTGTGTGATTGTTTTATTCTCTTGTAATTCAAAAAAAACTCCAAACGTATCGCATATTTCTGTAGACCTCAATATCAAAAGATTTGATAAAGACTTGTTTGTATTGAAAGAAACGCAGGATTTTGTTCAGTTTAAAACCAAATATTCTGATTTTCTTCCCCTGTTTAGTTACAAGGTAATTGGTTTGGGAAATCCTGATGATCCCAATTATATGGAATATCTGAACAAATTCTTGGAAGATTCAACAATGAATGTAGTAGCCCGTAAGGTTGCTGAAGTATTTCCGGATTTATCGAAAGATGAGAAGGAGTTGGAACAGGCATTTAAATATTTGAAATATTATTTCCCGGAAAGAAATATCCCCGATGTTTATGCGCAAATTTCAGGATTTAATCAGTCGGTTGTGGTAGCCGATGATTTAATAGGAATTAGCTTGGACAAATATCTTGGCGAAGATTGTGAGTTTTATTCTTTGCTGGCAACTCCAATGTATGCAAGAAAAAATATGACTCCTGAACGTGTTTCGCAAGATGTGATTTTGGCTTATGGCTTAACCGAATTTCCTTTTACACCCAAAACCGATGATCTAATTAGTAATATGATCTATCAAGGAAAAATCAGATATTTCCTGATGCACTTGATGCCAGAAAAATCGGAAGCAGATGCCATGAAATACACACAAGAGCAATTGGATTGGTGTAAAGAAAGTGAGGACCTGATTTGGGGATACATCATAGAACAAAAGCACTTGTTTACTACAGAATATCGTACCATTATAAAGTATATCAACGATGGACCTTTTACACCTGGTATGCCGCAGGAATCTCCATCGAGAACGGGCATTTGGGCTGGTTTGCAAATTGTAAAAAAGTTTATGGAAAAGAACAAGGAATACACTTTGAGTGATTTGATGAAGGAAAATGATTACGGAATGATTTTGCGTAACTCATCTTATCAGCCATAAAAACGAACTTACCTTATTTGATATGAAACTTGCAATCATTCAATTTGAGCCTAAGTTTGGGGATGTACTTCAAACAATCGATAAGTTAAAATCGCTACTAAAAAAGGCAAAAGAAGCAGATTTAGTTGTTTTGCCAGAATTGGCTAATACGGGTTATAATTTTGATTCCAAAGAACAGGCTTTTAATTTATCCGAAACAATTAACGAGAGTGTTTTTCTCACATTTTTAAAGGATGCCTGCAAGGAGTATCAATTTGCTGTGGCAACAGGTTATTCTGAAAAGGAGGGAACAAAGCTTTATAATTCCTCGGTATTAATAGATGAAACTGGAGTAATATCTGTTTATAGAAAGTTGCACCTTTTTATGAATGAGAAGAATATTTTTGAGCCAGGCAATATAGATTTATCGGTAATCGATTACAAGGGAGTAAAATTGGGAATGCTGGTATGTTTCGATTGGATGTTTCCTGAAACGTGGAGAAAACTGGCATTGCTAGGAGCCGAATTGATTCTTCATCCTTCTAACCTGGTTTTGCCATATGCACAATCGGTTATTCCTTCCTACTCATTGGTAAATAGAGTATTTATCGCTACAGCAAATAGAATAGGAAAGGAAAAAGAGCTTACTTTTACTGGACAATCAATTATTACAGGTACAAAAGGAGAGGTATTGGCAAAAGCAGGCCTTTCAGAAGAAATACTTATGGTTGAAATAGATCCTAAAAAGGCAGAAGACAAAATGATTACTCCTTTAAATGACGCATTTAAGGACAGACGAACTGATATTTACGAATAACACAGATACATGGACACAACAAATATTGACGATCAAAAAAGAAGAATCAGGAAAGAGATAAAACTGATGAAGCAGGATTACTCTATAAAACAATTGAAGGAAATGTCTGTTCCTATTTTAAAGAAATTGGAGGAATTGCCGGAATTTGAAGAAGCAAAAACTGTAATGCTTTATTGGTCGATGAGCGATGAAGTGTTCTCACACGATTTTGTTTGTAAATGGGCCAGTAAGAAAAAAGTAATTTTGCCTTGTGTTAAAGGACAAACCTTAGATTTAAAAGTGTTTAAAGGAACTGAGAATTTGATTGAAGGTGAGAATTATGGAATTCCAGAACCTGATGGGCCAGTATTTATGGATGAAGATGAGATTGATTTAATTCTGATTCCGGGTGTTGCCTTTGACAAAGAGAATAATCGAATGGGAAGAGGAAAAGCATACTACGATCGTCTGCTTCAATCGCTAAGTGCATTTAAGGTTGGAATTTGTTTTGATTTTCAAGTTTTGGATCATGTTCCAATTGATGAGCATGATATAAAAATGAATTGTATCGTCTACTAGATTTAGAAATAAAAAAGCCAGTGATCTTATCACTGGCTTTTTAAATATCGGTTATTCTGCGATTATTCAGCGTGAATAGCTTCTACTGGACAAGCGTCAACACAAGTACCACAATCAGTACAAAGATCTGCGTCGATTACATAGCGCTCATCACCCATAGAGATAGCTTCAACAGGACATTCTCCTTCACAAGAACCGCATGAAATACAGTCGTCGTTAATTACGTAAGCCATTTTATTTTAATTTTAGTGTTAATACTAATGCAAATGTAATATCATATTTTTAATGGAGAAACAATTTATTCAGGAATTCCTTTATTTTGAAACAGATTAAATAATGAACAATAACAAAATATCAAACCTAATTTACAGTATTAAAGATGATTGAGTCTTTTATTTTTACATTTAAATCAAAAAAATAAGCTATTTGTTCAAATAGGATATTGCCATCCAGCCATTACGCCCATTGATGTTAGTAGTGCTTTTTCGTTTGCTTCAAAATTTGGAGTATGCAATGATCCTTCCTTATCTGATTTAACTCCAAATCGATAAAAAGTAACTGGGTACTTTTGGGAATAAAAACCAAAATCTTCAGTAGTCATTCTAATATCCATGTTTACAACTCTATCTTCACCAATTAAAGAAATGGCATCAGCTTTTGCCTGATCGGTGTATGTTTCGTGATTTACCAAAAATGGATAACCGTGTTTGATATCCACTTTACATTCGGCTCCCATTCCTTTTGCTGTGGATTGAGCAATGTCAGTAATTAACTGTTTGGCTTTAGCTCTCCACTCTTCGTTCATGGTTCTGAAAGTACCAGCAATTTTAACCTCTTCCGGGATAATGTTGGTTGCTCCATTGGCTTCAATTTTTCCAAATGATAACACGGTTGGAATTCTGGCATCGCAATGTCTGCTAACAATTTGTTGCAGAGCTACTATAATATGTGAGGCAATTAATACATTGTCGGTGCAACGATGAGGCATGGCAGCATGTCCTCCTTTGCCTTTTACGGTTAGGTAAATTTCATCTCCGGAAGCCATGTACATTCCTGATCTGAAACCTACTGTTCCCGTAGGCATGTCAGGTAGAACGTGTGCACCAAGAATCCATTCAGGTTCGGGTTGTAAGGCTCCTTCTTCCATCATTAGTCTGGCTCCGCCTGGCAATAATTCTTCTCCAGGTTGAAAAATCAATAGGATAGTGCCTTCCCATTCAGTTTTAAATTGGTTTAAAATTTTAGCAGCACCCAGCAAACTTGCCATATGCATATCGTGACCACAAGCATGCATCACCCCATCGTTTTTAGAACAATATTTATTTTCAGAATTTTCATTAATTGGCAAGGCATCCATATCAGAGCGCAATGCAATTACCTTTTTGGATGGATTTTTTCCTTCAATTTTACCGACAATACCTGTTTTTACGAATCCATTGGTATATGGAATTCCATATTCATCCAGCTTTGCCTGTATGTATTCTGAAGTTTTAAATTCTTCAAATGATAATTCGGGATTTTGATGCAAATGAGCACGAATATCAATAATCTCTGTTTCGATTGATTGTGCAAATTCCTGTATTTGATTTTTTAAATTGGTCATAGTTGTGGTTAATGAATATATTTAATCTCGAAAATAAACAATTTAATTGAGCTCAGCTTATTTTACTTTCATACAAAGCTAAGAATACTTTATAATTTGCTATAAATATTATTGGAGCTGGTACGGTTATTGAATTGTCTACAAAGCTTACGAGAGTAGAATGGGCTTAACAAGTATTTAACTATATTTCGTATGGTAATCGATTAAAAATGTTTAGTTTTGTATGATTTCTGAATTTTTCAGGAAAAAAATAAACTCTTTTGAGACTTTATCGTATTAAACAAAAGTTGATAAAAAATATTAGTAAGTTATGAATAGAAAAATAATTTTCTTGTTGGCAGTAGTTCTTTGTGGAAGTGTAGCTTTTGCTAATGCCCAAAATACGAAACCAGTAATGAAATTCGCTTCTAAAACACACGATTTTGGAACTTTTAAAGAAGAGTTGGGGAAACAAGTTTACTCTTTTGAATTTGTAAATGAAGGAAAACAGCCTATTATTATCAATCAGGTTCGTTCTTCTTGTGGTTGTACTTCTCCAGATTGGACCAAGAAGCCTGTTGCTCCAGGACAAAAAGGATTCATTAAAGCAACTTTTGATCCTAAAAATCGTCCAGGGCCTTTTAACAAATCTATCACAATAACTGCGAATACGAATCCTTCAATAACTATATTAAGAATTAAAGGAACAGTAACACCTAGGGTTAAAACAATTGCTGATCTTTATCCAAGATTAATGGAAGGGTTGCGATTGAAGAATAATCATTTATCGCTAACTAAGGTTAAAAATACAGAGATTAAAGAGGGAGCATTAGAAGTATATAATGATAGCAATGAAGATATTAGTATTGCATTTAAAAGAATGCCTGCACATCTTCAGTTAAAAATGGTTCCTGAAAAGCTGGCCCCTAAGCAAAAAGGTAAAATTGTTGCATTATACGATGGGGGAAAGAAAAATGATTGGGGATTTGTTACAGATTACATGGATTTAATCGTGAACCAAAAACATAAGCCTGGTCAAAGAATTATTGTAAGTGCTAATATTGTTGAAGATTTCGCAAGATTAACAGAAGAAGAGAAGAGTGTTGCTCCTAAGGTTGAGTTCACTGAAAAAGTTTTTGACTTTGGAGAACTAACCCAAGGACAGAATGCCGAGCATGTTTTTACCATGAAAAACAATGGTGCCTCTGACTTAATTATTCGTAAAACAAAATCTTCTTGTGGTTGCACAGCCATTGCTCCTCAAGCAAAAATTATTAAAGCAGGAGAGGAAACAGAAATTAAGGTTGTCTTTAATTCAAGAGGAAAAAGAGGGCGTCAAAACAAATTGATTACCGTAATTACGAATGATCCGATTCATTCAGAAGTGAATTTAAGAGTAAGAGGTAATGTTATCATGCCCAAGAGCTAAGAAAATATGATTTGAAATATGAGCCTTTCAGTTTCTGAAAGGCTTTTTTATGTGCTAATTTTAAGAGTTGCTAACAAACATATGCACTTTTCTTGATGTTTGCAGATGGCTTAAGTACTAAATTTATAACTTCGCATACATAACAATTAGATCAAAGAATCATGTCAGATAAAAATAAGAAACAGGATCATATCGAGAATGATCCTTCATATAAGGGATTACAAGTAAATTCAGGAATAAGTCAACCACCTTCAATCAATCCTCGAATAGCTGAGCGTTTAAAGAAAAACAAACGCAAAAAATATACTGTTGACGATTTCGTAAAAGGAATTTTAGATGGCGATAGAGGGATATTGAGCCAGGCAATTACATTGATTGAAAGTTCTAAATTTGAGCATCAGAAAATTGCCCAGGAAATTATTGAAAAATGTTTGCCGTATTCTGGCAAATCGGTTCGTATTGGGGTTACTGGTGTTCCAGGTGCTGGAAAGAGTACTTTTATTGAAGCCTTTGGCAAGCATGTAACCGGACAAGGACACAAGTTGGCAGTGTTGGCTATTGACCCTAGTAGTGAAAGAAGCAAAGGAAGTATCCTGGGAGATAAAACCAGAATGGAAGAACTTTCAGTAGATCAAAATGCATACATTCGTCCTTCTCCATCGGCAGGATCCTTGGGAGGTGTGGCTCGTAAAACCCGCGAAAGTTTAATTTTGTGTGAAGCTGCAGGATTTGATACCATTCTGATTGAAACAGTCGGTGTTGGACAATCGGAAACAGCAGTTCACTCTATGGTGGATTTCTTCCTTTTGATAAAAATTGCAGGTGCTGGTGATGAGTTGCAAGGAATCAAAAGAGGGATTATGGAAATGGCAGATTTAATTTCCATTAACAAGGCTGATGGAAATAATATACACAAAGCGCAATTGGCAAGGGTGCAATTCGAAAATGCGCTTCACTTGTTCCCAAAATCGCCATCAGGCTGGTCTCCAAAAGTTTTAACTTGTTCTGCAATTGAAAAAACAGGGATTGATAAAATTTGGGATACCATTATGGATTATTGCAGCCATACACAGCAAAACGGTTATTTTGAGCAAAGAAGAAGTGAGCAAGCCAAATACTGGATGTATGAAACCATTAATGAGCAATTAAAGGATGGTTTTTACCAGAAACAGTTGATTAAAGAACAGATTCCAGAATTTGAAAATAAAGTTTTAAATGATGAAATGAGTTCTTTTGTTGCAGCATTTAAATTATTGAATGCCTATTTTCAGGATATCAAGAATAAAGAGTAAATCGATACGTATATCGAAAATCGTTTCGATTACACGTTTATTTTGGTAGATTTAGGAATTCATAATTATTAACACACAAAATACCGTACACATGAAAAAGTTATTTATCGCCATAGCAGCGATTGGTTTATTTTTTACTTCTTGTAATCAAGGTGAACAATTTAAGCTAACTGGTAATATATCAGGACAATCAGAAGGTAAAGTATACCTTTCAAAAGTTCAGGATAATGAATTGGTAAAAATCGATTCGGCAGAATTAAAGGAAGGCGTTTTTGAATTTGTTGGAACTGTTGCTTCTCCTCAGAGATATTTTATTCAATTGGATGGTAAAAAAGAAGCAATTCAATTTTTTGTAGAAAATGCGAATATTGAAATTAGTGCTGATGCTGAGAAATTGGCTGAAGCTAAAGTGGTAGGTTCTGCAGAGCAAGATGTGTACGTAGCATATCAAGAATCACAAAAGGTTTTTAATGAAAAAAACATGAATCTGCGTAAAGAGTATATGGCTGCCAGAAATGCTCAAGATCAGGCAAAAATGGATTCTATCAGAGAGGTTGCAATGAAAATGGAAGAAGAAGTAGATGCTGTAACCGATGAATTTTTAAAGAATAATGCAACATCAGTTGTTTCTGGTTTTATTAAATACAGAATGACAGGAGGAATGGAGCTTGCAAAGATGGAAGAAATGTACAATGCAATGCCTGAAAATGTAAAAGCTTCTATTTATGGTGTTAAAATCAAAGATAAAATTGACTTATTAAATAGTGTAGCTGTTGGTAAAACTGCTCCTGATTTTACTTTGAATACTCCTGAAGATACTCCACTTAGTCTTTCTTCATTAAAAGGGAAAGTAGTTGTTATTGACTTCTGGGCATCATGGTGTGGTCCTTGTAGAAGAGAAAATCCACATATGGTTGAACTGTATAAGGAAGTTAACGAAAGAGGAGTTGAATTCTTGGGAGTTTCTCTAGATAAGGATAAAGACAAGTGGTTAAAAGCCATTGAAGATGACGGTTTGATTTGGAAGCATGTTTCTGACCTGAAATATTGGAATTCTGAAGCAGCTAAAATGTATGGAATTAGTGGTATTCCTGCTACAGTTCTTCTTGATCAAAATGGTGTAATTGTAGCTAAAAACTTAAGAAGTGCTGAATTGAAAGTAGAAATTGAAAAATTACTTCAATAGTATATTTAAGATATTAAGGTTGGCCCGATGGATTCTTTCTATCGGGCTTTTTGTTTGTAATAGGAATTTGACTAAATTCATTATTCTGAATCATGCAATAAAACAGCTATGCTTTGAGTCATTTTTAGCGAGGATTTCAATTGTTGATTCGAAAAAATATTTACTTTTGTTATTTAAATCAGATCTAAATAAATTAATTCAATAAACAAATGAGATTTGTTAATATTCTTATTCTTTCCGTATTAATATTCGGAATATACTCTTGTCAACCAAAGCAAGCTAAAAAAACAGAAAATCAAATTTCGGTAAGTATTTTACCTCAGAAATATTTTGTGGAACGAATTGCTGGGAATGACTTTCAGGTTAATATTTTAATTCCTCCAGGAGGTAGTCCTGCAACCTACGAACCAACTCCTATGCAAATGGAACAGGTTGCAAAATCGGTTGCTTATTTTAAAATTGGACATATCCCTTTCGAAAATACCTGGATGAACAACATGATTGAAACAGCAGGAGATATTAAAGTATATAACCTTTCGAAAGGAATTGAGTTAGTGCGTGGACCAGAAGTTCAGCATGGCGACCATTTTCACGAGGGAGGTATTGATCCGCATACTTGGTCTTCGCCAAAAGCAGTTATTCAAATTGTTCAAAACCTATACGAAGGTTTGGTGGATTTGGCTCCAGAGAAAGAAGAAATATACAAGAAGAATCTGAACCAATTTCTTTCAGAATTGGAAATGTTGGATCAAGAATCAGAAGAAGTTTTTGCAGGAGCTAAGCACAAATCATTTATGATATTTCATCCGGCATTGACATATTTGGCTCGAGACTATGGTTTGAATCAAATTCCAATAGAATTACATGGCAAAGAACCTTCTCCAGCTCACATGCAAAATTTAATTGGTGAGGCTGAAAAACATGATATTAAGGTTGTCTTTATTCAGAAACAATTTAATAAAGAAAATGCTGAAGCCATTGCAAAAGAGATTAATGCTAAGGTGATTCAAATTGATCCTTTGAATGAAGATTGGATGGCTGAAATGAAAAGCATTGTCAATCACTTAAAAGGTGACGCTTAAATTCAAAAAACTAAGATGAACAAACTTCTGGAACTGAAATCCATAAATGCAGCCTACGACGACAAGTTGGTGTTGAAAGATGTCGACTTGGTAGTGAATCAAAATGATTTTGTTGGAATTATTGGGCCAAATGGAGGTGGTAAAACTACCTTACTCAAGGTGATTCTTGGCATTTTAAAGCCTGTAAGTGGAGAAATGTATGTGAATGGAAGCACGATTGGTTATTTACCTCAAATTAATCAAATTGATAAAAAATTTCCGATTTCTGTTCGAGATGTAGTTTTATCGGGTTTGATGGGGGTGAAAAAATTATTTGGAAGGTATAGTCCAGAGAATCGAAAGCGTGCAAATGAATTGATGGATCAAATGGGCATTCTTCATTTGAGAAATAAGAACATTGGCGAGCTTTCAGGCGGTCAGTTGCAAAGGGTATTTTTGTGCAGAGCAATTATTTCTGATCCCCAGCTGTTGATTTTAGATGAGCCAGATACCTATGTGGACAGTAATTTTGAAGGGGAATTGTATGATATTTTGGATCAATTGAATGATCACATCGCAATTATCATTGTATCGCACGATGTTGGAACCATTTGTTCGCACGTAAAAACCATTGCCTGTGTAAATCAAACACTGTGTTATCACGATTCCAATATCATATCACAAGAGCAGCTTAAAGCTTATAATTGTCCAATCGATTTAATTACTCACGGTGAAGTTCCGCATCGAGTATTAAAGCATCATTAGTAGTATGAACTCTATATTTGAATTATTTCAATATCAATTTTTTACCAATGCGGTATTTGCTGCAATAATGGCCAGCATTACTTGTGGGATTATTGGATCATACATCGTTTCGCGTCGCATTGTGTTTATTAGTGGTGGAATTACCCATGCATCTTTTGGAGGAATTGGAATTGCTTGGTATATGGGATTGAACCAATATTGGGAGCTGCCCTGTTTGGTGTTTTATCAGCTTTTGGGATTGAATGGTTGTCGAAAAAAACTGATGTGAGACAGGACTCTGTTATTGGAATTCTGTGGGCATTGGGAATGGCATTGGGGATCATATTTATATACATGACTCCTGGTTATGCCCCTAATTTGATGAGCTTTCTGTTTGGAAATATACTAACTGTTGGTAGTTTGGACTTATTGCTTTTGTTGGGTTTAAGCATTTTAACGATTCTTGTTTTTGCAATGTTTCTGAAACCGATTTTGTATGTAGCCTTTGATGAAGAATTTGCTAAAACACAGCGTATTCCAGTTCACTTTATCAGTTACCTGATGATTGCCTTGGTGGCTTTGGCAATTGTTTTGAACATACGTGTGGTAGGAATTATTCTGGTAATTTCATTCCTAACCATTCCACAAACTATTGCCAATATGTTTACGAAGGACTTTAAGAGAATGATTTTTGGATCAATCGGATTTGGCTTATTAGGTTCTTTCATTGGTTTATTGGTGTCGTATAAAATTAATGCCCCTTCGGGAGCAACCATTATATTTTCATTTGTAATTTTATTTGTGATTGCCAAATTGGTGCAGTTGTCAATGATTGCAATAAGAAGGAAAGAAGGAATTAAAGGAGAAAAAATAGGATAGAAGAAATTTTCTATCAATAAATTAATATATAAAAGTATCTGTATTAAATTAGCAGAGCGAAATTTGTACTAACATAAACAACAAAATAAAAATGAGTTACGATTTAATAGTAGTAGGAAGTGGTCCTGGTGGATACGTAGCTGCCATTCGTGCTTCACAATTGGGAATGAAAGTAGCAGTTGTAGAACGTGCTGAACTGGGTGGTATTTGTTTGAACTGGGGATGTATCCCTACAAAATCTTTGTTGAAATCGGCACAAGTTTTTGAATACATGAAACATGCAGATGATTATGGATTGTCTGTTGATGGTGATGTAAAAGCTGATTTTGAAAAGGTTGTTGCTCGTAGTCGCGGTGTGGCAGAAAAGATGAGTGGTGGTATTCAGTATCTTTTCAAAAAGAATAAAATTGAAGTTCTAAATGGTTTCGGAAAGCTAATTGGTAACAAGCAAGTTGAAGTTTCTGCTGAAGATGGTACCAAAACTACTTACGAAGCAAAGCATATTATTTTGGCAACAGGTGCTCGTTCGCGCGAATTGCCAAATCTTCCACAGGATGGAAAAAGAATCATTGGTTACAGAAAGGCATTGACGCTTGAGAAATTGCCTAAGTCAATGATTGTAGTTGGATCTGGTGCTATTGGATCTGAGTTTGCTTACTTTTATTCAACAATGGGAACAAATGTGACTTTGGTTGAGTTCATGCCAAACATTCTTCCTGTTGAAGACGAAGAGGTATCGAAGCAAATGGGACGTTCATTCAAGAAGAACAAGATTAAGGTGATGACTCACTCAACTGTGGAATCGGTGGAAGGTGAAGAAGGAAACCTTAAGGTGAACATCAAGAACAAGAAAGGCGAGATGGAAGTTCACGAGTGTGAAGTTGTTCTTTCTGCTGTAGGTATTACTCCAAATACTGAAGGTATTGGTCTTGAAGAAGTAGGTGTAGCAACTGAAAACGGTCGTGTGATTGTAGATGATTACTACCGCACAAATGTTGAAGGTGTTTACGCCATTGGTGATATCGTGAAAGGTCCTGCTTTGGCACACGTTGCTTCTGCTGAAGGGATTACTTGTGTTGAGAAAATTGCAGGTATGAAGGTTGAGCCTATCGATTATACTACCATTCCTGGATGTACTTACACAGTTCCTGAAGTAGCTTCAATGGGTATGACAGAACAAGCAGCTAAAGATGCTGGTCATGAAGTGAAGATTGGTAAATTCCCATTCTCAGCTTCAGGTAAGGCAAGTGCAGCCGGTGCTAACGAAGGATTCGTAAAATTGGTATTCGATGCGAAATATGGCGAGTTGTTAGGTGCTCATATGGTTGGTGCCAACGTTACTGAAATGATTGCTGAATTGATCGTTGCTCGTAAGCTAGAAACTACAGGTCACGAATTGATCAAAGCAATTCACCCTCACCCAACCATGTCGGAGGCAGTTATGGAAGCTGCAGCTGCTGCTTACGATGAGGTGATTCATATCTAAGGAGAAAGGAAAAAGTATCAAATTTCAGGAATTTGAACTTTTCTTAAAAAAATATCCCTGAAAAGGGAAAATAGAAACAGCCCGGGGTTTTGCCTCGGGTTTTTTATTTGAAAAATTTAAACTTTAAATGACTTACCTGTTCTACAACTTTCTTGATTCCTATTTTAATTTTTAAGTTTGTGTCAACAATTTAACAACCTACAAAAACAAACAGTACAGATGAGAAAGTTATTATTGGTTCCTGCAATGCTTTTGGCATTAACAGGAGTATCACAAGCTCAGAAATCAGGATCTGTTGATGCAAAAACACTTGAAGAGATTCGTTCCAGCTTTAAGTTAGATGCAAATACACAAGCAATCCAAAACGCGATTACAAATACGGAAAGTATTAGAGAATTATCTTTGAACAGATCAAAAATTGGTAAAACCGATCATTACTTTAAATACAGAGTGGATGTAAAAGGGATTACCGATCAGGAAAGTTCAGGAAGATGTTGGATGTTTACTTCTATGAATACCATTCGTCCAAATGCGATGAAGAAATTCAATTTGAATGCATTCGATTTTTCTCACAACTATAACTATTTCTGGGATTTGTTTGAGAAATCAAACTTGTTCCTTGAAAATATTATTGCAACTGCCGATCGTGATATGGATGATCGTGAGGTTGTAACTTATTTTAAATCTCCTGTTGGTGATGGTGGAGTATGGAACTCATTCTATAATGTAGCTAAAAAGTATGGTGTAGTTCCAGCTGAGATTATGCCAGAAACAAAAGTAAGTAACAAAACTCGCGAAATTGGTAGTTTATTGAATGAAAAATTAAGAGGCGAAGGTTACAAATTAAGAATGTTGGCAGCAGAAAAGGCATCAGCAAAGAAATTGGAAGCTGCTAAGGTAGAATCTTTAAAGTCTATTTACAGAATGCTTGCTTTAGGTTTAGGTGAGCCGCCAGTAGAATTCGAATGGAGATTTAAAGATTCAGAAGGCAATATCAGCGAAAGCAAAACTTACACTCCTCAGCAATTTTTAGAAGAAGTTGCTCCAGGATATGCTAACATTGAAATGGTAATGATCATGAACGATCCTACTCGTGAGTATTACAAAGTTTATGAAATCAAGAATTACAGAAATGTTTCGGAAGGTGTTAACTGGACTTACTTGAACTTGCCAAATGAGGACATCAAGAAGTTTGCAATGGCTTCTATCAAGAATAACGAGGCAATGTATGCATCATGTGATGTAGGAAAACAGCACAACCGCAAAACAGGTGTAATGGATGTAAATACTTACGATTACGCTTCATTATTGGGAGTTGAGTTCGATATGGACAAAAAGGCAAGAGTCTTAACCCGTCAGTCTGGTTCTTCGCATGCTATGGCCTTGGTTGGTGTAGATGTTGATGAAAACGAAAAGCCAGTAAAATGGGAGTTCGAAAATTCTTGGGGATCAGGTTCTGGTCACAATGGTTACATTACTTTCACCGACGCATGGTTCGATGCTTATATGTTCCGTGTGGTAATCAACAAGAAGTACTTAGATGAAAAAGCTAAAAAGGCTTCAGAAAGCAAACCAGTACAATTGCCAGTTTGGGATTATATGTTCTAAACTGCTTGTAAGATATAAGGAAGGGTGTTTTCTATAGGAGAACACCTTTTTTTATTCTATTCTGATTGTTGTATATGCTCTTCATTTGGCTGAGGAGATCATTTTCCCAAAAAAGAAGCTTCTGAATTGGTTCAGGATGTCATTTTTTCAAAAAAGAAGTTCCTGAATTGGTTCAGGATGTCATTTCTTCAAAAAAGAAGTTCCTGAATTGGTTCAGCAGGTCGTTTTCTCAAAAAAGAAGTTCCTGAATTGATTCAGGATGTCATTTTCCCAAAAAAGAAAAGCCCCGAACATCGTTCGAGGCTTAACTGTAAATATATCTTTGAAATTATTGCTTTAATTTCTTGAATATAAAACGAGTAATAAAGATACCTTTACCATCACCTTTACCACTATCACTTTCTACACCACTGGTAACAAAAGCCAATTCGTAACCTTGTTCAACCAAATTGTTGATTTTTGATGAGATCAATGCATCGTTAGAAGCAATGTTTTGGAAATTGATACCTGCAATACTATAGAAGTTCAATAGTTTTGTTTCTGCAAACAAACTTACTTTGGCATCAGATCTTTTTACATCTTTCTGATTGCTTTTTTTACCATCTGTTCTTTCTGTGGTAAATGCATTTGCATCAATTGGAGACTTTTCTTCGATAATTCTAGAACGACCAATACCCATTGGTACGATAGATTCTATCGTAGTGATTACTTTGTACTCGTAAGATTGAGCATTAGCATCGATAAAAAGCCCACAGGCAATAATGAAAAGTAAAACTAATTTTTTCATACTTGGTAATTAATTTACTGGTTTATAAATATTAGTAGGTTTTTGAAGATCACTAAACTATAAAAATTATTTAGATAATGTCATTACTAAACAAAATTTTTCATCATGCTAATTGATATATTTATCGAATTTTCATGAGCATGATGAGAGAGGCACATGTTTTTGTTTATCAAGTATAAGTTAATCTTATGGATGTATAAGATCATCTTATTTTCAATTATAGATATTTGTATCAAGAAAATGACAAATCAATAATTAAAAAATAAGAATCATGAAAAATCTAAAAGAGAATCAAGCAACAGTTGAGTTAACAGCAAACGAAAGAGAAGTTGAGCAATTACAAATTTTATTGGCAAACTACCAGTTGTATTATCAAAATTTACGAAACTTTCACTGGAATGTAAGGGGGCGTGCATTCTTCGAATTGCATGCGAAATTTGAAGAGTTATATACCGATGCAAGTGATAAAGTTGATGAAATTGCTGAACGAATCTTAACCTTAGATGGTCATCCATTAGGAAATTACTCTGACTATGTAGCCATTTCAAGCATTCAGGAAGCAAACTCTAATACAAGCGGAGAGGAAATGGTTCAGCAGGTTGTTGATTCACATGAAGTGTTGATCGAAAAAGTTAGAAATGTAATTGCGGAAGCAAATGAGAATGAAGATGAGGGAACTTTGGATATATTACCAGCTTATATTTCGTACTTAGAGAAAATTAGTTGGATGCTTAAAGCATATTTAAAGTAATTCAAATATTTATTGTATAAGAAAGCCTCCAAATTTGGAGGCTTTTATTTTTTATTCGTTCTCAATATCCAGTATTAGTGGAAAATTCATGTTTTCATCCATAAACTTATCCATTTGAACCGTAAATCTCTCACAGAAAACAATACGTTGAGATTTTGGAATATATGGAGACAATCTGTTGATTTCAGACAAAATCTGATCTCTCATAATTAGTTCGGCATCATCAATGATGAACATTTTTAAATTGTTCAGATTAATTCCGCTAAAAGAATATAACTCATTCAATTTTTTAGCCGTTGCAATTACAACATCCGAGCCTGCATATATCTTATCTCTTAAATCGTGAAGATTTCCAGCATCACCTTCGCAAAAAACTCTTAAATCAGTATTTTGTGCCAAAGCTTCAAACTGTTCTTTCATCTCAATGGATTTTTCTCTGCTCGAGACAACAATTAAAGCTCTTGGTACATCTTCGAATTCCGATTTCAGCTGTTGAATTACACTGATTACAATAGTAGACGACTTACCACTTTTTTCATCGGCACGAATCATTAAATCAACACCGCTTTTTATTTTTGAAATACTCTGTTTTTGAACTTTTCTTGGTGTTTCGAAGCCATATTGTTCTAAGGCTTCCAATAAATGTTGATCTAATTTTTTTAAGAACATCTTTTTTTGCTTTTTGTTTGAATGTCGCAAATTTACAAATGTTTTGCCAATTTCATTAATCTGATAAATTCACCACGATATCCTTCTTCATCTTTGCCTTTTGAATTTTGAGCCAAATCAATTAGCATTTCGTAATTACAGTTTCCTTTGTGTTTGGATTCGCGAAGGAGTAAACCAAAACCAGCAACAGCAGCAGAGAACTGGAAGTTTTCAGAAAGAGATTGTTTAGCTTGTATATTCATAGGAATTTCTTCAGTAATTAAGATGCTTTTTCTTCCTTCAGGATTTTTATATCTGAATTTCACACTTGCAATTTCATCTTTTGAAAGAGCTTTGGCATTTAATTTTGTATCCTGATATTTCAGATTTTGATCCTTCTTTTTCTTTTTTGCCAGTTTAATCTCGTAAAGTGCAGTTACATTGTGTCCCGAGCCAAGTTCACCTGCATCCTTTTTGTCATCATCAAAATCTTCCTTGTTTAGCATTCTGTTTTCGTAGCCAATTAATCGATACTCTTCTACAATTGCCGGGTTAAACTCAATTTGTATTTTTACATCTTTGGCAATGGTGTGAAGAGTTCCTCCAAATTCGTTTACCAGAACTTTTTTGGCTTCCAATATGTTATCGATATAGGAGTAATTGCCATTTCCTTTGTCCGCAATGATTTCCATTTTATCATCTTTGTAATTTCCCATGCCAAATCCCAATACTGAGATGAACACGCCATTATTGCGTTCTTTTTCAATTAGCCTTTCCATCTCGGCATTGCTCGAAATGCCAATATTAAAATCTCCATCCGTAGCAAGTATGATTCTGTTGTTTCCACCATCGATAAAATTTTCGCGAGCAGTTTTGTATGCCAATTCTAATCCTGCGGCTCCAGCAGTTGAACCACCTGCATTTAATTTATTTAATGCATTTAAGATTTCTTCTTTTTTGTTCCCGTTGGTGATGGTAAAACCAAACCAGAACTACCGGCATATACTACAATGGCAACTTTATCTTCAGGACGCAATTGATTTACCAAAAGTTTAAAAGCTTTCTTTAATAAAGGCAGTTTGTTTTGTGAATTCATCGATCCAGATACATCTAACAGGAATACCAGGTTTGATGCTGGAAGGTTTTCTGTTTCAATTTTTTTTCCTTGCAATCCAATATGTAGTAGTAGGTTATCATTGTTCCAAGGGCATCGTGCTATTTCGTGATGAATGGCAAAAGGATGCTCACCTGTAGGTTGCTCGTAGTTGTAGTTGAAGTAATTGATCATTTCTTCAATTCGTACTGCATCAATTGGAGGTTTTTCTCCATTGGTTAGAAACCTACGAACATTGCTATAAGATGCTGCATCAACATCAATGGAAAAAGTTGAAATTGGACTTTCTACTGCATTTTTGTAGTTGTTTTCATTAATTGTGGAGTATCCTTCGGTATTGTAGGTCATATCTGGCATCATTTCATATTGACAAAAAGCCATTGTATTTCTTTTTTCTCTTCTTGAGCTTTTTCCGCGAATTCTAATACCAGCAACACTACTAGAGAAGCTTTTCTTTGTCTTTTTTCCATACCCAACAACAATTACTTCATCTACGCTAATTTGTTCTGCTTGCATGATAACATTTATTACTGTTTGGTCTTTCACCTCAATCTCCTGTGTCATCAAGCCAACAAAAGAATAAATTAAAAT
Source organism: Marinifilum fragile JCM 15579 (assembly GCF_001310955.1). Classification (GTDB taxonomy): domain Bacteria; phylum Bacteroidota; class Bacteroidia; order Bacteroidales; family Marinifilaceae; genus Marinifilum; species Marinifilum fragile. The sequence continues at coordinate 63,402 of NZ_BAZX01000017.1, forward strand.
ATCACCTTTTTCAACTTCAATTGTATACTGACCATCAAAATTGGTTGAAGTTCCATTGGTTGTACCTTTAATTACGATACTCACTCCAGGTATTGCAAGATTTGATTCATCCGTAACAATACCGCTTATGGTTTTTGCTGAAAGGGAAGTAGAAATAAGAATTCCTAGCAGTCCCAATAATAATTTTAAAGCTCTCATAATTCTATTTTTTTAATGATTACTGTTCGTCTTTGTCATTAGGATGCAAGACAAGAATAAATTCCATAAAAAATTTTCATCTTTTTTCTGAAATGGTTAACTAGCATAAGAATTAAAGCTGATAATTAACACAGATAGATTAATGTTTCGGTCTAAAAGAAATCCTGATAAACTTTCTGATCAAGAGTTGCTGGAATCATATATTGATTCTGGCGATTTGAAAGAATTGGGTGCGATTTATTCCCGATATATGCATTTGGTTTATGGTGTATGTTTAAAATATCTGCATGACAGAGAGAAAGCAAAGGATGCAGTAAATGCTATTTTTGAACACTTGATATCAGAAATCCCTAAATTTGAGATAAAGAATTTTAAACCGTGGTTGTATGTGGTTTGTAAAAACTATTGTCTGATGCAATTAAGGAAACAAAAATCTCAGAAAAATCAGGCAGACAAATTTTTACAGTTGCAATTTGTGGAATCTACTACTTATCTGCATCCTATTGATGAGACACCGGATTTAAATCTGGAACAAAATCTGAGAAGGTGCATTGATAGGTTAAAGGAAGAGCAGCAAAAGAGTATTTTGTTGTTTTACTATGAAGAGAAATGTTATCAAGAGATATCGGAACAGTTGAAATATCCGGTAAACAAAGTGAAAAGCTATATACAAAACGGAAAAAGGAACTTGAAGATTTGCATGGAAGAATTTGCCAAACAAAATGAAGTCTAAGTTGAGATTGAAATATGAACGATTTTTAGTCTATTTCGGTAATAAAATGACCGGAAAGGAAGAGCATGCTTTTGAAAAATCTGTAATGATGGATGATTTCGAAAGTGATGCTTATGATGGCTTGTCTACACTTAGTTCATTGGAGATGGAGCAAGATTTGGAAGAATTGAAACTGAGTTTGGAAAGTAGGGTAAATTCCAAGCAAAAGAAAAGATTGATTTGGGTGCCTTATGCAGCAAGCATTATAGTCATTCTTGGATTGAGCTTTGTTTTGTATTTTATTAATCAAACCCCAAGAGTAAATGAATTGGTTAGTCAGGATATTGAACAAGCTACACCAAAACAAAAGAAAGAGAGTATCCCGATCTTAAAAGAGGATAATCTTAAAATTAAGGCAGTTCAGCAAATAGAAGAGTTAGAAGAAGTTGAACTTGTAGAAGAAAAAGGAATTGATGTTGCCGATCTTGAAGTTCAAATAACAGATGAGGAAGAAGAACAGCAACTTGCACAGGAAATAAAAGATGAGGAGATAGAAAAGAGCGAACCAATTCTTAAGGCTCTAAAAGTTAAGGAAAATCAACCTTCAAGAATTGTTAGCAATAAAGTTGAAAAAGCTCTATCTAGCAGAGTAGCAGGTGTGGCTGCTAACAAAAGGGATTCAGGAGTTAGAATCAGAGGGTTTGCAACAATTGCTAATGATGAAAATGCAAGGAAAATTTCCGGACTTGTAGTTGATAAAGAAAAAATACCAATTCCTGGTGTAATGATTGTTGTGAATGGAACAACGAAGGGAACCATGACTGATTTAGATGGGAAATTTGTAATGAATCTTGCGGATACCAATTCCAACTACAAACTGACAGCTTCTTTTGTTGGTTTTGAAACCAAAGAAGTGGAGATTGCTGACTCATTGTTGGTTGTTTTGGAGCAGGATGCTGTTGAGATGGATGAAGTAGTAGTTACAGCCTACGGATCTGAAAAGGGAAAAGCTTATGCAACAGGATCTGTATCTGAAGTTAAAATGGATAAACCAATTAAATCTTGGAATAAAGCAATGCCTTCTCAATCGAAGAGTATTTCGATATACAAAGAGAATATAGTTTCAAGTCTAAAATCAGAATTTAAAACTGAATTAACAGGTAAATATAAATTTAAAGTTTCTTTTATCGTGTATAGTTCAGGATCTATAGGGGATGTTAAAATTAAAGGCGACAATAACCTGAATCTAAACGAAAAAATTAAAGAATTAATTAATAATGGAGAAAAATGGATTCCAGCAAAATCCAATGAATCTCCTACTGATTCGAAAGTTCGATTTACTCTTCGTTTAGACTTTGATTAATTACTTTTTGTTGATTAAGTAAACTCCTAATAATATTCCAGACATGTATGTAAGATGGAGAAGTGTAATATTCTCTCCATCAACTACTCCCCAGAAAATTGCAAATATGGGAATGATATAAGTAACCGAAGAGGCATATACGGCAGAAATATGTCTGATTAAGCTATTCATTAATAACATGGCCATTGCGGTGCCAATAATTCCTAGCGCAGCCAAAGCAAGAAAATGAAGTGGCCAATTGGGAGTAGCAAATACAGGCTGAAAATCTGTTGTTAAAAGATAAATTAACGCTGCTGGACCCGTAAAGAAAAATGAAAGAGATGTAATCTGAACTCCTGATAAATGTGAAAGTTTGGCTTTAATTGTATTAATGTTGATGCCATAAAATGATGTAGCAAGTACAATTAATAAAGCGTAACTATTTATACTACCAAAGTTCAATTCTTTGCCAGAAGTTATCAGGCCAAGAGCTCCAATAAGGCCGACTACTAATCCTATTGTTTGCAACCATTTAAATTTGGTTTTAAAAAATAAAATTCCAACCAAGAGTGTAAAAAGTGGGGTTAATGAATTTAGCATTCCTGCCAGTGCACTGTCTATTTGAGTTTGTGCCTTCGTAAATAAAAATGCAGGTATAAAACTACCTACAAATCCTGCCACGAGTAAACTCGGTAAGTCTTTTCTCTGAAGAAATTTTAAGTTCTTAATTGAATATGGAAGCAGTACAAGTGAAGCCAATAGCATTCGAATTCCGGCAGCTTGTTCGCTGCTAAAACTCTTCAAGCCTATTTTCATTAGTATAAATGAACTTCCCCACACAAAAGCCAAAAGAATAAGAATACTAATTTGAAACCAAGGTTTTTTCCAGTGCATGTTGTTAAGATTTAGGAACTTCAAAAATACGCTAATTTATTAGGTGACCAAATATTGATTGAATGGGCTGGTTTCTGGAAATTTTAAAGTTATGATTTGTCGCATTATGGGCATTTTGAATCAAATCTTTTTTTTTGATTGATGAAAAAATTGACATCGAATTAACCGTTTACCGAAGTTTTTAACTGGATGATAATATAGCCTTAATATTCTGATAAAGCTTATCTTATGAAGCTTTGCTAAGCTTGCAGTGTAGAATTTAACTGGTGATAATTAATATTGATTTTTAATTGTAAGTGGCTTAACTTCTATCTTTTATAAACTAATTGTTTTATTACTTGAAATTTATTACTCTAAAATTTAATTCAATGAAAATTTTACAAAGATTGCTTTTTGTAATCGTAATGCTTGTCTTTTCAGGCTTTACGTTCGCACAAACAACAATCACGGGTGTGGTACTTGATGCTCAAACAAAATTAGCACTACCCGGAGCTAATGTTGTTGTGAAAGGAACTACGCAAGGAACAACTACCGATATCAACGGTAAGTTTACTCTAAATGTGGAACAGTCTACAGGTCAATTGGTAATTTCATTTATCGGTTATGAGTCTATGACTATGGCATATAATGTCAATCAATCTTCCAACTTAGGCGAAATTCTTTTAGGACAAGATTCAGAAACCTTGGCAGATATAGTTGTTGTAGGTTATGGTGTAACCGATATCGCAAAGGATAGGCAGACTCCTGTTGCAGTGACTACTATTAAAACAGATGAAATTGTTGAAAAAGTAGGGAATCAGGAATTCCCAGAGGTGATGAAAACTGTACCTTCTGTTTTCGTTGTTAAAGGTGGTGGTTATGGCGATGCTGAAATGACTGTTCGTGGGTTCGAACAGAAAAATACAGCAGTTCTAATCAACGGTCAGCCTGTTAACGATATGGAGTGGGGTGGTATTTACTGGTCAAATTGGTCTGGTTTGCAAGATATCGCTTCAGCTGTTCAGGTTCAAAGAGGATTAGGTTCTTCAAAATTAGCTATTTCTTCGGTTGGAGGTACTGTAAATATTGTTACCAAGACAACAGAAAGAGAAGCTGGTGGATTTGTTAAATCTTCATTTGGTAACGATGGATACCAAAAATATACAGCTGCTTACTCAACTGGTTTGAATGAAAAAGGTTGGGGAGCAACAGTTCTTCTTTCACACTGGCAGGGCGATGGTTATATGGACGCAACAGAGGGTAAGGGACAAACTTACTTCTTCTCTCTTGGGTACAAACCTTCGGAACAGCATCAGTTCAACTTCATGATTACAGGAGCTCCACAGTGGCACCATCAGGATTATCAAGAGAGGATTTCTACTTACCAAAAATATGGTATGAAGTATAACTCTAACTGGGGATACAAGAATGGTAAAGTATTCAACTTTTCAAGAAACTTTTATCACAAGCCAGTAACCAACTTCAACTGGGACTGGAATATCAATGAGAAAACATCTTTGTCAACCGTTGCTTATGCATCGTGGGGACTTGGTGGGGGAACTGGTACTTTAGGTACACCTCATTACTTATTACCAGATGATGAGAATGGTTTGATTAGAGTAGATGATCTGATTAAGGCTAACTCTGGACAAACAGTTGATGGTTTTAATGCAGTTGGACCTTGGGATGGAAGTTCTTTGGACAGCAAGAATGCTTATTGGGATGGCAAGCGTGTTGTAACTGAAAGAGGCGGAGGAACAATCCGTCGTGCTTCAATGAATTCACATAGTTGGTATGGATTGGTGTCTAATATTAACCACAAGTTTAATGAGAATTGGACGGCTGATTTTGGTATTGACTTAAGAACATACCGTGGTCTTCATTACCGCGTATTAACAGATCTTTTAGGTGCTGATGCATACTACGACAATACCGACGTGAATTCAGCAGGTAACTTTGTTACATTCGCCGTTGATCCTAAACCTTGGGATATTAATAACTTTAAAAAAGCCACTAAGATTGACCGTAACTTTGACTCTAAGATTAAATGGACTGGTTTCTTTGGACAGCTAGAGTATACTAATACTATTGTTTCTGCTTTCGTTCAAGCATCGGCTTCCAATCAAAAGTACAAGAGATACGAGTATATGGAGATTCCTTCAAGTGAAAGAGAATCTAGTTGGGAAAATAAATGGGGCTACAATATCAAAGGAGGTATGAACTGGAACATTGATGAAAAACACAATGTGTATTTCAATACAGGTTACTACTCAAGACAGCCATTCTTCTCTGATGCTTTCCCAAATAGTTACACCGAATTTGCCAATGTTTACAATGATCTTGATAACGAAGGCATTTTTGGTTTAGAATTTGGATATGGTTTTAAAACCCAATATTTCACGGCTAAGGTGAATGCTTATAGAACTCAATGGAAAGATCGTTTTAACCGATTTTCAGATTCAAACAGAAACTTTGCCAGAGCATTGTTAGATCAATTGCACAAAGGGGTAGAATTGGAATTTGTTGCTCGTCCAACTACAAACTTGAAGGTGTTTGGTTTATTATCATACGGAGACTGGAAATATCAGAATAACAGCGTAGGTTTAACTTACGATGAGTTAGGGAATCCTCTTGATGATGATGGTGATGGAAAACAAGATGAAACCATGCTTTATTTAAAAGATGTAGAAGTAGGTGGAGCTCCACAATTTAGTTCTCGTTTAGGTGCTGATTACAAAATTACTCAAGGACTTTCTGTTGATGCAGATTGGTATTTCTATGATAAGATGTTCGCATATGTAGATCCAGAAGATTATGACTCTGAAGGTTCAAAAAACTTAGAGTATCCTAATTACAGTTTATTTGATGCTGGAGTATCTTACAAATGGTATTTTGAAGGTGGACAATCGCTTCGTTTTCGTTTTAATGTGAACAATCTTTTCGATACTGAATATATCTCAAGAGGTTATTCTGCAAGACAAACAAGTGATGATCCTAGTGTAGATACCTACAACGGAGTACGTGTTGACAATACAGTAGAATTTGGTTTTGGAAGAACTTGGAATGCAAGTCTTACCTTTAAATTCTAAAAAAAATCTCACATCAGTACCTTGGAGAAGGATAGGTTAGTAATTATCTATTTATAACTGATGGGTCACCGGGGGAAGCTCCGGTGATTTTTAATATACAAAAACCCCGGGAATAGTAAACCCGGGGTTTTTCGTGTGTATAACAGACTATCGTTGTTTTTTGCAGAAAATCAACTTTAATTGATAATCATTAGGGTGATTTCCGATTCTGTTTAATCTTCTATCTATTTATTCCTCAAAAACCGAAAAGGTAACCCTGATAATTAAAGTTTTTTTAATTGGGTTACGCTTTGTTGTAAAATGGTCAATCCTTTTGTTAACATAGACTTTGGACATCCTATATTGAATCTCATATAGCCATTTCCTTCTTTCCCAAAAGTAGTTCCCTTATTTAAGGCTAAACCTGATTCATTAATCAGAATCTGGTTGAATTTTTCTGAGTCAATATTCAGAGCTCTACAATCTAACCATAACAAATAAGTAGCCTCCGGTGTAACCAATTTAATTTCTGGAATATTTTCTTCAAGAAATTCTCGAACGTAATCTACATTGGATTGTAGATATTCCATAAGCTGATCCAACCATTCAGCTCCATGTTCATATCCTGCTTGCATGGCAATATGTCCAAACAAATTACCAGAGTCTAGGTGCATGGCACAAAGCAGCTTTTCGTAAGTTTTTTTCAATTCCTGATTAGGAATAATAATTACCGAACTTGCTAAACCAGCTACATTGAAAGTTTTCGAAGGAGCAATGCAAGTAATAGTTCTTTGAGCCAAATCCTCTGATAAAGAGGCAAGAGGTATGTGTTTGTGATTCTTGTAAATTAAATCCTGATGAATTTCATCGGATATAATAAGGAAATCATATTTTTTTGCGATTTCTCCAAGTTGAAGAAGCTCATCTTTTGACCATACTCTTCCTACCGGATTATGAGGATTGCTAATAATTAAGGCTTTTAAACCATCTTTGGCAAGTTGTTCCAAATGCTCAAAATCCATTTGGTAAGAATCTTCGGTTCTAATTAATGGGTTATGAACCAAACTGCGCTCCGTATCATTTATAACATGAAAGAATGGATGATATACCGGTGGTTGAACAGCAATTTTATCTCCTTTTTCGGTCAGGCTCATTAACAACAAGGATAGAGCAGTAACTACTCCAGGGCTGGAGGAAATCCATTCCTCTTTCACTTCCCAGTCGTGACGGTTTTTAAGCCAGTTTTGTACACTTAAAATACAATCTTTACTACGGAATGAATATCCGTAAATTGCATGTTTGGCTCTTTTTAATATGGCATTTGAGATACAGTCCGGAACATTAAAATCGGTATCTGCTACCCAAAAAGGAAGCAAATCATCTTTCCCAAAATATTGTTCAAGCTTGTCGTATTTTACCGAGTTGGTATTTTTACGATCTATAATTTTATCAAAATTGTATTTCATTATTATTGATTTTTAGGAAAAGTTAAAGTATAAAAATTTATAGAGTCTTTAAAGCAGCTTTTAAAATTTGCGAATAATGTTTAGGTTGATTTATTTCGTAGAAAACTTATAGGACATGAAAATCAGAAAGAGTGGTGCTAAATATTCTGCAATTGTTGGAATTGGCGAACGAATCAGAAAAATGAGTCAGGAAACCGGTAATGAGTTTTTGTTATTAAATCGGGGCGTGAACTCGGTTTGTAACATTGATTTAAATTCTGTTGTTGACGAATTGGATTTTAATTCGAATGAAATGCAGGTTTATCCTCCATCACAGGGAAGATCAGAGTTGAGGAATGCCATTAATCAGCATTACTTTGGCAATCAGTCGTCGGTTGATAACATTGCCATAACCGGAGGAGGTATGTCAGCACTCGATTTGGTATTCCAAACCATACATGTGGACAAGGTGTGTTTGCCTGATTATTACTGGGGTTCATATGTTCAGGTAATGACGGTTAGAGGAATGGAATCTGAAACCTATGCTGATTTTAATACTGTAATTGAAAATATAGATTCTTATAAGAACAGAGCAGTGATCATCTGCGATCCAAATAATCCTATTGGAAACAAACAGGCTGATGAAAATATTTATAAAACAGCCAAAATATTAAGCGATCATGGAGCAATTGTGATTATTGATTGTCCGTACAGAAGGATTTTTTGTGGAGAAGAAGACTTATTTTTCCAGAAATTAAGTCAGTTGGAAAATGTAATTATTGTTGAAAGTTTTAGCAAATCGGTAGGCTTAAGCGGACAACGATTGGGTTTTGTGCATAGCACAAACAAAGAGTTTGTGAATGAATTGGGAATTCGCCTAATGTATGCAACAAATGGGATAAATGCTTTCTCTCAATTAATGGTAGCCAAATTGCTAAGCTCTGATAAAGGACAGATTGTAATGAAAAGCTTTAAGGAGCGCACTTGCGAGGGAATAAAGAAGAATATAGAATTTTTGGAAAGCAAAAGCTTGTTGGCAAAAGAGTTTTATAAGGATTCAGAACCTATTGGAATATTTGTGATTGTTAACAAATCGGAGGAGGAGCTTCTTGAGGCACGAATAGGAAGTGTGTCATTAAGTTATTTTACAAGAGATAAGAAGGAGTTTGCTTCTCAGTTTGCAAGGATTTGTGTCTCTGTTCCACACGAAAAATTCAAAACTTATTTCGATAGGTTGTAGATTTCGAATAAGTTGATAGGTAGAGTTTATTAAAAAACACTCCGCATATAAGAACTGAACGATATAGAAGAGTTGTAAGGTTTAATTGTTGTAAATTAAATATTACAACTCTTTTTTTACCCATGAATCAGGAAGTTCGTATGGAGAAGCTTAGGGCAAGAAAATCAATAGGTTCTTATAATCGAAAGCAGCAAAAGTGAATGTTTTTGTAACAAGAATGAATGATTGAAGGGAATTGAAATAATTCTTATTTCAAGCAGATTTACTTTATGGAAGTTCTTTACCCGATTCTGAAAGCAATTCAATCAAACCTGATCCATAAATGCCTAATTCCCAGTAATGACGATTCGTACAGCCAGATGGGCAATCGCCCCAGCCATAGCTATATATCAATTGAATGAAATCAGGATTGAAATAAATGATCTCTATATGAGATCCATCACCAATGCAGTTGGCAGCTTGCGCTTTCTTAATAAAGGTAAATTTTTTCAGTTTACTGGCTAAGGATTCCTGATTGATTCCTGTACCAGTATGAACCATATACTGTGTTTCTCTGATAGAATCCAACTGCAAATCATATTCGTTAATTAGCAAATCCAAACTTAAATTATCCGAGAAACCATAACTCTTCCAGGAATTAAAATTTTCATTTGTGGTATCTATTGAGATCCTTGTTTTGTGTAGTTTTTCAGGACACAAGGCATGCACATTGTATTTTCTGATATCCGAAGAAGCTGTTGAAATTGAATCAAGATAAACAGTTTGAAGAGCTGCTAAAATTGGTGCAAAATGATATTCTTTAAATTCTATTTCTGATAACTCTTCCATTTCCTGATTGGTATAAAAATCCATACAAATCAGCTTTGCATCATCTAATAAAATTTCAAAAATTGAATCTGAGACTCGGGAATCTTGAATTACTTGCGTAGGAAATTTTCCGCCGTATCACTGTCACAGGCATAAAAAAGGTATACCCCGAATAGCAACATATACAGCATGCAGTTTTTCATACGATTAAAAATTAGGTGACTGGTTAGGTCATAAAATGATGATGTTTGGGTTGATGTTGAATAAATAACCCGACATTATTTAAACAACGAAACATTATTCATTTTGTTGTTTAAAGTTACAACCTTCTGGTGAGTAAGTAAAGAGCAAATTTTGAAATGTTTAGAAAAAATTAAATTTGAACTTGACGAACAGTTGAAATTTATTGGTGTAAAGATTTGTTAAAAGAAAACATTTCTTCTCTTAATCGAGTAGAATATTTTACATTTGACAATCTTAAAAACCAACAACCGTGAATACATATCGACCTTTAAAAAATATTTTAGCTTTAATTGTTGTTTCGGGGGCTGTTTATCTTACTGCCCAGCTATTTAATTACTCAACCGTAACCGACCGAGACAAAGATCCTGAAAATAGCGAATACATGAGTCGCTATAATGTGTATGCATTAAAAACACCCGATAAATTAACTTTTGGTGATGAAATCGTTCCGATGAACAGGTGGGATGTAAAGGAGTCACTCGATAGGGAATTATTGGTGAATACCTATTGGCAATCTCAAACTTTATTGTTCTTAAAACGAGCCAATCGTTACTTTCCAATTGTTGAACCCATTTTAAAAGAACAGGGAGTTCCTGAAGATTTTAAATATTTGGCCTTAATCGAAAGTGGATTTGTGCCAACCATTAAATCACCGGCCGGGGCAGTTGGGGTTTGGCAGTTTATGAATGGAACGGCCAAAGACTATGGTTTGGAAGTATCAGCAGAAGTTGATGAACGATACAACATCGAAAAGGCAACTGTTGCGGCGTGTAAATATCTTAAAGATTCGTACAAAAAATATGGAAGCTGGACCTTGGTAGCGGCTTCTTACAATGCTGGGCGAAGATTTGTTGATAAACAATTAAAGTTACAAGATGCCGGAGATTACTATGATTTGCTTTTGGGTGAAGAAACAGGACGATATGTATTCAGGATTTTGGCCATTAAAATGATTATGGAGAATCCTACTGCATATGGTTTTAAATACCGCGAGTCGGATTTGTACCCAGAAATTCCAACTCGAAAAATTACAATTAAATCTCCTGTGAAGGATTTTGCCGTGTTTGCTAAGGAAAATGGAGTAAACTATAAGGTTTTAAAATACTTTAACCCATGGTTACGAAGAGAATACCTTACAAATAAATATAAAAAAGAGTACGAAATTACACTTCCTGCCAAAGGATATATTAATTTTGCATTTTCTGATTATAAAAACCCTGATGGTTCAGTGTCAGAGAAATAGATTGTTGGATTTGCAATAGGAGATTTAGATTTGAGTTCCAAAAAGAAGAAAGAAGTAAATGGTATAGAACAGCTCGAAACTGGAAGTGTTGATGTGTTTGGAGCAAGAGTTCATAACCTTAAAAATATAGATGTAAGTATTCCTCGTAACCAACTTTCGGTGATTACCGGATTAAGTGGTAGTGGAAAATCTTCATTGGCATTTGATACAATTTATGCTGAAGGTCAGCGTAGATATATCGAAACATTTTCTGCATATGCCAGACAATTTCTTGGTGGTATGGAACGTCCCGATGTGGATAAGATTACAGGCTTAAGTCCGGTAATTTCTATCGAGCAGAAAACAACCAACAAAAATCCACGCTCTACAGTAGGAACAATTACCGAATTGTATGATTTCCTTCGTCTGTTGTATGCAAGAGCCGGCGTTGCCTATTCTTATGAAACTGGCGAGAAAATGGTAAAGTATACCGATGAACAGATCATCAATTTGATTCACGAAAAATTTAGTGAGAAGAGAATTTATATTCTTGCACCTGTTGTAAAAGGGCGTAAAGGGCATTACAAAGAACTGTTCGAGCAAATTCGCAGAAAAGGATTTTTGTATGCCAGAGTGGACGGAGAAATTGTTGAATTGTTGCATGGTTTTAAGGTTGATCGTTATAAAAATCACGATATAGAAATACTAGTTGATAAACTGGTTGTTGAAGAAGTTGGAGATAAACGCCTGAAAGAGTCTGTACAAACCGCCATGAAACATGGTAAGGGTATTACTATGATATTGGATAAGGATACCGATGAGGTGAAGTATTACAGTCGCCTTTTGATGTGTCCATCTACTGGGATATCATACAATACTCCAGCGCCACATAGTTTTTCTTTCAACTCTCCTCATGGAGCTTGTCCAAAATGTAAAGGTCTCGGTCGAGTAAATGCGATTGATATGGAGAAAATTATTCCAGATCAAGCATTAAGCATTCGTGAAGGCGGGATTGTGCCTTTGGGCAAATACAAAAACAGTTTGATTTTTTGGCAGATAGAGGCCATTGGGCGAAAGTATGGTTTCGATATGAATACTCCAATTGAAGAAATTCCTGACGAAGCCCTAAGTATAATTCTAGATGGTTCCAGCGAAACATTTAAACTTGAAAATACTCCTTTGGGAGCATCGTCGAATTACTTTTTGAGTTTTGATGGTGTGATAAAGTATATCACAAATCAGGAAAGTAATGGAACTTCTAAGAAAGCCAAGAAATGGGCTGAACAATTTGTGAAAACAGATGCTTGTTCTGCTTGTGATGGAAAGCGATTGAAGAAAGAGGCTTTACATTTTAGAATTCATGATAAAAACATTGCTGAATTAGCCGAAATGGATCTTGGTTTATTGGGTGAGTGGTTTCAAGATTTGGAACAACACTTAAGTGATAAGCAGAGAAAGATTGCCATTGAAGTTTTAAAAGAAATCAGATCTCGTTTGGGATTTCTTTTGGATGTGGGGCTGGAATATCTTTCTCTTAACAGAAGTTCAGTAACACTTTCGGGAGGTGAATCGCAACGAATTCGCTTGGCAACACAAATTGGTTCACAGTTGGTTAATGTACTGTACATTTTGGATGAGCCAAGTATCGGTTTGCATCAGCGCGATAATGAAAGATTGATTCAATCCTTACAGCAATTAAGAGATTCAGGAAATTCTGTAATTGTGGTTGAGCACGATAAGGATATGATAAAATCTGCCGATTATGTGGTAGATATGGGACCTTTTGCAGGTAAACATGGAGGTGAAATTGTTGCCGCTGGTAATCCTGAAGAAATTGAAAAAGGAGATAGCTTAACGGCTCAATATCTGAATGGAGAGCGAAAAATTGAAGTACCATCAGAACGAAGAAAAGGAAAAGGGAAAAGTATTGATTTAAGAGGTTGTACAGGTAATAACCTGAAGAACGTTGATGTAAGTTTTCCACTTGGAAAGTTCATTTGTGTAACTGGAGTTTCGGGAAGTGGTAAATCGAGTTTGATTAATGGTACTTTGCAGCCAATTTTGTCGCAGCATTTTTACCGATCGGTAAAAGATCCTCTTCCATACGAAGATTTGGATGGAATTAAGAATATCGATAAGGTAGTGGAAGTAAACCAAGCTCCTCTTGGTAAAACTCCTCGCTCGAATCCAGCTACCTACACCAATGTTTTTGGCGATATTAGAAAGTTGTATGAGAAATTGCCTGAATCGCAAATTCGAGGTTACAAAGCGGGTAGGTTTTCTTTCAACGTAAAAGGAGGAAGGTGTGAAACCTGCCAGGGAGCAGGAGTTCGTTCCATTGAAATGAATTTCTTGCCAGATGTGTATGTTCATTGTGATGAGTGTAATGGCAAGAGATACAATCGAGAAACTCTTGAGGTGCGTTACAAAGGAAAATCAATTGGCGATGTGCTTGATATGACCATTAATCAGGCTGTGGATTTCTTCGAAAATATACCGGCAATTCTAACAAAATTGAAAGTTTTACAGGATGTTGGTCTGGGATACGTAACACTTGGACAACCATCAACAACTTTATCAGGAGGTGAATCTCAACGTGTAAAACTGGCTACAGAATTGGCTAAAAGAGATACTGGAAAGACCATGTATATTTTGGATGAGCCAACAACAGGCTTGCACTTCGAGGATATCAGAGTATTGTTGGATGTTCTAAATCGATTGGTCGATAAAGGCAATACAGTTATTGTGATTGAACACAATATGGACGTGATTAAAGTTGCAGATCATGTAATTGATATTGGTAAAGAAGGAGGTCGAAATGGAGGTGAAATTCTTTTTGAAGGCACGCCAGAAGAGTTGGCTGAATGTAAGGAGTCATTTACGGCTAGATTTTTAAAAGAAGAACTGCAATAAAATATATCAAATCCCCGCAAGGGATTTTTTTAACCCAAATTTCCATGATTAAGAAAATTAAAGATTTTCAAAGAAGGCTGATATAGCATAATTATTATCTTTATACAACTGTTCTGAATGTATAGGATAGCCATTAAATCTACAACTCATGGGGAAATTAATAGATATTTACTTTGAAGATCTTGATGAAAAAAGATCTTATGCCGTAGGAACCAACCTGCAAACCATTTTATCAGATGTTGATGTAAAATTGAATGGACCAGTATTGGGTGCTATGGTAAATAATAAGGTGAAAGAACTTACCTACGAAATATATAAACCTAAAAATATTCGTTTTGTTGACCTTACGCATCCTGCAGGAAGAAGAATGTACATCCGATCCTTGTGTTTTGTGTTGTATAAAGCGGTAAGGGATTTGTATCCTGGAACAGGTTTTAGGTTGGAGCATTCTGTTTCGAATGGTTTGTATTGTAGGTTGACGGATAAAAATATCGTATTGACTCCTGCAGATATTGATAAAATAAAGAGCAGAATGAAAGAAATCATAGCTGCCGATATGCCATTTATACGTGAGGAAATCGAAACGGAAAAAGCGATTGAGATTTTTGAAAATCAAGGCCTGAAAGAGAAAACAGGATTGCTTCAAACAAGAGGAAATTTGTATACCTCAGTGTATCATTTGACTGATTGCGCTGATTATTTCTATGGATATCTTGCACCTTCTACAGGTGTGTTAAAAGTTTTTGATTTGCAACATTTTTATCGTGGAATGCTTTTGGTGAGTCCTAAAAGAGATGAGCCATCGGTTGTTGAAGAGCGAATTGATCAAGAGAAAATGCTGAAAGTATTTAGTGAATACAAGCGGTGGGGAAAAGTATTGAATATTTCGAATGTTGGTGATTTGAATCGATATGTGGCTGAGAATAACATTTCTGAAATGATTAAAATTTCTGAGGCTTTACATGAAAAGAAAATTTCTCAGATTGCTGATAAAATTAGAAAGTATAGGAAAAGAATTAAGTTGATTTTGATATCCGGGCCATCATCATCGGGGAAAACAACATTTGGAAAACGATTGGCTATACAGTTGAAAGTAGCTGCTTAAGTCCTGTGAATCTTTCGATGGATAATTATTTTGTGAATAGGGAACTTACGCCAAGGGATGAAAATGGTGATTATGATTTTGAGGTTCTTGAAGCTTTAGATGTTCAGTTGTTCAATCAAAACTTGGTTGATTTGATGGCAGGAAAAGAGATTGAATTGCCAAAATTTTCGTTTGAAACAGGGCAAAGGTATTACGATGGAGAGAAGTTAAAGATAAATGATAAACAAGTGCTGGTAGTTGAGGGGATTCATGCCCTGAATCCAGGACTTACTCCATTAATTGCTGACGAGTCAAAGTATAGAATCTACACTTCTGCCCTTACCTCAATTTCAATCGATGGTCACAACAGGATTCCTTCTACTGATAATCGACTAATAAGAAGAATTGTTCGTGATTACAAGTATCGAAATTATAGTGCGTCGGAAACTATTAGCAGGTGGCCAAGTGTTCGAAGAGGCGAAATGCGAAATATATTTCCTTTTCAGGAAGAGGCGGATGTGATGTTCAATTCGGCATTACCTTATGAATTGGGTGTTTTAAAAAGATTTGCAGAGCCAATTCTAAAAGAAGTGCAGCCAAATCAGCCCGAGTATTCCGAAGCAAACCGACTTTTGAAGTTCTTTAGTTACTTTTTACCAATTTCAGAGGAAGAGATTCCACCAACATCTCTGATGAGAGAGTTTTTAGGAGGAAGTACATTCGACTATTAAATTGTTAATAACTTTTTCACCTGTTTATATCAGTCCTGTTTTTGCTGTTAATATCCCATTCGGCAAAGACAGGATTTTTTAGTTATTAACAAGTGAAAGCTCCTTAAACAAAGGTAGTCAGGAATTATTAACAAATTATCAACAGTGTTGATAACCTGTTAATTTCTTGTTAGTAAGCTGGGGTGTAATAGAAAGCCCGAATCTTGAGAAACGGGCTGCAAATATAGAAGAAAATATCTTTGATTTGTGTGTTATAAGAGAGAAAATTTTGAGAAAAAAATGGAAAAATAGCTAACTATCTCTTCATCATACGGTCTATCTCTCGCTTGTGATCTTTTTGTTTTAAGCTTTCGCGTTTGTCGTAGTGTTTTTTTCCTCGGCAAAGTGCAATTTCCATCTTTGCAAAACCTCTTTCGTTAATGAAAAGACGAATTGGAACAATGGTAAGCCCCGATTCTTTTGTTTTTCTGTCCAGCTTATTTAATTCTTTTCGGTTAAGAAGGAGTTTTCTTTCTCTTTTTTCTTCGTGATTGTAGTAGGAACCAAACTTGTATTCCGAAATGTGCATTCCTACCACATACAATTCGTTACGAGTGAAATAGCAATAAGAATCAACCAAGCTGGCCTTCCCAGCACGAATTGATTTGATTTCGGTTCCAAAAAGTTGAATTCCGGCTACAAATTTCTCAATGAATTCGTACTCGAAACTGGCTCTTTTATTTCTGATGTTAATATTCTGCATCGTTATATCTTAAATTCCATGCAAATTTAGTATTTAAATTGTTAATGGAAGCCTGAATAGAATTGAAAACATTCTTTCAAATATTAAAGGAAGAACAAGTATTAAGAGACTTGCCATAACTGTAAATCCTGGGCGCTTATTGTTAGCTATGGGTAAAATAGAAGTAGTTCCCAACCACAATATTCTGATGAAGTATAGTTCCAATAATAGACAGATCTGATTCAAGAATGAGAATGGTGTAAACAATTGGGCCAATCCATGAAAAATACAGAATATAGAAGCGCTGTAAATTACAAGTTTAAAAATCACATTTTCATTGATTTTAAACTGGAAATTTGGCATAAGTAAAATGATTAGTTTAGCTGCACAGTATAAACCTAAATTAAGAGCTAAAAAATCAACAAATAATTTTGAACCAGCAATTAATACATCCTTTGTGTGAATGTAAGTGCCTCCTGCAGCAATAATTGCACATAAGGCAATCACCGGAAAGGAGAAGTTTCGGAATAGCTCTTTGGTACTTGAGTTTTCAGGAGCGATTCTTTCCCATTCTCTTTTTGGAGTAAGTAGCAGATTACGTGTTCGAAAGAGTGAATTTATAACTCCTTTTGAATTGTATCCCATTTTTGAATAGTCTTGTTTGATAAAGTCAAAATTAAACAAGTTTTTACAATAGAGAAGAAATTATGATTTTTTAGAATGGATTTATACTGTAATTTAAAAGCCTAAAAAGTTAGCTGTTCCTAGAAATAATGCGCCCATAACTGCGTAAATAGAAAGTAAACCAATTAGAATAAATGTAAAATAACCCGATCTTCTTCTATCGGGAACGTTTAAAATTGGTGTTATTCCTTTGTATAATATATAGAAGCTATATAATCCAAAAATAGTTAGGTAGTTTATTGTAGGAAAAAGGAAGGCAATCGAATTAAAAATAAATCCTGGAGTATAGGAAAATGCAACCAAAACAAATGATCTCTCAAATCTTTCCTTTTTGGTAGGAAGAACTGTAAAAGGTCTTATTACTAATGATGAGATATAGATTGATGTGATAGATAGAATGAATGTTGTTATGGATGAAAATAAAAACATGTCGACATGATCTGCAGGATTGTTTTCAAAAATCATAAATCCTATAAAGTTACATGCAGACATGATAAATGCTAATGGAACTATCAGCACAAACATGAGTTTGTAGCTTTTAATATTGACATGATCCAGAATTGAAATCCATTCCTTTTCAGGAGAAATTAGCAGGCGAAAAGTGTGTTTGTAGGTTGCAAGAATTGTCATATTGATTGTCTGGTTAGTGAAATCAAAAAACTTAGAGTAATTTTGTTGCCGAATTCTGAATTTTCGACCTATTTAAGATAGGCATTATCCTGAAAATGAAACGACCATTATTAAATAATTATTTAATTCAAGGTAAGTTTCATGTGATAACTAGAAGAAAATTTAAACACATGAAAAATCGGATGGTTATTTCGATTAAAATTTAATGAAGATGCATTACAATTTATTGGTAGTTCTGGGAGCAACAGCAACGGGCAAGACAAGTTTGGCGGTTAATTTGGCTAAAGATTTCAATGGTGAAATTATTAGTGCTGATTCTCGTCAGATTTATCGTGGTATGGATTTGGGTACAGGAAAGGATATTGAGGAGTATGTTGTGGATGGAGTTGAAATACCTTATCACCTAATAGATATTGCAGATGCAGGTTATAAATACAATGTATTTGAGTTTCAGCAAGATTTCGTTAAAGCCTTTGAGGATATTTCATCCAGAAAAAAGCTGCCAGTGGTATGTGGTGGTACAGGAATGTATCTTGAAGCAGTTCTGAAAGGTTATAAATTAATAGCAGTTCCTAAAGATCAATCTTTTAGAGATGAGATGGAAAGTAAATCGCTTGAAGAGCTTGAGGTAATACTTCGATCATACAAAGATTTACACAATAACAGCGATTTAGAAACAAAGAAAAGGGCTATTAGAGCCATTGAAATTGAGAGATATTACGCGGCTAATCCTCAGATTGATATGGATTATCCAGAAATGAATCCATTATTGATTGGAATAAAATTCGACAGAGAAAGCAGACGAGACAGAATTAGCTTTAGATTAAAGGAACGCCTAAAATCAGGAATGGTTGAAGAGGTAGATGGATTGTTAAAATCTGGAGTATCTGCAGAAGATTTAATTTACTATGGATTAGAGTATAAGTTTCTTACCCAGTATGTAACAGGGCAAATTACATACGATGAAATGTACTCTGGATTAGAGATCGCAATTCACCAATTTGCTAAGCGCCAGATGACCTGGTTCCGAAAAATGGAAAGAAGTGGTAGTAATATTCATTGGTTAGATGGTTACATGCCACTCGATGAAAAAATTGCCAAGGTAAAGGAGTTGTTCAATGCTTAAGCAAGGTATTCAACAACTTTATCATATGAAATGCGTGTAATGCCAAGTTCATCCCATTTTTCAAAAGGGAGTGGGATGTTCGGAAGCTCTTTTATTGCATCTTCAATTACATAAACTTTAATCCCTCTTTTTGCAAGTCCAACTGCTGCACAATCGACACACACATTTGTGGTGACACCATAGACAAAAACAGTTGTTGGATTGATCTCTTTTAATAAATTATCGGTATTTGGATTGCCTTCGAATACATCAAATGCATCTTTTCGAATAATGATGTTTCTTTGAAGAGTAGCTTCTCTCAACTCATTTTCGTTGTATATTTTGTTCCAAAGAATTTTTGGACAGTTTTCTTTGGGATTGGTTTCAGAAATGTACTCCGCGCCTAAAGAGTTTGCCATGCAATGTTCTGGAAAAGTATTTACAAAATCAGGATTTGAAGATAGTTCGGCAGAATTGCTGTAATGATAATCCGCTGTGTTAATTACTTGAATGTTATTGAATTCAGCCAATTTTGTAATTGCCGCAAGAGTGGGTTGAATTTCTTCTGCATTTTGAGCATAAAGTTTTCCATTCTTACTCATGAAGTCGATTTGAGTATCAACGTTCCAAAACAAGATATCTTTTGTAAACATATTTGTAAGTCTTTCTTTTTAATAAAAATACAACCGATTCTATCCTATTCAAAATAGATAAGAACTATTAATCCAAAGATATCGGAAAATTAAGGCTTTTTGTCATGGATTTTGCAGTCGATAACGAATATATTTTAATGTCGTAATGAACTTTTCTAATTTAAATTTTGAAAATCGACACGAACACAATAAATGAACAACATAAGAACCATATCCCGTAGCAGGATAATTTATCATATACTTTTTTGGGTGGTTGCGGCAGTATTTTGGTTGCTAACCATGTTTGTTGCTAGTAATTTTAAAAATATACTAAAGATTGAACCAGTATTGATGACTTTGGTTTTTAATCTTTGTTTTGCGGCAGCAGTCTATGTAAATCTTTTGATTTTAATACCATTTTTGTTTAAAAGGCAGCGTTTTTTTCTTTACGTTGTTTCAGTATTTGCAGTAATATCTGGGGCAGCTTTTGTAATCGATTTTTTGCTTGTATATCCTTTAAATAGTTTTGTTCAAGGTGAACAATATTTCGAGGAATTGACCTTTGTGGTTTGGGTAAATTTTGCAATATTCACCTTAATTTATGTCGGCATTACTTCTGTATTATCGATGACACGAGAGTTAATTGTTTTACAAAAAGTAACTACTAAATTTCAGGATATTGAAAGGGAGAAACTGGAAGCAGAATTAAAAGCTCTTAAGGCTCAGATAAATCCTCATTTTTTATTTAATACCCTTAATAACCTATATTCACTTACTTTAGATAAATCAGATAAAGCACCAAACTTGGTGTTGAAATTGTCTGATATGATGAGGTACATTTTATATGAATGTAATGATAGATATGTTTTTGTAGATAAAGAATTGGATTTTATTAAGAACTACCTGGATCTACAAAAAATTAGGTTGGATGATACCTTTCCTGTAAGTATAAATGTAAAAGGAAGTGCTTCTCAAAATAAAATTGCGCCTTTGTTGTTCGAACCATTAATTGAAAATGCATTCAAGCACGGATCATATGGTAGGAATAACAATGGATTTGTAAATATTCTATTTAACTTTGAAGAGAAGGATAGAATGGAATTGTCAATTGAAAATCGATTTGATAACAAATGGCAAGATGAGGAGCGAAAAGAAAAAGGGATTGGAATCAAGAATGTTACTCGTAGATTAGAGCTGTTGTATCCGGATAAACATGATTTGAATATCTCAAAACAAAATGACTTGTTTAAAGTGAATTTACAAATTGATTTATCGGAGCAAAACGGATTGAGTAATATTTAAACTCTGAAAAAAACAAAACGCATGAAGTTGAAGTGTTTAATTATAGATGATGAGCCATTGGCACAAAGAGTACTGGAAAAGTATGTTTCGGAACTCTCAAGTTTGGAGTTGAAAGGGAAGTGTAGTGATGCCATTGAAGCTATGGAGGTTCTTCAGCAAGAATCGGTCGATCTGATTTTTTTAGATATTAATATGCCAAGATTGAGTGGAATTAATTTTTTAAAGTCCTATAAAAATCCACCAATGGTTATCATTACCACGGCATATACAGAATATGCATTAGAAAGCTATGAACTGAATGTACTGGATTATTTGAAAAAACCTTTCTCATTTGAACGTTTTTGCAAGCGGTGCAAAAGGCAGAAGAGAAAGTAAAAGTAGTTGCAGAATCTCAGGAAACTGGTAAGGATGAGTTGGAATATATTTTTGTAAAGGCAAATAAAAAAACAATCAATATCAACCTGGATGCCATTCAATATGTTGAAGCATTAGGGGATTACGTTAAGATTTTTACCAATGACGGGCATGTAGTTACTTATCAATCCTTGAAAGGGATTGAAAGATTATTGCCGTCAGCCAAATTTTATCGCATTCACAAGTCCTATATTGTAGCTTTGGCAAAAATAAAATCGATAGAGGGAAATATGGTACATATGGATAAAGGTACGATACCAATAGGAAATAATTACAAGCAGGGATTTTTCCAAAGGATTCATCCCGTGTAATTTTTATAATCAAGTCTGTTTGAGTAAGTGAAAGAGTCGATTTTCAGCATCGGCTCTTTTTTTTGATGTGAAAAAGGATTGAATTTAAGGAAAACGCAATTTTTAGGTGTAAGAACTAAAAAAGAAGTCAAATATAATGCTCAATTATGCTAGGAATTAGCTGCTATTTCTTAAATTTAGGCTTTGATAAATTGAATCCGATCAATATTAAATTTAAAAGACTATGAACAGACGTGCTATTTCTCGTTATACCTTTATTCTTTTCGCTTTAGCTTTAAGTGTTGTAGCTTGTAAGCCAGTTGATAAGAAGAAAAGTGGTGAACAAACAGTAAAACCATTATTAAAGAAAGCTATTGAAAGTGAAGTGAAAGATGTAGTTTATCCCTTACCAACTACTTTCGAATTGACTTCTATGTTGAATCGTATTGGAGCTGACTATATTCTTGGTTTATCAAATTCTACAGATAACGCTGATAAATATTTTACTGAAAAAGCAAGAGCTCTTAATCTTGGTGTTTATGGTGCTGATTTAAGTTATGCAAGTACATACAATCGCAAGCAAGAAACTATGTTGTTTCTTAAGGCATCTAAAACATTAATCGATAATCTTGAGATTACAAGTGCTTACAACAAAACTCTTGTTGATGATGTAGAAAAAAATCTTGATGATAAAGATCAATTGGTAAAAGTAATTACCAACTCTTTCTATGATACTTATGAGTTTTTGAACAAGAATGGAAAGGCGAACTTATCTTTATTGGTTGTTAGTGGTAGCTTTATCGAAGGATTATACATTGCAACTCACATTTCAGAAAATACTTATGCAAACCCTGAAATCGTGAAGGTAATTTTCGATCAGAAAGCTTCTTTGGAGAAATTATTAGAGGTTCTTGAACCAGAAAAGAAAGATCCTAATGTTTCAGCCTTAATTGCTGAATTTACAGGACTAAAAGCTAGTTACGACAAAGTTGTAGAAGGAAAAATGACTGAAGTACAATTAAATGAAATTATTGCTAGCGTTGCAAAATTAAGAAACAATATTGTGGAGTAATCATATTACGATAAAGATGTTAGAGCTGCCTTCCAATTTGGGAGGCAGTTTTTTTGTGTCAATTAAGCTAAAAATGCAATCTTTTGTAAAGAAATAAATTGTAATTTTAGAGACAGCGCAGATCTGCCAAAAAACCATAATTCATATTTGTACATGGGGGAATCGATACTAAATGCTCTAATGCACCTGTTTGCAATTGTTGCCAACACAAAACAAGAGGGTGTTTCTGGTAAAGGAAGAATTATTGTAGAAAGCTTTTTAAGTCGTTATGTGAATTCTGAGATTCAGGATGAATACTTGCGATTGTTCGAGAATTATTCGGAATTTTATCGTCGCGAGATGGAGTATCAGGCTATAACTTATGCCCGTCAGGCAGATATTCTTTCATTAGCAGAGGCTTCTAAAGTTTGCAACAAGGTAAAAGCTGAATTGATACAAGAAGAAAGATTAATTGTATTGCTTCGCTTGATGGAGTTCGTTTACGAAGATAAAAAGGTAAGCGAAAGCGAGTTTGAGTTCATTAGTATTGTTGCAGAAAATTTCAAGATTACACGTTCCGAGTTCATTAATTGCCTTGCATTTGTTTGGGGAGATACGGTAGATGATTTTGATAAACGCAAATTCCTGATTATAGATAATAAGGTTACCGAATGGTCGGATAACTTGTCTTGGTTTATGAAAAAGGAAGCCAAGAAAAAAGAAAACGAAACCAAGCATATGTATTGCGAAAATTTGTATGGACGAATTATCGTAATGTACATCGAAAGTGTGAACTTGTTGGTGTTTAAATATGAAGGTGAGTTGAATCTTTATCTTGAGGGCAACAAAATTATCTCTGAAAAAACCTACCAATTGGGGAATGGTTCTATCATAAAGGGCCCCAATATCAAGTCGATTTATTTCTCAGACATTGCTGCCAAATTTCTTGAAGAAGAAAAGCAGGAAAAAATCATTTTTTCGGCAAAGGATATCGAATTCAAATTTAGAAATTCGAACAACGGAATACAGAAATTTAATTTGTCCGAAGAAAGTGGTCAGTTGATTGGTATAATGGGAGGTAGTGGTGTTGGAAAATCAACTTTGCTGAATGTTCTGAACGGAAATCTTACGCTTAATAATGGTGAAATTAGAATTAACGATTTTGACATCCACCGAAACAAGCTTGCCATTCAAGGTTTAATTGGTTTTGTGCCACAGGACGATTTGTTGATTGAAGAGCTTACCGTTTTTCAAAACCTTTACTATAATGCCAAACTTTGTTTTAAAGATTTTACCGAGATTCAGATTCTGAAAACCGTCTTAAAAATGCTTCAGGATTTGGCTTTGTATGAAGCGAGAGACTTGAAAGTAGGAAATCCGCTAAACAAATTCATAAGTGGAGGACAACGTAAACGACTGAATATTGGCTTGGAGTTAATGCGCGAGCCTGCCATTCTTTTGGTCGATGAGCCAACATCAGGACTTTCGTCTACTGATTCGGAAATGGTAATGAAGCTGTTAAAACAACAGACTTTAAAAGGAAAGTTGGTGATTGCCAATATTCACCAACCATCGTCAGATATCTTTAAAATGTTCGATAAGCTTTGGATTCTGGATAAAGGCGGTTACCCAATTTACAATGGGAACCCCATTGATGCCATTGTTTATTTTAAGACACAGAATTCGCAGGTGAATGCTTCGGAAAGTGAGTGTGTAACCTGTGGGAATGTAAACCCAGATCAGATTTTACAGATCGTAGAGACCAAATTGATCGATGATCAAGGGAAACCAACACGCGACAGAAGAGTCTCTCCTGAGAAATGGTACGAGAAATACTTGGATAATATTGAGTCAAATCACCAGCCTTTAAGGGCAGAAAAAAAGCTGCCGCAGAGCGATTTTAAGATTCCTGGCAAGGTGAAACAATTCTCCATTTTCTGGATTAGAAATGTATTGTCAAAACTAACCAACAAGCAGTACCTAATCATCAATCTTTTTGAGGCACCATTGCTGGCAATCATACTTGGTTACTTTACCAAATACACGGCAAATGGGGCTTATGTGTTTGGAGAGAATAAAAACTTCCCGGTGTTCCTGTTCATGGCAGTTGTGGTTTCTATGTTTTTAGGACTTACGGTTAGTGCCGAAGAAATCATAAGGGACAAGAAGATATTGCAGCGCGAAAAGTTTTTGAATTTGTGTAGAATTAGTTATCTCGCATCCAAAATCATGTTTTTGTTTGTGTTATCTGCCATTCAATCCATATTGTTCGTTCTGCTGGGGAATTTCATACTGGAAATTGAAGGAATGACTTTTGCTTATTGGCTGGTGCTGTTTACAACAGCTTGCTTTTCGAACTTGGTAGGTTTAAATATCTCTGCAGGATTAAATTCGGTTATTACCATTTACATTTTGATTCCATTGATATTGGTTCCACAGCTTTTGCTTGGAGGGGCAATGATTAAGTTTGATGATCTTCATTATGGTGTTACCGACAAGGTGTATGTTCCTATTGTAGGGGATTTGATGACCACACGTTGGACTTATGAGGCACTTGCAGTTACTCAGTTTAAGGACAATGAATTCGAAAAGCACTTCTTCGATCATGAGAAAGGCATTAGTGATGCTTCGTTTAATAGTTCATTCTTGATTCCTAAACTGGAGTCGGTTCTTTTAGATTGCGAACGTAGCATAGAGTTCGAAAAGGATACGACAGAAACTCAAGCTCATTTTAAAATGCTGCGCGATGAGATTAGGCAATTGGCTGATAAAGCAGGATTGGCCGTTTTTCCTGAATTGAATCAGTTAAATCTTAAAGATTTTAATTTGAATGTCGCCGAACAAACCAAGAGCTTTTTAGATCAGGTTGAGTTGTATTATTTAGGAATGAGTAGCGAATCGGGATACAAGAAAGATTATGAGTATTCTCGTTTGGTTGATTCGTTGGGACGAGATGGAGTGTATGAGTTTAAACAAAACTATTACAATCAGGCATTGGCCGATTTGGTTTTGAATAGAAACGAAGTGAACAAGATGATTGAGGTGGATTATCAATTGATTCAAAAGAAAGATCCGATATTCATGTCGCCAGATTCGAAGTTTGGTCGCTCACATTTCTACTCGCATGCAAAGCGAATTGGAAATTTCTATATTGATACCTTCTGGTTCAATCTGGCTGTGGTTTGGTTGGGCACAGTACTGTTGTTCTTCGCGCTTTGGGCCGATGTGCTGCGCAAAATGATGAACTACTTCGAGAGCATTAAGTTGGTTCGCAGAGAGAAGAAAAGAAAATAGAATCAATTACGAATTAAGAAAACCTGACAGCGTCTATAAGACCTGTCAGCGTTTAATGAAAATATTTGTAGCGCTATTATGTTTTGTTGTATAGTTTTTTAATAAATGAATACTTTCTTCCTGATATTACTATTGAGTTCCCCTTTCCTTCTAATAGCGACCTATGTAATGACAGCAAGACATAAGTCGTTTTGGAGGATATTTACAGTGCATACAATAGCATTTATAGTATATATGACATTTGTAATCAATTATTCAAAATTAATAACAGGACATGATGAATATGGACTTGGGCAACTTGGTCTCGCAATTTTATTTATTGTTGGACACATAATTCTAGGTGTTGCCCATGGTGTATTTTTATTAATCAAGAAAAGAAAATCAATTAAGAAAGCCTGACAGCGTTTGATAAAAAATAATTGTAGAGACGTAGCACTGCTACGTCTCTCTTTTTATATGGATCTTCGGTTCAAATAGTTCACCAATAACAAACTACTCGCAATCACCATCATCCCCATAATTGAAACGGTATCCGGATTTTCATCCGGTAATATCATCCAGCTTAGGAAGGCACCAAAAATTGGAATGATAAATTTCCAGGTGTTTAGGTTCGATACCTTTACGTTCGGGCGCTGAAGCAATCCGAACCAAATGGTAATGGCAAAGGCCGATACCATAGCCAACCAACCAAGAGAGATCCAGTATTCGCCAGGTAAATTAAAATTCCACGATGGATTTTCGATAGGAAGGGAAGCCAACATCAATCCAATTCCTCCAATAATCATCGAGAAGGAAGCCAATACTCGTGGAGGCATATCTTTTGCATCACGCGATACAATTACATTTCCCGTGCTACCTACAATGTTATTCAGAATCAGAATTCCAACGCCAAGTGGAATGGTGGTTGAAAAAACAAAGTCCGATCGTCCAAGGCTAATGATACATACTCCTGTCATTCCAAGAAGAATGGCACCAATTTTCTGCCAGCTCATTTTGTCGTTGCTCAACATTAGGTGTGCCATAATGGCTGCGAAAAGTGGCTGTGCTCCAATTAGCATGGCACCCAGTGCTCCGGGCACATAACTAATTCCCATGTAGAATAATCCGTACAGAAAAGTAGTTTGCAAAAGCGCTACCCATAGCACGAACTTCCATCTTCTTTTCGATTCCAGTATCTTAAACTTTAAATCTTTAATAAAAGGGAGTATCAACAAGCCTGATATAAAGAAACGCAAACCTGCAAACTGCAATGGAGTGGTGTATTTCAATCCAATTTTAATTGCGGTAAAGGGAGTTGCCCATAGCAGGCAGGCAAATATTGCCAATACTGTGGTTGATAGGAAGAATTTCTTCATAGGGATTAAAAATTTTCTGCAAACTTAGGGATTTTTGGCTGATTGATAAGGAAAAGAGAGTTTTAATGCTTAAAAGATTAACTTAAATTGTAAAAAAATGAATAATCAATAAGAAAATATAGAAAATACAATGTATATATAGATAAAACATTAAGGAATAATAAATTATA
>NZ_BAZX01000018.1 GCF_001310955.1 Marinifilum fragile JCM 15579
AATATAATATTAGGAGGAATGGTTTTGATTTCGCTCTCTTCCTGTAACGATTGCTTGATATTGATCCTGTAAACAGTATGATCCCCAAAAGTGTTGAGGATTATGAAGCTGTTCTTTTGGGAGCTTACCCGGATAATGAATTCTTTATGAAAACGGAGATGATGACGGACAATGTTGCTGTTAATCCGGATGGATATGGTGATATGCAAAGAGATTATGTTCCATGGTATACATGGGCGGACTCACATCAAACCGATGGACAAGAATATGATTATTACTGGGGAGAGTTGTATCGATCAATTTTTTATGCGAATACAATCATAGATGATTTTGAAGAAAAGGAAGTATTGCCTGAGGATCAAGAGCTATTCGAAACAATAAAGGGAGAGGCGCATGCCATACGTGCATTGTCATATTTCTATTTGGCTAACTTGTATGCCGAGCCTTATTCTAGTGAGAATTTAGCCAAAGCTTGTGTACCTTTTAGTATCACTACTGAAGATTTGCATGAAAGGACACAGAATAATACTCGTGAGTCTGTTGAAGTGGTTTGGAATTTGATTGTTGCAGATTTGGAAGAAGCATCAAAATTACTTGCAGGAAAACGTCCGAATACAAAAGTACGCTTTAACTATCATTCTGTAGAAGCTTTACGAGCCAGAGTTTATTTGTATATGGATAATTTAGATGCTGCGATTAGCTCTTCAAGTAAGGTTATTACTACTTTTAAACCTTGGGATATGAATAATATTCAGGATATTATAGAAAGTGAAAATGAACCACTCGAATACTTATTTACTGGAGAGAGAGGTGTTATGGATACCGGATACCAGGAAGATGTATTGTTTTCTATGTGTACAAATGGTGGTAGAAAAGGAGCAGGTGGAAATATTTATTATTATTCAAGAGGATTAAAAAAACCATCGGATGATCTTTTCAACTGTTTCATTGAAAAGGGAATAGAGAATGATACCATTTATGATTATAGAAGGTTTATTTTTGAATCTTTTGCTGATACTGAGACTTATTATGGTAAACAAACAGGAAAAACGGTTTACAATATGTATTCATATCAGGGGCCACAACATCCTTATATAGGCATTAAGTTGGGAGAAGTTATTCTTATTAGAGCCGAAGCTTATGCTCGTAAGCAATTAAATGCCAAAGCGATTGATGATGTGAAACTTTTAATGAAGAAGCGCATTCAGACAGATCACTTCCCTGATTACGAAGCAATGGTTGATGCAGAGACAGATGTATTGGCTCGAGTATTAAAAGAAAGACGTAAAGAAACCGCCTTTGATGGTGGGTTGAGATGGTTCGACTTGAGAAGACTGGGAAAACCAGCTTTAACTCATGTTGATAAGGAAGGCAATGTATTTGAACTGAAAAAAGGTGACCTTCGCTATGTGTTGCAAATTCCGATCTCGGAGCAGATGCATAGTCCTAACATGGTATTGAATCCAAGGTAGTTAAGTCTGTCTTAATTGAGTAAAGCAGGAACACTGAATTTTCAGAGTTCCTTGCCGATATTAAGAATTTAAAAAATACGAAAATGAAATATAAAATAATATGTGCGACAATAATTGCAGGATGCTGTTTGTTTCTTACATCTTGTGATAAAGAGGATGACCTAGTTTCGTCTGAGGAGATCGGAATAAAGGAGAATTTTCTTCCAGGGCCTGGTATTTCAGGAAAAGAGAAAGAGATCTATGAAAAGTACAATTTATGGGTGAGAATGGATTTCGAAGATCCTTCTGAAGTTGAGAATGCCATGTTGTATAAGGATACCTATAACAGGGGAAATGTTACTAAAATTGATGATGAGTACAGAGCAAGTGCTTATAAATACATTGAAACTTTATTAAGTGACATTCCAGAAGGATTTGTAAAGAGATTTTTTCCTATCGATTTTTTTATAGTAAAGGAATATGGAATGTGGTGGGCTCCAACTAATGCAAAATCCCTTGGGCGATCAAGATTAATATTACAGTGGCCTAATACATATGATGACAATAGGGGAAGAAAAGTCTTGGATGTTAATTTGGAGGACTATGATTATCATTACTATCAGGATGTAGTATTAGCTTCTGTAGTCTGGAATGTCCTGGCAGGAATTAATTCTTTGTTACTTGAATCTTCAGAAGAAATTGAAGCTGCTGGTTGGGCTTATGGAGAGGAAGCAACCAATAAGATTGAAAAAGAGTATGAAAGGGGAAGTCAGGAAAAGCAGGATGCTCTTGAAGAGTTGGCCAGAGAAGGTGGTTTTATTTCTGCAACAGGTTCAAAATCTTTTGCAAATGATATTAAAGAATGGATTGAAGTACTTGTTTTAAACTCATATGAAGAGGTTAAGGCTGAATATTTAGATGACAGTCCAACCAGAACTAAAAAGTATGCTGAAGTTATAAAGTACTTTAATGACCTGGGATGGGACATTCAGGCAACAGGTAATAAATATGCTCAATTGAGAGATGAGCATAAATTACCCTAACCTTTCAATTAATAATAGTATCAAGTAAATAGCCTGCCTTTCAAAGCATAAAGTTTTGAAAGGTAGGCCAATCTGACTTTTAGTTAAAATTAGTAAGAATTTACTGACTTTAATATTGTTAGTTAACAATAGAGTTTAATTGTGTCCTATTAAATGGTAACATCTAGTAAATAAAAATACCTACATGAATCATATTAAGTTTTTTTCAATAGTGCTTTTGGTGCTGTTGTATTCGTGCTCACTAAAGGGTTCGGAAGAATATAAAATAACAGGAAAAACAAGCTATTCAGGTAAAGTATACCTGAACGAAACCAAAGGCTATAAGCTAATTCCCATTGATTCTGTTAATATAGAAATGGGAGAATTTGTTTTTACAGGTAGTACTGAAAATTGTGAGCAGTACTTTTTAACTTTTGAGAAGAAAAAGGGTGCTTTTGGATTTTTCCTATCGAATGAGGAGATAGAAATAAATGTTTCTGATGAGCATCCATATTTTAGCAAGATCACAAAGTCGCAATTGAATATAGAATACCAGGGTTTTACAAATAAGATGAACGAATTGGTAAAAAAGCAGTCGGAAGAAAGGAAGAAGTATTATGCCGAAAAAGAGCAGGGGCGTCGTGACTCTTTGTTGGCGATTCTTCAAAATTATGGAAAAAGACAAATCAACTTGGGCAAACAAACATTCGAGAGCAATAAAGAAAAGCCATATGCATCAGCAATATTAGCCAATTATTTAAAGAATTATTTTTCTCACGAACAATTGGATTCCATCCTACAAACAATGTCAGTGGAAGCAAAAAATAACAAAATTGCTAAGCAGTTGATGGTTGAAATTGAGGCTCATAGAAAATCGGCAGAAGGACAGCCTTATATTAATATTGCGCAAAAATCCCCAGAGGGAAAGGTGGTATCTCTGAAAGAAGTAGTGGCAAAAAACAAATGTGTACTAATCGATTTTTGGGCCTCATGGTGCAGTCCATGTATTGCATCTTTGCCTGAAATGAAAGAAGTATATGAAAAATATAAAGACCAAGGGTTTGAAATCTATGCCGTATCCATTGATAGTAAAAAAGAAAATTGGGTGAAAGCCATAAACAAACACGAGCTATCATGGATTCATGTTTCTGATTTAAAAGGTTGGGATACACAAGCAAAAACCGATTATGCAGTGAATGGCGTACCAACAACAATTTTGATTAATAAAGATGGAATTATTGTAGCCAAAAACATGCATGGAAAAGAATTGGAGGATAAAATTGTTGAGTGTTTGGAATAGTAAATAAAAAGAAATACCAATTTTTATTTACAGCTTTCATAAATAGCCTTCTTTAAAAAATATAGAAATATGATAATAATAGTAATCGTTATATTGCTTGCGCTTATTCATAATACACATGCAATTGGCAGGAAGTTGGATAAAATTATAGAAGGGTTAAATTCTATTAAAGACCAAAATAATCAAGTTGAAGACCATTAATACATTCGAATTTGTGTATTGGTAAGAAAATAAAGATTGGTGTCAGTCAAGAAACCAAATTTTTAAGTGACTAAATTTTATAGCAGTAGTCATCAGGCTACTGCTTTTTTTATTATAATATGAAACATATAACCGTAATAATACTATTAATAGTTTGTAATGGCATATGCATAGCAGACAATTTGCATGAGCACACTACCAAAAGAAATGTAA
This sequence comes from Marinifilum fragile JCM 15579, assembly GCF_001310955.1. Taxonomy (GTDB): domain Bacteria; phylum Bacteroidota; class Bacteroidia; order Bacteroidales; family Marinifilaceae; genus Marinifilum; species Marinifilum fragile. The sequence continues at coordinate 4,188 of NZ_BAZX01000018.1, forward strand.
TTGAAAAAGAATTTATAAATGACAATTTTTACATTAACAGTTTAAAACTAAAGATTGCAGAATTTGCTTCTGATAGTAGTACTGTGTCTGTAGAAACCATTGTAAGTCAATTAAAAAGAACGAAATGTAGGATTCAGCTTGAAACTGAAAAATCTACAAGCTCATTTAGTTATAATGATTTAAAGCATAGTGTGCTGGCCATTGGAGAATTGTACAAATGCAAAAACTGTCCGGCTGGACACATCTCATCAGCTTCAGCTTTTGTTATCTCCGAAGATGGTTTATGTGTTTCAAATTACCATGTTTTCGATGTTTTATCTGAGCAAAAAGCAATGGTAATGGGCTTGGGAGTAACCAATTTCGAAGGTAAAGTATACAAAATTAAGGAAGTTTTAGCAGCCAATAAAAAAGATGACGTGCTCATTTTTAAAATTGATACACAAGGTGATAAGTTAAGTCCTTTGCCGTTGAATCGAAAAGTTTCTGTAGGCGATAAGGTTAAAGTTATATCTCATCCAAAACGAAAATTTTATGCCTACTCCGAGGGTATTCTAACAAGAAAACATCTTGCTGCAGGTATCAACTCTCCACGTTACAGTATTTCAGCAGATTATGCACAAGGTTCAAGTGGAGGACCGGTATTTGATCAAAATGGGAATGTAATTGGTGTGGTAGAATCCACCATATCAATTTATTCAAGCGATAAACACATTCAAATGGTGATGAAAGATATTATTCCGATTCAAGCTGTATTTAATCTAATTGATCAAGTAGAAGAAAGAACTAATCTGTAAATTTTAACAAGTTGTATGTATTTTAGAATGTCAAAAATAGTAATCGCATTGTTCTTATCAATTATGATATGGTCTTGTGATTTAAAGCAAAAAACGGTTCGATTACGAGGAGAACTAAGAAATTTTGGTACAGAAGTATTCATGTCTAAAGGTACACCAGAAGGGGTACTCTTGAAGGATGGTATTACCATAAGGCCGGAAGCCAATAAGCTTTTTGAAATCACTTTTGAATTGGATAAACCAAGTTATTTTCGGTTAGGAAGAAATACTCTTTATCTATCACCTGGGGATGACATATATATAGAGTGTGATTATAATGATCCAAAGGCTGCAAAATTTTCTGGTAAGGGTGCCGATGCATGTTTTTATCTTTGTGCTAAACCATTCCCGAAAGGAGGTTCGTTTCTTAATGCAGGAGAAATGATTAAAGATGATCCAGATTTGCAAACAATACAAAAACGCCTGAAAGATAAAATAGAAAAACGCTTCAAAGAATTGGAAGAAACTCCTAATCTTAGTGAAAATTTTAAGAAGCTTGAAAAAGGGAGAATTAAGTTTGGAGCAGTAAATACATTGTTTTCTTATGCAGGTTATGCCTCATGGATAAAAAAACTGACAAGTGAAGAAGCTGCTAAAATGGCTAAAGAGGCTAAAATTTATTTCCAAAAAGATATCCAAGAGTATTTAAAAGGTGGTGGTGATGCGTGCTATTTAAATCTGGATGTTTACAGGGACATTTGTTCCTCGGCTATTGAATTCATAGGAACAGAGAATGTTGATGAAGAAGTACTCGAATACATTAAATCAAATGAATTGATTTATTATCTGGCAAGTAAAGGTCCTGTTGAGGAGGTGAAAGAAAGAAAAAGCAAATTACTTGGTGAGTTAAAAAGTGATGAGTATAAAGAAATCCTGAATAAGGCTTTCGAAAAATATAAGCCATTGCTCGCAGGGCAACCAGCACCCCAACTTGTATTTAGAAATAAAGATGTAAAAGAGTTTAAATTATCCGATTTTAAAGGAAAAAACCTTGTTATAGATATTTGGGCAACATGGTGTGGACCTTGTGTGCAGGAATCTCCTTACTTCGAGAAGTTGGCGGATAAATACAAAAATCAGAACATAGAATTTATTGCCATTAGTATAGATTCCAACAAAGCAGGATGGGAGAAATATTTGGAAAAGCACACTAAAAAAACGAAGCAGTATATTACCAATCGTACAGAATTTAGTGCATACAGAATTCATGGGATACCTCGCTTTATGGTAATTGATAAGGATGGATTAATTGTAGACGTTTTTGCACCACGTCCTTCAGATAATAGGCTGAGTGAAATGATAGATAGATGTTTGAAAGATGAATCATCGATCGAGAAATAAATGCTTCAAAAATATAGAAGAACAACTATAAAATATCGATAGAAAGAACTTTATAGGAAATATAAGTTTGAATAAATTATTTGAAATAAACCAAGAATAGAACACAATGAAAGTGCAAGCCAAACAGCTTGCACTTTTATTGTGTTTAAATCATTTAATATGAGGTGTGTAGTCGTGTTTTTTGTAACTAGGTTTTGTAATCAAGTTAATCAGGTTTATAATGATTCAATTTTGTTATATACAGTAAATTACATTTTGTGATTTTGCCAATAATTTGAATATAGTGTAGTTTTTTAGTTGTATTTAGATCAAATGAAAAATAGTTATTATAAAGAAATTAAATGTGATAAAAAGAACTTTTGGCAAGCTTAAGTATAACGAACTCTTAAAACATTTATTCTTTATAAACATTATTGTACATGATTTGCCGAATTGTCGGATTCGTTTTGGGTAGCTAGAACTAATCTTAAAAAGAGTAGGGACTTTTTTTAATGGATGCATTGTTATTTCAATAAAATATATTTTCTATTTTTGAGAGCCCATTATGAAACATCAGGAACAAATCATTATCGAAAAAATGAAGAATGGCGGCGAATCTGGATTGCGCCATATGTTTGATCTATATTATTCTCCACTATGCATTTTTGCAATGAGATATCTAGATGCTTTTGATGTGGCAGAAGATTTAGTTCAGGAGGTCTTCATAAATTTTTGGGAAAACAAGCGAATTCATTCTTTAAATTCCTCTCTTAAATCTTACCTCTTTACAGCAGTAAAGAATAATGCATTGAATTACATCCGTAAGACCAATAGGTACCGAATTGAAGAATTAGACGACGAATTTGACATTTTAATGGAAGAGGTAGATACTGATGTTTTGGAACAAAAAAAAGCCAAACTCTTCAGAGAATTGGATCAATTGTCGGAACAGAGTCGTAAAGTTTTTGAAGCCATTGTGTTTGATAATATGAAATACAAGGAAGTGGCAGAAGAATTGGATGTTTCCCTAAACACGATCAAAACACATTTTTCAAGAGCCTTAAAGCAGTTGAGGTCTTCCCTTGATATCATTATTCTCATCATGTTATCTTAATTCAGGCAATTTTTGTTTGAGACGATCAATGAGATCATTGCCTTGCATCACTGTTAGCTTTTAACGGATGGCCTTTCTATGTCCACTTCTATAGGTTTTACAGATGATTGCCGATACATATATATAGGGGTGCAAAAAAAAATAAAAAATTTGTCACCCATTTTAGAAATCCTAAATCATATTATTGAAAGTGCACACCTATTTTGTTATAAAATCGATCGGTTCAAAAAGAAATGGAAAGTAAGGAAGAAAATATTATCAGTTGGGTTCGTGATTATTCCCGTGGGGAGTTGAGTGAGAATTCTAAGAAAGAGCTTGAAAGTTTCCTGAATGAAAGCAGTGAAAACAAAGCACTGTTTAATCACTATCGTCGTTTGTATGCAAATGGTCGTTCAGTTGGCTTTTTGAATCAATTGAATGAGGAAAAAGCATGGAAACAGATTCAATCCAGATTAAGCAAATCAAAAATACGAAAACTGCATTTGTGGCTTCCGTATGCTGCTGCTGTTGCCATTATTGCGATTGTGAGCACCATTTTAATCAAAGAGCATAGCAGTGAATTTGACTTTAGTAAAGATTATAATTTCGAACAGTTAGCTCAACAAGGTGATATATGTGCAACAATCACTTTGGCTGATGGTTCTCGAATAAAGCTTGAAGAAAAAGAGACGCAGTTGATTTCTGAAAAAGATGGAACTCAGATTGCCAAAGATTCTTTGAATAATATTATCTATACTCCTAAGGCAACTTCGAATGAAAAATTACTTTTTAATGCAATTGATGTGCCAAGAGGGGGCGAGTTTTCTTTAACGCTCTCAGACGGAACAAAGGTGTGGTTAAATGCTGATACTAAATTTCGATATCCAGTAAAATTTTCCAGTAGTAAGAGAGAGGTTTATCTCACTGGAGAAGCTTATTTTGAAGTGGCTCATAACAAGCAAGCTCCTTTTGTAGTTCACTCTCACGATGCCAAGGTGAAGGTTTTAGGAACCAGTTTTAATGTTTCTGCATATGAAGATCAGGAATTCATTGCAACCACGCTTGTGGAAGGGGCTGTACAGATCAATAATTTAGGGAATGAGAAATTATTAAAACCAGGATATCAATCTATAATCATTAGGGGAAGAGATAAAATTGAGATTCAGGAAGTGGATACCCACTTGTATACCTCATGGGTGAATGGAGTGTATGAGTTTGAAAATATGGAATTGGAGTACATAATGACGCAATTGGGAAGATGGTATGATGTGAAATTTTTCTTCACAGAGGAAAGTTTTAAACACATCAAATTTACAGGTGCATTTGAGAAAGAGAATTCTTTTGAATATGCCTTGAATTTAATTGAACGTGTGGCCGATGTTGATTTTGCAATCAAAGGGAAGCTTGTTGTTGTAGGAAGAGAATAATTATAAGATATATGCTTTGGCGGATAAAGAAAAAACGGGAAATATTGGCGTATTCCCCGTTCAGTGATAATTAACTCCATTGTTGGCGCAATGGAAATTTAATAACCTCAATACAAATTTATGAAAATCATTGGAAATTGGAGGGTTTTGCCACCTTCCATTCGAAAAATTGTACGTGTGATGAAAATAAGTGTATTCTTAGTTCTGGTGTGTACATTACAACTCTCAGCAAGTGTTATGCTTGGACAGCAAGTAAGCCTGCAGTCTGGAGAGATGTCTGTGAGAGAAGTTTTTAAAGAATTAAAAGCACAAACAGGCACCTATTTCATGTTTAGTGAAAAGGAGGTAGATGAGTCATTAACGGTGAATGCTAACTTTTCACAAGTAAGTTTGAAAGAAGCATTGGATGTAGTGTGCAAACAGACTTCTTTAAAATATGAGATTATTGATGACTATGTTCTGATTACCAAAGGACCTCGAGTAATAGAACAAAAGCAAGAAGAAAAAAAGGAGGTAAGAGGAAAGGTGACTGATGAAAAGGGAGAGCCTTTGCCAGGAGCTTCAGTTGTTGTTAAAGAGACAACAATAGGCGTGAGTACGAATTTGGACGGGGAATTTAAACTCAAAATTCCAAACAATGGTAAAGTGATCATTCTTATCTCCTCTATTGGCTACAAGACAAAGGAGATTAAAGTTGGTGACAAGCTTGATTTTAAAGTAAAATTAGAGCCAGATACGGAGGTAATGTCTGAAGTGGTTGTTACCGGTTATTTTAATAAAGCCAAAGAAAGTTTCACGGGAACAACAGTTGCTGTAAGTTCTGAAGAATTGGAAAAACTTGGAAATGTTGATGTCTTTACTGCGATTCAAAGTTTTGATGCCTCTTTTAAAATTGTAGAGAATGATTTAATGGGGTCCGACCCTAACTCTATGCCAAACATTCAAATCAGGGGACAGGCAAATTTTCCGGGAATATCAGAAACAGAGCTAAAAGGAAATACCAATATGCCTACGTTTATTTTAGATGGATTCGAGGTAAGCGCCCAAAAAGTTTTTGATATCGACAAAAATCGTATCGCGAGTATTACAATCTTGAAAGATGCTTCTGCAACCGCTATATACGGATCGAGAGCGGCAAATGGAGTTGTTGTGATCGAAACAAAGAAACCTTTAGCCGGGAAAATGCAGGTTACCTACAATTCAAGCATAGACATTTCTTTGCCCGACTTATCGGATTACAACCTTTTAAATGCAAAGGAGAAGCTTGAAGCAGAAAAATTGGCAGGCGTATACGATACATGGAATGGTGATTTTAATGGAATGGCGAACCAAATGGAGTTGGATGCTCTTTACAACAAGAGATTGTTGGCTGTAAAATCGGGTGTAGATACATATTGGTTAGCAAAACCCTTGCAAACTTCAGTAGGACAAATGCATTCACTTTTCCTTGAAGGAGGAGATGAGTTTATGCGATATGGACTCGAAATGAGTTACAACAAAAATGTTGGTGTAATGAAGGGGTCTGGAAGAGATCGTTATAATACTGGAGTTTATTTACAATACAACACAAAGAATATCGTATTTAAAAATAAGCTTGATATTACTTATGTAAAGGCTAAAAATAGTCCTTATGGCAATTTTAGCCAATATGTTCGCTTAAATCCATACTATAGACCAACTGATGATAAAGGGAATATGGTATTTAAGCTTGGTGAAGGTGAAATAGGAAGTCAGATTCAGCAATACAATCCTCTTTACGAAGTAGAAAATTTTGATAGTTTTGATCGAAACGAATACATCGATGTAAGAAACAATTTATCTGTAGATTGGAAAATTACCCCGGAGTTGCGTTTGAAAGGGAATGCTTCGATATCAAAAAAGTTTGCGAATGCCGAATCTTTTGTTTCTCCAGGATCAGTTCAGTTTATTGGTTTTGAAGAAAAGGATTTTTTCCAAAGAGGTTCCTATACCATTTCAGATACTAAAACAACGAATCTGGATGCAAATGTGGTTCTTTCTTATTTTAAGAATTTTAACAATCATGTAATCAATGCTGTTCTTGGTGGTGAAATTCAAAGTAATCACAATTTTAACGAGGGATATACAGCCGTTGGATTTTTGAATGATAAATTGAGTCATATCAATTTTGCAAATCAATTTCGCCCCAATTCTAAACCTACTGGTTATGACTCTAAAAGTAGGTTGGCCGGTTCTTTCCTTTCTTTTAACTATAGTTACGACAACAGATATTTGTTTGATGCTTCAAGTCGTATTGATGGATCCTCAAAGTTTGGGAAGCTACAGCAAACAGCTCCTTTTTGGTCGCTTGGTACAGGTTGGAATTTGCACAATGAGGAATTTATGAAAGATAATTTCTTTTTGTCGTCGTTAAAGCTAACAGCCAATTTGGGAACCTCAGGAAATCAGAATTTTGATGCATATCAAGCCATAACAACATACCATTACCTAAGTGATGTAAGATATGGTTTGCTAACAGGGGCTGTATTAAAATCTTTAGGGAATGAGGATTTAAAATGGCAAAGTACATTAAGTCGAAATCTTGGTATTGAAGTAGGATTATTGGATGAACGACTTAAAGTTGTTGGAAACTATTATTTGAATACAACACATGATTTGTTAACGAATATTTCCGTTGCTCCATCATTAGGATTTAGAAGTTTTAATGCAAACATGGGCGATGTGGATAATGAAGGATATGAGCTACGTGTGCAAGCATTCCCTATTCGAAACAAAGAAAATGGAATGATGTTGAGCTTTTTTGCAAATCTTCGTCACAACAAAAATACCATTAAAAAAATCTCTAACTCTTTAAAGGCATATAACGATAAAGTAATTGAGAATATGCGAAAAGAGATTGAATTGGATAATGATGATGATAGAACCAATGATGTTGCACTCGATGATAGAGCAACCACAGAAAGCATTTTGCAATTTAAGGAAGGACAGTCGTTAAATGCGATATATGCTGTAAGGTCCATGGGCATTGATCCTACTACAGGAAAAGAAATTCTTATTAAAAAAGATGGAAGTTTAACAGATGTATGGAGTCCGGAAGATTTGGTAGTGGTTGGAGAAGCTGCACCTAAATTTGAAGGTTTTTTTGGTGGAGCTTTCGACTATAAAGGATTTAGCTTGAACTATACTTTTAACTACCGATTGGGAGGCCAAATTTTTAACCAAACAGTTATCGATAGGGTTGAAAATGCTGATACTTTTGAGAATGCCGATAAACGTGTCTTAGAACAAAGATGGGCCCGATCAGGAGATCACACACCTTATAAAGACATTACAAATAAGAAGGTTACAAGAGCAAGTTCTCGATTTGTAGAGGATGACAATTCGCTTTCTCTTACCAACGTGAATTTATCCTACCAGTTGCCGGATCGTTTTGCAAATAGTATGTCGCTGTCCAGAGTGAAATTAGGTGTACATCTAACAGATGTGTTCCGATTGTCATCTGTTGAAATAGAACGAGGGATCTATTATCCTTTCGCAAGAAAATACAGTTTCTCACTTAAAGTAAACTTTTAATTTGTAGCATTATGAGTAAATTTTATATAGTAATCTGCTTTTTATTTCTTTTTTCTTCTTGTTCTGATTGGTTAGATATTAAGCCCGAGTCAGAGGTTGTTGAAGAGGATATGTTTGAATCAGAATCTGGCTATAAAGATGCACTTGTAGGAGTGTATAGTCTAATGTCGGCAAGAGGCGTCTATGGGGGTAATTTAACCATGGGAACTTTGGATGTTTTGGCTCAAAACTATAATGTGAGGTTTAGTCCTTCACTTACTGATCTTGCTAAATTTGATTATGTGCAGGAATTACCAGAGGGGCGTATTAACCAGATTTGGGGTGATATGTATAACGTTATTGCAAATTGTAATACTATAATTGAGCATATTGAACTAATGTCGAAGGAATCATTTACAGAAGACAATTACAATTTGATTTATGCTGAAGCATTGGGTTTAAGAGCTTATATTCATTTTGATTTGCTACGAATGTTTAATGCCCCATATGTTTCAAATCCTGATTATGTAGGAATTCCTTATGTAACGATATTTTCTAAAGAAGTGTCTAAGCAATTGAGTTCAAAGGAAACAATTGCGCATATCAATGCTGATTTATCTAAAGCAATCACTTTATTGGAGGGAATAGATCCAATTTTAATTGATGACGATGAAAATCACTCTTCAAATCCATTTTTAATCGACAGACATAACCGAATGAATTTGTATGCCATAAAAGCATTGATGGCAAGGGTTTCATTGTATGTAGGTGATAAAGAGATGGCATTAAGCTATGCAAAGGAAGTAATCGATTCAGAACATTACACTTTTATTAATCCTGGAAATATTATTAACAACAAAGATTACGCTTTTAACAATGAGCATATTTTTTCAATATACACTTATAAGTTGAAAGACAACTCGGATTATTATTTTAGTCCTAAAGGAAATGATCAATTATTCATTAGTTCACCTGTAGAAAAAATGTTTACGAGTGATGATGTTAGGTTCAAATATTGGTTAACTCAAAAGAAAGATATTTATGAGATTAATAGATACTTTATGACAAAATATGAACGGCCAGAAAAAGAAGAAGAAGCTGAAGAATACTCAGATCCTAATGTCCCCCTTATTAAAATATCTGAAATGTACCTAATTGCAGCAGAGTGTTTGTCTGAAACAAATACCGCTGAAGCTTTAACATATCTGAATAAATTAAAATCTGAACGCGTTTCTCCGATTGTGGAAAATGTAGCCAATAGTGCTGAATTATTAGAAATGATAAAGAAAGAGTATCATCTTGAATTTTTGAGTGAAGGACAGACCTTTTACATGTACAAACGTTTAGCCTTAGATAGGATGACAAATTTTTCAGGGTCAGTAATAGCTATGGATGAATCAAAATACATTTTCCCACTTCCCAAAGATGAAATTCAATTCGGAGGAAGAAAGTAATAATCAAATATGCATGTTATGAATAGATATAGATTACAATACTTGTTTTTTTTAATTCTTGTACTTCAGTTTATTGGATGTGAAAAGAACGATAAATTATTATACGATATAGAATATAGTGCATTGAATATGCCAACTTGGGATAGTACTTCCGTTAACTTTATGTTTTTAAAGGATGATGTAGTGGTCCATCCTGTTGAAATTAGATTAACTCTAACAGGACAGGCAACTGATTATGATAGGTACTACCAGGTAGAGATAGATACAGCAAATACCACGGCTATAGAAGGTGTGGATTTTGAGAAATTGCAATCGGAATATGTGTTTGATAAAAACACATTTACATCGTATTTAGTTGTAAATGTCATAAAAACAGATGCTCTTAAAGATCGAGTTGCAGAATTGGCACTTAGACTTAAAGAATCTAAAGATTTTAAAGTGGGATTAGAAGGCGATCAGGAGTTTAAGATAAAGATTTTGAACAACCTTAATGAACCTCCTTATTTCTGGGAGCGACAAGGGTTGAATAATCATGCAGGTGCTTATCATCCGTTAAAATGCAAGAAATTTATCGAAATCTCAGGGGTAACTGATGAAAAATGGAGCCCGGAAAGTAATCTAGAACTTTTGGTCTATGTTAAAAGAACCAAGATTTGGTTTGAAGAAAATCCTACTTATGATGAGAATGGAAAGAGGTTATTGTTTGAGGCAAATTAACTTCAGAATATCTGCAATATTTTGGAGTTGGAATTTTCAATAGTGAGAATAAAGCTATTGAAGGAGTAAATAATTACTTGATACTAAAAAATAAACAAATGAAGAATAAAATATATATCGTAATAATTATTGCTTCGTTCTTTATGGTTTCTTGTTTAAAGGATGAAGGAAATTATGAGTATGAAAACTTGGCCTATGTACAGGAAATAAAAGGGATTGATGAAGCCTATAGTATTTATCAATTCGAGGAGGAACTTGTAGTTACACCTGAGCTAACTATAGGGAATTCCGATTTTAATAAAGATGACTATGATTACAGATGGTATTTGGTAGATTACTATCTGGATAAAAAGTTAAGTAATATAAAGCATGACACGATTTATATCTCTACAGATAAGGATTTAAGATTTACCGCAGGTGCTAATGTGCCTATTAAAAAGATGATGTGTGTATTCGAGGTAACATCAAAAGGAACAGGAGTTGTCTTTAAAGAATCAACATTTTTGACTGTGAAAAACAGCTATAGCTATGGTAGTTTTATTTTACATCAAAAAGGAAATAACTCAGAACTCTGTTTGATAAAAGAAAATGAGGAAATTGTAGAAGATGTTTTTGGAATTGTAACAGGAGGTAAAATTTTGGCAGGAAAGCCAAAACAAATGTGCCATTTTTATCCCAATCGGATGAGCTTTTGAATATTTACACCGATCAATATCCCGATTATGGGGCAATATTTGATTTCAGTACGTTTGAGTATTTGTTTCCGGCATCGGTATGTTTTTTTGGTGAGATTCCTAAGGATGCTGATTTTCAGTACATGGAATCGGATGGGACAGGTTTTTATTCCCTTGTTAACAACAGGTATTTTTATTTGAATTTAATGATGGGTGATAAATACAGACCTTACTTTGAATATAATTTACCGGATTTTGAGGAAGATGTGGACTATATTGGTGAAGCAGGTTTAAATATTCTACATGGAGCAGAAACGGGACAATTGTACTCTTCTGGTGTTTGGGGAATCAATGTAGATTTTTCTTCCGGAGGACGTAAGCTTGTAATGCCAGGGAAAATGTTATACATGATGTCGGAACCCGGAGGAAGTATGTGGTCTGAAGATAAGGCTAGATTTTATGTCCTAAATGGAACGTCTATAACAGAATATGGCTGTAGTTATGGCTTTAATGGTTCTAAATATATGTTTGTATATGATCTTGCATCTGAGAATGAATTTATTGCTCCGGAATTGGTTGATGAGAACACCTTGTTTTCAGCTTCGAACACAGAAAAATATCTATTTTTTACCAAGGATAATGTTATTTACAGATACAATTATGATGATGTAACAGCTAAGCCTGTTAAGTTTTACGAATATCCAGCAGGATCTCAAATATCGTACTTTAAGCATGGATATGATTCAGAAGGCGAAAGGCTTGAAGTTGGAGTTTATGATAATTCTGGTTCCGATAAAAATGCTTCTCTATATTATTTGGATCGAACAGGTAAGGTTACCAAATCATATGAAAATATTTGTGGGAAAATAGTTGATATTGTGTATAAGAATTCCATTTAAACACCAAAGGCATAATTTTTTTATTATGTCTTTATTTAACACAGTTACGATACAAATGATTTACAGCCAGGGCAAATGTATTTTAAAAAATAGGTTTGCCCTGTTTTAATACGCGTTGCGTAATACTAAAGAAATAACAAATGAAACAGATACTCATATCAGTCCTTATTCTATTTTATGGTAGTAGTGTTTTTTCCCAGGGAATCAATTTTGAAAAAACAACATTTGACGAAGCTTTGGCAAAAGCAAAACAGGAAAATAAAATGGTTTTCATGGATTGTTACACAACTTGGTGTGGCCCTTGTAAAAGATTAGCAAACGATATTTTCACCTTAGAAGAGGTTGGCAGTTTTTACAATGATCATTTTATAAACCTAAAGATGGATATGGAATCGGATGAGGGGAAAAACTTACTAAAAAAATATCAGGTTAAAGCATTCCCAACTCTTCTGTGGTTGGACTCCAAAGGGAGGATGCAACACCGGGTAGTAGGTGGAGGAAAGGCTAAAAAGATACTCGATGCCGCAGTTTTGGCTATGGACTCAACAAACAATTGGAATGCAATTGCCCAACGCTATGAAGATGGTGACCGCAGTTTAACTTTCCTTCGAAAGTATCTTGCACAGGCATCAAAAGCAGGAGCCGATGCAAAAGAAGCTACCGAACAAATCTTTAATCAATGTAAACCAGAAGAATTGATTAATGCAGATGATTATAATTTGATCACATCAGTAGCTAAGACCAGCTCTAGTCCTGTTTTTCATTTTATTTTGAAAAACAAAAAAGAATTTTATGCTGTAGTAGATAAAGTAATTGTAGATCAGTATATCGAAACAGTTCTGATGAATGAGTTAACTGTTGTGTCACGCAAAGGAACAGCAGAAGAACTGGCTCTAAAGGAAAAGGAAATAGTAGAATTGGACTCTTATTTGGGAGCGAAAATTCTTGCAAGGATGGAACTGGCAAAAGTAAGAGAATTGGGTGATCGGCAAAAGTATATGGTTGCTTCAGTTGATTATGCATTAGAATATGAAATGAACAGTTGGATGATTTTGTATATGAATGCTGTGGGTGTTGTAATGTCTCAACAAAAGGTAAGCGAAGATTTATTAAACAAAGCGATCACTATCATCAAGCGTTCGGTGGAGTTGGAAACCAAATTTTTTAACACCGATGTCTATGCTCAGTTACTCCATAAAGCAGGTCGAAGTGAAGAGGCAAAGCAAGTTGCAGCAAAATCAATAGCACTTGCTAGCGAAGAAGATAGGAAAACCTTGTGGTCTGTAAGCTATTTAAATGAAGAACTAAAATAGACTTTATTTCATAGCCTAATGCGATTTTAAAGTCGTAATAATAGAAGTTTTTATCTATGTTGTCTATTACTAGTAAATTTTTAAAAACTTACTCGAAATCATTCTGAGGGATAGATGAAATAGATATGTTGATTAGTAGATGGAGCAGCCACATTTGGGAGTGGCTGCTTTTTTATTTTGGACTAATATTCATCAACTGCCGCAATGCACAAATTTTATATAAGGAATTGGGCATTTATTCTTTTCCTGGTCCTGAAACAAGTTGAGGAATGGTTTCCAGGTATTGAAAAATTACAGTTTGCACAAAACAAAAAAAATTGCAAGCTTTGAGGCACCATATTCAACCATGAGAACCACCGATAAGTACATATGTAAATTGTTAGCTGCTGATAATAAGCAGGGAATGAATCTACTATTTAAAAAGTATTTTGAATCCTTAGTGATTTGGGCCGATACTTTTTTAAATGATATGGATGAATCTCAAGACTTGGTGCAAGATCTTTTTGTGGGTATTTGGAGAAAAAAAACTTACCACAATTGGAATCCTGACAAATTAGCTTCCTACCTGCATGTAGCGGTTAAAAATGCCTGTTTTAATAAAATTAAAAAAGTAGATATTCTCAAAAATACTACTGATATTGAGAGTTTTGATAAAATCTATGATGAGTTTGAATCCAATAAAGAAGAAATAATAGCCAAAATTCTAGAGGAAGTTGAAAAATTGCCTGCTGGTGGACGTGAGGTGGTAAAATGTATTTATTTAAAAGGAATGAAATACCAGGAAGCTGCTGATGAGTTGAATGTTTCAATTCAAACAGTAAAAACCCATTTGGTACGATCACTTAAAACACTTAGAGCTAGTTCCGAGAAACTTGGAGATTTCTTTCTTCTATACTTTTTCTTAAAAAAATAGAAATTCTTGTCAACCGTTTTTGATTTTTTCCTGTACTTGTAGTGAAAGTACACATATACAGGAAAGAAAATGAACATTAGTGATCAGAAATACCAGGAAATTGTAGATTACATTTCAGGTGAACTCAATGGAGAAGAGAAGAAATCTATGGAAACATGGATTCATTCTTCTGAAGAGAACCAAAAGATCTATGAGAAGATTCTGAAAAAATCTTTGTTTGTGCGTTGGAGCTTAAAATCTAAACAAATTGATACCAACAAAGAACTGAAGAAGTTTGAGAATCGAATTAACTCTAGTGTTCGTTACATTACCTGGATTGCAGCTGCAGCCAGTGTAATTCTTATTTTAAGCCTTTCCATCCCTTACTTATGGAATCAATACCAGGAAAATCAGGAAATGATTGTGGCAAATCAAGTTATTCAACCTGGAAAGAAAGGTGCTCAATTGATTTTGTCTACAGGAAGGCAAGTTGATATCGAGGATCAAAGCAAAAAGATCAAAGAAGAGGATGGTTCCTTAATTCAATTGGATTCTGAAACAGGGCTTGAATACACCGAGAGCGCTACAAAATCAGATAAACTAATCTACAATACATTAAAAACTGAACGCGGAAACGAGTTTAATATGCAATTGGCAGATGGAACCAAAGTGTGGCTGAATGCTGATTCGGAATTAAGATATCCAGTTCAATTTACGGGTAATATTCGAAAAGTGTATCTAAAGGGAGAAGCGTATTTCGATGTAGCTCATAATGAAAAGAAGGCGTTTGTTGTAAATTCTTACAATCAGGAAGTTAAAGTGTATGGTACGGAGTTTTGTATCAATGCCTACAATAAGGATGAGATAAAAACAGTTTTGGTTGAAGGATCGGTTGGTGTAAGAGCGAATCCAAGAGGGGAAGAATCAAAATTAAAGCCTGGCGAATTGGGTTTGACAGACATGCAATCAGGTAAAATAGATATCAAAAAAGTAAATGTACGACCATATATTGCCTGGAAAGATGGCGACTTTGTTTTTGAGAATGAATCCTTGGAAAATATCATGCTTCGATTGGAACGATGGTACAATGTGAAGATATTTTACATGAATGAAGAATGTAAAAATTATCGATTTTCAGGGGATATGGAAAGATATGCTGACGTGAGAAGTTTGTTGTATTTTATACAGGAAACCTCAAATGCAAAATTTGAAATCAACAAAAATACCATAGTAGTGATGGCAAAATAGAACCTAATACGATTTTGATCTTATAATGCTGTACGTATTATGCCGATAGATTTCTAATGGCGAAATGCGATAGAAATGAAGCAATTCAGCATTTTAGAAACAAATCGGTATAAATAAAAACGGAAGGATTTGCAGATCCTCCCGTTTTGAAATCAATAATCGAATAGATACTTGGTGGTTTCTATTCAAATGTTAACTCATTTCAATACAAAATTATGAAAAAAAATCATTTGTTGGTTCATTTCCCGAAACGGAAATGGCTGAAAATCCTATTGGAAATGAAACTAGTACTCTTTTTAACATTGGCACTATCTCTAAGTGCAACGGCAGGAGTCTACTCGCAAAACCAGCGAGTTAGTTTCGAATTTGAAGATGCTACGATATTGGAAGTGCTAAATGAAATCAAGTATCAAACAGGTTTGAGTTTTATTTACAGTGAAGAAAAAATTCAGGAATTAGATCGTGTAAGCGTCGATGCCGCTGGTAAAACTGTGGAAGAAGTTTTAAATGAAATCTTTGGCAAAAGTAGTTTAGAATGTCGCTTCGAAGAAAATGTGATTATGGTTGTAGACAAAAAAACAGAGCCAGATATTGAAGTAGAACAACAAGAGAAAGAAATTAAAGGAAAGGTGACGGATAAAGATGGAATGCCACTTCCTGGGGTATCTGTTGTAATCAAAGGAACCAACACAGGTGTTGCTACTGATATTGATGGCAATTATATTTTAGAGTTGGAAGACGAGAATGCGGTTTTGGTATTTTCTTTTGTGGGGATGATTTCTCAGGAAATTGCTTATAGAGGACAAGAACTGCAAAATGTAACTCTTATTACCGATGCAAAACAAATGGCTGAAGTAGTTGTGACTGGTTATCAGACAATTTCAAAAGAGCGCTCTACAGGATCATTTTCAAAGGTGAGCAGTAAAACGATGGAATCCCGTAGGTTAAGCAGTATTTCAGACGTATTGGAAGGACAGGTTGCAGGTTATTCCGATGGAATTATTCGAGGTGTTTCAACGATGAACGCAATGGCTTCTCCTTTGTATGTAATTGATGGTTTTCCTGTTGAGAATACAAGTATTGATAATTATGGACGTATTACTGAAAATGCTCCAGAGCTTAATATGGAAGATATTGAGAGCATTACCATTTTGAAGGATGCTGCTGCTGCTTCTATTTATGGAGCCAGAGCTGCCAATGGAGTAGTGGTTATTGTAACCAAAAAGGCTCAAAAAGGAAAAGTTAAAGTTGATTTTTCAAGTACATTAACATGGAAACCATACGATTATTATACAGGAAACTTAACTAATTCAGCTGATATTATTGAGTTGGAAAAAGAGTGGGCAGCCACTAATCCGGAATTAAATAATGGTTTGGATCGTGCTCAGGCAGAAGCTGACAATCGTCGTAATAATTACAAATGGCCGAGTGCTGGTATTGATGTTTTATTAGACCAGTATTCTGGTGTAATTTCGGAAGATGAAGCCAATGCAAAGTTAACTGAACTCGCTTCTAGAGAATATCAATTATACGACGATGTTGCCAAATATGCCAAACGTGATTTATTATATCAGCAATACAACTTAAGTGTAGGTAAAGCTACAGAAAAGAATAATTTTAAACTTTCGGCAACTTATAAAAAGAACAGAGAAGAGGATATTTATTCCAAAAGTGATCAGCTGGGATTAAACATCATGAATTCTTTGCAAATTACTCCATGGCTGAAAGCAGATGTTGGTGTTTATGTTAATTACAAAAAGGCAACAGAACAAACTTATGATTTATTATCATCTTATTCGGCCGGATTCACAGCTTCCCCTTATGACCGTTTGGTTGATGAAAATGGAAATCTTGCAACAGTAGCTTCGCAAGTGAAGAAAACTGTTCGCGATAATGTTTCGAATTACGGGTTATACAGTTTAGACCTTACTCCACTTGATGAATTGGATCGAAATCTTGGAAAACGAAAAGAATTTAGCAACAGAACCTACGCCAAATTAGATGTGAAATTAACACCTTGGTTAAGTTATAACACGATGTTTCAGTACGAATATGGCGTAAATCGTTACCATCGTTTAAATGAATTGGAATCCTATTCAACTCGTACAACCATTAATAAATTTGCAAGCAATTCTAATGGAACTGCTGTTTATAACCTTCCCAAAGGAGACATTTACTACGATCAGAATCATTTCTCAAATTCATACAATTTCAGACAACAATTGAATTTGAACAAAACTTTTCAAGAGCAACATCAAATTACATGGATTGTAGGATCGGAGACAAGACACAGCAAACTGGAATATAGTGATCAAACCCGTTATGGTTATGATTCAGATATGCTAAGTTCTCAGTATTTAAACCAACCCTTACTAACAGGTGGCTTTTCCGGTTTGATGAATTCATGGGCTTCGTTATCTTCCACAGATTTAGCAAGTCAAAGTGAATTGGTGAATCGTTTTGTTTCTTTTTATTCGAACGCAGCCTACAGCTACAACAACAAGTACACCTTATCGGGAAGTATTCGTTGGGATCGTTCCAATCTTTGGGGAACCAACTCCAAGTACCAGAACAAACCATTATGGTCGGTTGGAGCAAACTGGAACGTAAACAAAGAAGATTTCTTTGATGTAGAGTGGGTAAACATGCTGAAAGTAAGAACCTCGTATGGTATTGGAGGGAACATTGCCAAGGATGCCGCTCCCTACTTAACGGCAAGTTACCGCACTAGTTCTTTGGTCGGAGGAGTTTATGGCAGCATTTCCTCCCCGCCAAACCCAAATTTACGATGGGAGAAAACAACAACAATAAATGCAGGGGCTGATTTTTCGTTGTTAAACAACCGCCTATCAGGTTCTGTTGATGTTTATAAAAAGAAGAGTGTGGATTTGTTAGCCAATCAGCAAGGTACACCAACTGAAGGATTTGGATATAATACCCTTGCATTTAATAATGGATCAATGGAGAATAAGGGATTCGAAGTAAATTTACAGGGAGATATCATACAAGGAAAAGATTTTAACTGGAATGCAGGTTTCCTTTTGGGATACAATAAAAATAATGTGACCAAAATTAATGTGGAAGCACCTTTTTATGTCTTACAATTTGATTATCCACAAGCATTTCCTAGGGTGAATAATGCATTTAATGGAATTTATTCCTACAAGTGGGCTGGATTGAATGATCAGGGAGAACCTCAGATTTATGATGTTGATGGGAATAAAACTTCTACGGATTACACGAATATGGATAACATTCATTTCAGTGGAACCACAGTTCCTAAGTATAGTGGCTCCATCATGAATGGTTTTTCGTACAAGAATTTTGATCTGTCAGTTTTGTTGCTGTATGCAGGAGGTCATAAAGTCCGTAATACCAACATTCCTAAAATTAATATGGCCGATCCATATGGTTCAGGGATTATAAATGCAACTAGTAAAGACATCCGAAACAGATGGAAGCAGGCGGGGGATGAAAACAGTACCAATGTTCCCCGATTACTTTTCTCTGGCAACCATATGGAATACAACTATTACCGTGAATCAATGTACAATTACTCCGATATTCACGTGTTGGATGCCTCTTATGTGAAGATTCACAACATATCATTGGCTTATCATTTGCCTTCAGAATGGTGCAATAAATTAAAATTAGGCAGTGCAAGAGTTCAATTTAATGTAGAAAACCTAAAGACTTTTGCCTTCGAGAAAAAAGCGGAATACATGTTGGGAGCTAAGGAGAGACCTACATTTGTTGGTGGAGTATATCTAAGTTTTTAACCGTTAATACAAGAGAATTATGAAATACAAAATATCATATATCGCAACGATCAGCCTTATGGCAGCCATGTTGTTCTCTCTTGCGACAATTACCTGGATGTGTTGCCTAAAGGAGAAAAAATACCCACAAGTTTAGCCGATTATGAAGCTTTTATTCGTAACGAATACAATCATTTAAATGATGCAGCACAAGCCATTAATCTGTTGAATGATGTGTACAAAAGTCCAAGTACTTTGAGTTACATTTCCCTAACCTCCATCAATTACAATTGGATGGGAAATGAGGATCGAATTATTCAAAACAATTCAGATGAACAAGCTTACTACTATTCTTACGCCGCCATTTCGTATTGGAATTTAATGATTAACAATGTGCCAAATGCTACCGATGCTACCGATGCCGAAAAGCTGGAATTGATTGCTCAGGCTAAGGTGTTGCGAGCGATGAATTACTTTCACCTGACTAATTATTATGCTGAACAGTACGATGAAGCAACGGCTGCTACTAAATTATCAGTACCCTTAATTACAAGTGCCGATATGGGAGCAACTTCGGAACAGGTTAGCATTGCAAAAATGTATGAATTCATTCTTACAGATTTGACAGATGCAATTCCAAATCTACCTATTGAGAGTGCAACTGTACTGCACCCGAATTTAGCTTGTGGGTATGCAATGCTGGCAAGGGTTTATTTGCAAATGGGAGATTACACCAATGCCTTGCTTTATGCTCAGAATGCCTTAGATCAGAACAGCCAATTGTTTAATTGGAAAGAATACTACGCAGAGAACCAAGAGCAGATTGAAAAGGAGAACGATTGGTCAACAAGCTACCCTTCCAAAACCATGACCAGTCCTGAGAATTACATTTTTCGTTATGGTTCAAGTTCGTATAAAAATTCTGGACAATCGGGAACCAATGCGGCACTTACATTGTCGAGAGCAGCTCAATTTGAAGAAGGAGATGCCCGTTTTGCCTCTAAATGGAAGAAAAAGTATCAGGCTCCAGATAGTATTTACTATGGCATACGATCCGATAAATTTAATGCCGGGGGAATTACCACACCCGAAATGTATTACATCAAAGCAGAATGTTTGGCACGAAAAGGCGGACAAGCTAATTTGGATGAAGCCATGCTAAGCTTAAATACGGTTCGAAAGACACGAATTTTTGATGCTGATTATATCGATCTTGCAGCTACTAGTACCGAAGAGGCAATTGCTTACATTCGCAAAGAAAAAGCAAATGAATACGTGCAAACTGCCATTCCTTTTTGGGATGCCAAACGTTTTAACAAGGATGTGAATTATGCACAGACTCTAACTAAAATTTTCAACAACCAAAGTTTAGAATTAGCTCCAGATTCACACCTCTGGGTGATGCCTTTCCCGATGGGAGCCACAAGTAACCCGGGAAATGGTACTTTGACACAAAACACTCCTCGTTAAACAAATAGTATCTTAACCTGAGGCTGTCCGAAAAGCAGCTTGTCATTCTGAGTTTATCGAAGAATTTGTTTACCTCGTTAACAAATGCTTCAGCTTCGCTCAATAGGATTCTTCCGAATGATACATTGCTTTTCGGCTCCCTCAGGAAACAGGAACAGGAGAACATCAAAGTTTTCATGAACGAAACCACTGTTTTGTTAGGCTACGATTGTGCTTACTATTAAAAAAATCATTGATAATAAATTTCAAAATCTTAAAACAACAGACTTAGAATTAGATGTCTGATAAAGCTTACAGATCATCGATAATTTGTAATGCTTTTCGAAACTGATCATCTGCTTCAGGTTAAGTATTTAAAAATCTAAATAAAACAAATGAAAAGAAGTATTTTAGGAGTGACTATTATGTTGTGTGCTTTAATAGCCACAGCATGTGCACAAACCGATGTTAGCTATACATTAACAGGCGAAATAAATGGCTTGAAAGAGGGAACAAAATTAGAATTGATTCCCGGGGCAACACATAAACAAGAAGAGCCTGTTGCCAGTGCAATTGTGACCAACGGAAAATTTGAATTTTCAGGTAAACTGGAAGAACCTCGTTTATTTTACCTTAAAGTAGCTGATTACTTTGGAGTTCTTAGAATAATGCTTGAAGATTCAGAGATCAGCTTAAAAGCAAAGGCTGTTTTTCGGGAAAGTAATAATAGGGCTTTTGTTGATTTTTCTGATGTTCAGGTAAGTGGTTCAAACACAAATGATCTTTACAAGGAGAAATTGACATTTAAAGATAAATTTGGGGTACAACATGAAAAATATTACAAAGATCATGATGCGATTTTAGCAGCTGTAAGGAATGCTAAAAGTAAAGCTGTTGCAGATTCGTTAAGGAATACAGATGATTACAAAGCTTTTGCCCAAGCTGAAAAAGACTTTTTTACTAATGTAGAGAAAACGACCAATGAGACGATTTTGGCAAACAAAGATTCTTGGTGGGGACCTTTGGTAATGTTGGAGTCGATGAGTTATTTTACCGATGAGCAAATTCCCTTATACGAACAATTTTCGGAGGCAGCTAAAAATTCTTACTACGGACAATTGGTGAAAAAAGAGCTTTTCCCAGAAAGATTGGTAAACAAAACAGTTCCTGAATTTACATTGGCTAATCGAGAAGGAAAATACTTTAACTCTCTAGAATTAATGGAAGGTAAAAAATACGTCCTGATTGATTTTTGGGCTTCGTGGTGTGGTC
Organism: Marinifilum fragile JCM 15579; assembly: GCF_001310955.1. Taxonomy (GTDB): domain Bacteria; phylum Bacteroidota; class Bacteroidia; order Bacteroidales; family Marinifilaceae; genus Marinifilum; species Marinifilum fragile. Next base: position 26,068 of record NZ_BAZX01000018.1, read on the forward strand.
CTTGCCGAAGAGAGATACCAAATCTGAAACACATGTATGAATTGTATGCATCGAAAGGGCTGCAAATCATTAGTATTTCAAAAGATGAAGATAAGAAAGCATGGGAAAAAGCATTGGACAAAGAAAATATGGCTTGGCCCAATCTACTGAATGAAAAAGGCGTGGATGACCTTTATTTTGTAAAAACAATTCCAGCTATTTTCCTTGTAGATGCATCAACCGGAAAAGTAATGGATGATAAACTTCGTGGAGAGTCTTTAGAGAAAAAACTGGAAGAACTTTTCAGATAAGCCATAAGATTAAGTTTAGATTGTATTTTACCCTTTTGGGTTAGAAATATTTTACAATGTAAATTGAACTAAATTAAAAGTATTCAGCTTCTAAGTATACATGTTTTAATTCTTAATAGAAATGCAATTGAATTGTTAGAATGAATTAATACATAGTATTGTAATTGTTTGTAATGTGTTTTAGAAATTAAATTTATTCAGTAATGCCGTCAAAAAACGAACACTCCTAACGGTGTTTATTGAATTATTTTAAAGGAGCAGGTGCCTAAAGTACTTGTTCCTTTTTTTAATAGATACTATAAATTGTTTTTCCTTATGACTTTGAAGAGTTAATACTAAGAAAAATACAGTTTATAAAAGGAGGAGATTTAATCCATTGGAAGCAAATTAAAATTTACAAGATTACTCAAACATTTGCCACTGACAGAGAAAATGGAAAAGCTGACGGACAGGGAAATTTCCCAATTGAATAAGAATTATTACCAATGGTATTGTTCAGATTGCCAATTGGCTAGCACTTATTGCCTCGGGAAGTTGTCAAATTGCCAATTGGCTGCCAATTGTTGCCTGAGGAATGCATCAGACTGCCAATTAAATGGTACAAGTTGCCAGTGGGATACAAAAAAGTCCCGATGGGAGGGTGTTAGCTGCCTCGGGACTAATAAAATTAAGGGTTTCAGGATTTAATCGTTTAAGTATTTTTCTCTACGTTCTTCATTTTTCCAAAAAACATAACGACCATACTCACGAATTCGACTTACTCTCTCAACAAGAAGAGAGTAGGCTTTATCGCGTAATACTTTATTGGCACTACTTTCATCTTTGGAACCATTTGAAGCAGCCAATAATTCCGACATATTATGAGAGGTTGTTCTGGCAGTTTGTAAACTTGCCACATCAAAACCAATATTGGTTAATTCATTAGAGTTTTTCTCACCTAAAACTGCCAGCTCAACCAAATCTTGAATCATATCGGAGTGTCCACCACCTTCGCGTATTCTCATGACCTTCTTTTTAAGATCAGGAGTATTGCGAAAAGCGAAACTAAAATGATGCAGCAACTCATCTCTCAAGTTATAAGCAGCTGGAGATTGTTCCAACCATTCTTTTTGTGCTTCTTGTCGGGCACGGTATTCGCTCATCCATTGTGCCTGGCAAAACCGTAAAGCACCAGCCAAAGGATTCAGATCGTCAATTAAAGTAACATCCAATCCTGCTTTTTGCAGAACTTCTTTGTCTTTCACAGCTTCAATGGCTAAAGTTTCTGCGTTAGCAGCAAATTCATCAATGGGTTGATTTGGCAATTTAACCTCATTGTTAGGGTAATTCTCAATTTGTTCTTTCCATGCATCAAAATCAGTTTGATAATCCATGATTAAATAAATTTTTAGTTTATTTTTGGAGCGAGCCCATCGGCCTCCTCTTGCAAGTGCGACGGCCAAGTTTTACCTGTTTGATGACCAGCCGGTGGGTTGTCTTCTCCAAAATTTCCACCCAAGTTAAATAAATGTTATGACAATTCCACCTGTCAAATGTGTCAAGTTTTTTAAACTCAGCTAATTTAACTTTGTTTAACAGTTGATAGGATAAGTAATTACTCATAATGATTATTGAAATGTAGTTTGTTGAGATGTACTTGTGGAATTGTCTTTATTGCTAATGGGATTTCAAAAAGCTACCAATTTGTATTTCCAATATCTATTTCTATTTTTGACTTTTAATGGAAAATCAATTACTGTTAAAACAATTGTCACAAGGGAATCGGGTAGTTTTCAAAAAGATTTTTGAGGAATACTATCGTCCTCTATGTGGATTTTCCAGAAATTTTATTCCCGATGCAGAAGTATGTGATGATTTGGTTCAGGAATCTTTTTTAGGATTATGGAACAAGCGCAGCGATATAGAAAGTTATACTGCCATTAAAAGTTACTTGTATTCATCGGTTCGCAATGCCTGTTTAAATTACCTTCGTCATCAAGATGTAAAACAAAAATCGCAGGAGGATATCAAAGCTTTATCATCCGATTGGTATGCCGAAGAATCCATTGTTGAAGAAGAGGTACACTCTCAAATCTATGAAGCCATAAAAGAACTCTCTCCTCAATCTCGTAAGATTATTCTGATGACTATGAATGGTTTGACAAACCCTGAGATGGCTGAGGAATTAAATGTTTCCGTGAACACGGTAAAAACATTGAAAAAACGAGCTTATGAATTTCTGCGTGGGAAATTAAAGGGAATTCATTGGGTACTGTTGTTGCTATTAGCATAGCAGATATTTATCAGTGGGTATCTGCAAGCTTTACGGCTTAAGCCAGCTCTGTAGGTCTCGAGGATAAGGATAAAAAGTATAAAGTATAAAGTATAAAGTTGCGGAAGTAGATATGAGTTCCGAACTTTACATACTCATTACTCATTACTCATTACTCATTACTCATTACTCATTACTCATTACTCATTACTCATGATCCTTTCTGACGGTTAGACTGTTTGGCTTTTCTAGACTTTTCTCAACTTTTAATCCTTTCCAGACTTTTTGACTTTCTTTTTTTAAATTGAGAAAAAAAAATGATACTGTCACCCACTTTTTACTCATCCGTTTCTTAGTAACAAACCAAGAAAGAATATGCATATTTCAGAGAATAATATATCAGATTTAATTGTTCGTCATTTAAAAGGCCAATTGAATGCAGAACAAGAAAAGGAACTGCAAGACTGGCTGCAAGATTCAGGCAAGCAAGAGCTTTTCGATAGCATTGTTTCGAAAGAAAGAATCCTAAAGAAAAGTTTTGCATACGATGAATTTAATCAGGAAGCTGCCTGGAACAAATTAGAGAAACAAATCAAGTCGAGTCTGGATTATAAGAAATGGCTGGCTTATGCTGCAGTTCTATTGATTCCTATGGCAATTGGATTCTTGTTGCTACACAAAACTCCGGAATATGAAGTTGGTTTGGCCGATGTGCAGAAAATTGAGCCGGGAAGCAGTAATGCAGTCATCTATTTTTCGAATGGAGAGGTGGTCGACTTATCGAAGGATACTTCAGGAGTGATTCGATCGAAGGAGAATCTTTTGGTAGAGCGAGATAGCAATCAGTTAAAAATTAATGATGAGGAATTGCTGGCTGGTGAAGCTTATAAAATGAACCGTATTGTGACTCCCATAGGAGGAGAATTTCAAGTGAATTTACCCGATGGAACCAAAGTATGGATGAATGCAGATTCTTATTTGGAATTTCCTTCGAAATTTTCTGGTAAGGAAAGAAAGGTAATTGCTAAAGGGGAGTTGTATTTTGATGTAAAGAGCAATAAGGATTGGCCTTTTGTTGTAGAGACCAATGGAATGGAATTGAAAGTATTGGGAACAGAATTTAATGTGCGAGCTTACGATGATGAGGCCGAAATTCTATCAACTTTGGTTGAGGGAAGTGTGAAAGTGAACAACACCAGGGGAGAGCAGATTTTATTAAGCCCAGGGCATCAAGCCGTAATTGATAAAGGTACAAATTCGTTAAAGAGTGTAGTGGCAAATATCGAGGAGGTTACAGCCTGGAAGAACGGTCAGTTTATTTTTGATAGTCGAAGATTGGAAAACATCATGTACGATTTGGCTCGTTGGTATGATATCAAAGTATTTTTTGCCAACTCAACTGTAAAGGACAAGATCTTTTCGGTTGACGTTCAGAGATACGGACAGATTGAAGATGTTCTTTCGCTGATTGAAGGAACTGGCGATGCCAAGTTTACGATAAAAGGAAAGGTGATCACGGTAGAATAGCAGAGACGCAAGGCTTTGCGTCCTGATAAAATAAAATAAAAAAAGGGGATGCGCTAACATCCCCAATTAATTAAATCAAGCGCAGTGCGAATGCGCTAAATAGTAACTAACAACCCAAATTTATGAAAAAAAATCATGATTTCGGGCATTGCTTGAGTAATGCCTGGAGAAAAACCTTAAGGGTTATGAAATTAACAGCCATTTTATTCTTTCTGGCAATATTTACCGTTTCGGCAGAAGGATATAGTCAAGGAACAAGGGTTTCCATGAAAATGGAAGATGCGAGTTTAAAAGAAGTCTTCAGAGAACTAAAATCTCTCTCAGACTATACTTTTGTGTATAGCGAAGGTATGGTGGCAGATGTAAAGATTGACGAAATCAATTTAAAGGATGTAAGTGTAGAGGATGCCTTGACATCTTGCTTGGAAGGAACTGATTTGGAATACTACATAGAGAATAATGTTGTGGTAATTCGCAAAAAAGCTCCTGTGTACGAGCAACCTGTTGAGCAGGAAAAGAAGGAAATCAAAGGAAAGGTAACCGACGATCAAGGTGTGCCTCTTCCCGGAGTATCTGTCGTAATTAAAGGAACTTCAGTTGGTGTTGCTACAGATATTGATGGAAATTATGTGTTGGAAATTGACAGCAATAACGCAGTATTGGTATTCTCATTTGTGGGAATGCTACCACAAGAGATTGCCTATAAAGGCCAACCTGTTCAAAATGTAAGCCTGACAGCTGATACAGAACAAATGGCTGAGGTGGTTGTAACCGGTTACCAATCTATTTCAAGAGAAAGAGCTTCAGGTGCATTCGAAAAGGTAGATTCAGAGGTTTTGGATCAAAAATCAACTTTAAATGTGGTAGATAAGCTGGAAGGACAGGCTGCAGGTGTATTATTTGACAGTGATGGAAATATTACTATCCGAGGAATTAGTACAATGAAAGGAAACAGCAAACCTTTATATGTTGTTGATGGATTTCCTATCGAGGGAGATTTGGAAACCTTAAATCCTAACGACGTTGAAAGTATGACTGTTTTGAAAGATGCAGCTGCAGCATCAATTTGGGGTGCTCGTGCTGCCAATGGTGTTATTGTAATTGTTTCGAAAAAACATGCGAAGAAAGGAAAACCAATTGTTGAGTTTTCTTCAACTTTATCCATTGCTGATCATCCTGATTTATACGAGTTGCCATTTGCTTCTACTGAGAAGTTTTTAGAGGTGGAGAAATTTCTTGCCGACAATGGATGGCAAAATTTACCATCGGGTGCAAATCAATATCCGATTACCCAGGGTATGGATGCCTTTTTAAAACTAAATGATGGACAAATCGATCAAGCTGAAGCAGATGCTATCATTAATCAGTTTAAAAAAGTTGATGTAAGAGACGAATTTGCAGATCTGTTTTTAAGAAAATCTGTTCGTCAACAATACAATATTGCAATTAGTGGAGCCAGTGATAATAGTGACTATCGTCTCTCATTGAGTTACGATGATAACAAATCATCTTCTAAGGAGAATCAAAATGATCGTTTGATTGCGAATTTAAAAATCAATACCAAAATTACTGATCGCATCAATGTGAATGCTGGAATTTCTACTACACTTAGAAATCAGTATAACAACGGAATTGGAATCCAAAGTATTCTTGGAGTTCCACAATATCAAACCATATTAGATGCTGACGGGAACTACATTCCGCAGCCACAATCTTACTATCAACCAACAAAGGAAAGTTTGGTTGAACAAGGTTATCCTTACAATTGGGATTACAACTTGTATCAGGAATTTCAGAATAAAGACAATACCATAAAGAACACGGATATTCGTATGAATGTTGGTGTTAATGTGAAGCTTGTTGATGGACTTGATTTTGAAGGAAGATATCAGTATGAGTGGGGAAATAAGGAAGGTGAAAGTTTGTATAATGAAGAGACTTATACGGTTCGAAGTCGTGTAAATACATTCACCTATATTGAAGATGGAAAGATCATCAGCAATTTCCCCAAAGGTCATATTTTCAATCAGTCTTTTGCAAAGTATAGAACTTTTACTACCAGAGGGCAATTGAATTTTAATCGTGCATTTGATGATAACAAGCATCAGTTAAATGCTCTTGCAGGTATGGAGGTCAGAAAATATGAAAGTGAAAGTTCTTCTTACAGTAAATATGGGTATGATCCTCAAAGTTTGCAGTATATCAGTGTAAATCACAATGAGAGATATACAACAGCTATCAGTGGACAAAAAAGAAATATTGGGGACAATACTTCCTTTGGTCATTTGGAAGACCGTTTTGTGTCTTATTACGGGAATATGGCCTATACCTACAACGATAAATATACCTTAACGGCAAGTGCACGTTTGGATGATTCGAACCTATTTGGTGCAGATTCTAAATATCGTAACGTTCCGCTTTGGTCAACGGGTTTGAACTGGCAGATGCATAAAGAAGATTTTATAAATCTGGACTTTGTGAATCGATTGAATCTTAGATTAACCTATGGTACCAATGGTAATGTTGATAAAAATACAAGTCCGTATTTAATTGCTGAAGTTACCAAGGATTACAGGGATCAGCATCAATATGCCTATTTGAAGAATCCGAAAAATCCGAATCTTCGATGGGAGAAAACTGCAGTGGTAAACGTCGGGGTTGATTACTCATTGTTTTCGAATAGACTATCCGGATCGATAGAGTATTATTCTAAAAACAGTACCGACTTATTGGGTAATGTATCATTAAACTCTACTTATGGTTTCTCCAGTGCCCTGATGAATTTCGCTGAAATGACCAATAAGGGGATTGATGCAAGTGTGAACGTAGGTGTTTTAAACAAAGGAGTGAAATGGAACAGTATTCTGAATTTCAGTTACAATAAGAACCGAGTTGAAAAGGTTGAAATGCCTGATGAAACCGTGTCAAGTTATATTGGAGGAGTAGCCAGGGTAGGAAAACCATTGCATTACATGTATAGTTATCGTTGGGCAGGATTATCGAATGAAGGATTGCCTCAAATTTACAATGAAAAGGGTGAAATTATTGATCATGAAACCCAGTTGGAAGATCCTAAAGCCTTAAAATATGAAGGAAACCTGATTCCGAAGTTTTATGGTAGTTGGTCAAATGTGATTCGTTATAAAGGTTTTTCATTAAGTACATTGTTTACCTATAAGTTTGGTCACAAGTTTAGAGTGCCTACCATTAACTATTCAGACTTAAACACTTCTTTGAGTAGGAATTACGTGCATGAGGACTATGTAAAAAGATGGCAAAAACCAGGAGACGAGGCTCATACAGATATTCCTGTTCTGCCAACAGATTTTAGTCAAATAGGTAGTTACTTTGGAAGTTATAGCAGATTATCAGACAATAGAGTAGAAAGTGCTTCACACATTAGATTCAAAGAAGTGATTTTAAACTATGATTTGCCTAAGAAGTTTGTAGAGCCTTTGAAATTAAGAGCTCTGAATGTGGGCGTACAGGTAAGAAATTTAGGTGTTCTAACATTTAATGATTCTGGCTTGGATCCTGAATATGTACCTCGTGTTAGGAATAATCAAACTTTATCAGGTATACCTTTAAAGCCTGAATATACCTTTAGCTTGAAAGCAACATTTTAACTGATTTAAATTGATAATCAAGAGATCAATATAATCGATCTTTTAAAATAGAAAAAAATGAGAACATACATATATATAGTCGCATTACTGATGCTATTTACGTCATGTGATGATTGGTTGGATATCAAACCCAAAGGGAAAATTATACCTCAAAAAGTAGAGGATTATCGATTACTGATGGATCAAGCCTATTCGCGAGGAGAATCTGTTGGTGTTGTTGAGAGTTACGGAGGAGATTTGTTTTTGAGTGATGATGTTGTAATTACCGATGATCGATTCGAAAGTAAATATGGTGAGAGCACAAGAAATGCATACACTTTTGAGGATCATATCTATCTGGAAGAGCAGGAAGATCCTGATTGGTCAACAATTTACAATCAGATTTACATGTGCAATATTGTTATTGCCGAAGTAAAATCCGCAACAGGAGGCGAGGACGAAAAGAACCAATTGTATGCAGAGGCAATTGTACACAGAGCTTTTGCCTACTTAAATCTGGTAAATTTATATGGAAAGCACTATAATCCATCTACTGCCGCAACCGATTTAGGAGTTCCCTTGCTTATTGAACCTGTTATTGAAGGAAGTTTGGAGCGATCTACAGTAAAGGAAGTATATGATTTAATTTTAAGCGACTTAGATGCAGTGTATAATGATTTGCCTAATGTTCAGGAGCAATCTTATCGTCCTTCAAAGGCTTCGGCCAGTGCACTTTTGGCGAGAACATACTTGTTGATGGGTGATTTTAACAAAGCACTTTCGAATGCGGATGAATCTTTATCATACTATAATTTCATGTATAACTACAATGAATTGCCAAAGAATGCTTGGTATGCAAATATGATTGATTTACCGAATAACTACGAAAACAAAGAACAAATTTTGTGGAAAGAACCACAAAATTCGTATGAATTGATCTATCCAAGTCAACAATTGAAAGCTGTATATGATTTGGACAATGATTTAAGATTTACAGGTATGTTCGAAACGGAGTGGTTCCCTCCTTATGCCGACAAGATATATTTGCAAGAGTATTTGGTAGGAAGAACGTGTGGATTATCTGTACCTGAAATGATATTGACCAGAGCTGAATGTAATGCAAGAAATGGAAATATTAGTGATGCAATGTCGGATGTGAATTTGATTCGTCAAAACAGAATTAAGACAGAAGCTTATACTGAACTAATAGCTACGGATGCTGCAGATGCTCTACAAAAAGTAAAGCAGGAGAGAAGAAGAGAGCTTGCCTTTAAGGGATCAAGATGGTTTGACATTAAGCGTTACAATGCATATGATGATGCAAATATTTCCATCGATCACAGTGTAGCGGGAGAGTCGCATATTTTATCGCCGGGAGATAATAAGTGGGCTCAGCCAATAGCAAGAAAGTACATCTTAAAGAATCCTGAAATAGAACAAAACCCTCGTTAGTAGGTAACCATAGTAGCCCCGATTAATTTCGGGGCTAATTCTCTACACCCTACCAGCCTAAGAAAATTTTGACTTTAATTAAGAATAAATGAGTTGAGTTCATTTGTCTCGGAATTCTTGTAATAAATTATTTAATGGTAATGAAAAAGGTTTTAGTACTTATAGTAGCTACATTTATCTGTAGTGGCTTGTTTGCTCAAGGCATTGAGTTTGAACATGGAACTTTTAAAGAAGCTTTGGCAAAAGCAAAAAAAGAAAATAAGTTGGTTTTTATGGACTGCTATACCAGTTGGTGTGGTCCGTGCAAGTATTTGGCAAAAGACATTTTTCCACAAAAGGAAGTTGGAGATTACTTCAATAAGAATTTTGTGAATGTAAAAATGGATATGGAAAAAGGAGAGGGGATTGCCTTAAACAAGAAATATGGTATAACTTCTTATCCTAGCTTGCTATTTATCGATGCCCACGGTAAGGTAGTTCACAAGTTAGTTGGAGGGATGCCGGCTGAAGATTTAATCAAAGGCGCAAAGGCAGCTTTGAACCCGGAATTGCGTATTGGAACCCTTCGAACCAAGTACCAGAGCGGGAACCGAGATTTGGAATTTTTAATGACTTATCTGAATGCAGTAAAAGCCCTGTATGACAAGGAAACAATGTCCATTGTTGCTAAAGAAATCATCAATAGAACCTCTTTGGAAAAATACTTAAATAAAGAACAGTTCTATGTGATTTCATCTGCTAAATTTCCGTACGGCTCAAAAGAATTCAACTGCTTATTGGCGAATAAGGACAAGCTAAAAGAAATTACTGAGCCATATGAATATGCAACATTATTTGGTTCTGCTTATTATGCGCATTTGGAACAGTATGCCAAAGAGTGTAAAAGCTTAAAAGAACTGAATGATGAAACCGATAGATGTCATAGGGAATTTCCAAATGATAATTTAGAGCATACAAAGAAAAGTTTAAAGTATACCTATTACATAGCAAACAATCAATTGCAAACATGGTACGATCTTAAAATCAAGGAGGCAGAAGCATCAAAAGGCAATAAAGGAAATGTTTTTACTTATTACAACATATGTGATGAGATTTTAAGAACGGAAAAACTGGCCGCCCAAAAAGAAATAGTAGATGATTTTATCAAGATTGCTCAAACATTTGCCGCTGACAGAGAAAATGGAATCATCATGGGAAATATGATGTTGGCAAAACTTTATCTGCACAAGAAGGATAAGGAGAAAGCTGCGAGCGCTTTTGATATTTTCATCATCGAAAATGGCAAAGCTGGTGGTAACAATACACATCCTTCTGTTACCCGTTTAAAGGAAGCAATTGACAAATTGTAATAATAAGGGCTTTTATCTGTGTTATCGGTTACTTATGAATTATTAAATTTTACTCGAAATCATTCTGAGGAACTAGATGAAATAGATATGTTGATTAGTAAATGGAGCAGCCACATTTGGGAGTGGCTGCTTTTTTTGTGCACCAATAGATTATGCAACTTTACACGTAAGCCATTTGCGCTTATCCCAGCGAATAGTTAAAAAGAAGGCATAAAAAAAGGAAAGACCTCTCTGTGGTAGATCTTTCCTTTTTAATTCAAACACAAAATGATTTATTGTCAATTCAATTGCCTATTTTTTTTGAGGCTTTTGTGTTTTTACTGAATCCACTTTGTGGGTTTTATGAATTTTCTTCAAACTATCAATCGAGATGTAATTGATTCCAGTAGAATCTACAATGATACGAATACCGGTTGTTTTCGAACTTACAATGGTATCGGTACTTGCACCCAGAATTAACTTACTGCCATCTGATAGAATCAGTGTAGCTTGTTTCTTTCCAGGTTTAATTTTTTCTTCCTTATTTGCCAGCACATTTTTGCTTATTGGCATACAAAAGGCTAATAGAATAAATACAACAGCAAGTCTTTTAATACTTGTTTTGCTGCTTTTTCTAGCTTTCTCATTGTTGCCTTTAAAACCCATTGCACTTTTTGGTGCGGCAATCTCTCTCTTCTTCATTTTTCCCCCTTAGCGATTAAGCTGATTATTTATTTTTAATAATTACAATACAATAACAGTCGATTGTTAGAAATGGGTGAACGAAAAGAAGAATTTATTTGTTAAAAAACCTTTAATTTTATTTTTTGAAAGTAGATTGCCTTATTTAAGTAACAATTTGATAGTTGTTTATTGTGGTTTACACATGAACAAGAAAATTATTTCATGGATGAATATTTGTACTCATTTCCATCCGTATCTACCAAAGGAAGCCTTTTGTTTTTCCACGCTGCCAATCCACCTTGCAATTCGTATACATTGTTAAAGCCCAATTTTACCAAAGCGTTAACAGCAGCAGGACTTCGAAGTTCTTTACCGCAGTATACCATGATTTGATGATCGCGGTGTAAATTTTGAAGTGCTTCTTTGAAATAGCTGAAATCGTAAATTAATTTGGCTCCCTTAATTCTGGGTTCCGAAATGTATACTTCTCTTGGACGGATGTCGTAAATTTTAGCACTATCGCAAGTTTGTATCAATCGATAAAATTCTTCTGCATCTACTCTAAACCTGTGATATCGCGGTACTGTGCGAATGCTTCCGGACTTTCCGCTGATTGTTTACTTTCAGCAACTTCAGAATTGGAGTTATTTTGATTTTTATTGTTGCTACAAGAGTAAAAAACAATACTAAGAATTATAATTTGGATGATTCTCATTTTACTTTTGCTTGGATTAGATTTTTGTTTGAGTTGTAGATATTTTCTGTATTCAAAGATATAACTTCTGATTATCTTAATATCTCAGGTTGCGTAATTTTAAGAGTTTCCTTGTATACAAATCCATTTCCTTCTTCAAAAAAAACTTCTATTTTTGCTTGCATTAACCCACTATTCTAAATAACCACATGCCTGAGTCAAAATACATTTTGGATGAACTGTTGCGTAGCGGAAGTCGTAAAGCGTACGAGGCATTCTTTAAACATTACTACCAGGATCTGTTCTTGTGGGCCAATAGCATACTAAAGGATAGTGAGGCTGCAGAGGATGTGGTTCAGGATTTTTTTATCAGTTTTTGGGAAAAGAAACGATACAAATCCGTCACTTCAAACTTACAATCATACATCTATCGTGCCGTTAAAAATTCGTGCTTGAATTATTTGCAACGCGAAAAGAAATTGATTCACGACATAGAGCATTTAGAGGAAAAAGAATCAGCTCCCAAAGCCAATGAGCAAAGTATAGAGAATTCTCAGCAAATTTATTCTGCTATTAATGAACTTCCTGAAAAGTGCAGAGAGGTGTTTATGCTTTGCTGTGTAAGTGGATATACTTATAACGAGGCAGCCGAGGAATTGAATGTATCAATGAATACCGTCAGAACTCATATGGTTCGTGCATTTAAGATGTTGCGCGAAAAACTAAAATCTCCGCATTTGTTCTACATGCTTTTCTTTCATAAATAGCAGTTAGCTTCAAACCACAAGCTTTCAAGTTCCCAAGATTGTTTCAATTCTTCAATACTCTTTTGACTTGTTCTAGACTTTTTCAGGACTTCATTATACCTTCCATAAACTTAGAATATTGTATCTTTTCAGTAAAGACTTTTTCAAAAAAAGTGAAAAAAATGAAAAAGCTTTCACATCATTTCAAAACTGCTTTGTCCTAAGGTTGTATACATGATATCTATAGATTGAAAAAAATTACAAATGGAAGAAAGAATTATTGATATTATTTCCAGATCAATTGGAGGGCAGCCAGTTACCAGCGAAGAGAATAAGGAGCTGGAAGCATGGTTGAGCAATAATGGAAATAAACGATTCTACCAAGGTTTAAGGCAATTTTCATCCGAAGCCAAAAAGTCATTAATGGCCCGTGAAGCAAATGTGGACAGAGCTTTTGAGAAGCATCTTGGCAAAATGAGAGAAACTCGAAAAGAGTTACGCATAAAAACTTTCAGAAAAGTACTGCCTTATGCTGCATCCATTTTATTGATGATTGGCTTGTTTTCGGTGATGATGTACCTGGGACATGAAGAGGCTGGTATTTCTAAAGAGGAACAATGGTTAACAGCCATGGAGCCAGGTTCGAATAAAGCTGAGCTGGTTTTAGCCGATGGTAAAGTTCTGGACTTGGATGCTGACCGTAAAAAGAGTACAATCAAGGAGAATGATGGAACTGTGATCAATAATACAGGTACAGGTTTGGTTTACGATGCCAGCAACAAGGCAAACGAGTTAATAAGTTACAACAGCTTGGTGGTGCCTCGTGGGGGAGAGTTTCAGTTGGAACTGGAAGATGGAACCAAGGTATGGGTGAATTCGGAAACCAGATTGAGATATCCAACCAAGTTTCCGAATGGAGAGAGAGTGGTGTTGTTAGAAGGAGAAGCATATTTTGAGGTAAGCAAAGACAAGAATCGACCATTTATCGTGAAAACGCAAGGAATTGATGTGAGAGTTTTGGGAACTCAATTCAATATCTCTTCTTATGCTGATGATAAAGCGATTCAAACCACTTTGGTTGAAGGTAGCGTGGCAGTAATGGACAGTAAAAACCCAGGTACGAACCTTATACTAGACCCAGGGTATCAGGCTGTATTCTCTAAAGGGGATAGGGAATTGGAAAACAAAAAAGTGAATGTGGATTTATATACATCATGGAAAGATGGAAAGTTTGTATTCGAGCAATCCAGCTTGTATGACATTATGAACAAGGTTTCTCGTTGGTACGATGTGAAAGTATTCTACCAAAATAATACAGCTGGAGATATCAACTTTACAGGAACTTTAAAACGATACGAAAGTCTGGATCGATTATTAGGAATGTTGGAGAAAACCAATGAAGTGAAGTTTTTCTTCAAGGACAATACCATAATCGTTCAGAAACAATACTAAATCAATTAGGAATTACGAATTAACAATGACGAATAAAGTAGGATGTTTTCGAACTTATACCAACCAGAAAGTCTCCCTTTTAGGGGAGATTTAGAGGGGTGTTTAGAAGGAAAATAATTACAATTAAACCAAAATGATGAATTGCTAGTGGCTAATGACTAGTTACTAACAAAACCCAATATATATGAAACAAAAAACGGGTTTGCTACCAACAAACCCGAAATGATAATAATTACCGTATTCATCAGTGAATGGAATCAATAGATGAATACATATGTGTAACTGTAATCCTTACAAATTTATGAAAAATTCATTTGGAATCACCTCCTTTTTTGAGAAAAGAAGGTGGAAGAAAACTTTAATGCGTATGAAGTTGCTTACGATGTTGATGCTGGTTGGTGTTTTACAACTATCGGCAAATGTGAAAGGGCAGAATGCGATGGTAAACATGAGTATGCATAATGCTAACTTAATCGAGTTCTTTTCGGAGATCGCTGATCAGACCGATTATGAATTTCTTTACAATTATGATTTGGTTCTCAGCAAAAAAACGGTAAGTCTTGAAGTGAATCATGAAGATTTAAAAGAATTATTGGAAGATGTTTTGCATGAGCGCGATCTGGATTACCAGCTAGACGATAATGTAATCATTATTTCAGAAAGAAAATTTGTTGCTCCAGTAGTTGAAACTACTCCTGTTGATCAAGAAAAAACAGTAAAAGGAAAGGTAACTGATGAAACCGGAGCAGCACTTCCTGGTGTATCAATTTTAGTAAAGGGAACATCAATTGGAACCGCAACAGATGTAGACGGAAATTACACCTTAAGATTGGAAGAAGGTCAGAAAACTTTGGTGTTTTCTTTTATTGGAATGGTTTCACAGGAAATTGCCTTTACAGGTCAGGAGGTGGTAAATGTTACTCTTTTTGCTGATACGGAACAAATGGCTGAAGTAGTTGTTACAGGATATCAAACCATTGCTAAAGAAAGGGCAACAGGATCTTACGATAAAGTTGATAAAGTTCAGATCAATAAACCTAGTTCAAGTGTTGCAGATCGACTGGTCGGTACAGTTGTAGGTCTACATAAGAGATTAGGAACACAGTATGACGATGAAGGTGGGCTCCAGATTAGAGGTGTAACAAGTTTAGGTGCGAATTCAAGTCCACTTATTGTTGTTGATGGTTTCGCTATCGAGGGAGACTTGGAGTCAATTAATCCAAATGATATTGAAAGTGTAACAGTGTTAAAGGATGCAGCAGCAGCTTCAATTTGGGGTGCTCGTTCGGCAAATGGTGTTATCGTAATCACTACTAAGAAAGCCAAGAAAGGAGATGTAAAAGTAGAAGTTTCATCATGGGTAAAGTTCGAGTCTAAAATGGATTTGGATTATGCAAATCCACTGGCCTCGAGTGCTGAAGTGGTGGAGTATGAAAAGATGGGATTTAATACAGGTTTTTTTGGAGGCAGCTCGAAGCCAATTGAAAATGATTTTAATCAAGTATTGGACTCATATAATACGGATCAGTATTATTCATCAGCAGTGATTGCAATGAATGAAAACCGCTTAGGATTCTTATCTGATGCAGATATGAATGCTACATTAGCGAAGTTGAAGAGTCAAAACAACAAGAAGCAAATAAAAGATAATTTGTTGGCTTCACCATTTACTCAGCAGCATAATGTTATCATTTCTGGTGGTTCTGAAAATCTTTCCAACACTCTTTCTTTATTGTTCGAAAGTGGTAATGATTATTTCAAAGGAAATGACAGAAAGAAGTACAATATTAACTATAGAAATAAAGTGAAGTTAGCTGATTGGTTGGATTTCAACTTTTCAGGAATGTTTCAATATAATGATAGAAATAATAATGGTGTAAGTTTGAGTGATATTCAGGCAATGTCACCATATGATATGTTATTGAATGAGGATGGTTCTTATGCAGATGTTCAACGTGGTTTGTATATGCCATTAATTAATCGATTTGTAAAGGATACTGGTTCAGAATTTCCTTATGAAAACTGGGGATACAATCCCATTCAAGAGAGAAGAAATAGAGATAAAAACTTCAAGTCTATTAACTCTAGAGTTCAGGCTGGATTAAAAGTGAAACTTTTAGAAGGATTGACATTTGATACAAAGTTTCAGTATGAGATTTTTAAGAATGATTCCAAGAGTATCTATTCTGAAGATTCTTACGAGGTAAGATACAATGTAAACAAAGCTACTGCCTGGACAATTGGAAATCCTGCTACAGTAGATCCTAATTTACCTAAGGGTTCAATAGTTGACGAAAGTACTTCAGAGACAAAAGCGTATAATATTCGAAACCAGATCAATTTTGCTCGTACTTATAAACAGCATGCCATCAATTTTATTGCAGGTACTGAAATTACCAAAAGAACAATTGATGGGACAACTTATGGCAGAAAATATGGTTTCAACGAAAAGAGATTGACATATACTTCATGGCCTCATGGTTCTTCGGATCCAATGAATCCATTGAAGGATATGCTAGGGCAAACACTAAGAGATATGCCATTTGCAGAGAATCGTATTAGTGATGGTATTGACAAGTATTTTTCAGTTTATGGGAATTTAGCCTATACCTACAATGATAAGTATACCCTTTCTGGAAGTTACAGAACAGATGCTTCAAATTTAATTTCTTCAGATCCAAAGTCGCGTTATTCTCCATTCTGGTCAATCGGAGCAGGTTGGCAATTGAGTAAAGAAGATTTTATGAAAGATTTAGATTTTGTTGATCGTTTGACACTTCGTGCAACTTATGGTTTTAATGGTAATGTAAACAAAGAAACATCAGTTGATCCGTTAATTTCGTACTGGGGGTATAACTCATACACAGGGACTGCAATGGGTATTATCTCAAACTATGGAAATCCATCTTTAAGTTGGGAAAAGACAGGAACTTTCGATTTAGGCTTTGACTTTAGCTTATTTAGAGGAAGACTGTTTGGGAAAATTGATGTCTACAACAAGAAAGGAGAGGATCTAATTTCTATGGTTTCTATTCCAGCTGTTAATGGTGACGATTCTCAATCTATTAATGCGGTAGAGATGTATAACCGTGGTATTGAGATTAGTGTTGGAACTAAATTGCCAATCAAAGGCAATCAAATAATATGGACAGGTAACTTAAACTTTGCCTACAATAAGAACAAGATAACCTCATTGTACAAAGATGATGCGACGCTTAATTACAGAATGTACGGAAATGGTTCTGGTTGGGAATTTGTAGAAGGATATAATGCCCACACAGTGTGGGGAATGAAATATGGAGGAATGCATAATTTTGGTACTGCAGAAAATCCTGATATGAGACCATCAATTGTTTCAAGAGATGGAAAAAAGTATGTTGACTTTTCAGGCTATGGACCAACATCTTTTGTGAATAAAGATTTTGTTACGAATGAAGGAACATATAACCCACCAGTAACAATGGGATTCACTAACCATTTCAAGATTCATGATTTTGATTTGTCTTTTATTATGACTGGGTATTTTGGACACATTTTCAGAAGAACCTCATTTAATTATCCTAGTATGAGTGCTGGAAAGGGAAATATCAATGAGTTTTATAAAGAAGTTATAAATGGAGATCCAAATGAGATTGTACCAGTACCTGCAGAAGGTTCATCTAATTATAGAAGATATGGGTATTATGTTGGAATTTTGGATTATTTAACTGTAAATGCTGATAACATTAGAATTGAGGAAATAAACCTTACTTATAATATGCCTAAAAAGATGTTGAATAAAATAGGTTTAAAAGGATTAAGCCTTTATGCACAGGCCAATAATGTTGGGGTTATCACATTTAATAAATACAACCAGGATCCTGTTTACCCTAAAGGATCAATTAAACCTGGGGTAAGCTATACGTTCGGATGTAAGTTTAATTTCTAAAACAAAGTTGAATTATGAAGCTATTTAAAAATATTATACTGGGATCACTTCTTATTTCATCTTTTGCGATGACTGGTTGTGATGATTTTTTGGAAGAAAGACCATCTAAATCACAAGGTGTTGTGCCTGAAACTGTTGAAGATTTAGAATTAATTTTAGCAGGAGCTTACCGAGAAGATGAGATTTCTCATTACTTAATGTTTTCATCAGATGATGTAGAGCCAAATGTGAACCTTTATAAGGGAATGAAAACCTTGTATCCTATACAGGATATTCATGCTGCTACCTGGGAAAGACAAGTTTCTGCAGTTAATTACAAAGATTATTTCTGGTTATACAGATATCAGAATATTTTTAGATCGAATATGGTCTTAAATATACTACCGAATGCAGATGCAACGGACTCTGAAAAGTCTAGGTTGGAAGCTCAGGCTAAATTTAAAAGAGCATATAATTATTTCTCATTGGTTAATTTATATGCCTTGCCTTATAGTAGTGCCAATTTAAATGAACCTGGTGTTCCTTTAAAAAAATCAACAGCTTTTGATGAGTCTGTAAAAAGAGCTACCATTGGAGAGGTGTTTGAGATGATTGAGCAAGATGTAACGGATGCTTTAAAATTAGATGTGGCTTTAACAGATGCGATTGGTTTTAATAGTCCTAGTCGAGTAACGACTCCTGCAGTGAATGCCTTTGCAGCAAGGTTCTATTTGGTAAAACACGACTATGCCAAAGCGTTGGAATATGCAGAGGAGGCTTTGAGTGGTTATGGGATTGAAAACATAAAGGACTTGAACAGTTTTGGATATTCGTGGAACTCTCCTGAACCAAGAAGTATTACAATCGACGGTGTAGTAGTGGATTATGAATTGAATTATCCTGCTACTTATCAAAATTGGGATCCAAATTCTTGGAGTGAGGAATATTTTAATTCTACAGTAGGTTCAGGTTTTGGAGGTGCAACCACATGGAGATTTCCAAGCCAATCTTTGATGGATGTATATGACAAGGATGGTAGTAAGGATAAAGATTTGCGATGGAAATATTTCTATGTAGAGCATTATTCCTACAAGGTAGGTTCTACATATGATTATCCAGCTTTCATGCATGATACATATTCCACTTATGGAGGAACAAATGTCCCAGAAATGTTATTGATTAAAGCGGAATGTCAGGCTCGTCAAGGACAATGGCAGGAAGCTATAAATACGGTTAATGTTTTAAGGGAAAAAAGAATTGACCCTACTGGTGACGTTAACTTGGTAGCTAGTTCTCAAGATGAAGCAATCGGTAAAATATTGGATGAAAGAAGAAGAGAAATGCCTATTGTTATTAGATGGTATGATCTAAGAAGGTTGAATAACAATGACTATTCTGGTGATGATGTAGTTGTTTCAAAAACTTTCTATCCATATAGTGATTTGAATATTTTGGATGATCAGCCGATTAAAACTTATACTTTGGAAAAGAATGACAGAAGATATGCTGCCCCTATTCCTGAAAGTGAAGTTATCTCTAGTAATGGAGTGATTGAGCAAAATACCTATTAATATTTTATTTGCGTACGGTATATTACCGTGCGCAATTTTAACTCTTTTAGTTGGTAGTTATACTTATCAACAAAATACCCATCCTCGCACATTTTTAATAACAACTCTCTTCATGCCTTAATGCATGAGCCGGAATGATACACTCTTAATCGAATTAAAATTAATCGGTACATCTGTACCTTAAAATACTATATAATGAGAATATTGGTTGCATTAGTACTTGTTACTACATTGTTTTCTTGTGGCGAAAAAAATCAGTTCGTATTGCATGGACACATCAAAGGAGTAAAGAACGACAAGATTGTTTTGGGAACCTATGACAGAGGTGTTGGATCTGTTCAGGGAATTGATACAGTAAATGTTGTGGATGGTAGATTTACCATTGAAAAACCCTCTTTGAAAGTTGGGACTTATATCCTGCAGTTGTTAGATGCTAAGATTAGCCTAGGCGTAATTCTTGAAAATGGAAACCTTAATTTGGAAGCAGATCGTAAAGATGACCACAGAGGGTATATTCAGAAAGTTTCATTAAAAGGAGCTCAAAACCAAGAGCTGGTCAATCAGTTTCATGACATGAAGAGTGAACTACTGAAACAGGAGAAATATGCAAACTGCAGAAATGTGGCAGAAAAACTTAAGCGTGCCAAAGATCATGATGAGTACGTGGAATTAAATGAAGAGCTTAGTCGACTTGCTCCTCATTTAGAAGAGGAGGTGAAAACCGCCCAATTGGAACTTGTTCAGAAAAACAAGGACAAGTATTTTGTGACTCAAGTATTTCCTTTTTTGAAAAGTATAGCTTCTATTGAGCAAATAAAGGAGCTTTATGCACAACTTCCTGAGTCTTTCCAAAAGAACAGGAATGTCCTTGATATTATGGAGGATGTAAAAGCCAAAGAGAGAATACAACCTGGAAAAGTTGCTCCGGATTTTACCTTGAAAACACCTGAAGGAAAAGAGATCAGCCTTTCTGATCTGAAAGGTAAGGTAGTATTAGTTGACTTTTGGGCTTCCTGGTGTAAGCCTTGTCGTGCCTCTTTCCTTCACATGAAGGAATTGTATCAGAAATACCAAAAGAAAGGGTTTGAGATTTTAGGAGTAACCAATGACAGCAACCACAAAGCCTGGAAAAAGGCAATCAAAGATGATGAGCTTCCATGGGTAAATGTGGCGGATGAGTTTCCTGTGAATTATAGTCCTGCAAGGGTAATTAGTGAATATGGGATGGATTATTTGCCATCAACCGTATTGATCGATAGAGAGGGAGTCATTATTGCCAAATTACTACATGGTGATGAGCTAGATAAAAAGTTGAAAGAGATTTTTGGATTTTAATTAAATGACAATGAGATCAATTCTAATAATACTAATAACCTCAGTGATGATGAGCTGTGGAGCAGAAAAACATGATGGTTATGTGCTCTCAGGAGAAATAAAGGGAATAGCTGATGGGAAAATTGTTTTGAGTTATTACGACAGGGGACAAAAAAAATCTGTAACCTTCGAGACAGCCATCATTAAGAAGGGGGAATTTGAATTGAAAGGGAAAATGGACTATCCTCAGGAATTGAATGTTATGATTACCCCGGGCAATGCAAGTTTTTCACTATGGATGGAAAATGCTCAAATCACTGTGAAAGGTGATATGAAAAAAGCAAGAGCAGACCAATGGGGAGGAAAAACATTACCGGTTGAAATTGAAGGAGGGAAAATAGAGTTGGAAAGGCAGGTTTATGAAGCTTTGTTGCAGCCCATTCGAGAAGAACAGAAACCTTATGCATTGGATTATAATGAAGCAAACATGGCCTATATAAAAGGAATGAAGCGAAATTGCCCGAAGAGGAATTATTGGTGCTTAAAAGCAAAGCTCAATTGGCTTACGATGCATTAAAGCCATTTTCATCGAGAATGAATGCGGTGAATCGGAAATATATGGAGGATCATCAGAATTCATTTGTAACAGCCAACATTTTAATATGGTCAATGTCGCATATGAAACCTGAAGAAGCCCAAGCAAAATATGATTTGTTTTCTGATGAGATTAAGAATAGCATTTTGGGAAAAGAGATCAAATCAGAAATTGAAAAAAATCTATCTGGTACGCCTGGCAATATGGCTGCAGGTTTTCGCAAGCTGGATATCAATGACAAGGAGATTGGTTTGGAAGAATTCAAAGGTCAGTATGTGTTGCTTGATTTTTGGGCATCTTGGTGTGGTCCATGCCGTAAAGGAAATCCACATCTGATTTCACTGTATAATAAATATCATCGAAAAGGAGTTGAATTTATTGGTGTTGCCAGCGATGACCATAATATTCCAGCTTGGCACAAAGCGGTTAAAAAAGATCAAATTGGAATCTGGCGTCATATTTTAAGCGGAACCAAAGAAACGGGAAATGATATTGGTGACTTGTACGCAATTCATACCTTACCTACAAAAATTTTAATTGATCCGGAAGGTAAAATCATCGGTCGATTTGGCGCTGATGGTGATAGTGATGAAGCAATGGATAAAATGTTTCAGAATATATTTGGTGAGTAAAATCGGATTTGTTTTATGATTTGGGACTGAATGCTGGCAGTGAAAACTGCTGGCATTTTTTATGCCGTTGATTAAACGATTCTGATTACAGAACGTTAATTAAGGTTAAAAATTCAATCCTCCATTCACACGTTTTACCTTTTGGCATGTCCTAAGAGTATAAATTGAAAATTAATATTGGTAATTACCACAAAAATTAACTCAAAATGAAGAAGTTATTAGGAGTAATGCTAGCTGTATTTATGACCAGTAGCATTTTTGCTCAAGGAATTGAATTCGAGCACGGAACTTTTGCTGAAGCTTTGGCAAAAGCAAAGAAAGAAAACAAAATGGTTTTCATGGATTGTTACACAACTTGGTGTGGTCCATGTAAAATGTTGGCAAAGAATATTTTTCCTCAGAAAGAGGTAGGAGATTATTTTAATGCACATTTTGTAAATGTTAAAATGGACATGGAAAAAGGAGAAGGTATTGAACTTCAAAAGAAATATGGAGTAAAAGCATACCCAACTCTTTTGTTTATGGATGCAAATGGTAAAGTTCTGCATACCAAAGTTGGTGGATCAGATGCTGCTGGTTTAATCGAAGAGGCAAAGATTGCAGGTGATCCTTCAAGACAAATTGGAGCATTAGAGAAAAAATATGCTAAAGGCAATCGTGAACCTAAATTTGTTGCACAGTATATAAAGGCCTTGTATTCGGCTTACAAGCAAGATGAGATGCGAGCTGTTGGGAAAGATTTTATTACAAATTGTCCGAAAGAAAAACTAGCTAATGTTGATGCCTTTACTGTAATTGGCTATTCGGAGGCATTGGAATTTGGAAGTGAAGCTTACAAATACATTATTGCAAATCACGACAAACTTATTGCTATTGAGGGAATTGGTCAGGAAGATTATGATGGTGTTGTTGGAGCTGCAGTGAACAAATATGTATCAGGTATTGCTACAACAGGAACAATTGAAGAATTAAAATCTGCAATTGAAGCAACTAAGAAAGACTTCACAACTCCTCAACAAAAAATGATGGAAGACAATTGGTATTCTACCTACTATTTGGCGCACAAAGAGTATGATACATGGTTTAACAAAAAGATCTCCTCGGCGAAGGAAAGCTTGAAAACAGACAAGAGAATGGGATCTGGTATTTTAATTAATACCACTTACCGAATTGCTATGGATCCTGCATTTGAAGGTTCTGGTCTTTATGGAAAAGCAATTACAGCAGTAGAAGATTACCTGAAAGAGGATAGTGAAATGTTAGCAGGTTACTATTGCTTGGCAAGTTTGTATAAGAAATCAAATAACAAAGAGAAAGCATTGGAAAACATCAATGCATTTATTTCTAAAAATGCAGAAAAAGGTGGTAAGAACGACAAGCGTGTAATGGCATTAAAAGAAGAAATCGAAAAAATGTAATTAGTCAATAATTTATTGATTATATTTAACAACTTAATGTGTGGTTTGACAATTCTTTATAGGAAGTCAAACCACTTTACCCAATCAAAAAAACAAATTTATAAACTGATCTGATGAAACGAGCATGATTAAAATAATTATTAAATACATACAACAATGATTATTTTGATCTTGTGGCTTACATCCGACAAAAAAACGAAACTCTAAACGGATGAAATTTAAATTAAACCTACTAGTTGTCCTGGCTGCTATGCTGGGTGTTTTTGCATGTAATAACGCAAAAGAAGAAAAATCAGGAATGACTTTATCTGGAACTATTGTTGGTGTTACCGATGGTACAAAACTGGAACTTGCACATTATACTGAGGGGGGAATGCAAAAAGATACTGCCATTATCAAAGAAGGTAAGTTTGAAATCAAAGGAGATTACCCAATTCCAACCTTGTGTTACTTTGCAATTGCAGAAACAAATAATTATGCACAAATCTATGTGGAAAATGCTCCAATTACCGTTACTGCCGATGTTAAGGATTTTGCTAACATGAAAGTTACAGGTAGTAAAGAGCATGATACTTATGCAATTTATCAGAAGGAAAGCAACCTGATCCGTGAAAAATACAAGGATATTATGGCTCAGCTTTATAAGCCTGGTAACACTAAAGAGCAAGCTGATGAATTAATGAAGAAATTAGAGCCTCAGCAAAAAGAAATGGAAGCCTTAAATGAGAAGTTCATTAAGGAATATCCAGCCTCTGCTCATGCTGCTAGCCTTGTAGTAAGAGAACTTTCTGGTAAGAATTATAAGGAAGCTCAGAAAATGGTTGCTGCAATGGATACTCAACTTCAGAAGAATCCTACGATTGTGAGTACCCTTGCAGAAATGGCTAAAAAAAGTGAGCAAGACGTTACCATTGATGAGTTAATGGCCAATGTAAAGAATGTTTCTTACAAAGTTGATACAAAATATGCAGGTAAGGAATTAAAAGATATTATTTACCTGGGAGCATTTAAGAATGGAAATCTATGTGCTTTAAAGAAAGATGGAACAGTTCAGGTAATTAATGCCAAGGGAGAAGTTGCTAAGGAGTTTAAAGCCAATTTAAGCGGTCAGGCTTCGGCTTTAGCTGTTGATGGAGATGATAACATTTATTTGTTATGTAGCATTCAGGAAGAAGTAGAGAAAAAAGTTAGAGGTAGAAAAATAAAAAGGATGATGCCTAAAGCAGTTGAGTGTGTAGTTCTTGATGGAAATGGAAAAGAAATGAAAAAATACATGCTTAATGATGTAATTACTGCTACTGGAGCAAGAGTTGTTGATAACAATTTGGTTGTTGCAGACTACAGAAACGCTAAATTGGCAATGTTTAATAAGGAAACAGGAGCAGCTGGAGCTGTAATGAAAGATATGCGTCCATGTTGTGGAATTCTGGATTTTAACGTAAATGCTAAAAAAGAGATCTTGGTTGCTAATCTTGGAGCATTCCGTGTTCAAGGTTTTGATTTTACAGGAAAGAAAATTCTTTCGTTTGGACAAAGAGGAAAAACAGTGAATGATTTCCACGGTTGTTGTAATCCTGTTAGTGTAACAAGTTTATCTAATGGTGCTATCGTTACTGTAGAAAAAGATCCAACTCGTATCAAAATCTATAGCAAAGAAGGAGCAAAACAAATTGCGGGTATCGAAGAATTGGTGAAAGGATGTTCATACATTCCAATGATCGTTGATGGTAAGGATAATCTTTATCTTGCTTCAGCTGAAAAGGGAATTGTTAAGTGTGTATCAGTGAATTAAAAATTGATAAGAAAATTTAAACAGAAAGAGTCATTTTTTACAAATGGCTCTTTTTTTTTTGCTTTTCTTTCACCCGATTTCCTCAATTAATTGTCTATAAGGTAGAAGTGAAAAAGAGGGAGAGATTGTCATGATAAATGTAGAATACAGACCAGAAAGTGATTTATTGGATGTGGTGTTGACTGGCAAGATACAATTTGCTCAGATGAAGGAGTATTGTTTAAACCTTTTAAAGGGAATAACTACACCCAATTGTGTTAGAATTTTAGAAGATGCAAGTTCGGCGGAACTACTATATGATATTGATGATGCTGAAAGTTTGGGATCGATTATAGAATCTGAATTGGGACAACAATTAATGGTTCGGCATGCTTTGATTAGAAGAAACCCTCTTGATACAGCATTTGGAATGATTCGTGTTCAATGCAATTCTTGTGATCGTTATCAGTTAAAGGTATTTTCTACTCCTGAAAATGGAAGACATTGGTTATTGAATGAGAATTAAAAATTGTAACTATTAACACCTATATAAAATTACTTTTTACAAAGTGAATGTTGGCAGGTATTTTTGTCAGATTTAATGCCTGTGTCATAGTAAATAGCCAAATCATTTTAATGATTTGGCTTATTTTTTATATTGATTTTGTCTGAAAATGTTTAATTTTTTTATTTAGATGCAATCTACCTAATCTGTTTTTATTCCAATTTACTTTCTCAAAATTCGATATGATAGCAAAGTTTGGATGCGTTGTAAATGTTGACATTATAGCGGTTTTTAGTGTTTAATTTGGTAAGTGTTTTAGATATGATAATTCAATCAAAGAATACATTCTTAAGCTAAAGAATAGATAATGCAAAATATATTTTTTAAAGACATACTTTGCAATGCTATGTATGATGTATATCTTTGTATTCTAAGATTTATTAAAATCTTCGTTAAGCTGAATAAAAAGATATTGAAATAAGAAGACTCATCATGAATAAGAATAGATCCAAGGAATATGATGTAATAATCATCGGAGGGGGAGCAACAGGTGCAGGGACAGCGCGGGATTGTGCGATGAGAGGATTAAGTGTATTGCTAGTAGAACGTCATGATTTTGCAACTGGTGCAACAGGAAGAAATCATGGTTTATTACATAGTGGAGCCAGATATGCAGTAACCGATCATGAATCGGCTGCTGAGTGCATTGAGGAAAACATGATTCTCCGAAAAATTGCAAACCATTGCATCGAAGAGAACAATGGACTATTTCTTACTCTACCAGAAGATGACATTGCATTTCAATCTCAATTTGTAGATGCTTGTACAAGTGCTGGGATTTCAACGGAAATTATTGATCCCAAATTAGCACTTCGCATGGAACCATCGGCAAATCCGAACTTAATTGGAGCTGTAAAAGTACCTGATGGGTCTGTTGATCCTTTTCGTTTGACCATGTCAAATGCATTGGATGCCAAACTGCATGGTGCAGATATTTTAACTCAACATGAAGTTATTGATATACTTAAAGATCAAGATCGTGTAAATGGTGTAGAATTATTCGATCATGCGAAAAAGGAGAAAGTAAAATATTACGGGAAAATTGTTTGCAATGCAGCTGGTATATGGGGACATAATATTGCCAAGTTTGCAGGAGTAAACATCAATATGTTTCCTGCAAAAGGTTCTCTTCTGATTTTTGGTCATCGTGTAAACAAAATGGTTTTGAACAGGTGTAGAAAACCTGCCAATGCAGATATACTTGTTCCTGGAGATACCATTTGTTTGATTGGAACTACTTCGGAGCGAATTCCAATTGAAGAGATAGACAATATGTATGTTTCAAAGGATGATGTGGATGTGCTGATAAGAGAAGGAGTAAAGCTTTCACCATCCTTGGCAACGACTCGTATTCTTCGTGCTTATGCAGGAGTTCGCCCATTGGTGGCAGCCGATAATGATCCAAGTGGACGAAGCATTAGTCGTGGAATTGTATTGTTGGATCACAAGGAACGAGATGGTTTGGAAGGATTTATCACAATTACAGGTGGTAAGTTGATGACCTATCGATTGATGGCTGAAGAAGCAACAGATTTAATCTGTAAAAAATTAGATTTCGATAAAAAATGTGAAACGGCCAACATTCCATTACCTGGATCTGAAAAAAGCGATGAAACCTTAAATAATGTAAGTCAGAAAGTTTATTCAGGAAGTGGTATAACTCAAAAATCAGCAAAGGATAGACATGGATCATTGGCTCATAAAATTGCAAAAGGTGATGAAAATGAAGATTCAATGGTTTGTGAATGCGAAGGAGTTTCAATTGGTGAAGTAAAGTATGCGATTAATGAATTGCATGTAAATAACCTGATCGATTTGCGCCGTAGAACTCGTGTTGGAATGGGAACTTGTCAAGGCGAGTTGTGTGCTTGTCGTGCAGCTGGTTTGCTTTGTGAATCGATGGAAGAACCAGGAAAAGCAAAAGATGATTTGGCCAACTTTCTTCAGGAGAGATGGAAAGGAATGTCGCCAATTGCTTGGGGTGAAACGATTAATGAAATTCAATTTACATCTTGGATTTACGAAGGGATATATGGATTGAAACCAGAAAACAATTAAGCAAGAGTATGAAATTCGATAACATTATAATAGGTGGTGGGTTAAGCGGACTCACATGTGGAATTAAATTGGCGGAGCAGGGAAAAAAATGTGCGATTGTTTCATCTGGTCAAAGTGCAATTCATTTCTTTTCGGGTTCCTTCGATCTATTGGGTAAGGTAAATGGTGAAGAGGTTGCAAATCCTTTGGAAAGCATGAAAACCTTATCTGAGACTCATCCTTATAAAAGGGTAGGTTTGGATAAAATAGAACGATTAACAAATGATGCTTTGCATTTGTTGGTACGTGCAGGTCTAAATTTTACTGGTCAAGCCGATAGAAATCATTTTACCTTAACGCCAATGGGTATAATGAAACCAACTTGGTTGACCCTAAGTGATTTTACCTGTTTCGATCATAAGGACAGTTTTCCTTGGAAAAAAGCAGTAATCCTAAACTTTAGCGGATTTCTTGATTTTCACACTTTGTTCATTAAAGATGGGTTAAAAAAGTTCGATGTTCATGCGCAAATCAAGAATGTTTCGATGAAACAGTTTGAAGCAATTCGTAGAAATCCTAGCGAAATGCGTTCAACCAATATTGCCAAAGAATTTGATAAGGAAAATGCCATTGATGAATTTGCCAAAAAAGCAAATGTTCTAAGTGATGGATTTGATGTAGTGATTCTTCCTGCTGTATTTGGATTGTTTAATAAGACAATTGCAGATAAGCTAAAAGAGAAAATTGAAAAGCCAGTTCTTTTGTTACCAGCCATACCTCCGTCAGTTCCTGGTATTCGCACACAGATTACATTGCGTGAAAGATTTCAGGAATTAGGAGGAACATACTTGTTGGGAGACAATGTTGAAGGGGGAGTTTTTGAAAATGGCAGATTGTTGGAAATCAGAACCATTAATCATGGAGATATAAAATTTGAGGCAGACCAATTCATTTTGGCAAGCGGAAGTTTTTATAGCAAAGGAATTGTGGCAACTCACGATAAATTATATGAACCAATTTTTGGTTTAGATATCGATGGCGACAGCAATCGTGAAAAATGGTTTGATGAAAAGATATTTAACGATCAGGCATTTATGCATTATGGTGTAAAAACCGATCAGAATTTTAGAGCGTTGATGAATGGTGAACCTGTAGAAAATTTATATGTGGCAGGTTCAGTGTTGGGAGGAGCAAATCCTCTTAAAGAAGGAAGTGGAGCAGGTATAAGTTTACTTACATCTCTTCATGCGGCTGAACAAATTTTAAAATAGCAGGACAATGAAAAAGGAAATATTTGAACCATATAACGTTAGTGAGAATAACTTTGAGCAATGTGTCAAATGTACAATCTGTACCGTTTATTGTCCGGTGTTGGAAGTAAATCCTGATTATCCAGGCCCAAAGCAATCTGGCCCAGATGGCGAACGAATGCGATTAAAAGATCCTGTGTTTTATGATGAGGCCTTGAAGTTGTGTTTAAATTGTAAGCGTTGCGAAGTTGCCTGTCCATCGGGAGTTAAAATTGGCGATATAATCCAATCTGCTCGCATAAAGTATAGTAAAAGCAAGCCAAAGCTTCGCGATATGATTCTTGCGAATACCGATATTGTAGGAACCATGCAAGTACATTTGCCCCAATTGTGAATACTGCAGTTGCGCTTAAGCCAGTCCGTAAAGTAATGGATAGTGTGCTAAAGATCGATCATCATCGTATGTTTCCAAAGTATACAGGTTTGCGTTTTGAAACTTGGTATCGCAGATATGCTGAAAAGAAACAGCAGGGTTTCAAAAAGCACGTTAGTTATTTCCACGGCTGTTATGTGAATTATAATTTTCCTCAGCAAGGTAAAGACTTGATTAAGTTAATGAATGCTGCGGGTTATGGTGTGCACCTTTTGGAAAAGGAAAAATGTTGTGGTGTTGCATTAATTTCTAATGGATTAATTAAACAGGCAACCAAACAAGCCAAACACAATGTTGAGGCATTTAAAAAATCAATTGTAGATAAAAAGATGCCAGTAATTTCAACATCTTCAACTTGTATATTTACCATTCGCGATGAATATCCTCATTTATTGGGTGTTAAAAATGAAGAAATAAGGGATGAGAGTGAATTGGCAACCCGTTTCTTATTTCGTTTAATTGATGAAGGAAAGCTAAAGTTAGTGTTCAAGAAGGACTACAAAAAGAGAATAGCGTATCACACCCCTTGTCATATGGAAAAATTAGGCTGGTCTATTTATTCAACTTCGCTTCTTAGAATGATACCAGGTGTTGAATTGGTTAATCTTGAATCGCAATGTTGCGGAATTGCAGGAACTTATGGATTTAAGAAAGAAAATTATCAAACCTCTCAAGAAGTTGGTAAACCTTTATTCGATCAGATAGAAAACTCTAAGGTTGATTTTGTAGCCACAGATTGTGAAACTTGTAAATGGCAAATAGAAATGTCAACTTCTAGCAAAGTTCAGCATCCAATATCTATTTTAGCAGAGGCGATAGATGTTGAAGCAACAATGAAACTATGGCAAAAATAAACGATTAGCAGAGCAAAATATTTTATTTTTAAGTTAGGTTAATGCCGCAATTATTGGATTAGTTTGATCCATTGATTGCGGCATCTTTTTTGTATCACTATTGGTTTGAAATTTATCAGGATATACAGGTGTGGTGTGAGAAAAAATAGGAGAATCCCTACTTGTGAAATTCAACGTGGCAATCTATTTTTACCACCAAAATTGCGGACAACGATACCTTAAATAAACTAAACAAAGAATAAAATGAGTGCAGAACAAGTGAGTACGGGAAAAGAAAAGTTCTCAAGAGCCTTTTGGGTGGCCAACTCTGTTGAGCTTTTGGAAAGAGCAGCATACTATGGAGTTTTCATTGTAATAACAATATACCTTTCAAGAATATTAGGCTTTACTGATATTGAAGCAGCAATGATTTCAGGTCTGTTTTCAGCAGGTTTGTATCTACTACCAACATTTAGTGGCGCCTTAGCAGATAAAATGGGTTTTAGAAAAGCCTTGTTGTTGGCTTTCACATTACTAAGTATTGGTTATGCAGGTTTAGCAATTTTACCAACCATGTTGGAAGCTGCTGGTTTGGTTGAGTATACCGAGGTAACCAAATTTACTGGATTGGAGAAAACAGGTTGGAAATGGATGATTGTACCAATTGTTATTGTGATAATGGTTGGAGGATCGTTTATTAAGTCAGTAATTACAGGAACTGTTGCTAAAGAAACAACAGAATCGAATCGTGCAAGGGGATTTTCTATTTTTTATATGATGGTAAATATCGGTTCATTCTCGGGAAAAACCATTGTAAAACCATTGCGTGAAGCCATGGGGAACGAAGGATTGGTAAATCTAAACTTCTTCTCGGCAGCAATGACTTTAATCGCTGTTTTTGCAGTATTCTTCTTCTTTAAAAGTTCTAAAACTGAGGGTGAAGGAAAATCATTAAACGAAATTTGGCAAGCATTAACAAGAGTAATTGCGAATGGTCGTTTGGTAGCATTAATTCTTATTGTTACAGGATTCTGGATGGTGCAGCATCAATTGTATGCAACCATGCCTAAATACGTGTTGCGTATGGCAGGTGAAGGAGCATCTCCATCATGGTATGCTAACGTAAACCCATTGATAGTGGTTTTATCCGTTGGCTTAATTACTCAGATTATGGCAAAACGCACTGCACTTCTATCCATGACAATTGGGATGTTTATTATGCCAGTTTCTGCATTGTGTATGGCTGCGGGTAACTTGCTTGATGTAGAGTCAGTTGATTTGGGATTTTTCAGCATGCATCCTGTAGCATTTATGATGATTGTTGGTATTGTATTCCAGGGGTTGGCAGAATCGTTTATTTCACCTCGATTCTTAGAGTATTTCTCACTGCAGGCGCCTAAGGGTGAGGAAGGTTTGTATCTAGGATTTAGTCACTTACATTCATTTGTATCTTCTATTTTAGGTTTCGGATTATCGGGAGTTCTTCTTACAAAATATTGTCCTGATCCAACATTATTCGAGTCAAGAGCAGAATGGGAAGTAGCATCGTCAAATGCACATTACATTTGGTATTATTTTGTTGGAATTGCTGCAGTATCAGCCATAGCCTTAATTGTTTATGGAAGAATAACTAAAAAACTAGATGCACAGAAAGTTGCACAGTAAAAAAAATCAAATATTATATATCATAAACCGTCTCTCATGAGGCGGTTTTTTGTTTTGTAATATTTTGTGGATGCATTCTTTGATATGATTGGCTCGTATATGTATTGGAAAAACCTACATTGAAGTGAATAAGGTTTGAGATAAGTTAAATCAGCTTGTAAGTAATTTAATATTAGCGGAATAATGATGTTAGATTATGTAAGTAGTTTGGGTGCAAATGTCCAGTCTTTTTACTTTGAAATTTTCACTTTATAAGATTTTTTGCATCTTTGACCAACCTATATTAACCACCTAAGAAAACTAAACCCTTGAAAAATCATACCAAAAATATTGATTTTCTGATTCGAAGATTATCGCTAGATTCTGATGAACGTGCTTTAGATGAACTCTTTCATATTTATTACGACAGACTTTTAACAGCATCCTTTGTGTTAGTAAAAAGCAAAGATTTGGCAGAGGAAGTTGTAGCTGATGTATTTTATCAAGTTTGGCAGAATAGAGAGAAATTGCAAGATGTTAAGAATCTCGATAATTATCTGTTCGTAAGTATAAAGAATCGTTCCTTGAATTATATCAGCAAAGAACAGAGAGTCGGTAAGGATTCTATTGATGAGGTGGTTTCAAATAAAATAAGCGAGGACAATACAGCCGAGGATGCAATTATTGCAAAGGAATTACAAGATAAAATTATCCATAGCATTGAAAGTTTACCTCCGAAGTGTAGAGAGGTTTTTCTTTTGATTCGCTTTGAGGGTATGAAGTATAAAGAAGTGGCTGAAAAACTGAACGTATCTGTAAATACAGTAGATACGCAAATGGGTATTGCGATTAGGAAGCTTACAGAAATGATAGGTTACCAGGGGAAAAGCAAAAAAAAATAAACTTTTTTCATTTTTCTTTAGTGGAAGATGGAAAAAGCACTGTCTTAAAAATGAACTACTAGAATATAATGACGGAAATGAATCATATACATCAAATAATAGCAAAGTATTTTGCTGGAGAAATCTCTGAAGAAGAGATGGGCCAATTAAGGGGGTGGCTTGAATCTTCAGCAGAAAACCAAAAGCTTTTTGATGATTTAAAACAAGGCTGGGAAGGACTTACTTTGCAAACTTCTTCAGAAGAAAAAAGTCGTGTTTTAAATAAAGTTAAGGGAAGAATTAAAGTTGAGCAGGCTGATGAAAGACCGGTTAGAAGATTGTTTGGTGCCAATTGGTATCGTGTAGCAGCTTCTGTATTAATCGCTGTATCTGTTGGAAGTCTTGCCTGGAATCAAATAAGTGAGCCATTTTCATGGATGAATACCATAGGCTACGAAGTAAGAGAATGTGATGCAGGAAAGCAGACAGACTTTTTATTGGCTGATGGTTCTCACATATACATGAACGGTGATTCTCGTATGAAATTCAAATCTGATTTGGAAGGTACGGAACGAAATGTATACATGGAGGGAGAAGCATTTTTCGATGTGGCAAGAGATGAGAGCAAACCTTTTGTGATAGATCTGGATGGAGCTGAGGTGAAAGTTTTGGGAACCTCTTTTAATGTAAAAGCATATCCCGAAGATGATTGCATGGAGACTTCGGTTATTACCGGAAAAGTAGCTTTTACTCATAGCCACAAAGGAGAAGAGGAAGGTTTTCATCTGGTACCTGGACAAAAAGGTGTGATCAACCACAACGAGGAGTCAATGGATAGATTTCAAGTGGATAATCAGCTTGATATTGCCTGGATGAAACGAGGCTTACTCTTTGTAAATACACCTTTGTCTGAATTGACAAAGACATTATACAGAACCTATGGTGTAAAATTTAAACTGACGGATGGTAGTCTGAAGGATTTGAAAATTACAGCCAGCTTTGAAAATGAAAAATTAGAAGAAATTATGAAGATTCTTGAAATGACCAATGAATTCTCTTATAAAATTGAGAAGGATAGGGTTGTTATCGGGAATAAAAACGAGTTCTAATCTTGCAGGAGGAGTCCTGGTTAGTACTCAAAAAAAATACCAAAGAGTGGCAGCTCTCCGGTATTTTAACTAACATGTAGTAAATTTACTTGTCAAGTAAAAAACTAATCGAAATAGCAGGAGCTATTTCAGCTAGCATTATGTACGACAAAATTAGGAAAAAATATTCATTTGCAGCAAACAAAAATTTAAATGTTTGTAATTCATCCCTTTTTAAGAATGGATGTAAAGAGCTAATGAAGTTATTTTTAAGTCTGATTTTTGTCCATTTTTCTTTCCTTTCATTTTCACAAGCTCAGGAAATATCTACTTCCAGGCTTACTCAGGGGATGAGCTTGGAAGATTTCATTTTGGAAATTCAAGCGCAAACAGATTTCACTTTTGTATACAATCCGGAAATAATTGAAGGAATAGCTATTACCATTCCGTCGGAGGAGAGAGTAAGTTTGCAAGAGATACTCGGAATGGTTTTGAGTCCGCTTGGCTTCACTTTTATTCTCTACCGTGATAAAATCATATTAAAGAAGATGGACGGGCCAATACCCATGTTGCAATTAAAAGCTTCCAATAAGATTGATGCTGCCAGATTGGTTCGTATGGGGAAGATGGTTGTGGGTAGAATTCTGTGTGATGAGGATAGTCAGCCAATTGTTGGTGCCTCTATTCGAGTGAAAAATGAATTTAAGGGTACCGCAAGCGATAAGGATGGTTACTATAGTATAAAATGTTTTGTGGGTGATACCATTGTTGTATCTGCCATAGGTTTTGTGCGCAGTGAAAACATCGTCGGTCTCAAAATGATTGAAGATATTAGGCTCAATACAAATGTGATAAACTTACAAGAGGTAAACATTGTTGGATATGGAGAAGAGGCGAAAGAGGAAAAAACTGGAGCTATAAGTACCCTTTCTGCATCAATGACTGGTGAAATTCCGAATGATTTTGATGAGATATTGGCTGGCACCGCAAGTGGTGTGTGGATGCAAAAAAACTCTGGAGTTCCAGGTGGAGCTTCAACCATAGCCATCAGAGGAGTTACTTCCTTGCAACCTGATGCCAATAGTCCTTTAATTGTTGTAGATGGCGTTCCTCTTTTTAATACAGAGGAAAGTTTGAATCAGATTAATATTTTATCCTCTTCGGGGATTCCGCTTTTGGGTTTGGCTGATAACTACGTTTTTAACGATCTTCGAGAATCCAATTATTTTCAAAAGAATGGCTTAAACATGATCAACACCGAGGATATTGAATCCATTAGTGTGTTGAAAGATGCTTACTCTACTTCGATCTATGGATCCAGAGGTGCTGCGGGTGTTATTTTAATTACAACAAAGCAGCCAAGGAAATTTGGACTGAAAGTAAACCTTTTGATGGAAGCTGGTGTATCCAAACCTGTTGGAAAACCGAACCTGATGAATGGTGAAGAATATGCTCAATTCTATTCCAACTATTACAGTCAGTTAAAGAAGAGAGAGGTAATTTTTCCAGCCAGCACAAATACCAATTGGTATGATAAGGTGGTGAGAAATGCCAAAAGTAATAAGCTGGCCTTCTCTATTCAGAATAAAAAGCACAATGGATACCTGTATTTTAGCTTCTCACATTTAAATCAGGAGGCTTATATAAAAGGTGCCGATTTTAAAAGATATACCGGAAGGTTCAATTTCAAACAAAACATCAACAAACATTTAAAATTAGGAGCTAACATTTCAATGACATCTGAGAAAAACAATTCTCTTTTGGCTCCTAAAATATATCGCGACGCCATCCTTAAGGCTCCCAATCTTAGTGTGTACGATGAAAGAGGGGATTATAATTTTTCAACGGAAAACAATCCATTTGGAATATATACGGAGAACCCTGTGGCAATGGCGCTAAACGATAAGGGGGAAGCTTTGGATAACTATGTGATTTCAAATATCTATGCTGATGTTAAACTCACGGATTGGCTTTCTTATAAGTTAGATTTGGGAATTAATTTCATAGAGACCGATGCTTTTGCTTCCTATAGAAATAGTGATTCTCCTGATAAAAAAATTACAATCGAAACAGATGGGTATTCCAGAAAGTTTGTAATTGCCCATATGGTGAGCGGGCATAAATCATTTGGAGAACATGCTTTTAAGTTCGTGCTTGGGCAGAGTTTTGAGGAGTCAAGACAAAAGGAGAAAGAACTGAACTATGAGAGTGCTTATCAAATAACCAATAGGAATGCATATAACCTTGTTGATTATTCCAGCGACAGAAGAAAGTATGCCTTGGCATCATGGTTCGGAAGGGTAAACTATAATTATAAGCAAAAGCTGTTTGCCGGATTGAGCTACCGTGTTGATGGATCTTCTCGATTTAGTAATGATAATCGATATCAAATTTTTCCTGCATTTTCGGCAGGATGGATTGCTGTGAATCAAAGCGATGAGGAGTTAATTAACCACTTAAAGCTTCGTGCAAGCTTTGGATATTCAGGAGTAGAGCAATCTACTTATACCTATGGTGCCTTGAGGACTTATGAAACGCATCAAAATGATTTAACCTATGGGAAGAAATCCATTTATACGGAAGCAAATGGTTCAAATCTGAATCTATCATGGGAGAAAACGGAAAATTTTGATTTTGGGGTGGACTTTAGTCTATTGAAAAACAAAGTGAATGCCTCGCTTGATTATTATTCCAAGAAGGTAAACAACTTGCTATTGTTCACCGATGTGCCTGCGGTTACAGGATATACAAAGCAGTGGATCAATGTTGGGGCCATGAAGAATACGGGTGTTGAGCTAACACTGGATTCCCGTTTAATAAACAGTACATTCAAATGGGACCTGTTTCTTACAGCTGCCTTCAATCGCAACGAAGTTTTGGAATTGAATCAAGCTGGATATGAGGTTTGGGGACAAGACCAGGCTTACAAATATTTTAAGGAAGGAAGGGAGGCAGCTCAGTTTTATCTATACGATTGGGCAGGAGTGAATCCGACTAATGGAAATCCGTTGTGGAAATATGCTGACGGTAGTCTAAGAGAGACTCCGCCAACCAATATGGAAAATAGAAAGACTTTTGGTTCCGGTATGCCTAAGTATTCAGGTGGAATTAGCAATGTGTTTTCTTTTAAAGGTGTGGAATTAAGTACTTATTTTGTCTTTGCTGAAGGTAAAAAATTAATGAACGGTACCTCTGCGATTTTGCATACTTATACCACAACCGATGCTTACAATTTATCTAAAGATGTAGCAAACTACTGGCGTGAGAATGGGGATGTAACGAATCAGCCGGCCTTATTCAATCCATCCATTACTAGCCAGAACAATTATACTACCAGTCGAACAAGTAGTCGTTTTTTCGAGGATGCATCTTTTCTTCGAATGAAGAAACTTGTATTGGCTTATCATTTACCAAAGAAATTTGTGAATAATTTGAAACTTGAGGGAATGAAAGTATATGCCCAGGCAACAAATCTGTTCACAATTACCGGATATTCTGGTGCTGATCCCGAAGTGAGTGCTTTTGGACCTTCATCATTATTGTCAGGTTACGATGAGGTAACCATGCCTCAAGCTAAAACATTTAGTTTGGGCCTAAGAATTAGTTTATAGAATAAAAATTGTCAAGTAAATAAATTAAAAAAGAATGTAGTAAATGAAAACCTTACGGCGTCTGGCAGGACAATGTAAACCTTTCATTAATTAGTTACAAAACATCAGTCTGAATTAAAAATAATATCAACCATCTGGTTGGTAATGGGGGATGAAACATGCCTTTCTCTTTCAGGCAAATTCTTTTTAAGTAGATAGTAAATAGAATGATACAGATTGTTTGAGTGGTGCTTTGTCAAAAGGATCCATTGTCGAGGCTAAGCTCAAATGGTCGAAGAATGTGTTTTGAATAAACTCAATTAATAACCTAAAATTAAAATTTTATGAAAGTTTTAAGAAACCCTTGGAGTGTAGTAATGCTGTTGTTTGCAATGGTATGTAGTGGAGCGTTAAGCTCATGTAGTGATGATGAAAAATTAAGTAACCTTACTGGTTTTTTATCTTTTGAATTTAATGAGGATATAATCAGCAATTATGATTTTGTGATTGGTGCTGATGGTACCATTACCAATGAGTCCGCATTGCCTTATGGATTCGACTGTTCTTCTTTACAGCCTGTATTTACTTCGGCACCTTTTTCAACTGTTTTGGTGAACGATGTTGAGCAGATAAGCGGTCAGTCTGAGCAGGATTTTTCTTCAGATGTAGTGTATAAGGTAGTTGCTGAAGACGGTACAACAGCGAAAACTTATACTGTTAGAGTAAATGTAGCAACAGAGATTTCTGCATGGACAAAGCAAACAGCAGATGCTGGTTTCCCAAACTACGATTATACCCATGCATTTAAAGTAGGTGGTAAGTATTTCATCTCTGGTGGAGAGTCAACAGATTATACTTATAGCTTGTATTCTTCTGAAGATGGTGCTATTTGGACTGTGGCTAATGATAATTTCTTAGCTGAAGGAGTTGGTGTTGGTTATGCGGCCGTAAAATACAATGACAACATCTTATTGATTGGTGGTCACACTTTAATGGATTGGTCTGACTGGAGTACTGGTCAAGCAAAAGCTTCTGTTTATTCTTCAGCTGATGGTGAAAACTGGACGGATGTCGCTGCAGAGACTGCTGCTGAGAACAAATTTTCTGCAAGAACTGAGCCTATGGTTGCCAACATGAATGGCGATTTGTACTTGGTAGGTGGTTCTACTTTGGCATATGGAAGTCCATCAGGTCCTATTAATGATGTATGGAAATCGGTTGATGGTGGTGTAAACTGGACTCAATTGGAAACCAACCTTGGTGATGATTTCACTCCTCGTTTTAGAGGTCAGTTATTGGTGTACAACAACGAATTGTACTTAATTGGTGGAGAGTCAAAATATCCAACTCAGTACAACAATGAAGTTATAAGTCAGCAGATGGTGCTACCTGGACAAAAGTTGAGGTGGCAACTCCATTTACTGCTCGTTCGCAGTTTGTTGCTTATGAGTATGCAGGAAGAATCTTTGTTGTAGGTGGTAAAGTGGTTACTGGTGAAATGGATGGTAGCGCTCAGGTTGCTGAAGCTGCTAATGATACTTGGGTATCAGAAGATGGCGGTGTAAACTGGACACAAATGACTGAAGGTGTTATTGATTTTGAAGCAAGATATGGACATTCATTAATTCAGGATGGAAACAACCTAATGATTGTTGGTGGTAAAGGTGCAGCTGTTGACGGTGCAACTCCAGTATTGAAAGATGTTTGGACAGGAACTTTAAACTAAGAATTACTGAGAGTCTCGTCATTGAGATGAGACTCTCAAATTAAACAACAAACATTAACTAACAATTGGCAGATTGTTGGTTGTAAGCATGAAAATGGATGTTTGAATTCAATAGAGTGAACACCTGAATAGTGATCAGGTGAAACTCGGAGGACATGTAGTAAAACTCATGAATATGAACAAGATATTAGTCATGTTCTTGTCTTTTATGGTCTTGATGATTGGAACAAATGTACAAGCACAAACCTATAAGCCACAAGAACTAAAGGCAAAACATATAACTGGAACTGTATTGTGCAGTTCCGATCAATCGCCCGCAATTGGGGCAACAGTAATTGTAAAAGGGACCACCAATGGTGCCGCTGTCGATTTCGATGGTAAATTTTCAATTTACGCCAATGTAGGAGACATTCTTTTGATTTCTTCTATTGGCTTTATCTCTCAGGAAATAAAGATTACCGATAAATTACATTATCACATTGCACTGAAAACTGATAATGTATCATTAAAAGAGATTGCTGTAATCGGTTATGGCGTTCAGGAGCGTCGAGATTTAACAGGAGCAGTTACCTCTATTGATGTACAAGCGTTGGAACAGCCAGCTTTAAGTATCGATAATGCTTTGGCAGGACAGGTTGCAGGGGTTCAGATTAATTCCAGTAGTGGAACTCCTGGTAGTGCTACTGCCATTACCATTCGTGGTATTACCTCTTTGGCTTCAGATAATAACCCTCTTTTTATTATCGATGGGGTTCCTGTATATGGTGCCGGAGGTTATTCGTCTACCTCATTTCAGTCTGGTTCGGTAGCTGCTGTTTCAATCGGAGGAAATGGTGCCGCAGGGCAGATTAGTTCGAATTCCGAATTTGAGCGTAATCCTTTGGCTAACTTGAATATGGATGATATTGAATCTATCGAGATCCTGAAGGATGCATACGCTACTGCGATTTACGGATCACGTGGTGCTGCCGGTGTAATTCTGATTACAACGAAAAAAGGGAAAAAAGGTGCTCCGAAAGTGGATTTCAATATTTCTACTTCCTTGGCTACTCCAGTTGGTGTTCCTGATGTGTTGAATGGCGATCAGTATGTTGATTTTTACAATGCCTATAAGGATAAGAACTTCAAGAAGGGGATCAACACTGATTGGACTGATGAAGCGACACGCATAGCTAAAACCTATAATGTTTCGGCCACGGTGTCAGCAGGAACTGAAAAAAGCAAATACTTCCTTTCCTTGTCCTATCTTGATCA
This sequence comes from Marinifilum fragile JCM 15579, assembly GCF_001310955.1. Classification (GTDB taxonomy): domain Bacteria; phylum Bacteroidota; class Bacteroidia; order Bacteroidales; family Marinifilaceae; genus Marinifilum; species Marinifilum fragile. The sequence goes on from NZ_BAZX01000018.1 coordinate 66,606, forward strand.
GGACTCCTATGTGATCAATAATGATTTTAAAAGATATACGGCCCGTATTAACTATGAGTATAAATCGAGTGAAAAGTTGAGATTCGGGAACAACGTTACCATTTCATATACCGATAATAACTCTTTGAATTCAGGTCAGGTATATAGAAACTCACTGATAGCTGCTCCTAATGTAGCGATAAGAGATGAAAATGAGAATTATAACTTCATCAATAGTAAAGGAAATTATTTCAACCCAATTGCAAAAGCGAAAGATGACATCAACTTTGTTCAGGATAAGCGTGTGATCGGAAATCTGTATGCGGAATATAAAGCACTTTCATGGTTGACCTTGCGATCGGAGTTTGGCGTTGATTTTATGGCTTCGAAAGCTTATAACAGAAACCTGTCTTATGATGCTTCTCCAATTTTGGAAGGTGGGAGTGCAAGCCAAACCACCATTCAGAACATGAAATATGTGATCAACAATACTGCTACCATATACAAGGAGCTTGGTGAACATGTATTTAATGGAGTTATTGGACAAAGTTTTGAAGCTTCCAAGGAAGATTACGTAAGAATATCGGCTTCTGATTTTCCAACCAATAATGTGCTTAGTATTGGTCAAGCTAATACAACCCATGTTGATGGAGCTTCTCTGCAGGAATGGGCTATGGTTTCCTTCTTTGCCAGAATGAACTATCGTTGGAAGGATAAATACCTGGCTGGTGTGACTTATCGTGTCGATGGTTCATCACGTTTTAATAAGAATGAGCGATATGTAGGCTTTCCTTCTTTTTCTGCAGGATGGAGAATCTCAAAAGAACAATTCATGGAAGCTTACACCTGGCTTGACGATATGAAATTAAGGGCAAGTCTTGGTTTTAGTGGTATTTCTGGTTCGGGTGGTTACTATGGACATCAGGGACAGTATGTTCAGAAAGATAACGCCAATATCTATGGAAAGAAGAACATCCTTGAAGTTGAACAGCCTAGTAATCCAGACTTGAAATGGGAAAAAACACAAACTTTGGACTTGGGGCTTGACATGAGTCTGTTTGGATCAAAAGTTCAGGTGTCATTCGATTATTATCAAAAGAAAAGTATCGATATGCTGATTCGTTCGTCTGTTCCTCTTTATACAGGATACAGTGGACAGCAGCAGAATCTGGTTGACATGACCAATAAGGGGTATGAAATTAGCCTAAGTACATTGAATGTTAACAAAGAATTTAAATGGAGTACCAACCTGAACCTGGCGCGCAATACAAATGAAGTAACCAAACTGAATTTAGATGGTTATGTAGCAGGAGGTCCCGAAATTGGTTATGCCTATTATAAAGTTGGAGAATCGGCGACAGCATGGTTCCTTTACGATTGGCATTCTGTTGATCCATTAACAGGAAACCCGCTTTGGAGTTATGCTGACGGTACTATCAGTACTTTGGCTCCTGAAAAATACGCAAGAGAAAACAGTGATGTAGAGAATTACGAGAACAAGTTTGTGATGGGGGATAGATTGCCTGAAATCACTGGGGGGATCACCAACGTATTTTCCTATAAGAACTTTGAATTGAACACCCTTCTTTCCTTTTCTTATGGTGGAAAAATCATGAATGGAAGTAGGGCTGAGCTACTGACTTATTCAGATGATAAGTATCAGAACCTAAGTACTGATATTTTGGATGAATGGATTATTGCTGGTCATCAAACCGACATTCCTAAAAAGAATAACCTTTCAAATACAGGAAAAGGCATTGATTATACTGTGAGTCGTCAGACAGATCGATTCCTGGAAGATGGATCCTTTGTTCGTTTGAAAAACGTATCTCTTTCCTATCGATTCAATCCTGAGCGTATCAGTCGCTTTGGCTTAAGAAGTTTGGTTCTGTATGTAAAAGGATCTAACTTAGCTACCTGGACAAAGTATTCGGGACCAGATCCGGAAGTGAGTAGTTTTGGTTCTTCTGCGGTATATGCCGGCAATGATGAGCTAACCATACCTCAGCAGAAATCAATTCAGATAGGAATAAAAGTTGGGCTAAAATAGTAAGAGACATGAAGAAGATAAATAATACAATATATGCATTTGCGTTTGTAGCTTCTGGCCTTGTTTATACAGCTTGTAATAAACAGCTTGACCTGGCTCCTGAAGATACAACCGTAGAAACTGAAGTTTTTCAGTCTGCAAGTTCTGCAGAGTCTGCACTAATGGATGTTTACAACAAAACATACGAAGCAAATAATGGAGCGGCTTATACCATTGGCGATTTTACAACAGATCTGTTGGTGGTGAGTAATTCTTATTATCAGATAGTAATTAATGGGGAGCTTCCTGTTGATAATTCTACCTCTAAATCTATCTGGGCAGATTGCTATTCTACCATAAACGTTGCCAATGTCATGATAGAGTCGATTCCCAAGCTGGGAACCTATAATGAGGATTTGGAATTACAACACATTGCAGAGGCTAAGTTTCTTAGGGCTTACAATTACCTTGTGCTGCTCAAACTTTTTGGCGATGGTGCCTTAACCGGGAATATGGATGGATTGGGATTGCCTTTACAATTGACACCTTACGAAGGAACCAGATATGATGCGGCTAATTCCTTGACTCGTTCTTCGGTAGGCGAAGTTTATGCACAAATAATAAAAGACCTTACTGAAGCTTTGGTCGATCTTCAAGAAGCATACGAAGATGATTTGGAGACTCGTGCACGTGCAACCAAAGGAAGTGTTCATGCGTTATTGTCAAGAGTTTATTTGTACAAGGGTGACTATGAAAAGGCTGCCAGTGAAGCAAATCTTTTGATTGGCAATGTGAACTATGCTTTGAATAGCAACCTTCGATCTGTTTTCCCATTAAGTAGTGGTTACGATGTTAACTTGGATAAGGAATTTATTTATGCCATTCCTTTAACGTTTAATAATGGAGACCACCAGTATGGAACTCATTTCTTTTCTTATTACAGCAAGGTTTCCTACTATGTTCCTGAGGAATTTATAAGTAAATATTCCGATACTGATCAAAGAAAAACTACTTTGATATGGAAAGGATATGAGGGAGCAAACGGACAGCATCCTACAAAGTTCACAACTTCAAAGTTTAATAATTCAGATAGCAGAGATAACATTCCAATGATTCGATTGTCGGAAATGTATCTGACAAGAGCTGAAGCGTTGGTTAGAACTTCTGGTCTTACTCAAGAGGCTGTTGATTTGCTGAATGAGATTGCTGGACGTGCCGACCTTAGCTATACGGATTATGTGCTTGGTGACTTTGCTACTGCAGATGAACTGATCGATCGCATTTTGCTGGAACGCGAGAAAGAGCTTTGTTTTGAAGGCTTGCATCGTTACGATCTAATCAGAACGGGACGTAAGCTTCAGGATAAAGATTTGCCTGAGAATCGATATGTTTTGCCAATTCCTAAAAGTGAAATTGACATTACCAAAGGCAGTCTGGAGCAGAACCCAGGCTATTTGTAGATGATAATCTGACCAAAACACTTTGGTCTCTCAACCTTATTTTATAGTCAAGTTTTATTGTGATGAGATGTTTGCAGGTATTCCTGCAACATCTCCTGACAATAGGCTATTGTATTCCCAAATTAATTCAAGAATGTATACAAAACTCACAATAGTTTTGCTCATGATGCTGTTCTCTGTTTCGAATGGTGTAAAGGCAAATACAGATTCAAATGAAGATGGTAAAGCTGGAATTTCTTTCAATCACGCTAGTTGGGAGGAAGTTTTAGAAGTGGCAAACAAGCAGAACAAACTCATTTTTGTGGATTGCTATACCAGTTGGTGTGGTCCCTGCAAAATGATGGCTAAAACAACTTTCACAGAGATAGAAGTGGGAGCCTTTTTCAATCAACACTTTGTAAATGTAAAGCTTGACATGGAAAAAGAGCCGGGGATTGCACTGAAGAAAAAGTTTGGAGTGAGTGCATTTCCAACTCTCTTGTTTCTTGATGCAAATCAAAACATTATTCACAAAAGCGTGGGTGCCTTAAATAAAGAAGAGCTTTTGAAATTTGCCAACGAAGCATTGGACGGTTCAGCTACCCTTGCGGGATATCACAAGAAATACGGTGAAATGGGAGTTTCCGATCCTCATTTTGTGGTGGATTATTTAAACAAGCTAGAGGTTGCAGGAGAAAAGAAAATCATTGTGGAAGTGGTGAATGCTTATTTCAAGGATTTGAATAAAGAGGAATTGCTGAAACAGCAAAACTGGAACCTTCTGAAAAAGTACGTTCACAATACCAGTAATCTTGCCTTTCAATACCTGTTGAAGAATCAGGAAAGCTTTATCGGAGCCTATGGAAAGAAAGAGGTGGAAGACAAGGTTTACTTTACCTTTTTGCGCCAGGGAAATCAATTGTGCGATAAAGAGGAGAATGGAAGTTATACCTTGAATGAGGAAAGAAAGCAATCCTTCCTGAACGACCTGCAAGAAAATCAGGTTCGAGATAAAGAAATGATTCGTGCCTATTCTGCAATATCTACATCGAGAACATTGGGTGATTGGCCTGCTTATGTAGCTGCAGTTTCTAAATACCTGCATAATGGGATCATTGATAAAGGAGCCATGTCTCTCTACAATTATGCATTGCCTGTGAACAAGGCTGTGAAAGAGAAAAGCTTGCGAAATGAGGCTGCTAGCTGGTGCGATATGGGAATCAAAATCGATGGATTGAGCGAAGGCTATATCAATGCATTTAAAGATCTTAAAAAACAACTAAATACAGTTGGTAGTGATCAATAGACACTAAAATGACTGAAAAACAAAAGAACCAAATGAAGAAAGTACTAACAGTAATGGCAATGGCTGTAATGGCCATTTGTCTGTCAGGACATGTTGATGCTCAAAACCGATCTGTGGAGTTTGAACATTCGTCATGGAAAAAAGTATTGAAGAAGGCCAAAAAGGAGAACAAACTCATTTTTGTCGACTGCTATACCTCATGGTGTGGGCCTTGTAGAATGATGGCTAAGGATGTGTTTACACAGGATCATGTGGCTGACTATTTCAATAGCAATTTTGTGAACTTCAAGATTGATATGGAAAATGGAGAAGGACCGGATTTAAAGCCAGGTTGGAAGATCAATGCTTATCCAACATTCTTGGTGATCAACGCCAAAGGGGAAGTGATTCATAGGGTAGTTGGTGCTTATGGTGCTGATGAGTTTATTGGATACATAAAAGAGGCACAATCGGAAGACAAAAACTTCGCGGCTCTTAACAAAGCCTATGATGCTGGTCAGCGCGATGGTGAGTTCATGTTTTCACATTTGCGTTCCTTGCGTTTGGCTAATCTTGATAAGGAAGAGGCCAGAAAGGCAAAGAAGTATATTGCGGAACTGAAAAAGGAAGATTTGTTGAAAAAGGAAAACTGGAACATCATTAAATATTTCATGAATGATCCTGCGACAGATGAATTCCGTTTTATGGTGAAGAACAGAGATCAGTTTGCGGAAGTTGTTGGAGAGGACGAGATTGATTCAAAAATTTACAATACCTACAGCAAGCAAATTGAAGCTTACAGCTATTTCTATCCTGGAAAAGGACGCACCTACGATAAGGAAGGATTTGATGCATTGATTAAGGATTTGCAAAACTCGAACTTCTCAAGAGCGTCTGAATTAATCGCCATTGCTTTAAAGAATGAGTATTCTCGTTTGAACGACTGGAACAAGTATGCATACGTTGTGGATGCTGCTTTGGATTTGGCTGTCCTTAAGCAATACGGCAGTGAGTTGAGATATTTCGATTCAGCTGCTCTATGATTGCTAAGGCTTCTGACGACAAGGAAATGTTGCAAAGAGCACTTCGATGGGCCAGCTATGCCGCTGAAAAGGAAACTCGCTCGGAGCATAAATCTGGTTACCTGGCAACCAAGGCTAAGCTTCTTGAGTTGGTAGGCAAAGCCGATGAGGCTAAATCGACCATGATGGCATCGGAAAAGGAAGACAAGGCTGCAGAGGCTGCCGGAACAAAAATCATTTCTGTACCCATGATGAAACTGGGAGGAATGAAACCAGCAAAAAAGAAATAGGGAATTATATCCCAAGCTTGTTAAAGGCGGAGTGACTTCCGTTTTATTAAAAAAGTATAATCACAAATCATATAATATTATCAAATGAGAACAATATTAATCGCACTTGTAAGTGTAATACTTTTTGGTTGTGCACAACAACCTGCAAACAATGAAATCACAATTAAGGGAAAAGTAAAATTTCCTGACGACCGTTTTAAAATGCAGATCATTAAAAGAAATGGTTTTGAGAAGGAAATTATTGACTCTGTGGAGCTGAAGGCTGATAATACTTACGAGTTTAAAATGAAGGTAGATAAGCCAGGTGTTTACACTTTAGATTGTCAAAAGTGGCAATCGGTTCAGTTTTGGGCCGAGAATGAGGATTTGGAGATTGATTTCCGTGGTCAGGATACTGCAAAAATCAAGATCAAGAACCCTCCATATGTATATGTAAAAGGTGGACCAAATAACGAGGTAATGAATTTAATCTCTTACAATGGTTACCGAGCGTATCAGAACATGATTGCAGCAGGGAAAGAGATCTATGCAGCATCAAAATCTGATAGCAAGGAATGGAAAGAAATGTCTGCAAATAAATACAATGTTATTTTTGACGACAGAAGAGAAAGAACGCTTTATGTGGCGCAGCATTACGCAGACCGCAATTCAATTCTTTCAGTTCTACCAAGTTTGAACGAAACCAAAGATGCAGAATTGATTGCTAACATTTTTAAGACTTTGGAAGCTAAAAATCCTAACTATCAACCATTGCTTGATGTGAAAAGAGAAATGGCGGAAGCAAAGGCTGCCAGAGAAAGAATGATGGAAGGTAAGATTGCCCCGGATTTCTCATTCCCAACCAAGAATGGAGAAAAGAACTATGGACCAAAGGATTTTCGTGGTAAGTATGTATTGATCGACTTCTGGGCTTCTTGGTGTGGACCATGTCGTCAGGAAATTCCTCACTTGAAAAAGGAGTATGAGAAATATCACGACAAGGGATTGGAAATGTTGAGTGTTTCCATTGATCAGAGCAAGAATGCCTGGATGAACGCTATGCGCAAAGAGAAAATGCCATGGCCACAGGTACAAGCACCTAAGGCAGGTAAGGAGATCATGAAAGAGTATCAATTCTCTGGTATTCCATTCATTGTACTTCTTGACAAAGAAGGAAAAATTGTTGGAAAGAACCTAAGAGGAGAGAAACTGGAAAAATTGTTGGAAACCATTTTCCACTAGGATTATAGTATATCATGGGGAAAGTCCCAATTGCCTTCCCGGTAGTTGGGACTGTTATTAAATTTTATAGATAGATGAAAAGATATTTGATTTTATTAGTTGCAGTATTTGCAATAACTACTGGAGCATCGCTGGCTCAAAGTGCAATGACAGCAGCTACAAAACTTCCGCCAACCCTTCAACGAGAAGGGGTTGTTAATGCAAGTCCTGATGAAGTGTGGAAATTAATTTCTGTTTTGGATAAGGTAGATGAATACAATTCAGAGTTTGTAAAGTCTGTAGAGAAAGAGGGAGACGGCTACGAAGCATATCGTTTGGTAAAAATGACCGATGGAACCGAAAGAGGAGAAGAAATTACAGTGTTTTCGGAAGCCGCTAAACGCATTTGCTTTAGATCTGAGGACTCACAATATCCAGTGGAATACTTTATTGTGAATTACTACATTGAGCCATTAGGCAAAAATAAATGTAAGGTTAGACTAGAATCTTATTTTGAGGTTAACAAGGGGGCTCCTAAAACCAAAACATACAAGGCTGTTGGTAAGGAGCTGTCCTTAACTCTTAAGGGGATTCAAAACTATTACAACAAGTAATTGGTATCGATTTTTGTGTGAAATAAGGAATAGTGAAAGCCGTCTCTAATGAGGCGGTTTTTTATTTGCAGAAACATAAAAAGGTTAATTAAGCTTAAAAAATGCAGCTTAGTTTCACCCTATTTAGTAATATTATTGTCTTAAATGCAGAAAGAATAAACATTAATATTAAAGAGACGAACTCTTTTACAAGTAAAAAATAAGGATATGAAAAGTAAAATTGCAGTACTGCTAGTACTAGTGTTAAGTGTGTCAACTGGTTCATTTGCTCAAATTTTAACACCAGCAAAATGGACTGTGGAGTTGTCTAAAAAAGACATTAAAGTAGGAGATGTAATCGAAGTGGTTTTTAAGGCTAAGATTGATAAAAGCTGGCATGTGTATTCAAATGATTTTGATCCGGATTTAGGCCCAATCTTAATCGAATTTGATTTTGAAGATCACGCAAGTTACGAGCGTATTGGAAAAGTAAAACCAATTAATGCTCATAAGAAATATGACAAAATCTGGGAAGGTGATGTAAGTTATTTCGAAGATACTGCAGAAATGCGTCAAAAAATTAAGGTAAAGAGTTTACCATTGCATGTTGAGGGAACTTTTGATTTTCAAACATGTTCTGACGAAACAGGGCAATGTGTAATGGGGGATGACGAGTTTGATTTGAATTATCCTGCCAAGTAAATCAAGTTTATATTTGGAGTGAAAGACTGTCTTTTTAGGCAGTCTTTTTTTATATCTATTTAGAATTACTCCTGCTTCTTATGAGACAGGAGTTTTTTATTCTAGTGCTATGGTATCAATGAATCTAGGTTAAATAAGGTGAAAAAAAAGATTTGAAATCAGCCATAATATTGTTTGCCGGTTAATTAAGGTTAAAAGAGGGCTTATTTTTAAGTATATACATTAAACTATTAGGTAATGCTGTTATAATTGCAGAAAAATGGCTCATAATCGACCTACAAAGGTTTTTGTTATTTAGAGGAGTTATGAATAATAAAGAAAATGCAATTTCAATTCATCCATTTTTAAAGGAATAGTGTCATTTAGGCAAATACTTAGACTGGGTGATTAAATTTCCTGGACAAAAAAGTGTTCCTTTTTTTATAAGTTTGATCAATATTAAATTAACAGTATAGGGATTTTGATCTGTTGAATGAAAACAGGTGATAGGGGAATCCGATGTAGTATATAAAAGTTAAATAACATGAAATCACTAATTAAATTATCTGCGATTGCATTGTTGATCAGTGTGTTTGCAGCTTGTAACGAGAAGCCTAAGAAGGAAGTGAAGAAAGATGAAGGGTTTGAAGAAACAGCATTTATGCCTTGTTGTGGTGAGCCTTCGTCTAATGAGAAAGTATTAACTATTAATCTTGCATTAAACGATACATATTGCAAGAAAACGGCATGTGCTTGTATTCACGATATTGCTGCAAGAGAGTATGAAGAATTGCAAAAGCAATTGATGGAACAGTTTAATATTGATTTGCAGATTACTTATTATATGGAGCCATACATGATGGAAGATCAATTAAGAGCGAAAACTCATGATGGTGTAATTACAAAACCATGGAATGCTTTCATGCTAATGAAAGAAAATCACCTTCGTTATGAGAGGGTTGCTGATATTCTTGATGTGTACGATAACCAATGGCTAACAGGTGTATACTTGGTGAGAAGTGATTCAGATATTAAGACCATGGCTGATATCAACGGAAGAACATTGGTTGCAGGTCAGGAAGATGCATATGAAAAATACCATGCTCCTTTACATCAATTGGATAGCTTGAACATTAAACCTGGAAAAATCTATTATAAAGCCAGTTGTTTAGAATGCATTAACGAGCTAATTGATAAAAAAGCTGAAGTAGCTATCGTATCTGATTATGTGTTGTCAGCAAGTTGTGCTGTTGATGTTGCCAGCGAGGATGATTTTAGAGTGATCGGAGAAACTGAAAAAGTACCATTGTGTTCTGTTATCATTGATCGTAAGAAAATCTCGAAAGAAGATGCAATGCGTTTTCAAGCAGCTTTGTTGGCTTTATCAAAAGATAAATCTCCTGAAGGAATGTTAAGTGCAGGATTTGTAAAACCAGCATCATGGATCCCAAATCCATATAAAAAACCAATAGCACAAAACTAACTATTAATATGACTGAAAAGAAGAATTGGGACAGACGTAGCTTTTTGCGTAAAGCTGGTCGGGCCACTTGTGCTCTTGCACTTGGAGGGATAGCTTACAGAATTGTAGGTCAACATTTGGACGAAGAAACTGCAGGTCCACGTTCCAGATATGTTTGGCAGATAAATCCAGACAAATGTACCAATTGTGGTAAATGTGAAACTGCTTGTGTGCGCACACCTTCAGCAGTAAAGGCGGTTAACGATCAGAAAAAATGTTCATGTTGTGTAGTTTGTTATGGTCACATCAAAAACAAACAAATTGCTTCAGAGAAGATCATGAGCGACGGAGAAAGAGTTTGTCCGTATGATGCAGTAACTCGTAAGAATTTTTCGGGAGGTAAGGATGGTTACTTTATCTATGATATCGATCATGACAAATGTACAGGATGTGGTAAATGTGCTGAAGCCTGTACGGATAAAGGAACAAAATCAATGTTTTTGATTATTCGTCCAGATTTGTGTTTGAACTGTAATGCATGTGACATCGCAAGAATTTGTCCTGAGGATGCAATTGATCGTTTGTATATCGGACCAGAAGATGATTTTAAAGGAATTTACGAGTTGGAGTACGGTGAAAATGATATGAATGAATATGGAGCTTAAAGGATTTAAATTAAATATGAGAGTAATTATCATTATTGCATTTGCTCTGGTTTCTTTGGTGGCTTCAGTAAATACAAGTATGGCTTTGCCTACTCCTCAGGAGCAAGATTGTCATAGTGTAGATGATTTAAGTAGAGGAAACATTCGTGAGTTTAAAGACAACTACATTCCGAAAGAATATTTTCCAACTCCGGAATACATGGTATTTGTAGATTTGGGCGTGCTGTTATTATTGCTTTTAATAGGTGTTTTCTTGGTTTGGAGAAAGAAATCACAAAAAGCAATGACTGTAATGGCCATTATCACATTTGCTTACCTGGGTTTTATACGTGGAGGTTGTGTTTGTCCGGTTGGAGCCATTTCAAATACTACAATGGGCTTGATTACTCCTGCCGAAGTTGGTTTGGCTAGTCTGATTATTTTTATGCTTCCCTTAATTATTGCACTAATTATCGGTCGTGTATTTTGTACATCAGGATGTCCACTGGGAGCAGTTCAGCATATGGTACAAAAGTCTAAAAAGACAATCAAGTTGCCTAAAAAACTGAATAATGCACTAAAAGTAGTACCTGCAATCATGCTAATTGCAACAGTTTATTTTGCCATTCAGAGTGCATGCTTTTTTGTTTGCGAGGTAGAGCCCTATAAGGTATTGTTCTTTACAGGACAAACCTGGTTCGAGCAAGGTTTGGCATTTATCTTGGGGCATCCTATGGAACCTAAGTTTCTGTTGGCTTTTGGCATTGGAACCTGGTTGTACCTGATTGCAATTCTTGTTTTGGGATATTGGGTACCACGTCCATTCTGTCGTTTCTTATGTCCTTATGGTGTATTGTTGGGAGTGGTTTCATTCTTCTCATTTAAACCAAGAAAAATAAAAGACGATAATTGTGTGTATTGTGGTATGTGCGAAAAGGCATGTCCAACGCAAGCAATTGTTATAGATAGAAAGAACAAGTATTCTTACGTTTCGAATTACGATTGTGTACAATGTAACAAATGTAATGATGTTTGTAAGAAAGATGCTTTCTAAGCGATAGCGTTAGCAGATATAAGAAGAGGATGTCCAAATTCAATGGACATCCTCTTTTTGTATTATTAATTTCTACCTTTTCTAAAAACTAAAAAGTGACGTTTGCAAAAATGCTCTTTGCTTTAGCAGTGATTAAAACATGATTTTCGCAAAAGTAACAGAGGGCATAAAAAGGCACATCACATTCAAGGAAGCTTTTATTTGGAAGATTTATTTCCAGACAGAAAAAAGTTCCAATTATCTCACATGAGTAGATTCAATTTTGAGATGGTTTTAATACTCTTTTGGTTTGCGAAAACTAGCAATCTGACCACTTCATATCTATTAATTTGAAATCAATATTAGCATTTGAATTTACAGATTTTAAGCATTTGGCGTAGAAATACAACAATCAGTGAAAAAAAAGTAAAAAAAAATCATTTTTTTTTACAGCCAATTTTTATCTAATCTGGATTGTAATTGAAATTCCTAGCTCTAGATAATCAGTGAGTTTACAGATTTTAAAATAAACAATATAAATAATTGATTGTTTTTTAGATGCCTGCTAATGTGCTAATTATTAACGTTAATTAACGATATTTTTTACTTATTTCGTTCACCCAATTAGAGATTTTGGTTGTCTCTAAAGCGAAGGTTAAATCAAAAAATAATCAACTAATCAACCCAACAGGTTGGAATCTGATAAAAATAAGGTTGCAATCAGTTAAGACTAAAAAGAAACAGATGAAAGGTAAAATTACAATTCTAGCCATTTTAATGATGGTTTTTAGTGGACTTTCTTTCGGGCAGATGATAGAGCCTACCAAATGGAAAGTAGAGTTTTCTAAAAAAGATGTAAAAGTAGGAGACGAATTAGATGTTGTTTTTAAAGCAACGATTGACAAAACCTGGCATGTTTACTCCAACGATTTCGATGCGGATTTAGGTCCAATCTTGATCACTTTCGAATTCGCAGCGAATTCAAGCTATGAAAGAGTAGGAGAAGTAAAGCCAATCAACTCTCACAAAAAGTACGACGAAGTTTGGGAGGGTGAAGTAAGTTACTTCGAAAATGAAGGAGAAATGCGCCAAACCATTAAGGTAAAAGAATTGCCGCTTCATGTTGCCGGTACTTTCGAATACCAAACTTGTTCGGATGAAACCGGACAGTGTGTAATGGGGGATGACGAGTTTGATTTGAAAATTGGTGAAGCAAAGGAGAAAGCTGTAGTAGCAGATGCCTCTTCTGATACCAATGATAAAGAAAGCAAAAAAGGCTTATGGGCAATTTTTATTGCTGCTTTTGTAGGTGGATTACTTGCGATTGTTACTCCATGTGTATTCCCAATGATTCCTATGACAGTGAGTTATTTCATGCACTCAGGAGGTGGTAATAAAGCAAAAGGTAGAATGAATGCTTTCTTCTATGGTTTCTCTATTATTGCAATTTACACGATAATTGGAACAATTTTGGCAGTAGTAATGGGACCTGATTTTGCGAACTTCCTAAGTACTCACTGGGTTCCTAATATTTTGTTCTTCTTGATATTTGTGATTTTTGCCTTTTCATTCTTTGGAATGTTTGAAATTACAATGCCAAGCTGGATGGTAAACAAATCAGTGGCGAATGAGGATAAAGGTGGTTTCATGGGATCTTTCTTCATGGCATTTACTTTGGTACTTGTGTCGTTCTCATGTACTGGTCCAATTGTAGGTTCAATTTTGGTAGCATCAGCAGGTGGTGAGGTTTTGATGCCAATTATAGGTATGTTGGGATTCTCATTGGCATTTGCATTACCATTTACATTGTTTGCAATTTTCCCAGGATGGTTGAACAACCTTCCTAAATCAGGTGGATGGTTGAACTCAGTAAAAGTTGTATTAGGTTTCTTGGAATTGGCATTAGGTTTAAAATTCTTAAGTGTTGCCGATCAAACTTACCACTGGGGAATTTTGGATAGAGAAGTATATATCGCAATCTGGATTGTAATCTTTACATTATTAGGATTCTATTTGTTAGGAAAACTAATGTTTGCCCACGATAGCCCAGTGAAGAGTGTCAGCGTACCACGATTGATGTTGGCAATTGCTTCATTCTCATTCGTTGTGTATATGATTCCAGGTTTGTTTGGAGCTCCATTAAAGATGTTATCAGGTTTTACTCCTCCTTTAGCAACTCATGATTTCAATATAAGTCAAATTGTACGAGATAATGCAGGTGGTGGACCAGTTCATAAAGCAACTCACAAGGCAAAATATGCAGACTTTTTACATTTGCCTCATGGATTAGAAGGTTACTTCGATTATGAAGAAGCATTAGAAGCATCGAAACGTGAAGGAAAGCCAATTTTCGTTGACTTTACAGGACACGGTTGTGTAAATTGTCGCGAAATGGAAGCGAATGTTTGGTCTGATCCTGCAGTATTAAAGAGATTACAGGAAGATTTTATTATCGTTGCTCTTTATGTAGATGACAAAAAGAAATTACCAGAAGAAGAATGGTATGTGTCTGAATACGATGGAAAGAAAAAGAAAACCATTGGTAAGCAAAATGCAGATCTTCAAATTCGTAAGTACAATGTAAATGCTCAACCATACTACGTGCTTCTTGATGAGAATGGTAATGATTTAACAGCACCAACAGCTTACGATTTAGATGTAAATAAATTTGTGAAATTCCTGGATAAAGGAAAGGCAAACTTTAAAAAAAAAGTAACAGCTCAAAACGTTAAATAGAGCTTTTATATAAAGGTAGTTTAGATTAGTTAGTGAGTTTTCATATTGTCAATGAAAACATGGTTAGTAAAAATAGATTTTGATAATAGGAGGCAATCCCCTCCTGTTATCGGGTCTATGCAAAACGAAGGCTATCAAAATCAAAAATTACAACAACAAATACTAGTTAGTGGTTATGGGCAGGGCAGTAAAGAACTTTACCCCAATATCTGATCTATAAACTCCCTGCTCACACCCTTTTATCATTAGAAAACCAATTACCAAAAAACCATTTTAAATTGAGGACATGCTACTTATGCATGCTCATTTAAGATTGTTGTCTCGGACGGGCAGAACTCTCGGAATGATTTTGAGAAAACTAAAAAAACAACAAAATGAAGAAATTCTTATCCTTACTCGTAATGAGTGTGATTTTGTTCTCTGGTAATTTTAGCCAGGCCCAAAATACTACAACAATTCCGTTGAATCCTAAGGTAAAGCATGGTAAGCTTTCTAATGGAATGACCTATTATGTGATGCACAATGAGGAGCCAAAAGACAGAGCAAGTCTTTACTTTGTGCAAAACGTAGGTGCAATCTTGGAAGAAGATGCACAAAATGGTTTAGCTCACTTTTTGGAGCATATGGCATTTAATGGCCTTAAAAATTTCCCAGGAAAAAACATGATCAATTATCTTGAGAAGAATGGTATTCAGTTTGGTAGAGATATCAATGCCTATACAGCTCAGGATGAAACAGTATACAATATCAGTAACCTACCTACTGGTAACGAAAACTTAATCGATTCGGCTCTTCTTGTTCTTCACGACTGGTCAGGTGGCTTGTTATTGGAAGCAGAAGAAATTGAATCGGAGAGAGGTGTTATTCACGAAGAGTGGAGAACCAGAAGAAATTCACGTTTTCGCATCAATTCTCAAACCAGCCCGGTAATGTACAATCACTCTCAGTACGCTAAGCGTGATGTAATTGGTGACTTGAATGTAATCGATAATTTTGAACACAAGCAATTGCGTGATTACTATAAGAAATGGTATCGTCCGGATAACCAAGCTGTAGTGGTAGTTGGTGATTTTGATGTAGAGAAAATTGAAGCCAAAGTAAAGGCACTTTTCTCAAAAATTCCAATGCCTAAAAATGCTGCTGAAAGAGTATACTACCAGGTGGAAGATAGCAAGGAGACACAATATGTATTGGCGAAAGATAAAGAGGCAAAATCAGTTTCTATCAACTGGATTTTCCGAAAGCCAGCTTATACTACACGTGATGAAAATTATATGCGTGAGAGTTTGGTTCAGGGAATGTTCAATACCATGTTGAACAACCGCTTGAAAGAGTTGATGCAAAATCCAGAATGTCCAGCAGTGGGAATGAGCGTAGGCAATTTCGGAATGTGTCGTACAAAAGAGGCTAATTACCTTTATGTAGCTCCAAAAGAGAATAAAGAAATTGAGGCATTCGAAACATTCATGACTGAATTTGCAAGAGTTCAACGTTTTGGATTTACAGAAACAGAATTGGAAAGGGTAAAAACCTCGTTCTTGAGAAGTTATGAATCATATCTGCAAGGAAAAGATAAAATTTCAAATGAAGATTGGGCTCAAACTTTCCAGGAGCATTATTTAAGTGCTAATCCTGCGCCTTCAGTGGAATGGGAAGTGGAATTCGGAGAGAAAACAATTCCATCTATCACTTTAATGGAAGTAAATTCAATGTTGAAAAATTATGGAAATATCAACAACAGTGTTTTTGCTTTGAGTGGTCCTGATAAGGAAGAAATCAAATACCCAACAAAAGAGGAATTATTTGCATCGATTAAAAAAGTAATGACTTCAAATATTGAAGCTTATGCTGATGAAACTGGTGATGCTCCGCTTGTTACTGATGAATTAACAGACAAGAAATTTGCTTCGGAATCAGTTGTAAAAGGAACAGATGCGAAATTATATACATTAGAGAATGGTGCACGAGTAGTTGTTCTTCCTACTGATTACAGTAAAGATGAGATCTTATTCAATGCCTATAGCTTTGGTGGTAGTTCACTTCTTGAAAGAGAAGATCTTGAATCTGGAGATGTTGCGACAATGTTGGCTAAAATCTCAGGAGTAGGAGAATTCAATGCCATTCAGTTGAGAAAGAAATTGACAGGTAAGATTGCAGGTGTGCAACCCGCATTGGGTTCATATACTGAAACATTCTCGGGATCAGCTTCTCCAAAGGATTTTGAAACCATGTTACAGTTATTGTATCAGTATTTCGAGCATCCAAGATTCGATGAAAATGTATTCCAGGCACAAATGGGAGCAATTAAGAACAATCTTCAAAATGTGAAAGCTGACAATGGCAAAGCATTGAAAGATACAATTGGACAGATGATGGCTAACCACCACGAACGTGCATTGATGTTCAATGAAGAGTTCGTTAATAATATCGATTTTGAAAAGGCTAAGAAAATTTATTTGGACAGATTTAAAGATGCAAGCGACTTTACGTTCCTGTTTGTAGGTAATATCGATGAGGAAAAGCATTTGCCTTTAATTCGCAAATATATTGGTAGCATTTCTTCGGAGAACCGCAAAGAAAACTGGGTTGACAGAAAAGTGCGCATGCCGGAAGGAAAATCTCAGAATATTTTTGAAAGAGAGATGCAGGTACCAAAAACAACTGTATACCTTTCTCTAAAAAATGAAATGAAATACAATCTTGAAACAAGAATGTACGCAAGAGTTGTTGCAGAATTGCTTTCGAAAAGATATATGGAAACCATACGTGAGCAAGAAGGCGGTACTTATGGTGTTAGCGTTCGTCCATCAATCAGCAAGCGTCCATACGAAAATGTTGGTATTACAATCAGTTTCGATTGTGGTCCTGAAAAACAAGAAAGACTAAGAGAATTGGTTTATCAGGAAATTGATGCCATTGTAAAAACTGTTAATGAAACTGATCTTGAAGAAATCAAGAAAAATTACATTAAGAATAGAGCTGAAGCAGTAAAAGAAAACAGCTTTTGGTTGAGTGTAATTCAGTCATCATTAATGAACAATGAACCAATTATTAATACTGAATCTTACAATAATCTTGTAAATAGCATTAGTGCTAAGAAAGTAGAAGAATTTGCTAAAAAATTATTTAAGAAATACGATTCTGTAGAGGTAGTGATGAACCCTAAGAAATCGTAAGACAAAATCAATAGTCTGTTTTGGTTTAGTTTTGGATCGGTCGGAGGTAAGGGGCCGGCCGGTCCGTTCTTTCATCTAACAACAATTAACCACCCAAAAAAACAACAAACATTTAATTTTATCTCTAACTAATGAAAGAAGTATTCTTGCAAAAGCTGAAGGAGGAATTCGTTCCAGCTCTTGGATGTACAGAACCGGTTGCAGTTGCTTATGCAGCAGCTAAAGCTCGCGAAGTGTTAACCTTACAACCAGAACGCATTGAGTTCTTTGTAAGTGGAAACATTTTAAAGAATGGAATGGGTGTAGGTATACCTGGTTCGGGTATGGTTGGATTAACGATTGCCGGAGCATTAGGTGCTTTAGGTGGCGATCCAACAGCGGGACTTGAAGTATTGGATGGCATCAGCGAAGATGTTATGGATATGGCAAAATCTTTTGTCGATGAAGGAAAGGTTTCAGTTGATGTAAAGTATGATGTACCTAAATTGTATATTGAGTGTATTTGCCACAATGGAGACAATACGGGTCGAGTAATTATTCAAGACCGTCATACAAACATTGTAGCCGTTGAAAGAAATGGTGAGGTGATTTACAGCAATGCATGTAATTCTGACGATAAAGGAGGAACAGACTTTTCTCAATGGAGCTTTGAAAAAATTTACAACTTTATAGATAGTGTAGATGTTTCAGAGATCAGTTTCATCGAAAAAGGAATCAAATTGAACAAATCGATTGCTGAGGAGGGCTTAAGAGGAAATTATGGTCTTCAGGTTGGCAAATCGATGTTGTTGAATATCAAGAAAGGTTTATTGTCTTCTGATGTAATGAACCGCTCAATCATGTTAACAGCTGCTGCTTCTGATGCTCGTATGGCAGGTAGTACGATGCCGGTGATGTCGAATTGTGGTAGTGGTAACCAGGGGATTAGCGTTACTCTTCCTGTTGTTGTTACAGCGGAAGAATTGGAAGTAGAGCACGAGAAATTATTGCGCGGTTTGGCTTTGGCATTACTAACTACGATTTACATGAAATCATTTGTAGGCCAATTGTCGGCATTATGCGGAGTATTGCTTTCTACTGCTGGTGCAGGATGTGGAATCACTTACATTATGGGAGGAGATTTCCAACAGTTGGGCATGACCTTGAAAAATATGACTGGTAGTGTAACAGGTATGATTTGCGATGGTGCAAAATATGGATGTTCACACAAGATTTCGGCAAGTGTTAGTGCTGCCATTCAATCCTCTTTATTGGCAATGAACCACAATGTGCTAAATGGAATGAATGGTATTATTGATGATGATGTTGAGGCGACTATCAGAAATATTGGACGTCTTGCCAATGAAGGAATGGAAGTAACCGATGAGGTAATTCTAAAAACCATGTTGGAGAAAATGAAAAAGATATCATAAGCTAACCTGAAGAAATTTAATCAAATTCAGGTGATAAAATATTGATTTAAGATGGATGTGAAAGAGAATAATATTGAAAAAGTAAAGTGTTTGATTATTGGTTCAGGCCCTGCGGGTTATACCGCTGGTATTTATGCTTCCAGAGCGAATTTGAATCCTGTGGTTTATGAAGGATTGCAACCAGGTGGTCAGTTAACAACAACTACTGAGATTGATAACTTTCCTGGATACCCGGAAGGAATTAGTGGTCCTGTAATGATGGGAGAGCTAAAAAAGCAAGCTGAAAGATTTGGTTGTGATTGCCGTTGGGGAATTGTTACTGATGTTGATTTTGAGCAAAGACCATACAAAGTAACTGTGGATGGTAAAACTGAAATAGAAGCTGAATCGGTAATTATTGCAACAGGAGCAACTGCCAAGTATTTAGGACTTGAAAGTGAAGAGAAATATAAAGGTTCTGGTGTTTCGGCATGTGCTACTTGTGATGGATTTTTCTATAGAGGAAAAGATGTTGCCGTAGTGGGTGGTGGTGATACTGCTTGCGAAGAGGCTTCATATCTTGCCGGACTTTGTAACAAAGTGTATTTGGTGGTACGTAAGGATCATTTGCGTGCTTCGAAAGCGATGCAGGAGAGAGTTTTCAAAACAGAAAATATCGAAATATTATTCGAACACAATACAAAAGAATTAACTGGAGACATGGGAGTTGAAGGTTGTACTTTGATTAAAAAAGCTGGTACTCCTGAAGAAGAGGAAGTGAAGATTGCCATTGATGGATTTTTCTTGGCAATTGGACACCATCCAAATTCTGATGTCTTCTCAAAATATGTGAATACTGACGAGCAGGGTTATATTTTAACAGAAGCAGGAACTCCTAAAACAAATGTTAAAGGTGTATTTGCTTGTGGTGATGTTCAGGATCCTGTATATCGTCAGGCTATTACTTCTGCAGCTTCTGGATGTCAGGCAGCTATGGAAGCTGAAAGATATTTAGCTGAATTGAACTAATAAGGTCTTTCATAATTTAAGTGTAAGTTTCAGCAAAGCAGGCAAGCTCGCCAATTTATTCAGACATGTTAAAACGAGCTTGCCTCTTTTTTAAGAAACATAAAGGATAAAGAGATCCTATAAGATTGAATATGTTTAACTACTAAGCGTGAGATCGATTTTTACATAGAGCTCACGTTAAATAACAAACCTAACAAAATGATTACAAATCCCCTAAGCAAAAGAATTGTAGCATTTCCAGTTTGATCGGAAATACGCCTTTATTAGCGATTAAGTTTACATACAAAGGAAAAACTCGCACCATTTATGCCAAAGCTGAATACCTGAACATGACGGGTAGTATTAAGGATAGAATGGCATTTCATATTTTGCAAAAAGCATACAAGAGCGGAGCTTTAAAAGAAGGTGATCGTATTATCGAGGCAACCAGCGGTAATACAGGAATAGCATTCTCAGGAATTGGTCGTGCTATGGGACATCCTGTTACCATTTATATGCCCGATTGGATGAGCCAGGAAAGAATTAACCTGATGAAAAGCTATGGTGCAGACATTCAGTTGGTAAGCAAAGAGGAGGGAGGATTCCTTGGAAGTATTGAAATGGCGAACAAACTAGCCGAAGAGGACGAGCATACCTTTTTGCCACGTCAGTTTTCCAACTGGGACAATTGTGAAGCACATTACAACACAACTGCTCAGGAATTGTGGTGGCAATTGAAATACAGAAACCTGGTGCCTGATGCATTTGTAGCAGGTGTTGGAACAGGCGGAACTGTGATGGGAGTTGGTAAATTCCTAAAAGAGCAGAATCCTGAAATTAAAATTCATCCTTTGGAACCATCTAATTCACCAACAATGTCTACTGGATATAAAGTTGGAAAGCATAGAATTCAGGGAATTTCCGATGAGTTTATTCCTTCTATTGTAGAGTTGGATAAATTGGATGAAATTGTAAGTGTTGATGATGGTGATGCAATTGTTATGGCACAAAAACTTTCTTCTGTATTGGGAATCGGAATTGGTATTTCATCGGGAGCAAACTTTTTGGGAGCACTTAAAGTTCAGGAGGAATTAGGTGCTGATGCAGTGGTGGTAACTGTATTTGCCGATGATAACAAAAAATACTTAAGTACGGATTTAATGCGCGAAGAACCCGTGAAAGAAGACTTTATGGCTCCAGGTGTTGAGCTTCATAAATTCAGAGCGTTCAAACGAGTTTGTCACACTTGTTGCGATCCTACCGATTGTGTAGAAGGAAATTATCATGACGCTTACGAAATGGTGAAATTGCCATATTGTCCAAGAAGAAATTAATCAATCTAATTTCCATATCTTAAGCCTCTGTCCTAAAAGCAATGTCATTAAGTTAGCGGATTTTGCCCCACGCTCACCCTTTTATTCCCTAAAGGGAACAGCGCACAGGAAAAGCCCCTTTAGGGGTTTGGGGTAATTTTGGTAATGTTTATCAAAAGGATTCACCCTTAACTTAATGCCATTGGTCCTAAAAGACAGAGGTTTTTTTTTTATTTATCCTCAAGCCGGATGGGCTGTTCTTTTATTCATTCATAATTTTCACGGGCATTCATGAGCTCGCAAAGCTCGGTTATCATTGCTATAAAAGAACCAAAAGATCTAGACGTCAAAAATTTCGTTACCCATTACGACTCAAAGTCTAAACAACCGAACGAAGTGAGCTCATGAACACCTTATAGATATAATTATTCTGTGAATAAAATAATATTCTCTCGTACCTCGTTCATGGAATTCTGTTCTTAACGACTTTTTCATCTATGGGGCCCAACAAATTTTTGAATGTCACATTTTCTGCAGGTTTTTAACTTAAAATCCTTGGGTTAAAACCCAAGGCAAATTGATTTATTCTGCACAAAGCATTTCCTATGTCCTCTGCTTTTGCTGAGGACTTTAATGTCTACATTTGTTTGGTTTCAGATGTCAGGGCTGTTTTTGTCATTCATTACTCATGTAATCATGAATTTTCAATAATACTTTGCAAGAAAACTCTTCTTATTGACTCTGTATGACATATAGCGGATTTGGGGCATTGGAAGTACGAGCTGCTTATCCGCAGAAAACATTTAGAGAGACGGGGAAGCTTCGAAGAATTGAGAAGATCACCGCGCCGAACTTAATGTTTTTCAAGTAGAAGTAGTTTGGGCTTACACGCCCTAGATTTGTCTTACTTTTGACATTTTGACAAAGAA
>NZ_BAZX01000019.1 GCF_001310955.1 Marinifilum fragile JCM 15579
GCTCAAATTTGACGCCGGATATCATTACCTTAAAGCAACTAATAATTAAATAGTATGAAAAATATTGGATTAGCATTTTTTCTATTCTTATTTACGGGAAGTGTGGCTGTGTCGCAAGGGATAGATTTTCAGCATATATCACATGAGGAGGCTTTGCAAGAGGCCAAAAAGCAAGATAAACTAATTTTTATTGATTTTTACACCGTTTGGTGTGGGCCATGCAAGGCATTGGCCAAAGGGCCTTTTTTGGATGAAAAATTAGGAGCCTACTACAATCAGCATTTTATTAATTTAAAGTTAGATGCTGAAAAAGAAGGGCGAGAAGTTGCTAAAAAATATAAAATAACGGCATATCCAACGCTTCTGTTTATCAATGCAAAAGGTGAGAAAGTTTACAAAGTAACCGGTTCGCGCGATGTTGAGTCTTTAATTAAGTCGGGTGAGGCAGCTAGGCAATCAACAAAGGGTAACCAGAGTCTTAAAGCCTTGCAAGAGCAATTTTCGTTGAAACCTCAGGATGAGCAATTTCTGAAATTATATTATCAGAAAATGATAGAATATGGTGTCAGTCCTACCGAAGGTATCGAGGCGTGGTTAAAGGTGCAGACCGAGATAAAAGAGTCTGACGTAGATATGATGGAGTTCTTGATGGATAATCAGCGTTACTTGCTGGTTGGTGGTAAAGCCGAGCAAATAATTCAGGATAACTATAAGGAATATTGGGACATTGCAACGAGAGCGGAAGAAAGTACTTTAGAAAACTTCAAGTATAAAATGGCTGAGAACACTAAAAGCTATGCCTATTATAATAAGAGCCCTGAGGCTATGCGCCGATTTATAACAGCATGGAAAAAATTGCCAGAGAAAAAGAACTGGATGGGGGGAGAAATGAAATCAGGTAACCTGATGGATTACGAGTTAGACTACCTTTTGCTGTCGAAAGATATTGAAGCCTATAAGGAACAGGCGGCAATTTATTTAGATAGTATTGTGTCGGCGAAACCAATTGAACAGATAAAAAAGGAAGACAAAGCTTACTACGAGGATTATAAGGCTAACAGGTATGCGCCCAGCATTATCGGAAATGCCACACTGGCAAAGCTTAAGCAAGGCAAAGAGGCACGTGAACAAGTAGCTTCCATCACCAAAACAGGTGCTTATTACTTAAAACATATTGAAAAATCCAAAGAGTATAAGCGTTTGACAACTTGGATTAACTATGGATCCAGACTATTGCCCGAAGATTACAGGATGGATAACCTGATGGCATTGGCTTTATACAAGCAAGGAAAGAAAAAGAAAGCAATAACCTTTAAAGAGGCCGCTTTAGCTAAACTGCCCGAACGTGATAAAAGACGTCGTTCAATCCAAGAGGAACTTGATAAAATGAAAAACGGCGAGAAGTTGTAATCAAGAGCAGCTTGAAATTATTATTAATTCAAATTCGATTAATCAGCAAAAAAAATGAAGCAATTATATAGTGTATTGGCAATGATGCTATTGCCAATGTTATTAATGGCGCAGGGTATCAATTTTGAACACGGAACATTCAGCGAGGCTTTGGCAAAGGCAAAGGCCCAGAACAAGCTGTTATTCATTGATGGTTATGCTGTGTGGTGTGGACCATGTAAAAAAATGACCAAAACAGTGTTTCTGGAAAAAGAGGTAGGTGACTATTTTGATGAACATATGGTAGCCATTAAGATGGATGTTGAGCGAGGTGAAGGACCTGCTATCAAACGAAAGTATGGTATAAGTGGTTTACCTGGATATATTATTGTTGATCGGGATGATAATGTTGTTTATCGTTTTTCAGGTGCAATGCCAACAGATCGGTTTATGTCACACATAAAAACAGCTGTTCTCAACGCTTCAAATGATAATAGTTTAAGTCAATTAACAGGCCGTTACGAGGCAGAAAAGAATAACGAACAGTTTCTTCGTATTTATTTGAACAAGTTAAAAGAAGGGAACTCAATCGGTTACACCGATGTGCTGGAGCAGTACTTAACTATTCAAAAAAGTTTTGATGAATTGAGTAAGGAAATGGTTGTTTTATTGGCCGACCATAGTGATGAAATAATTTATGGTGGTAAAGCTGATGAGATTATTCAGCGTAATTACGGTTCTGATGCCTGGAAACTTTATGTAAGAAAAGACATTCGTGAAGAATATCAGAAATTACCCCGAAACATGGTTGAAACCACAACTGATTATGCTGTTGCCAAAAAAGATACGGCAATATTAGAGTTGGTATTGAACCGTGCAGGAGAGGCAGGTGCCAAGGTTGACGAAAAACAACGTGAAAGAACCTATATTTTCTTCTATTTACGAACCGAGCAAGGTGAGAAATACAAAGCTTTAGTACATGATGATAATGAGGCTTTTATTCAGTCTGTTGAAGTTGATAAATTACGTGAGCAGTACATGAATTGGAAGCTTAAATTGGAAGCTGGCGATGTCAGAGCCAAATCCTCTACTCCTTTTTCCGTTCGAACTAGTCAACAAATTGCATCAATGGTTTACAATTATGCTCGCTTTGCTAAAATGGATGAAGAAAAGTCTGATGTTGTGCGTTGGATGAAAGTGGCCTATGACATCATCCCAGGCGATTCAAAAATAATGAGCCAATATGCCATAGTGTTTTATTTATATGGTAATAGCAAAGAGGAGGCTGTTAAAGTAATGGAAGAGGCATATCAAGCTGCATTAAAAAGCGATAGTAAAAATGCGGAAGGAATCAAGGCTGATTTGAAAATCATGAAAGCAGGCGGTAAAATTTATCTTAAATAGGAAAAAATAATCAATAATTTACCATCTATAATAAGAATAACATCATGAAAATAAGAAATATACTGATTGTATTTGTGTTTTTAAGTTTTATAACGGCTTGTGCCGAAAAACAACCAGGAATAGATTTTAAAAACATCACATTTAATGAGGCTTTGAAAAAAGCAGAAAAGCAAAACAAGCTCATTTTTATTGATTTCTACACCGAATGGTGTGGTCCCTGCAAACGATTGGCAAAAGGGCCATTTCTTGATCCTGAAGTTGGGGATTTTTACAACGAAAACTTCATTAGCCTGAAATTAGATGCCGAAAAAGAAGGACTTGATGTGGCTAAAATTTACAAAGTAAACTCATATCCAACCCTGATGTTTTTAAAAGGAGACGGAACAATGATTTATAGGGGAGGAGGAAACAAGCACGGTAGCGACATGATTGGATTTGGTGAAAAAGCATTGCAAGCTCTTGAGCAAGGAAACAATTTGGAAAAATTACAAACCGAATTCAAGCAAAAGAAAAACGATGAAGCCTTTCTGAAACAATATATCAGTAAAATGACCGAATACGGAGTAAGTCCAACACAAGGCATTGAAGCATGGTTGCGAATACAAACTGAAATAGAGGAAGACAGTAAGGAAATGTTTCAATATCTGCTAAACAGCCAAAAATATTTTATGGCAGATAGTTATGCATGGAATTTAGTTGACAAATACTACGATAGCTATACAAAACTTGCCAATAAGTCTGAGAAAAGAAGACTTGATTGTATGAAAAGTGATTTGTTGAGAAATACCATCAGCGAAGCATATCGCCTTCAAAGTCCTGAACTGATGCACCTGTTTATTAACAAAAATAAAGCTTTGGGAAATACTGAATACAGACATAAGAGTATGGAATATTACGAGCTGATGTGTCAACTGCTTTCAAATGAAATAGGCATGTTTAAAAAACAAGCAATAACCTACGTTGAAAATATAAAGACTGTACAACCTGTAGATGAAGTCAGAAAAGCTGACAAAGCAGAATACAACAGCAGAAAGAAAAGCTACGAAAAAAGAACAGATGCTGGTGGTAAAAATATTTTGAAAGAGTTAAAAGAAGGAATGCAAGCCAACCAAATTGTAAAGGATATAGTTGATGTAGCTCACTATTATTTGCAATATGCAGACAATGAAAAAGATTTTGAATATATAAATGACTGGATCAGTTACTGTAATAGGCTTATTCCCAATAAGTATTTGGTTGAGAATCTTCAGGCAAATAATCTTTATAAACAAGGAGAAACCACTAAAGCAATTGAATTAAAAACCAAAGCTTTAAGTGACTTCCCCTACAATTATAAAAAAAGAGTGAATGTTGAACATGAATTAGGCTTAATGAAACAAGGAGAAGGTTTACTTACAATTGCGGTGAATGGCAAGTAAATGTACTTAACAAAGTGAAAGCTGAAGTTTAATAGTAATGAATTATAAGATTAAAATTGAATAATATTAGTCTTATTTGAAAAATAATATTTTTATGCGTAAACTACTGTTATTAATATTAGGATTAAACCTAATTAGCAATATTGCAGGGGCACAGCAATTCGCTGACTTATCGCAACCAGTACCTTTTGATACGACTATTAGAAAGGGTGTATTACCTAATGGCCTAACTTATTATTTGAAGCGTAATATCAATCCTAAAGGCTTAGCCAGTTTTTATATTTACCAGAATGTGGGAGCTTCGCTTGAAACAGAGCAACAAGATGGCCTGGCGCATTTCTTGGAACACATGGCCTTTAATGGTACAAACACTTTTCCAGGTAAAGCAATGTTAAATATGCTGGAGCATAATGGGGTGAAGTTTGGGAAGGATATTAACGCCTATACCACAAAAAATGAAACAGTTTATAATCTGAGTCGTGTTCCAACAAAGGACAGTGGTCTTGTTGATTCGTGCCTGTTGATTTTACGCGATTGGTGTGATGAGCTATCGCTTGATGAGGAAGAGATTGATGCCGAAAGAGGGGTGATATCGGAAGAATGGCGCACGCGCCATACACCTGGCTTCAGATTACAGGGAAAAATAGCACCAACCATTTATAATGGCAGTATCTATGCTTACCGTGATGTGATTGGGGAACTGAATGTGATTCAGAACTTTGACCCGGAAGAACTTAGGAAATTTTACCACGAGTGGTATCGGACGGATTTACAGGCGGTTGCTATTGTCGGAGATATTGATGTGGATGCAATGGAGCAACGTGTGATTGAGCTGTTTTCTGCTATACCTGCCATTGAGAATCCCAAAGAGCGTAAGGCTGTGATCATTCTGGATAACCAGGAACCAATGTATGTTCAGGTAAAAGATAAAGAGTATAAAAACGTTAATATCAATCTGAAAATAAGGCATAAAAAAAGCACGGATAACACCATGCAAAGTCTTCGGGACTCATATGTAAACAGCTTTTTTAATGCTTTAATGAAAGGGCGTTACAAAGAATTGGTATTAAGAGGAAAAGTGCCTTTTTTATCGGCAAGTGCAGGCTATGGTCCTCTTGAAAGAGACTATAGTACTTTTGATGTGTACGCAGTCGCTAATATAGGGAAAGAGTCGGAGGCGTTTGAAGCGGCTTATACAGAGTTGCAGCGGGTTATTCAGCATGGCTTTACCAACGAAGAGTTGGAACGTTTGAAAGTCAATACTCTGGTTGCTGTTGAAAACAATTATAAAAAAAGAAACAGCATTAGCTCTGATGGCTACTGTAAAGCCATTAAAAGAGTGTATTTGGAAGGTCAGGCTGTTTCTGATGCAAAGTTCAAATACCTTTTTGCCAAAGAGATTATTCCTGGTATTACGGTGGAGGAAGTATCTGCTGTGGCCTCAAAATATTTGAGTGACATCAACAGGGCCTATGTGGTGACCGGTCCCGATAATGGGGCGGATTCTTTACCTACACAAGAGGAGATTGAAGCCATAATAGCAATGGTGGAACAAAGCACTATTGAGCCTTATGTGGATAACACGCCAGTGGATGCTCCATTAATGAGCACCACTCCAATACCTGGTAAAGTTGTTAGTGAGAAGACCATTGACGGGTTTAAAGCCCAGGAATGGACGCTTTCAAATGGCGCTAAGGTGGTCTTTAAGCAAGTTAATAATAAGACCAATAAGGTTATCCTCAAGGCGGTCAGCAAGGGAGGAAAGTCGTTATATGATGTGAAAGATATACCATCATTCAGAGCTGCTTCAGCATTTGTATCTGGTTTTGGTATTGGTGCTCACGATCCTATTCAGTTTAAGAAGATTACTGCTGGTAAAACACCCTCGTGTGGCTTTAAGTTCGGAGAATATGAGGAATCTGTTTCAGCCAGTACGATGGTTAAGGATTTGGAAACCATGTTACAGTTAGTCTATATGCGTTTTGAAGAGCCACGCTTTGACCGTAATGCTTATGATCAACTCATGGAACGCAATTATTACAACATTAATAATAAGGTGGAAACGGCTAAAGATCTCATGAGGGATACCTTGACCATCCTTAGCAATAATGGTGATCCACGCTTGTTAGCATTTGACAAAGACTACTTAGAACAGATGGATTTCGAACGTATGAAGGAGATCTATTTCGAGCGTCTATCTAATGCGGCAGATTTCACATTCTTCATTATCGGTGATGTAGATGCCGAAACACTTAAACCACTGGTGGAGGAGTATATTGGAGCCATTAATTCAACAGGTGAAGTTGAAGAGTGGGTAGATAATGGAGACTATTTTCCGAAAGGGAAACATGAGCACCGCATTTATCTGCCAATGACAGAGCCAAAAGCTACTGTTGATTTGAAGATGAGAGCTGATGCTGATTATTCAAGAGAAACAATTATTTACCACAACATATTGGGTTCTGTACTTAACCTTCGCTATACCGAAAATATTCGTGAGAAGGAAGGAGGAACCTATGGTGTCAATGTACGCCCTACAGGCTCTCGTATTCCTGAAATGAAACTGGGATTAGAGATACGCTTTGATTGTGATCCTGCAAAGGCAGATCATTTAAAAGAGTTGGTATATAAAGAGCTAAAACAGGTTCAGAAATCAGTGCTTCAGTCCGATTTGGATAAGGTGGTTTTGAATATGAAAAAGAATAACCGCAAAGCTCTGATGAATAACAATTATTGGTTATCTGTATTGACTAAGTTTTACGAAACGGGAGAAAACAGAATGTTGCCCGAATATTTCGACGATGTGATTAATAATGTGACCACAAAAGAAATTGCTAAAGCAGCTAAGAAATTCCTAAAAAAGGCTGATGTATTGGATATAATGTTTTTGCCGAAGGCTAAGTAAACGAAAAGCTTGCTTTAAATTTAATTGTAGTGAAAAAAAGCAAAGAGCTGAATAAGTTTACTTTTTAATAAAGAGGCAAAGGAGGGAATGGTTATTATTAGAGAATTATTTAAACATCAGTAAAGAGGAGTTGGTTTATGAGGCTATGCATTGTCATTTAAATGATGGTAATCGTAGTTCGGCTAAAAGCTAAACTGGCTGTATTTATTTTGGTGTAGTATTAAATATTAAGAATGAGAAATTTATTATTATTAGTAGTAGTTTGTTGTTTTTTTTCATGCAACAAAGAATCAATTAGAATTTTAGGTAAAATTGAGGGTGTAGGTGATTCTAAAATAAAATTAAAGCTGAATACCAAAAGCGAGAAATCAAAAACAATCTTATCGGATGTTCAACTTAAAGATGGGGTGTTTGATGCATTTATCGAAAATGTAAAACCACCTTTTAAGATGACATTGGTAGTTGATGCAGAGAAAGAATATGATATCTGGATATTTCGTTATGGGAAGTTTAATTTTGAGATAGATAAAAAAGAATTGGTTATTGTTAATAATTCTTTTGAGAATACAGAATACGATCGGATTTTAAGAAAATATCAAAAAGCTTACATGGACAGTTTAGCAGAAAAAATTAGTTGGGTGCAAACTCACAAATCCGAAGAGAATTTATGTGAAGAGGATGAAGGTAAACTGTTTAAATATCGTAAAGAAATAAAGAAGGCTGTTACTCTTCGTAAAAAATCAATTCTAAGTACTTACAGAAAAGAACCTCAAAATCCGATTGCTATGGCTTTGATATTTGATGAATTTGAAAACTTAACATCATGGCAGAAGGAAGAGTGTTTGAAAAATGCAAGTAAGTATTTTTCTGATTGTGCAGTCAATTGGCAATTAAAAAACTAAACAGGTTAGAAAAAAAGAGCTGGTATCAAAAGTCGTGGAGCGTTGGGGATTTGAAAAATCTTATAGATATCTCTCCAAATATAAAATCTTTATTAGGCAGCCTCTTCATAAAGTCTGTAATGTATTGAAATATTTATTAGAAAATGATATTCTAACTAAGTTAACTGGTTATGTTTGAATAGCCATGAATGAGAGCAGAGGTAAAACGAATAATTTCCCATGCACATTTATCAATTCGTTCTCTGCTCTCAAACTCTAATAAAATTGTTGAAATTAAGAGATATATGGGTTGGGTTTAAGTCCTTCCCGAAGAGAAAGGATAAAAGCCGTTTCAGAAATGAAACGGCTTTTTTTATGCAATAAACTTTCCTGCTGAATAGCACACTTGCCAGTAAGAAAATAATATATACTTTTGCGACAGTAATGGTTCTAGTTGCATCTTCATGTGCAATAGGATTAAAAGGGAATGCAGTGAAAATCTGCAACAGTTCCCGCTGCTGTAAGTCTGGTTCCAGAGTTTTGGGATCGCGGTTTTTATACTACAGCCACTGTTCGATTTTAGATTGAATGGGAAGGCATAAAAATCAGGATAAGTCAGAAGACCTGCCATCACAATGATTAAACATTTTGCTTCCGGGACAGAAGTTTGTGTTTGGGACTTATTGGTTTTAATGTTCTGAATTATTCTCGTTGTTCATAAGGATTGCAAAGTGAAGTTATTAATGTTTTAATATCTTGCTATGCAAAAGATTTATGTTGTAGCTATTATGCTACTGATTTCAGTGACTTTCGTTAATGCACAGAATGCTGTGCTAAAAGGGGTGGTAACCCAAAATAGTAACCAACAAGCAATGCCTGGTGCTAGTGTATATTTCTCAGGCACTACTACAGGTACAGCGACAAATAACAAAGGCGAATACCAGATTAAGAATTTAGCACCAGGGGATTACGATTTGGTTGTATCCTTTTCGGGATATAGTCGTCAAAAGCAGAAAATCATCATTAAGGAAGGTGTCAATGTTCTTAATTTTACAATGATGGAATCCAAAAGTCAGTTGGGAGAAATTGTTGTAACTGGAACTGGTACCGCGCATCATTTAAAAACAGCTCCGGTTCAAACAGAATTGATTAGTAAAAAAGCCATTGCAAGTGCAGGAGCTTCAGATTTTAACGAGTTGATGATGAATGTAAGTCCATCATTTGATTTTAATCCAGGAACAATGGGAGCCATGATGACCATTAATGGTTTGGGAAACGACTTTATTCTTGTGCTTGTTGATGGCAAACGTATGTATGGAGATGTTGGTGGAAATACCGATCTAAATAGAATTAATCCTGATGATGTTGAGCGTATTGAAGTATTAAAAGGTGCATCTTCTTTACTATATGGATCGGATGCTATTGCTGGTGTTGTAAACATCATTACAAAAAAATCAAAACAAAAGGTAAATGTTTCCAATACGAGTCGTATTCGCGAATATCGGACTTATCAACAAAGCAATACGGTTGATCTTAACCTGGGTAAGTTTTCATGGAATGGAAATTTTAACCACAAAAGAAGCGATGGATGGAAATTAAGTCCTTTTGAAATCAAAAAAGGACAACTGATTGAAACGGATAAAAGAGCACAATATGAGTACAACGATTTTACTTTCGCTCAAACTTTAAAATTTCGTGCCACTAAGAAATTGGAAGTTTATGCCGGGAATTCATTTTTCAAAAAGCATGTAATAAGACCTACTTCTATTTATAAATATGGTTATTTCTATACCGATAAGTCTTTTGAAGCAGGAGCCAAGTATTTATTAAATAAAAAAGATTACGTATCCGTTGACTATAACTTTGATCAGTACAGATATTATTATCGATACAATCAAGATTACAAGGGTTATAAGAAAAGTGATAAAGACATTCAGAATGATCAAAGAATGAGCAATTTTAGAATGAAATATGTAAATATCATTTCTAAAAATAACACTCTTACTTTAGGTGCAGATTATCTGAGAGAGAAAATGGTATCTGAAGATCGTTTGGTAAACGGAAAGGCTGAGGCCAAAACAATAGCTTTTTATGCCCAGGAAGAAATCAAGTTGCTTGAAAAACTTCAGTTGGTAGCAGGAACCCGTTATGTAAAGCACAATGAATTTGGTAGTGCTTTTACTCCAAAAGTATCTTTACTTTACAAGCTAGATCATTTTAATTTCCGTGGGACTTATGGATATGGATTTAAAGCTCCTACTGTAAAAGAATTGTATTACGCCTACGAAAAAGGAGGAACTCTTTATTTAGGTAATGAAGATTTGGATCCTCAGAAATCGCAATATTCTTCATTAGGTGTAGAGTTTCATAATGATTTCCTTTCGGCAAGCATTACAGGATACATCAATAATGTAGATGATTTGATCGCATATGAGACTATTGATCTTGAACCTGGTGATGCAGAAAATGAAATCACAAGAAGACTCAAACATTACAATGTTGAGGAATCGAAATCTCAAGGGATTGATTTCTTACTGAATGCTAAATTAGGAGCAGGTTTTACGCTCGGAGGTGGATACAGCTATGTTAATGCCAAAGATGAAACTACAGGAGAAAAATTAGATGGAGTTGCTGAAAATTATGGAAATGTTCGTTTGGCTTACGATCGTTCATGGAAGAACTATTCGTTTAGCGCAACGATTCTGGGACGTATTCAGGATGAAAAATCGTATGATAATGATGATGATAATGCCAAAGGATACGATATCTGGAAGCTAACTACTAATCACAAATTTTTAAATCTTGGCTCATTCATTTTTGAAGCTCAACTTGGAGTTGATAACATTTTCGACCATGTAGATGATAGTCCTTATGGCTCTCATTACGGAACCATTAATCCAGGGCGCACATTTTTCGCTGGTATTACAATCAATTTTGCTAAATAGTTTTGAAAGGATTAAATAAATATCTCATTCAAATCCATAACATAT
Source organism: Marinifilum fragile JCM 15579 (assembly GCF_001310955.1). Lineage (GTDB taxonomy): Bacteria > Bacteroidota > Bacteroidia > Bacteroidales > Marinifilaceae > Marinifilum > Marinifilum fragile. Next base: position 10,988 of record NZ_BAZX01000019.1, read on the forward strand.
CAGGTTCATTATTGAGCCTGATGTTTGTGGTTTGGTTCATTTCTGGTATCGTTCTTATTTTCGATGGTTTTCCTCATGCTTCTCGCAAAGATCGATTTTTACATCTTACCGAGTTTCATAAACAGGATTTTGAGAATTTACAAGCGCCTCCAAAATCTTTCAATGGTAAAGTTACATTGGAATTGTGCGATGGAAAACCTGTTTATAGAGTTAAATCAGGCCGAAAATCCCAAAAAACTTATGATGCCATAAGTTTAAAGCAGCTCGCTTCTTTTGATGAAAATCATGCCAAAAAGCTAAGCTCATCTTTTAACGGATATCCTGTAAAGGAAATAGAAAAGATGAATGAATTGGACGATTGGATGCCATGGTCTTACTATCGACCTTTATTGCCATTGTACAAATGCAAAATGAGTGACCCGGCTCATACTGTTTTATACATTTCAGAAAAAACAGGTGAGATTGTACAGGAAACCAACAGAAGGGCCAGATGGAGTGCACGGTTTGGAGCAATTCCGCATTGGATTTACTTTAAAAAACTTCGCTTGGCGAAAGATACATGGAGATTGGTCATTATCATTCTATCCTCATTAGGAATTTTGATGTCTGTAACAGGCATTTATGCTGGATTGGTTCGACTTCGAAAGAGAAAAGAAAAGGGAATCAGTCCATACAAGAAGTTTTGGTACAAGTGGCATCACCTAACAGGTTTTTTCTTTGGTATATTTGTGTTCACTTTTATTTTGAGTGGATTGGTTTCTGTTACTTCAATCCCCGACTGGATGGTTGGTGTAAATTCTAAAGAGAAGGTTGACATTGAATGGAATCAAAAGTTAGAATTATCGGGTCATAAAAATATAGTACCAAAGGAAATTTTTACAGCTCTAAACAATAAGGAAGGAGTTCGCAAAATTGAGTGGAAAACCGTTTTAAATACTCCTCAATTCAGAGTTTATTACGACGATTATCAAAAATCTGAGATTTACACTTTAGATGATGGTAAAGTGATTCCACAAAAGAAATTTAGTTTAGCGGATATCAAACAACAGTCCGAAGAGAAATTCAAGAATACCTCATTTTCTGTGGTTGAGCAGCAAAATTACGACAATTATTACTCTGGATCAGCTATGTATTATATGCCACGAATGGCATATAAGATTGAAATTGATGATGTTGCAAAAACTTGGTTATACATTGATCCTGCAAGTGGAGAACGCATTAAAAAATTAACTAAAAATACTCGATTACGTCGTTGGTTGTATCGCTTTTTTCACACATTGGATTTAGCCATACTAAAGCAATATGACACGATAAGAAAAACTCTTTTAGTTCTCTTATCACTAATTGGTTTAGCAGTTAGTATTACAGGAACGAGGCTTTCTTTTAAATGGTTTAGAAGAAATTACAACAAACTAATTAAAACTAAAAAATTATAGCACTATGAAACGAATTTTGCATTTAAGTATATTTTTCTTGCTGATAATGAATGTACAAATGACATATGCGCATAAAAAAGCAGAGGACAAAAAAGGCATTCTTTTGGTAACATTTGGAAGTAGTTATCCTGAGACCAGAGTGGCATTCGAGAATATTGATAAAATTGTAAAAGCTGAGTTTCCTGATGTGGAGATTAGATGGGCTTATACTTCAAAAATGATTCGAAAGATCATTCGCAAACGAGGAGGTGTAGTTGATTCTCCTGCTGAGGCATTAGCTAAAATGGGAGAGGATGGGTTTACGCATGTTGCGGTTCAATCCTTACATATCATTCCTGGTGAAGAGTATGATAATTTGAAGCATACAGTAGAAGCATTCAATGGAATGCCAAAAGGAATTAAAGTAACAGAGATAGGAACTCCACTGCTTTTCTTAGATCATGATCATATGCAATTGGCGGATGCTCTTCACCAACAGTTTAAAAACAAATTGAATTCAAAAACAGCAGTTCTGTTTATGGGACATGGTTCTCATCATCAATCCAATATTTATTACCCAGGATTTGAGTACTATTTAAAGCAAAAATCTGATCAGTATTTTGTAGGAACTGTAGAAGGTTTTCCTTTGTTGGATGCTATTCTTCCTCAGTTAAAATCGAATGGAATTAAAAAGGTAATATTAACTCCTTTTATGTCGGTAGCTGGTGATCACGCGCGAAATGATATGGCTGGAAGTGAAGAAGACAGTTGGAAAACTATTCTTGAAAAAGAGGGATTCACCACAGAAATTGATATGATAGGCTTGGCGGAATATGATTCTGTTGTTGGAATTTGGGTTGAACATTTGAAAGCAATTTGTCAAGAGCTAGGAATTCGTTAAAATCTGAATCATGAAAAAGATTATTTTTCTTCTGACTATAAGTTTAAGCTTGTTTTTTTATGCTTGTAATAACAAGTCATCAAAAACAAAAAAAGAAAACAAACAAGAGGAAGTCATAGAGATATCATTAAATCATGCTAAAGAATTCAAGATTGAAAAGCATGGTGACAAGACACTTGTAAAGATTCATAAAAAAGGAGAAGATGGAGTTTTTGATACTTTCAATCTTGCAAAAGATAAAGCCAAGGCAAAAGGTATTCCCAATAGCATTCCGGTTCCTTGCAAGAGAATTGTCTGCCTTTCGAGTACGCAGTTAAGTTACTTTTTTGCCTTGGATGATATTGATGATATCGTAGCCATAAACAGTAGTCGTTACCTGCGACACGAAGGAATGAAAGCCTTGGTTGAAGCTGGAAAGGTGAAAAGAATTGGAAAAGAAGGAAACTTTAATCTTGAAATGCTGGCTGCTCTCGATCCGGATGTAATATTTGTATCTCCGTTTAAAGTTGGAGGTTTCGATGTATTGAGAAACCTTGGGATTCCTTTGGTGCCAATGGCTGCCTATAATGAGGAAACACCATTGGGACGTGCAGAATGGATTAAAATGCTTGCTCTTTTTGTGGGGCAGGAAGAGAAAGCAGATTCTATTTTCAATGGAATTGAATCCCGATACCAAAACCTAAAAAAAATTGCCTCGAATGTTGAAAAGCGACCAACAGTCTTCTCAGGAAAGATGAGATCGGGAAGTTGGTATGTTCCAGGAGGAAATAGTTTTTATGCGCATTATTTTCGCGATGCTGGAGCTGATTACATTATCAAAGATGATATGCAAGGAGCTTATCCGGTAGATTTTGAGACCATATACAGCAAGGCTTCCAAATGTGATTTTTGGAGAATTATTCATCCCGAAAAATCAGGATTAAGCTTAAAAGATTTGGGTGAGCAGGACCCAAGATATATGGATTTTAATGCATTTCAGAATAAGAATGTAATTTTGTGCAACATTCGTGAAAAACCATATTATGAACAAGCAGGTATGAAACCTGATGTTTTATTGGCAGATTACATTCATTTTTTTCATCCGGAATTATTGCCGGAGCATAAACCTTATTTTTACGAAAGGCTGAAATGATCCATAAATTAGGAAGAATATCAATTGTAATTACACTGGCAACACTGTTGCTGGTTTTTCTTGTTTTATTGAACCTGGTGTTGGGATCCATACACATCCCATTGTCGGAGATTAAAGCAATTTTGTTTACAGGAGAAGAGGTAAACAGAATTTATGAAAACATCATTCTTAAAACAAGATTGCCCCAAACTATAGTTTCTCTGGGGGCAGGTATGGCCTTGGGAGTAGCAGGTTTGTTGATGCAAACTTTGTTTCGAAATCCGCTTGCCGGCCCGTCGGTTTTGGGAATTTCATCAGGTTCGAGTCTTGGTGTTGCTTTTGTAATGCTATTTACCGGAAATATTCTGGGATTTACCTTTACCAGTCTGGGAGCTTGGGGAGATTTTGCGGTTGTATTTTCATCCTTAATTGGAGCGGCCTTGGTTTTGGCTTTGATCCTTTTTATATCGCATCGTATTGGAGGCACTTTAAGTGTCCTGATTATTGGAGTGATGATTGGATACTTAAGCAGTTCATTGGTAAGTTTACTGAAATTCTATAGCCCTGAAGAAGATGTATACAATTATGTGATTTGGGGTTTAGGTAGTTTTAGCCGTTTGGCAAGCGAGCGTGCAATGATGTTTGGTTTAATTACAGTAATTCCTTCTATTTTGGCAACATTTTTAAGCAAGTCCTTAAATCTTTTGGCTTTGGGAGATCGTTATGCCTCAAACCTGGGTTTGAATATCAAAAGAGCACGCTTTTTAATTATTGCCTTTTCGGGATTTTTAACGGCCATTGTGACTTCCTTTTGCGGACCTATTATTTTTATAGGAGTTGCAGTACCGCATTTGGCCAAATTGTTATCTAAAACATCAAACCACTTTTATTTGATATTGAATGCAGCTTTGCTGGGAGCAGCAACAGCCTTATTGTGTAATCTTTTGGCACGAATGCCAGGAATGGAGCAGGAAATGCCTATCAACTCGGTAACTGCATTTATTGGAGCACCAGTTGTGATTTGGGTAATTTGGAAGCGTAGAAAAGAAAATCGATTGGAGTAGTTATGGCAGAAAAAGAGATTCTTCATATCAACAAGTTGTGCATAGGTTACGGAAAAGGTAAACGTGCAAAAGTGGTGCATGATCAATTGCAAGCTAAAATGTTTGCTGGCGAATTGGTTTGTCTACTAGGCGAGAATGGAACAGGAAAAAGTACTTTAATTCGTACGATTTGCGGATTTCAACCAGCATTGGGAGGGGAAGCTACTCTTCTTGGCAAAGATCTGCTAAAGCTTTCCGAAAAGGAATTGTCGAAAATGGCATCCGTAGTACTTACCGATCGTGTAATTGTGCCCAATGCTACCGTAGAAGAATTGGTGGGCTTAGGAAGAAGTCCGTATACCGGAACATTCGGAATCTTAAATGATGAGGATAAAGAAATTGTTCACACTTCCATTGAGAAATGTGGGATTCTGCACAAGAAAAAGGAACGATTATCGAATTTGAGTGATGGAGAAAAACAAAAGGCGTTTATAGCGAAAGCTTTGGCACAGGATACTCAGATTATTATTCTTGATGAACCAACCGCCTTTTTGGATATGCCCGCTCGTGTTGAGATCATGCAATTACTAAGACAAATCGCAAGTAATTCAGGAAAATCAGTTTTGATGTCAACCCACGATTTGGATTTGGCCTTACAAATGGCAGATAAGTTATGGCTACTTTCAGCAGACAAAGGCTTGTTAACAGGAACGCCTGAAGATTTGTTATTGAGAAATGAATTTCAAACCATTTTTCAGAATAAAGGAATTGAGTTTGATAACAAAACAGGATTGTTTAGAGTTGGCTATGACTACAATCATGAGATTCCAGTAAAAGGTCACGGCTTTGAATATGTATTGCTTCGAAGAGCTTTTGCCAGAAATGGAATAAAAACCATACGCAAAGCAGAGGAAGATACCACCTGGCTTGAAGTGTGCAAAAATGGAAGTACGAGTTTTAAGTATTTCCAAAATGGAGAATGTGTGGGACAAGAGGAAACCATTGAGAACTTACTAACTCTAACTCTAAATAATCGGGGATGATAGTTGCAGCAGTAAGTTCAAAAAGTAGAATTGGCGATGTGGAGTTTAATCTATCCACCACGATGGATTGGATTAAAAGCTTCGATGCACAAGGAGTAGATTTTATTTTGTTCCCAGAGTTGAATTTGTCTGGTTATATAAGAGATATTGAGATTCTAAAAACGGTATTGCTAGAGAAAGAGGCTTTATTTACATCTTTAATGGAAATATCGAAGAATACGAATTCAGCATTTGCAGTAGGCTTTCCTGAACAAGAAAGAGAAAAGTATTTTATTACTCATTTTGTGTTTGACGGAGGAAAAATTATTGGGAAACATCGAAAAACACATGTAAGCATTACCGAAAAAGAGGTTTACTCTGAAGGTGATGAGATAAATGTATTTCCTGTGAAAGAAATGCTTGTAGGCATTCAGATTTGTTACGAAACACACTTTCCTGAAATCAGTGCCATTCAAGCACAAAAAGGAGCCAATGTATTGGCAATGGCTTTTGCATCTCCAAAAGAAACTTGTCAGGATAAAATTGAAAGATTTAAAAGATATATACCAGCCAGAGCATACGATAATTCTTGCTTTGCGATGATTTGCAATCAGGTCACCACAAATAAAAGAGGAACGGTTTTTCCTTGCGCAAGTCTGATTATTGATCCCAAGGGAAAAGTGCTTTCAGAATCCTTTGTAGAAGAAAATGAATTTGCTGTGGCGAATATTGATTTCCATGCAATCAATAGGATAAGAGAATCGAAAATGGCATACTTTAATGCTCATAAACGAACAGAATGGTTAAGAGAATACTATAAAAGTTAATCAAGTTTTCTTTATGTAGTAAGAACGTAAAAAGAGAAAGGAATCAGTCAATTTGAAATTCTCCTTCTAGGGGAGATCCCGACAGGGAGAGGGGTGTTTAGTTGAGTTTCTTATTTCACCCTTTTGTCTGTCGACATTTTCCCTGAGAGGGAAAAACTCATCTCGAAAATGAGATGACAATTTTAATTGAGCAAAAGGATATAAAAGTAATTTTCAAAACCTGGATTTGAATAATGGATAAAATAGATACAAATGCTTTTTTAATTGCAGCACCAAAGAGTAATTCTGGTAAAACCATGATTACTCTTGCACTAATGCAGGCATTGGTGAATAGAGGATTGAAGGTTCAGCCCTTTAAATGCGGACCCGATTATATCGATCCCATGCACCATACTAAAATTGCAGGTCAGCCATCATACAATCTGGACATGTGGATGACAGATGAGGATCATGTTCAACAAACATTTACTCAGCATGCTGCTATGGCAAATGTTTCCATTGCCGAAGGTGTAATGGGCTTGTTCGACGGAGCTCAAAAAGATGTTGGAAGTTCTGCGGCAGTTGTCCGCTTGCTTGATCTGCCAGTGATTTTGGTTGTGGATGCATCGAGTACGGCTTATTCTGTAGCTCCTTTGTTGTATGGATTTAAGAATTTCGATAAAAGCATAAATCTGGCAGGAGTTATTTTTAATAAGGTTGCAAGTGAATCACACTTTCAGTTTTTAAAAGAAGCTGCCATAGATGCAGGTGTTCATGTATTGGGCTACATGCCGCGTGACCAAAGACTGGCCATAGAATCAAGACACTTGGGATTACACCTTCCGGGTGAGAATCAAAATCGAGAAATCGTAAATGTTGCGGCTGAATTGCTGGAGAATCATGTTGATATTGATTTGCTTCTGGAAATTACGCAGAAGGAAATTCAGCCATTAACAAACCAAAATATAGATACAAAGCAGCAATTCAAAATTGCTTTGGCTCACGATGAGGCTTTCAACTTTTCCTATCAGGCAAACCGTGATGTTTTGGCAGAATTGGGAGAAGTGGTTGAATTTAGTCCATTGAACGATGAAGAATTGCCCGAGGCAGATTTGCTTTGGTTGCCGGGCGGATATCCGGAGTTGTTTGCAGAGCAATTGGCGAACAATGAAAAAATGAAACAGGCCATTGCTGAGTACATTGAAAGTGGCAAAGCTTTGATAGCTGAATGTGGTGGAATGATGTATCTGGGAAAAAATATCATTACCAAAGAAGGAGAAACTTACAGCATGACAGGTGTTTTTGACTTTGATACTTCCTTTGAAAATATGAAGCTACACTTGGGATATCGCGATTTGAAAGGAAAGGATATCAGTATAAAAGGACACGAGTTTCATTATTCAAATCTGATTGGAGAGGAAAAAGCCAGTGCAGATTATCAGGCCAAAACGGCAAGAGGGCGCGATGTTGAAATGCCTGTATTCAGAAGAAAGAATTGTTGGGCTTCCTACATGCACCTGTACTTGGGAAAAAGAGAGAAAATGTTGCAAATGATAAAAGAATTGGGATTATGAGTTTGGGAAAATTAATTGGAGTTGCATTAGGACCTGGTGATCCGGAATTGATTACACTTAAGGGTTTAAAGGCACTTCAGAATGCGGATCTTATTTTTTATCCGGCATCGAGCATAAAGGAATCGAAAGTAATTTCCTTTTCATACGATATATTAAAGCAGTTGAGTGTAGAAACCGAGTGTTTGCCGCTTGTGATTCCCATGACAGGGAAAAACAGGGAGATGCATTACCAAAAAGCCTTTGATGAGATTCATGAAGAATTGAAAAAAGGAAAAAATGTAGCTGTGGTTTCCGAAGGCGATGCTCTTTTTTATAGCACTTTTGGATACATTTTAAAGATAGCACAAGAAGCAAATGTTGACTGTAAAGTAATTCCCGGAATACCTGCTTTTATAGCGACAGGAGCCGAAGGAGAAAAATCGGTTACCGAAGGCGATCAGGCCTTAAAGGTAATTGCCCGACCAAAAGGTTTTGAGGAAATAGAAGAAGCGTTGAAAGAAAATCAAACATTGGTTGTAATGAAAATGAGTGTGCTCGATAACTGGAGTGATTTTCTTGAGAAACAAAATAGATCATTTTTTTATATCGAACGTGTGGGAACACCGCAACAGTATTCCACAAGTGATGTTCAGGATTTAAAGTTGCGAACAATACCTTACTTTTCATTAATTATAATTTATGCCTAAGAAAATATATAGCATAGGAATTGGACCAGGGAATGAGAAATTCCTTACTCCACAGGCTTTGCAAGCCATTCAGGAAGCAGAAGTGATTGTTGGTTACAGCTTTTATTTTGAACACATCAAGCAGTTGTCAGGAGGAAAAGAGCTGGTTGATACGGGTATGAAAAAAGAGCGCCAACGAGCAGAGAAAGCATTTGAAATAGCCGAATCAGGAAAAACTGTTGCCGTTATTAGTAGTGGTGATTCTGGTGTGTATGGAATGGCACCTTTGCTTTGGGAAATGAAAGCAGAAAAAGCTTCGGATGTTGATTTGGAAGTAGTTCCGGGAATCTCTGCTATGTTTGCAGCCGCATCAAAATTGGGAGCACCTCTGGGACACGACTTTTGTTCCATTTCCATGTCGGATTTGTTAACCCCATGGGAAAAAATTGAGAAAAGAATTGTAGCTGCAGCTAATGCCGATTTTGTAACAGCGGTTTACAATCCCTTAAGCAAAGGCAGATTCTGGCAATTGATGAGGTTGAGGGAATTGTTCCTGGAAGTACGTTCGCCTGAAACTCCAGTTGGAATTGCCCGAAATGTGGGAAGAGAAGATGAGAGCATTGAGGTAATTACCCTTGCCGAATTGGATGTGACCAAAGCCGATATGTTTACCGTTATTGTGATTGGTAACAGCCAAACTTTTAAGGCTCAAGGCAAGATGGTAACACCAAGAGGTTACTATGCTAATCAAAACAATAGCCAGGACAAGCTTGGACGCCGTATCATGAACGCAAGTTTCCAAACCATTTTGGATCATATCGATATCACAGATAAATCGTTGGCTCATGTTTGGGTGGCATTGCATTGTATTCACACGACTGCCGATTTTAAATTGAACGAATCGGTTGAGCTGAGCAATAATGTGGTGGAGCAATTGCACGAGAAATTTTATTCGGGAAAACCACCAGTTATTGTTACCGATGTTTCGATGGTGACAAGAGGAATTCGCAGAGCAACGGCAGCCAAATTAGGTCTTGAAATTAAATGTTATTTGGATGATGAGCGCGTGGCTGAAATGGCTTCGCAGAAAAATATTACAAGAACTCAGGCTGGAATCCAGTTGGCAGTAGAAGAGCATCCCGACGCCATTTTTGCATTCGGAAATGCACCAACTGCATTAATCGAGTTGATTAAATTCATTCGCAATGGAAAAGCAAATCCTGCGGGAGTGATTGCAGCTCCGGTTGGTTTTGTAAATGTAAAAGAAAGTAAATGGCAGTTAAAATATGGTTGTCCGGATGTTCCTGCAGTTTTTGTAAATGGCAGAAAAGGAGGAAGCAATGTGGCAGCAACCATTATCAATGCCATTTTAAGCTGGAGCGAAGCGGAACAAATGCATCCGGGTGAAGGTTTGTAGATTTTAGGTAATTGGAAAAGTTCATTTTTTTCTTTGCCTAAACTGGCACTGAAAAAAATGAAAAAGAGCTTTCCCTAAACTCGCAAAAGCCAAAATTGAATATTTCGAGCTTTGCCTAAACTGGCAAGGCTTAAAATTGAATATTTTGGGCTTTGCCTAAGCTGGCATCGCTTAAAATTGAATATTTTGAGCTTTACCAATACTGGCATCGTAAAAAATGAAAAAAAGCTTTACCTAAATCGGAATTGTAAGTGTCTCGCAGAATATTGTTGGGAATCTATGAATAAATAATTTGTAGACAGTTAAATGTTTGAATTCTCTCCTTCTAGGGGAGATCCCGACAGGGAGAGGGGTGTATTTTGGATTATATTTGTCTTATCTCACCCTTTAGTCTGTCGACAGTTTGTTCACATACAATTTTTACATTAATGTATTCACGAGCTCCACTTCGTTCCGGTTCCCTAAAAGGGAAAAACTCATTTTGAAAATGATAGATAAAGTGAACTATTGATATCCTGACTTAGAGTCAGAACATCAAATTAAAATTTGAGAAGATCAGCGAGAACGAAATGAAAATAAGCATCATAGGAATATCAGATTTAACTCCTGATTTTACAAAGAAGGAGTTGACTCTGATTCAATCGGGAAAATATTTTGCAGGAGGAAGTCGTCACCGTGAATTGGTGGGAGATTATCTGCCAGAGCAACACCATTGGCATGATATTGTAGTGCCCTTGTCAACACTATACGATGCCATAAACCATTCCAACAGCGATTGGATTGTGTTTGCTTCGGGCGACCCATTGTTTTATGGGATTGGCATTACATTAAAACGTGAGATTCCCAATGCAGAGCTTGATATTCTTCCTGATTTTAATTCCCTGCAATTGCTGGCGCATCGTTTTAAATTGCCTTATGGCGAGTTTCAAACCATTACGCTTACCGGCCGATCTTTCGAGCGATTCGATCAGGCATTGATTAGAGGTCAGGAGAGAATGGGAATTCTTACCGATAGAAAAAATACGCCCAAAAGCATTGCCGAGCGAATGTTACAATATGGATATTCGAACTACAAAATGTACTATGGTGAGCGCTTGGGAGGCGAAAGGGAACTTGTAAAGGAGTTGAGCTTGGAAGAAGCCTTGAGTTTGGATTTTAATCATCCGAATTGCTTTTACCTGGAAAAAACCGATGAGGCGATTCCTAAAAAGGGAATTAAAGAAAGAGATTTTGAACCCTTGGATGGTCGACCAAAAATGATTACCAAAATGCCCATTCGTTTGGCAACCCTTGCCTTAATGGAATTGCAAAATAAAAAGGTGTTTTGGGATGTGGGAGCATGCACGGGAAGTGTTTCCATCGAAGCTCGATTGAACCATCCGCATTTGAAGGTAAAATCTTTTGAGATTCGTGAAGAGTCAAGAGGGATCATTAAGCGCAATACAGAAACCTTCCAAACGCCGGGAATCGATATTTTTATTGGAGATTTTTTACAAACCGATAAGGCAGAAATAGAAAAACCAGATGCCGTATTTGTTGGCGGTTATGGTGGAAAAATGGATGAGGTACTGGATGATATTGATTTGCATTTGTTGGAAGGGGGAATCATTGCATTCAATTCGGTAAGCGAAAAAAGCAAATTGGGATTTAAACAATGGTGCAAAAAAATGTCATATCGAATGAAGCATGAAATGCTGGTAAGTGTGGATGAATTTAATCCGATAACCATTTTAGTAGCTGAGAAATAAAAGAAAATTAGATATATGTTTTGAGGGTCTCACTTCAAGTGAGGCTCTCAATAAAAAAAATAGAATTCTCCCTTTTAGGGGAGATCCCGACAGGGAGAGGGGTGTATTGTTTTCCAAAATTCACCCTTTTGTCTATCGACATTTTCCCTAAAAGGGAAAAATTTAATTTGAAACGGGAGATGATTTTATGCAGTTTCCAACGAGAAACAATAAGTAGTAAGTAAAGACCAAAACAGAACAAAATACATCATGTCAAAAATAATAATCACACATTCCGATAAGGGGGAGGCGCTTGCCAAATACATTACAAATAATGGATTTGAGGCTGAAATTATGCGCTCGCCAAAGAACTACGAAGAGCTTTGGAACAAATACGAAGCGTTAATTTTTATTGGAGCTTTGGGCATTTGCGTGCGCGAGATTGCCGCTTTTTTAAATGATAAAAAAACAGATCCTGCGGTGATCAATATAGCTGCCAACGGACAATTTGTTCAACCTGTTGTGTCGGGACATTTGGGGGGGGCAAATCAATTGGCGGAAGATATTTCTCGTCTGTTGGGAGCAACACCTGTTGTTACTACCGTTAGCGATACATCAGGCTTGTGGGCATTGGATTTATTGCCGGAAAAACACAATTGGACCTTGGATTGCAAGGGCAATCTTACCCAATTGATGGCAGCTTTTGTGAACAAACAGAAAACCGCTTTGCTGCTTGAGGTGCGCGATAAAGGAAGTCTGGTTTTGGAAACAGAAAAACCTGAACATGTAGATGTGTTTTTCAGTGCTGATGAAATCAAGCTGGAAGAGTACCAGGTGATTTTGGCAGTAACACCATTTGTTCATGATTTTGGAGCAAAAGTGATTTACTACCGTCCTAAAGTTGTACAATTGGGCGTAGGTTGTCAGCGCGATCTTCCTTTTGAGGCTTTCGAAATGGAATTGCTTTCGAAATTGGAATCGCAGCAAATTTCTCCATTATCGATTGCTGCTATCGGAACGGTTGACTTAAAAGCCAATGAAAAGGCATTGATTGAACTGTCTGCAAAATGGAACATTCCATTGAATCCATTTGGGGAAGAAGTATTATCACAATATGATATTCCAAATCCATCGCAAAAAGTAAGCGAGGTAACCGGAAGTTACAGCGTTTCCGAAGCTGCAGCCATGCATCTTTCGGGAAATGCTTTGTTGGTAGAAAAACAAAAAGCAAAAGCAGGTGAGAAGTACTTCACTTTTGCTTTGGCAATGGATAGGAATAGTGAACGTAAAGGTTTTGTAGAGTTTGTTGGGGCAGGTCCTGGCGATCCGGAACTGGTTTCGGTTCGTGGAAAAAGAATGCTTCAAACGGCCGATATGATTCTGTATGCAGGCAGCTTGGTTCCTAAAGAACTGACCAACTATGCAAAGCCTGGATGTGTGGTAAAAAGCTCGGCTGGCATGGATTTGATCACTCAGATTGAAAGCATGAAACCATATTACGATCGTGAATTGTTTGTGGTGCGTTTGCATACTGGTGATCCTTGTATTTATGGTGCCATTCAAGAACAAATGGCCATTATGGATCAACTGAAATGGAATTATCACATTACTCCGGGAATTTCTTCATTCCAGGCAGCAGCAGCGGCTTTGGAGTCACAATTTACCATTCCGGAGGAGGTACAAACCATCATTTTGACTCGTGGAGAGGGAAGAACGCCAATGCCAGATCGTGAGCAATTGAACAAATTGGCCCGATCGCAAAGTACAATGTGTATTTACCTGAGTGCTTCTATTGCCGAAAAAGTTCAGGCACAACTTTCGGAGCATTATCCACCGGAAACACCTGTGGCGGTTTGCTACAAATTAACCTGGAAGGATGAAAAAATCTATCGTTGTACACTGGAAACTTTGGCAAAGACTGTAGAAGAAAATAATTTGAAAATGACTACCATGATTGTTGTGGGGAAAGCCATAGACAACCGATCGGGATTTTCAAAACTGTACGATAAGAAATTTACTCACGCATTTCGCGAGGGAAAATAGAGTATTATAATACTTTGAGGGGCTCGCTTTAAGTGAGGTTCTCAATAAAAATCTTGAATTCTCCCTTTTAGGGGAGATCCCGACAGGGAGAGGGGTGCTATTGAGTAGATTTTTAAGGAATTCACCCTTTAGTCTGTCGACAGTTTCCCTTAAAAAGGGAAACATTCATTTAGAAACGCAGAAACTTATGGTACTAATTTTTGGCGGAACAACAGAAGGAAAGAGAGTTGCTGAACTATTCGACATTATCGATCAGCAATACTTTTATTCCACAAAAACCGATTCGCACAAACAAATTAAAGGCGAGCGTGTTTTTGGTGATATGGATAGCACTAAAATCAAAGAGTTCTGCCAAACCAATGGCATTCGATTGATTGTTGATGCGGCTCACCCTTTTGCCGTTTATTTGCATGATAACATTTATCGGGCAGCTCAGGAATTGGGAATTTCAACCATTCGTTACGAGCGAAAGTTTCCAGAAATCAAATCGTCGAAACAGGTGCGCATGTTCGATTCCTACGAGTGCATGACAGAGGCACTTTTACAAGAAGAGTATCAGAATGTATTGGCTTTAACAGGTGTTCAAACCATAAACAAATTAAAGCCGCTTTGGAGGCAACGAACTTGTTATTTCAGGATATTGGATACTGATCTTAGTCGACAAAAGGCAAGGGAAACCGATCTGGATTATCAGTTTGTAATTCCCATGGATCCAAAGGCAGGAGTTGAGGAATTGGCGATGTTAACAAAGAAGTTGAATGCAGAAATACTGCTTTCGAAAGAGAGTGGAGAATCAGGTTTGTTTGAAACGAAAGAGAAAGTTGCCGAGCAGTTGAATATTCCTTTATGGGTAGTAAAGCGTCCAGCTTTGCCAGATTTCGATTATGTGGTGGATGATCCTAAAGCTTTCCTGCAGCAATTTTATCAGGTAAAGAAAACGAGTCTAAAGATTGAAGGTCAATTGCGAAGTGGATTTACTACCGGAACCTGCTTAACTGCTGCGACAAAAGCCTGCTTTATCGCCTTGATAGAAAAGAAATTCCCCCAATGGGTTGAGGTTGATCTACCGGGAGGAGAAAAAACCAGATATGCTATTTTTCCAGTGAATCTATCAAGCAAATCAGCTTCCTGTGTAGTAATAAAAGATGCTGGCGACGATCCGGATGTGATCCATGGCAAAGAAATCGGTTGTGAATTATCATTTTCCGAACAGCCAGGAGTTCAGTTTGTAAGAGGAAAAGGTGTAGGAATGGTTACTTTGCCTGGTCTTCAGGTTCCTGTTGGTGAACCAGCCATTAATCCGGTTCCACGAAAAATGGTTTCCAATGTTTTGGAAAAATTGTCTGAACAATACGAAATGGACTTGGCTTTCGAGGTAAAAGCTTTTATTCCTGAAGGAGAGGAATTGGCGAAACAAACCTTTAACCCAAGAATTGGAGTGGAAGGTGGCATTTCAATTATCGGGACAACGGGAATTGTAAAGCTTTATCGAATGAGGCATTTTTAGCCAGCATCAAACAACAGGTGAAAGTGGCCAAAGGAAATCAATGTGCCGAAATTGTGCTGACTTCTGGTAAGAGAAGCGAAAACCGTTTGAAGAAGAATTTTCCACATTTGCCACAAGTCGCTTACATTCATTTTGGAAACTTGGTTGGTGATGCCATTCAATTGGGAGTTGATGAGGGAATGGAGAAAATCAATGTGGCCATTATGTTCGGAAAATCAGTAAAGCTTGCGGAAGGAAACATGAATACCCACAGCAAGAATGTGGTTTTAAATGCTGATTTTGTTGCTGATTTGGCGAAACAAGCCAGATATTCTGATGAAATCCAAAATCAAATCAAGGAGTTGAAATTGGCCAATGCTATTTTGGATATCATTCCTTTTTCAGAGAATGAAGCATTCTACAATTTGGTAGCTCAGAAATGCTTAAAAAATTGTCAACAGCTGTTAAATGATTCTTGCTCAATACAGTTATTTCTTTTGGTTGGCGATGAGGGAATGATTATCGCAAAATAGTATTGATTTTTCTGCGTGTATTTGTGGAAAAGATCTGCGTTTATCTGCGAGAAAATTTAAGTTTTAATTTAAATGTGATTGTATAGTATATGACTCATTGTTGTAATTTTGATAAAAAATAAACTCAATGATAAAATTTCTGTTCCCATTCCTGTTATTTCTGGTAAATATCAATTTATCAGCTCAAAAGGTAGATATTCTTTACTTTACCGATGCTCACCGTATTTTTCCTGTTGATGATGTAGAAGGAGGCCGAGGTGGAGTGGCTCGTTTGAAGACTATTGTAGATGAAAGCAAATCGGATAATTCAAATACCCTGGTAATTCATGGTGGCGACTTATGTGGTGGCGTTCTGTTTGGCGGAATGTACAAAGGTTTGCCTATGATTGAGGCTTTTAATGAAGTTCCTGTCGATATCTGTAATTTTGGTCAGCACGAGTTTGATTTTGGTGTAGATCATACATTGGAACTTTTAAGTAAATCAAAATCGGAATGGTTTAGCTCTAACCTGAAAAACAGAGATGGTGATACTTTTGCCAATTTACCAAACTATCTGATTAAAAAGATGGGAAGAATTAAGATTGCATTTATCGGATTAACCGATGCAATGAATTCTACCATGAAAAGCAATCGAGTAATTCAGGAAGATTTGTCTGTTGCGATTTCGGAGATTATTGAAGAACTGCAAAATGTAGATTTTTTAATTGCCATTACCCAAACAGATTTAGAAACCAACAGAAAACTTTTGGAGCAATTTCCGGATATCGACTTGGTGCTTACCGAGGAGCAATATGAATACGAAAGCAATGTGTTCTACAAAGGAAACAAGCCCATTGTGGCTACGGCAGGCAACATGAGTTCTGTTGCGAAAATCAGTTTGCAAAAAGACGTAAGGCCTTTGATTGATATCATTCCACTAGATGAAAATATTGTTTCGGAGAAGTATTTGCGTGACATGGAAATCTATTATAAAAAAGACATGGAGCTGAAATTGGCTGAAAAGATTTCTTACCTGGAGGTTCCGTTGAATTTTAGAGATGGAATTACCAAAGAAAGTGCAGCTGGTAATTTGGTGAGTGATGCCTATAAGGAAGGGTACAAATCAGATGTTGGCCTGATAAATGGAGGTGGTATTAGAGCTGATATTCCCAAAGGTGATTTTACTTTAAAGTCGGCCCGTTCCTTATTGCCATTCGGTAATAAGATTTGCCAGATCCTGATAAAAGGAAAGGAGCTCAAATCTTTGCTAAAGAAATATGCTTGCAATACCAAAGGACAATTGTTACATGTGTCAGGTATTTCGTATCGATACTATCAGAAAAATGATTCAATTCAAGTGAAATGGAAAGGAGAGGTACTTTCTGATGATGAATTGCTAACTGTTTCCTTGAACAATTATTTTCTGAAAAAGCTTGAGGTGGAATGTGATATTTTAATTGATGAAACTGATGTAAATGCCAAAGAAGACTACGAAGTATTGCGTCAGTTCTGTAAAAAACAAAAAGCCTTGCACCCTAAGGTACAAGGCCGATTCGTGATTGTCCGTGAGTAGTTTACAGATTCAAACTAAGTGTAAGGTAAAAGCTTCTTCCTGGTGCATAAATTGCCTGGTTGCTGTCTTTTACTGATCGGCTTAAATGTTCATAGTAAGCTTCATCGAATAAATTTCTGATTCCTCCAATAATTTGAAAATGGTCGGAAAACAGATAGCTTGCTTTAAAATCAAGAACTGTAAAATCTGGCGTTTCCGTTTCTCCATAATTTTTTGCGATTCGTTCCTGTTTGGCTGCATGTCTTAGCATAAATTCAGGAGTAAACTTTTGCTTACACAAATGAACTCCCAAGCTGTATCGGATATCCAAAGGAGGAATTTCGGGCAATGGCTGATTGATCTCCTTGTTTTTACCATAGGTATAAGCCAGGTTAAATCGGTGATACAAATGATTTGTGATGGATTGATTAAAACCGATTTCGAATCCTCGCATCACAGCTTTGTTGATGTTTACAAATTGTTTTACTCCAGGAGCCGTTGCCATTAATGGCTGAACATCCGATTTGATTTCAGAGCTGATGTAATCTCTCAACCAAGAATTAAATAGATTAATATCCAATGAGAAATATTTAGTGTTCCAATTGATATTGTAGTCGAGTTGATAGTTAATTTCCGGATCTAAATCAGGATTACCAATTCTTTCATAAGGATCCACATCAACGGGAATATGATTGATGAACCGTTCGGTTAAACTTCCACTTCTTTCAGCTCTTCCAAACCAAATTCCCATTCTAATACTTTCCGATAGATTTTTGCTTGCACCAATGCTAAACGAAAAATTCATTTCGTTGGAAGGATCAATAATAACAGAATTGATATCGCTAACTGGTTTAAACTTTCTTTTGGCCGAATTGTGTTCCAATCTGCTTGATGCAATAAAATGGGTCTCATTTACAGAGAAATGATATTCACCAAAAGCACCCAGTTTTTCAATTTTACTGTCTTGCCAAATGTTATCGTAAGCTGTTTCCCCAGCCATTGGTCCCATTAATATTTCACGAGAACGAGTTCCATCTGCTTCCTCTGATTTGTAATCAACGCCTGCAAACAAGGAACTTTCCTTAAATTGAAAAGCAGCTTCCGATCTAAAAGCGTAATTTTTTGTTTCTGCTTTGGTAATGGCATTTACTTTTCTTGGATTTAAATTCTTTGTCAGATTATCCATTTCATGATCAACGAATGATGCGTTTGCTGATGTTGAAATGGAAGCCAAGGCCGAATTTTTGAAAGTGATTTTGTGGCTAAGACTGATCATTTTTGTGTCATCTTCTCGCAAATCCATATTTAATGCTGGAAAATCAACATCTTCGGCATAGTTACTATTGGCAGATATCTGGATATTTTGAGAGTTGGAAAGTTTAAAGTTGGCTGCAAGTCCAATGTTTCTTCGGTTAAAACCTGAAGCCACCTTATAGCCATTGCCATCTTCATAATCGGTACCCTCGCTGTAAGCACCAAAAACACCGAAATTGTAGAACTTGCCTTTGGCACCTGCCAAAGCTTCGGTTCTGAAAATTTCTCCGTTGCTTTCGTAGCTTCCGCTTGCGCGACCAAATGCACTGGCTTTATCAGAAAATCCATTGGTCGATGATTTGAAATGGATGCTGCCTGCAAAAGAATTCCCATATCGCAGCGAATGCGGACCTTTTGTGATTTCTACCCTGTCGACCATATTTAAAGGAACCTGACTAATGGGTGGATCCATTCGGTTGGGACAAGCAGCTGTAGCACTCATTCCATTGTCCATTACAATGTTTAACTGATCGTACTTAAAACCTCGCATTACCGGGTCGAATCCGTAACTTCCACTCTTTCTGATACCACCAATTAAACCCGATTGACTTAAGAAATCACCTGCATCATGCGAAAGTTTATCGCTTGAACTAATTTGCATGGTTTCTGATTCTTTTGCAGTTCTTTTTCTGGCAATAATTGTGGTTGGCAGTAAGCTAACATAGGTTTTACTCATATAAATCTTGCCCGATTGCAATGCAGATTTTATCTCGCTATCGGTAAACGAAACTTTCCCATAATTAACATGCGATAGGTAAAGCTTTTCACCTTCAATATATTTGATTGTAAATTCACCATTTGCATTGGTATTTCCTTTCTGATTTTGATGAAGAAAGTGAGCAAATGCAATGGGATGATCAGTTTCCTGATCTAATAACTGAATCGTATTTTGAGAATAAACCTGTATGTAAATACATAGCATACAGGCAGTAAGTATTTTTTTCATCCTTCATTTTTATGTGTTCGAAACTATTGTGCATCAGAATTATTAGTGCACAAAAAATCGCAATACTGTAGCATTTACAATATTGAGGCCATTAAAAAAATAGAAATGAGCTTTGTTGTGGAGGATGAAAAATATCTGACACATGCTTTTTTATGAGCTGAAAATGGGGAAGATTTACATCAGTTGGAGCGATTGAAATTTTAGGAGCAGGAATTAAATCAAAACAGGTTGAAATGAAGTTTAAGTTCTCTTTTTCGATATTGATTTTTTTCTTTTCCGACTCATTTTCCTCTTGTTGCTTTAGTTGTTTTTTAAGATGACATTTCCCATTACACTCCATTTCTGGTTTGTCCTTGTTTTCACAAACCGAAGCATAAAAGTCCTGATTAAACTTATAATGTAGTATGATAATGATATTCCCGGTTGATTGAACGGAAAGTATCAGTATTAACATGTATGTGAGGAAATGTTTCAATAAGTATTATAATTCGGATGGATAAATAGTAAATATAAAGATTTTAAATCAAAAAAATAGATGTAAAAACCTAAGCAAGTAAGAAAATTATTTGCAGATCAATTTTGAATTTAAGAATTTTGATGGTTCTGAAAAATGAATAAAATATGAATAAATTTTTGATATTGTTCCTGCTATTGGTGTTTGTTGCATCTTGTTCGGGAAAAAAAGATGCGGAAGAATTAAGAGTATTACAGTTTAATATTTGGCAAGAGGGAACCCAGGTAGAAGGGGGATATGATGCCATTATTAACGAGATTATCAGGACGAAAGCTGATTTAATAGCTTTGAGTGAGGTTCGAAATTATAATGATACCAATTTGTCAGAACGATTGGTTGCATCCCTTAAGAAGAAGGGATTTGAGTATTATTCTTTGAAAAGTCAGGATTCTGGCATATTGTCGCGTTATCCCATTACGTTTCAGGAGGCTCTTTATCCTGTGAAAGACGACAGAGGATCAGTATACAAAGCACTTATTGATGTGAAGGGTGTTAAGGTTGCTTTCTATAGCGCTCATTTGGATTATAGAAATTGTGCATTGTACTTACCAAGAGGATATGATGGTTCAAGTTGGGAAAAACTGGATGTGCCTCAAACCGATTTGAATGTAATTAGAGAAGATAATCTGGCTTCAAAACGAGATGATGCTATTCAGGTGTTTTTGTCCGATGCTAAAAAAGAATTGGAAAAAGGAAGATTGGTTTTCTTAGGAGGAGACTTTAATGAACCTTCTCATAGGGATTGGGTGGAAGAAAATAAAAATTTATACGATCATAATGGAGTTGTGATGAAGTGGCATAATACTCTTTCTCTTGAAAATTCGGGTTTTATTGATACGTACAGAGAAATATATCCTAATCCGATAAGTCATCCTGGTTTTACTTACCCTGCCGATAATCCTTTGGTTGATATTAAGCGTTTGGCATGGAGTCCCGATGCGGATGATAGAGATCGTATCGATTTTATTTTCTATTATCCCAATGCAAACCTAAGTTTAAAAGAGGTTACTATTGTTGGCCCCAAAGTCGGTAAGTCGAAACCAAAGAATTGAAGAAACATCTCAAGATGTTTTTCTCCAGCCATTGGATGTTTGGCCTACCGATCACAAAGCAGTATTGGCCACATTCAATTTGAAAAAGTAGTAACAGTTGAGAATATAAAATTTCGAGGGAATGGATTGGGATGCCACATTGGTTATTATAGTGGAGAACTCAATCCATTCCCTTGAAATACTTCAGTTATGCTTTTAAAGATTAATCACCTTATCGGCATCGGCTTGAAGTGTTATAATGTCAGGCATGCTACCAACATTACCAACTTTTACTTTATCCAGTAAATTGTAATGATCAAGACAGGTTTTGCAGGCCAGCATGCTTACTCCTTTATTTGCCAGGTTTTGTAAACCTTCCAAGGCTGGAGAATCTTCACAAATCAACTTTACACCAGCATTGTAGAATACAATTATTTTTGGCAATCTGTTTTCTGCATCCAATAGTTTAAAGTAATTGGTAGCCAATTTTAAGCCCAATTCTTCGTTACCATTACCCATTCCATTTTGAGTAACTTGAATCAATGTATTTCTATGCATGATTAATTTACGCTGATATAAGGTTCGTTACTGTTTATCCTTTCTACCAATTTTCCAATTGGACTTAAATCAAATCCTTCTCTTTTAGCCAGACAGATAAACTCTTCAGTATGATTGTCGTCAACAGCAACCAATAAGCCACCACTTGTTTGCGGATCGCAAAGTAATGCTTTCTGATCTTCGGTAATTTCACCAATTAAATGTCCGTATGAAGCCCAGTTTCTTCTTGTTCCCCCAGGAGTACTTCCTTTCTGAATCAATTCTTCCACGCCTTCAATTTTTGGGACATCATTGTAATTGATTACCGCATTTACATTACTTCCTTCACAGATTTCGCTTAGGTGACCCAATAAACCAAAACCAGTAACATCAGTCATCGATTTGATGTATTCTTGCTCGCCAAATACAACGCCTACTTTGTTCAAGCTGCACATTAAATCAACTGCAATTTGATTGTTTTCGTGAGCAATTAATTTCTTTTTCTCAGCAGTGGTTAATACTCCAATACCAAGAGGTTTTGTTAGGAATAAGGTGCATTTTGGACTGGCTGTATTGTTTTTCTTTACTCTTTCGGTTGCAACAATTCCGTTAACTGATAAGCCAAAAACAGGATCGCCAATGTCGATAGAGTGTCCTCCTGCTAGTTGAATGCCAGCATTTGCACAAACATCTCTGGCGCCTTCAACTACTTTTTGCGCAATTTCGGTAGAAAGCTTCTCCAATGGCCAGGCAAGAATAGCTAAGGCCATAATTGGTTTACCACCCATTGCATAAATGTCACTTATGGCATTTGTAGCGGCAATTCGACCAAAATCGTATGGATCATCTACAATTGGAGTAAAGAAATCGGTTGTACTAATCAGAGCTTGACCGTTACCCAAATCGTAAACTGCAGCATCATCTTTAGTATCGTTACCAACCAGCAAGTTCGGATTGGGAATTCTAGGTGTGCTGCTTTTTAAAATGCATTCTAAATCTTTCGGTGAGATTTTACATCCACATCCGGCTCCCGGACTAAACTGTGTCAGTTTCTTTGTTTCCATTGTTTTTGTAATCTGTTAAATTATCTGGCAAAGATATCACTTTTTAATAATGGTTGTCATTCAACTTCAGGTCTAATTTTTACAATATTTATTTGCTTGCGATCAGTTAAATCTCTTAAATTTGATATTTGTGAATTTACATGATAGAGGATTGAAAAAGTTTGCTCCTATAAAATATTTATTGCTGATTATTTGCGGTTTTGTAATGCAATCATGTGTTACACAGAATAGATATATGCAACCTGTAAATACTTACGATGCATTTACGTGTGTTAACGAAGTAGATGCAATTGAACAGTTGGAACTGCAAAAGCAGGGCAAACGAAAATTACAGATTTATTTGATTCGCCATGCCAAGCCTAATCTGAAAAAGAAACTGTTTTATTCAGCAGAAGAGGCTCAGCAGTATGTTTATGATTACAATTCAGTGCCAATTGTTCCCTTCGATCCGGAAATGGTAAAGGTAAATCTAAATCCTAACCATTTCATATATTGTTCCAACTTGCCGCGTTCGCAAGAAACTGCATTGGCAATTTTTGGAAAGGATTATCCTGTAGTGTCCGATTCGATTTTCCGAGAATATGAAATTAAAGTGGTAAAAGCCAGTAGTATTATTAAATTGCCTTTGCCTATTTGGCAGTTTTTTAGCCGAGGGAGTTGGTTGTTAGGTTTTAACCACAAAGGAATTGAAAGTCGGAAAGAGACTAAACAAAGAGTGAAATATGCAGTTGAAAATCTGATAAAAGTTGCCGAAAAAGAAGAAACTGCAGTTCTAGTAGCTCATGGGATGTTGAACCATGGATTGGAAAATCATTTGAAAAAACAAGGCTGGCAAGTCATTCAAAAAAACGGACAAGCCAACCTGGGGGCTACTATTTTAGTTAAGATTGTTGATTTAGAATAGAAAATTATTTTTTTCTAATCATCATCAATCCATGACGGATAGGAAGCATTAAATTTTCCACTCTCTCGTCTTTTTGTATGAATTCATTGAATGCAAGAATGCCTTGAGTTTGCTTGTCTTTCGATTCAACGTCTTCCAAAACCTTACCATCCCACAAAACATCGTCAGCCAAAACAAAACCTCCTTGCCTTAATTTTGGAAATATTGCCTCAAAATATTCGGTGTACTGTCTTTTATCGGCATCAATAAAAACCAAATCAAATTCTTCTGCAATATTTGGAATAATGTCTAAAGCCTCACCAATGTGGAATTCTATTTTGTTCTCGTAACCCGATTGTTTGATAAATTTGCGAGTGAAGTATTCCAATTCATCATTGCAATCAATGGTGTGAATTATACAATCATCTGATGTTCCCATAGCCATGCTGATTGCCGAGTATCCAGTATAAGTTCCAATTTCCAGAATACGATTAGGATTCATCATTTGACAAATCATCTTTAGAAATTTACCCTGCATATGTCCAGAAAGCATTCTTGGGCGAAGCATTTTAACATGTGTCTCCCGAGTAAGATCCTTTAAAATTTGATCTTCTGTTTCAGTATGTGTTAGGATGTATTCCTCCAGCTCTTTATTAATCTCCAACATGATTATTTATACATCAAAGTGGTTAATCGGTCTTTATTCAAAATTTCGTTGGCAACCTCAAGTAATTGTTCCGCTGTTATCGATTCAATTTTTTGGTAAATCTCCTCTAAAGAATCAACTCGATTGTAAAGAAGGTAAGTTTTGCCAACATTAAGCATTAAATTCTCGTTGTTTTCTGATGAAATGGCAATTTGTCCAATCATCTGATTTTTTGCCTTGGTCAACTGACCAGGCCCCAATTTTTTTGTGCAAAGCAAATCCATTTCTTTGTGAATTAAACTTAAACACTTGTCCAAGTATCCCTTATCGGTACCAAAGTAAATGCTAAAAACTCCTGTGTCAGCGTAAGAGGTATAGTTGGCTTCTATGTTGTAAGCCAGTCCGTGTTTTTCACGCAGGGAGAGATTTAGACGAGAATTCATCCCCGGACCACCCAGTATATTCGTTAAAAGTGATAATGGAATTCTGCGATCATCATTGGCATCGTATGCTACATTTCCTAAAACACAATGTCTTTGATAGGTGTTTTTAACCAAAGTCTGAGTTCTTGGCTTATAAGAATTTGGCCTTTTCCTTTTGTCGACACGTAAGTTTTCAGCAATTCCTCCAAAATACCTCTCAACCATCTTAACCAATTTCTTGAAAGGAATATTTCCTACAGAACTAATTACCATCTGATCTGTGTGATAATTGTTTCTAATAAAGTTTAAAATATCCTCACGTTTAAAAGCTTTGATATGCTTAGGTGTTCCTAAAATATTTCTTCCAATTGGATCTTTTTTGAAAATTAATTCCTCAAAATCATCAAAAATAAGTTCGGAAGGAGAATCTTTATAGGAATTGATTTCGTCAAGAATTACCTCTTTTTCTTTTTCCAGTTCTTTTTCAGGGAAAATAGAATTGAAGGTGATATCGCTTATTAGTTCAAGAGCTCTTTTGTAATCCTTATCCAAAAAAGTAGTGTAAATGCATGTTTCCTCTTTTGTGGTGTAGGCATTTAGTTCCCCACCTACATCTTCCATACGGCTAAGTATGTGATATGCTTTACGTTTTGTTGTTCCTTTAAACACAACATGCTCTATAAAGTGAGCAATTCCCCATTCATCCTCTTTCTCATCACGGGAACCGGTATTCAAAATAATTCCGCAATGGGCAACACTTGCCTTAACTGGTCGGTGAATTAACCGGATACCATTTGATAATGTGTAAGTTTCGAATACCATATACTTTTTTATTAGGCTGCAAAGGTAACAAGAAGTTTAGAATCCGATTAAAATTCCTTTCTATTTTTCTTGATTTTATTTGGTGATGTAAATTTTTTACGTACTTTTGCATCGCTCAAGTAAAGAGGGTACCATAGCTCAGTTGGTAGAGCAATGGACTGAAAATCCATGTGTCCCTGGTTCGATTCCAGGTGGTACCACAACTTTTTTCTTCGAGTAATTAATACCAAGGGGTACCATAGCTCAGTTGGTAGAGCAATGGACTGAAAATCCATGTGTCCCTGGTTCGATTCCAGGTGGTACCACGAAAAAAGCCGATCAAACGATCGGCTTTTTTGTATCTTAAACTTTTTAGTTTGCGTCAATCAATAAATCAAATCCTTTCTTTTTAAACTCTCTCTCGGTTATAGATAAAGATTTGGCTGCAGTAATAGCTGGGAAATTACCTTGGTTAATGTATTGGAGTGCTGCTTGAAGATTGCTCTCCTCGGGATCACCAAAATCACGACTTAAATCGTCAGAAATTTCAAAATCAACAGGAATTCCATCAAAATAATCTCCTTCATCATTTGCATTGGTAATCGAAAAACTAATTGGGACAATGGCCAAATTAAAGTCAGGTTCTTCAAAAACATACATTCCTACAGGTTTTCCATGCGTTTTACTGCCAATTAAAATTACGTTATCATTGCCTAAATATGGTTTTAAACCATTAATTACCATTTCGCTGGCCGATGCAGTTCTGTCTGTTGTAATTATGAAAACTCTTTCAAAACTATAGGCAGATGATTGGTTGCTAAAGGCATATGTGAAATTTTCATCACTTTTGGAATCATTATGGAATACTTTGGAGTAAATTTTTCCTTCGTAAAGATTTCCAGTAATTAAACTTGAAAGCTGATTTGATATGGTTGTACTACCTCCACCATTGTAGCGTAAATCCAAAACCAATTCTTTTGCCGCATTGGTTTTAAAATAATCAAAAGCTTCATTCAAGGCATCTTCTGAACTTCCCAGAAAACTATCAAATGCTAGATAAGCTACATTTGTACCTTCGTAATTAATTACCTCTCTTTTTAGTACCGAGTTTTGATCTATTTCCTGTTGACTTGCGGTAATTTCCTTTTGTTCTCCTAAATTGTTTTCAAATATAAATGTTGAAGTATTCTTATCTAATTCATTCAAAACATCATCTTCAGTTAAATCTGCAATATTTAGTCCGTTGATGTTTATCAATTTCCATCCTCGGGTAATTCCTTTTGAAGCAAGGGGAGATTCATCGAAAATCAATTTTACTCTAAGGTTATCTTCTGAATCATATTTGAATGCCAAACCATATCCTTTATATGTTCCGTTTTCAAGATATGCAATCAATGCATCAAGGTTAGCAATATAGCTCCATCTATCTTGGTTCACTAGTAGGTCTTCAAAATATTTATTTACATCCGAATAGCTGGAAGAATTGATATTGGGTAGTTCTTCATTCCACAAATACCATTCACTCATTGTTTTGTCGATAGTTTCGTAAATGGTTTTGGTTTCTCTTTCATAGTTATTATTGTCATCATCGCTGCAGGCAATAATAAATGAAGAGAAGATAAAAAGAGAAAGGAAAAACTTAAATGATTTGAATAATCTATTTTCAGTCATCGATTTGGAGATTTAGTGATTAATGAACGGATATAAAAATAACAAAAACTATACCTATTATTTAAACGAGCCATAAGAATACGTATTGCATAAAAAATAAATATTTGAAATTAATCTAAATTGCGACGAAAAAATTGATTTTGAAGTATTTTCAGAAATGTATTTGCATTTTTCGTAAGTGTGCATCATAAATTATTTTGTAGAAAAGGATTTTTGCTTACTTTTGTAGCACCAAAAACAAAGGGTACCATAGCTCAGTTGGTAGAGCAATGGACTGAAAATCCATGTGTCCCTGGTTCGATTCCAGGTGGTACCACGAAAGCCGATCATTTGATCGGCTTTTTGTATTTTATTGAGAAGAAGACTTCCCTATTCGTGTTTTTTCTCAATTTCTGATACTTATTCTGTTCGTCTTTGAACAATTTTCAAATTACAAACGTTTTCGATCTAAAATAAAGACTCTCAATTGTCTAAGTGCTTTTTTTATTAGAATTAATAAGATATTTTTGCATGACTAAGATCAAGTAAAACAGAATTTAAGATATAAAATACTTTAAAATGGCAGATAGCAAAAAAGCTTTATTGATGATCCTTGACGGATGGGGGATCGGGGACAAATCGAATGCAGATGTGATTTCTTCAGTTGCAACTCCTTATATGGATAGCTTATTGGAAAAATATCCAAATTCGCAATTGCAAGCTGCAGGCAGATTTGTTGGGTTACCTGAAGGACAGATGGGTAACTCAGAAGTAGGTCACTTAAATATTGGAGCAGGACGTGTTGTTTACCAGGATTTGGTAAAAATCAATATGGCTGTTGAGCAAGATACTCTAAAGGATAACGAGCAAGTTGTTAAAGCATTTACTCACGCTAAAGAAAATGGAAAGAAAGTTCATTTAATCGGTTTGATTGGTGATGGTGGAGTTCATTCTTTAAGTAAGCACGCTTTGGCTCTTTGTGATGCTGTAAAAGCATTTGGAGTGGAAGATGTATTCGTACATGGTTTAACGGATGGACGTGATACTGACCCTAAATCAGGATTGGATTTCGTTAAGACTTTCGTAAATGATATTACAAGCAAAGGAACAGCAAAATTTGCTTCTTTAATTGGTCGCTACTATGGTATGGATCGCGATAGTAACTGGGATCGTGTGAAGTTGGCCTACAATCTTTACACTAAAGGTGAAGGTAAAGCTACTACAGATGTTGTTGCTGCTATCGAGGAATCATATGCAGAAGGTGTAACCGATGAGTTTATCAAACCAGTTGTGGTGGTTGATGAAGCTGGTGCTCCTTTGGCTAAAATCGAAGAAGGCGATGTAGTGATTTGTTTTAACTTCCGTACCGACCGTTTGCGTCAAATGACAACTGTATTCACTCAGGAAGACAAGCAGGAATTCGGAATGCATACCATGAATGTGGAGTGGTACACAATGACTTGTTACAATGCTAACTTTAAAGGTGTGAATGTAATCTACGATAAGGAGAACGTTCAGAACACAATGGGTGAAGTTGTGTCAGCAGCTGGTAAGAAGCAAATTCGTATTGCTGAAACTGAAAAGTATGCTCACGTAACATTCTTCTTCTCAGGCGGTCGTGAAGATGAGTTCGAAGGTGAAAGCCGTTTATTGGTTGCATCTCCAAAAGTGGCTACTTACGATCTTCAACCAGAAATGTCAGCTCCTGAAGTTGCAGATAAAATTACCGCTGAGTTGAATGCTCAATCGGCAGATTTTGTTTGTTTGAATTTCGCTAATGGCGATATGGTTGGACACACAGGTGTGTATGAAGCGATTTCAAAAGCTGTTCAGGCTGTAGACAAGTGTGTAGAACAAGTTGTTGAAGCTGCAAAAGCAAACGGATACGATGTAATCATTATTGCTGATCATGGCAATGCTGATTTTGCAGTAAATGCTGATGGTTCTCCAAATACAGCTCACTCATTAAATCCGGTTCCTTGTATTTGGGTAACTGAAAATCCAAAAGAATTGGAGAATGGTATTTTGGCTGATGTTGCACCAACTTTGTTGGATATTATGGGCATTGAGAAGCCAGAGGATATGACTGGAAAATCTTTGATAAAATAAAAGATTGTAACCGTATATAAAACATTCCGTACTATCTTTGCACGATAGTGCGGATTTTTTTATTCGTATAACTGATACAATTTAAATAGGGAAATAGTGTTACAGATAGGAAAAGCCATAGTTAGTCTTGATGTGATTGAGAAGAAGTTCATTTGCGACATTTCAAAATGTTGTGGAGCTTGTTGTGTTGAAGGAGATTCGGGAGCTCCGTTGGATGAGAAAGAAAAACAAATCATTGAAGATATCTATCCTGATATTAAAGAATATCTTACCGAAAGAGGAATAGAAGAAATCGAAAAGCAAGGAACAACAGTTATTGATAGCGATGGTGATTTGGTAACTCCTATAATCGATGGCAAGGAATGTGTCTATACAATTTTTGAGAATGGCAATGCCATGTGCGGGATCGAAAAAGCCTTTTTTGATGGAAAGATTTCGTATCGCAAACCGATTTCCTGTCAGTTATATCCTATACGAATTGATAAGTATGCGGAGTTTGACGCTGTGAATTACAACAAATGGGATATCTGTAAACCAGCTAGAGAGCTTGGGTTTAAAAATGGAACTCCAGTGTATAAATTTTTAAAAGAACCATTGATTCGTAAATATGGCGAAGATTGGTATAACGAATTGGAATATGCAGCTGAGAATATTGGCGAAATCATGAAAATGCGATAATAGAATATATCACTATAATATTTTAAAGAAACAGTGACCAGTTTGGTTGCTGTTTTTTGTTTTACAAGGAGTAGTATTTCTAACAGGCTGTTTTATTAGATTAAAATATCTAATAAAACCTCATTCGGATATTTGACATTCTGCCAGTATAACATATATCTTGATATATATTAAAAATAAAAACAATTTAAAGTTTTTATAAGAGATCCGGGGACTAAAATATTTAAAAATACGAGTCACGTTATAAAAAGACAGATGACTTAATTTGCTATAAATCCTGCAAGAACATATTTGTATTCTCGTGATCTATTGTATATTTACCTTTCGAAAATATTTAAATCCAATAAACACACTTAAGTATGGAAAATATTAAATCATATATCGAAGAGAATAAGGAACGATTCCTTGAGGAATTATTCGGATTAATTCGAATTCCTTCTATTAGTTCGATTGAGGCTCATAAGCCAGACATGTACAAAGCTGCAGAATACTGGAAGCAACTAATTTTAGATGCAGGTGCTGATAAAGCTGAAATTTTTGAAACAGAAGGTAACCCAGTTACTTATGGTGAAAAAATTATCGATCCTAGTTTACCAACTGTAATGGTTTACGGTCATATGGATGTGATGCCAGTTGATCCAATCGATCTTTGGAATACTGATCCATTTGAGCCAGTAATTAAAGATGGTAAAATTTGGGCTCGTGGTGCTGATGATGATAAAGGACAGGCTTTCATGCATGCGAAAGCTTTCGAATACATGATTAAGAACGACTGTCTTCCATGTAACGTGAAGTTCATGATTGAAGGTGAAGAGGAAGTAGGTTCTCCAAACCTTCCTAAGTTCTGTGAAGATCACAAGGAAATGTTACAAGCTGACGTAATTTTGGTTTCTGATACTGGAATGATTGCTCCGGATATACCATCTATTACAACAGGTCTTCGTGGCTTAATGTACTGGGAAGTTGAAGTTACAGGTCCTAACCGTGATCTTCACTCAGGATTGTTTGGTGGTGCTGTAGCAAATCCAATCAACGTATTGGCAAAAATGATTACTCAAATGGTTGATGAGAATGGTCATATTACCATTCCTGGATTCTATGATGATGTAATCGAAGTATCAAAAGAAGAAAGAGCTATGATGGCTGAAGCTCCATTCAATGTGGAAGAGTACAAAAAAGCAATTGATGTGAAAGCTTTAGCAGGTGAAAAAGGATATACTCCATCGGAGCACACAGGTATCCGTCCATCATTTGATGTTTGTGGTATTTGGGGTGGTTACATTGGAGAAGGTGCAAAAACTGTACTTCCTTCAAAAGCTCATGCAAAGATTTCTACTCGTTTGGTTCCAAACCAAAACTGGGAAAAGATTTCTGTTCTTTTCAAAGAGCATTTCGAAGCAATTGCTCCTGATTGTGTTAAAGTGGAAGTTACTCCATTGCATGGTGGTCAAGGATATGTTTGTCCAATAGATTTCCCAGCGTATATTGCAGCTGAAAAAGCTTACACTGAGGTTTATGGAAAGCGTCCTGTTCCTGTACGTTCAGGAGGATCTATTCCAATCATTTCTTCTTTCGAAGAGATTTTGGGTATTAAATCAGTGTTGATGGGATTCGGTTTGGAAAGTGATGCAATTCACTCGCCAAATGAAAACTATCCATTGGAGCAATTCTTTAATGGAATCAATACAATTCCTTTGTTCTACAAGCATTACGCTGAATTATTAAAAAAATAGTTCGTTAAATGACTATAAATTAAGGGTATTTCAATTAGAAATACCCTTTTTTATTGGAATTCACATTTTGGTATGATAACTTTGCATTCTGCTATAAAGTATGCGACATTCGTCAGAATATTTAGAATATAATTATTATATTTCCTATGTAAATGAATTGAAGGATTCGATATGTATTGATAATATTGGATTTAGTCATATTTATAGCTAAATTAGTAGTAAGATCTTTTGTGTGATTTGATTCTCAATTTATCGTAAATTAAACATGAAGATAGGCAGGGATTATCAGAGATCATACAAGTCGAAGTAAATTGACATACATGGACGAAATTTTTGGAAAAATAGGTACGGCGCAAACTCTCAGTCAAAAAATTGAGCGTCGAATTGAGGAAGCAATTCGACAAAAAAAATTACTTGTCGGAACAAAGTTGCCTTCGGAACGTGAACTTTGCGAAATGTTTGCAGTTAGTAGAACGGCTTTGCGTGAGGCATTACGTCGATTAAGTGCAAGAGGATTAATTCAAATCAAGAAGGGTAGTGGAATGTTCGTTAGTGAACTGAAGATTGAAGATGCAATTGAATCTTTGAATCTATATTACGACCTAAGTTTTGATAGCGGTTTGATTTCTCAGATTATTGAAGTTCGTAGAGTTTTTGAACCTGAAATTGCAAGAATTGCAGCTACGAATAGAACGGATGAAGATTTAGCTGTATTAAATAGAAATATTGCAGATCTTGCCGATTGTGA
Organism: Marinifilum fragile JCM 15579; assembly: GCF_001310955.1. Lineage (GTDB taxonomy): Bacteria > Bacteroidota > Bacteroidia > Bacteroidales > Marinifilaceae > Marinifilum > Marinifilum fragile. The sequence continues at coordinate 43,338 of NZ_BAZX01000019.1, forward strand.
TCCTGATAATACGCAATTGGAGGCTGACATCATCAATAAGTTTCACTTAAATGTAGCCAAAGCAACAGGTAATAAGGTGATGATTATTTCGATGGAACCTATCTATTCATTACTACCAAGAATGCGTAATCTCATTTATGCCAATGTTGACGGCGAAAAGGATTTTACTATAAAAGCACATCGTGCAATTTTTGAGGCCATTCGAGATAAGGATGGAGAGCGAGCTTATAAAGAAATGGCTGGACAAATTGATCGTACCTTAGAAATATATACTCAATATTTGAAGTAACTCTCGAAGTTTGGGTAAATGAAAAGCGGAGTTTGAAAATAATTTTTCAGACTCCGCTTTTCGTATTTATGTGTGTGGTACTTATTTAAGATTTCTTATAAGCTTCAATTGCTTTCTTTACAGAACCATGTTCAAGTAATAAACTTTTGGAGGTTTCTTTATCAAGTTTTAATTCTTCCATAATCATTAAGGTCCCTCTTTCAACTAACTTTTTATTGGTCAGTTGCATGTTTACCATTTTGTTTCCTTTTACTCTTCCTAGTTTAATCATTAGACTAGTTGTGATCATGTTCAGGATCATTTTTTGAGCAGTTCCGGCTTTCAGTCTTGTGCTTCCTGTTACGAATTCTGGACCTACAACGGCTTCAATAACAATTTCAGCTTCTTTTGATACTGGAGAATCAGGATTACAAGTAATGCAAGCAGTAAGTAATCCATTTTCTTTAGCCTTCTTAACACCACCAATAACATATGGAGTTGTTCCAGATGCTGCAATCCCTAAAACTGAATCATTTTCATTGATATCGTAATCTTGCAGTTCTTGCCATGCTTTTTCAGGATCATCTTCTGCAGACTCAACGGCGCTTCTTAATGCTTTTTCTCCTCCAGCAATTAAACCAATCACAATATTAGCAGGTACACCAAATGTTGGAGGCAGTTCAGAAGCATCAAGAACACCAAGTCTACCACTTGTTCCCGCACCAAGGTAAAATAATCGTCCGCCTGATTTGATTCTGTCAATCAATAGACTTACAAATTTTTCTATTGCAGGAATGGCTTTGTTAACAGCTAGGTGTATTTGTCCATCTTCCTGATTAATTCCATACAATAATTCACTTACCGACATTTTCTCCAGGTTGGAAAAGTTTGAAGGTGCTTCTGTTATTTTGTTGTTGGTTTTCTTATTTGGTGTGTTATTCATGATTTAAATTTTATTCTGCAATATGGAATTCAATCAATCCTTCAAGCGGACTTTTGATGATTTTTCCAGTCTCTAAGTTTAATTTTTCGGCCACTTTATTTAATTCCTTCTTAAAATAGTATGCGATGCTACCAATAAAATGAATTGGAAGGCTTGAATGGCCATCATATTGTTTGATGTTTCGTTCAAAGAACTTAGTAAACTCTTCCTGAAGCAGGTTTGATACATATGGATGTTCAATATTCTCAGAAAGGAAAACTGTAAACTGTGCCAAAAATCGACTTGGTGCTTCTTCTCTGTAAACCTTATTAATGATATAAGCATATTCCAGGTCATGTTTTTTATAAAAAGAAGTAGTAATGTCTTCAGGAGCTACACCTTTTAATATGTCTGCAATAAGTCTTTTTCCCAGCACTGCACCACTTCCTTCATCTCCCAGAATATATCCTAAAGGATGAACATTGTGAGTGATGTCCTTACCATCATATAAGCATGAATTTGATCCTGTACCTATAATGCACGCAATTCCTTTTTCTCTTCCACATACCGATCTTGCAGCGGCAAGTACATCGCTATGAATTTCGCAAGATGCAGAAGGAAATACTTCCAACAATGCATCTTTCACCTTTTGTTTTGTTTCGTCAGTCGCACAACCAGCACCATAAAAAAAGATTTGCTCAACTGAATGAAAATTTTCAAGTGATTTGATATTATCAATAATCGAACTGATGTCTTGGTGAAAAGGATTTATTCCCAAAGTCTGTTGTTGCTTTTGAATTTTGTCCTCTTTTAAAAGAACCCAGTCTGTTTTTGTTGATCCGCTTTCGGCAATTAAAATCATATCCGTTTTTATTTTTATAACATGTATGATGAGTGTTGCAGAAAAATAAAATTACAAATTAATGAAGAGTTTGAGACAGCTTTTGTAATCCTTTTCAGGAATTGATTACTATGAAAACCCTGTATTAAAAGGAACTTCATTTTCATGATACAAATATAGAAAAATAAATTCCATTGAAAAAGTATTATATAACATGTAATACCAATTTTGGATTTTTTGAATTTCTGTTCTATTTTTGATGCGAAAGTAATTTAAATCAGGAGTTAGCAATATGGAAAATCAAATACTACAATTTAGAGGAGAGCTGGATGAAGCTAAGTTGTATTACCAGCCATCGGATGAGTTCGATAAAACGGTAAAAACAAGATATGAGAAAATGCCTGCTGATATTTTTGCTACGGCGGAAAAGGGTGCAAAATGGGTAGCTCATGAAATCGCAAATTTAATTAAGGCAAAGGCAGAGAATAATGATTCTTGTGTTCTTGGTTTAGCTACTGGAGCAACACCATTAGGAGTATATGCTGAATTAGTGCGTATGCACAAAGAGGAAGGTTTGTCGTTTAAAAATGTAATTACATTTAATCTTGATGAATATTATCCAATGAATAATAAGAGCGCACAGAGCTATAATTATTATATGGATGATGTTCTTTTCAATCATATAGATATCCCTCGGGAGCAAATCAATGTTCCTGATGGGGAAGTGAGCAAAGAAGGAATTTTTAATTACTGTTCTGAATACGAAGCAAAGATTGATTCTTTTGGAGGACTTGATATGCAAATATTAGGGATTGGTAGAACAGGACATATTGGTTTTAATGAGCCAGGTTCACAATTGGATTCCAAGACTCGTTTAATTATGCTTGATGCTTTAACCAGACGTGATGCTGCAAAAGATTTTAACGGATTAAATAAGGTGCCTAAAGCTGCAATTACTATGGGAGTTGGTACCATATTTAAAGCAAAGCGTGTGATTCTGATGGCTTGGGGAGAAGGTAAAGCTCCTATTGTAAAAAAAGCATTAGAGGAAGGCCAGAGTGATTCTGTTCCTGCTAGTTATTTGCAACGTCATAATGATGTGCAATTTGTGCTAGATGTGCCTGCAGCTAATGAACTAACAAGAGTGAAACAGCCATGGTTGGTAGGGAGTGTAGAATGGGATCGTTATTGGATTCGTAAAGCTGTGGTTTGGCTTTGTAATAAATTGGAAAAACCAGTTTTAAAGTTGACCAATAGAGATTATAATGATAATGGATTAAGTGAACTTCTTGCTTGGTATGGATCGGCTTATGAAGTAAATATTAAAGTTTTTAACGATTTACAGCATACGATTACTGGCTGGCCTGGAGGTAAGCCAAATGCTGACGACTCGAATCGTCCGGAAAGAGCTGAGCCAGGACAAAAGAAAGTATTGGTGTTTAGTCCGCATCCTGATGACGATGTAATTTCAATGGGGGGAACCCTTAAGAGATTGGTTGATCAAAGTCATGAAGTACATGTTGCTTATCAAACATCGGGTAATATTGCGGTGGCTGATGATGAGGCAATTCGATACTTATCATTTGTGAAAAGTTTTGCACAAACGCATGATACCAATGAAGCAATTTGCCAAGTGTGATTGAAGATATTCGCAAGTTTTTATTGGAGAATAAATCTCCGGGCGAGATGGATACTGTTGAAGTTCGCAGAATGAAATCTTTGATTCGAAGAGGTGAAGCAAAAGCTGCTTGTCGTTTTGTTGGTCTTCGTTCTAAAAATCTTCACTTCCTTGATATGCCTTTTTATGAAACAGGTAAGGTGAAGAAAAATCCTTTGGGAAAAGAAGATGTTCGAATTATTGTGAATTTGCTGAGAAAGGTTAAACCACATCAGATTTTTGCGGCAGGAGATTGGTCTGATCCACATGGAACTCACAGGGTTTGTTGGGAAGGAATTTACCAGGCACTTCAGATTGTAAAAGATGAAGAGTGGATGGATAATTGCTATGTATGGCTATATCGAGGAGCTTGGCAAGAGTGGGATTTGGATGAAATTCAAATGGCAGTGCCGATTAGTCCGGAAGAATTGCAACACAAGCGAAATGCAATTTTGCGTCATCAATCGCAGATGGAAAGTGCTCCATATATGGGTAACGATTCAAGATTGTTTTGGCAAAGATCGGAAGCCAGAAACCGAGCAACGGCCAATTTGTTTAATAAATTAGGCTTGGCAGAATATGAAGCAATCGAAGCTTTTGTCAGGTTTATTGTTTAGATTTATCATTACATTTTATTGGGCAGGAGAAGTTCTGCCCAATCATACATAGATTGATAATATTGCATTGAATTTTAGGAATATGAGTTCTATATCAAACAGACTTACAAAGTCGAATATCCTTATACTATTTACTTTTTTACTGATTGGTTTTTCGGTTCAGGCGGCTGAGAAATCCGATCGTTTGAATAAGAAAGCTGAGAAGGCTGCCTTAGAATTTTTAAAACAGGCTTCGGATGAGTTTGTATATCGTTTTAAGCTGGACAGTTTACACGTGAATTCTGGTAAAAAAGAAATTACAGTATATGTGAATTCTACTTTTTCCTATATTCCTTTCAGACCCAATACGGTAAAGCAATATCATGATGAGTTAAAGGAAATTCTTGGTCGTAAGTTCAAGAAATACGATGTTCGTATCGAAAGTATGGGAATGGAAATAGAGGAATTGGTTCCTAATTACTACAGAGATGAATTATTTCCCTTGGCAAAAGATCGTTTGTCTGTTGAAAGTGATCATGTGAAGCCTTTGGTTCGAAAACTTGGTAATGATATCTATTCAAATGGATTAGAAAATAAGCATATTGCCTTATGGCATTCACATGGATGGTATTACGAGAATACTTTGGATCGTTGGGAGTGGCAAAGAGCCAGAGTGTATACTACCGTTGAAGATATGTGGACCATGGAGTTTGTGGTTCCTTATATAGCACCTATGTTGGAAAATGCTGGTGCAAACGTTTTGTTTCCAAGAGAACGTGATGTTCAAACCCATGAAGTAATTGTGGATGCTGACTGGTGCTCGATTCTGTCGGATTATAAAGAATCCGGAAATTGGGAAACCAATTCTCAACCTGGTTTTACCAACAAGTATCCGTTTTATGCTGAAGGTGAAAATCCATTCGAAATGGGAAGTAGTTTGCAAACTGAGGCCTTTTCATCTGAGACTGCAAGAGTGGAATACACTCCATATATTCCTGAAAAAGGAGAATATGCTGTTTACGTATCTTATTCATTTGATGATGATAATGTAAGTGATGCTCATTATTCAGTTTATCATGCCGGAGGCAAAACAGATTTTCTTGTGAATCAGAGTATGGGGGGTAATACCTGGATTTATCTGGGAACTTTCTTGTTTGACCAGGGAAAAAATCCGGAAAGCGCTAAAGTAGTACTTACCAATGAAAGTAAGGAAGAAGGAAACTGGGTTTCTGCTGATGCTGTTCGTTTTGGGGGAGGAATGGGAAATATTGCCAGAGGTAAGGTAGACGAATTGAATGAATTGGTTCAGGAAAGAAACGATCTAGGCTTTGCAATGGATTCAGCCAAGTGGCAAAGATATACTAGTAATCGTCCGAGATACCACGAAGCTGCCCGTTATTATCTGCAATATGCTGGTATGCCAGATTCAATTGTTTATAGTATCAACAAGAATTATAAAGCAGATTATAGCAACAGAGGAAAGGATGCAGCAAAGTTTCAAAAGCGAGAAAGTGGGAAGACCGATTACAAGGATGATTATATGAGTCGTGGTGAATGGGTAGACTATTTAATTGGTGCACCTAATGGACCAACGAAGCATGTAAATGCAAAAGGTCTTGGAATTCCTGTTGATATGGCTTTGGGCTTTCATACCGATGCTGGGTTTACACCGAATGATTCCATTATTGGGACTTTAGCAATCTATAATACTACTCGTGATAATACGGATAAATTTGTAAATGGACAGTCGAAATGGGCTAGTAGAGATTTAACAGACATTGTGCAAACTCAGGTGGTTGAAGATATCAGAAAATTGTTCGAGCCAAAATGGACAAGAAGAGGAATGTGGAACAAGCAATATTCAGAAGCTTATCGACCTAAGGTTCCTACCATGTTGTCGGAAATGCTTTCGCACCACAACTTTGCTGATATGTACCAGGGAATGGATCCGAAATTTAAATTTCACATTAGCCGTGCATATTATAAGGGAGTGTTGAGATTTTTGGCTTCGCAGGAAGGAAAAAAATATGTAGTACAACCTTTGCCTGTTGATCATTTTAGAATTGATGAAAACGAAAATGGAATCAGACTGAGCTGGAAAGCTGTTGCCGATCCGTTGGAAGAAAGTGCAGTGGCAAAAAAATATAAGGTTTACACCAGATTGAATGATGGTGGATTTGACAATGGTGTACTGGTTGAAAAAGAGGAATTGCTAGTTAAAAATTTAGGTTCAGAAAATATCTACAGTTTTAAGATAACAGCTTTGAACGAGGGTGGTGAAAGTTTTCCATCCGAGATTTTATCTTATCGCAAATCTAAAAATGGTGAAAAGCCTGTTTTGATTGTAAATGGTTTCGACAGAATCGCTTCGCCACAAGGGTTTGATGATGGTAAATATGCTGGTTTCAACAGTGCTATGGATGAAGGAGTTGCTTATAAAAGAAACATTGCCTATGTAGGTGATCAGTACGATTTCGATAGAAAATCACCATGGTTAGATGATGATGCTTCGGGACATGGTTCAAGTTATGCTGATCAGGAAGAAAAGATCATTGCTGGGAATAGTTTTGATTACCCTTATGTACATGGCGAAGCTATTAAATCTGCCGGATATGGCTTTGTATCCATGAGTGATGAGTCTTTTGAAAATGGAAACTGGGAAGCTTCAGATTACAAGGCGTTGGATCTCATTTTTGGAGAAGAAAAAACCACCAAAAGATTATACGGAAAAGAGAATAAGGATTTTACGATTTATACTCCGGATATGGTGAAGGCAATCAGAAAATACATTCAATTAAAAGATGCAAAACTGATTCTTTCGGGAGCATACTTGGGGACGGATGTTGTAGAATGTGGCGATACATTGATCAAAGATTTTACGGAAAAGGAACTGCATTTCTTGTTCAGAACCAATTATGCAAGTAAATCTGGTGCCATATCTCATCCCAATGAAGTAAAAGCAAATTTTACAGGAAATTATCAATTCGAAACAGGATTGAATGAACAGATATACAAAGTAGAAGCTCCGGATGCCATAGAGCCTTTGGGTAAGAATGCAAAAGTGTTTCTACGATATACAAACAATACCAAAAGTGCTGGTGTTGTTTACGATGGAGACTATCAGTCAATCATTTTGGGTTTCCCTTTTGAAACACTTAAAACAAAGGAAGATCGTAATGATTTGATGAAGAAGATTTTTCGATTTTTTAATAAATAAGAAAATAACAAAAGCCTAATTATAAAAGAATGAGCGCAAAAATTACATGTTTTCTGCCTTTTGGAACAAAAGAAGAAACAACAATTACTGTAAGTGAGTTAAGAAAATCAGAATTGGTATCTAATATTTTCATTGTTGGAAACAATGCTGAAGAAGTTGAAGGTGCGGAAGTTTTGAATTGTGATGCCTTGACAAATGGAAAAACCATTCAGCTAATTGCTGAGAAATCAGATTCAGAATATATTTTGCTTTATACTAAAACCAGTGCATTGACATTGGGACAATTGGCTATTGAGCGTTTTTATCAAGTAGCAACTGATACCAATAGCGGTTTGGTGTATTCAAATCATCGTGCAATTAAAGAAGGTAAAGTAGAAAATCTACCCGTTATCGATTATCAGGAAGGTAGCTTGAGAGATGATTTCAACTTTGGTTCAGTTCTTTTTTATGATGCCAAAATGTTTAAGTATGCAGTAGAAGATGTGGATGCTAAATATGAACATGCAGGTTTGTATGCATTGCGTTTGGCTGTTGCTGCTCGTTCTGAATTCATGAGAATTCCAGAAGTGTTGTACACAGAGGAAGAGATGGATACTAGAAAATCAGGAGAAAAGATATTCGACTACGTTGATCCTAAAAACCGTGCTGTACAAGTTGAAATGGAAGAAGCATGTACTGAGCATTTGAAGAGAATTGGTGCTTATTTGGAGCCTAAATTTAAGGATGTAGCTTTTGATGAAGGAGACTTTAAAGTAGAGGCTTCTGTTGTAATTCCGGTTCGCGATCGTGTTAAAACAATTGAAGATGCAATCAAATCAGTTCTTTCTCAAAAGGCAAATGTTGATTTCAACTTGATTATTGTTGATAACTACTCAACAGATGGAACAACAGAAATTATTGCGAAATATGCAGAACAAGATGAGAGATTGATACATATTATCCCAGAGAGAAAAGACCTGGGAATTGGAGGATGTTGGAACGAGGCAGTAAATCATGAGGCTTGTGGTAAGTTTGCCATTCAGTTAGATAGTGATGATTTGTATGCTGATGAAACAACAGTACAGCAGGTTGTGGATGCATTTTACAGAGAAAATTGTGCAATGGTTGTTGGAACCTACCAAATGGTGAACTTCAAGTTGGAAGAAATTCCTCCGGGAATTATTGATCACAGAGAATGGACTCCTGAGAATGGCAGAAATAATGCACTTCGTATTAACGGCTTGGGTGCACCGCGTGCTTTCTACACTCCAGTTCTTCGTAAAAATCCAATTCCAAATGTGAACTATGGTGAAGATTATGCACTTGGTTTGGCAATCTCTCGTAACTATCAAATTGGTAGAATTTATAATCCGATTTACCTATGTCGTCGTTGGGAAGATAACTCAGATGCATCATTGGATATCGAGAAAATGAACGCACACAATACCTATAAAGATAGAGTTCGTACAATTGAACTAAAAGCCAGAAAACTATTGGCGAAATAAAAAAATGTATGCTTGGCTGGGAATCAGGGGAGTATTCTCCTGGTTCCTTATAAGCAGATTGAATTTCGGAATATTTATCCGCAAAAGTTAGACTTATGAAATTATTGAGTTTGCAATTGTTAATCCTTTTATTTGCCCTTGTGGCTTGCAAAGGAAAAGCTGTTCAGCAAAATGAAGACAGTAAAGTAGTTCAGTTTACAGATACTCTTGATCAGTCGATTTTTAATTCGATCAAGGATTTGGCAAGAGAAAATTCCTTTTCTCAGCTCGAAAATGCCGATCGAATACTGGAGGTAGGAAAATTGTTTTTGCAAACTCCTTATGTTGGGGGAACTCTGGAAGCTGATGGTGATGAAAAATTGGTGGTAAACTTAAGAGAGCTGGATTGCTCCACTTATCTTGAAAATGTAGTTGTGCTTTCATCAATTTCTAAGCAAAATAAATTTTCCGAAAATGATTTTCTGAAAAAGCTAAAAGAACTGCGTTATCGAAAAGGAGAAATTAAGGATTATACCTCCCGATTACACTACTTTTCTGATTGGATTTATGAGAATGAGCAGAAAGGGATTGTAAAGAATGTTACTTCAGAAATTGGTGGAGTAGAATACAAGAAAGAAATCAATTTCATGAGTAATCATGTTGATTCATATTCGGCACTAAAAGCAGACTCTTCATTGATTGTATCGATTCAAAATACGGAAAATGCAATCAATGGGCGAGATTTGTTCTATATCCCAGAGGATAGTGTTCAGAATGTGGAGGATAAGATTCATAACGGAGATTTAATTGCCATAACTACAAAAATAAAGGGCTTGGATATTTCGCATGTTGGCATTGCTATTCATGTAAATGATAGATTGCACTTAATGCATGCATCCAGCTTGGCAAAAGAAGTTGTGATCTCAGATATTCCATTAGCCGATATGTTAAAGGAAAATAAATTGCAATCGGGAATAATGGTTGCCAGAGTACAATAAATAATAGTTTGTTCAGAGAAATGGATGTACACAGCATAGATAAGATTGAAGATCTACTGAAAGAGAAATCTTCAGTTGAAATACTAAGTGATTTTTTAAATCAACAAGTTAGAGATTGGCCTCTTGCCAATGGGAATTTTAAAGGATTGGAAAAAGTAGAGGAAAAAGAATTTGGTTTTGATGGATTTAAAATGAAAGTTCAATTTAATCCGGAAAGAATTCGGTCTTCTGCAGCTAAAGTTGACAAGAAGAGTATTGAAAATCGTGCTTGTTTCTTGTGTTTGGATAAATTACCGGCAGAACAGGGAGGAATTGCTCAAGGCAAAGAGTATGTTGTTTTGGTGAATCCATTCCCAATTATTCCTCAGCATTTTACTATTCCAAAAGTTGATCATGTAGATCAATCCTTCATGGATAATCTGGAAGGAATGTTGTCTTTGGTGAAGGATATGCAAGGGTATACACTATTCTACAACGGACCTAAATGTGGAGCTTCGGCACCAGATCACATGCATTTCCAGGGAGGAAACAAAGGCTTTATGCCAGTTGAGGAAGAGTATTTTGCATTAAAAGATAAGGCTGATTTGCTTGTGAAATCAGAAGAGATAGAAGTTCGTGCATTCAATCATTATTTAAGAAAGATGATTAGTGTTGAGACTACTAGTGTTGAAGAATTGATAGCTGTTGTAAGTAAATTTTACAATGCATTTGCATCAATGCAAGCAGAAGAAAAAGAGCCAATGTTGAATGTGATTTGTTCATATGTTGATGGAAAATACATCATGCATTTGTTCCCAAGAAAATTACATCGCCCAACTCAATATTTTGCAGAAGGGGATGATCAGATATTGATTAGTCCTGCATCTGTTGATTTTGGAGGTGTTTTTATTACTCCAAGAAGAGAGGACTTTGAGAAAATTACGGCTGAGGATATAGAAGATATTTTCAATCAGGTTTGTGTTGATGAGGATGTTTTCTCATTGCTTTGCGAAAAAATAAAAGCTTAGTCAGAGTTAATAATCTGAGGGGATCACTCCACGTGAGGCTCTCAGTAATAAGAGAATATTGGTAATCCGACTTTGAGTCGGAATACCAAACTTTAAAAACAATCTACCCTAAAGTCCCTCGCCTTTAGTAGAAGGATACAGGGCGAGTTATTAAAGAAAACTATGAATTACACCATTCGCCAATATCAGGATTCCGATTTTGAACAGGTATTACCATTGTGTCAGGAAAGCTATCATCTGGATGTGATTAGTGAGGATTTGCTAAAGGAGAAAATCTACGAGGATCCGTTTTATGAGCAAGAATTAGTTTGGATTGCATGCGATCAGGATAAAATTGTTGGATTCCTGATGGGAACTTGTCGAATGGATATTCGAGGAGTGAACTATGGCTATGTAAAAATGATGGCTGTAGATAATGCATACAGAAGAAATCGAATTGCAAGATCGATGTATGAGTTATTGGAATCTGAACTGAAACAGAGAAAAGTGGGGGTAATGCGTTTGGGCGATGTGCCAATGAATTATTTCATGCCGGGTATCGATCCAAAATATACGCCAGCTCTTTGTTTCGCCATCCGAATGGGATTCCATAGATTCATGGATACCTCAAATCTTTTGGTAGATCTGGATAATAGAGATTGGAATGATCTCAAAAAGATAGAAGCTCTAAAGGCGGATAAAATTGAAGTTTGTCGAGCTACACCAGAAGACAAGCAAGAGCTAATGGATTTTGTTGAAGAAGAATGGAAGTTGTGGCAATATGAATTGGAAATGGCTTACAAAACTGAACCAATCGGTATTCATATCGCAAAGCTAAATGGTAAGATTCGTGCTTTTTCGGCGCATTCAGCAAATAATAAAGGCTTGCCTTGGTTTGGTCCAATGGGTACACATCCCGATTTAAGAGGAAAAGGAATGGGAAGAGTATTATTGTATCATTGTTTGGAAGATTTGAAAAACTTAGGGTATAAAACAGCAATCATTCCTTGGGTTGGCCCAATTGATTTCTATTCGCATCATACCGGTGCTGTTGTAGAAAGAATATTTTGGAGATACGAGAAAAAATTGAACTAAAAACAAAGATGCCTCAAAAGTTCCTCTCCCCGAGGAGAGGAACTTAGGGTGAGGTTATAAGAACATATTGGTACCCTTACTTAGAGTGAGAGTAGCAAGTTTAACACCTAAACATTATGGAACCACAATTACGAGTTGGAATCATGTACGAAAAGGAAATTTCCTTTCAATTGAATGGAGCCTACGTACTACAGCAAAATGGAAAAGAATACACTGGAAAACAACAGGCAAAATATATTGATGGCAAAATCTCTTTCGATGGAATCATTGAGGAAGAATTAATTTTCAATCCTAAAGAGTATGATGCAAGTAACTTTGATTTGTTTGGAGTTACCATCGGAATTAAATTTCACTGGGAGCGTAAGGAAGATCAGAGATTCAAAGGAAGTTTGCATTTTATTTGTGAGGATGAAAAACTAACTGCAATCAATGTGTTATCACTTGAGGATTATTTGGTAAGTGTGATTTCTTCAGAGATGAGTGCGACCAGTAGTTTTGAGCTGTTAAAGGCGCATGCGGTTATTTCCCGTTCATGGCTAATGGCTCAGGTTATAAAGGGAGAAGAGTTACAGAATTCGGACACTCAATATCAGAGTATTGTAGAAACAGAAGACTCTTTTGTTCGTTGGTATGACAGAGAAGACCATGTAAACTTTGATGTTTGTGCGGACGACCATTGTCAGCGTTACCAGGGAATGACAAAGCAATCGACTCCATTGGTGGTGGATGCAATTAATGAAACGCGTGGTCTTGTATTGACCAGTGAAGGAAAAATTTGTGATGCACGATTCTCAAAATGTTGTGGAGGTGTAGCAGAAACCTTTGAGAATGTTTGGGAACCTGAAAACCACAAATACCTGCAGGCTGTAATCGATAATCCTCAAGCTCCAAAGGGATATGATATGGATTTGACCAAGGAGGAAGCTGCAGATAAATTTATTCGTACTTCACCAGAAGCATTCTGTAATACTACCGATAAGGAAATTTTATCTCAGGTACTGAATGATTACGATCAGGAAACCATGGATTTCTACCGCTGGAAAGTTGAATATACCCAAGAGGAAATTGCTGAACTGATTGAAAGAAAAACAGGAAAAGAATTTGGTCAGATTTTAGATTTGATTCCAGGCGAACGTGGAGAATCAGGTAGATTAATCACCTTAAAAATTGTGGGTAGCAAGCGTACATTAACTATCGGAAAAGAATTGGAAATCCGCAAAGTGCTTTCAGAATCGCATCTTTACAGTTCAGAATTTGTGGTAGACAAGCTAGATGTAGTTAATGAAGTACCTTCGAAATTTGTATTGATTGGAGCAGGCTGGGGACATGGTGTAGGACTTTGTCAGATTGGTGCTGCTGTAATGGGTACAAAAGGATATAAACACGATGAAATTTTGCTTCACTATTTTAGAGGGGCCGAATTAGAGAAAAGATATTAATTGCTTATTTGAGATTCTCACTCTAAGTGAGAATCTCAAATAAAAAATATTGATACCCTCACTTGAAGTGAGAGCACCAAAACTAAACATCAAAAATCCCTCGCCTTTAGGAGAGGGATTTAAGGTGAGGTAAAAGAAACATATTGGCGCCCTTTCTAAGAGATAGGATCAAAATTTGAATCTAGGTTTCTAGATGAATGTTTCCCTAAAAGGGAAACTGTCGACAGACTAAAGGGTGAAGGAGGATAAGATATTAAAAGCACCCCTCTCCCTGTCGGGATCTCCCCTAAAAGGGAGAATATAAAATTGAAAGTTATTAGTCAGATTGAAAAATTATAAATAATGTCTAAAACAAAATCAAAAACTCGCTCGCCTTGGGCATGGATTCCATCCTTGTATTTTGCTGAGGGACTTCCATATGTGGTAGTGATGACAGTTGCTGTAATCATGTACAAACGATTGGGAATTTCGAATACCGATATTGCTTTGTACACATCATGGTTGTATTTGCCATGGGTAATCAAACCATTTTGGAGTCCATTGGTTGATATTCTGAAAAGCAAGCGTTGGTGGATTGTGACCATGCAATTGTTTATTGGAGCAGGATTGGCTGGAGTAGCCTTTACCGTTCCAACATCATTGTTTTTTCAATCTACACTGGCATTTTTCTGGTTGTTGGCATTTAGTTCAGCTACTCACGATATTGCTGCTGATGGTTTTTACATGTATGGGATCGATGATAGTCAACAGGCTTATTTTATAGGTATACGAAGTACTTTTTATCGATTGGCTATGATTGTTGGACAAGGTGCATTGGTTTTCCTTGCCGGGATTTTTGAAACAACAGATCTATTCGGAAAGGGAGAAGATATTCCCATGGCATGGTCCATGATTTTTGTGATTTTGGCAGTCTTGTTTCTATTGTTCACATTCTATCACAAATTCGCATTACCATATCCAAAGGAAGATGAAGATAAAGATGTGAAAAGCTTTTCTGATGTGATACAAGAGTTTGGAGAAACGATAGTTGGTTTCTTTGTGAAAAAAGACATTTGGGTGATTTTGGGAGTATTGTTAACCTATCGATTGGGTGAATCACAATTGGTAAAAATGGCTTCACCTTTCTTATTAGATGGAAGAGAAGTTGGAGGTTTAGGATTATCAACCAGTGATGTTGGGATTGTATATGGAACCATTGGCGTTTTGTTCTTAACCATAGGAGGAATTCTTGGAGGATATGCAGCTTCGAGAAAAGGCTTGAAATATTGGTTGTGGCCAATGGTAATTGCCATTAACCTTCCAAATTTAGTATATGTGTACCTGTCTTATGCATTGCCTGAATCATTTGTTCTGGTTTGTGCTTCGGTTGCAGTAGAACAGTTTGGTTACGGATTTGGATTCACTGCTTACATGTTGTATCAAATTTATGTGTCTGAAGGAAAACACAAAACTGCTCACTTTGCATTTTGTACAGCATTTATGGCATTTGGAATGATGGTGCCAGGAATGGTTTCTGGATGGATTCAGGAAATGATAGGTTATCAACATTTCTTTATTTGGGTAATTATTTGTACCATTCCAAGTTTCATTATGGTGAAATTGATTAAGATTGACCCTCAATTTGGGATTAAGAAAAATAGAAATTAAATAGAAAGAGCGTTAAACAATAGTCAGATTGTTAACGCTCTTTTTTGTCTATATGTCATCGTTTAAAAAGAAACTAATATTAAGATCATGAAAATCACATTTCTTGGAGATAGTCTTACATGTGCTGGAAGATGGGATGATTTCTTTCCCAATCATGACGTTTATAATCATGGTGTTCCTGGTGAGAAATCTAATGAGATTTTATTGCGTCTGCCTGGAGTGCTGGATGAGAAACCTGATGTTTTATTTGTGATGATGGGCATTAATGATTTGGGAGATGGTATCGAAACAACATTAATTATTGAGAACTATTCGAAATTGATTGAACAAGTTCGAAAAGCTGCCAATATTAAGATGGTTGTGCAGTCTGTCTTACCTGTAAACTTTCATTTGTTTTCTGCAGATGCATTCGATTCGGAAAAAATCAGAGATATTAACAAGTTGTTGAAAAGTCTGTGCGAAGAAGAAAATATCACATTTGTCGATTTATATTCTTCTTTTTCTACTTATTCCAATGAGTTGATGAAAGAATACACTTACGACGGACTTCATTTGAATGATGCAGGATACCGGGTTTGGAAAAACTGCTTGCAATCTGAAGATTTAATTTAATATTATGGAAAAATCACAAAGATTAATGCTTTGGATGCCTTTCGGGGATTAACCATTGCTGCAATGATTACAGTAAACACTCCAGGTAGTTGGAGTCACGTGTATGCACCACTCTTACACTCTAAGTGGCATGGTTGCACACCAACAGATTTGGTATTTCCTTTTTTCCTGTTCGCAGTAGGTGTGGCAATGTTCTTTGCATTCGGAAAATTTAATCATAAACTAAATGCCGATGCAGGGAAAAAGATTCTGAAAAGAACAGTAATCATTTTTGGAATCGGATTGTTACTAAATGCATTCCCTTTTTATCATTTAAAGTTAGAGAATTTAAGAATAATGGGAGTTCTGCAACGCATTGCGCTTGCCTATGGCTTGGGAAGTTTGTTGTGTCTTGCTCTAAGTAAAACCAGATTGCTGATTGTTTCAGGCGCAATGCTTTTTGCTTATTGGGGATTGGTTTATTTCCTTGGAGGTAATCATCCTTATAGTCTGGAAGGAAATCCAACAATGGCTTTTGATGCTGCAATTTTAGGTGAAAGTCATTTGTATAAAGGATTTGGTCTTCCTTTCGACCCGGAAGGATTGTTTAGTACACTTCCTGCAATTGTAACTGTTGTATTGGGATATCTTACGGGTAGTTTAATTTCTTCTTCAGAGAGAAAAATGATTGTTCCTAGATTACTAATCTTTGGTGCATTGGGAGTGATTGCAGGTTTGATTTGGAATATTGGATTTCCTATTAACAAACCAATCTGGTCAAGTTCTTATGTGCTGTATACAGCAGGATTGGCTCAATTGGTAATGGCTGTAATGATTTTCTTTATCGATATACTGGATTATAAGAAATGGGCTCATCCATTTCTGGTTTTCGGAATGAATCCACTGTTTATCTTTGTGTTATCTGTTGTTTGGGTAAAAGTGATAATTTATTTGGTTCATTTCTCTGATACTGGCGGAAAATCGATAACGGGATATGCTTGGCTGTATCAAAATGCATTTGTATCCTGGGCAGGACCATTAAATGGATCTTTATTTTTTGCACTTTCTCATATCATAGTGTACTGGCTGATTGTGTTGTACCTGTATCGAAAACGTATTTTTATTAAGATATAAAAAGAAAGCTTCGGAATTCCGAAGCTTTCTTTTTTGCTTATAGTTAATGAGAAGTTCGTTTAAAGCTTAATGTTGAAGTGAACCAAAGCACGAAATTGTATCTGCAAACTGTTTGCAAAACCAAAAGCAAATTTCCCTCTTATTAAAATGTACCTTTCGCAAAAAGTTGCGGAAGTTTGCGCATTTTTTTGCACAACGGTGCGCAAGTTTTTGCGGAAGTGTAAAAAAAAATGGTCGCTTTTTAGCGACCATATAAATGCATTAGTACAACCAATATTTTTTCGATTTTTCTTTAAAATCTTCTGCAGGAATATTCCATAGATCCTCAATGTCTTTCACAAGGAAGTTTTTCGAGAATTCATCTCTGATTTTCTTGTCTCCGCATACTTTATCAAACATGTTTAGGCGAGCTTCATCACACATCTCAAACACATTTTTGTCTGGATTTAATTTGTGTAGTTCTTGTAGAACGTAGAATTGAATTAAAGAAAGTGGTGCTTTTGTCACATCGGTAAAATGTAGCTGTACGCCATGAATCATTTCTCCCTTGCTAACTGAATAGTATGGTTTGTAATGTACTGGACGGAATATTACTCCAGGTAGAGATAGTTCATTTAAATTAGATGCTAATTTGTCGGCATTGATCCATTTGGCAGCAAATAGTTCAAAAGGTTGTGTGTATCCAACTCCAATTGATACTGTGTAAAGTTCTCCTAAAATTCCTGAAATTGCATAGTAAATTGCAGTATTGGAATTTGGGATGTGTGGTGATGTTGGGACCCATGGCAGACCTGTTTCAGCAAAAATCATATCTCGTTTCCATCCATCCATTTTTATAACAGTTAGCTTACATTTTTTGCCATCCTTCAATAAGCCTTCTTCATTTAAATAATTAGCAAGTTCTCCACAGGTTAGACCATATACGTAAGGAATAGGAAATTGACCTACAAAGGAAATATAGTCAGGTTCAACCAAACCGCCTTCAACTTTTAAACCACCAATTGGGTTAGGACGATCTAATACTATTAGCTCGATGTCATTTTCTTGGCAGGCTTCCATTGCCAATCCCATTGTACTAATATAGGTGTATGATCTTACTCCAATGTCTTGGATATCGTAAACCAAGGCATCCAATCCTTTTAGCATTTCAGCATTTGGCTTTTTGTTTTTGCCATAAAGAGAATACACGGTTAGGCCGGTTTTTTCATCGGTATAGGTTCCAACTTTGGCACCTGCAGCATGATCTCCTCTAATTCCGTGTTCAGGACTGTATAGAGCTTTTACCTCAACATTTGTAGCCTCATGAAGTAAATCGATGGTTGAAACAATATTTTTATTCACTCCAGTAGGATTTGTGATGATCCCAACCTTTTTTCCAGTCAGAATTTTAAAATTGGATTTTTGTAGTACATCTATCCCAGTTTCTACTCTTTGGGCACTTAATTGCTCTTGGAATATTCCGAAAATCATCATTAACATTACAAGTCCTCGTAGAGATGTGTTTTGTATTCGCATCTTTTTGTTGTTCAGTTTCATAGTGTCTTTAACGGTTTTAACAATTTAGAATGTTGTTTTTTACATTTTTTCATTGCAAAACTAATAAAATTTTTACTTTTGTAACATGTATGACATATTAATGGAATGCTTGGATGACAAAACCCATAACCCACTATTTAATTATTGTTATTGTGCTATTTTGTTTCTCTTGTGATTCAAAGGATCAGCAAAATGGCAAGTTAAGTCTTTTAATTGAAAGAGGTGACTATAGCGTTGCTTCTAACCTTATCAATGATAAGTTAGAAGACAAATTTCTCACAGAAACACAGAGAAGAGAATTTTTGCATCAATTGGATATGATGAGCCGAATCGAAAGAGAGTTCTCTTTAACCGAGGCAGATATGATTGATCGCTTGAGTGAATATTTTGGAGATTCAACGACTCTTTATATGCCCAAATGGGAAGCAGATAAATCTTTAGAGTTTAGGCTAATTAATGGTCAGAAAAAGTATTTTAAGAATGGTGTTTCAAATCTTTTTAGAGTAAATGAATTTGCCAAAGCCAGAAAAGAAAAGCTCAAAGGGAAGTGTATTGATCCTTTGAATGCCTATTGTTTGGATTATACCACTGAACTGGTTAAAAAAACAAATGGTGAAGGAGAGTTAATAAACCCAGTTAATAATGTATTCGATTACACTATAAAGTTAAAAGCAGATGCTGTGCCTGCTGGTGAAACCATTCGATGTTGGATGCCATATCCAAAAGAAAATCATGAAAGACAGCAAAATGTAGAATTCATTTCTATTAATTCGGAGTATTACATGATTGCTCCAGATTCTTTGCCACAAAGAAGTATTTGCTGTGAAAAAATAGCAGAAGCTGGCAAAGAAACTATATTCAATGTAAAGTTTAAAACTACATCTTATGCACAGGTATTCTTTCCTGAAAAAATGAAATTGAAAGAGTACGATAAAACTTCCAAAATCTATATTGAGAATACGAAGGAGCGAGCTCCTCAAATTGTATTTACAGACAGAATTAAAAAGTTGGCAGACGAGATTTGTGGTGATGAAACTGATCCATTAAAGCAGGTGGATTTGCTATACAATTGGATCGATATTAATATTCCATGGGCAAGTGCATTAGAGTATGGAATCATGCCGCATATTCCAGGCTACGTTTTGAATAATAAGCATGGAGATTGTGGGATGCAAACCTTACTGTTTATGAGTATGGCTCGCTATCGAGGAATTCCTGTCAAGTGGCAATCGGGCTTCATGTTACATCCTGAATTGGTGAATCTTCATGATTGGTGCGAAGTGTACTACGAAGGAATTGGTTGGGTACCGCTCGATCAATCATTCGAGATGCAGAAAAGTGAAGACAACCATGTGCGCCATTTCTACAAAACAGGAATCGATGCCTATCGATTAATTGTGAATGATGATTTCTCTAGAGAATTTTATCCAAAGAAAAATTGGCCAAGGAGCGAACCTATCGATTTTCAGAGAGGAGAATTGGAATGGAATGGAGGTAACCTGTATTTCAGCGACTGGTCTTACAAAATGAAAGTTAGTTACGAATAGTATGAAGAAAGTTATAACAATTGCATTACTTGTCTCTATAAGTTTGGGAGTATTTGCCAAGAACAAATCTCCCAAAAGAGAAATGAGAGCGGTATGGATTGCCACAGTAGATAATATTGATTGGCCATCGAAACCTGGCTTAAGTGTAGAAGAACAGAAAAAGGAATTAATTGCTCATTTGGATCAACACAAGAAAAATGGGATGAATACGGTAATATTCCAGGTTCGACCAGCTACTGATGCTTTTTACAATTCGCCATACGAACCATGGTCACAATGGCTAACTGGTGATCAAGGTAAAGCTCCGGATCCATTGTATGACCCTTTGCAGTTTGCAATTGAAGAGTGTCATAAAAGAGTTATGGAATTGCATGCATGGATGAATCCATACAGAGCCGTGTTTCTTTATAAGGATGCCAAAACAGATCCAAACCACATTACCAATACTCGACCAGAATTGTTTCTGACTTATGGAAAGCACAAATATTTTAACCCTGGATTGCCGGAAACCAGAGATTACGTATCGAAAATTGTAGGTGACGTGGTTCGCCGATATGATATAGATGCCGTTCATTTCGACGATTATTTCTATCCATATAAAATACAGGGTGAAGCATTTCCTGATTCGGAAAGTTTTGTAATGCATGGAGGGAAATTTTATCCAGATCGAATTGATGAATGGAGAAGAGAGAATGTGAATCTTGTGATTAAACAAATTAACGACACCATTAAATCGATAAAGCCTTGGATGCCTTTTGGTATTTCTCCATTTGGAGTTTGGAGAAATAAAAGTGTTGACAAGTCGGGATCAAGAACTCAAGCTGGCCAAACCAACTACGACGATTTGTATGCTGATGTTTTGTTATGGCTGAAGAATGATTGGATCGATTATGTAGCACCCCAAATTTATTGGCACATTGGTAAAAAGGTGGCGAACTATAGGGTGATTGCAAAGTGGTGGAATAAAAATTCATATGGAAAGCCATGTTATATAGGTCAAGGAGTTTACAGATTAAATTCAGAATCAAGGATCAAATCATGGCACAGCACAGATGAAATTGTTCGTCAGATTAAATTGAATCGAAAACTTAAAAATGTTGATGGGAGTATGTTTTTCTCTGCAAAAAACTTTGTGGAAAACAAGTTAGGGATAAATGAGGCATTAACAAATGAGGTGTATGGTTCTCCGGTATTAAACCTGCAAAACGCTTTGTATGATGGAGAAATTCCGAAAGGCCCAAAGATAAGGCTAAATGGAGAAATGTTGGAGTGGACGAAATCTGATGATGCAAAATACTATGTGGTTTATCAGAAATCAGGAAAAACAGAAAAAGTATTTTGTATTACAAGTTTACCTCAGATAAGATTGCAAAAAGGACAAACTACATGTGAATACTTTGTTTGTGCTGTAAATAGAGGGCATTATGAGAGTGAAAGGAGCAATGTTATACTTTATAATTAGAAGGCGATATTGGTAGAATCTTTTAAAAGATGTTTACTTGTATTACAAATATGTGTTTTTAAACATGTGCATGTTAGCCAATAAATTAACTGATCATTTTTAAATTTGGAATCATGTAACATGTAATACCAATTGATTGAAATTAAGACATGAAATATACTTATTATATACTGATGATTTTGATGTTGTTTGCTTGCAGTAGTACGGATGATGCTATTAATAAAGCAAATAAGTTATCACAGGAAATTGGTAAAAGTTTTGCGCCAGATAGTAGAGAAGCAATTTATACTACAAATTTTTCTATGAGTAGCAATGGTAGTCTGGTGGTTAGTGGAGAAACATCTTTGCCGGAAGCTAAGTTAGCGTTGTTTTCATCTTTGGAAGGATTAAAAGTTCATTTGGTAGATAGTTTGGTTTTACTTCCAGAGGATAAAATGGGAAATAAGATTTGGGGATTGATAAATTTAAGTGTTGTAAATCTTAGGTCTCACCCAAAGCATTCGGCAGAGCTTGTTTCGCAAGCTATCATGGGAACTCCAGTCAAGGTTTTAAATAAAGAGAATTCATGGTATCAAATTCAAACGCCGGATAAATATATTGCTTGGGTGGATGAAGCTGCATTGGATCTACGAACCAAGGAAGAAATGACGGATTGGAGAAATGCTAGAAGAGTGATTTTTCAGCCACATTTTCAGGTAGCTAAAGATGAACAAGGCAAGGAAACAATAACAGATATTGTGGCAGGATCAATATTGGAAGTTCTGAGCGAAGATTCAAATTATTTGTTGCTAAGCCTACCAGATAAAAGAGAGATAAGATTAAATAAGACAGATTGTATCGATTTTGATTTATGGAAATCAAAAGAAATCAAAGAGCCGTCAATGCTTACTCAATTAGCCAAAGAATTTATGGGGAGACCCTATTTGTGGGGAGGAACATCCTCTAAAGGTGTTGATTGTAGTGGCTTTGTTAAATCCGTGTATTTCATGAACGGAATAATATTGGCTCGTGATGCTTCATTGCAGTTTCTTCATGGAGACACCATATCTCCGGAACAAGGGTTTGAAAATTTAGCAGAAGGAGATTTGGTGTTTTTTGGTAGAAAGGCAACTGAAAATAATACACAAAAAGTCACTCATGTGGGGATGTATATTAAGGATGGAGAGTTTATTCACTCTTCGGGTAGAGTAAAAATAAACAGTTTTGATCCTGAAGCAGAAAATTATAGCAATTACCGAACGGTTTCATGGTTGGGTGGCCGTAGGGTTCTAAATAGAATAGGTGAAGAAGGAATTGTAAAAGTTTCAGAACATCCTTGGTATTAAGATTGAAAGAGAAATGAAATTAGATAGAAGAAAATTTATAGGAAGTGGTGGGTTACTTGCAGGAGGAGCATGTTTGCTTCCTTTATTTAGTGCATGTAATAGTGGGAAAGAAGGAGCGGAATCAAATTATAAAGGTTCGGGTTTAAAGTTGAGTTTCGAACCATACGATTTACAATTAAAACATGTTTTTACCATTGCTTCATTTTCCAGAACTACAACACCAGTAATGTTGGTGAAGATCGAATGGGGTGGATTTGTTGGTTATGGTGAAGCTTCAATGCCTCCCTATTTGGGTGAATCTCATGAAACGGCTACAAAATTTTTAAGTAGTCTAAAGCTTGATCAGTTTACCGATCCATTTCGTTTAAACGAGATTTTATCTTACGTAGATGGTGTTGCAAAAGGAAATTGTGCAGCAAAAGCATCGGTAGATATTGCTTTACATGATTTGGTTGGAAAGATCATAGACAAACCTTGGTTTCAAATCTGGGGTTACAATCAGGAAGATACACCTGTAACTACATTTACGATTGGAATTGATAAACCGGAAGTTGTAACAGAGAAGGTTAGGGAAGCAGCACCATATAAAATACTTAAGGTAAAAATTGGTCGTGGAACAGATGAGGAAATGATCAATACCATTAGAAAAGTTACTGACGTTCCTTTGTGTGTAGATGTAAATCAAGGATGGAAGGACAAGCATGAAGCTTTGGATAAGATTCATTGGTTGAAGGAACAAGGAGTTGTTTTTGTGGAACAACCAATGGATAAGTATGATTTGGATACTATGGCTTGGTTAACACAGCATAGTCCACTTCCAACAATTGCAGATGAGGGAGTTCAACGTTTGGTTGATGTTCCAAAATTAAAAGGAGCCTATTCGGGAATCAATATCAAGTTGATGAAATGTACAGGTTTACGGGAAGCACACAAAATGCTTAATGTTGCCAGAGCCTTAGATATGAAAGTGATGATTGGTTGTATGACTGAAACTTCGTGTGGAGTGAGTGCAGCAGCCCAACTTTCACCAATGGTTGATTGGGCTGATTTAGATGGAAATCTTTTGATTTCGAATGACCCATATAAAGGAGTAACGGTTCAGAATGGTAAGGTGATACTTCCTAATCGTTCTGGAATAGGAATAATTTAAATGTAATTAAGATAATTTTGCTAATCTAAATTTAACACTATGAGAAAAATTGCATGCTTAGCGTTAATTATGCTTCTTGGCTGGCAGGTATCCTGGGCACAGGATGTGTTGGTTAAAGGTATAGTAACCGGTGCAGAAGATGGGCTAACAATCCCAGGTGTTTCGGTTGTAGAAAAAGGTACAACCAACGGAACAACAACTGATTTTGATGGTAACTATCAAATCAAGGTTAATACCGATGCGATTTTGGTATTTTCGTATATCGGAATGAAAACGTTTGAGGTAGCTGTTGGTACTCAAACTGAAATTAATGTAGCACTAGAAACTGATAATTTTGCAATGGACGAAGTTGTAGTTGTTGGTTATGGTGTTCAGAAAAAGAGTGACATTACAGGTTCTGTTGCAAGTGTAAATGCAAAAGCATTGGAAGATCAACCAGTGTCAAATGCAGCAGCTCTGTTGCAGGGTAGAGCAGCTGGTGTAATGGTAACTCAAACATCAGGAGAACCAGGAGCTGGTTTATCGGTAAGAGTACGTGGTACTGGAACGGTGAATAACTCATCGCCATTATATGTTGTAGATGGAATATTATTGGATAATATTTCACATTTGAATCCAAGTGACTTTAAAAGTCTTGAGGTTTTGAAGGATGCATCTGCAACAGCAATTTATGGTTCGAGAGGTGCGAATGGGGTTGTGTTAATTACAACAAAAACAGGTAATTCTGAAGACGTTAAAGTTCAAGTAGAATTAATGTCAGGTATCCAAAAAGCTTGGAACGAACCAGATCTTATGAACTCTAAAGATTGGTTGGAGACTTATAATACAGCGCAGATAAATGCGGCGAATTTTACGGGTTCAAATGCCTATCACCCTCTAGAATTAAAATCTCCTTCGGACAATGTAAACCATACTACCGATTGGTTTGATGAAGTTACTCGAGTGGGGAAAATTTATAAAGCGAATGCAACGATTTCTAAAGGAGATGCCAATAATAATAATTTGTTTAGTGCTGGATACTTTCAAAATGAAGGGATTGTATTAAATTCTAAATACGAAAGAATCAATGCACGCTTAAATAACAATTATACTTTAAGTCCTAAATGGAAGGCTGGAGTTAATGTTTCTCTTTCACACACAACCAATCATCAGGTTACTGGTAATGCAATAAATGGGATTCTTACTTTGGCTCAAAGAAATGATCCTTTAACACCAGTTTATCAAGAATCGGGTGAGTATGCATCAACACCTTATTCTGATTTGGGAAACCCAGTTGCTCAATTAAACAGAGATGTTAGAGAAAATAAAGCACTTTTGATACTTGCAAACTCATATTTGCAATTTGAGCCCATTAAGAATTTATTCATTAAATCAGCAGTAAGTTTAAATATTTCAAGATCGAAAAGTAAAACTTATTTACCTGCATTTGACTATGGACAAGAAATCAATTCTGTAAATAAGATTACCAGAGGAACATCTGATTTTAATGGCTATCTTACTGAGAATACCATTACTTATACAGTTGACGTAGATGATCATAGCTTTAATGTGCTAGGAGGTTTTACTGCAGAAAAAAATGAATCAGATTACATTAGTGCATCTAGGAATAATATCCCTAATGACAATGAAGAATTGCAATATATAAATGCGTCTACAGATATTGAAAGTACAGGTGCATGGAATTCTGGACAAGAAACTACAATGTACTCGTACCTTGCTCGTGTAAATTACGATTATGCTGATAAATACTATTTAACAGCTTCGTTTAGACGAGATGGATCTTCTGTATTTGGTCCTGATAAGCGTTTCGGAAATTTCCCATCAATGTCTTTGGGGTGGAAATTAAGAAGTGAGAAATTTATGGACTTTATTCCTGAAGATATAGTGAATAGAATAAAAGTTCGTGCAGGATGGGGACGCGTAGGTAATGCTAAAATTGATCCTTATTCATTTGCTTCAACTGTTCAAACGGGTGATTCAAGAGTTGAGTATAGTTATGTATTCGGAGGAAAGGATTATCTGACAGGAAAAGAATATGCTGGAGCAGCTCCTGTAAAAATGGCAAATTCTAAAATTCAGTGGGAAACTGTAGAATCAACCAACTTTGGTCTTGATCTTGCCTTTTTGAATGATAAGATTACTTTCTCTGCGGATTACTTTAAGAAAGAAACTAAGGATATGTTAGTTCGAGTGCCGATACCTGAATATGCAGGTTACGATGGAAGCCCTTATGTAAATGCAGGTACTGTTGAAAATAAAGGTTTTGAGTTGAACCTTGGCTATCATGGAAAAATAGGAAACGATCTTAAGTTTACAGTTAATGTAAATGCCTCGCATGTTGATAATGAAGTAACAAGTTTGGGTGGTGGAGCTCCTATTTGGGCTGGTAGTGTTAGTCTTGTTGGAAGTGTAACAAGAACTGCCGAAGGATATCCAATTGGTGCGTTCTATGGATATGAAGTAGATGGCGTATTCCAATCAGATGCAGAAGTTGCTTCTAGCGCTCAGTCTTCAGAGCCAATTGGTGCTGGTGATTTTAGATTTAAAGATCAATGGACTGATAAAGATAATGATGGTGTTCTTGAAGCTCCTGATGGTGTAATCAATGGTGATGACCGTGTTCAAATTGGTGATCCAAATCCAGATTTATTTTATGGTGTAAATATCGATGTAAACTATAAGAATTGGGATTTGAGTATGTTCTTCCAGGGAGTTACAGGCAATGAAATCTTTAATGGATTCAAGTATTATAACTATGCTGATATAAAAAGATTTGCATTGGCAGAAGATTATAAAAACCACTGGACTCCTCAGAATGGTTCAAATACAATGTTTGGATTAAATGCTTCTACCGTTGAAAGAAACCTAAGAGCTTCTGATTTTTATATTGAAGATGGATCTTATTTGAGACTGAAAAATATTCAGGTAGGCTATACATTTAGAGATGTAACACCATGGTTAGAAAATGTAAGAGTATACTTCTCAGGACAAAATGTATTTACTATTACCGATTACTCTGGCTTGGATCCTGAAATTGGAGGTGGAACACTTAGTCAAGGAATTGATTATGGTACTTACCCACAAGCAAGGATTTTCTCAATTGGTGCAAATCTAACTTTCTAATTATTGATGAAAATGAAAAATTTAAGAAATATATTAATAGCAGGACTTGTCATCTTTTCAATGACGGCCTGTGATGAAGAGTTTCTTGATACGGTAAAAATCGGGGAACAAACAGCTGGAAGTTTTTACTCTAATGATGCAGAGTTGATTAAAGCTGTAAATGCGTGCTATGCTCCTTTGTGGGAATACCATTACAATTGGGGACGCACTACTTTTGGTAACTCAACTACGGATGATGCTGTTGATAGAGAAGATCTGAAGATGAGAGAATATACCTATGATGCAACAGCTTTCTTGTTCACATATAATTACAGATATAATTATCGTGGAATATTGATAGCAAATCAACTTTTAGCTAATGTTGAAGGTAAAGATATTGCTGGTGTTGAGGATAAGGACTTGCAAAAAAGAGTGATAGCAGAAGCCAAATTTATGAGAGCTTATTACTATTATGATTTGGTTAAAAATTTTGGAGGTGTACCTCTTGTTACAACTCCGTTATTGGGAGACGAATTAAATAAAACAAGATCTTCAGCTAAAGAAATCTATAATCAAATAGAAACAGATTTAAAAGATGCAGCTGAAGTATTGCCATTAAAGTCTACATACTTTGAATCAAATGATTTGGGAAGAGCGACTAAAGGCGCTGCACTTGCAATGTTGGTAAAAGTATGTGTTTCTCAGGCAAGCTCTGGATATTCGACTCAGGATTTTTACAATGAAGAGAAATGGGCAGAAGCTAAGTCATATGCTGAAAAGTTGTTTTCTTTGGGGGAATATGATTTGTTTACTGGTAATTACCACGATTTGTTTACTGAAGCAGAAGAGAATAATGAAGAGTCAATTTTTGAAGTGCAATTTTACGACTCTCCAAAAGATGATGGTGCATTTACAAACAATGGGAACTTTACCACATTCTTAAATATGCCATGGTTAGGTGGAGCAGATCCTTATGGTCGTTATCAAGCAACTTATGATTTATATCTTGCTTTTGAAGATGGAGATCCAAGACGTGATGCATCTTTGATTAACTCATTACAGTATGCTGATCAATGGGTGTTGGAGGGAGAAACACCAGGTGTTGTTGCAGAAGACCTTACAGGTTTTAGCAATTACAAGCATTATTTGTCTAAAGAAGCTTATAAAGCACTTGGTAACTTTAGAAATTCGCCTATTAATGAAAGAATTATTCGTTTGTCGGATATTTACCTATTGTATGCCGAAGCATGTTATCATACAGATGCAGAAGGTAATGCTAGAACATATTTGAATAAGGTACGTGAAAGAGCCAGACAAGGGAATGTAGCAGTTTTACCTAATGTTACTGCATCCGGAGCTGATTTATTAGACGCAATTTATCATGAAAGACGTGTTGAGTTATGTGGTGAAGGTCACAGATTCCACGATTTGGTTAGAACTGGTCGCATAGAACAAGAGTTGAAAATTGATGGTTATAAAGTGAAAGCTTCATTAACTCGTAATGGAGATGGAACATATACTGTTTCCGATTCGGGAAATCCTGTTTATAAAGCAACAAATTTAACTTTACCAAAACATTTATACTTCCCTCTTCCTCAAAGCGAGGTTGATAATAGTGGAGGTTTGATAGAGCAAAATCCTGGATACTAAATCAGGTACATTGTAGTAGTAGTGAAACAGGAGTTCGAAAGGGCTCCTGTTTTTTGTATAACTAGCTCTGAATAATTTTTACTAACTTCATGCAAGTTCATTGCCCGTTCGATAACGGGCAGCTTGTGTTTTACTTTCGAACATTATAGATGTACGATTTCCAATAAAAATTCCGGTTTAGTTTTTGATTTAAAGCAAACTGTAGGAAATGGTATTCGGTTTGATATAAAAAGTTAGGTCTTATGAATTCATATCAATATGTAAAATTCTTATTGCTTTTATTGTGTAGTTGTGTTTTGTTTCCACTTAGTGCACAAAAAAAAGAATTTAAGTTCTGGTGCATTTTCTAAATACGATAAAGTTTTTAGGGGTAACATTGATGACATAAATTTACCTGATTATTATGATGGGCCTCATTTTTCTTGGATCGATTCGAAAGAGGTTAGAATGTGGTATGTGGATCATTTGCATGAAGATAATAGTATTAGTATAAGAGAGAAAAGAATAAAAATAAAGTCAGATTCTGTTCAGGTAAAAGGACTTAAAGCTGATAAAAATAGGTATTGGCTTAGAAGAGGAGATTATCCTGTACAGAAGACCGAATTTAAAAATGTAAAAAAAATATTGGTAGTTGGTGATGTTCATGGAGAGTACGATATTTTAATTAGACTGTTAAAGGGAGCAAAAGTTATTGATGAAGAGTTAAATTGGATATGGGGAGATGGACATGTGGTTTTCATTGGTGATATTTTTGATAGAGGGGATAAGGTTACGGAAAGCCTTTATTTAATTAAGAAATTGCAGCGTCAAGCAAAAGCAAACAAAGGTAGATTGCATTTCTTGTTAGGAAATCACGAAATTATGGTATTGATGGATGATTCTCGATATATAGCTCCGAAGTATAAAAAAATGAGTAAACGTTTAATGATAAATTATCCACGTTTTTTTAAGGAAGATACAGAATTGGGAAAATGGTTAAGATCGCTTAATTCGACTGTAAAAATTAATGATCTTCTTTTTGTTCATGGAGGAATTTCACCTGAAATGATTGAAAAAGATATGTCTTTGACTCAAATTAATGAAGAGATTCGAATGAGTTTGAAGCCTGACCATGGTAAATCGAAGGCTGAATTGATGAAAGAAGTTTATTTTCCCGGGAACCCACTATGGTATAGGGGATATTTAATGAAAACGCGCAATTATTCGATAATTACAGACGAAGAATTGGATAGAGTATTAAATTATTATAGCGTAAAAAGGATATTCTTTGGTCATACCGAAGTGGAAACAATTAGATTTTTAAAAGAAGGCCGGTTAGTTGCTATGAATGTTCCAATGGGATATGATGAAATAAAACCACAGGTATTACTGATTGAAAATGATAATTACTATCGCGTATTTATAGATGGGAAGAAAGAAAGTATTGAATAAATGTTGCTATAAAATGGAGAATGGGGGTAGAATAAGAACAGGACGAAATCTTGTTTTGTTATTAATATTATTAGTTTGTACAGGGAACATTCTTAATGCAAATCCAATAACAGCAAAGGATCGGGACAGTTTGCTAAATTTGCCATTGTTTAAAAATGAAGACCTTTTAAAGATTGAATTAAAAACAGATTTGGCATTGTTAATTAATGATATTTCAGAGAATAGAAAGTACCATAAAAGTGAATTAAAGGTGTTTTCAGAGAATGAAAAGACAGATTTAATTACGGTGAAAGTTAAAACCAGGGGAAACTTTCGTCGTAGAAAGCAAAATTGTAATTTTCCACCTTTACGTTTTAAAATTCCTGTAAAGGAAGCAATGGGAACAGAGTTTGAAGGGCAATCAAAATTAAAATATGTAAGTCATTGTCAGTCTTTTGTCGACGATTATGAGCAGCACACCATTGAAGAATATCTGATTTATAAGATGTATAATCTTATCTCGAATCACAGCTATCGTGTTCGACTGTCTCAAGTTTCATTTATAGATGTAAACTCTTCAGATACGATAACAAAATTTGGTTTTTTTATTGAAGATAAGGAAGATGTTGCATTGAGAAATGGAAAACACATTTTAAACTACAAGAATGTGAAGCAATACGAAATATTACGAGAAAATATGGTAATGCTTTCCTTGTTTCAATTAATGATAGGCAATGCTGATTGGGATGTTGGCCGATTGCATAATATAGATGTAATGTCGGTTAGTGAGCACAGTATTCCTGTTGTCGTTCCATTTGACTTTGATTGGTCTGGTATAATCAATCATTCCTATTATACACTTTCACCTAAAATAGAACCAGATGCTAAATACAAACGCTTGTATAAAGGGATGAGATGGAGTCCTGAAGATTTGGCACAAGCTTTTACTAACTTTAAAGAATTAAAACCTTCTTTTCTTGAAGTCATTAATAATTGTGATTATTTAAAGGCAAATAACAGAAATAAGTTAATTGAATACATTGAAGAATTTTATGAATTAATTAGTTCAAGAAAGGATGTAAAGGAAGTAATAGAGAAAAATTCACAAAAACTTCCTAAGACTTGATAAAAATTACACTTTATCTGTAAAAAGATGAAAATATTTGCGCAATCGATAAAAATATAGGGTTTTCCTGATGTTTTATCGATTTTTTTTGTGATATACCCTTTCTAATTTATAGGTGGTATTGCAAAGTTTATTTTTTTTCTTCATTTTTGCACTATGTAGATGAGGGGGTGTTTGGTAAAAAAAAACAACTATTTTTTCTAAGTACCCCTTTGATATTGCAGATAACGTTAACTATTAACTAAAATTTTTAATTTTATGGCCACCATTAGATTTCAAGCGTTGAATGAATTGCTGTCGAGACAGCCAAAATCGGTGTCGTTGCCTTCTAATAAGGTGACTGATTACTATGGAGACTTAGTTTTTAATGTAGAATCCATGAGAAAGTATCTGTCAAAAGATGCTTTTAAGGCAGTTAT
Organism: Marinifilum fragile JCM 15579; assembly: GCF_001310955.1. Classification (GTDB taxonomy): domain Bacteria; phylum Bacteroidota; class Bacteroidia; order Bacteroidales; family Marinifilaceae; genus Marinifilum; species Marinifilum fragile. The sequence goes on from NZ_BAZX01000019.1 coordinate 74,919, forward strand.
GGCTGCGAACCAAAAAGGAGGTTCGATTGACAGAAAAATGTCGGATGGTATTGCTTTGGGAATGAAATCCTGGGCGATTGAAAAAGGTGCTACTCACTATACTCACTGGTTCCAACCTTTAACTGATGGTACTGCAGAGAAACACGATGGCTTTATAGACTATGGTGATGGTGGTAACATGATTGAAAATTTTTCTGGAGAGTTATTGGCTCAACAAGAACCTGATGCATCTTCATTCCCTTCAGGAGGTATTCGTCAGACTTTTGAAGCACGTGGCTATACAGCTTGGGATGTTTCTTCACCAGCTTTTATTATTGGGACTACTCTTTGTATCCCAACTATCTTTATCTCTTATACAGGTGAAGCCCTTGACTATAAAACTCCATTATTGAAAGCGTTGGCTGCAGTTGATGAAGCTGCAGTAGATGTTTGTCAATATTTTGATAAAAATGTAACCAAAGTTAATGCTAACTTAGGTTGGGAACAGGAATACTTTCTAATTGATGAGGCATTGTATCAAGCTCGTCCGGACCTTACTTTAACTGGGCGTACATTAATGGGGCACTCTTCATCTAAAGATCAGCAGTTGGATGATCACTATTTCGGTTCTATTCCAGAACGTGTGTCAAAATTCATGATGGATTTGGAGGTAGAATGCCACAAATTAGGAGTTCCAGTGAAAACTCGTCACAATGAGGTTGCTCCTTCTCAGTTTGAGTTGGCTCCGATTTTTGAAGAGGCTAACTTGGCTAATGATCATAACCAGTTGGTGATGGATGTAATGAAAAGAGTTGCTCGTAATCACCAGTTTCGTGTGTTGTTCCACGAAAAACCTTATGCAGGGGTTAATGGATCAGGTAAGCACAACAACTGGTCGTTGAGTACTGATACAGGTGTTGTTTTAATGGCTCCAGGTAAGAATCCTAAAGGAAACATGCAGTTCCTTACTTTTGTTGTGAATACATTAATGGCAGTATATAAGAATCAGGATCTTCTTCGTGCTTCAATTCTTACTGCATCTAATAGTCACAGATTGGGAGCTAATGAAGCACCTCCATCAATTGTTTCAGTATTCTTGGGTGATGAGGTATCTAAGATGTTGAAGAAAATTGTTGAGGAAGTTGGAGAGAAGAAAATGACTCCGGATGAAAAAACAGCATTGAAATTAGGTATTGGTCGTATTCCTGAAATTATTTTGGACAATACCGATCGTAACCGTACATCTCCATTTGCATTTACAGGTAATCGTTTTGAGTTCCGTGCTGTTGGTTCTTCTGCAAACAATGCAGCGGCTATGACAGCTTTGAATGCTGCAATGGCAGTTCAGTTGAAAGATTTTAAAGCTGCTGTTGATCGATTAATCAACGAAGGCATCAAAAAGGATGAAGCAATTTTCCAGGTTCTTAAAAAATTAATTATTGAATCAGAACCAATTCGTTTTAACGGTGATGGATACTCAGGAGCTTGGGTAATTGAGGCTAAAAAACGCGGTTTAACTAATATCACTAGTGTGCCAGAATCTCTTTCTAAATATCTTGAAGCACCAGCTAAGAGATCATTAATTGAGAGTGGTGTAATGACAGAGAAGGAACTGGAGGCTCGTGTTGAGGTTGAAATGGAAAAGTTCACCATGAAGATTCAGATTGAAGCTCGTGTGTTAGGTGATTTAGCAATTAACCATATTGTACCTACCGCAGTAGCTTATCAAACCAAATTGATTCAGAATGTTCAGGGCTTAAGAGATATCTTCGCAGCTGATGAGTTTGAAGAATTAGCTGGAGCCAGAAAAGAGTTGATCAGAGAAATTTCGAGTCACATATCCTCTATTAAATCGAAAGTGAAGGGAATGGTTGAAGCTCGTAAAGAATGTAATGTTATTGAAGATGGACACAAAATGGCATTTGCATATGATCAGAAGGTACGTCCGTATTTAGAAGATATTCGTTACCATATTGATAAGTTAGAGCTTGTTGTTGATAATGAAATGTGGCCATTACCAAAATATCGCGAATTGTTATTTAATAACTAGTTCAATCTATAATATTTTTAGAAAAAGGATGTTCATATATAATGGGCATCCTTTTCTGTTTTGATAGGTTGCCAATGGAATAAAATATTTATTTTTATACTTTATAATCGAACATATCACGTAATGAAAATTCTTTCTTTCTCAGGATTACTCTGTATAATAGGCTTATTTATATCTTGTTCTTCTCAATCTTACGTTAATCGTGGAAATAAAATGCTGAAATCCGGCAGGTATTTTCATGCACAGGAAATGTATGAAAAGGCATATAAAAAAGAGAAAGACAGAGAGCGAAAAGCTGAAATAGCATTTATGAATGCAAATTGTTTCGATGAGATCAACTTGCCGCGAAAAGCTGCATCTTGGTATCGAAAGGCTATTATGAATAGGGATACTTTTGCGGATGCTGCGAAGAAATTGGGATATGCTGAGCTTAAAAACTACAAACTTGAGGAAGCAGAAGAGAATTTCTGGGAATATTTGGATTTAAAACCAGAAGCAAAACAAACTGATGATGTAGCTAAAATTCTCAAAAGAGTTTCCTATTGGGAGGAATTTCCGGGAAGATACAAAGTGGAGATTTTGAAGGAATTTAATTCTGCATCTAGCGATTTTGCTCCAATCTATATGGGACAAGATACCAACGTGATATTCTTTACATCAAATCGTAAGTTAAAAGATAAAGTTAAAAAAGATGGTGTAACTGGTGAGTATTATACAAATTTATTAGAGTCGCACTATTCTAATGAAGTGGTTCGAAAATCAAGAAAGAAAAAAGGAAGAAAGGCCAAAACTCGAAAAATAATGACTGATACTTATCAGTGGAGTAAGCCTTCATCAGTTGGGGATGCCATTAATTCTGATTGGAATGAAGGCGCAGCCTGTTTTAACTCTAGTGGAGATATTTTTTATTTTACCTCTTCACGAAAAATAAATAAGGACAATCAAGGAACAAAAATTTTTGCTGTGCAAAGACAGAATGGAGAATGGGGAAGAGTAGCTCTTCAGGAATTGGTTCCAGATTCTTTGTCTGTTGCGCACCCATCAATTTCTGCGGATGGTACAATTTTGTATTTTGTTTCGGATATGCCTGGCGGATATGGAGGAAATGACATTTGGATGAGTAAAAAAAGTGGAAGTGGCTGGACAGAACCTCAAAATTTAGGCAAACCAATCAATTCTGAAAAAGATGAACTGTTTCCGCATATCCGTGATAATGGTAAGCTTTATTTTGCATCGGATCGTGATGGAGGAATAGGTGGATTGGATATCTATATGGCTAAACGAACTGAGTCTGGTGTGTGGGAAGTTGAAAATATGAAATATCCGATCAATTCAACAGCCGATGATTTTGCAATTCATTTTCAGCCTAACAAAGAGAAAGGAATGTTTTCATCTTCTCGCAATAAAGGAAATGATGATATCTACCGATTTGATTATGTGCCTTTGCAATTTACATTTTTGGGACAAGTTGTAGATTCGGAATCTAAAACTCCTGTTGAAAGAGCCAGCATTAATTTGGTGTCATTGGATGGAGAGCAGTTTGATGTGAAAACAGATGATGAAGGGAGTTTTAGATTTGAATTGAAACCTGATTTGGAATACATTGCTATGGTTTCAAAAGATGGTTATTTGAATGGAAAAGAACAGGTAAGCACTGTTGGAATTCAAGTAAGTCGAAATTTTAAATCGATGATAGGATTGAAGGCGATAGAAAAACCAATTGAGCTGCCGAATATTTTTTACGATTTTGGAAAGTGGAGCCTTCGCGCAGAATCGAAAGAGGCTCTTGATGGATTGGTTGAAACGCTAAATGATAATCCGAATATTACAATTGAATTGGGTTCGCATACCGATTTTGTCGGGAGTGAATCCACCAATAAGGACCTTTCTCAGAAAAGAGCTCAGTCGGTTGTTGATTATTTAATTGAAAATGGAATTTATTGGGATCGTTTGGTTGCACACGGATATGGAGAATCTCAACCTAGAGTAGTGAGCAAAGAAATTGCTGATGAATATGATTTCTTGTCGGAAGAAACAGTTCTTACAGAGAAAAATATTTGGCAGTTTACTTCTAAACAAAAAGAAATTGCCAACCAATTGAACAGGAGGACAGAGTTTAAGGTATTATCAACAGATTATGTGCCAGGGCCTAATTCCAAAGTAAAACCAGGAAGTGATCCTAGTCAAATTGGAAATACTTTAATTAAAGATTTAAATAAAGTACAAGGAGTGTTTTATACCATTCAAATTGGTGCTTTTAGCAACAAAACGGTTCCTTCAATAATTCAAAATTTTAAAGTGGTTTTTAAAGCTCCGGTCAATCAATCATCCGTTAGATATACCACAGGAATTTACGATAATTATGAGGAAGCGAAATTAGAGTCGCAAAAGATCAATAAGAAAGGAATTAAAGCTTTTGTAATCGCGTACTATAAAGGGAAAAAGATTACCTTTGCCGAAGCTAAAAAATTGAAGGAGTAATTTCCTTTTATACTTTATCTAAACAACCATGAGAAAAGACGAAAGATACAATCTTAGAGGAGTTTCTGCTTCGAAGGAAGATGTACACAGTGCGATTAAAGATCTTGATAAAGGTCTATTTCCGAATGCCTTTTGTAAGGTGGTTCCCGATTATTTAACTGGCGATGATGAATATTGCAATATTATGCATGCCGATGGAGCTGGAACAAAATCATCCTTGGCATATATGTATTGGAAGGAGACTGGTGATATTTCCGTTTGGAAAGGTATTGCTCAGGATGCTTTAATTATGAATATTGATGATTTGCTTTGTGTGGGTGCAGTTGATAATATTCTTTTGTCTTCTACAATTGGGAGAAATAAGAATTTGATTCCAGGGGAAGTAATTTCTGCAATTATTAATGGAACTGAAGAGTTGCTTGCCGAATATGCTAAACTTGGTGTAAATATTCACTCAACTGGGGGGGAAACTGCTGATGTTGGAGATTTGGTAAGAACCATTATTGTTGATTCTACCGTTACCTGCCGCATGAAACGTGAAGATGTAATCACCAATGAAAAAATTCAGGCAGGTGATGTAATTGTTGGTCTTTCATCATCGGGTAAGGCAACCTACGAATCGGAGTATAATGGCGGTATGGGTTCAAATGGATTAACTTCTGCTCGTCATGATGTATTCTCGAAATATTTAGCAGAAAAATATCCTGAAAGCTTCGATAATGCTGTTCCTGAAGATTTGGTTTATTCAGGGAATTGCAAATTAACCGATTCGGTTGAAGGAGTAGGTATCGATGCAGGGAAATTGGTATTGTCAGCAACGAGAACCTACGCTCCAATTATCAAAAAAATCTTAGATAAATATCGTTCTCAAATTCATGGTATGATTCACTGTTCGGGTGGAGCTCAAACCAAAGTGATGAATTTTGTTGACAATTTGCATGTGGTAAAAGACAACATGTTTGATGTGCCACCCTTGTTCAAACTAATTCATGAGCAGAGTGGAACCGCTTGGGACGAAATGTACAAAGTATTTAATATGGGACATAGATTTGAATTGTATGTTCCACAAGAAATAGCTGAAGATATCATCGCAATCTCAAAAGAGTTTAATGTAGATGCTCAGATTGTTGGTAGATGTGAAGCATACGAAGGTAAGAAATTAACGATCAAGAGCGAATTTGGAGAATTCGTTTACTAATTGATAATTACGAAATAAAAAAAACCACTCAAGTTTGAGTGGTTTTTTTTTATTATTCATTGATTTCGAAGCCCCATTCTTTAATCACTTTGGGCTCGTCGGGATAAACAGCAAGTAATAAATTTCTGATGCTGCGAATTTCACTTGAGATAAACTTTAAATCATTGTTTTTTGAACGATCAAAAGATTGTTTCTTGGTACTTGGTTCTGGCTTCAGATCCTTAATTTTTCTGATTTTTTTAGATTTTTCAACTAGGCGATCCATGTCAACAGCTCCATTCAAAAGACTTTTTTTCTTGTTGTATTCGTGTCTTTCGTTTATTTTCCCTAACAATCCCAACAATTGATCTTCATTCCGGGGTATTCTAACTTTAACCATAAGCATCGAATTAGGCGGTAATAACTAACCGAATTAAAAATTCAAAATCTTTGTTGTTACAGATAAAATTAAAAGTTGCAATTTGCTCTATTGTGCAAATGTAAAATCCAATAAAACCATTCTGGTTTAAGTGTGTTTGATTTTGTAAATAGATCTATTGAATTATTGCTTCTTCTCTTTAGGTAAAATTAGTTTTTGGTCTTTAAAAAGTAAATAGGTTGAACGATTTTTTTTCAATTTAAAATCATGATAATTTAATTCAGCTTCTTTAGAATAGAGGGATTTTGGTAAGCTTTTTGTTTGCCTGTTTTTGTTGCGTTTTCACCTAAATTAAACAACTGATGAACTATAATTTCATACTTCAGTTTTAAAGTCGTTTTATTTTTCTAATTTTGTCCAAAATTTAGAATATTGTAGTATGAGCAATAATTTGATCCTTGATAAATTAGAGGGTGTCTTTATCAGATTTAAAGAGGTTGGTCAGTTGATTACCGACCCTGATGTGATGGGAAACATGAAACGCTTTGTAAAACTAAGCAAAGAATATAAGGAATTGGAGGCAGTTACCGAGGCTGCAAAAGAATATAAAAATGCCGTTGATACAATTGCTGAGTCGAAAGATATTATTGCAAATGAATCTGACGAAGAGTTGAGGGAAATGGCAAAAATGGAATTGGAAGATTTAGAAGGTAAACTTCCGGATATGGAACAGAACATTAAATTGTTGTTGGTGCCTGCAGATCCTGAGGATTCCAAAAATGCAATTCTTGAGATTAGAGCTGGAACTGGTGGCGATGAGGCAAGTATTTTTGCTGGTGATTTGGCAAGAATGTATACCAAATTCTGTGAAGCTAAAGGATGGAAAGTTTCTATTTCAAGCTTTAGTGAAGGTACATCAGGAGGTTACAAGGAAATTGTAATGAATGTAAATGGTGAAGGTGTTTACGGGGTTCTAAAATATGAATCTGGAGTTCATCGTGTGCAACGTGTGCCACAAACCGAAACGCAAGGGCGTGTTCATACCAGTGCTGCATCTGTAGCAGTATTACCAGAGGCTGAAGAGTTTGATGTTGAGGTCAAAGAAAGCGATATCCGTAAGGATACTTATTGTTCTTCTGGTCCAGGTGGACAGTCGGTAAATACTACCTATTCGGCAATTCGATTGACTCACATTCCTACAAACATTGTAGTAACTTGTCAGGATCAGAAATCTCAGTTGAAGAACTTGGCAAAAGCAATGGTAGAACTTCGTTCACGTATTTATGCAATGGAGCATCAAAAATACTTGGATGAAATTTCATCGAAACGTAAAACAATGGTTTCGACGGGTGACCGTTCGGCTAAGATTAGAACATACAACTATCCGCAGGGGCGTGTTACTGATCACCGTATCAACCTTACGTTATATAACTTGTCGGCAATTATGGACGGTGATGTTCAGGAAATTATCGACAAACTTCAAATCGAAGAAAACGCAGAACGACTTAAAGAAAGTGGTTTATAATGATATTGGCAGTGGTTTTTCCACTGCCTTTTTTGTATTAAATATTACTAAACAACCAATTTTACCATGAATTATCAGGCATTATTTGAGCAAATCAAAAAGAAGAAAAGTTTCCTTTGTGTAGGTTTAGATAGCGATATCAAAAAAATTCCATCTCACCTTTTAGATTCTGAAGATCCAGTATTTGAATTTAACAAGCAAATTGTTGATGCAACTGCTGAATTTACTGTTGCTTATAAGCCAAACATTGCTTTTTATGAGTGCCGAGGAGCTCAAGGATGGAATAGTCTTGAGAAAATTGTGAACTATATCAAAGAAAAATACCCAGAGATTTTCTTGATTGCTGATGCGAAAAGAGGGGATATTGGAAATACATCGAAAATGTATGCAAGTGCATTTCTGGAAAATATGCCATTCGATTCAATTACAGTTGCGCCATATATGGGTGAGGATTCTGTAACTCCATTCTTGGAGTATGAAAACAAGTGGGTTATTCTTTTGGCTTTAACTTCGAATAAAGGAGCTTTCGATCTTCAGTTTTTTCAAGAAGGAGAGCAAAAGTTATTTGAGAAAGTTCTTGAAAAATCTCAAGATTGGGGAACCAAAGAAAATATGATGTATGTGGTTGGAGCAACAAAAGCTGAGATGTTGGGTGATATTAGAAAGATTGCTCCGGATCACTTCTTGTTAGTTCCAGGTGTTGGTGCTCAAGGGGGAAGTCTTCAGGAAGTTGCAAAATATGGGATGAATCAATCATGTGGATTGCTTGTAAATTCTTCAAGAGGAATTATTTTTGCTGATACTTCGGAGGCTTTTGCAAAGGTAGCTGGCGAAAAGGCTAAAGAGTTGCAATTGGAAATGGAAGATTTATTGAAGGAAAAATCGGTATTGTAGTAAATACATCTTTATAAGATTTTGAAGCGGCGTTTGATTAAACGTCGCTTTTTTATTGTCTTTTACTGATCGAATTGTTAAATTTCGAATACTTACTGTAAAAATATTATGGTATGACTGAGGAATTTCTGCAATTTATCTGGAAACACAAGCTTTTTGATGATCAAAATCTATTTTCTACCGGAGGAGATAGAGTAGAAGTTGTAAATGTTGGGAAGCAAAATAAAGATGCTGGTCCTGATTTTTTTGATGCGCGAATTAAGATTAATGATGTGATGTGGGCTGGAAATGTAGAGGTTCATATCAAATCATCATACTGGTTTCAGCACAATCATCAGCAAGATTCTTCCTATGATAATGTGATTTTGCATGTGGTATATGAAGATGATGCAGATGTATTTATCGGTGAAACCAGAAAATTGCCCTGTTTGATTTTAAAATTCGATTCGGCTTTGTTGCAGAATTATAATCAGCTCATGCATTCTACTCAATGGATTTCTTGTTATGGTGAGATCAGTTTGGTTGAAAAATTCTTTGTACGAAATTGGTTGGATAGAATGATATTGGAACGCTTGGAGAGAAAGTCCGCTGATGTGAAGAAAATGTTGAAATTGAATAAAAATTCATGGGAAGAAACATTTTATCAGATTATTGCAAGATATTTTGGAATGAAGGTCAATGCTGATCCTTTTCAGCAGTTGGCGCAAGTGTTGCCTTTAAAGATTTTGGCTCGTCAAAAGAATTCGCTTTTGCAATTAGAAGCATTGCTTTTTGGTCAGGCTGGCATGTTGAATGATTCAGTTGATGACGCTTATTATAAAAATCTTCAACAAGAATATTTGTTTCTTACGGATAAATATGAGCTGAAGCCTTTGCCTTCTCATCGGTGGAAATGGTTGAGGTTAAGGCCAGGTAATTTCCCAACAATTCGAATTGCCCAGTTGGCGGCTCTTATTCATAAATCTTCCTCCTTGTTTTCAAAAATTCTGGACTGTGTAAATTATAAAGATATTCAGCATTTGTTCGAAATTCGGGTTTCTGATTATTGGAAAAGTCATTATCAATTTGGTATTGAGTCAAAATCCCAATGTAAGCAACTTGGAAAAATGACAATCAATTCAATTGTTATAAATTCGGTTGTTCCGATCGTGTTTTGTTATGGCGAAATTAACGAAGATGAGGAGATGAAGGAAAAAGCTTTAAAACTTTTGGAAGAGATTCCTGAAGAAAAGAATTCTATCATTGATAAATGGAAAGAATGCGGAGTGGAAGTGAAATCATCTTGGTATTCTCAAGCTTTAGTGCAGTTAAAGGTGAATTATTGTGATGAATACAGATGTCTTCAATGTGAATTTGGGAATCGCATTATTCGAATGAAAAATTATCAGGAATATGGCAAATAAGTTTACACGGCCATATTGTATTTAAGGATATTGATTATCTTAGATTATTATAGATTTGCTCCTATGAATAGACAAAAAATTTGGGAAGAGAATATACGAACTCTAGGTATTGCCATGTTTTTTTTAGTACTAACTGTTTTGGTTGGTACGGCTGGTTATATGTATATAAATGAAGCTTATAGTGTTGTTGATGCTTTGTATATGACAGTAATAACCATTTCTACTGTTGGTTTTCAGGAGGTTCATCCTTTATCTGATGTTGGAAAAATATTTACTGTATTTTTAATATTTATAAGCTTTGGGATTTTTGGTTATTTGGCTTCTGCAATAACCAGGTTTATTTTAGATGGTGTATTTCGTAGAAACTTAAAAGATTATAGGATTGTGAGGAAAGTTGAAAAATTAAATGGTCATGTAATAGTTTGTGGTTTTGGCCGGAATGGTAAGCAGGCAAGCTTGGAGTTAATAGAGCATGGTGAGAATGTTGTTGTTGTGGATTCAAATGAGTCTGCAATTGATAGGGTACGAGCTTTTCCCGAACTGCTTTTTATTCAGGGTGATGCTACAATGGAAGAAGTGCTCGATATGGCTAATATTCTGGAAGCTAAAGCATTGATTACTGCGATTCCCAATGATGCAGAAAATGTTTATGTGGTTTTAACTGCTCGCGAAATGAATCCGGGTTTAAAGATTATTTCTCGTTCCTCCAATAGTCAATCCGATAGTAAGTTGAAAAGAGCAGGAGCAGATAATGTAATAATGCCGGATCGTTTAGGAGGTCAACAAATGGCAAAGTTGGTTGCTCAGCCCGATGTGGTTGAGTTTTTGGATAATATACTGTTGCAATCTACAAAAGGCGTAAAGTTGGAAGAGGTTAGTTGTCAGGATTTGTCCGGATGCTTTGTTGGAAAGTCAATAAAGGAATTAAATGTGCGAAATAGATCTGGGGCTAATATCATCGGTTTGAAAGATGAAGAAGGGGGATATATTTATAACCCTTCTCCTGAATTGGTGCTAGAGAAGAATTACCACTTGTTTGTTCTTGGAAATAAAGAACAGGTAAGTAGTTTAAAGGATCTTTTACTGAATGGGATTTAGAAATTTCACGTCAAAATAATTCCATATTGAAATCGTAATTTTATTACGATTTTTTTTGTAATTGTAAATCAGTGATTTGCGAATTATCTTTAAATTTTCTTTCAATTTTGTTTGGAAGTATGGTCTTTCCTCTATTATATTTGCATCCACTTTCAACGGAGAGTGGATTTATAAAATGGTTGTTTAGTAGTATTTTATAGGCAGTGGTAGGGTGGTCGTAGGAATCTTTTTTATGATTGTTTACACCTACTAAACATCCAATTTT
>NZ_BAZX01000020.1 GCF_001310955.1 Marinifilum fragile JCM 15579
CATTTAAAACTAAGGAAATGTGTAAAGAGAACCTTTTTATATATTCCTTGAACAAAAAGGCAAACAAAGAGCTGGTAGGCTTAATAGTTTATAATATTACTGATAAAGATGTAGCATGTAAGATAGATAGACAAATTACTAAATCAGTTGATAGAAATGATATTGAAAATAGTTTGAAAAAATTAGAAAATGAATATCAAAAAATCATACAATTAAAAACCAAACTCGAATCATTTCTAGATATTCACACTTTAGATATTGACACAGAGTATTTACTTTTAATAAGTGATATTTGCATGAAAATTAGAGCTTTTGAAATCAAATTCAATCGAAATTATAATTCAAAAGACTTATTTGATAAGGGGTTGATGAAAAGACATGACATTGAAGGAATAAGTGAATTAAGAAATTCTTATGAACTAATCATCAATTTAACAATTTTCCTATTAGGTAATGACAATATCGAATATCATATTGAGAAGAAATAAAACCAGTTGCCAACAAACCGCAACAGAGCATAAAGGGTGCAGTGCCTTTTGGTAGGTTCGTAGCTTCGGCAATCAACGCCAAATCGCAGATTTGGCTCTGAAATGAAAAGTCAAAACAAAATATGCGCTTTGGCTCTGCTCAATTTGGAAAGTGTGTAAGGTTAAATTCCTTTACGCTCCATGCGGCAGGCCGTTGCAAAGGCATTTTATTCCTTATCTAGTGCAAGAACGAAAAGAATTTTAATAACAAAATAAATTGAAGAGATCATTATTCATGAAACAATCAATAATACATATAGCATTAGTTGTAAGAGATTATGATGAAGCAATCGATTTTTACACTAAAAAGTTGAATTTCGAATTAATTGAAGATACCTATCAGCCAGAGTAGGATAAACGTTGGGTTGTTGTTTCACCTCCAGGCTCATCTGGCACTACGATACTTCTTGCAAGAGCATCTAAGCCAATACAAAAAGAATTTATTGGAAATCAGGCAGGCGGGAGAGTGTTTCTGTTTTTGAATTCAGATGATTTTTGGAGAGACTATAATGAAATGATTTCGAAAGGGATTGAATTTGTTAGAGAGCCTAAAGAAGCAGATTATGGAACCGTAGCAGTATTTAAGGATTTGTATGGCAACCTTTGGGACTTATTGGAATTGAAAGCAGATCATCCATTAGCAAAGAGAAATAACTAATCGGGAGTAAGAAATTATACGGAGACAATGAAAATAGTAGATTTATCAAAAACCATACGATACAATAAGTCCGACCCTTGGTTTATGAAGGTTAAGATTAAACACAAGGCACATAAAAAGGCAGGTTTGTTATTGCGTTTTTTGGGCTTACCAAAGCGCTTGTTCCCTAAAGGATTTAAGGGTTGGGCAGATGATACCATCAAGCATATGGGGGTGCATTCGACAACACATATTGATGCCCCCTGGCATTATACACCTACCGTAAATGGAGAACGTGCAAAGACCGTAGATGAAATACCTTTGGAATGGTGCTATGGCGATGGTATTGTGATTGATATGAGCCATAAGGAAGATTTTGATGCGATTAGTGTGGAGGATATTCAAGATTTTCTTGAAAAAGAAAAGCTATCGATAAGGGAAGGTATGATTGTTTTGATTTATACCGGCAGAGACATTTATAATGGCACAAAAGATTTCCCGGATAAAGGGACAGGCATGAGTGCAGGCGCTACCGAATGGCTAATTGATCAAGGTATAAAAGTGATGGGGATTGACTCCTGGGGTTGGGATTTACCATTGAAACATTTGATAAAGAAGGCAAAAGAAACCAAGAATTCGGAGTTGTTTTGGGAAGCTCATGTAGTTGGACAAAGGAAAGAGTATTGTCATATGGAACAACTTGTAAATTTGGGAAGCCTTCCATACACGGGTTTTAAAGTTGCCGTTTTCCCACTTAAAATTGAAGGGGCATCAGCTGCACCAGCCAGGGTTGTTGCAATTTTTGAATAAGAGGAAGCAGTCTCACAGTTGGTGTGCGATTCTATCGCGTTTCATTTCTAAAACAAGCCACACTAGAGGACTCATGCGGTCAATGTCATTAAGTTAAGAGTGAATCCTTTTGATAAACATTGCCAAATTACCCCAAACCCCTAAAGGGGCTTACCCAACGCGCTGTTCCCTTTAGGCTACAAAGCAAAGCGTTTCATGACTAAAAGGAATAATAAAAGGGTGAGCGTGGGGCGAAATCGGCTAACTTAATGACATTGCTCTTGCTTTGCGAGCCGGAGTTACAAGTTTGGCTGATTTTAATTACCTGTATCTAAATATCGATTTGTTATTCAATTCGGTCATTTTCCCATTGGTTTTGTACATCAAATAAATTAGGAATGGGAAGAATAGGATCAATACCCAGTTGATTTGTACCATGAGAATAAAGTCGTAGATGCCATGTACCAGGAATGGAATGAAGAATGCCATTACAAAAAGTGGTAGCCTGCTGCCTTTCGAAAACTTGGCTAGTCCTAGATAATAGCCCATCATGATGCCGAACATGGCATGGGCAGGAACAGCGGTGAAAGCTCTCGCAATTCCGGTGCTCATTCCGTTTGAAAATACATACATGATGTTTTCTACCAAGGCAAATCCCAGCGATACGAAAACGGCATATACAATTCCATCGAATCGTTCGTTAAAGTTTGGGTTTTTCCATACTAAAATGTAAACCGCCAATAGTTTAAAGGCTTCTTCGCAAAGGGCTGCTACTAAAAAGGCATCGCCAAAGGCATAACCAATTTTTTCGTGGAAAATATGAGGAAGAAAAGAAGAAACTGTTTGCTCGGCAAATATAATTGGTATAGTAATGATCATACCGGCCAGTAGTCCTTTTCCCAATAGAGAAATTGGTTCTTTCTCGTATTTGTCGCGATAGTAAATGTAGAACAGAATAATGGCAATGGGAGCTACAGAGATTAGTAGAAGGTTCATGTGTGTATATTGATGTGATATGAAGTCATCAAATTTAGAAAAAGTATTTTGTTAAACCAATAAGAATAATAAAAATGCTTTCCGCACTGGTTAAATGAGATAGCAGGCATACAATTTCCTCGTAGCCTGCTATGCTTGTATGTTTTATGTGAGAATGCTTATTTATTCGGAATCCTCCATGTCTGCAATTCTGCAGTAGCAGGATCGATCTACTTTTACATCAGCACGTGCGCTGGCAATCTCGAACTGTGAGTGATATTTTTTTGCTTCCTCTTCCTTGCCCTGTTTTTCTAAAGATTCGGTAAGTCCATGCAATGCCCAAAGATTTTTGGGATGACGTTTCAAATCATTGCGATAGACTGATTCTGCTTCTTCAAATCGCTCTTGTTCCATTAGTAAGGCACCAAGCGCATGTCGAGCAGGTTGCATCCATCCCCAAGGCTCATCGTAGTTTAAGGCATCATCGAGCTGAACTGCCTGTCGCAATTGCTCGAAAGAAAATTCATAATCTCCTTTTCGATAGGCAATTTCACCTGCCATCATTTTATTGGCAACTCCTAAAATATCACGCGAAGTGTTGTTGAATAGTATGCTTGTTTTGGGAACTTTGGCCAGGGCTTGTTGGTAAGCTGCCTGTTCCTTTTCGGCTTGTTTTACCATACCTTTTGTGGCGAATGCAAGTGCCCGGGCATAATGCCATATGCTGCGCGACACTGGTAGGTATTCCGCAGGTTCGGGTTCTTCTAAAATCTCATCCCAACGACCAAATCTTACCAGTACGTGCAGAGGTATTGGCATGAAAGCATCTAAAAAATCAGCCCATTCCTTCAAGAAATCCTCCGGAACCTGTTTTGGAATCTCTCTCGCAGTCTTTAGGGCCAATTCGCTTTGTCCGTCGAACATGGCTCCGTAAACCAGGAAGTGATAGTTGTGTAAGCGATACAATGTGTAAAAATTATAAGCTCCCTCTTTCTTTAAGAATTCTTTATCTGCGGCTATTGCTCTCAGGTTGGCTTTATTGGCAGCATCGTAATTTCCAACCAATACGTCAATATGAGAGGGCATATGTACAAGATGTCCTGCTCCAGGCATTGCATCACGCAATGCATTGGCTGTAGGTAAAGCCTTTTCAGGAGTAGGAGAGGCTTCCATTACATGAATGTAAAAGTGACACAAGGCAGGATTACCTGGAGATTGTTTGAGACCCTCTTCTAAAACGGCAACAATTTCAGGAGTTTCTGCGGCAGGGGTGCCGTCGGGAGTCCAATGGTTCCAAGGGCGAAGGTTCATAAGCGATTCGGCAAAGAGTGCAGTGACCAATGCATCTTTGGGATATTTTTTGTGTAGTTCTCGCATCGCGTCGGCGTATGCCTTGTTGAGTGGGTACCTGTCATCAGGAACAGGTGTGGCATATCGAAGTGCGAGTGTTGCAATCAAATCCTTTTCTATCGGGCTGGCATTTTTCGCATGTAAATTGGCCAGGTGTAGGCAGTGAGCTGCCTGTGCTATCTGATGCGCTTCAATTTCCAGGTTGTTAATGTTAGGTCCCCATGCATATGCAATGCCCCAAAGAGCCATTGGCATGGCCGGATCTTCTTGGAATGCACTTTCAAAGCAGCGAACAGCTTCTTCATGGTTGAAGGCATGACATAAAGCTAAGCCTCTGTCGAACCAGATTTGCGCCTGATTTGATTTGGTTGAGACTTTGTAATGAAAATCCCCCAAGTCATAGTAGGAATCTTCATACTTTGTATCGTGATTGGATAATTCATTACCTGTTTTTGAGTGAAAATCACAGCCTGCACTAAAGGTTAAAAGCAGGATTATAATAATGGTATTTACTTTCTTCATTGCGTCTCCTTTCTCCACATCTCTCATTCCCTTCTGACGACGTATTTTTGTGTAAATCAAATTTGATATGCAATTTACGAAATATAGATCTGGAAGTCAATGGCAAAGATTTGAGGAGCTCAGTAGTAGATACCATATGTTATGGTGTTTAAGGTGTGATGTAATGATAAAAAAAAAGCCGACTCCCAAAGGAATCGGCTTCTCAGTTTTATTTGATAACAATTAACGCAACTCAGCGCCTATTTGTTTTTCGTAGCTCTTAATTAGCTTTTGCATGATCTTGTCAATCTGCTTGTCATTCAAAGTTTTTTCAGTATCCTGAAGAATGAAACTTACTGCGTATGATTTTTTATCCGCACCTAGTTTTTCACCTTCGTATACATCGAACAATGAAACAGACTTCAATAACTTCTTCTCGCAGTTGAAAGCAATGGTTTTGATTTCAGCAAAGCTTACCGATTTGTTGATTAACAAAGCAAGGTCACGTTTTACAGCTGGATACTTTGGCAATTCGGTATAAGAAACCTTATTCTTCATGGCCTCTTTAATTAAAGTAGCCCAATCGAAATCAGCGTAGTAAACCTGAGTGTCAATATCCATTGCTTTCAAGATTTTTCCGCTCACCATACCCATTTCAACCAAAACGGTTTTCTTAACGCCATAGCTTAATCCTTCGGTAAACTGATCGTTTTCAGTTTCCTTGATTTTTAGCTTCTCAATATCGAAACCTAAACGCTTCAAAATATTCTCTACATAAGCTTTCATGTGGAAGAAGCTTGTTGGCTCTTCTTTCAAGTTCCAGCTAGCAGGAGTTTTGTTACCACACATGAAAACACCCAAACGTTCTTTTTCAAAATAGTTGTCAACTGGGTTTTCGTTTTCAGGATTTACAAAGTGCTGGTATGATTTACCGAACTCGTAGAATTTCAAATCAGAATTTCTGCGGTTGATATTGTAAGCCACACACTCTAAACCACCAAACAACAATCCTTGACGCATTGCGTTCAAATCAGAACTCAATGGGTTGAAGATGCGAACTGTGTTCTCTTGTTTAAAGCTTTCCAATCCTTCGTAGTAAGAAGCTTTGGTCAACGAGTTATTCATGATTTCGTTGAAACCAGCAGCTGTCAACATATCAGCAATGGTATTTCTTAGCTTGTGCTCGTCAATTTTTGGAGCATAGCTCAATGAAGCATTCACTTTTGAAGCTACTTCAATATTGTTGAAACCATAAATACGCAATACTTCCTCTACGATATCCGCTTCGCGTTTCACATCCACTCTGTAAGGAGGAACCAACAGGTTCAATGTGTCACCATCTTCTTTTTCAACTTTAATTTCTAGAGCCGAAAGAATATTTTTGATGGTTTCTTTTCCAATCTCTTTTCCGATTAAGCTTTCGATACGCTCAACGCTTACCTCTACTTTGAAATCTTCAACAGGATTTGGATAAATATCGATAACCTCTGATGCAATTTCACCACCTGCAATCTCTTTGATTAAAAGAGCTGCACGTTTCATTGCATAGATGGTGTTGTTAGGATCGGTTCCACGTTCGAAACGGAAAGAAGCATCGGTATTTAAACCGTGACGACGTGCAGTTTTACGAACAAATACTGAATCGAAATAGGCACTTTCCAAGAAAATGTCGGTAGTAGTTTCGCTTACCCCTGATTCTATTCCACCGAATACACCAGCAATACACATTGGGGCTTCGTCGTTGCAGATCATCAAATCTTTCTCGTTCAATTCTCTCTCAACTTCATCCAATGTTTTGAATAAGGTACCATCAGCAAGGGTTTTTACAAGCACTTTGCCATTTGTTTTTGCATAGTCGAATGCGTGCAATGGCTGACCAGTTTCAAACAATACATAGTTGGTAATATCCACTACATTGTTGATTGGGTTTAAGCCAATTGCTTTCAAACGATTTTGCAACCATTCTGGAGATTCAGCAATTTTAACACCGCTGATACAAACTCCTGAGTAACGGTGACAAGCCTCGTTATTTTCTACCTTCACATCGATAGGCAAGTTGTTGTTGTCAACCTTGAAATCTTCAACTGAAGGAATTTTGTAATCAATCTCTTTTTGTTGTTTTAGGTATGCCGCCATATCGCGAGCCACACCAATGTGCGATGCACCGTCAATACGGTTAGGAGTCAAGTCAATCTCAATGGTCAAGTCATCCTCAATGTTGAAGTACTCTGCAGCAGGAGTTCCCACAACAGCATCTTCAGGTAGAACCATAATTCCATCGTGACCTTGTCCAAGACCAATTTCGTCCTCAGCACAAATCATACCCATTGAAAGCTCACCTCTAATTTTTGATTTCTTAATGGTAAAGCTATCGTCGCCATCGTACAAAACAGTTCCAACTGTGGCAACCACTACTTTTTGTCCTGCAGCCACATTAGGTGCACCGCAAACAATAGGTAAAAGTTCGTCGCCGTTAACATCAACGCTTGTAATGCTCAAATGATCTGAGTTGGCATGAGGTTCGCAAGTCTTTACTTCACCAATTACCAATCCTTCTAAACCTCCTTTAATTGATTGGAACTTTTCAATTCCGCCAACTTCCAATCCAATTTGAGTTAGAATCTCATCCATTTCTGCAGGTGAAAGATCAATGTCAATATAATCTTTCAGCCATTTGTACGATACCTTCATTTGTATGTATATTTTATCAGATAATTATCAAATTATACTTGCAAACAGATGCAGTTTGTCTACTGTTTACAAGCTTACAAAAGTAGAAATTTTAGGCTCAAGTACCAAAGAACATCTAAGGATAAAGTGTTTAAGTTTTTGTTTACTTTAAATCTGTATGATTGGAATTGCTTATTGCCCCAAATTCGGATATATTTGTACAATTATCAAAATTGAGATATGAGCGATAAACCAATTATACTTGTTACTAACGATGATGGATTAAATGCCAAAGGAATTAAAGCTTTGGTGGCAATGGTTAAAGGATTTGGCGACATCTACGTGGTTGCCCCGAACCGTTCTAATTCAGGAAAATCAAATTCTATAACTGTAGAGGTTCCTATTCGAATTAAAAAAGTTCGCGATGAAGAAAATTTACACATTTATTCTTGCAAGGGAACTCCGGTAGATTGTGTAAAATTGGCTTTGAACAAGATTTTACCTCGAACTCCTGATTTTCTGGTTTCAGGTATTAATCATGGTGCAAATACATCGGTTAGTGTTTTGTATTCGGGAACCATGGGGGCTACTATCGAGGGTTGTTTGAATGGAATTCCTTCTATTGGGTATTCGCTTAACGACTTTAGTGCAGATGCTGATTTTTCTCAAAGCATTAAATATGGCCGAAAGATTTTTGCCAATTTAATTGAAAAGGGATTGGAGAGAAGCGTTTGTTTGAATGTGAATTTCCCTAAAGGCGATATTAAAGGCATTCGTGTTTGTCGTCAGGCAGATGGTCGCTGGAAAGAGGAGTTTGATCATAGACAAGATCCATTTGGAGGAGATTATTACTGGTTGACAGGCTACTTTAAGAATGCAGAACCTAATGCTGAAGAAACGGATGAATGGGCAATTCATAATGGCTATGCATCTGTCGTTCCTACAAAAATTGATATGACAGCTCATCAATTGGTAGAAGACCTAAAAAACTGGGATTATGAAGTCGAAGATTAATTCTACTATTTTAGGACTTATTATTGGTTTACTTGTGCCGGTGTTATCAATTTTGTTGGCTTATGTGGTACGTTTTCAGGATGAATTAACCATTAAGGAGTTTGTTGACAGTTTGCTAATCTACAGGGTGTATACCAAGGTAATGGCTTTGGGAGTATACTTTGGCAATATCGTTTTTTTCTTTTTGTTTATTAAAACCGATTTGTTGAAAGCGGCAAGAGGTGTGCTTTTGGCTACTATACTGTATTCTTTTGCCATAATGGTTTTCCGATTTGGATTTTAGACGCTGATTAGAAGTAAAATAAGATTTGGTGATTGAACCAAATCCACAAATAAGTATTGAATTGTGAGGATTTAATTCTCAACTCATTCCCGATAACTATTGGGATCATATTCAGAATTCCATGAGATATTATATTATAGCAGGAGAAGCATCAGGAGATCTTCATGCTTCGAACTTGATGAAAGAAATAAAAAATGAGGATTCGGCAGCCGAATTTAGATTCTGGGGTGGCGACCTTATGCAAGCACAAGGCGGTGAATTGGTAAAGCATTATCGAGAAACTGCTTTTATGGGATTCTTAACTGTGCTAAAGAATTTGGGAAAGATTCGAGCGAATTTTTCATTGTGCGAGAAGGATCTTTTGGAATACAAACCTGATGTTTTGATACTAGTAGATTATCCTGGATTTAATTTAAGAATGGCAAAATTTGCCAAGGAGCATGGAATACGTGTTCATTATTATATTTCACCTAAAATTTGGGCCTGGAAGGAGGGGAGGGTGAAGAAGATTAAAGCTTATGTGGATCGCATGTTCACCATTTTTCCTTTTGAAACAGAATTCTACAAAAAGCACAATTATGAGGTGAGTTTTGGAGGAAACCCCTTGTTGGATGCCATCGAGAATCGTCCCAATAAAGAGGAATCATTTGAAGATTTTACCACTAAAAACAATCTACCTAACAAACCAATTGTAGCCTTATTGGCAGGAAGTAGAAAGCAGGAAATAGAAAGAATACTCCCTGTAATGTTAGATGTTGTTGGTGATTTTCCAGATCATCAGTTTGTGGTGGCTGCAGCTCCTTCTATCACAAAGGAATTTTACGCACAAGTAGTTGGCAATAGAGATGTGAAATTTGTTTACGGACAAACCTACGATTTATTGCAGCAGTCAAAAGCGGCATTGGTAACTTCGGGAACTGCTACTTTGGAAACCGCTCTTTTAAGAATTCCTCAGGTGGTTTGCTATATCACAGGTGGAGGAAGAATTCTTTTTGCAATTGGCAAGCGCTTGCTAAAAGTAAAGTACATATCCTTGGTTAATTTGGTGATGGATAAATTGATTGTGAAAGAATTGATTCAGCATTACTGCAATAAAGAAAGTATTGCCAGCGAGTTAAAGAACATTTTAGCGGAAGGAAGCTATCGTTCCGAAATGCTTACGAATTATCAACTGCTAAATGAGAAATTGGGAGGAGCAGGTGCTTCGGCTCGATTTGCCAAAATGATTATTACAGACCTGAGAGCTCAGTAAAATTATTCCTCGATTACTTTTCCGGTTGGATTCTGATTGTTAACCTGAACTCTTTTTACGGAAATTTCAGGAGTTCCTGTGTAGTATATGTTACCACTAGAGTATATGCTTACACTGAGTTTGTCTTTTGCCCAAACATGAGCTTCTCCAATACCATTTTGAGCCAGAGTTATGTTGTTACTCTGTAAACTTCCTGCTTTAATATTAATTACACCATTAAGAATATAGTGAGCGTTGGGACAGATTCCTGAAAATTTATATCCGCCAGTTGCTGAGCCCAATGAGTGAAACTTCATGCTGTCATATTCTAAATTCAAATTCATTTCAACAAGTTGTGATTCTGAATAAACAATAATGTCGAGGTGATTTCCACTAAGTTCATTTATACTTGAAATGTTTGCCGGAGCTGAACAAGTTATTTTATTCACTTCTTTTAAATGAACCTCTGCAGTAATTAAATCAAAATTACGAGCTTTATTGTTGTATGAATGGTCTATTATCAATTGTTGATCTGCTACTTTAACATTTGTTTTTGAAATTAAATTTTCTCCACCTTTCAGCACAATAAACTCTTCATCATCCTGAATGATTTGGATCTGAAAAGTATTTAAGTTTTCGATTGCACTTACTCCGTTTATATCTATTCTCTTTTCTATATATTCTCCTTCACTTTCGAAAGGATTAAAAGAACTGCAAGATGACAGGCAGAATGTTGTTAAAATAATTAGTAGGCTAACGTTTCTCATTATTATTTGTTTTTAATCTATAACCAATTCCCCATTCAATATAATCGGCCTTTCCCAAGTGAGCTTTTAAACCTAAACTGGCTAAAAAGTGTTCATTTATCTTATATTTTAAACCAATTCTAGTATATAAGGGTTTTTCTGGTTTTGTTTCGAAAAGGGTATAAGCTCCTACGTTTGCAACAATGCTAAACCTTTGTATAATCAGTTCGTGGGATACAAAAATAGCCTGGCTAAAACGATCTTTAAATTTGGTTTGAGGATCAAAATCCCATTTTCCTCTGTTTGCTGATTTATCGTAGAAGAGATCGATTCCTAATCCTATTTTCTGCTTGGCGTTTATGCCTCTTAAATATCCTAGATTTAAGCCTATTGTGTAATATTTATGATCATCTTTTACTGCTGTTTGTTTAATGCCATTGTTCCAAATAATTACAATTTCATCATTTAATTTTGGATGGTTTAAATTTTCGTGGCTCCTAACAGACTTATGAAATTCATTAAAATGATATTGAATACCAATACTTGCAGTGGCCATATTAAGTCCTTTGTTAGGTACTTTTATGGAACCATTGGAAAGGTGTTGGAAACCTACTCCTGCATTGGCAGACCACTTATTTGTGAAATGATATGAACCATTTAATAGAATTTTGAAGAAAGCATTGAATTCTGATCCTATTGCCACATTCGTATAATTCTCTGTAGGGTGAAAGTGTTTTTTTGTATGCGCAATTCCAAAACCTGTTTGAAAACGTAAATTTCCTTTCTGGTAATCTTTAAGATTAAAATTGATATATGGAAATAAAGCATTTGTATTCCCAAATACTTCATCATTTCCCAGACTTCCATGATAAAATCCTAAACCTATCTCTGGTTGATTGTACAATTTGGACCACGATCGACTTCTTGAAGGAAGAAAACCAAAATTTAGTTCAATAGCACTAACTTGATCATTAACCAAATAGCTTATTGATTTATGATGAGGTATAACCACACCATAATGATATCTTATGTTTGTTATAAATATATCTTTATTATCATTTTCTTGTGCAGTACCGCACTTGAAAATTAAAAAAGAGAGTAAAAGCAGTACGCAATTTTTCATGTTCAAATTTATGTAAATTAAATGATTTGAAAAACAAATTTTTTCTACTAAAATAATTTTGCAAATTTGTGGTAGTATAGTAAAATAACACACATTTTATGCTAGCACTTCTAACAAAGGAGTTCCGAACCTTTTTCAGTTCTCTTACTGGTTACCTGATTTTATCAGTTTATTTAATAGCTACAGGATTATTCGTATGGGTATTTCCAGGATCTACAAATCCATTGGATACAGGATATGCAAATCTTGATGTTTTGTTCGAGATGTCTCCCTGGATCTATCTGTTTTTGATTCCTGCGGTTTGTATGCGATTGTTTGCAGATGAGAAAAAACAAGGCACCATAGAACTGGTATATACGAGACCCTTAAAGGAGATGGAAATTGTATTTGCAAAGTATTTTTCGGCCCTTTTGGTTATTTCTGTTTCTCTACTATTCTGCCTGATTTATTATTTCTCCATTTATTATTTGGGAAATCCTGTTGGGAGCATTGATTCAGGAGCTTTCTGGGGATCGTTTATTGGACTGTTTCTACTCGCTGCAGTATATGTTGTCATTGGTGTTTTTTCCAGTTCGGTAACCGATAATCAAATTGTAGCATTCCTACTAGCCTTGGTTCTGTGCTTTTTATTTTATACCGGTTTCAATTACTTAGCTGACTTGATTATCTTCCGGAATGTGCAATCGGACATTTACAATTTAGGAATTCAAGAGCACTATAAATCAATTTCTCGAGGAGTGGTAGACTCCAGAGATTTGGTATATTTTATGGGTGTAATTGTGGCTTTTTTGTTGATTACAATAACAGTTTTAAAGAGTAGAAAATGGTAAAAGAAAAAGCTATGATTAAAAACAGAAGGAAGCAAGATATTCTTAATTTGTCGATTTCTTTAATTGCATTAGGAGTTCTGGTTCTTATTCTTCAAGTGTATTTTTTTCGCATTGATTTTACAGCCGAAAAAAGATATACATTATCAGATAATACCAAGCAATTGGTAGGTTCTTTAGATAAGGATCTGTACTTTGAAATTTACCTTGCGGGAGGTTTGCCACACGGGTTTAAAAAGCTTCAGAAAGCAAGTATTGAAATGCTTGACGAATTGGAAGCTTATGCAAATGTGAATATCAATTATGCCTTAATTAATATCAGTGATATTCCTAATCCCAAGCAAAGGAACGAAATGTACGAACAGTTGGCTGCACGAGGATTAAAACCAACCAGTGTGCAAGAAAGAACTACCGATGGAAGTTTAAAACAAAAGATTATTGTTCCGGGAATAATAGTGCATGATACAGAGAAGGAAACCTCGGTTCACTTGTTGAAAAATGTGGCTGGTTTATCTGCCGAAGAAAATCTTAACCATTCCATTGAAACCATAGAATTTGAGCTGACAAAAGCCATTCGAATGTTGCAAAGTAAGCAACCAAAGAATATCGCTTTCCTAACTGGACAAGGAGAATTAAGCGAATTTGAAGTTGCCGATTTTACAGCTTCTTTACTTCAAAAATATGAGGTGGATAGGATCTCTGCCCAAAAATTGAATCAATCTAAAAAGAAATATTCGGCGTTGGTAATTGCACAGCCAAGAAATGAATTTTCCAAAGAGGCCAAATATCAGATTGATCAATACTTGATGAATGGCGGACGAATCCTGTGGCTTGTAGATGAGGTGGTGGCAAGTATGGATAGCTTACAAGTAAAAGAAAGTACAGTGGCTTTTTATAAGCCACTAAATATCGAAGATCAGTTGTTTACTTATGGAGTTAGGATTAATCCTGATTTGGTGATGGATATTCAGGGACAATTGATTCCGGTTCAAACTGCTTTGCCCGGAGAAAAACCAAAATTTACGCCTGCTCCATGGTATTATTCGCCTTTATTGAATGCGCCAGATCATCATCCGATTACGCGAAAATTGAATGTGGTAAAAGCTGAATTTGCCAATTCGATTGATTGGGTGGGAGAGAATGCTAATGTGAAAAAAACGACTCTGCTTACAAGTTCTGATTATACGCGATTAGAGAAGGTGCCAAGTATTGTGAGTCTAGAAATTGTGAATCAAAAGCCTAAGCCGGAAGATTTTGTGGCAGGTAGAAAGAAAATTGCTGTTTTGCTGGAAGGGAAATTTCAATCGGCATTTAAGAACAGAGCCTGGAAAGGAATCGATCGCGAATCATTTAAATCAGAAAGTGACCTAAGTAAAATGATTGTGATTTCTGATGGAGATATTATTAAAAACAGAGTCCGTGGAGTTGGAAAAAACAGACAGATTGAAGCTTTGGGATATGATAGATATTCTAGAAAAACATATGGGAATCGAAATTTTCTTTTAAACTGCATTGATTATTTGTGTGATAACGAAGGTTGGATGGAATTAAGGGCACGAGAAGTAAAGCTCAGAATGCTTGATAAAACCAAAATCAGATCGGAAAGATTATTTTGGCAAGTGGTGAATGTGATTTTACCCTTGTTATTACTTTTGATATTGGGAGTGTTAAGATATTTTATGAGAAAAAGAAAGTTTGCAAGATCATAAATATGAGAGAGATATTTATGATCTCAAAGATTGTTGTGGATCTTAATATTATTGGTAATATCCGCTGTTTGAATAAAATTCTGATTTTATTTAGTAAGGTGGCAAATCTTTTTTGTCTTAAGGATATCGTCAATCCTTAATAAATTTGTATATTCACCACTTAATACTGTGCTAAAATAAGATTCGGTTTTGAACTTGTTTAAGCGTTGAAATATAGAATTTTAGGTTAACTTTTAAATATTATGCAAATGAAATTTGTAGTATCAAGTACAGAATTGTTAAGTCATTTACAGGCCATCAGTAGAGTTATCAGTAGTAAAAACACTTTACCAATTTTGGATAACTTCCTTTTTGAGCTTAAAGATGGTGAATTGATAGCGACTGCATCTGATTTGGAATCTACTTTAATTACCACTATTCCTCTTGAAACTTCGGAAGGCGAAGGGGTAATTGCTTTTCCTGCTAAAATTTTGACTGATACTTTAAAAGAATTTCCAGAACAACCTCTAACTTTCGATATCGACAGTACATCTTTGGCTGTAAGAATTACATCTGAAAATGGTGTGTTTAGTATCGTTGGACAGAATGGTGAAGATTTCCCAAAACTTCCAGAAAAAGAGGAAGGTAATTTGGTAAACATTACCGTTGAGAGCAATGTTCTTTTAACAGGTGTAAATAAAACTTTATTCGCAACTGCTGATGATGAACTTCGTCCGGTTATGAATGGTATTTTCGTTGAGTTGGGTAATAATGATTTAACTTTTGTAGCATCAGATGCTCACAAGTTGGTTCGTTACAAACGTCTAGATGGAAGATCAGATGTGGAGTCATCTTTCATTTTGCCTAAGAAACCAGCTTCTTTATTACGCAATATCTTGCCAAAAGAAGAAAATCCTGTAAAAGTGGAATTCGATGAAAGGAATGCATTCTTCACATTATCAAATTACAAGTTGATTTGTCGTTTGGTTGAAGGAAACTATCCAAGTTATAACTCGGTGATTCCAAAGAATAATCCTAATGTTCTTACCATAGATAGAGTAGAGCTGTACAACACATTAAAACGTGTATCTGTATTCTCAAATCCTGCAAGTAACTTGATTAAGTTCGAATTGAAAGCGAACGAATTGGTAGTTTCTGCTCAGGATATCGACTTCTCAATTTCAGCAAGGGAAAGATTGCTTTGTCAGTACGAAGGACAAGAATTGGAAATTGGATTTAAATCAGTATTCTTATTGGAAATCCTTGCAAATATTTCATCATCGAATGTGATGATTGAATTATCTGATCCAACAAGAGCAGGTATTTTCTTACCATACGATAATGAAAATGCCGATGAAGATGTATTGATGCTGTTAATGCCAATGATGATTAATGCATAAACAGTATTAATTCCAAATAATGATATTAAAAACCTAACAGAGAGCATATTTCTGTTAGGTTTTATATTTTTATACCGTATAAAAAATTACAAGAAAAATAAATGAATCTTAATTTAAAGAATCCAATAGCGTTTATCGATTTAGAAACAACAGGTATTAATGTTGCAAAAGATCGTATTGTTGAAATCTGTATTGTAAAAGTTAGTCCCAATGGCGATGAAGAGGTGAAAACATATCGTGTTAATCCTGAAATGCATATTCCAGCCCATGCGTCAGCAGTTCATGGCATAAAGGATGAGGATGTAAAGGATGAGCCAACGTTTAAAGAGTTAGGAAAAAACATTGCTAAATATTTAGAAGGATGTGATTTGGCAGGTTACAATTCGAATCGATTTGATTTTCCGTTATTAGCTGAGGAATTTTTGCGTGCTGATATTGATTTTGATATGCGCAAAAGAAAGTTTATTGATGTACAGACCATTTTTCACAAAATGGAACAGCGCACTTTAAGTGCGGCTTATCGTTTTTATTGTAATAAGGAATTGGAAGGAGCTCATGGTGCAGAGGCAGATACCAAAGCAACTTACGAAGTGCTAAAATCACAATTGGATAAATACGATTCTTTAGAGAATGATATTGAATTTTTGGCAAAATTCTCAACTCAGAATAAAAATGCTGATTTCGCAGGTTTTATTATCATTGATGATAAAGGGGTAGAAAGATTCAATTTTGGTAAGAACAAAGGAAAAACTGTTGAGGAAGTGTTGGAGCAACAACCAGGGTATTATGGTTGGGTTATGAATAGCGATTTTCCATTGTACACGAAAAAAATCCTTACAGAGATTAAACTTCGAGGGTTTAATAAATAGTTCATTGTTTAACCGATCATACTTAATGAAATGAAGATATTAGCCATTGGAAGAAATTACGTAAATCATGCCAAGGAGTTAAACAATCCGGTACCTGAGGAACCTGTTGTGTTCTCTATGCCTGATTCGGCTTTGCTAAAGAATAATAATGATTTTTATTATCCGGATTTTTCCAAGGATATTCATCATGAGTTGGAAGTAGTGGTGAAAATTAATAGAGTGGGTAAGAATATTCCTATTGAATTTGCTCATCGTTATTATGAAGAGATTGGTTTGGGAATTGATTTTACGGCTCGAGATATTCAGGTGGAATGCAAGAAAAAGGGACTGCCTTGGGAAAAGGCCAAAGCCTTTGATGGAGCAGCTCCAATTAGTAAGTTTATTCCTAAAAATAAGTTTAAGTCGGTTGATAATTTGAATTTTAATTTGGATATCAATGGGGAGAGAGTACAGGCTGGAAATACAGCAAATATGATTTTCTCAATTGATTACTTGATTTCTTATTTATCACAGTTTTTTACATTGAAAATTGGAGACATGATTTATACTGGAACGCCAGAGGGAGTTGGTCCTGTAAAGATTGGAGATCATTTGGTTGCAGATTTAGAAGGTGAGAAATTATTGGATTTTCATGTGAGATAAGGCATAATACAGCATAATTTCTGTATTTAAGATATCTACAACGACCATTAACTTATGTTGATGGTCGTTTTTTGTGTAAAATGTTGAAGTGTAGCTTACTTATCGAATTTTAAAAATTGTATTATGATGTGAATTGATAATATTTGACGAGATTATAAGTCCTTACAATTCAATGAAAATATTTTAAATCGGGTAAACATGATTATATTTGTATCGATTTACAACTAAAATACTTTTATGGAGTATCAACATTGGGGCAAGTTGATTCGTGACAGAATTGAAAAATTCGGCGATCGAATCGCAATGCGCTATAAAGATGAAGAGAGCAATAAGTGGATTGGTGTAAGCTGGAATGAATTTGGTTTGCAAATTCGACAAGTATCAAAGGCTCTTATGAAATTGGGTGTTAAGGAGAAGCAATCTGTTGCAATTTTCTCTCAAAACATGCCTGAATGGATTACCGCAGACTTAGCTATTATGAGTGTTCGCGGCATTTCTGTTCCAATATATCCTACAAACTCAACAAACGAAGCAAAATACATCGTTCAAGATTCTGAAGTTCAGGTTATTTTTGTTGGAGAACAAGAACAGTACGATCGTACCATGGAATTGATTAAAGAGGTTCCACACGTGAAAATGGTTGTTGTTTTTGATAAAAAGACAGAGCTTACGGATCATGATAAATCTATGTATTGGGATGAGTTCATCATTAGTGGACAAAACTCAGGTTTAGGAAAAGAATTTGATGAACGCTTTTACAGCGGTGAGTTCGATGATCTGGCTACCTTGATTTACACATCAGGAACCACAGGTGAACCCAAAGGAGTAATGATTGATCACAAGAACATTTCGAGTGTATTGGTCTCTCACGATAAGGAGTTAAATGTTTCAGAAGATGACATTTCTCTTAGTTTCTTGCCATTAAGTCATGTTTACGAACGTGGATGGTGTTTCTTCTGTTTCCATCGTGGGATTGAGGTTTACTTTAACCGTGATCCGAAGAAAATTGCGGAAACAATGAAAGAGGTAAAACCAACATTAATGTGTACGGTACCTCGTTTGTATGAAAAGATTTATTCGGGCATTAAGGATAAAACCGAAGAAGCTTCGGCAAGCAAACGTGCTTTGTTAAATTGGTCGCTAAAAGTTGGCGAAAAATATTACAATCAATATCAGATGTTTGAGAAAAAAGTTCCTCTGGGATTAAAGCTTAAACATAGAATTGCCGACAAGTTAGTTTTAAGCAAACTACGCGGAATTATGGGAGGTAGAATCAACTTTACACCTTGTGGTGGAGCTCCTGTTTCTAGAGAAATATTAGAGTTTTTTCATTCTTTAGGGATTAATGTAAAAGTTGGTTATGGTCTTACCGAAACCATGGCTACTGTTAGTTTGTATGGCGATAAGAATATCGATTTTAGAACAGCCGGAAATACCATTGTTGGAACCGAAATTAAAATTGGTGAAAATGATGAGATCATGGTGAAAGGCCCGGGTGTAATGCGTGGTTATTACAAAAAGCCTGAAGCTACGGCGGAAGTAATGAAAGATGGCTGGTTCTGTACCGGTGATGCAGGTAGAATTGACGAAAATGGTTGCCTGATTATAACCGATAGAATTAAAGATCTGATGAAGACTTCTGGAGGAAAATATGTTGCTCCACAGAAAATTGAAACTACCTTGGTTAACGATCAATTTATTGAGCAAATTGCTGTAATAGGGGATTGTAGAAATTATGTGACTGCACTGGCAGTACCAGCATTTGGTCCCTTGCAGGCTTATGCAATTCAGCAAAATATTGTATTCAATTCAATTGAGGAGCTTTTAGCAAACTCACAAATTATTGAGTTTTTTGAAAAGCGATTTGAAGAATTGCAGAAGGAGCTTTCAAGGTTTGAGAAGGTGAAGAAATTTACCCTTCTTCCTAAAGAATTTACGATTGAAGCAGGAGAAATTACCTCTACTCTTAAATTGAAAAGAAAGGTAATTCAGGAAAAATACAAGCATCTTATCGAAAAGATGTATAAGGAATAAAACGACAGTTTAACCATTAATAGAAACCCGAGAAATTAAATTTTTCGGGTTTTTATTTTGTGATTAGAATCACGCGAACAACTTGCGACTATGGGCGCGAACTATAGGCGCGGTATAGCGCAAGAAGCATGCGTGCAAAGTCGCGAACAGTTTGCGGGGATAAGCTCAAACACCTTGTGCCTATAGGCGCAAGTTTATAATAGAGTAAAAGGAATTTTTCCAAGCTATTACAAGAAGCTTTTTAGCTTACTTCTGAACAATCATACCAATCCATGGACTACCCTCTTCATATGGTTTTCCTCTTAAATTAGCCCAGTAATCCTTAACTGTAAATCCATGTTCTTCGGCCATTGCAATGGCTCGCTTTACCGAAAAATAATGTTTCCAAATGTGATGAGTTCTCATCTCACCATCATTAAAAACTAAGGTGTATTTGTCGAGACGAACCTTATCCTTTTTGTATTTGTAGTGCGATTGTAATAGTAAATGTTCTTTCTCGCTCCAGAAACCGTCTTCATTGCTAATGTACCAAGATTGATCTGGCTCCCTTGTTTCAAAATAATATTTGGTAAATACATCAAATATTAGGAATCCGCCAGGTTTAAGGGCTTTATAAACTTTCTTAAGAAGCTTGTCGCGATCTTGATGCGACAGTACACACAAATCCCCGTAGATTAAACTTACAACATCAAATTCCTTTTCGTAATCAATCTCAAGATAATCCTTACACAGGTATTGAATTGGATAGCCGAATTCTGCTGCCTGTTCCTTTGCATAGTTAATAGAGTTCTCTGAAAAGTCGATTCCTGTTACATCGAATCCCTGCCCAAAGAAATTTTCGCTATACAAACCCGGGCCACAACCAAGATCAAGATATTTACTTTCTTCAGGTAATTTCATGTAAGCACTAAGCCAGTTAACTGCCTGAATAATATTTTCGTACTTTCTTGATCCTTGATCTGAATCATCATCAAGGTGAGCATAAAGAAGATGTTCTGATATATATGCATCTTGCCAAAAATTACCATCATCCTTGGCAAATAATTTAGGTTTCTTTGTGATCTTTTCCAGATCATTGAAGTTAAGAAGACCTTTTGCAGTTAGTAAGTTCATAAAACTAGACATTTGAATTGAGCATCGGTGATGCTTATAGAATTTGTTGCAATTTTACTCTTTTTATTCCTGGAATACTACCCAATTCAGAGGTTAGTTTATTTAGTTTAACTCTTTCCGAAATTTGAACAGTAAGGTAGTAACTAATTCTATTTTCATCGTAATGCTGTTCCACATCAATGGTTCGAATGGCAATCTGATGTTTTTTCAGGATATGTTTAAAATCATCAGGAGATACTTCTTTGTTTTTAACATGGATATGAAGACGTTTGATGAATTTTCCTGGGAATAATTTCTTTTCAATAACATCCATTGCAATTAAAGAGATCAGTAAAATGGTAGCTCCAATGATAGCTCCCATATACATTCCAGCACCAATTGTTAAACCAAGTGCGGCGATTACCCAAATCGAAGCAGCGGTAGTTAATCCTTTTACATTAACGCCAAATTTCATAATGGCTCCTGCTCCTAAAAAACCTATTCCCGATACTACCTGAGCGGCAATTCTACCTGGATCTCCATTTTGAAAATTTTGAAATGTTTGGGGAATATAAATCGATAATAACATGATTAAGCTGGCTCCCATACATATTAAGATATGTGTACGTAATCCGGCTGGTTGTCTATGAGCTTCACGTTCAAGCCCAATTATGGCTCCAATAAAAAAACTAAACAACAATCGCCAAAAGATGGTTGCAGTTGTTATTTCGGTGGTTGATATGAGTTGATTGATATAATCCATTTATCGATTTTAGTGTTTGCGCTTGATCATTACATCGTATCTGTCAAGATATTGGAAGCCTAAATTTTTGTAAAGTTTAATGGCATGTTTATTTGTTTCATGAACTTCAAGCTTAATTTGCATGTTTAATTTTTTTGCAAACTGAAGAGCTTTTTCACTTAATAATCTTCCGTATCCTCTCTGCTGATAGTTTGGGTGCACGCCCAAGTGATGCAGGTACAATCTGCGTGAATCATTGGTAAGCCAAATTGTGCCAATGCACTCGCTAGTGGTCAAATCTTCAAGAATCCAGAACTTACCTCCAAATTTTAAGCTCTTTTCTATCGTGAGAGCTGTATCAGCACGTTTTTCGTCAGCTAAACCAGTTAATTCCCATAAACCAAGCACAGCAGCGAAGTCATGAGCCTCATATTCTCTAATCTCTATTTTATTCATCATCCTCTTTCTTTATCACATAAACTTGACCTGTTTCGAATCGAATTACCTCTACTTCGGTCTCTTTATCGATAAAACCATCTTCCGATTTGGCATCGTAGATTTGATTGTCGATAATCACTTTTCCGGATGGGCGAAGTACACTCATTGCAATACCAATTTTACCAATCATGGTTTTTGCCCTCATGTCAACGCCAACGTAACCTTCTTCAGCATTTTCGACGGTACTTAGAGCCAAATGACCAAGGAATGAGTTGGCAGAAAATAGTTTCTTACTCAGGTAAATGGAACCCACAATGGCTACAAGAATTGAAAAAATCACCAAAAGCAATGAAGCTACAATGGTTTTGATATGTCGAGGTTCAAATTCAAAAGCAACATTATCGACTAAACTTAAGGTCAAGCCAGTGATGATGAAAATGATTCCGGAAACTCCTGCAACCCCAAAGCCAGGGATTACAAATATTTCCACGGCGAGCAGTATCACTCCGACTCCAAAAAGAATAATCTCCCAATTTTCAGCCATTCCTTCCAGATAAAGAGGAGAGAAGTACAATACTGCTGCAATTGCAGCAGCAAGAATTGGAAATCCGATTCCGGGAGTTTGCAATTCAAAATAAATTCCTCCTATAATGATCATGATTAGAATTCCTTGCAATACCGGATTTATCATGAAATCAACCACTTTTTCTATTCCAGATGGTTCGTAGGATTTTATGGTATATTCTTTGACTCCTGCTTTTTCTAAAACTTCAGAAACGCTGTTGGCAATTCCTTCGCAGTATCCATTTTTAATGGCTTCATCCGGAGTAAAGGTCAATACTTTTCCTGTATCAATTACATTTTCGATATAGGTTCTTGGATCAACCATTGCTTCAGCAATTAATGGGTCGCGTTTCCATTTGTAAATGGTATCGCCA
The DNA here is from genome assembly GCF_001310955.1 of Marinifilum fragile JCM 15579. GTDB lineage: Bacteria > Bacteroidota > Bacteroidia > Bacteroidales > Marinifilaceae > Marinifilum > Marinifilum fragile. The sequence continues at coordinate 22,517 of NZ_BAZX01000020.1, forward strand.
GCTAGAATAATTGTGTCTTTTCCATGTGCTTCCGCAGTAGCACGCATGGTTGATCTCATGTAAGACTGGTATTTATCTGGCATGGCCTGCCCGGTTTGATTTACCACGGTAGCAGCGCCAATATTAGCTCCAGATCTCATGTAAATGCTGTCGCAAGCAATTGAAATTAATGCTCCTGCCGAGGCTGCATTGTTGTCGATAAATACATAAACCGGTTTTTTGTTATTTAATATCGCAGTACGAATCGAGTCTGCGTGAATTACCATACCACCGTAAGTATTCATGTGAATTAAAATCAAATCGGCATTTAATTTATCAGCTTCCCGAAAGGCATCTTTGGTTTGACGCCAGGCTGCAGGGCCAATTTCTCTTTTGATATCAAATTTGTATACAAGTTTTTCAGTCGATTCAACTAAGGAATCAGAGGCAAGTTTTGCTTCAGCGGATAAACCGATAAGTATTACTAGCAAAGAGAGAATAATATTTCTGAAAAGATCCATATAAGTACTTTTAGTTGTTTATTGTATATAAGATAACAATTAACTCGCAAATATTCTTTTGAAAAAGCTTAAGATTTAGTGCTTCTCTTTTTCCCAAATTTCATTAACAGCTAATGTTCCGGCTACAACCGATACAATTGCTGCAAAGCTTGAGAAAGAAACACCACAGAAAGGAACAATCAAGCATAGCGAAAACACAAAACCATTTGCAATTACAATTCCCTTGTTTTCTCTCATAAATTGCACACTTTCCTTAATGCTTAGTCTTTTTCTTTCAATGGCATAATCCAAAAATGAAAATCCATAAAAGTAAGCCGAAATGAAAAACAGAATTATGGCTGAAGCCCAACCAATAATTGGGATAAAACTTAGAATAAACATTAATGCGGTTAATAGCAACTCTATGCAAAGGTTTCTAAGGGCAATAAATACTCCGCGAATAATATCTTTAACCAGTTGTCTGAATTCAAAAGGATAATCGTTACCAGTTTTAATTTTCTCGGTTCGCTCCGATAGGTAAGAGAACACTGGAGACATGATGATAATGATGATATAACCTCCGAAGTATGCAAAAATTAGGAAAAAGAGAACTTTGAACACAATCCAGATAAATCCACCAATTGTAGCCTTTAGAAATCCAGAACCCCAAAAATCAGCATTTTCAAGATCTAACCAATTTTGTAGGTAGGTTTGAGTTTGGTCCGATAACGAGCCAATATAATCCCATCCAACCCAGAATAGAAGAATATTCAGCAATAAAGGAAAAATAAAGAACCAAGCCAGTCTTTTTCTAAATATATAATTTAAGGCTTCCGAATAAGTGCGTAAACCAAATCCAAAATCTTTAATCAGTTTCATGTTTTTATAGATGTAAGATGACAATTGTGCTTTAACAAAAATAAGATTAAATGTGTAATACCAAAAGAACCTGAATCCAAAATCTTTAATCGAACTCAGGTTAATATATTGCGTCAGACTTCTTGCATTTCATAGCTTTTAATTACCTTTGTGACTCTAAATAACCATTATTGATATTTAATATTTTAGAAATGCAAAGTTTGATAGCAATTTCGCCGGTTGACGGGCGTTACCGTGACAAAGTAGATGTATTGGGTGAGTATTTTTCAGAGTACGCTTTGGTACGTTACAGAGTGTTGGTTGAAGTAGAATATTTTATTGCTCTTTGCGAGGTTCCTCTTCCACAGTTGAAAGATTTTAGCAAAGATTTATATACTGATTTGCGTAGCATTTACCTTGATTTTACCGTTGAGGATGCGCAAAAAGTGAAGGATATCGAGAGTGTAACCAACCACGATGTAAAGGCAGTTGAGTATTTTATCAAAGAAAAGTTCGATGCTTTAAAATTAGAGAAATACAAAGAATTCATCCACTTTGGATTAACATCTCAGGATATAAACAATACTGCAACTCCATATTCTTTGCGTGATGCTGTTTACGATGTGTATTACCCTTTATTGGATCAGTTGATTGCGAAACTGGAAAGCCTTTCTGAAGATTGGAAAGAAATTGCAATGTTGGCTCGTACTCATGGTCAGCCAGCTTCTCCAACTCGTTTAGGAAAAGAAATTCAAGTGTACGTTTACCGATTGAAAAGACAATTGGATTTGTTAAAGAGCGTTCCTTGTTCTGCTAAATTTGGAGGTGCAACAGGTAACTTCAATGCACATCATGTTGCCTATCCTGAAGTGGATTGGAAAGAATTTGGGAATCACTTTGTAAATGACATTTTAAAACTAGAGAGAGAAGAGCTAACTACTCAGATTTCGAACTACGATAATATGGGTGCGATTTTCGATAACTTGAAACGCATCAATACCATTTTGGTTGACTTGAACCGTGACTTCTGGACTTACATTTCCATGAACTATTTCAAGCAGAAAATCAAGGAAGGTGAAGTTGGTTCTTCAGCAATGCCACACAAGGTGAATCCTATCGATTTTGAAAATTCAGAAGGGAACCTAGGATTGGCGAATGCTACTTTCGAACACTTGGCTACTAAGTTGCCAGTTTCTCGTTTGCAGCGTGATCTAACGGATTCAACTGTACTAAGAAACATCGGCGTTCCTTTTGCACATACCATCATTGCATTTAAATCTTTATTAAAAGGTTTAGACAAACTATTGATTTCAAAAGAAGCTTTTGAAGCTGATTTGGAAGCAAACTGGGCAGTGGTTGCAGAAGCGGTTCAGACCATCTTGCGTCGCGAAGGATATCCAAATCCTTATGAGGCATTAAAAGCTTTGACTAGAACCAATACTCATGTTACTCGAGAAAGTATTGCTGAATTTATCGATACACTAGAAATTGGTGATGATTTGAAAGCTCAATTGAAAACAATTAGTCCTGATAATTATACAGGAATCTAGAAAATATTAATATTTGTTAATACTTTGTTTTTAGGCTGTAAGAGTTGTACTTTTACAGCCTATTTTTATTGGGCAAATTCTTAAGTTCCCAATATTCTTATTTAACTATTTATACTTTTAATGAAAGATTTTATTAAGGTTCTTAGGCGATTCCTTCCTCCTTATAAAGGGGATACGACAATGATGTTTGTTTATAACCTGTTAGGTGCTATTTTTGGAGTTTTTTCGTTGGGTGCAATTGTTCCTGTGTTAGATACATTTTTTAATAAAAGTGTAGAGGTTTCGGTACTTGAAAAAATGCCATGGGAGCTCAAAACAGATGTAGTAATGCACAATTTTAATTATTACATTACCTTAATAAAGACTGAGTATGGTCCTGAGTATACGTTGTTTTTTATAGCTGTAGTTGCATTAACTATGGTGTTATTTAAAGTACTATTTACTTTTTTAGGCTCATATCACTCAGTTAATATCAGGAATGGAGTCGTAAGGGATTTACGCCTACAGATTTATAATAAAATGATTTCATTGCCTCTTCCTTTTTTCTCAGCGGAAAAGAAAGGAGATATCATTGCGCGCTCAACAGGAGATGTTCAAGAAGTTGAGATTTCGGTGATGAGTTCAATTGATATGATCTTCAAAAATCCAATTATGATACTAGTTTATTTAATTGGATTGTTATCAATTAGTGCTCAGTTAACATTATTTGTATTTATCATGTTACCAATTGCAGGTTATATTATTGGATTAACGGGTAAAAAATTAAAGAAATCTTCAAGAGATGGACAGAATAAAATGGGCGATATCTTATCAACCATAGAGGAAAGTTTATCGGGGTTGAGAATTATTAAGGCTTTTAATGCCGAAGAGAAAATGCATATTCGTTTTTCGGAAGAAAGCAACTCTTACAGAAGAATCATGAATAGCATGATGCGCCGTTATGTTTTAGCGCACCCAGTAAGTGAGTTCATGGGAACTTTAGTAATGTTGACGATTATGTGCTATGGTGGAATGTTAATTCTTAATGGTACTGGTAATTTAACAGGCTCTACATTTATTGCATATCTTGGGATGTTCTATATGATAATTGCACCTGCTAAAGCTTTTTCAAAGGCTGCATATACTATCCAGAAAGGTTTAGCAGCAATGGATCGTATTGATCAATTGTTAGAAGCAAAATCTACCATTACCGATAAAGAAAATGCAAAATCAGTTAGTGAATTCGGTAACTCAATCCATTATAAAAATGTTACCTTCTCTTACAATGGAGAAAGGAATGTGTTGAAGAATGTAAATTTGGAAATCCCGAAAGGAAAAACTGTTGCATTAGTTGGTCAATCAGGTTCGGGTAAAACTACTTTTGTTGATTTATTGCCAAGATTTTATGATGTAAATGAAGGTAGTATTAATGTTGATGGTATTGACATTCGTGACTATAAAATGAAAGATTTACGAAACCTGATGGGGAATGTAAATCAGGAGTCAATTCTTTTTAATGATACCATTTTTAACAATATTGCTTTTGGAGTTGAGAGCGCAACAATGGAAGATGTAGTTGCGGCCGCAAAAATTGCCAATGCTCATGATTTTATCAGTGCTACAGAGAATGGTTACAATACCAACATTGGAGATCGCGGTAGTAAACTATCAGGAGGACAGCGTCAGAGATTAAGTATTGCACGTGCGGTTCTTAAAAACCCACCAATCATGATTTTGGATGAGGCTACCTCAGCTTTGGATACGGAGTCAGAAAGATTGGTGCAGGATGCATTGGATAAATTAATGGAGAATAGAACCTCATTGGTGATTGCTCACCGACTATCAACAGTGAAGAATGCAGACTTGATTTGTGTTTTCCATGAAGGAGAAATTGTAGAACGAGGCAAACACGATGAATTAATCGAGAAAGGTGGAGCCTACAAGAAACTGTATGATATGCAGCTATTGTAGTATTTAAAAGAATAATACATAGAGAAAGATGGATCATTTTAATGGTCCATCTTTTTTTTGATCATTATAGAAAATGATAAGGATTGTGAATTAAAAATGTAACGCCACAAAACCTTTTCTCGTACAAATATCTGACAATATGATTTTTGAAGAACTAAAATTTTGATGTTATGTCTAAAACTTTTAGAGCTGAACAGACCAGAGAAAAGAGAAGACGACCTCAATCGAAGAAATCAAAGAGAGGATTTAAAAACATAATAAACCGAGAAAATCATCAGGAAATAGCAGACAATTATTTATTGAAAGAGCGTGTGTGAAATCACCGATAGGTGACTCTTCATACCAGAGTGAAATAATATTAGTATTGGAACAATTAAAAACAGAGAACCGCCTTCGGGCGGTTTTGTTTTATATAGAAACAAAAAAACCTTCCAAAAAATGGAAGGTCTTGCACGGGAGGAGAGACTCGAACTCCCGACACCTGGTTTTGGAGACCAGTGCTCTACCAACTGAGCTACACCCGTGTGTTTTTGTAGACTTTAGGACTATCGTTTCTCAAAAGTCTGCGACAAAAGTAGAACATTTTTTTAGATCTGCAAGAGCTTTTTCATGCTAAAATTAGGAATTTAATCAGCTTGACTTTTCTTGTTATTGCAGGAGATTCAGGATGAGGGAATTGTCATAAGAACTTTTTTTAGGCTTTAAAATAAAAATCTGCAATTTTTTTAAAAATGTGGTAAATTAAAAGGTGACAATCTAACATCAAAATAAGAAATCATGAAGAATACAAAAAAGGAATATTCAAACGGAGAGGTTACTGTGGTTTATGATTCGGCTATTTGTATTCATGCCGGAATCTGTTTTAAAGGTTTGCCAACAGTTTTTCAACCAGGAACACGCCCATGGATCAAAATGCAAGGATCGGATACGGAATCAATTATTAAGCAGGTGCAAAAATGTCCATCTCGTGCTTTATCCTTTTACATGAATTCTCCTGAGGAGGATGAGGCTGATAAGGGGCCAATTAAAGCTTTGGAAACTGGTAAAAAAGTTGAAGTTATGACCAACGGGCCATTGATGGTTGAAGGGCCAATTACACTTGTTAGATCGGATGGAAAGCGGGAATCTATGGAAGATACTTGTTATTTTTGTAGGTGTGGAGCTTCGAAAAATAAACCATTCTGTGATGGTTCGCATCAGGATATTGGTTTTAAGGAATAAAAAAGAGCACTTAATCCAGTGCTCTTTTTACTTATAAAATCATTTAAATATCAAATATCTGTCTGCATTACTTGTCTCGATGAACAATAGTGGTTCGAGTAATAGAGTAGACAGCAAAAAATCCAATGGCCCCATTAGAAATATTTGAAGTAATATTTCCAGGAGGTCCTGAAAACATATTTTGGCCTTCATCCAATTCTTGAAGTTGGCTCACAAAGTCGTAATATTCTTCACTGATTGCATAGGTTTCCAGAGTAATTATATCATTGTCTTTTAGTATTTCATCTGTTTTTTCCTGGTTAAACTCACCAACATCAACACCTTTTGAGGTTTCACCATTAAAGTAGGTGTCCTTCTGAACCAGTATTTCTGTAATTGTATCATGTACCATCACATCATTTATTCTGCATGCAAAACCATAATAATCTTCTGTTTTAATATCATCTTTCATATATAGAGAAACCAGCCAAAATGGTCCTTTATCAACATCTTCGTCATAGGATTCGTAATCAGGATCAAAATGCATTTTTATAGAATCTATGACGTAATTTGATTTCATTGTTGAACTGGCCAAATATTCTTCTAATGTTCCGTCCTTATTTACATCTACATTTGTAATTGACAAAGAGTATGTGTTACCTGGTTGACCAGCAAATGCCTCCTCACTTTCGTAGTATCCTGGTTTAGTTTCTTGATAGTTATAGGTGGTTTTGCCGTCAGTAACGGTAATTTTAGCACTGTGAACAGGTATGGCATCCTGGTTGAAAAAGACATCACTTGTTTCTTTCAGGATTACATGGTGTTTTGTTAAATCAGATGTAACAGCAGCTTCAACTGATAAGCGGGTTTCTCCACTATCAACATCAACATTAATCTCTTCTGTACAGGATGAAAAAATAATAGTAAACATCAACAAACAAATGCACTTCAACTGTTTGTTTGTAAATGACGAAAATGGAATTAATATTTTAGTTTGCATCATTCTAAAATTTAAAGTTATAAGTGATTGAAGGAACAAATGTAAATAGGTATGTTTTTTCAGCTTTCATCACCTTAGGATTATCATCATCCTGCTTGAAACTAATGTACCATGGATTTTTTCTGCCATAGGCATTGTACAATGAGAAATTCCATTCGCCTTCCCAATTACGGCCAGGTTTCTTTTTGCCTTTTAAAGTTAATGCCAAATCTAAGCGATGATTATCGGGCATTCTATAGGAGTTTCTACCCGAATAGATTTTTACCAATGCACCTTGGTATTCTGCTCTTCCTATAGGTAGGTAACCGGAGCACCGGTAGAATAGGTGAAATTGGCCGAAATGCTTGTTCTTTTTGTCAAGTTATAGCTCAATGCAGCTTTGATATTGTGCGGAACATCGTAAGGTGAACGATATGACTTTCCATCGTTAATACCTTCAATTGTTCGTTTTGTTCTGGAATAGGTATATCCAATCCAACCTTGTAGTCGGTTGAAATTTAAATTGGTTGTTAATTCAAAACCATAAGCTTCTGCCGATCCTGTTCGTAATTCTCCCTCTAGATGCTTGTTTAGAAGCAATTCTGCAAAGTCTTTAAAATCGATAGAGTTATTCATTTTCTTATAATATCCTTCCAAAGACATTTCAATGGTATTGTCTCTAAAATTTCTGAAATATCCCAAAGCGAATTGGTCAGAAGTTTGAGGTTTTACATTTGGAGAAGCTGGAAACCAAATGTCTAAAGGTAAGCCACCTGTAGAGTTTTGAGTCAGCTGCATGTATTGAGTGGTTCTTGAATAACTTGCCTTTACCGAAGAAGTAGGAGTAAGCATGTATTTAAGACCGAACCTAGGCTCCAAATTAGTATATGTATTAAAAATATCACCATTCTTATAAGTTGTTGAATCAACAACATTGTAATTTTCATCAAAATCATAAACGGTTCCTTTACCTATATTATTGAACATGCTAAAGCGCAATCCATATTTTAAGGTCAAGCGATCGCCAATTTTTTGTTCATTGGAAATGTATAATGCTTCTTCTAATCCATTTGACTCATTTACGCGATAGTCCGAAAGAAAAGATTGCTCTCCTAAGCCAAACGCATGACCTGGCTCAAATTTGTGATAAGTAATAATTCCACCAAATTTGATGTTGTTATTGGCATTTAAGAAGTAATTGAAATCAAGTTTCGCCGAATAATCTTCCATATTCGATTTCCACTTAAATGCATCGGCTCCTAATTTATTTGATAATTCGTAATCGTATTTACTATATAGGAAAGTAGCATTGGAAAACAATTTGTTTGAGAACAGATGGTTCCAACGCAAACTAACCGTACGATTTCCATAGTTCAACTCGTTTTCGTTGCTTTTAAAAACATCCTTACCCAAATAGGTTGATATAAAAAGACGGTTTTTATCATTGAAGCGATGGTTGATTTTTGCATTTACATCGTAAAAGTACACGACATTGTCTTTCACATCTTCGTCGGAAGATAACTTCAGGAACAAATCGGCGTAACTTCTTCTTCCAGAAAGCATGAAAGAGGTCTTTTCGTTTTTGCCTATTGGACCTTCAAGAGTTAACCTTGATGAAACAGTACCAATACCACCATTTCCACTAAACTTTTTGCTGTTTCCGTTTTTCATTCTGATGTCCAGAAAAGAAGAAAGACGTCCACCTACAGCAGCAGGAATATCTCCTTTGTAAAGCTTCATATCGCTTAAAGCATCGTTGTTAAAAATAGAGAAAAAGCCAAGCAAGTGAGAAGCATTATACACAGGAGCTTCATCGAGAAGCAGCAAGTTTTGGTCTGGATTACCTCCTCGAACACTAAAACCACTCGAACCTTCGGCAGCAGGTTTTACACCAGGAAGCATTTGTACAGCCTTAATTAGATCGACCTCACCCATTAAGGCAGGTAGCTTTTTTATGGTTGTTGCCGGCATTTTTACCACACTCATTTCAGCACGTTCAACATTGCTGGCCGCAGCCTCTCCTCTTACTACAACTTCTTTTATTTGGAGGTTATCCGATGACAAATCAATATTTAAATTCAGGTTATCGGTAACTTCCAAAACTTTTGATTGAGTTTTTGTACCCAAAAAAGAATAGCTAAGCGTATAAAAACCAGCAGGAACACTTAAGGAGTAAAAACCATATGGATTGGTGATGGTACCTTTTTTTAGCTCTTTGATATAAAAGGTAGCACCAATTAAGTCTTCACCATTGTTTGCATCTTTTATATACCCACTAATGGTTACCTTTTTTGCTGGATACTTTTTAAAAGCAATCTGATTTCCAATGATTTTGTATTTTAATTGTAGCTGCAAACAGACCTTATCCAGCAATATTCTTAGTTGATAAGATTTTTTACCCAAGTAAATTTTTTTCTTCCCAAGTTCTGCACTTGGGTAGGTACAATTCAATTTTGTTTGGTTTTTAATTAAATCCATTAAATCCACAAAGGAATAAGCTTCTTGATTGGTTTTAATGGTTTGGGTGTCTTTCGATTGAGACATTACCGTATTCATTCCCAACAGCATGAATGTTGCTGTTAGAAAAAGAAATATATTTCTCATGTACAAATTATTTTAGTAGGATGTACGAATTGTTTTTTTCGATATCAAGATCTAGGGTAAAAGAGATGGTTTCCAGAATATTTTCCAGATTTTGATTTTCAAATACTGTTGTCAACCTGAGCTGTGGAACAGCTTCCCCTTCTAATCTGATATCTACATTAAATAGTTCATTTAAATCATTACATATCGATTTTAAACTTTCGTTCTGATATGCTAAATACTGAATTTTTATTTCTGAATGATGAGAGTCATTTGTGCTTTTAAGAATTGCATGTTGCTTGGTAATAAACTTCGCTTTATCACCTCTCACCAGTCGTACCTTATTTGTTGATTCATTTTTTCCCCTAAATTCAACAATTCCCGATTCAACCTCAATAAAGGTATTGCCATTGGCTTCCGAAATTCGAAATGATGTTCCGATAACCTTTGTCTGGGTTTGACTGGTGGTGATGATAAATGGTCTGTTTTTGTCCTTTGCTACATTAAAAAAAGCTTCCCCTGTAAGCTCAATTGATCTCACTTTCTCTGAAAAGTGTTTCGAATGCTTAATGGTACTTCCCTGGGCCAACAGAATCGTACTTCCATCAGGCAGATTCAACAACTTTTCATTTGCAATATTATTTACAACCAATGTTTGATTCGAATTGGTATTCATATATAAATACGACGTAATTCCACTTACCATTAGTATTGCAATTGCTGCCGCATACTGCAGGTAACGGCGAATTTTAACACGCTTTTGTAAGTTTTTCTTTTGTAATAATTTACTGTAAGCTTTTTTCGAATCAAATTCAATTTTCTTTGCGGATGAGGATTTGCATTCCCAATAAAACCTTAACTCTTCAAGGTATTTTTGGTTGGTAGGATCTTCCTCCATCCAATTTTCCACTGCCTGTTTTGTTTTGTTATCACATAGCTTGTTTAAATAATCAGTTAATATTTCTGTGTTAATTTTCATGGCCCTGAAATCTTAATACATGTATAAATAAATTGCAATTCTATAGGTAAGACAACTAAATCAGATTTACCCCTATAGAATTTTCATTTTTTTTACCAAAAAGATGAAATTAGACCATTTATCACTCATAATCAGGAGTTATTCATTTGGAATTGAAGTGCTAAAAATACCTCAGAATATTCAATTCATTCAGTTATTCTTTTGTTCAAATATTAAACGTTATATTTATTACAAAGAAACTTTCGATTTAAATGAAGATATCATTCAATAAGCTGAGTTTAATACACCTTTTAATTCAGTTCTTATTAATAGGAGTAAATGCTAATGCGCAAGACTTTGATTCGTTAAAATCAGAATATGATTTTGATATTCGATTGGAATCAGATAGTATACTACTAATTAGAAAGAGTTCCTCTTATATGGTTTCAGCATTTATATCAAGCCGAAATAAAATCTGTTTAAATGCTAATATTTATAATGCAAGACATTATCATGGCAATGGGATTTGTTATGAACTGGAGGGTTTTAAAGACGGTAAGTTTGTTTCTTATCAAGAATTTGATGATGGATTTGGCCTGGATGTAAACTACTCTGGCGTTTACTATACTGAATTGTCAAAACAGATCAAATATGAGTTTAATCCTTTTGATTGTCATCATCCGGTTTCAAATAGGGTGTACAGGTTTAGGCTATTTCTTCGTTTACAGGATAAAGTGATAAATACTTCTGAGTGGAAATATGTATATGCTGTTAGGAAGAAAAAGCAAATAAAAGAAGTCATTAAAAGCATGCGTAGACTTGTTAGTACTTATCAATTTAAATCACAAAAGGCAGATCCTTTAAAGTATGATTGGTACTTAAAAAAAGCACAATATTCTTTGGAGCAGAATGAATATGAGAAAGCTCGTGATTATAGTTTGAAAGTAATAGAATTAGATTCATTAAATGGCAATGCTTATGTATTGGTTGGTTTAGCGTATATAGGATATGCAAATGTTGATGAGATAAAGTATTTTCCTAAAAAAATGATCTATTGTCTTGCCGTTGATCAGTTTCAAAAAGCCAAGGCAATAGATCCGAATGTAAGGGAAAGAGCACAAAAATTAATACAAATCTACTCTAAACATTTTTTGCGCAGAGATGAATTTTATGGTGACTTTAGGGAAGGAGATAAATACACAGTAGGTTATTGGATTAATGAAGAAACTACAGTTCGATTTTCCAATTAATTAGTAAATAATAAGAATGAATAAGAACATAGATTTATATAGTTTGCTTTTTGCGGTAGCAGTATTAAGCTATCTTCTATACAGAACATATCAGCTGGTTTTAAGTGCTCAAAGCATAAAAGTTTTTCTTAGAGATTACTATCAAAGAGAGGGGTATTCCAATATTGAAATTTCTGAATTGAATACAACAGAAAGATTAAAATATGGTGTGCCAGTTATATCTATTTTTAGATTTTACAGTTATTATTTCGGTGTATTTAGTAGTCAGATAGAGTATGTTAGAAAGGTAGAATTGGTTGATAAAGCAGAGAATGATTACATTATATATGTAGAATTAATAGTTAAAAAGAAAAGTGTTATCCAGATAAAGGAGTTTGATAGTTATAAGTTCTAGTTTCTTTTTAAGGAAGTAAGGTGTTTGTTCACTGATAACTGCTCACTGATCATTGCTCACCATCATCAAGAAATAAACCAGCAAGTCATTTTTATCCAATTGTGCTCTTAATTTTTTAATTGCCGTATTCATCTGGTTTTCGATGGTTTTTTTGGAAATGTTAAGGTGTTCAGAGATCTCAAGATAGGACATCTGCATATTTCTACGCATGATAAATACCTCTTTGCATTTGGGTGGTAAATTTTCAACGGCACGTTCTACCTTCGATCTAATCCTGGCAAGGTTTTCTTCTCTATTTAGCTCAAATGGAGTATCAATAGGATCTTCAACTTCCTCGATAGGCAGAATACTTTGCTGTACATTTTTCTTCATTTGGCTGATGCAGGCATTCTTAACCGCTCTATACAAATAAGAGGAGATGGATGTATTGATTTTAGGAGGAGAATCCCAAATTTTAAGAAAAATGTCCTGTACCAAATCTTCGCACTGATCTTGATCAGTTAGAAAAGAATAAGCATAATTGCACAAAGGAGAGTAGTACTCTTTGAAACAACTGTTAAAATCAATTTTGTGGGTAGAGTGGGACAATTGTATTTCAATTTTCGTTCGCTGCGATCAAAAATAGAAATATTATCCTATTAAATTGTTAAAATAAATGTGAAGAAAAGTTAAGGAAAGTGTTGGAGGGATGTAAAATAAAAAAAAACGGAGCTCATTAGCTCCGTTTCTGTTCGAGGATTATCTCTTTTCTTTATATTTTAGAATTTGGCTTCGAAGTGCATCTGCTACCAAATCTGTTGCTTCTTCAAATGTCTTGCTTTGTTTTTTGGCAAATAGTTCCGATCCTGGAACTTGCATTTTCACCTCAACAACCTTATTCTCCTTATTACTCGCTTTGTCAACATTTAGTATTACATCATAAGCGGTAATACTGTTTTCCAACTTCTCAAGCTTTTTAAGTTTTTGGTTAATGAAAGCTTCTAATTTGCTATCTGCTTTAAAACCTACGGATTGCATTTTCATGTTCATCACAATTCCTCCTATATTTAATATCCACAAGTGGATAAGTTAATATTCTGATAAGTGTAAACCGGTTTTGTTCTGCGCATATGTTCGGCTTCGTTAAGCCTTTTTGATTAATCTTTCTACCCTGAAATTAAGCAAAAAAATTAAGCTTACGAAACGAAAAATGCGTTTTTATTGAAGTTTAACAAATGTTAATTTTCAAAGCGTTCAAAATAAGCAAACTAAAAAAATAAATTTTTAAATGTTAAAAATAATTTGTTGGAAGCTGACTTTTATCTGGAAAAAATGCTATATGGATTTTTAATAAAAATCAATTAGATTGCATCCTCTTTCCAATAACAAATAGATGATGGAGATACAGGAGTTGCAAAATGCGAATCGCGATCATTTGTCCTTTCAAATGATAGAAATCGAACACAAACCAGTGTACGATTTTTCCAGTATTCACAGGCACGATTATTTTGAGATCATCTTGTTTGAGAATGGTGGGAGAGGATCGCAGTTGATCGATTTTAAAGAATATCCCATTAGCGAAAAATCCTTGTATGTGGTACTGCCAAAGCAAGTGCATTTGATGAATCGCAAGAAGGAAGAGAATGGCATCATCATTCAGTTTACCAAAGAGTTTTTGCAAGCCAGTTTATTGCCCGTTCAAAGCGATTTTATAAAAATACTTCGAAAGAATCCTTATACTCAGCTCAATTTGGAGAACTTCGAATTGCTTTATAATGGCTTCATACAATTAAAGGAGCTGTACTTTTCTGAAGGGGAATACAAGATGCATCAAATCAGACATCTGTTTGCGTTCGTGTTTTTTCAGATTTTGGACATTTTCCCACAAAAGGTTGAAAGTTCGAAACATGATGCTTTGGTAGATCGCTTTATCGATTTGGCAGAGAGCAATTTTAAGCAAATGCGTTTGGTAGCCGATTATGCCAAAATGCTAAATGTATCAATGAGCAAGCTGAATAGCGAGTTGAAAGCAAAAACAGGAAAAACTCCTCTGCAAATCATACATGAGCTGCTGGTATTGGAAATTAAAAGTATGCTATTGGCCGAAGATTTAACTCATAAGGAAATCAGTTACCAGTTGAATTTCGATAACCAGAGTTCCTACAGTCGATTTGTTCAGAAACACCTGGCTTGTAAGCCTTCCGATTTAAAGGAGCAATTGCTAAACATTCATCCATAAGTAATGAGCCAAATGCAAATGGCACAATTTGATGTGGAAATTGCTAAGGGCCATTTGATCTAATACTACTTAATTTGCTGGTAAGTACTAACGAAAGAATTGTGTAGATATGGAATTAGAGATGATACTTTCTTTTTTAACGGCATCAGTGGTTTTATCAATCATGCCAGGTCCCGATAATATTTTTGTATTGACCGAAAGTGTAAGCAGTGGACAGCGCACAGGCCTGGCCATCTCCTTGGGATTATCGCTTGGAGTTTTGGTGCATACCTCGGCAGCCGCTTTGGGTTTGTCTATTATCATACAGCAATCGGCCCTGGTTTTTTCGATAATTAAATATATGGGAGCTGCCTATTTGTTCTATTTGGCCATTTCTGCTTTAAGAAGTAAAGGCGAGGGAATTCAGGATGAATCGATAAAGCAAGAAGTGCCAATGGGTGCATTCAAGCTGGTTCGAAAAGGTTTCTTGATGAATGTGCTAAACCCCAAGGTTTCCTTGTTTTTCATTGCATTTTTGCCTCAGTTTATTAGCAAATCGGGCATTGCCATTAGTGTTCAAATGATTGTTTTGGGAATCATTTTCATGATACAGGCCTTGATTGTTTTTAGCCTGATCGCCATTCTTTCAGGGCGTTTGAATCGCTACCTGAACAGTCAGAAATTTTGGAAGATTACCCAATGGAGCAAGTTTGGTGTTTTGTCGGTTTTGGCCAGTTTGCTTTTGCTGTCGGAGAAATAATTGTACTGAGAACATCACCTCAAGTGATGCCCTCAGATTAATTAATTGGTTCTAATGGCAGCAATTGCCCTCAGTTTTTTTAGTATCCTCTTTCACCTCTTCAATTTTAATGTCGCAACAGCCTGATGTTGCTTTCTTGTTGTCTTTGACCTCTTCAATCTGAACGGTACAACAACTTGATTTCTTCTTTTTTCCAAATAATCCCATAATCTTAAATTTTAAACATTACTAAGCAATCAGCTTTCAGCGGTCAGCTAACAGCCAATGGCGAATCGCTTTTTCTTACATGATAATATTGAATGCATAACCTGTGATGACTGCTACCAAAAAGATCACTCCAATAAAGGTGATCAGTAACTTCCTCTGGAAAATCTTTGCCAGCATGGTCATTTCAGGAATCGCCATGCCTGCTCCTCCAATGATGAGAGCGATTGAAGTTCCCATGCCCACACCTTTTGAGATGAGAGACATGGCAATGGGAATGGCGGTTTCGGCGCGGATATACAAAGGAATTCCCACTACCGATGCAATGGGCACGGCGAAAATATTTCCCTCACCCGCATACTGAGCTATGGTTTCCCCCTTGGGAAGGTATCCGTAAATGCCAGCCCCTATGGCAACCCCAACAAAGAGGT
Source organism: Marinifilum fragile JCM 15579 (assembly GCF_001310955.1). GTDB lineage: Bacteria > Bacteroidota > Bacteroidia > Bacteroidales > Marinifilaceae > Marinifilum > Marinifilum fragile. The sequence continues at coordinate 38,310 of NZ_BAZX01000020.1, forward strand.
AGGGCAGAATGGGGCGCAAAGAATCCCAACCTGCTTTTAGCGAAATGGAAACCTTCTCTCCCAGTGGCAGGGATTTTCTGGTGTCTATGCCATTGTTAATGCTATGTCCTCCGCCACTAAGCTTTACGGCTTTCACATGTTTGGCAAAGCCAAATTTCTGGAGCAGGTATCCAAAGGCAACTGCCAGGGCAAAGGAGAAGGCGAAGTAAATGGCCGCGTTTTTCACCCCTACCGTAGCGGCTAACATGGCCACGATAATTGGATTTAGCAGGGGAGATGAAATTAAGAATGACATCACCGAACCAAAGGGAAGCTTGGCATTTAAAAATCCTACGGTCATAGGAATTGTGGAACAAGCACAAAATGGTGTTACCGCTCCAAAAGTGGCTGCAGCAATGTTCCCAAGTATTCCTTTGCCTTCGAATAACTTCTTCAGTTTGTTCTGATTCACATGCATCATGATAAATTCGATGATGGCCGTGATGGCAATAAACAGAACAAACAGTTCCAGGGTAATGAAAACGAAGTTTCCAAGTGATTTTGTTAATGCCTCATAAAAAGGTGTGGGAACTACCCCCAGCGTGTGGTAAAATAAATTTTTGAATGCTAGTATTATATTTTCTTGCATGATTTCTACTTGTTGATTGTTAATGATGAATTGATTTGACGATTAGATTCAGGTCTCATTCATTAACCGGGACAACAAGAAGTTTTTCCGCTTCTGCCGTAAACCTGTTTTAGCCAGGCTATGGATTTGTTCTTTTCTTTCATTATCATCCTAAACTGATATTGTTTTCACAATAGAGTCGCAGAAGGATGGTAAAAGATGCAGGAGGGGGGTGATTTTCGAACAAAGTTCTCAACTTCCCCTTCTTCTTAAAGTTTTTCTGCGTCTAATCAGCTTGACCTTCCAATGCCGGCAAAGCCCGCTCGAATTGAGCAGTTTATTGTAGATCACCTCACGATCTCTTTTAATCTCTAACATTTTCACTTTAAGTACTGAAAGTATTCCAAGTACTTTAGGCACTTATAGTATTTGCCCACTAAAAATGATATAGAGTCTTTATCGCTTTCGCTGATTTCTCTTTTCAAGAAGAGGGGTGCAATGGTCCTTAATCTCACAGGAGATGATGTTGCCCTGTGCATCGAGTTCCACATCGCAGCATTCAAAAAATAAATCGCGAAGCTTTTTGCGAGCGCGCTGTACCCTCGATTTGGCCCCGGGGAGAGAGATGTCCAGCTTTTGGGCAATCTCTTTTTGAGGGATGCCATCAATATCGCTCCACTTCAGGGGAAGCGCATACTCTTCGGGCAGCAGGCTAATCATGTCGGACACATCATCGGAAAGGATTTGTTGAAAATCGGCCGAGTTCAGGTGGTTCAGGTTAATGTAGTCCTCTTCGCGAAAGTCTTTGTTTTGCAGGCGGAAATAATCGGCAATGGTATTGCGAGTTACCTGAAACAGCCAGCTTTTTAAATTTTTAATCTCCTTCTCGCTGATGCACGACTCCATGGTTTTCAGGAAAACTTCCTGAAGCAGGTCGTCGGCACTTGATGTGTCTTTAATCTGTTGGCGAATAAAAGCCAGCAGGTGGGTGCTGTATCGTTGGTATATGTTGTGAATATCGCAATTCATATTGGTACTTTTTTGGTGAAGGATAAAATAAGCAAAAGGGATTGCATTATCAAGAAGCATGAAAACCTTCATTCTCGGATTGAAGCTAGTCTTTATGAACAAGTATTTTGGAGTTTCATAGAAATGCTGAATTAGGCGAGGAACAGCTTGATTTCCGAAATCTCCCTTTTCAGGGGAGATGCCGACAGGCAGAGGGGTGTTTTTAGATTAGATTTTAATGATTTCACCCTTTTGCCAGCCGTCTCAATAATTGTATCTAAAGTAGATCATTCAAGAGAATGAAGGTTCCGTTTTATAATGATTTATTGCTGCCCTGCCTTGCTTAATCAATGATTTTGTGAACATTCGCCATTGCAACTACTGCTTTCAGGACTAGCCTGGCTGGGGCAGCATGACTTTGTGGCATTTGAATTTGTAAGGCTCAGCCCCAAAAGGACGATGATAAAAAAGCTTACCACCCAAAGAAAAAGTTTAGACCTTCCATTGCCCTTTGTTTTACCAGCAGACTCGGTGCTGCAACAATTACCGCTCTTTTTAAAGTAAAGACGGTAGAAACCAATGCCCAGGGATATCAGGGCAACTGAGATAAGGTAGGGCTGCAGGGTATGTAAATAATTCAGCTGACTGGCCCCAATTCCTACCGAGGCCAAAATGCCCGCAATAACAGGAGCTCCACAGCAGGTAATACTTCCCAGGGCGGCAAGAATGGCTGCACCTGCTCCTGCAAAAGATGATCGATCACTTTTCATATTCCATATATTTTAATTCGTAACATGTATAGGTGTCGGGAAGGAAGGGGAAAAGATGCAGGAATTTTGAAAAAAGTGAAGTGGATAACAAAATTACTGATGAAGTAAAGTTTTTAATGGCCTGTTGGAAGAAATATCAGGAATCTTAATTCCGCAAACGATATAAGTGTTATCCCTTTAAAAATGGGGCTTCTAAGAGGAGATGTATTGGTAGGAATTCTGTATCTTTAACAATTGAAAAGCACACCTATTCATTAATTACAAGAAGTCTGGCGAATGATAAATGAAGTTGTAAAAATACACGATAAGTTTTCTGTAGAGATCAAAATGGGCTACGAACCCAGCAAGGAAAGAAAGGTAAACGAGTTTTCGATTAAAACCTGGCTGTTCGTTCCAAGCAGTTTGGATATCAATCCATCCACCTACAAGAAGGAAGACTTTTACAACGATTTTAATTCCAACATCCGTTTGATTACCCCGCCTTACCTGCTAAGGGAAATTGCCTTGGGCAATCAATCGGTGTTCAAGTATTTGGAGGACTCCTTTCAGAAGGTGGCCAATTATCCCTCTTCCAGGAATGAAGCAAACTATGAGTATCACATTCGCATGTTTCATACCATTCTTCGTTCAGCGCTTCGCCGCGAAATTCAGCATATCTTTAGAAATGAACAGGAAGAAGATCGCCAATATCTCATAAAGGATTACCTGAGTAATGTTCGAAAAATTGGGGAGCGATACCGTGAACTGCGAAGAATTGTTAATGTTCCTACGGTTCGGAAGGAGATGTTCGATTACTTTCTGTTTGGGGATGAGTTCATGAGCAATCAATTCGATGAACATTCCTACTATTTGCACCGAGGATTGCGCAAAGTGAATGATCCGGAGATTGAAAAACGCAAGCAGGAAATTCTAAACCTGGTGCGCGATGAGGTAGCCTACAAGAAAAGCAAAAACTACCTGGTGATAGAGGAGAAGCCTACCGACAAAAACCGATGGTTTGTGCATCGCAGGGGAGCCTTTAAGAAGTATTTCGAAGGACAGCTATTGCTTTCGGTCCGCAAGAAAAAGGAAGGGGTATTCATGATTCAGTTTCTGTATAGCATAGCTGCAGGATTGGCCATGATTATTGGTGCTGCTCTTACCTTTGTGTTTCAGCAGAGCCTGGGGAATTTTACCATTCCTTTGTTTGTTGCCCTGGTAATTATCTACATGCTAAAGGATCGGATCAAAGACCTTAGCCGTCATTATTTGGTAGGAAAGATCAACAAACGATTTTTCGATCACAAAAGTATCATCCGCGTAAAGGGAGATGAGAAAATAGGTTGGTGTAAGGAGAGTTTCGACTTTGTTCGTGAGGATACGGTTCCGCTTCGTGTGATGAAACACCGGAACCGATCGAGAATTGTGGATGTAGAAAGCCGTGGAGTGGGAGAGAAAATCATTTTCTACAGAAAGCTGCTTCGCTTGGATCAAAAGGCTTTGGACAATTCCTATGGCAACTACAACATTACAGGGGTTGTGGATATCATTCGTTTTAATGTATCGCGATTTATTCAGAAAATGGACAATCCTGAAATTCCTCTTTACTACCTAAAGGATGATCAGTTCGAAAAGACAGCGGGCGAAAAGGTCTATTTTATGAACATGGTGATTCGTTTCAAAATGGACGATCAGACCAGCTATCGTCGCTATCGAATCATTTTTAACCGACGAGGCATTAAGAAGGTAGAGAAGGTATAAGTTTAATTCCATTTTACAAAATGAGAATTAATGTCCAAAATTTATGACAAATATCAGCTTTTGTAACTTTAAGAATTATTAAATTGATACTGATATTATTAGTATTAATCTAAAACTAAATTTCATGCAAAAAAATGTATTCGATTTGGTTTTAACTGCTGAGGAGCAAACTCAAATTGATGATGCTCTTAAAGTACTAAATGATGTATTGCTGCCTAAACTGCAAATCTTATCTGATGGTAAGAAAGATTTGCTAAACATGGGCGACAAATCGATAGGTTTTGTAGACAAGGCACATGAGGTGGCTCGTCAGGAAACCGACCTTTTAGGAGGATTCATCGATTTGCAGGCATTCGATCATGATGTAGCGGCAATTGATAGTCTTAGGGCTATTAATTTTAAATTGTCGCAATTGCATTCAGCAGTTGAAGATTCATTCGCAGTGGCAGGGAGCGAAGCTTACAATGCATCTTTAATGGTGTATAGTTTGATGAAAAATGCTGCCAAAATGGGATACCCAGGTGCAAAGGATAAGGTTGACGAAATGTCGGCTCGTTTCCCTGGACGTACCAAAAAGAAAACAGACGAGTAAACCCGCCTGTTTTATTAGCTAGTGGAAAAGGGTACTGCGTTGCGGTATCCTTTTCTCGTTTACAATATCTGCAAAAGCATTAGCATTGCCAAAGAATTGAACTTTTCTTCCACCAATAGGGAAGTGCCAGGTGTAAAAGGATGGTTTGGAAGGAAAAAGGAAAAAATTGCAAGCGATACATCGTTTTTGATATAGAAGTATGGCAATTTGCCATTGCCAGGCTCGAACTTTCTGTTGCAGATAGAAAGTTTGATGTGGATGACAGAAAAGTTCCTGTCGTAAATAGAAAAGTTGATGTGTTGGCATAGAAAAATTGCTGTTGTGAATGGCAAATTTCCTGTCGGCGATAGCAATTTTGCTGTCGCGGATATCAATTTTACTGTCCGGCACAGCAATGTTTCCATCATATACATCTCGGTGCATGTTGCGGATAGAAACATTGGGGTTGCCGATAGCAATTTTGAGCTGTATCTGCTTTCTTTTTGTATTCTTTTGCCCTTGGTAGCCTACACTGAGAGCATCACTTGGAGTGATACCCTCAGCCATATGGATTTGATGCTCTCACTGGAGTGAGGGGTTCAATAAGAAAGTATCATACTTTCAGTATTAGTATATATCGCTATTTAATTATTCCAAACTCCTTAGCAATATCGATAGTTAGTTTTGATAATGGCCTCTTATTTATGTCATCTTCGTTAATGTAATTGGCTAAATATGCCTGTAGAAAATCTTCTTGAGAAGAAAAGATATCAGGAAAACATTCGTGCAAAGAATCCATATAGTCTTCATTATACAATTGAGCTTTCTTTAATATTTCTAGAACGTAATCTTTATGGTTTTGATAGAGTTCTTCAATAAAAAAGAGTTCCTTAGTTAGGAAAGCTTCTTTTGTTTCACTTCCATTTTTAGGGACCAAATTAATTTTGAAGACTTCTGTTTTGTTATTTAGTAGGGCTGTTCCAAAATATTGTTCTATATCTTTTTTTCTAACACCCTCTTTCATTATAATATCTTCTTTGTTTTCGAAATCAACAGTAAAGCGATAATGTTTATCTAAACTATCAGAGTAAGGATGGAGTATAGTCCAATCTCTTTTGTGTTTTAAACGTGAGTTACAAATAGTACAACATGGAATGAGATTGTAAAGTGAAATTGCTAAGTATGGATATTTTTCTTTTGAATAGAAGTGATCAATGTCTGGCTTTAAATTGGGATTATGACCTTTAATCCATTCATAAGTTTGGTTATCAAATTTTTCTCTAAGTGGAGTTAGCTTTCTTCTATTTAATCTTTTGGTTGGATTGATAAAAATTCTATTGCAATAAGGACATGCATTTACTCCAAGTTTTTTAAAATAACTGTAGGCTCCCCATTTTGGAGGTTTATTGTCTCTAAATATTTCGTAGTTAAATATCAGTTTTAATTCATTATTGATGTTACCAGTTATGACTGGACACAATTGAATAATTTGTAGTAACTGCTCTTTTTCGCCAATAAGTAAGTTTTCAAGATTTTCTATCAGAAAATCATACAATTGAGGAGCATTGTGTCGGTGCAGGTTTAACTTGTTTAATATTTCTAAATTGCCCATACAAAAATCATAATGCACCTTTTCTATTTTTGCCTTTTCTAGCTCTTTAATTTTAATTATTTGCATGACCATTTAGATTTTGAATAAATTCTTGAAGCTCGCTTGAAGTAAGAGATGAGGTTAATTTATTCTCAAGTTCTTTGAATTTATCTTCTTTTGATAGTGTTTGATTCAATCGTTCATTGAGCAGTTTTTGTAACCTGCTTTTAAGTAAAGGTTCTCCAATTTGATCAATTATGAATTGATACTCATCTTTGTTTTTGACAATTGTTTTAGGAGTTTTTCTCTTGTCTGTCAAAGCATGAATTACGCTGTCAATCTTGCCCTTCGCAAACTCACCCATTAAACCATTCTCTAAAAAGAAGGAATTACGATACAGGGAGTGGATATTGGCACCAAAGGTGTGTGTCATATCCTCGGGTTGTTTTACTTCACATTCTCCATTATCCTTTTTATTTAAAAAGATGATGTTGTCTTTTGGGAGGTCTGAGGCTAGGAAGGGGGAGTGAGAAGTTAGCAGCAATTGTATATTTTGGTTTTCCTTTAGAAGTTTTGGAAGAAATTTTATAAGAGCGTTTAGATATTTTTTTTGCCATTGTGGATGTAATGAAGTTTCTCCTTCATCTATGCATAAAAGTATTATATTACTATCTTCAATTTGCTTGAATAGTTCAAAAAATATTCCAAATTGATTTAGTATTACTTCTTCTCCTGCACTTAAACCTTTCCAAGATAAGTTTAATACATTTTGAAATTCGATCCCTAATGATTCAATTATCTTATTATAGAAATCTATCGCATTTAAATTCTCATGATTCAAGGTAATATCTTTAGTGTTTTTTCCATATTTGAGAATTATTGGTTCACTTAAATTGCGAGTCGTACTATTTTCAATAATATAATCAACAAGAAGTTTTGTTTTATTTATTGCTTGTTGAGCTTTTTTAAGAATTGGAGTATCTTTTTCAGATTCTTTTCTAATTTTATCGAATAAACTAGTTATAACACTATCATCAGAAAGGCTCTTTTTAATTTCAATTTCATTAGGGAACTTATAAGGCGTATAGTTACTTAAAATTAACAGTATAGTTAAATTGATTCTAAAAGTTAAGTTTTCTTGAGTCGTTTTTAAACTTTCAACAAAGGGGTAAATTATAGATTCTAATTTGTACGATATGGCAGGATATGTTATTGAAAGACTATTTGGTTGAAATGTTGTCTTAAATGTTTCAGTAAATTCATCGTTAAAATTTCTTAAAAATTCTATTTGTCTTTGAGTGTTGATATACTGATATTTTATAAATACATCTCTAAAATTTGCTGGTTGTTGTACACTTATATCACCGCTATCAAGTTGTCCAAACATAGATAAAGAATTTATTTTAAATAGAGGTCCATTACTTGAAATAGCAGTAAGGGTTGTATTTATATCTCTATGTTCTAAATGAGAATTATAATATGCCCAATAAAGCTGATTAATATCTAATGAATTTCCTTTTTGAATTTTAAGATCAATTTTTTTCTGAGGTGATAATTCAACATCTACACCACTAGAATAATAAAATAAACAGTTATTTTTTTTGTAGCATATAACGAAAAGATTATCATCATTTGCTATTGAACTCATTATAAATTCAAGAAAATTTGTTTTTCCCGAACCATTTTTCCCAATAACAGCAGTAGCGTTAATGATTTTTGAAGAATTAAAAAAATCATCAGGTATTGAGGTATTTTTTTTTTGAGTGGATAATTCAACTTTATTAATATGCCTTGAATATTTTTCAATTCTTAGTTCTTTTGTTGAAAACGAATACTTAGGCGAAAAGTTAAATCCCTGATTCTTGATGTTTTTGTAGTTTTCAATCCAAACGTATAGCAGTTCCATAATAACAGGTGTTTTGTGTTTGACGCTGTCAGCATCTAGCAGTCTGACAGGTCGGAAAAACCTGACAGCATCCAGAGGATCTGTCAGCCTTGATAATATTGTAAGATTTTTAAATGTAAGAAATTCATCTCATAATCTGCTGTAAAAAAGTATATAATGTTTAACAATGGATGGAATTATTTATTAAATTGTAGGGGAACTTATGAAAAGAAGACTTTTGTTATGGCTAAGAAGAGGAAAAAGAAAAACAACCAAATGGTTCGAAAGCCTTTGAATAAAAAGAATGGCTTAAAAGTATTCGAGAAGAAGATGTATGAGTTTTTGCGGACTAAATTTCCGAATGAAAAAGAGATTCGCTTTAGTTCAATGGAAATGAATATCATGTTTGTTTTCCGAATTGTAGTACCTAACCCCGTAAAAACAGAAGGCCAAAATGTTAGTTCAAGCGAAATGAATCGTATTGGTCATTTGATTCAAAAAAGACTGCGCGAACCCATATTGCTTCACGATGGTGTTTGGTACTCTACCATTGAATTGGGACTGTTGTATTGTTATTTCTGTGTAATGAATGACAAAAGAATAACGCCTCAAAGAAGGATGGAATTGTGGCAATATATTGGAAATGCCAATGAAATCAGTTTAACAGCTGCAACAATAGCAGAACATTATGCGGATGCTTTTAGAAAGACCATAACAGCCATTAGTAGTGTTAGAAATAAGATTTACAGTTTAAATATTCGAGAAACCTATTATGATCCGAAAAATCCTGTCCTGGAGTTTGGACATAGGATTTGTGTAGGATATGCCAGGTCGAAAAAGATTGAAATTAAAGGGAAGGTGCGAATGGTATATCGTTTTATACTGCCCCGTATTCATGAATCACCTTGGTATGGACAGATGGGAGCTTCGGATTTAAAGGAGGTATATCATGGTAGCAAGGAATGGTTAGATATTTATATTCAGGCCCATGCTTTGGAACGCTTAAAGGAAAGATTGGATTTGTTGGATGAGGAGGCTTTGAATTATGCCATTTACGAAAGCTTTTTAAATCTCGAATTTTTGATTCTAAGTGATGGTTACGTTTTAATTACGGTGGAACTATTCAAATGTAAAGTTGGGTATTGGGTTGCCAATATTATTAATGATGATTTTGTGATTCGCACCTTTTTATTCGTTACCCATGCGAAAACACCCGAAGGAGATAAACTGAAGGAGATTTGCGGTTTGGAGCGAAAAGACGTGCCTTACTGGAAGATTGATCGCCTGAGTACCTTTATGAATGTTGATGCAGAACAGTATCCTAAACTTTCGGCCATGTTCGAAGAGGCAGGATGTGGCGATTTGTTTAAACTGCACAACGAAGAATTCTCGGTTGAAGCCATGCAGACCGCTAATTTGGATGGATTACGCGAGTATGTATTAAAAGGACGAATGGAAGTGGAGGAGCCGGTAGAAGAGTTTGAGTATTGAGGTGGTATGATTAAATGAAAATTTCAATTCTGAGATAGAAATCAGTACAAACAAAAAAGGGTAGCAAATTGCTACCCTTTCGTGATCCAGCCAGGATTCGAACCTGGGACCCACAGCTTAGAAGGCTGTTGCTCTAATCCAACTGAGCTACTGGACCGGCCTTATAGAAACATTAAATTTTTAAACTTTTAAGAAAGTTTTGTGATCCAGCCAGGATTCGAACCTGGGACCCACAGCTTAGAAGGCTGTTGCTCTAATCCAACTGAGCTACTGGACCATCCTTAAAAGGCGATGCAAATATAGGGATTAATTGCGCTTTTAAGCAAATGTTTTTATGATTTTTTTTTCAGATATATGGCTAAAAGGCACTAAATACTTAGGTTTCAGAAAGAATAATTTTTGAAAATATTTTCATTCGGCAATGATATTTTAGCTGGTAGGGCAGGAATAGGGCAGATGCTCCGGATAGAGCCTATCATTCATGGGTGAAAATCTTCTTTTTTTCATCCAATTGAGGAATAATCTTTCCTTAATCGAAGCTCTTGTGTCAATATATTTTAAGATTTGAGCAGAGAAATTATCTTTGCATTTCAAATTAAGCAGATGTCAAGAACTTACGCTGGAAATATTCCCAAACTGTATGCTATTAAAATAGCCAAGTGGTTCATGTTAACCATGCCGATCATTGTTCTGTTTTACCAGGAAAACGGTTTAAGCATGCAAGATGTACTTACTCTAAAGGGAATTTATTCTGTTGCTGTGGTAGTTCTTGAAATTCCTTCGGGATATCTGGCCGATGTTTGGGGACGCAAGAAATCATTGATTCTTGGTGCAATATTGGGATGCCTGGGATTTGTTGTATACTCGTTCAGTTATGGATTTACAGGTTTTCTGGCTGCTGAATTAATTCTTGGAATAGGGAGCAGTTTTATTTCGGGTTCCGATTCGGCAATGCTTTACGATAGTCTTTTAAAAATGAATCGCGAAAAAGAATATCTAAAGCAGGAGAGTAGGGTAATGTCTGTTGGAAATTTTGCGGAAGCAATTGCCGGAATCGCAGGGGGTAGTTTGGCTCTAATTAGTTTGCGAACCCCTTTTGTACTGCAATCATTTATCGCCTTTATAGCAATACCAGCGGCATTTTTGCTTTTGGATCCCAATCAGGATTCCCAAAAATCGAAAGCTGGTTTCAAACACATCTTAAACATTGTGAAGTTCTCCCTTTGGGATAGTGCAAAGCTTCGTTGGAACATTGTGCTTTCATCGGTGATTGGTTGTGCTACGCTAACTTTGGCCTGGTTTATACAGCCGTATTTAAAGGATTTAGATATGGAAGTGAGCACCATTGGTGTGATTTGGACCCTATTGAATTTAACGGTTGGTTTTGTGGCTTTGTTGGCTCACCGAGTTGAGGGTTACCTGGGGAAAATTGGAACTTCAACTTTTATAGTAATTGGTATTTCAAGCGGCTTTATTTTAAGTGGTTGGTTTCACTCCTTAATTGGGGTTGGCGTTTTCTTCTTTTTCTATTTTGTGCGAGGAATTGCTACGCCGGTACTGAAGGACTATATCAATAGAATTACCGAATCGGATATGCGAGCCACGGTTTTATCGGTGCGTAACTTTATCATCAGGATTTGTTTTGCTGTGATTGGACCTTTCCTGGGATGGTACACCGACCATTACAGCATTTCATCAGCCTTGATGCTGGCCGGAAGTATTTTCCTTGTTCTTGGTGGAGTGAGTGTGATTTTTATGAGAAAAGTGGAGAGGTAATTGATTTTGCTCTCAAATACCCCATTTATACAATTTTACTTTTCAACTGTTAGACTTCGATTGTAAGTTCATCGTAAGCCAAATAAACATTCTCAGGAAGTTCAGCCTGAACATCATCATGGAATCCCATTTGGTGACTGATATGAGTAAAGTAGGCCTTTTCTGGTTTCAATTCGTTCACCAGGTCAATAGCTTCTGATAGGTTGTAATGCGAAATGTGTTTTTCTTTTCTGAGAGCATTCACCACCAATACCTTGATGCCTTTTAGTTTCTCTATCTCTTCGGGAGAGATAGAGTTTGCATCTGTGATGTAAGCCAAATTGCCTATTCGATATCCGTAAACCGGTAGTTTTAAGTGCATGGCTCTTATGGGTTGAATTGTAGTTCCATTTATTCGGAAAGGTTCGTTGTTCACCTCAATCAAATTCATTTGAGGAATGCCAGGATACTTAAATTCAGCAAAAACGTAGGCAAACTCTTTTTTAAGAGATTCTTGAACTCGTTTCTCTGCATAAATATTTACGGCAGTTTTGTTTACCCAGTTGAATGCTCTTATATCGTCCAAGCCTGCAGTGTGATCCTTGTGTTCATGAGTAAATAGAATAGCGGATATATTTTCAACACCTGCACGTAGCATTTGGTATCTGAAATCAGGACCACTATCAATTACAATATTTTGATTGTCAACAGTAATCAATACAGAGGTTCGCAATCGCTTGTCTTTTTTATTATCAGATAAGCAAACAGGGCATTTGCATGCAATAATTGGCACGCCTTGAGAAGTTCCAGTTCCAAGAAAAGTTAGTTTTACCATACTTTGTTCTAATCAGAATTCAACCCTTCGGTTAATTTGATTTTTTTGAATCTTTGAGTTCTTTTCGGATGGATAGAAACAGTAGATAAGCCAATACAAATACTGCTAAAACAGCAGATGGAATTGCAGCTTTTTCACCAAACAAAGTTAATGCTGTAACCACAGCAAAACCAGAGCTTTTTACCGTTACCAATAAATTTTGAGTCATAGCAACCGGAGCAGGAACTCCAATTTTTTTGCTTATTTTCTCAAAAGTCCATCCTAAACCGAAAATCCCCAGAAATAAAACCAAAGAAACCAGTAAGAGTATTTCAAAATTAGAAAAAAATACCTGTCGGTTTAACCCTACAGCAGTAAAAATTATGAGTGCAAATCCCCAATCAACAATTCTACCTCTCACTTTTTCGATTGTTGGTTTTATTGGTTTCCACAATAAAAGTCGAGAAATCAGTAAAGGGATGATTACCAGCTGAACCATTGCAATGAATAAATCTAAAGGATTTATGCCTCCGTCAACATTGGAGAATAATCCAACGATTAAAGGAGCAAAAAACAATGAAGATATGAATGCACCCAAAGTTCCTACAATGGCATATTTTAAGTCACCATCTAAAATGTGAGAAAATGGAATAACCGCAACGCCTGGTGGTGTTGAGGCTATTACAACAAATCCTAAAAACAACTCGGGGGTAGGCATTAAGAAATAGGAAAGAGAAATCACTACTGCGCCAAAAACCACATAATTGAGAAAGGAACCCATTAGCATTGGCTTGATCATTTTCTTTAATGGAAACATGGCCTTTGTCGAAATTCCAGTTGTAGAGAAGGTCATAACCACTGCCAGTACGTAAAAAGTGTAATTCTTAAACAGGGAAGCATGTTGACCAATGACTAAGCCGAGTATTACTGCCAATACCAAGATGAAGTTTCTATTTAATATGATTTTTGTAGCAAACTCTTTCATTCTGTAATGATAAATGATAATTTAGATGTAAAGATGAAACTTTTTTAATTGGTTTCAAAATTATTTAGAATTATTCCAGATAGAAAATAAAGCTGAATTTTAGAAAGGCGGAAAAGCAAAAAGTGGAGGAGATTTGGAATCTTTTTGGGTATCCCGTTTTACAAAACGATAAATCGAATTGGATACAAAATCAATAATACAAGTAATTTCGTACATTTGCCGAAAATTAAATCATCATGAAAGGCAAGTTATATTTGATCCCAACAACTTTGGGTGATACATCCATTAATCAAGTAATTCCTCAGGATATTCAAGAGCTGATTCCAACCATTAAGCATTTTATTGTGGAAAATATAAGAACGGCACGCAGGTATCTTAAAAAGGTGAATTCTGCCATTAATATTGATGAGCTTCGCTTTTATGAATTAAATAAACACAGTTCGCCTAACGAAATTTCAGGATATTTGAATGCGATTAAAGATTTTGATATCGGGATCATTTCGGAAGCAGGTTGTCCAGGAGTTGCTGATCCGGGAGCTGATGTTGTAAAATTGGCTCACGAAAAGAACATACAAGTAGTGCCATTGGTGGGTCCATCCTCAATTTTAATGTCGCTGATAGCATCGGGTTTTAATGGACAAAACTTTGCCTTTAATGGATATTTACCAATAAAAGCCAATGAACGATCGAAAAAAATAAAGGAGTTGGATTCAAGATCATTGAGTGAAAATCAAACGCAAATCTTTATTGAGGCTCCATATCGTAATAACAAATTGGTTGAAGATTTAATTGCTAATTGTAGCGGAGCCACTAAGTTGTGTATTGCAGTGGATATTACAATGGAGAGTGAATTTATTAAAACCCTTCCCATAAAAGCATGGAAAGGAATGGATATTGATTTGCACAAGAAACCAGCAATTTTCCTATTGCACCGAGAAAAATAATATCAAAAAAACAGCGCAGATTGTAAAAACCTGCGCTGCGAACATTATAGTTAAAAATTTAGGCATAATCCCGACCGCCTAAAACCGGGATTACTTCTTGACTTCGTCTTTTTATCCCTAAAATTTACAAAACCACTATTTAAGACAAGACTTTAGTCGGCTTATATAGGGCAAATATCATACCATCAGGTCTTTTTTGTTGTCTAAATTAGATGTTGAGACTCTTATAAAATGCAGGTATTACAGCTTTAAATTTGTCAATGGCATCTTTAAGATTATCCGAGGTTCTTCCTCCGGCAGCGTTCATGTGACCTCCACCATTAAAATGTGTTGAAGCCACAGCATTTATAGGTACATTGCCTTTTGATCGGAAAGAGATTTTTACCATATCTTCTTTCTCAATAAATATTACCGATACCAGCATTCCTTGTATGGATAGAGGGTAATTTACAAAACCTTCCGTATCGCCATCTTTGTAATTGAATCGTAGTAAATCGTCTTTGGTTAAAGTGATAATTGCGGTTTGGTATTCGCTTAAAACTTCAAGTCCTTGATCCAAACAGTGGCCCAACAATTTCATTCTGTCGGTAGAGAAATTATCGTATACATTTGAATGGATCTTACTCTTATCGATTCCTCTTGCCAATAAATCTCCAACAATTTGATAGGTTCTTGGGTTGGATGAATTGTAACTTAATCCGCCAGTATCTGTAACGATTCCTGTATACAAGCATTCTGCAATGTGGGTGTCGATTAAGTTTTCATCGCCAAGAGCCTCAATAAACTCATACATGAACTCACAAGTGGCACACATTGCTGTATCCGAAAACATCAAGTCAACAATTTGTTCAGGTTCTGGATGGTGATCAATCATGATCTTTTTTGCTGGCAAATCTTGCAGAACTTTCTCCAAATCTCCCGATCTTTTAAAAGAGTTGTGATCGACAATAAATACCAGGTCAGATGATTTTAAATAATCCTCGGCTTCTTTTTTGCCATTTGTATAGATCATCACCTCCGAATTTTGTGGCAACCAATTCAAAAATACTGGATACGCACTCGGGCTGATAATTTTAGGGGTTTTACCTTTTTTCTTTAAATACTGGTACAATGCTAAGGATGAACCTATGGCATCGCCATCGGGACCAGAGTGGGGGATTATTGCTATTTGTTTTGATTCCTCCAACAGAATTTCTGCCTTCTTAATCAAATCACTATCTATTCTATTCTTTATATTATTCATTCTCTTAAGAGTAAATATGATTCAAAATTAGTGGGTAAAGATAGAAATTGATAGGCAGAATTCATCATTTTAAAATGATTTGCCAGTGAAACGGGATTCAGTGCAATTAGCTAATTAGAATTATTCCAAATAAATTATTGGGATTTTATTGCATGCCTAAACAGAAATATTATTTTTGTATACCTAGGTTAAACTTATACACACATATTAATGAGAAGCGATAGAACTTTTACAATGATTAAGCCTGATGCAGTAGCAGCGGGTCATATTGGAGCAATTCTGGCAAAAATTAATGAAGCTGGATTTAGAATTGTAGCCATGAAATACACTCAAATTACCAAGGAACAAGCGAAGAGGTTTTACGAAGTTCACAAGGATCGTCCGTTTTACGATGAATTGACTGATTTTATGAGCTCTGGACCAATTGTAGCTGCAATTTTGGAAAAGGAAGATGCTGTAGCTGCTTTCAGAAAGTTAATTGGAGCAACCAATCCAGCCGAAGCAGAAGAAGGTACAATTCGTAAAGAGTTCGCAGAATCAATGTCGAAAAATGCAGTCCACGGTTCAGATAGCGACGAAAATGCTTGCATCGAAGGAGCATTTTATTTCTCTGCAACAGAAGTGATTTAAATAATATCAAATATCCAGAAAGCACATTGATGACTTATTGATGTGCTTTTTTATCTCACCACAATATCATCAATAATATTGGCTTGTACTTCACGGTTTAAAGCCTTCACCAATCCATCACGAATAATCATGAGTTCGTTTCGGATTACCGATGAGCGAACTGCAACAAACAATCTTCGGTTGCGAATGTAGATATCAGTAGTTGCATTGGCTACTGTTTTGCCAATTACTTTTTCCCACGAGTTCACCAACTCATATTCTTTCAGTTTCACGTCAAGTTTCGATTCTTTCAGAACTTCCTTGATCAATTCATCTATTTTTTGAGTGTTGCTTCTTCTCATGATTCCGAATTAATAATGGCACCGTTAGCGATAGTAAAAAGTTGATATTCCAAAGCTGATCCTGATAAGATATCATCCAAATGATCACGATTGGTATCAGAAATAAAAATCTGACCAAATCGTTCTTCTGAAACCAAACGAACAATTTGCTCAACGCGATTCGAATCTAATTTGTCAAAAATATCATCTAGCAAAAGAATAGGCGTAAAACTCGCAATTTGTTTTATGAATTCAAACTGAGCCAGTTTTAGCGCAATTAGATAAGTCTTCTTTTGTCCCTGAGAACCCATTTTTTTAATTGGATATTTTCCCAGATTCAGAATCAAATCATCCTTGTGAATTCCTACGGTTGTGTATTGCATTACCTGATCTTTCCAGCGTGCATTGTCTAACAATTCACGCATTCCGTGTTCGTGCAGTTGCGATTTATACTCAAGGCTAACAATTTCGTTTCCCTGAGATATAACAGAATAGTATTCCTGGAAGACAGGCATTAGTTTGTGCAGAAAATCTTTTCTTTTCTTATAAATGTCCGCACTTAAATGTACCAATTGTTCATCCCAAATGCTTAAGGTATCTTCATCGTATTTGGTTCCGGCAGCAAAATCTTTTAGTAATTTATTGCGTTGCAGAATTACACGATTGTAACGAATCAAATCATCAAGATACTTTCTGTCGTACTGCGATATTACACTATCCATGTACTTTCTGCGTTCCTCGCTGCCATCGGTAATTAGTCGGCCATCGGCAGGAGAGACCATAACAATAGGAAGTAATCCAATATGCTCAGATAATTTTTTGTATTCTTTTTTGTTTCGCTTGAAATTCTTCTTTTGGCCACGTTTTACACCACAATAAACTACTTCTTCCAATTCCTTACGTTGATATTTTCCTTCTAAAACCATGAACTGTGCATCATGATTGATGTTGTACTGATCAGTAGATGAAAAGTAACTTTTACAAAAGCTTAAGTAGTAAACTGCATCGAGAAGATTGGTTTTTCCCATTCCATTATTGCCTATAAAACAATTGATTTTTGGAGAAAAATTTAATTCTAACTCAAGTATGTTCTTGTAGTTAATAAGAGATAGCTTTTCAAGATGCATGTGCAAAACTTTAAGGTAATGCTGCAAAATTAAGAAATAAAATCAATTCAAATTAGGGAAAGCTTGGCAATAATTAAGTTCTAATTTATTCTCATTTTTTATATTAATCATGCTTAATATTTGGCAAAAAAAATTACATTTGCGTTAGAAAAAATAAACCTATTAATTATTTGAGTATGTCGAAGAACAAAAACAATCCGGAAACTGCGGATAATTTCGAGAATCTAGAAGATGCGTTAAGTAAGACTGAACAATATATAGAGAAGAACCAAAAGAAATTGACTAGTATTGCTTTTGCTGTTATTGTGGTGGCTGTGGCAATTTTTGCTTATCAAAAGTATTACAAAACTCCTCTTGAAGAAAAGGCTCAGAAGCAATTGTTTCAGGCTCAAAGATATTTCGAACAAGATTCATTTAAATTGGCTTTAAATGGTGACGAAAACTATCCTGGATTTTTGGAAATTGTTGACGAATTTGGTTCAACTGCAGCAGGTAATCTTTCTAAGTACTATGCTGGTATTTCATACTTAAGAATTGGTGAGTATCAAAATGCGATTGATAAGCTAACTTCTTTTAGTTCAGAAGATTTTCTTTTAAGTTCTTTAGCTAAGGCTGCTGCTGGTGATGCTTATATGGAATTAGGAGAAAATGTTAAAGCTGCTTCGAACTATATGGATGCAAGCACAATTAACGCAAATGATTTTACAACTCCTATTTACTTACAAAAAGCTGGCTTGGCTTACGAAATGATGGGAGAATACAAAAAAGCATTGGCTGCTTACGAAAAAATTGAAAAAGATTTTTCTAAATCAGCAGAAGCTCGTGATATCGAAAAGTATATTACAAGAGCGAAAGCAATGATGAAGTAATCATCTTTATAAGATATTTAAAAACGGAAATCTTAATTGGTTTCCGTTTTTTTTGTGTCAACAAATTACGCGCAGAGCCTTCTCTTCAATGGTTACGGTAAATTTTGTTCCTACTGTTGCAGGTTCTCCATCTAAGTGGGCAAAATCATTCTCCTGGGTGATATCAAAAGCTTTGCCTTTTATTCGGTAATACAGCGAGTGACTTTCTACGGTTCCTGTTAGGATTTTATAGGCAAACAAAGGAATTTGTATGAAGGATGGCTTTTTAACCAATACCAGATCTATAATTCCATCTGAAACATCTGCGCCCGGGGCAATGTAGGCATTATTACCAAACTGACTTGCATTGGCAAAACACAGCATAAAGCCATTTAATAAATGCTCCTTTTGTTTGGTGTGTACAATGAAGTTTTGGTTTTTACTTCGATTAAAGCAGCGTAAACAGGCTATAATATATGAGAAAAGTCCTCTGGCTTCCATTTTTTGGAACATTCGGCTGACTTGAGCATCGAAACCTATGCCTACAACACAAAAAGAATACATGTTGTTTATTCTTATAGTATCCATTTGCAGGGTTTGCATTTTATTAATGAGTTTCACAGCTCCTTTAACAGATAAGGGAATTTTAAGATGCCTGGCCAGACCATTTCCTGATCCTGACGGAATGATTCCCATAGGGATGTTAGAATGAACCAAAACCCTTGCCGTTTCATTTACCGTGCCATCTCCACCAACAGCAATAATTGCTTTGTATTTTTCCTCTAATGCTTGTTTTGCCATCTCCGAAATGTGTCCTGGATATTCCGAATATTTAAAATAAGGTTTAAAAATATCAGTATCCAGATATCGAATAATCTTCTGATGGATATTTATTCCTGATTTTTTGCCTGCAATTGGATTGATAATAAAAAGAATTTTCTCCATGATATTACTAATATTTCGAAAATGTAATTTAAAATCAATTTCAAGATTGTCTTAAAAAACGATTCCTAAGTACATCATCGAATATAATCAATAAAAGAACGCTAAAGGTTCCAAAGCTTAGCATTCAATACTTTAGAATATTACTTGTTTAAAGAAAACGTTAAAAATAGTATTGTAAATTGCTGATATTGTGCGATTAAGGTGTTGTGTGGATCGTGTAATATTCACATGAAAAAAGTATTGAAAAAAAATGACAAAAATATTCGCTAGGAAATCAAACACTTACATAAAAAACTTAATTTTTTTTCAAAAAAAAGCTTGGTAGCCCTTGTATATTCTACCAAAGCCCCTATATTTGCAACCGCAATCGAGAAACAAACAACAGTTCTTTTACATACCGATTGCTTTTGGGGAGATACCAAAGTGGCCAACTGGGGCGGACTGTAACTCCGCTGACTTTCGTCTTCGTAGGTTCGAATCCTGCTCTCCCCACAAAACGGATTGAAAACGTTCAATTTGTGAAAAACATTCTTGCGGGAATAGCTCAGTTGATAGAGCATCAGCCTTCCAAGCTGAGGGTCGCGGGTTTGAGTCCCGTTTCCCGCTCAAACGTACTGAAAAATATTGGGGAGATACCAAAGTGGCCAACTGGGGCGGACTGTAACTCCGCTGACTTTCGTCTTCGTAGGTTCGAATCCTGCTCTCCCCACAAAACAGATTGAAAACGTTCAATCTTTGAAAAATAATTCTTGCGGGAATAGCTCAGTTGATAGAGCATCAGCCTTCCAAGCTGAGGGTCGCGGGTTTGAGTCCCGTTTCCCGCTCAAAATTTTGGAGAGATGGCAGAGTGGTCGAATGCGGTGGTCTTGAAAACCATTGTACGGCAACGTACCGGGGGTTCGAATCCCTCTCTCTCCGCCTTCGCCCGCCATAGCAATTTTTTGCGATGGCGGGTTTTTTGTTTTTATAAACTTGAGCTATATTATTGGATTTATTAGATTTGGCTACGGCGGATGAAATCCGCTTCTTTAAGATAAAGCTCATTGTTTCCCTAAGTTTTCCCGTAGGTTTTTCAATAATTATAGACCTATTATTTTAAAATCCTCACTTTTGATAATTTAAATAGATGCAGTAAATTAATGATCAATTAATTTACAATTATGTATTACGTCTATATTTTGCATTGTTCAAACGATAAACTTTATACAGGCTGCACTTCTAATTTGAAGGAACGTCTGGAATGACATCAAAATGGTTATGTTCCTGCAACAAAGAATATTCGTCCTGTAAAATTGATAAGCTATATTACGTTTTCAGATAAATACAAGGCTTTTGAATTTGAGAAATATTTAAAATCAGGATCTGGAAGAGCTTTTGTAAAAAGGCACTTGGTATAAATTTTAAAACTTCCGTTCTAAACTGTCAATTCACCAATAATCCCTCTGCTACGTAGTTTTAGTATACTCTATATTAAATATACTTACCTGTTGTACCACTTTGATTATACAGTTATCACTTGGTATAATGCAAATCTTCCATTTGTATTTAAAGGTTCTCATTGAGCTAAACTAAATTTTATAGCTGAAACCGTACATTAATTTGTCCGATATCGAACATGAAAATAAATTCATTGGAATGTTAGTTGTTGAAATAGTGTTGTTTGTAATTTTTGGCACTATCTCTGATTGTATCGTGGAGAATGTCTAAAAAGGGTGTTCGTATTTACTAACTGACTACGCGTTTTAATACAAATATCGAAACAAGATTGGGGTAAATAACGAGTAGATGTGATGATTGATTTGATGTAGTCTAATTTTTAAACCCACTAACAAATTAAAAAGTATTATGAGAGAAAAACTACTAATAGTTGTTTTGTTGTTGTTGAGCTTTACAGTTTTTGCAGAAACTGAAATCACAACTGCAGTAAAAAGCGGTTCATTAACGGGTGTAATATTAGATCAGAAAACTAAAGAACCACTGCCATATGTAAATGTAGTGATACGTGATGCCAATGAAAAAATTCTTACCGGAGGGATTACTGATATTGAGGGAAAGTTCATTATTAAGAAAATCCCTGAAGGGAAAAATGTGGTTGAAATACAATTTATGGGATACAAACCCTACAAAAGGCAATTGGATTTTTCTAAAACAAAGGTGCACAAATTGGGTACTGTTCATTTGGAAGAGGATACGGAAATGTTAGGAGAGGTAACGGTTAGAGCTGAATTGTCTACCATTACTCAGAAAATCGACCGTAAGGTGGTAAACGTTGGGAAAGACCTTACCGCTGCTGGAGCAACTGCTTCAGAGGTGTTGGATAATGTACAATCGGTAAGTGTGAATAGTCAGACTGGAGCTGTTAGCCTAAGAGGTAACGAAAATGTTAGAATCTTGGTTGATGGCAAGCCTACTAATATTAGTCCTGCACAGTTGTTGCAACAGATTCCTTCAACATCCATTAAAAGTATCGAGTTAATTACCAATCCATCGGCAAAGTACAATCCTGAAGGGATGAGTGGAATTATTAATATCGTTCTGAATAAGAATGCCAATATTGGTTTTAATGCCAATGTAAATATGGGTGTAACACGTGGAAAAAACACACGTGCCAATGGTTCGTTCGATATGAATTACAAGCAAGGAAAAATGAACTTTTTCCTAAACTATGGAGCAAATGGAGGTAAAAGAAATAACTATGGAGACGTTTTAAGAAGCTCGTTGGATGAGAATGGACAGACAATCTTAGCAGATGATCTTCTGCAGAAATTTGAATTTGATAGCGAAAACTATTCTCATTTATTAAAGGTAGGTGCCGATATTTATTTGAATGAAAAGAATACACTTTCTTTTTATACGACTCAAAACTTTCGTGATGGTGATTTTGATGGAACAACCAAGATTTTTAGAGGCAATAGTTTGGACTTCCACAATCTGATGAAATCGAAAACCGATAATTCAACTGGAACCTATAACGTTAATTATAAGATCGATTTTGAGAAAGAAGGGCACAACCTGGAGTTTGAAGCTACCTATAGTGAGAGTGATGATCCTGAAGATGCAACTTATAGAGAATTACTAAATCCTGATGATCGTAATTCAAATTACTCCGATAATATTGAAAATGAATACACCAATACGCTTCTGAATTTGGATTACACAAATCCTTTATCAGAAAATACAAAGCTGGAAATGGGATTGGAGTTAAGACTGAATGATACGGAAAATTCACGTGTAACCGACCAATATGATTTTACCAATACTAAAGTTGATAATTCGGCATTTAGCTACGACAGAAGTATCTACTCGGGATATGTGAATTTAAATCACAAGATCGATAAATTTTCGATGCAAGTTGGTGCCAGATTGGAGCAATATGAAGTAGATGGAGATTTTATGAAAGGTGACGAAAAAGCAAAATATACCGATAGTAGATTTACGGTTTATCCTTCGGTATTCTTTACCTATAATTCTAACGAAAAAAATCAATTTCAGTTGAGCTACAGTCGAAGAGTTGATCGACCTTCAATAAGACAGGTAAACCCAATTCGAGAGTGGAGTACACCATTGATTAGCTCTTTTGGGAATCCAGAATTGGATCCTCAGTTTACCAACTCGTTCGAGTTCAATTACACAAAGGGATTAAAGAAAGGATCGACTACCATAGGAGTATTCTACCGAAGAGTAAGTGGAAATATCTCTAGGGTATTGAATAAAGATCCGCAAGATATTGAAAAGGTAGAAATGTCGTACTATAACACCAATGACAACGATCGTTATGGTGTTGAGCTATCGGCAAATTACAGATTCTTCAAGTGGTGGTCGATGAATGCAAGTTCCGATTTGTATATCCAGAAAGAAACAGGTGTTTCGAATGGTGAGAATTTAGAGATTACCAACAATTCATTCAATGTGCGTGTTGCAAATAGTTTTACTGCAACCAAAAAGTTGAGATTCCAGTTGTTTGCCATGTATCGTGGTGGCGGAAAAGACTTGCAGTTCGAAGTTGATCCGATGTGGATGATTAATACAGGTGCAAGCTACAGCGTAATGAAAGGGAAAGGTACCATTACCTTTAGAGTGAATGACATTTTCGAAGGAATGAAGTTTAAGTTCGATTCGGAGGTTCCATACAGACAGAATGGTGAATTCCATTGGGAAAGCAGAACCGCTTACTTAGGATTCTCTTATCGATTTGGTAGTGGTAAAAACAAAGCCAAACAACGCAAGCGCAGAGATAATCGTGAAACGCAAGGTGGCGGTGGATTCATGTAATAGGAATCTTTCAACAACTACATACAATTAGTTTAATTGCAATCTCCCTGTTCAGTAATGAGTAGGGAGATTTTTTTATTGTACATCTTCTATCTGTAATTTAAATGTATTGTGTTTTAGCTGATTCTGTTAAGTGTTTAATTTAGATGGTCATATGCGTCAAAATGATTATATTTATTATTCTGGAGAGATGAAATGGAAGAATGCTTGAGGATCAAACATGAGAGATAATTATTAACCTTTAAATAATATATCATGAAAAAACTAGTAGCAGAGTTTATTGGAACCCTTTGGTTGGTATTGGGAGGATGTGGTAGTGCGGTATTGGCAGCAGCTTATCCCGAATTGGGAATTGGCTTTGTTGGTGTTGCCATTGCTTTTGGGTTAACAGTACTTACCATGGTTTATGCAATTGGACATATTTCTGGTTGTCATCTAAATCCTGCAGTATCAATTGGTTTATGGGCAGGAGGTCGATTCGATGGAAAGGAATTAATACCTTATATTATTGCACAGGTGTTGGGGGGAATTGCTGGAGCTGGTATTCTGTATATGATTGCAAGTGGAAAGCCAGGATTTGAGCTGGGTGGATTTGCTGCAAACGGGTTTGGAGAACATTCGCCGGGTGGTTATGGAATGCTTTCGGCATTAGTATGCGAGGTGGTGATGACTTTTATGTTCTTGCTTATCATACTTGGGGCAACGCATTCAAAAGCTCCTGCTGGTTTTGCTGGTATCGCAATAGGTTTAGGATTAACATTGATTCACTTGATTAGCATACCAGTTACCAATACATCGGTTAATCCGGCCCGAAGCTCTAGCCAGGCATTATTTGTTGGTGATTGGGCCATGGATCAATTATGGTTGTTTTGGTTGGCACCAATATTAGGGGCTATTCTGGCAGGTTTGGCCTATAAATTTATGTCGCCAGAGAAAGGGTAATTCTAAAATATAATATATGTAAAAGAGTGTACCTTTGGTGCACTCTTTTTTATATTGGTTTGGAATGGTTGTTGTAAAAGCATTAAGATATTATTAATTGGTAAATAATGAGAAGATTATTTTTGACATTCATCTGTAGTGTCTTTTTTATTTTTGGACACGCTCAAAGTTTTTATGATCAGTTAGCGATTGCTGCAAAAGAACTCACCAGGCAGCATGTGATTTACGATCCATCTTATTTTGCAATTGATTACCCGAATGGTGATGTTCCCGCAGATCGGGGAGTATGCACTGATGTCGTAATTCGTGCTTATCGTTTGTTGGGAATCGATTTGCAAAAAGAGGTGCATGAGGATATGAAAGCCAATTTTACACTGTACCCTAAAAATTGGGGACTGAAAACTACCGATAAAAACATCGACCACAGAAGAGTGCCGAATTTGATGACTTTTTTCGAACGTAAAGGGATGATCAAAGCTAAAACCAGAAATCCAAAGGATTATTTGCCGGGTGATATCGTTTGTTGGGATCTGGGGGGAGGAATAACTCATATTGGAATTGTAATTGATCAGATGTCTCTCGATGGGAAAAGACCATTATTTGTTCATAACATTGGAGCAGGGCAGGTGGTTGAAGATTTGCTGAATAAGTATACCATTATTGGTCATTATACTTATCAGCAATAAAAGTTTTCTCCTTTTAGGATAAACCAAGGCTAAATTCAATTCTAAATTGTTGTCAGATATTGATTTTCGCAATAATCTTCTGTATTTTCAGTAGACTTTAAAATTAGTAAAAACCTTAATGCACAAATTATGACAACACTTAATGTTTATCTTGCTTTTAATGGAAATTGCGAAGAGGCTTTTGATTTTTACAAGTCGGTTTTGGGAGGAGAGTTTAGCCATGTGGCTCGATTTGGAGAAATGCCTCCTTCGGACACTTGTCCGCCAGTTGCAGAAAAAGATAAGAATTTGATTATGCATGTTTCTTTGCCAATCAGTAAGGAAACCGTGCTAATGGGTAGTGATTCTTCAGAGGCATTCGGACCACTTCCAACGCAGGGGAATAACTTTTCCTTATCACTAAATACAGATTCAAAGCAAGAAGCCGATCGCATTTTTGCGGGGCTATCTGCAGGTGGAAAAGTAATCATGCCAATGGATAAAACATTTTGGGGATCGTATTTTGGAATGTTTACCGATAAATTTGGGATTCAGTGGATGGTGAGCTTTGAATTGGAACCGCATTGATCTGCAAGTATAAAGTATAAAGTATAAAGTAGAGCCGCAAGGAATTGCGGCTTTTCTATTTATAATGGTTTGATATAGAAATGATTTTGTATAAATGTTATTAATCCAAACTATTAAACTACCTTTGCCGCTCATTTTTATAAGCATATGACATTTGACAAATTAGATATTGTAGAACCCATATTAAAAGCGATAGAGGCGAAAGGTTATACAAATCCCACTCCCATACAGGCGGAGGCAATTCCAGTTTTATTACAAAAAAGAGATCTTTTAGGTTGTGCCCAAACAGGAACCGGGAAAACTGCAGCCTTTGCCATTCCAATACTTCAGAATTTATTGGAAGATGGTCACGGAAAGGTAAAGCGAAAAATTAAGCTTTGGTAGTTACGCCAACAAGAGAGCTGGCCATACAAATTGGCGATAGTTTTACAGAATATGGTCAGCATACAGGGATTAAAAACACTGTAATTTTTGGTGGAGTAAAGCAAGGAGCACAAACCGATGCGTTAGCCACGGGAGTTGATGTTTTAGTGGCTACACCTGGTAGATTGTTAGACTTGATCAATCAGGGATTTATCTCTTTACGAGATATCAGGTATTTTGTGTTGGATGAGGCCGATCAGATGTTGGATATGGGGTTCATTTACGATATCCGAAGAATTATAGATCAGTTGCCAAAGCGAAGACAATCATTGTTCTTTTCGGCTACCATGCTCCTAAAATTGTGAGTCTGTCGAAGCAGATTTTGGGAAATCCTGAGAAGATTACCATTCAGCCACAGCAAACTACAGCTGAAAGGGTTGAACAGTCTATCTATTTTACCAGCAAGAGTAAGAAGTCGAAACTTTTAACACACTTGCTAAAATCAAGAGAGTTAGGATCTACCTTGGTATTCTCGAGAACCAAGTATGGTGCCGATAAAATTGCACGAATTCTAAGAAAAGCCGATATCAATACGGAGGCCATTCATGGTAATAAAACCCAGAATTCTAGACAGAATGCTCTAAATAATTTTAAGGAAGGTACAACCAAAGTATTGGTTGCAACCGATATTGCAGCACGTGGAATTGATGTGGCTGGTTTGGCTTTGGTAGTGAATTATGATTTACCAAATATTCCGGAATCATATGTGCACCGAATTGGCAGAACGGGTAGAGCAAGTGCAAGTGGTGTGGCCATATCTTTTTGTAGTCAGGATGAATTACCATATTTAAAGGATATTCAACGTTTAATTAAGCAGACTATTCCGGTAATTAAGGATCATCCTTTTCAGGCTGAGGAAATGCCAGAATTGCCAAAGGAGGAAAAGAATACAGAAAAGAAAACTGAGAAGAAAAAGCCACGATCGCGTTCGGGTAAATCAAATGGTTCTGGCAATAAGGATTGGAGAAGAAGGTCTAATTCAAAAGGTAGGTCTGGTTCTCAAAACAGATCAGGATCACAGAAAAGGTCGGGTAAGAAAAGATAATTTAATACCGATTAGTATTTAAAGTAATCGATAACTTCACTTTATTTGTTAGCGATTTTTAAATATCTATCGGCATTATACCTCAATGATCTTTGATAAATAAATGGTATAAAAAGATAAGCTATGGATCAGAAAGATTTCGACAAAATCAGAAAGATTAAAAAGGAACACAAAGAGGCTTATAATCCTTGGAACAGAGAAGATGATGACGAATTGATCAACCTGTTTTTTGATGGAGTACCCGTTGGTGAAATGGCCATTAAGCTAAAAAGAACAAAAGGAGCTGTTCGTGCTCGCATTCGCAAAATGGAACTCACGAAGATCAAAAAGAAATAATTTAAAGTAAATTTAGCAATTGCTAAGTTGCATATAATAAGGCCGAATAGAGAAATCTGTTCGGCCTATTTTTATAATATGTATTTTAAGAACAATAAGATTGTCTTTTTGTTTGATTAATCATTTTCAATTGCTAATATTATGCTGAATTATCAAATCCAATTATTTATAAAATGAGAAAATTTTTCTGCCTTCTAATTGTGCCGTTAATTCTCTTAACGGCAGTCAATTCCTGTAAAAATAAAAAAGTAACCAAACGAAAAGTCGATCCTGGATTTGGACAATATATTGCTGCATTTACCTCGGGAGTGGTGTCTGCGGAATCGATTATTGAAGTTCGATTGGTGGATGAT
The DNA here is from genome assembly GCF_001310955.1 of Marinifilum fragile JCM 15579. Taxonomy (GTDB): domain Bacteria; phylum Bacteroidota; class Bacteroidia; order Bacteroidales; family Marinifilaceae; genus Marinifilum; species Marinifilum fragile. The sequence goes on from NZ_BAZX01000020.1 coordinate 66,208, forward strand.
TATAAGAATCCAATTGAGCCAGGACAAGAATTAGAGGGAGGAATTTTTACCGTTACTCCAAAGTTGAGTGGTAAAGCTTACTGGAAAGATCCAAGAACCATTGAGTTTAGATCCGATTCGAGAATGAAATCGGGTGGTGTTTACAATGTAAATGTAAAAATCGGGAAGTTAATGGAAGTGCCTGAAAAGTATAACAATTTGAAGTTTAACTTTCAGGTAATCAAGCAAAGTTTCAGCTTTACCGGAGAGGGTTTACAATCCTATGACAAAAGCGATATGAAATCGCAGAAATACAAAGGCTACCTTACCACTGCAGATATTATTAACGATGATGAAATAGAATCTGTTTTAACGGCAAGTATAGATGGAAAAGAGAAGCCAATTAGCTGGACCCATACAGGTGATGGTAAAATTCATCATTTTGTAGTGGATAGTTTGTTAAGAACCGAAGATAAACGAGAGTTGGTGGTTCGATGGGATGGAAATAGAATTGGCGTTGATGAAAATGGCAAAAAGGAAGTGGAAATTCCTGCTCTGAATGTATTTAAATTGATGAGTGCAACGGTAATTCAACAGCCAGAACAATATGTTTCTCTTCGTTTTTCTGATCCTTTAAAGAAAGATCAAAATCTGAAAGGTTTAATTCGTATTGATGCTCAATCCACTTTCAGATTTATTATTGATGGAAATGAAGTAAGAGCATATCCGCAATACAGATTGGCAGGACGCAGAACCATTGAAATTGAAGAAGGAATCAAGAATGCTTTGGATTACTCTTTAAAAAAGAGCAAGAAGTTAGAGTTGGTTTTTGAAAATATTAAACCTGCAGTTCGCTTGTTGGGCAAAGGAGTTATTTCTCCTTCATCGCAGGGATTGATTTTGCCTTTTGAGGCCGTTAGCTTAAAGGCTGTAGATTTGCGCGTAATCGAAATATTCGAAAACAATGTTCATCAGTTCTTGCAGGATAATAGAATGGGTGGACAAGAAAGGTTGAGAAGAGTTGGGCGTTTGATTTTACAAAAGCGTGTTGATTTAGGGAAAAATGAAGCCATAGACTTAAGAAAATGGAATGCTCATACCATTGATGTTGCAAGTTTTATTGATGTAAATCCAGGAGCAATCTACCGATTGGAACTTCGATTCAGAAAAGAATATTCATTGTACGGCTGCGAGGACGAGAAAGGAAAAGATAGCAATTTGGCATCGGTGGATGAAATGATTGCTGAACAGGAGTTGGAAAATGAAATGAAGGAATGGGACAAACCAGGTTGGTATGATGATTACTATTATCCAAATGGATACAACTGGAACGAAAGAGAGAACCCTTGTCATGTTTCTTATTATCGATCAGGAAGATTTATAAATCGTAATATTTTCGCTTCAGACTTGGGCTTAATTGCGAAAGCAGGAAACGATAAATCAATCACTTTTGCAGTTACAAATCTGTTAACAGCACAACCAGAAAATGGTGTTGAACTGGAGGTCTACAATTACCAAAAGCAATTAATGGCCAGGTTGAAAACAGATAATCAGGGATTCGCGACTGTGCAGTTGGATAGAAAGCCTTTCCTTTTGGTAGCGAAAAAAGGCAGCCAAAGAGGATACCTTCGTCTTGATGATGGTTCGTCCCTGTCCTTAAGTAATTTTGATGTTGGTGGAGCACAAATTCAGAAGGGAATTAAAGGATTTATTTATGGAGAGCGTGGAGTTTGGAGACCTGGAGATAAACTGTTTCTTACTTTTGTTTTGGAAGATGCAGGGAAAACTTTACCAGAGAATCATCCTGTAATCTTTGAATTGTTGAATCCGGAAGGACAAACAGTTGTGCATAAAGTAAGCACAAGTGGTATAAATGGATTTTATTCGTTCAATTGTGAAACAGATTCTGAGGCCCCAACAGGAAACTGGATAGCAAGAGTAAAAGTTGGTGGAGCAAGTTTTACCAAAGTGGTTAAAATTGAGACGGTAAAACCAAACCGTTTGAAAATTAATTTGGATTTTGGAACTGAGGTTTTGAAGTCAAAAGCTTCTGGTCAAAATCTTGATATGGAAGTGAAATGGTTACATGGTGCTACAGCACGCAATTTAAAGTCAAATGTTAGCCTTAAATTTTCGCCAACCAAAACATCATTTCAAAAGTACAAATCATATATTTTCGATGATCCGGCCAAAGAATTTGAGGCGGATGAGCAAGTGGTATTCGACGGTAAGGTGGATCAGAATGGAAAGGCTGTCGTTCCTCTTAACCTGAAAGGAAACAAATCGGCTCCGGGAATGTTGAATGCGAATTTTGTTACCCGAGTGTTTGAAGAAGGTGGCGATTTTAGTATCGACATGCAGAGAGTGAAATTTGCACCATACAATTCCTTCGTTGGAATGAAAATGCCAGAATCGAAAAGAGGATGGTATCTGACAGATACAGATCATGAGCTTAAAATTGCTACAGTTGATGCAGAAGGAAATCCTGTGGACAGAAAGAAAATTGTGGTGAAGGTTTACAAGATTGACTGGCGCTGGTGGTGGGATTCGAGCGAAGAAAATTTGGCATCCTATATCAGAAGATCATCAACTCGAATTGTTGATTATAAAACCATTTCGACAAAAAATGGGCAAGCAACTTACAAGTTGAATATTGAATACAATGACTGGACCGATTATGGACGTTATTTGATTCAGGTATTTGATCAGGAGAGTGGTCACTCGGCTGGAACTACGGCTTATTTCTCTGAATATTATGGAAGATCACCGGAAGGAATGCCAGGCAATGCAAATATGCTTTCGTTTGTTTCAGATAAAGACAAATATGAAGTTGGAGAGGAAGCAACAATTACAATTCCTTCATCGAAAACAGGAAAAGCATTGGTAAGTATTGAAACTGGTGCTAAAGTTTTGGATGCTTTTTGGGTTGAAACTGATTCTCGAGAGTCGAAGTTTAGTTTTAATATTACTCCTGACATGGCACCAAATGCCTATGTGAATGTAAGCTTAATTCAACCACATGCCAATGTTGAGAATGATTTACCGATCAGAATGTATGGTGTAATTCCTATCATGGTGGAAGATCCTGCTACACGATTGAATCCGCAAATTGATATGCCAGAGGTACTGGAACCTGAGAAGGAATTTGTGGTGAATGTATCAGAAAAAGATGGCAAACCAATGACTTATACCATAGCTGTGGTTGATGATGGATTGTTGGATTTAACCCGATTCAAAACTCCTAATCCTTGGTATACGTTTTATGCTCGTGAGGCTCTTGGAGTTAAGACTTGGGATATGTTCGACTTGGTAATGGGAGCATTCGGAGCTCGTTTGGAGAATGCATTTGCCATTGGTGGAGATGAGGATTTGAAAGGCAAGAAGCAGGCAAAGGCCAATAGGTTTAAGCCTGTGGTAATGTTTTACGGTCCGTTTACATTGCACTCGGGAGATTCTAAAACGCATAGAATTGAAATGCCAAATTATGTGGGATCTGTAAGAACCATGGTTGTGGCCGGAAATAAGGGTGCTTATGGAAATGCTGAGAAAACCTCGAAGGTTCGTAAACCACTAATGGTATTGGCAACCTTACCAAGAGTGGTTGGTCCGGATGAAACAGTGAAATTACCGGTAACTGTTTTTGCTATGGATCCAAAGGTGAAGAATGTAAAAGTTAGAATTGAACCCAATGAATACCTGATTCCTCAGGATGGCAAAGATAAAACCATTGTGTTTGAAAAAACAGGCGAGCAAGTGGTTAATTTTGATTTAAAAGTTGCAGCTAAGCTTGGTATTGCAAGAGTTAAAGTAATAGCTGAAAGTGGCAATTTAAAAGCGACATATGATATTGAGTTGGATGTTCGCAACCCTAATCCTAGAGTGGTTAATGTTACAGATACATTACTGACCAATGGGAAAACATTTGAAATGTCGGTTGATTTGCCGGGAATGGAAGGAACCAACAAGGCAGTTTTAGAACTTTCAAATATTCCTCCTATTGATTTTGGTCGTAGATTAGAATACTTGATTGATTATCCTCACGGATGTATTGAGCAAACTACTTCTTCGGTATTCCCTCAAATGTATTTGAATGGAGTTGTTGAATTAACAGCAGACCAAAAAGTAAGAATTGAAGAGAATATTCGTGCTGGTTTAACTCGATTGCTGAAGTTCCAAATGGCAAATGGCGGTTTTAGTTATTGGCCGGGAGGAAACTATGCAAGTTCTTGGGGAACAAGTTATGCAGGCCACTTTATGCTTATGGCTGAAGAGAAAGGATATACTCTTCCTATCGGATTAAAATCATCATGGTTGAAGTATCAAAAATCCGCTGCAAAATCTTGGAAAAAATCTACTTACGAAGGTTATTCTTACCAAAGAAATGATCTGCTTCAAGCATATAGATTATATACTTTGGCCTTGGCAGATGAGCCGGATTTGGCATCGATGAATAGGTTAAGAGAGCAAAGCAATTTATCAAATGATGCAAGATGGAGGTTGGCTGCAACCTATAGAATTATAGGCAAAAAAGAAGTTGCAGAAGAGTTAATTTCAGGATTGACCACCGAAGTAAAATCATATAGAGAACACTCAGGTAGTTTTGGATCTTCATTGCGTGATAAAGCTATGATTTTGGAAACTTTAAGTCTTTTGGACCAAAGGACAACAGCTTTCCCATTGGTTCAGGAAATATCTAAAAAGTTATCCAGCGATTCATGGATGAGTACCCAAACCACAGCCTATTGTTTGGTGGCTATGGCTGAATTTGCAGGTGGTGAAAATCCAGGACAAATGTCATTCTCTTATACCCTAAATGGTAAAACTGAGGAGATAATAAGTAACAGTCCTGTAAAGCAGATTCCAATAGACGTGAAATCTGGCAAACCAAATGTGAAGATTGAGAACTTGTCGGATGCAGTTCTTTACACCAGAGTAATCGCCAGTGGAATTCCTGTTGCAGGCGATGGTACTGCGGTTGAGAAGAATTTGAAATTGAGAATTGTTTACAAGGATATGCAAGGAAATGTTATTGATGTAAGTAAGTTGCAGCAAGGAACAGATTTTAAAGCAGAGGTAACAATCGAAAATCCAAGCGTAAACAAATATGAGCAAATGGCCCTGACACAAATCTTCCCATCGGGTTGGGAAATTTTGAATACTCGATTTGGAGAGGTGGATCAGGTAAGTGAAAACGATATGCCGGATTATCAGGATATCAGAGATGATCGTGTTTACTCTTATTTCGAATTGGACCGATACAAGGACAAAACATTCACCATTGCTTTAACTGCAGCTTATGTAGGTAAGTATTATTTGCCAACCATTTCTTGTGAAGCAATGTATGATAATAACATTAATGCCCGCAAACCGGGTCAATGGGTTGAAGTTGTAAAATAAATTACACAAATAATTGATGTTCTGGTTCAGAGTGCTAAATTTTTAAATGCGATTAGCTTGATATTTGTAACAGAGTTAGAACACTTCTCAAAAACTTAGTATACTAAGTCTTCAAAAGATAGTATACTAAGTTTTCAAAAGATAGTATACTAAGTTTTCAAGAGGAAGCATACTAAGTTTCCAAGAATAAGTATACTTATTTTCGAAAAGATAGTATACTAAGTTTTGGACATTGAGTCTACTGAAATTTGATGTTGCTTATGGAGCATTTTATATGCAATTGGTATAATAGCCCAAAAAAAAGAAGGATTAGTACAGCTTGTAAATCTCCTTTCTGTCGGCTAAGCAAGCTGTAGTGATGTCTTTTCGTTTTAGCGTTGAAAAAAATGAATTTTTCAGAAATAAAATATTGCCAATCTCGAAAATGCCGTATTTTATTGTTGGCATTTTTTCTGTTATTGATTTTGTTTTGGTTTTCATTGCCAAAGCAGCTTTTTCATGATCCGTACTCAACGATTTTGTATTCGAAGGAAAACAAATTGTTGGGAGCTAGAATTGCCGATGATGGTCAGTGGAGGTTTCCTCAAATAAAAGAAGTGCCAAAGAAATTCGAAAAATCATTATTGGCTTTTGAGGATCAATACTTTTATTCTCATCCTGGAGTGAATCCAGTTTCGATGGGAAGAGCGCTAATTCAGAATCTTAAGGCTGGAAGAGTTGTGAGTGGAGGAAGTACCATCAGTATGCAGTTGATTAGGATTTCCCAAAAAGGCAAATCGAGAACGGTATATCGTAAGATTCTTGAAATGATTCTGGCTTTTCGATTGGAGATTCGATATTCTAAAGAAGAAATTTTGGCTTTGTACTCTTCTCATGCTCCTTTTGGAGGAAATGTGGTTGGATTGGAAGCTGCATCCTGGCGATTTTTTGGACGCACTCCCGATGAATTATCTTGGGCAGAATCTGCAACTTTAGCTGTTTTGCCAAATGCTCCATCTTTAATTTATCCGGGAAAGAATAGCAAGACATTGCTAAGGAAACGAAATGGATTATTGGATAAATTGTACAGGATTGGTGAAATTGATTCAACAACTTGTGAGTTGGCAAAACTAGAGGATGTTCCTCGTCAGATTCATCATTTGCCAAGAGTTGCGCCTCATTTGTTGGATCAAGTGCATAAGAAGAATAAAGGGGAGAGAGTTGTCTCCTCCATCAATTTTGGTTTGCAGAACAAGGTAAACGAAATTGTGAGAAGACATCAGAAGAATCTAGAAGCGAATCAAATATACAATATGGCTGTTTTGGTAGTTGATACTAAAAGCAGAAATACTTTGGTTTATGTTGGAAACACGGAAAATAATGGTAAAAACTTACATGGCAATCAGGTTGATATTATTCATTCCCTAAGAAGTACCGGGAGCCTTTTAAAACCATTTTTGTTTGCCAGTATGCTAAATGAAGGTGAAATTTTACCCAATACCTTGATCGCAGATATTCCTACTCAAATTGCCGGTTATTCACCAAAAAATTTTGATTTAAAATATAATGGAGCAGTTCCTGCACAAAAAGCATTGGCAAGATCATTAAATGTTCCTGCAGTAAGAATGCTTCGTGATTATGGTGTTGAACGTTTTCACTTCTTTCTGAAAAAGATGGGGATGTCTAGCTTGAACAGGCCAGCTGGTCATTATGGACTGTCGTTAATACTCGGAGGTGCAGAGGGGAGTCTTTGGGATATGTGTGGTATGTATGCCAGCATGGCTGGAATTTTGAATCATTACAATTCAAATGATGGAGTGTACTATTCAAACGAATTTCAAACTCTAAAATATACCAGGGATTCAATTCAATGGAAAAATCCAGAATCTCAAGCATTTTTAAAAGCTTCATCGGTTTATCAAACATTTGAAGCATTGTTGGAAGTAAATCGCCCTGATGGTGAAAGTGGTTGGAGGTCTTTTTCATCATCACAAAAAATTGCCTGGAAGACAGGAACCAGTTTTGGATTTAGAGATGCGTGGGCAATTGGTGTAACATCGGATTATGTGGTTGGAGTATGGGCCGGAAATGCTGATGGAGAAGGCAGACCTGGTTTAACTGGAGTTGGTGCTGCTGCGCCAATCATGTTTGATGTGTTTGATTTGTTACCGAAAAGTGAATGGTTCCAACAACCTGTTGAAGAGATGGAATTGGTTCCTATTTGCAGAAACAGTGGACACAGAGCAGGGCGGTGGTGCGATCAGGTTGATACCCTTTGGATAGGAAGATCTGGCTTGGAAACAAATGTGTGTCCCTATCACAAACAAGTGCATTTGGATGCAACAAAAAGATATCGGGTAAATTCGCATTGTGAAAATGTGGATAATATGGTACACAAATCCTGGTTTGTTTTGCCTCCTGCCATGGAATGGTATTACAAAAAAAGAAATCCTTTGTACAGACCATTACCGCCATATAGAGATGATTGTGTTGGAGTTGCAGAATCTCAAGCAATGGAGTTGATTTACCCGAAATCAAATGACAGGATATTTGTACCAATTGGTTTGGATGGTAAGCGTGAGAAGGTCGTATTTGAAATTGCCCATCATGATCCCGATGCAAATGTTTACTGGCATTTGGATGGGGAGTTTATTGGAACAACTTGTGGAAATCATCAGTTAGAAATTGCTCCTGGAGTAGGGAAGCATGATGTAACTTTTGTTGATGAAGAAGGAAACGTACTGTCAAAGCGCTTTGAAATTGTTGGGAAACAAGAACATCAATTGAATTATTAAAATTAGGGATTACGCTTATCAAAAATCAGTAAAAAGAAGTATTTTGGGACAAAATAACTTGTAACAAAAAAATAACATGTTTCTTCTGTTTTTTTACCTCTTTTTGGCTTTGTTTGTTTCTTTTTTGTGTTCAGTAATGGAATCAGTACTTCTGTCTACTCCACTATCTTTTTTGAATGTAAAAAAGGAAAATGGAGTAAAATCGGCCAACACTTTTATTAAGCTGAAAGAAAATATTGAGAGGCCATTATCAGCAATTCTTTCTCTAAATACAATAGCCCATACTATTGGAGCGGCTGGAGTTGGTGCTGAGGCTACAAAACTTTTTGGAGAGGTTTATTTTGGTGTGATATCGGCTGTGTTAACTTTTCTAATTTTGATATTCTCCGAAATTATACCAAAAACCATTGGAGCATTATATTGGAGAAATCTGGCTATGGTTTCGGGTTTAATTATTAATGCAATGGTTTTTCTAACCTATCCATTGGTAATTTTAACTGGCTATATCTCAAAAATATTTTCACGTGGTGAGGATGAGGTTTCTGTGAGTCGTGAAGAGATTTCGGCAATGGCAAAGATTGGAACAGAAGAAGGTGTGTTTGAGGAAAAAGAGAACAGAATCATCCAGAACTTGATTAAATTAAAGAGCTTAAATGTTACTCAGATAATGACCCCAAGAGTTGTGGTTGCTGTGGCAAATGAAAATATGCTTTTAAAGGATTTTTTGACTGACAAAAGATATTTGTACTATTCTAGAATACCTGTTTACAAGGAAAATAAAGATAATATAACAGGCTATGTGTTTAGACAAAGTGCTTTTGAAAAGATGTCAGATTCTGGAGAGAATTTGATCCTAAAGGATGTTATTCGACCGATTGTAGTGGTTTCAGAATTTCAGACTTTACTGAATGCTTGGGATAAATTACTCAAAGAGAAAGAGCATATTGCATTGATAGTTGATGAGTATGGAGGTATGGATGGTATTGTAACCATGGAAGATATAATTGAAACATTGCTTGGTTTGGAAATTATTGATGAGCGTGACAAGATTGTAGATATGCAGCAATACGCCAAGGAAAGATGGAAGGAAAGAAAAGCCAAGTACAATATATTTGAAGATTAAATCAGATCAATAGTGTGTCAAATGAATTATAATGAGGTTTTTTGTGAGGTTAATAAGTTGTTAAAATCTCATGTAGACAATGGTACTGTGGCATCCTACATACCAGAATTGCAAAAAGTGTCTCCTGATAAGTTTGGCGTGCATTTATGTACTGTGGATGGAGGAAATTTTGCTTTTGGTGATTCGGAGGAAAAATTTTCTATCCAAAGTATTTCTAAGGTTTTGTCATTAACCATGGCTTTTGAAATAGAGGAGGATAAACTTTGGAAAAGAGTTGGTGTTGAACCTTCAGGAAATCCGTTTAATTCATTGGTTCAGTTGGAATATGATGAGGGAATTCCTCGAAATCCATTTATTAATGCTGGAGCCATTGTAATTGCCGATGTGTTAGTGAGTAAATTGAAAAAACCTAAGGAAGATTTTATCAAATTTGTTCGACAACTGTCTGGTAATAATCAAATAGATTATTGTGATCGTGTTGCACAATCTGAGAAATCGAAAGGACATAGAAATGCTGCATTGTGTAACCTGATGAAATCTTTCGGGAATATTGAGAATGACATTGATGAAGTAATTAATTTTTACTTTGAGTTGTGTTCTATAGAGATGACCTGTAGCGAATTGGCTCGAACATTCTTATTCCTGGCTAACTATGGTAAAGATCCTGTAAGTGGCAATAAAATAATTAGTTCTAGCAAGTCGAAGCGAATTAATGCGGTAATGCAGCTGTGTGGTTTGTACGATGAGGCAGGTGAATTTTCATTTAAGGTAGGATTGCCTGGAAAAAGTGGTGTTGGTGGTGGAATTGCCGTTGTACACCCTGGCAAATACAGTATGGTAGTTTGGAGTCCTCGTTTAAATAAAAAAGGCAACTCAAATAAAGGCGTGAGGTTTTTAGAAGAGTTCACCAGCTATACTGAATCATCAATATTTTAATTTTTGGGGATATTTGCAAAAGAGATTCAATTGGCTATCTTTAGAATTATTCTAAACATTAACTATTGTCAAAATTACCATGAATCAACTTATCGAAATTAATTCTTCGGAAGATATTCTTTCGGCTTATCAGAATACACCCATTTCTTTATTGATAGAATATCATAATCTAAACAAAACTTTTGACGATTATGCAGAAGCTGAGCTGCTTGTAGGAATGTGTATGGATCATAGAAAACATTTACATATTCCGGATAATTTTTCCTACATCATTCGTACAGGTGGAGCCAACCTTCGATATAGTGAATTTAAAGTGTCATATGCCATTTCGGTAGGTGGAATTAAGCACATTGCACTTATTGGACACAATAACTGTGGAATGGTTAATTTGGTTTCGAAGAAAGGACAATTTATAGATGGATTGGTAAATAATGGTGGATGGAGCAAAGAAAGAGCAGAAGAACATTTTAACAATTTTGCTCCAATGTTTGAAATTGGAAATGCTGCTGAATTTGTAACCATGGAAGCGAATAGATTGCGCAATAAGTATCCTAACGTTGTTGTAGCGCCACTTTTTTACAATGTTGATAACAACAAATTGTATATGATTGAGGAGTGATGGAAAGAAATATTCCATTACTTTTGTCAACCTTTAAATATTAATAACAGGCGATTTAAGGAATGGAATATACCCGATTAAATAAGGCAATTGCAGAAACAGGATATTGTTCACGTAGAGAAGCGGATAAGCTGATTGAAACGGGCAAGGTGAAAGTGAATGGCAAAGTAGCCGAAATGGGGTTAAAGGTTACAAAGTCTGATGAAATTTCGGTTAAAGGTCAGGTTGTAACTAAAACTGTTCGAAATATTTACCTTGCATTTCACAAGCCTGTAGGAATAACATGTACTACTGACCTTAGAATTAAGGGCAATATTGTTTCGTATATAAATTATCCGGAAAGAATATTTCCAATTGGTAGATTGGATAAACCGAGTGAAGGATTGATTTTTATGACTAACGATGGTGATATCGTGAATAAAATTCTTCGTTCAAGAAATAATCATGAAAAAGAATATATTGTTCGTGTAAATAAAAAAATTACCAACGACTTTATTCGTAGAATGAGTAATGGGATTCCAATTTTGGATACAGTTACCAAAAAGTGTAAAGTTTCGAAGGTTAACAATTCCACATTCAAAATCATACTTACCCAAGGGTTGAATCGCCAGATTCGTAGAATGTGTGAATATTTAGGTTATGAAGTTACCATGTTAAAACGTCTTAGAATCATGAATATTGAGCTGGGAACTTTAAAGCCTGGTAAGTATCGTTCTTTTACTAAAAAGGAGCTTCACGATTTGTTGAATTTGTGCGAAGATTCGCACAAGACACATGATGAATTATAGCCTCAATTATTTCTTGTTTTAAATATTATCATTCATTGTTAGAATTCCTGTTGTGGTATTCTTCATGAGTTTTATGTGAAAATTATCTTTTTAATAGTTACGGCTTGCCATTTAATGTGATTTTGATGTAAAGTTCCACCAGATTTTGATCTGGTTTTAAATAGGAGTTTTTACAAATTAGGACAGAAATATCTGGATCTTTTAAATAAATTTTTGGGACCTTAGGACAGAAGAAGACAAATCGATACAGAAGATTCTATTTTAAGAGATCTTCTCATTAAAAATTCCCTTCTTTTATAATGTAAATCTAACTTTCTGGAGATAGAATTTTACGTCAAACTCACCTTATTTAATTTCAATTTGAATAAAATAATATTACTGAGCAAAATGTCTCATTATCAGCGATATGATTTCTTGTTTAAGAAAACTTAGCTTTTAATTGAGGTTTTTACGAACTTTAATCATTAAATTTACGTAGTTAAAGAAGTAAAAATAATCATTCGTCAAAAATGAATTGTTGTGAGAGAATAATGAGCCTAAGTAAAAAGAGGAGGGAAAATGAATAAACTTTTACGACTGTTTTGTTCTACGTACTTTTTAATATTTGGTTATCATTTAGGAACAGCGCAAATTGTAAGTCCAAAAAATGATACCATTATTTGTGCTGGAGAATCTGTTACGCTTCAAGCGGCACCAGGCTCTTATATGTACAATTGGAATACCGGTGATTTGTCGAAAAATATTACTGTATCACCTCTTACAACTACCTCTTATTCTCTTAGAGTTTTTATTCCTGATAGGGGAACGGAATTAATTGCGAATGGTGATTTTGATTCTGGGAATACTGGTTTTTATAGTGAGTATGTTTATTGTCCGGATCCTGTGTTGTCTTCATCAAATCATTCTGATTGGCAATCTCTATGGGAAGAGGGTCGATATACTGTTGATGATAATCCTAGCGAATACCATTCAAACTTTGCAAATTGTACAGGTCATACAGGTAATTCTCCTGATAATTATCTGATTGTGAATGGATCACCTGATGAAAATGTTGTAATCTGGAGTCAAACGATCACAGTAAACCCAAATCAATATTATGCATTTTCAACATGGGCTTGTAATGTTCACCCTACAAATCCTGCTCGTCTTGAGTTCATGATTGATGGAGTGCTCATGGGAGACTATATTGAACCAAGTTCTGGTTCCACTTGTAATTGGGAAGAATTTTATTCATTATGGTATTCTGATTCGAAAACATCCATTGAAATTTCAATTGTAAATAAGAATTTAATTCGAAGTGGTAACGATTATGCATTGGATGGAATTTCATTTAATCCGTTAATAGAAGTTCCTGACTCAAGAGTAGTGAATGTTGTGGAACCAGCTGTTGTAAATGCTGGTCCTGATCAAACAATTTGTGCCAATACTCGTGCATCGCTTTCCGCATCTGCTACCAATTATACCGGATTTTCTTGGGCAAGCTCAGGAGATGGAACATTTACAAGACCTAATAGTTTTAATTCTAAATATATACCAGGAGATAGTGATATTGCTACAGGAACAGTGGTTTTGACTGCACTTGCAAATGCAAACTCACCTTGTGGTGTAGTAACCGATAATTTGACATTAACAATAAATCCTGCTCCTAATCCTAATTTAGGAGACCTACAGATTTCTTGTAATGGAAGTCCCGTAATTCTTGATGCTGGTGAAGGTGGTGTTTTTTATCAGTGGAGTACAGGAGAAAGATCATCGAAAATTGATGTTACTACATCAGGAAATTATTCAGTTATTGTCGCTAATAGTTATGGTTGCATAGAAACAGATGACGTTTATGTTGATTTCGTACCAAGTTTAAATATCGATTTGGGGCCTGATATTACTGTATGTGAAGGAGAAGCCGTGGTTTTAGATGCAGGTATATCTAATGCTAATTATTTATGGAGTACTGGAGATACAACGCAGCAAATTGTGGTGTATTCGGCTGGAAACTATTCAGTAACGGTTTCAAATGATTATGGTTGTAACGATACGGATGATATAAGTGTTAGTCTTAATCCACTTCCTGTGGTTGACTTAGGTCCGGATCAGGAATTAACGGAAGGTGATGTGATTCGCCTGGATGCCGGAGTACATGCACAGTATATATGGGATAATGGACATACTGGCCGATACCTGGATGTTGATATACCTGGTCTTTATGCAGTTCGAGTTTATGATTCGAATGGGTGTTCGGCTATGGATATGGTAAATATTTCAGGAGGAACAGGTTCGGTGCCTGATATTAACTTAAATGATACCATAATCTGTAGGGGAGAATCAGTGGAACTTTTTGCAGGTGAAGGGTTTCTATTTAATTGGGATGTTGATGGTTTATCTAGTCGAGTTGTGGTTAGTCCCGACTCTACCCAAACATACCATTTAAGAGCATTTTATATTGATGAGACCATTGAAATGATACAAAACGGAAACTTTAATCTGGGAAATGTTGGGTTTACCAGTGATTACTATTTCTGTTCTAATCCTATTGCCAAAGATTGTAAAGATCAAAAAAGTAAGTATACCATTAATAGTAATACTACTATTTTAGGAGGTGGCTTTCATGATTGTGTTGGTGTTACAGGTAATTCACCAGATAATGTAATGGTGGTAAAAGGTGCTGAAGCGAACTATACAGTTTGGGAACAAACCATTGATGTAGATCCAGATAGCTACTATGTGTTTTCGGTGAATATTACCAATTTACATTCAAATAGTTACGATGAGTTTGAAGTTTTGGTAAATGGTGTTAGAGTGGATCATTTTTATACTGATGAGCCTTGTGATTGGGATTTATTTAAGAGTTTAATTTATACCGATGGATTAACACAATTGACAATTTCAATTGATAATGTGAGTACATCTGGTGTTGGAAATGGTTATGCTCTTGATGAGATCAGTATGTTTAAATTGGCAGAATTGCCTTTAGATGTTACAGTTACTGTAGTTCAGAATGTTGATGCAGACGCAGGGAGTGATTTATCAATTTGTGAGTCTGAAACAGTTTCATTAAATGGTACAGTTCAAAATGAATCTTCTTTTGAATGGAGAACATTAGGAGATGGTACTTTTGATAACAACAACATTTTAAACCCTAGCTATACTCCTGGTTTAAATGATATAGCTAATGGGTATGTAGATCTTGAGTTAAGTGCTCAACCAGTTGCTCCTTGTACAGTTCCTGATTTGGATACGCTTCGTGTGGATATTAATTCAAACTTATCCATTGATTTAGGTTTGGATAGAGATCTTTGTCAGGGAGACTCGATTACACTCACGGCCAATTTTGCAGGTGGAACTTATTTATGGAATACAGGAGAAACAAGTCAGTCGATCGTTGTGAAAACAGCAGGGAATTACTCTGTTGTAGTTGCTGATATTAATGGTTGTACAGGAACTGATGATATTGAAGTGAGAGTGCATTCCAATCCGGTTATTGACTTGGGGCCAGATCAGGTAACTTGCGATGGTGTTGCAGTTATGCTGGATGCGGGTGATTCTGGCTCATCATATATATGGAGCAATGGAGAAACAAATCAAACCATATCAACTTCAATTGGCGGCAATTATAACGTAGTTGTAACTGATGCCAATGGTTGTGTTGGAATAGATGATGTTAATATCATAGTGAATATGCCACCGACAGTAAATCTTGGTCCAGACCGGGAAATTTGTGCTGGTGGCACGGTTACATTAGATGCCGGCAATGCAGGATCAAGCTACCTATGGTCAAATGGCGCAACGACTCAAACTATTATCGTTCCAAG
>NZ_BAZX01000021.1 GCF_001310955.1 Marinifilum fragile JCM 15579
TTTCTACTAAAAAGAAGCTCCTCAATTGGCTGAGGAGATCATTTTACTCAAAAAAGCAACTCCTGAATTGGTTCAGGGAATCATTTTCTCAAAAAAGTAACTCCTGAATTGGTTTAGGAGATCATTTTCTCAAAAAAGAAGCTCCTCAATTGGCTGAGGAGATCATTTTCTCAAAAAAGAAGCTCCTCAATTGGCTGAGGAGATCATTTTCTCAAAAAAGAAGCTCCTCAATTGGTTTAGGAAATCATTTTCTCAAAAAAAAGCCACTCAAAAAATGAATGGCTTTAAAATATTGTAGTAGAATTTAATCAATCACACCCGAACCAATTAATTCACCTTTATCGTACCAGGCAGCAAACTGTCCTGAAACAACGGCACGTTGTGGTTCATCGAAATGTATGTACAATCCTTCTTCTTTAAAATGAATGGTCCCACCTTGTAAAGGTTGGCGGTAACGAATTCTGATATCGTATCTTCTTTCACAATTTTCGGTCGGACGCAAATCTTCGCGAATAAAGTGAATGTCATCGTTAGGAATAAACAAAGCCTTGCGCATTAGCAGTGGATGTTCGTGTCCCATTCCCACGTAAACAATGTTTTCCTTTACATCGGTACCAATTACAAATAGAGGTTCTGCTTTTCCACCAACATTTAGTCCTTTACGCTGACCTACGGTAAAAAAGTGAGCTCCATTGTGAGTTCCCACTTCTTCTCCCATTTCAGGAGAAAATTGATAGGGTTGAGCAATTTCTTTTAAATCCTCTGACTGAGGAATGATATCTTTTGCCTTATCAGCTGATATTTCGATAATTCTCCCTTTTTTCGCTTTTAGTTTTTGCTGAAGAAAAACAGGCAGATCAACTTTACCCACAAAGCAGATTCCTTGAGAATCTTTCTTCTCGCGGATGCCAATTTTTCTCTTCGGGCAATTTCTCTTACTTCAGGTTTTTCAATATGTCCGATTGGAAACATCGCCTTCGACAATTGCTCCTGCGATAGTTGACACAGGAAGTAAGACTGGTCTTTGTTATTGTCTACACCAGCAATTAAACGGTAAATTTCCTTGCCATCTTTAACAATGGTTTCTTTCTGGCAATAATGTCCGGTTGCAACGTAATCGGCACCCAATTCCAATGCCTTCTTTAGAAAAACATCGAATTTAATTTCACGATTACACAATACATCAGGATTAGGAGTTTTCCCTTTTTCATATTCGGCAAACATGTAATCAATTACTTGTGCGCGATATTCAGTACTTAAATCCACAAAGTGGAAAGGAATATCCAGTTTTTTTGCTACCATTTGTGCAAACAAAACATCCTCTTCAAAAGGGCATTCTTCCGATTTTAATCCGACTGTATCATTCCAGTTTTGCATAAAAAGTGCTTCCACTTCATAACCTTGCTCTTTAAGCAAATAAGCAGCAACACTTGAATCTACTCCTCCCGACAGTCCGATTACAACTTTTTTCTTCATTAAATAAAATCTCCTTGTTTTTTCAAGGAGCAAAAGTATTCATTTTTTACAGAAGTGACAAGCAATCAAATTTTAAGCAGATGTTAATGTATATAATATATCTGCCTTACATGATTATTAGCAGGTACTCGTTGAATAACAACTATGATTGATTGGCTTAAGGACTTTTAATCCTTTTTGATGTCATTTATTTGTAATGAGATAGAATAAATTAAAACTTCTTTATAGAAAATTTTGAATCCTTCATCGTAATTTTCGATTATAAAAATTCTTATGAATTTTTTTTGATCCGCAAATTGCGTTAAATTCGTTTATAATTTAAAAGTCGATAAAACTCTCTTTTGACTAACTAATAAACAAAGCTAAAATTTAACACATGAAGAAACTTGGTTTAACACTTCTTGCTGCAATGATTTGTTTTATTGCAATATCTCAAGAAAAACAAGATACATCCTACTGGAAAAAAGGAGGGATGATTTCGATATCATTTTCACAAACATCTTTAACAAACTGGTCTGGTGGTGGCGACAATGCTATTTCTACAAACTCTCAATTAAATTTGTTTGCCAATTATAACAAAGGAAAAAACAGTTGGGAGAACAAATTGAATATGGAGTATGGATTGGTAAAGCAAGGCGACGAAGGAGTTCGTAAGAGTATCGACAAACTGGAATACTTTACCAAGTACGGTTATAAAAATGGTGGACATTGGTACTATACAGCTCTTTTTGATTTTAAGACTCAGTTTGCCAAAGGTTACAATTACAGTGGTGAAGAGGGAGTGGAAGATGTGAAAATTTCGAATTTTCTTGCTCCTGCTTACATGAACCTATCAGTCGGTATGGATTACAAACCAAGTGATGTCTTTTCTGCATACATTTCGCCAGTTACTGGAAAAATGACTGTGGTAAATGATGATGATCTTTCAGATAAAGGTGCTTTTGGTGTTGATCCGGGTGATAAATTTAGAAGTGAGTTTGGTGCGTTTTCCAAATTGTCATTGAATAAAGATATCATGGAAAATGTAAATCTAAAAAGTACTCTGGATTTATTTACTAGCTATTCGGATAGCTTTGGGAATATTGATGTGACTTGGGAAGTATTGTTGAATATGAAAGTTAATAGTTTCCTTACTGCAACGGTAAACACTTCGCTAGTTTACGATGATGATATTGATTATTACGATGTAGGAGGAAATAATAGAGGTCCTAGAATTCAATTTAAAGAGATTATCGGAGTAGGTTTGGCTTACAAGTTTTAATTGAATTGATATAAAATACAAGCGGGAGACAATCAGTCTTCCGCTTTTTTGTACTCTCATCTGCCCCTTTGAACTAAAATAACGCCAGTTTTTTCTTCAACAAACTGGAAATAGTGATACAACTTGTAATTGACATCAAAACCATAATCCACGAAAGGATCGTAGTAAATGTGATTCTCGAAATATGGATGTCCTTGTGAATGTTTAATGTTCCACTCTATAACATACCTTTGATTCCAATTTTTATAATAGGTATTGGAGTGTGCCGTAGCTGGCATATTTCGTGTTGCAAACCAGTTTTCGAAACCAACATCTAAAATTAATAACTCGTATTCTGTGCTATCTGTAGGTTCTTTTGTTGCAAGCTCAGTGGTATCATCATTTACAATTTCAGGTTGATTGAATGAAGTGTATGAACTGCAAGCCGCTAATGCAAAGAAAGCAACTAGAATAAATAATAAATGTTTCATAGTTCATTCGTTTTAATGTTTAAAGAATATCTATAGTATTGATTGAATCAATATTGACAGAGATTATATTATAGAAACGTTGTGAAAAGCAAAAAGTTACGAGTGATGAGATGTAGTTGTTGTGAGAATTTACAATTCCTGATTATTTTACTGAAAAGATTATTTGTATTTTCGGCATAAAGCAATTTTGAATGTCACAACTTAATATATATAGAGCTTCAGCAGGCTCAGGAAAAACGTATACCCTTACTGGTGAGTTTTTAAGCATCGTATTTAACGATCCTTTAAGTTATAAGAATATTTTAGCGGTTACTTTTACGAATAAGGCCACCGATGAAATGAAATCGAGAATCTTAAAAGAGATTCATATTATTTCATCAGGGAAAAAATCGCCATACGAAAAGCAATTGTGTGAGGCAAATCAGCTAAATTCGGAAGAATTGAGAAGGAGAGCGAATGAGATTTTGAATCGATTGCTTCATGATTATTCAAGATTCTCAGTAACTACCATTGATAGTTTTTTTCAAAAAGTTGTGCGTTCATTTACTCGCGAGATTGGTTTACAAATGGGGTACAATATCGAGCTGGATCAAAACTCTGTTTTGAGTGATGTTGTAGATCATTTGTTGCAAGATGTTGATAAGGATTCACAGTTGAGAAATTGGCTTTCTTCCTTTGCAGAATCGAAAATCAGAGATGGAAAAACCTGGAATTTTAAGCAGGATATTTTAACTCTTGGAAGTGAAGTGTTCAAGGAGGATTTTCAAAACTTCTCGAGCAACTTGATTGATAAATTATCAGATAAAAAGTTTTTAAGCTCTTACCGAAAAATCCTCAATGAAATTAAGGAAGAGTTTGAACAGTTTTTTGCTTCAAAAGGTGAAGAGGCAACAAGAATAATGGAGAGTCACTCTTTAGGTGTTTCCGATTTTTCATATGGCAAAACAGGAGTAGCAGGCTATTTGGAAGGACTAGTAAAAGGAGGGAAGTATGAGCCTGGCGCGAGGGCCAGAGCCGCAGTTGATACTCCTCAGAAATGGGTTGCAGGGAAAGCTGGAAAAGAAACTAAAATGGCTGTTGAAGCGGCTGTTTCATCAGGTTTAAATGATATTCTCAAAGCTGTAGTGAACCATTACGATGAGCAATCGATGTTGTACAATTCAACCGAAAAGACATTAAGCTATATATATACTTTAGGAATTCTTACAGACCTTTCGAAGAAAGTTCGTGTGTATTCCGAAGAGGAAAATATTTTTCTTTTATCAGATGCGAGTAGGTTGTTAAGAGATATTATTGGAAACAACGATTCCCCATTTATTTACGAGAAAATAGGTAATGTCTATAAGCACTTCATGATTGATGAGTTTCAGGATACATCATCTATGCAATGGGATAATTTCAGGCCTTTGGTGGGAGACTCTTTGGCTGAAGATCAACATTCTCTTGTTGTGGGAGATGTAAAGCAGTCGATTTACCGATGGCGAAATGGAGATTGGAAATTGCTGGCGAATCAGCTGGATACAGACTTTAGTGCTTATGGAGTGAATGGTTTAAGCTTAAATTACAATTGGAGAAGTAGCAAGAATGTGATTGATTTTAACAATGCAACTTTCGCCCTTGGAGCTCAGATCATGCAAAATCACTACAATGAATCTATTCCTGTAGAGATTTCTGATCGTATGGAGGATGAGAAACAAAAAATTGTAAGTGCATATCAGGATGTATTTCAGCATATTCCTAACAAGGGAGAAGGCGTATCAGGATATGTGAAAGCACATTTTATTGAAAAGGAAAATGAATTGGATTGGATTGAGCAGGTATTGGAAGATTTGCCTCTTAAAATAGAGGAATTACAAAACAGTGGTTACAAGGCAAGAGAGATTTCCATTTTGGTAAGAAATGGAAAAGAAGGAGGTTTGGTAGCCGATACCTTAATGGCTTATCGTGCAAGCGAAAATGCAAAGGAAAATGTCAATTACGATGTTATTTCGAACGACTCCCTTTATCTAAAGAACTCATCAGTGGTTAATTTTTTGGTTCATCTTCTTCATTACTTGGTGTATCCTGATGATAAAATTAACATTGGTTTCCTTAAGCAGGAATATAGCTTGTATGTTAAGGAATCGGTGAGTACAAGTACTGATGATTTGTACATGATTACCGATGAGGACCAGTTTAATTCTATCTTTCCGCAGGAATTTCAAGATCATATAGGAGAACTGAAACGTCAGCCATTGTACGATTTAACCGAGAAGTTGATTAAGATATTTGGCTTGAATCAAAATTCAGAGGATTATCCTTTCCTGGAAGCATTTCAGGATTTGGTTTTGGGCTTTACAAAAAGTGATTCTCCAGATTTAAATTCCTTTGTACAATATTGGGAGGAGAGAAAAGACAAAGAGGTAATTTCAGTATCAGATGAACAAGATGCCATTCGAATCATGACGATTCATAAGTCTAAAGGTTTGGAATTTAAAGCTGTAATTTTGCCCTTTGCAAATTGGGATTTGGATAATACCCGACATACCAATATTTTATGGTGTCAGCCTAAGGTTGAAGGCTTTGACATTTTGGATGTATTGCCAGTTCGCTATAGCAGTTCGTTACGCGAAACGATATATTATCAGGAATATTTCGAGGAGAAGCTGCAGTCATACATTGATAATCTGAATTTATTGTATGTGGCTCAAACCAGAGCAGAAGAGGTGTTTATCAGTTATTCACCAATAAACAAAAGTAAAGAGCTAAAAACAGTAGCAGATTTGTTGCATTTTGTTTTTAAAGAGGCACATGAGTTTTCAACCGATTTTTATGGAGATAAAATTGTAGCTCTGGGTAAGTTTTGGAATGAAGAGGATCAATGTTTCGAGATGGGGAAATTGCCAAGTCAAGAAAATAAAGCAATCCCAACTCTAAAAGAAAAGTCAATAGAATACCCGGCCTCGTTATTGGATGACAGGTTAAAATTAAGATCTCATTCTTCAGATTATTTTGACTTTTCCGAAGCAGAATCAGTGGAGTCTTTTTCACCGGTGAGCAGGGGTAATATTTTACATCAGCTTTTCCAATTGATAGAGTACTCGGAAGACTTGGATCAAGCTGTTGCGCAATTGCAATTTGAAGGGAAGTTAGATGAAAAACAAGCAGCCGAAGTGCTGGAGTTTGCAAAAATATTGCTGGCTGATGATCAGGTTTCGAAATGGTTCTCCAAAGATTGGGAAGTTGTAAATGAGAGAGATATTTTAAAAGGGAATGGCGAAATATATCGTCCTGATAGGGTAATTCGAAAAGGAAAAAATGCCATTGTGATTGATTATAAGTTCGGGAAAAAGAAATTAAAATCTCATGAAAAACAAGTTGCGGTATATAAAAAACTTGTTGAATCCTTAGGTTTCGATCAGGTTGAAGGATATGTATTGTATGGGAAATTATATGAAATAGTAGCTGTTTAGTTTTATTTATGATAATTTTAGTTAACTTGTGAAGCCAACTAACCAACTAACATTTACATGAAAAAATTAATTCTTTTATTCCTTGTGGCTATCATGTTTAGCTCCTGCGATCTAATTGTTTCAGCAGTTGATTCAATTAAGACAATTAGTCGAGAAACAAAAAAACAGGAAGAAGTAAAAAAGGAAAACGAAGTAACGTACAAACAACCTAAAAATGGTGTCAAGAAATACAAGTACGATAATGGGAATATTAAATCCATTGTAACTTTTAAGGATGGCAAAAAGGTTGGTGTAAGTAATACGTTTTATAAAAGTGGAGAAAAACAGTACGATATCCCTTACGTGGAAGGAAAAAAACATGGTAAGGTGATTTGGTATTATAAAGATGGGAAAGTATATAGAGAAACGGATTATAAATTTGGTAAGAAGGATGGATACCAGAGGAAATATTGGGAATCCGGAAATTTAAAATCCGAAATGGTTTTTAAGGAGAATATGCTTTCTACAGGCTTAAAGGAAATCGATAATTCCAATAAAGTAAAAACTACTCCCAAAATTATTGTAGATAAGATTGATAGAGTAGTAACAGCCAACGAGTACATTTTAAGATTTAGATTAAGCAACGGAAGAAATAAGGTAGTTTACTACATTGGTGAATTGATAGAGGGAAAATATTTTCCTGCAGACGGCAAGGGGTTTATGGAACTGCCATCTAAAAATGGTATTGCAGAGTACAAATTCAAAGTTAACAAGGGATCTCAGCTGATAAAGGATGTGAAACTAATTGCCATTGAATCTACAGCTTATAAAAATAAAAGAGTATTATCGGTAAGTGAACCAATATCGGTTCGAAATCCCCAATAGAATATATTTTGATGATAAGCTCCGAAAAGGGAGCTTATTTTGTTTTTCAACCAGATTACTTTTTTAATATTGCTCCAACACTACTTAAGTATTCGGGAATGATATTTTCCGTAGACCACTTTAATTCATGTTGAAACAAATCTGTGAGTATTTTTCCTACGTTAAATCCGAAAGCAACCAGGTTATAGCGCATTTTATCTGGGAAATAACATGGCTTTCCCTTGATTATTGAGCAGGTAGCACAAATTTCACAACTATTGGCTGCTATAATTTTACCATCAAGGGGTTCATTTATACGAAGATAGTTTTGTAGCTCTTCTTTGGTAAAATTATATGCCTCAAGTGAACATTCTTCTTGAGGGAGAAAATCAAATTGTTTTGTTGAAGTTACAAATAGGAACAATTGGATTTTTGAATAAGATTTTGAGTAATCTACGAAATTTGGACAGTTGGGCGGACAAGTCCATTTGCTGTTGTGGTTTGGACAAGCATTTCTACAATGCGAATTAAACTCCTCTTTGTTTAGAAAAGGTAATATTTCCGATTTTCGAATTTCCAATGCCTTTCTTGTAATTTTGATTTTCTGATTTTTAAAATGCTTAACAATTGTATCTGCCTTAACCTCTATCATTGTAGTATTCAATTTATCACAAAAGTATAATAATTGCTCTCGTAAAAATAGCTTGTATAACATTTGTGCAAAGGTGTGGTAAAGACATCTGTACCTGAAGGTATTTTTGTATATTCGTATCTTAAATTGTACCCAAAAATATATCTATGCTCTCACTGGATGCGATCATTGTATTAATCGTATTGGTTTTTATTCTTATTTCCTTCTATAAAGAATGGATTGGTCCTGCCTTTACATTTTTAATAGGAGTGGTGGTTTTAGGGATAAGTGGGATTTTAACACCTTCAGAAATTCTTAGTGGTTTTGCCAACGATCAGGTTGTTGTAATCCTAATGTTACTTCTTATTGGTGATATCATTAGAGATTTGGGCATTGTTGAAACTTTGTTCGATAAAGTATTTCAAAGAGCGAATGGCTACAAAGCTTTTATGGCCAGAATGATGCTTTTGGTTGGGGGATTTTCGGCATTTTTAAACAATACTCCATTGGTTGCTGTAATGATGCCATACGTGCATAGTTGGAGCAAGCGAAACAATATTTCTCCCTCAAAATTACTGATTCCACTTTCGTATGCAGCCATTTTGGGCGGTTGCATAACTCTAATCGGAACTTCTACAAACCTAATTGTAAACGGTATGGTGAAAGACCAAACCATTGTTACGGGTTTGGAATCATTGAGTATGTTTAGTTTTGCTTATGTAGGTTTGCCCATGATGTTTATTGGGGCAATTTACCTTTTGTATGTAAGTAAAAAACTGACTTCCTGATAAAGAGGATATTTTAGGAGATTTTTCAGAAAATACAAGGAAATATATTGTAGAGGCACACGTTAAACCCAATTCGGATTTGATTGGAAAATCTATTGAAGAAGCAGACCTAAGAAACTTAAAGGGACTTTATCTTTTTCAAATCAATAGAGGAGGCGTAAGAGTTGCAGCGGTTTCACATGAATTTAGATTAGAAGAAGGAGATCGACTTTTATTTGCTGGCGATACGGAAACCATTGCGGATTTGGTGCTACCAAATTCTGGGTTAACTCTGCCAACGGTTGGTATGCTTACTCATAAGAAGCATATTGAGGTTGTTGAGATTGTAATCTCTCACAATTCAACACTAATTTCAAAAACCGTAAAAGAGGCTAATTTTAGAGGCCAATTCGATGCTGCTGTAATTGGGATCCATAGAAATGGAGGCAGAGTAAGTGGAAAAATAGGAGAGGTGAAGCTACGTGCTGGTGACGTTTTGTTGTTGCTTGGTGGTGACGACTTTGTTGAAAGAACACATCGTATTCAAGATTTCTACTTTATTTCCAAAGTAAAAGAATTCAGAAAGCAAGAAGGATATAAAATTGGATTATTGCTGGGAGGTACAGTAGTGGCAGTAATATTATCAGCATTAAGTATAGTACCACTTTTTATGACATTGATTGTAATGATCATTGTAATTTTGGGCTTGAAGATATCTAATCCTAAGGATATTGCCAGAATGGTAGATTTTAACTTAGCACTGATTATATCACTCTCTTTAGCTTTTGGAACAGCTATGATAAAGTCAGGATTGGCAGAGATTATTGCCGATTTGTTGATCTCTGTATTTCTTCCGTTGGGTAAAGTAGGTGTGCTGTTTGGTATATATTTAATTACCTCTGTTTTGGCTGCCTATATTACCAATAAAGCGGCTGTAGCAATTGTTTTCCCAATTTCATTAACAATGGCCTTAAGTTTGCATTTAGATCCCGAGCCATTTGTTCTAATTGTGGCTTTTGCAGCTGCAGCTAACTTTATGACTCCTATTGGATATCAAACGAATATTATGGTCTACGGTCCGGGTGGTTATTCGTTTAAAGATTTCTTCAAAATAGGATTTCCCCTAACAATCATTTACATGATTGTTACAGTTTTGATTCTGTCATACATTTATTTTTATTAATAGATAAGCGCATAGTACAAAGTAATCATTACGACAATCTATTCATGAATTTCAGTAAAAGAAAAAAGCTTTTGGTAGAAGCTATATCGGCTTCATTATTGGCAGGTAAAGAAATCCTTAAAGTGTATCAATCAGAAGATTTCGAGGTGCAATTAAAATCGGATAATACACCCTTAACCATTGCTGACCAAAGAGCTCATCACGCCATTATTTCTGTTATTGATAATTTGGGAATTCCTATTTTAAGCGAGGAAGGAGAGCACTTAAATTATGAAGAGAGGCAGAAATGGGAACAATGTTGGATTGTTGATCCACTTGACGGAACAAAAGAATTCATAAAGAGAAATGATGAGTTTACGGTGAACATTGCACTAATTGATGATGAAACTCCAGTTGCCGGAGTGATTTACGTTCCTGTATATGAGCAATTGTATTTTGCAGATATTGAATTAGGTGCTTATCGAGTGGATAAGATACGGGATTGGGATAAAAATTTGGATGTATTGCTCCAAAAATCCCACAAGCTACCTTTGGAGCAAAATCGTAGCGAAACGCTTATTGTTGGTTCTCGATCGCATATGAATGAAGAAACCAAACAGTTTATTGAGAATTGGAAGCAAGATAAAAAAGAGGTGAAGCTGATTTCGAAAGGAAGTTCACTGAAACTTTGTATGATTGCTGAAAATGAAGCAGATGTTTACCCCCGATTTGGTCCAATCATGGAATGGGATACAGCTGCTGGTCATGCTATTGTTAAAGCTTCAGGTGGTAAAGTATTGCAGTACAATACCAATTTAGAATTAAAATATAACAAGAAGGACTTAATGAATCCGAGTTTTATTTGCACTCGATAGATTCGTTGGGAATTAACCTATAAATCAACCTACAACTAAGAACAAATGAGAAATTTATTAAAAGCTGCATTGGTCTGTTTGCTTATGATTCAAGTAACAGCTTATGCGCAAAAAATTCCATTGAAGCATACCGATTATGATGGATGGAAAAACTTAAAGAATCAGCAGATTTCTGACAATGGAGAATGGATAACCTATGAATTAAATCCACAAAAGGGGGATGGATTTCTTTATCTGTACCAAGTAAAAACGAAACAGTTGGATTCAATTGCCAGAGGCTTTAATGCTGAATTTTCACCAAAATCTGAAATCTTAACTTTTAAAATTAAAGCTCAGTATGACACAGTTCGTCAAGCTAAATTAGATAAAGTTGACAAGAAGGATATGCCAAAAGATTCTATTGGAATTTGGAATTTAAGCAATAAAGAATTGGTGAAGCTACCAGAGCTAAAATCCTTCCAAATGCCTAAGGAAAAAGGTGAGTGGATGGCTTACTATCTGGAAATGCCAAAGGAAGAAAAAGATAGTTTGGCAAAGGATTCAGTAGAAGCTAAAAAGCCAAAGAAAAAGAAAGGTAACGGAAAGATTAAAAAGGGTAAGCTTGTTATCAGGAACTTTGTAAATGATAAGGATTATAACTTTGAAAATGTAACCGATTATGCACTTGCCAGAAATGGAAATGCAGTGAATTTTATTCAGTCGGTTGGCGATAGCATTCAAACCGTATTGGTTAAAACCTTTGATGGAAAAACCGAGAAAGTAAACCAGGTTTTCGAAAAAGAGGGAGAAGCGGATAAAGCGTGCATTTCGGCAAATGGAGATCAGGTTTCCTTTATTTTTTCAGCCGATACAACTAAAAACAAATGTTACGAATTGTATTATGGCGATCTAAAAAACAATAGCAAGCGCATTGTTGATACTTTATCCAGTGAAATTCAAGAGAATTGGACTGTGAGCAAAAATGGAGAAATTTCTTTCTCGCGAGATGGTGAGAAACTATTCTTTGGAGTTGCTCCAAAGCCTGAGAAAGAGGTAAAAGATACTTTGCTGGATGAGGAAAAATATCATGTTGATGTATGGAACTGGAAGGATCCATTGTTGCAGCCACAACAGAAAGTGCAGGCAGAGAAAGAGGAAAAGCGCACATGGATGGCTGTATATCACACCAAAAACAACAAACTGGTTCAGTTGGCTGACAAAGAAATGCGCAATGTTGAGCTTTACGACAAAGGTAATGCTGTATTGTCATTGGGAAGTTCTTCTTTACCGTATCAGCAATTAGCTTCATGGGACGATTGGTATTCCGATTACTACCTTGTAAACACCAACACAGGTGAAAGAGAATTAATCTTGAAAAAGAAAAATTCAAGTGTGAGAATTTCTCCTGCACAGAAGTATTTATTGTGGTACGAAACGCAAGATAGCATTTGGTATTCTTACCAAGTTGAAAGCAAAAAAACAGTAGCGTTAACCCAAAAAATTAATGTGAACTTTTACAGCGAAACCCATGATACTCCAAGCGATCCAAGTCCATATGGATTAGTGGGGTGGACCAAAGGTGATAAAAATGTAATAATAAAAGACCGCTATGATTTGTGGATGATTGATCCTTCTGGAGCCAAGCCAGCAGTAAATCTAACCAATGGTTATGGACGTAGAAATAACATTCGATTCGATTATGTGAAACTTGATGAGGAAGAGTTATTTGTGGATTTGAAGAAGGATGTTTTGCTTGAGGCATTTCATGAATTCAATAAAAAATCAGGCTATTATAAATTGCAAAAAGAAGACGATCCTAAAGAGATTCTATTTGAGGATGCCAAACTTAATGGAGTTGAAAAAGCAAAGTCTGCTGAGCAAATCATGTTTAAAAGATCAACTTTCGTTGATTATCCAAACCTTTGGACCAGTAACTTGAGTTTTGCTGATCAAACTCAGGTATCTGATGCAAATCCACAGCAAAAGAATTTTAATTGGGGGAGTGTAGAATTGGTTGATTGGACATCAGGTGATGGTGAAAAACTACAAGGTTTACTTTACAAGCCTGAAGATTTTGATCCGAACAAAAAATATCCAATGTTGGTGTATTTTTACGAAAGAACTTCCGATCGTTTGCATAACTACCATGTACCACAACCAAATTGGTCGATTATCAATCCTAGTTATTGTGTGAGTAACGGCTACCTTATTTTTATGCCGGATATCACGTATCACAAGGTTGGATTTCCTGGAGAATCGGCTTACAGCTCAATTGTTACAGGAACATTGGCAATGATGGATCGTTATGATTTTATCGATAAGGAAAATGTAGCACTTCAGGGACAAAGCTGGGGTGGATACCAAATTGCTTATTTGGTTACCAGAACCGATTTGTACAAATGTGCAATGGCAGGAGCTCCTGTAAGCAATATGACATCAGCTTATGGCGGAATTCGTTGGGGAAGCGGCATGAGTAGAATGTTTCAATACGAGCGTACACAAAGTAGAATTGGAGGAACGCTTTGGAACAGTACTTTGCAGTACATCGAGAATTCTCCAGTGTTCTTTGCGCCAAAAATTAAAACTCCACTTTTAATCATGCACAACGATAACGATGGTGCGGTACCATGGTACCAGGGAATTGAGCTGTTTGTAGCTATGCGTCGTTTGCAGAAGCCATGTTGGATGCTTACCTATAACAAAGAGGAGCATAACCTAAGAAAACGTCCTAACCGAATGGACTTATCGATTAGAACCATGCAATTCTTCGATTATTATCTGAAAGGAAAGCCAGCTCCGGTTTGGATGACAGACGGTATTCCTGCAGTTAAAAAAGGAAAAATGGATGGTTACGAGTTAAAGAAATAAAACTTGAAATTCAAATATTAAGGATGCGTCTCAGTTTCGAGACGCATTTTTTTATGCAATAATTTTTTCTGGAGAAATAGGCAAGTTTTTCATTTTGGGGAAGTCAATCTTGAAAAAAATGCCTTTCCCAAGTTGTGGGAAGCCCGTTTGAAAAAAAAGAGACCTTCCCCAGCTTGGGAAAACTCGAATTGAAAAAAGAAAGGCTTCCCCAGCTTGGGGAAATGCGAAAATGAAAAAAGAAAGCCGTTCCCAGCTTGGAGAAATGCAAAATGTATAAAAAGAAGCCTTTACCAGCTTGGGGAAACTCTAATTTGAAAAAAGAATCCTTCCCCAGACTGGGGAAGCATAAAATGGAAAAATATAGCCTTTCCCAAAATGGGGATTAGCCATTAAAAAAACACCTTTATCCTGAGAGAATAAAGGTGTTCATATTAACCCTAATTGTTAGTTAAGTGTGTTGTGTTTGTTTAGCTATTAAATAGCTGATATTATATGAGTATTTGTTGTTGTTTTCAGTGTTATATACTGACAAAGTAAAGGTGTTTCCGATAAAAAACATAGTGTTTTTGTTTAAATAAGTAAAAATTACCGATATTGTGACACTTAACAGATAAAACTACTTTTACGTTTCCGCAAACGTTATAAATCAGAGTAAAAATTTCTTTTATGGATAAGCTTGATCAAACCGATAAAACGATTCTTAGAATATTGCAAACCGATTCAAAGAAAACAGCCAAAGAGATTGCAAATATGCTGAATTTAACTCCTTCGCCAGTGTATGAGAGAATCAGGAGATTGGAAAATCAGGGGTTCATTAAAAAATACGTGGCAATTCTCGATAAAAAAAGAATTGAGCGAAGTGTGACAGCTATTTGTCAGGTTTCCATGCGTTACCATGATGAGACTTTTATTGATGAATTTGAAGAGCAAATACAGGATTTAAAGGAAGTTCAAGAGTGTTACCACATGGCAGGTCAGGTTGATTTTATTTTAAAAATTCATGTAAAGAGTCTTGAAGAATATCATGAATTTGTTCGGTATAAGCTATCTAAAATAAAGAATATTGGAGTACTGAATAGTACATTTGTAATCAAAGAAATAAAGCATAGTTCTGAATATTACATTTAATTTAATTCAAGAATTCTTTTGCCGATTAGATTAAATACTTGACGCGATTTTTATTAACTTAGTAAGGATTGCTAATTTGGTATTTAATGTAAAATCAGGAATGTCGGAAAGTTTTGAGAACATATCGCCGGATGAATTTGAAAAGCGACTGTTTGAGTATCAGGAACAGATAGAGCAATTGCAAAAGCAGATATCCGCTCTAGATTCTGAAAATACTTATTTGGCAAATGAGCTTAAAAATACTAGAACCAACGACGAGTACAATCTGCTTTTTAAATCTACAGGACAGGGTATAATTATTAGAGATGCTGATGGAAAAATAAGCTATGCAAATCCCGCAGCATCGAAAATATTGGGACAACCAATTAAAGATTTGCTGGGAATAGACAGCTTTGAGCCTAGAATGAGGAATATTTTGCCCGACGGTACATTAATGGATGTAAATACCCATCCTGCAAAAGTTGCATTAGATACAAGAAAAGAAGTTTCAAATTCTACTTTAGGGGTGTTTAACCCAGAAAAGCAGGATTACATTTGGCTAAGTGTAACTGCAACGCCGATGTTGGACAAGCAGACCAACAAACCCACCAAGGTTTTTACCATTTTTGAAGACATTACGGCTAAAATTGAAGCAGATCAACAAATAAAAAATGGAGAAGCAAAAGCTAAAGCACTACTTGAAACCATACCTGATTTAATCATTCGAGTTACACGTGATGGTAAGATCATTGATCTGCACGAAAAACCCAATGGACTATTCACCTATCCCCAAAATATTGATAATGTTAATATCAGAAACTTGTTTGATCTGGAATTAAGAGAGAAGTTTTCAGATGCAATGGAAGAGGCTTTTGATTCAAGGCAAGTTCAAATATTTGATTATCGAAAAAATGTAGAGAATAAAGGTGTTTGTTATTACGAATTTCGCCTAAGTGCGATTGGAGAAAAAGAAGTTACGGTAATTATTCGTGATGTAACAGAGCAAAAGCGTTCGCAACGCAAAGTAATTGAAGCCACAAGAAGGTTAACTACTTTAATTGGAAACCTAAAAGGCATGGCCTACCGCTGCTTGGCTGATGAATACTGGACAATGCTATTTGTTAGTGAAGGAGTAAATGAACTTACTGGTTATACGGCAGAAGAGCTAAATTACAATGCCAGTCTGGCTTTTAATGATGTTATTCATCCCGATGATAGAGAATATGTAGCCAAAGAGGTTTTTACGGCAGGCGATAAGAATGAAAGATTCTCTTTAGAATACAGAATTATTACCAAATCAGGCAAGCAGAAGTGGGTGTTTGAACAAGGTCTTACTATAAAAGACAGAATGGGCAAACCACTTTTTATTGAAGGTTACATTGCGGATATTACGGAAAGAAAACATGCGGAGCAGAAACTTGCGTTAAGTGAAAGTAAGTTTCGATTGTTATTCAATTCTTTAAACGAAGCGGTGTTTGTACATCCATGGAAAGGAGAAGATTTACAGAATTTTATTGAAGTGAATGATACTGCAGTTGATCGATATGGATATACAAAAGAGGAGTTTAGAAGTTTAAGTCCAAAAGATATTGCTCGCAAAGGTGTATTAAACAAAGAGAAAGTTGACGAAATAAAAGAAATTATCGAAGAGTTAGGTAGTTTCTTTATGCGTACATGGCATCGTACGAAGGAAGGAGAGGAGTTTCCTGTTGAGCTAACGGCGAATTTAATCAATCTCAAAGGAGAAAAGTACATTCAAACCGTAGTTCGAGACATTAGCAAACAGAAAAAAGCAGAAACTGAATTGGCTCGAAAAGCGAGGATTGAAAAGCTACTTAGTAAAATATCTGCCGATTTGGTGAGTACTCCGATTGAGAATATTGACAATGCGATTGATTCTGCATTAGAGAAAATTGCCTGCCACACAAAGGCAGATAGAGCCTATATGTTTTTGGTAAGCAAGAATCAAAAATATTTGGAAAGAACCCACGAGTGGTTTTCAAATGAGAAAATCGCTCGGTTCGATAACCCAAAACTAATGTTAAGCGATGGTTTTTCATGGTGGATTGAAAGATTTAAGAAGCATAAAAGCGTTGTAGTAGATGATATTAAAAAATTGCCAGCTCATGCTTTTGGCAATTTCGAATATGATCCAAGGAAAGTGGTGAAATCTCTTATGGTATTTCCATTAATTACCCAAGAAAATATACTTGGTTGTGTTGTTTTTGATGTGGTAATTCATTTAAAAAAATGGAATAAAACTGATGTGATTCACATCAAAACTTTTACAGATATGTTGGCGGGTGTTCTTAGTCGAAAGAGATATGAACAGGAACTGATTTTTGCAAAAGAAAAGGCGGAGGAGAGTGATCAGCTAAAATCAACATTTTTGGCTTCCATGTCTCATGAGTTAAGAACGCCTTTAAATGCAATAATAGGCTTTAGTACATTGCTAAAACCAGATTCACCAGCCGATAAAATAGAAAAGTGGAATGGAATTGTGAAAGCTAGTGGAAAGCACCTGTTAAGAATTATTGAATCCATTTTCGATGTTTCATTACTGCAAGCTAAGGAGGTGAAAGTGAATGTCAATCAGTTCTCGTTACTCGAAATGTTTAATACTATTCAGCAGTATGTAAAGGCAGAGGTGAAAAAGCATAATAAAAAAGAGGTTGTAACCAACTTTAAATCCTGTAGCGATTGTGATATTTTCATCACTTCAGACAGGACTAAAGTAATGCAGTTGATAACCAATCTTTTGAATAATGCAATTAAATACACAGATAAAGGGCAGATTGATTATGGATGTAAGGTTCATGATAAAAATATTGTATTCTTTGTATCGGATACTGGAATTGGTATTTCTGATGAGCATAAAGAAGTAATATTTGATATTTTCCGTCAGGTAGAAGAGCCGTATTGGGGATTGCAATCTGGTGTTGGCCTTGGTTTGGCAATTTGTAAGGAGATAGCTAATTTGTTGGAGGGAGAACTCTGGTTAGAATCAGAAAAAGGAAAAGGGTCGTGTTTCTACTTTAAGTTAAATAATGTAGTTACTATACCTGACTCTAAGGATTGTGAAAAGCTAAGTTTTATGAAACCACCGAATTTAAAGGATAAAAGTATCTTGATAGTTGAGGATGTTGAGATAAATTATGATCTTCTGGAAGAGATTTTAACCCCCACCAAAGCAAAGGTGTTGTGGGCAAGAAATGGGGTTGATGCTGTAGGTATGGTGCAATCATATTCAGAAATTGATTTGATTTTAATGGATGTTAAAATACCTCATTTGGATGGATATCATGCTACAAAAGAAATATTGGAGCAAAAACCAGGTATGCCAATTATTGCACAAACGGCTTACGCTTTAAAAGGCGACAGGCAGAAAGCATTGGATTCAGGTTGCGTTGCATATATCACCAAGCCCATAGACAGAATCAAGTTGTTTGAGTTGTTACAAAGTTATATTTTGGATAAGTAGATTGGAGTGTTCTAAATATTTTTAATATTCAATAAAATTTCACAGATTTGTTTTTCATTAAAAACAACATATCGTGAAACACTGTGCCTTCGCATTAAGTCTATTAGTTATTTTACTGATCTCTTGTCGTCACTCTTCTCAAGTAAACAAAGAGGAATCAATCAGTCGTGAACGAGAAAATTACAACTGGGTAAAATATGATCCAATTTTAATTTCGGACCAATTGCCAAAGGTGGTAGAAGAGCAATCGGGCATGATTTGGCATGACAGTTTAATTTGGGTGAATAACGATAGTGGGGGAGCTCCGGCACTGTATGCATATAATTTAAAAGGGAGTTTACAGCAAACTTTACTGATAAAGAATGTTGCAAATTTGGATTGGGAGGATTTGGCTGAAGACGAGAAGTATTTTTATATTGGTGAATTTGGAAATAATAAAGGAAATCGCAAGAATCTTAAACTTTTCAGGGTAGATAAATTTGAAATTGATGATAGACCAGAGGTAAGTGTTACAGCTGATGAAATTAGTTTTGCATGGGCAGATCAGAAGGATTTTAAACGCAAAAAACACAATCATAATTATGATTGTGAAGCTTTTTTCTCTTATGGAGATTCTTTGTATTTTTTCACCAAAAATTGGGAAAATCTAAAAACCAGGATGTATGTAATGGAAAAATCCGTTAAGCATCACGATTTAAAACCAAAAGCTGAATTTGATACTGATTTTATGGTTACGGGTGCAGATATCAGCCCCGATGGCAAACTTATGGCTTTGGTAGGTTATAAAAACTACAGAACTTACATGATTCTTTATTATAACTTTATTGGATCGGATTTCTTTCGTGGAGAGCATATTCGATTAAATTTAAGTTCTTTAGGAGGAGCTCAAACGGAAGGTGTAGTTTTTACAGATTGTGATGAGTTGCTTATAAATACCGAAGCTACAAAGCAGGCGCAAGCGGTATATAAAATTGATTGGAAACAGTGGATTAAGAACTAACCTTTGGAATGATGTATCAAATAATCTCTTGCTTTGATTTTGAATTCCTTAAAAAGCTTCTAATTTTGTAGCCCAATTTGCTAAACAGCCACAGTTTTAAGATTGTTTTATAAGAAAAGAAGAAGGTTTTGAAAGATAAGTACAAAGAAATATTCGACAAAGGAACAGATTTACCTCTGGTTGAGGATTTCTATACCATTCAAGGAGAGGGGTATCATACTGGTAAGCCTGCATATTTTATTCGAGTTGGTGGCTGTGATATTGGATGTCGTTGGTGTGATAGTAAAATCTCTTGGAATCCTGCAGAGCATCGATTAATATCAGTTGAAGAGGTGGTGAGAAAAGCTGTTGAATCTCCGGCAAAATCAGTTGTTGTAACGGGAGGTGAACCATCCTTGTATAATTTGGAGCCTTTGTGTACAGAATTGAAGAAACACAATATCGAGAATTTCCTTGAAACTTCTGGGGCATATGAAATCAGTGGTGAATGGGATTGGATTTGTTTATCGCCAAAGAGAAATAAATTGCCGGTACCTTCATCCTATCAAAAAGCCAATGAGCTTAAAGTGATTATTTACGATTTGGAAAAAGATTTTGAATGGGCAGAGGAAATTGGCTAAAAATGTAGGTGATGATTGCTTGTTGTATCTCCAGTCAGAATGGAGCCAATATGTTCACAATGTGAAACCAATAGTTGAGTACGTGAAGAATAATCCGAAATGGAATATTTCTTTACAATCTCATAAGTTTATGAGAATACCATAAAGCATATATAAAAGAACAAGAAAGAAGGGCATTCAAAATTTTGAATGCCCTTCTTTGTCCTAAGCTAATCAATTAAATAATTGGAAAAAATATTGCGATTAAAATGATACTCCAAACACTAAAAATAGATTTTCGGACATTGGGTTAGCAATAACAGAAGCTGAAAGTGGAAGTGAAAACTTTTCTGTAATTGCTACTTCCTTTGATGCTGTAAAGCCTAAGTTTACAAAACCAGCTGTATCCCCATAAAAGCCAGATTCTCCTTTGTTCTCATTTGCATCTATAGGAGTGAAACCTGCAAACAAGTCAATATTGACATCTTTATAGGTGAAGCTATGTCCTAGTTCAATGTATAAAGAATATTGCTGATCACCATTTACATCTTGATCTGCACCCCAGAAGTTTATTGCAGCCATAATGCTTATAGGAAAGCTTTTCGTGCCATTAAAAGCAATACTTCCTTCAAGAATGTGACCTGTTGATTCTTTTTTGAAATCGAAATAGGAGTTGTTTGCTGCAATCTGATCATTTGGGAAGAAATAATCGGTAAGGGTTGCAGTAAATAAATTGTCTGCAAAACTGTATGAAATGTAAATGTCAGCTTCTGCTCCGTCATTATCACCATCAAAGGAATAAGAGCCCCACGCGCCAATTGCAAATGCCCCCTTACTGTATTCAATTCCTGGTTGAATTACGGGACTGGTCGAAAATTGAGTGCCTCTCCAAATGTATCTGCTCATTAGGTCAGCCCCTAAGGATATATCGCCTTTTTCGTTTTGAGCGAATAATGGGCATGTGATGATAATAAATCCAATAAGTAATGTGGTTAATTTTTTGATTTTCATCATAATAATGGTTTTTAGATTAATAATTAAGGTAAATAGTTATATATCGATTAAATAAATTGTGGTTTTTAACTAAAAAAATAACACTTACCCCTTTTGTAAGGGGGTAAGTGTTGGTGCAAATCAACTAATTTCTAATTCTAGCCCTAACGAATGGGGTGTGATTCAAAAATAGTCAAAAAAAATTTAAAATAGCAAATTAAAATAGGGGTGTGTTTAATGAAAAGATTAAAAAAAATAGTGCAAAGGCTTTAAATTTAGGGGGTGATTGCATAAAAGTGTTTTTTAAGAAATACACCTTGGTTATTTATATTTTGACTTAATTAGTTTAGAGATTATTGTCCTAACTGTACTTGAAATCAGACTTGATTGGAATATTAAGCTTTTTTGTAATCAGTATAAATTGTTTGATTAGTATTGAATTTCTTTTATGTTGTAGTAAAAATCAAGATATTCGTATAACAGAATCAAAAAAATAATACCATGGAAAAAAGTATAAAAGGAACCGAAACTGAAAAGAACCTTTTGAAAGCATTTGCTGGTGAATCGCAAGCTAGAGGTAGATATACTTACTTTGCAAAACAGGCAAAAAAGGAAGGTTATGAGCAAATTGCAGCTTTGTTTTTAGAGACTGCAGAACAAGAAATGCAACATGCTAAACGTTTTTTTAGCTTTTTAGAAGGTGGTGATGTGGAAATTACAGCTGCATATCCAGCAGGAAAAGTAGGTACAACTGCGGAAAACCTAAAGGCAGCAGCTTGTGGTGAAAATGAAGAGTATACCGAATTATATCCTGAGTTTGCACGTATCGCTGAGGAAGAAGGATTTAAAAAAGTTGCTACTGCATTTAAATTAATTGCTAAGGTTGAACAAATGCATGAAGAGAGATACTTAAAGCTTTTAAGCAATCTTGAAGCAGAAAAAGTATTTGAATCAGAAGAAGAGGAAGAGTGGTATTGCCGCAAATGTGGTTACGTACATAAAGGCAGTAAAGCTCCTAAGAATTGTCCTGCATGTGAACATCCTCAAGCATATTTTGAGAGAAAAGCGAAAAACTATTAATAAAAAAAGAAAAGGCTCCATTAAGGAGCCTTTCTTATTCATCCAATAAATCAGGACGTAATTTTTTAGTTCTTAAATAGGCTTGTTCTTCTTGCCATTGCTCAATCTTTTTGTGATCTCCAGAAAGTAAAATTTCAGGTACTTTCCACCCCCTAAACTCTGCAGGTCTAGTGTAGATTGGTGGAGATAACAAATTATCCTGAAAGGAGTCGGTAAGAGCAGAAGTTTCATCGTTCATAGCTCCAGGAATCAGGCGAACAACACTATCTATAATTACTGCAGCAGCAAGTTCACCTCCGGTAAGAACAAAATCTCCTATCGAAATTTCTTTGGTAATAAAATGATCTCTGATTCTTTGATCAATTCCTTTGTAGTGACCACAAAGGATTATAATATTCTCCTTTAGCGATAAGGTATTTGCAGTTTTTTGTTCGAACTGTTCACCATCTGGAGTTGTGAAAATGATTTCATCATACTCTCTTTGATCCGTTAAGTGTTCTATCGCTTTCACAACAGGCTCTAATCGCATTACCATGCCAGCTCCGCCACTAAATGCATAATCATCAACTTTATTGTGCTTGTCTTCCGAAAAATCACGAATGTTGTGAATGTGTATTTCAACTACACCTTTATCTTTTGCACGCTGAATTATTGAATGGTTTAAAGGACTTTCCAATAATTCAGGAACAACAGTTAATATATCGATTCTCATTTATTTTAAATTTTGTGTAAAAGTATATATCCCATGCAAGTGATGCAAGAAAATAGAAAATGAAGATGCTAATTCATTTAAAGAAGACAATGTGACAGTTGGTTTTGTAGATATAAAGACAATATGACAGTGTAAAACAAGGAAAAACTGACAATTTAAATTGTTTTTCGTGATGGTATGCCATTTGAAGATTACTCGTCGAATTTGAAAATGAAAATGATCGGAATCCGGAGCCGAAAAATTAATAAAAGTATAGGAGATTAGAATTATGACATTATTAAGATATGGAAAAAGGCCAAATGATTTTTTTACAAATCAGTTAATGAATCAATTGTTTAAAGAAACTCAGGATAGTTTTAAAGCTGCTGTGGAAAGAGAAAGTGGTTTTCGTCCAGCAACAAATGTTATCGAAGAAGAGGATTACTATCTGATAGAAGTTTCTATTCCTGGTTTTGCAAAAGAAGATGTGAATATTAGGGTGGAGAATGGTTATGTTAAAATCTCGGCTGAGAAGAAAGTAGAAAAAGAAGATAAAAAGTACCTAAGAAGAGAGTTTGGAGTGTACAAATTTGAGCGTAGCTTTAAGTTAGCTGATACCATCAATCAACAGAATATTTCTGCTGAAGTTATTAATGGAATATTAAATATCATTCTTCCAAAAGTTGAGGAGAGAAAGCCTCAAGTTCATAATATCGAGATAAAATAAAGGAATTGATAAGAAATTGAATAAGTAATATTCATAATAATGAGTAAGGTTTAAGGAGAAAGATTTTTCCGAATTATGGAGAAATTTAGGTTAGTTAATTAGTTTGTTTTGGTTAAGAGGTTCATGTATCGCATGAACCTCTTTGTTTTAAAGGGTAAGAAAATATTTAAAATCTTTGAGGATTAGCACTTAATTAGTTAAATTCGTAAGAGTAGGCTTAAAAGTTTTCTTTTAGGTGGTATTGTTAACGGGAGTTTTGCCTTGTTCGAAACTTAATCTAACTCAATTTACATGAAAGCACCAGATCTGTCAAATCCCTCACATGAGAATGAATTGAATGAAAATTTAGAAGCGAAAGATAATGTTGTAGATTCTCATGAAATAGAAAATTTAAAAGAAGATAATGTTAGTACAGAAAATTCGGAGCCTGAAATGGATAGCAAGGCAGAAGATAATTCTGATTCTACTTCAG
Organism: Marinifilum fragile JCM 15579; assembly: GCF_001310955.1. Lineage (GTDB taxonomy): Bacteria > Bacteroidota > Bacteroidia > Bacteroidales > Marinifilaceae > Marinifilum > Marinifilum fragile. The sequence goes on from NZ_BAZX01000021.1 coordinate 23,935, forward strand.
AAAATGATTCTGAACTTCAGAAAGAGCCTGACTATACTTTAATGGAGAAAAGCGAATTGAAAAATCGCTTGGCATTACTTCTTGAAAATGAATCGTTGTCGGCGATAAAAGAAAAAGTGGATGCAATAAAACAAAACTTTTATAAAAAGCACAAGGAAGAAGTTGATGCTGCGAAACAAAAGTTTATTGCAGATGGTGGCGTTGAAGAGGAATTTGATTTCGGTACAGACGAGTTGGAAGTTCAGGTTCGTGAAATGTTGCAAAAGTTTAAAGAGAAGAAATCAGAGTTAAACCGCAATGTAGAACAAGAGAAGGAAGATAATCTTAAAAAGAAATACCAGATAATTGAGGATATTAAAGAACTGGTAAACAGAAAAGAATCATTCGATAAAACCTTCAATGAATTTAGGGTTTTGCAAAAGAAGTGGCATGACATAGGAATGGTGCCACAGCAGGCATTAAAAAACCTTTGGGATAATTACCATCATCATGTCGAGAATTTTTACGATTACATTAAAATCAATAAGGAACTTCGCGATCTTGATTTGAAGAAGAATATGACTTCTAAAATTAAACTTTGTGAAGAGGCCGAGAAGTTGTTGAATGAATCCTCAGTAGTGAAAGCTTTTAATACTCTTCAAAAATATCATGAGCAGTGGAGAGAGATTGGACCTGTGCCGCGTGAAGAGAAAGAAAAATTATGGACAAGATTTAAGGATGCTACAACAATTATCAATCGTAAACATCAGGAGTATTACGAGGGCTTAAAATCTGAACAGAAAAATAATTTGTCCAAAAAAACGGTTCTTTGCGAAAAAGCTGAAGAAATTGCCAATCGTGAGATTGGTTCTCACAAGGAATGGAATTCCAGTTCTAAAGAAATAATTAATCTTCAAAAAGAATGGCGAACCATTGGTTTCGCTCCTAAAAAAGATAACAACAGAATTTATCAGAGGTTTAGGGCCGCCTGTGACCTTTACTTCGATAGAAAGCGTGACTTTTACATGGCTTTGAAGGATAAGTTGAATGTTAATTTGGAAAAAAAGAAGGAACTCTGTGCCATTGCAGAAAGTTTGCAAGATAGTCAGGATTGGAAGGAAACTACGGATAAATTGATTGCCATACAAAAAGAATGGAAAAATATAGGTCCCGTGCCAAGAAAGGTTTCTGAGGACCTGTGGGTTCGTTTTCGTGCGGCTTGCGACAAGTTTTTTAATAATAAATCTGAACATTTCGATAATGCGGATACAGGACAAGTAGAGAATTTGAAGTTGAAAGAAGCATTAATAGAAAAGGTGAGGGGATTTGAACTTGGAGACGATAACGAGAGTAATTTAAATACTTTGCGTCAGTTCCAAAAAGAATGGACGAAGATTGGGCATGTTCCTTATAAGAAGAAAGATAAGTTGCAAGAATCTTTCAGAAAAGCCATTAATGGCTTGTATGATAGAATGAATATGGATAGTGAGAACAAGGAAGTTCAAAAGTTTAAATCGAAGATTGATACTTTCTTGACCATGAATAATTCTGAGGATAAGATCATTATTGAGAGAAATAAGATTGTAAGTAAAATCAGGCAACTGGAAAGTGACATTGCCCTTTGGGAAAACAATGTTGGATTTTTCTCTTCATCAAAGAATTCGAATGTGGTAAGTGAGATTCAAGAGAAGATTGAGAAAGGGAAACAAAACCTCACAATCTTGAACGAAAAGCTCAAAGTTATTGACGGTTTAGTTTCTTAAGTTCGTACAAAATAGATGCGTTTAAAAGTATTTCTCGAGGTGGGGAATGCTTTTTTTTATATTCGATAATTTATTCTTTGCGCAAAGAAATCGACAAATGATAGTTTGAAACATTGAATTTGTTTCCTAAAAACCTATAATTTGACTACTTTTGCAGCTTTAATAAATCAACTAAAAAAGTTTATAAAGTGTCAACAACCAAATACATCTTCGTTACAGGTGGGGTAACCTCATCATTGGGAAAGGGAATTATAGCATCGTCGCTGGCTAAATTATTGCAAGCCAGAGGATACTCTGTAACTAACCAAAAGTTAGATCCATATTTGAATGTAGATCCAGGAACATTAAATCCATATGAACATGGAGAGTGTTTCGTTACTGATGATGGTGCGGAAACTGATTTGGATTTGGGACACTACGAACGTTTTACAAATGCTCCAACATCTCAGGCGAACAATGTTACTACAGGTAGAATCTACCGTAACGTAATCAATAAAGAGAGAAAAGGAGATTTCTTAGGAAAAACGGTTCAGATTATTCCTCATATCACAGATGAAATCAAAAGAAACATTAAATTGTTGGGAACCAAACACAAGTATGATGTTGTAATTACTGAGATCGGTGGTACTGTGGGTGATATTGAATCATTACCATACATTGAGGCAGTTCGTCAGCTTAAGTGGGAGCTTGGACGCGATGCTTTGGTAATTCACCTGACTTTGGTTCCTTACCTTGCTGCTTCAGGCGAGTTGAAAACCAAACCAACACAGCACTCTGTGAAGTCATTGTTGGAAACAGGTGTTCAGCCGGAAGTATTGGTATTAAGAACAGAACATGAATTGCCTGCTGATGTTAGAAGAAAAGTAGCATTGTTCTGTAATGTTGATCCTAAAGCGGTAGTTCAATCTATTGATGTATCAACCATTTACGAAGTGCCATTGAAAATGCGTGAAGAAAAGCTTGATCAAACCGTTTGTGAAAAGCTTGGACTAGACTTAAAGCAAGAACCAAAATTAAAGGAATGGACAAAATTCCTGACTCGTCTTCAGAATCCAAAATCGGAAGTGAAGATTGGTTTGGTTGGTAAGTATGTGGAGTTACATGATGCTTACAAATCAATCGCAGAATCATTCATTCATGCAGGTTCGGTTAACGAGTGTAAGGTGAAAATCCAATGGATTCACTCTGAGAAATTGAATGAAGCCAATTACCAGAAAGAGTTGAAAGACCTGAAAGGTATTTTGGTTGCACCAGGATTTGGTCACCGAGGATTGGAAGGAAAGATTTTGGCAGTACAGTATGCTCGCGAAAACAACATCCCGTTCATGGGTATTTGTTTAGGTATGCAGGTTGCGGTAATCGAGTTTGCACGTAACGTATTAAAACTTGAAGGTGCAGATTCTTTGGAAATGAATCCGAAAACTCCACATCCGGTTATCAACCTAATGGAAGAGCAGAAGAATGTAACCGAGAAAGGTGGTACCATGCGTTTGGGAGCTTACGATTGTATCTTAAAAGAAGATTCGAAAGCATTTACAGCATACAAGCAAAAAGAAATTTCGGAACGTCACCGTCACCGTTATGAGTTCAACAACGAATATTTGGAGCAATTCGAAGCTGCAGGTATGAAAGCTGTTGGTATGAACCCAGATACAGGCTTGGTTGAAGCGGTAGAAATTGAAGGCCATAAATGGTTTGTTGGTGTACAATTCCACCCAGAATACAAAAGTACGGTTATCAGACCTCAACCATTGTTTGTTGAGTTTGTAAAAGTAGCAATGGAAAAGTAATCTTTAGATTACAATACATTACTTAGAAAAGATAAAATAATAGAATATGGATAAAAATTCGATTTGGGGCTTGGTTATCATCGGTGCGATTTTGATTGGGTATACTTACCTGACAAAACCATCGGATGAAGAAATCAAAGCCATGAAGACCAGAGATTCGATTGCGCGTGTTGAAAGATTGCATGAAGAGCAATTAGAAGCGGAAAGAGTTGAGGCCTTAAAAAAGCAGTACGCAGAAAAGAAACAAGATACTGCAGCACTTCAAAGTGAATATGGAGCATTTGCAGGAGCAGTTCAGCAAAAAGAGGAAATCATTACCCTTGAAAATAAATTGGTGAAGATTAGCATCAATACTTTGGGGGGGAGAATTGCTAATGTAGAGTTGAAAGAATATAAAACTCATGATGCAAAAAAACTGATACTTTGGGGTGAGAAAAATTCCAAATTCGGATTGGCTTTCTATGCTGAGAACAAACCAATGAATACTCAGGATTTGTATTTTACTCCTGTGAATTCGGTTAAAACAGTTGATGCATCAACAGCACAACAAGTTGTTAGCATGCGTTTACATGCTGGCGAAGGCAAATACATCGAATACAAATATTCATTAGATCCGGATTCTTACATGCTTGGTTTTGATATCAACGTAGTAGGAATGCAAGATGTAATTTCATTGAATCAAAGAGATTTAACCTTCAACTGGGCAGCTGATATTCCTAGCCAGGAAAAAGGTCGCAAGTTCGAAAATCAGTATACCAATATTTCTTATAAATTTTTCGAGGATGATGTTGAAAGTATAACAGGTTCAAAAGAAGAGAGTTTATCAACTAAAGTAAAATGGGTTGGTTTTAAGCAACAATTCTTTTCATCTGTATTGATTGCTGATGATTCATTCAAAGGAATTGAGCTGAAATCGACTGATATGGAAGAAAATTCTCCAATTTTGAAGAACTTCTCGGCAGCGATTTCTTTGCCATATCAAGGATCTCAATTGGAAAATTACCCAATGAATTTCTATTTCGGTCCTAACAAATACCAAACTTTAAGAAAGTACGGTAAGGATATCGAATTGCATTCGTTAGTTGACTTGGGATGGAAAATGTTTGCTTGGGTAAACAAATGGTTTGTAATCCCTGTTTTCAACTTCCTGGAAAAACACATTGGTAACTACGGTATCATCATTTTGATTTTAACCATATTAATCAAGTTGATTTTAGCACCATTAACTTATAAGTCGTACATGTCGACTGCTAAGATGAAGGTGTTGAAGCCACAAATCGATGAAATCAACGAAAGAATACCAAAGGATAAAGCAATGGAGCGCCAGCAGGCAACCATGGCACTGTACAAAAAGGCAGGAGTGAACCCAATGGGTGGATGTTTGCCAATGTTGGTACAGTTCCCAATTCTGATTGCATTGTTCCGTTTCTTCCCTGCATCCATTGAGTTGCGTCAGGAAAGTTTCCTTTGGGCAGAAGACTTATCATCATACGATTCAATTTTAGATTTACCATTCAACATTCCATTCTATGGTGATCACATTAGTTTATTCTGTTTGTTGATGGCAATTACCAACTTGGTGTACACTCGTATGAATAGCCAAATGCAGTCGTCGCAACAAATGCCGGGTATGCAAACCATGATGTATTTAATGCCACTAATGTTCCTATTCTGGTTCAATGGTTATGCATCAGGTCTTTCGTATTACTACTTTATTGCAACATTATTTACCATTGTTCAAACTTGGGCAATCCGTAAGTATATGGTTGACGAAGACAAAGTATTGGCAACTATCGAGGCAAACAAGAAAAAGCCAGTGAAGAAATCAAAATTCCAACAACGTTTGGAAGAAGCTGCAAAGCAAAGAGGTTACAAGCCTCCTAAAAAATAAGATCATTACGATTCTATATACAGCCCCGCATTTTATGTGGGGCTTTTTTGTTAGGAACCTCATCCCCCAATCCCTTCTCCTCAAGGAGAGGGCTAGGGTGAGGTGATAAAAAATAGTCTGGTTTGAGATCAGGTTAACAATGAAGAATTGTAGCGTTTTATTTTATCGCATCCTAATTTTTTGTAGCTTCGCAAAGAATTCAAAATTTAATGCTGGAAATCCAACCCGTTCGTTGTTCATAGAATAATGGTTTGGGAACGACAAATCTTAATTACATATCTGAAGACACGCTTTGCCTTAAAAGGGTAAAAGCTTGGCTTGCTTTCAATTTATACTTTACATTTTGTAGAGGTAGATTGGTGTAATTAGATTAATCGTATTTATATATTTCCTCATTCCAGCGAAAATATTCCCTTAATCATGGTATTGCATCAATTGCCTCGTGAAATTTTACAATCACGAATAGTATGCTTTTAAATAAAAATACAAGAGAACAACTGAATGATTTGTTCTATATCATTCGACTACAAGACCGTTACGGAAATGCTTCATTAGATAAAAAGGTAAAAATAGAACAGGTATTGGCATTCCTCGAAATTATGCATGCTGACATTAAAAAAATATCGAAAAAGAAGAAATTGGTATTTATAGATAGTGCTGCAGGAAATTGCTATCTAAGTTTTCTAATCTATTTCTTTTATCAGAAAATAGATGAAAGAGACATCGAAATTCATTGTGTTGATATTAATGAAAGACTAATGGCTGAGAACAGAGAATTAGCCAAACGAATGAATTTTGATCGAATGCATTTCCATGCTAATGATATTAGTCAATTCACTTTCGATGGGAATGTAGATGCCGTTTATTCATTGCATGCTTGCGATACAGCAACCGATAAAACCATGCATTTGGCTATCAGGAATAATGCACGATTTATTTTTAGTGTAGCTTGTTGTCAACATTCCATTACAATGAGATCAAAAACCTTTAAATCAGTAATACGTCACAAGGCATTCCGTGATAAAACCATTATGATGATATCTGATTCCCTACGTGCCATGCTTCTGGAACTGATGGGCTTTAAGGTAAGTATCTTCGACTTTGTATCTTCTCGATTTACCGAGAAAAATACAATGCTAAGAGCTACCAGAACTGATTTCAGAAAGACTTTTGATATTGCCGACGAATACAAAAAAGTAAGTGAAGAATTTAAAATGAAACCTTACTTGGAAGAGCTTTTAAAAGAAGAACTTCAGTGGGTGGAATGAGAAATAATCTCATCCTCCATCTCCTTCTCCTCATGGAGAAGGGGAGTTTTCTACACAATCCAGATGGTTCCAATTTCCACTCCTTAAGCAGAGGACTAGTGTGAGGTGATAATACAATTTATCACTATCTTTCACATAACTTTAACACATAAGCAAACATAAGCCGAATAAAATGAACTCAAAACTCATAGCCTTAAGGCATCAGCTACATTCACAACCCGAACTATCCAATAAGGAATATAAAACCGCTCAAACCATTGTCGACTTCATGGTAGACTATCATCCTTATGAGGTCATCCATTTGGGAGATACGGGAAGGGCATTTGTATTTAAGGGAGCCGAAGAGGGCAAAACTACCGTGTTTCGTGCAGAATTGGATGCATTGCCAATAGAAGAAAATACGAGAGTAAAGTATGCCTCAATATACAACGGAGTGTCGCATGCCTGTGGGCACGATGGACACATGACTATATTGGCTGGTATGGCCCAGCAATTGTCAGCAAATCCGCCATGCAAAGGCAAGGTGATCTTGCTCTTTCAACCAGCCGAGGAGGTAGAGCAAGGAGCAAAGGATGTATTGTTTCATCCAAAATTTGCTGATCTGAAACCAGATTACATGTTTGCCTTGCACAACGTACCCGGGCAAGAGACCAATACCATTTTGCTGCGACGTGGAAGTTTTTCTGCAGCATCAAAAGGAATGACCATTGGATTAAAAGGGAAAACATCTCATGCGGCTGAGCCCGAGAAGGGAAGAAACCCGGCCATTGCCATTTCAAAAATCAGTCGAGAGTTAAACGATTTACTCAACAACAAAGCCCTGTTTACCGATCATACCCTACTAACCTTTATCTATATTCGTATGGGCGAGCAGTCCTTTGGAACTTCGGCGGGGAGCGGCGAAATGGGCGTTACCCTGCGCTCATTCGAGAATGTGGATATGATGGTTCTTACCCAAAAATCGGAGGAGATCGTACATAGAATTGCTGCTGAGGAAAATTTGGAATACAGCATTGCTTACCACGAAGAATTTCCGGCAACGGTAAATCAAGATGAATGTGTGGATATGCTGCAGGATTTGGCCGAAGAGCATAATTTGTCTTATAAATACATGGATAAACCCTTTAAGTGGTCCGAAGATTTTGGCTATTTCTCTCAGAAATACACCTGCGGATTTTTTGGTTTGGGAGCCGGAGTAGATCAGGCAGCCTTGCATCATCCCGACTACGATTTTCCTGACGAGATCATCGAAACAGGACTTACGATCTTTACAGGTCTGTACCAAAAAATAAACGGGGAATAAGTTAGCAGCCTTTCCAACGCTAACCCTTCGATTCCCTAAAGGGAACAGCGCACAGGAAAAGCCCCTTTAGGGGTTTGGGGTAATGGTAACTTGGAATTACTCATCACTTAATGAAAAGCCTGTCCGGCTTTAGGACAACAAGGAGTAAAGATTACTCTCAATAAATATTTTGAGCTAAAAACTAAACCAACACAATAATGTTATCTCAACTACTTAAAAACAATCAACACCTCTTTACCGATATTTTCCCATTCAACTTAAATCAAGAGAAGCATCACAAGCTCGATCTGTCCATCGATAATCAAGCCCTGTACTCCATAGACTTGAGTTCTGTGGAGGCCTTGCAGCAATACATTTCGGATTGCTTACAACAAACTGGCGCCAAATATGCCATTGGTGGATACAACGAGGACAGGCTGATTTATCGCAAGAGCAAACACTTTGGTGAGGGGGACGATGCACGAAGCATTCACCTGGGAACCGACGTTTGGTTGGCAGCCAATACCAGCATTGCAGCACCTTTGGATGGCAAAATCCATAGCTTTCAAAACAACGATTCGTTTGGCGATTACGGCCCAACCATCATACTCGAACATTGTGTAGAAGGAACTATATTCTATACCCTTTACGGACATCTCTCTGTTGAATCGCTAAAAGGGAAAAGTGTAGGACAAGAAATAAAGCAAGGCGAGCAGTTTGCCGAATTGGGTAACGATCAGGAGAATGGCAATTGGCCTACTCATCTGCACTTTCAGATCATCGCAGATATGAATGGTCGCAAGGGAGATTTTCCAGGTGTATGCAACCAGGCCGATCGCGAAAATTACCTCAATACCTGTCCTGATCCCAATTTGATTTTGAGACTGAAGTGATTGTGTCACAAATTGAAAGCTTTAACAAGACAAAAGCCACTATCAACAAGACAAGAAGTCAGTTACCCCAAGACACAAAAAAAGAACTCCAAGACTGCCGTAAGGTGCTCCAAGACATAGAAGAACCTTTTCCAAGACAAGGGGCAGGTGTAAAAAGACAGTTGGGTGAAGCCTCCAAGACAGGTTTGACACTCTCCAAGACCGAAGACTGGAATCTACTTTTGTCTTTTTCATCTTATTTCCTGTCTTACCACCATAAAAAAGAGGGGATCCGCAGATTCCCTCTCAAGTGTAAAACTCAAAACCCGTATTTATGAACATTAACTTACTGTTTCTTCTTGTGTATTTTCTTCTTCTTTTTTCTTACGGCGGTATTCAGCTTTCTTGTTTCTCAGGTATTTACTAGAATATAGCATTGCATGTTCCTCTTCGTCTCTAAATGCAAATTGTCCGTATTCCTTTAAATCATCGGCATATTGCTTCACCAAAGAGTATGCTTTGTCGCGGATTACCTTTCTGTCATCGTCAACATACAACGAACCGTTTACTTCTGCCAAGAGAGCTCCCATGCGTTCCGATTCGCTAATTGCGGTATTACATTTTGCGATATCGAATCCAATACCTGTTAATGGTTCTTGATTATTATTTCCCAGTGTCCCTAGCCTTAACAGGTCCATTACAGCATCTGCGTTGGAGTCACCTTCGTTTATTTCATCAAGAATTTCTTGTAATTCATCGTTTTTGCGGTAAGCAAAGCGCATGTTTTCATATAAATCACGAATTAGCTCAAACATGGCAGGTGCATCCTTTTGCCATTTTTTCTGAGCATCTTTCTGCGCCGTTAATTGGGTATCCCAAATGGCCTGTGCAATAGAAAGTGCTCCTGTTAGAACTTCAAGTTTGGTAAGGTTTTCTGCGGTATATCCAACAGGGGTCAACAAAGGCAAGTCTTCTTTTGCCACATGAATCATTGCTTTAATCTCTTGAATGTACATTCCAACAGGCATGCTGCAATGTTTTACATTTTCGTTTTTCACAGCTTTAATTTCTACCAAGCTGTCGTCATAGTTTTGTTGTTCAGACATTTTAATAATGTTTAAAGGTTAATAATTTCCTCCGCACTAATCCTTCTACATTAATTTCTGCTCTGATTATTTTGCTTTCATGGTTGACAAAACGATAATGAAATTATGAAACAATATTTAAAAATAAAAATAATATGCTGATTTATTGATAAAAGATTAAGTTCATACTGGATGTTGAAATCCATCACTTCCTGCGAATTTAAAGGTGTAGAGAGAATTTAAAATTCTTTAAAAAAAATATTAATGATATGGTAAATCTAAAATCAATCTGATGTTGTGAAAAAAGTGTTGTAAGTGATTTTATATTAGTGATAAAGTTTATTTTAATTCTGATTAAAGGTTTTGGTAAATGAAGTTATTATGAGTTTTATCCGTTAAGTGCGAATTGATGGAGTGGTTTTGTGTAGAGCTTATTTGGAACGAGGATGGATAGTTTCTTGGTGTTGGGTGTTTTTGTTTATATGGTTAATTTAGAGATCTGTATAACACTTGTGATAAGTGTACTTAAATTGTTACGCTGTATAAAAATACATATGAGATTTATCCCTATCATTTTAATATGCATGCTTGTTTCTTGTAAATCAAATAATAAACAAGAAAAGGTCGCAAATCATAAAAAGACAATTGATTCTGTTATTGTTGTTCCAAAGTTAGAAGCTGTAATTCAAGAAGTAGCGGTGGAGCAACCTTTGAATAATGCTGATAGTATTTATGCATTGAAAAAAATGCATAAACTGACTGAAATTAAAGCATATTTTAAAGATCGAATTATTTATGACCAACCTATTTCTTTATATCTAAATAATGAAATGATTGATTCTATTGTAGTTGATTTTTGTGATGGAAAAATATACCCATCTGATGATGAGATAACATTTAACTTATTGGAAACATTAACGAAAAAGAGTGGAGAATTAACTCCTTTGTATTATAAGTGTTTTGAATATTTGTGCTCACGATCAGATGGAGCGTTGCGAGAGATCATGGGAGTGTATGTAAAAAAGTTTATTCTGAATAATCCATCTTTTAGTATCGACAAATGTGGAGGAGAGTGTATTGATCATTTGGCATTTGAGTTTGCTATTAATGAGGAATGGAAATATGATATTAAAGAATTTTCAGACTCATTAAAAGTCATTTCTGATGGTGTAATTGATTCTTTAAGGATGAAAGAGTTTATTGAGGAAATTAGAAAGGCTACTTTGGAAGCTGAAAAAGATCTTAGATAGGCTTTTGCTTTAAGGTAAAATCTGTTGAGAACATGCTTAGCATCTTAAAGATGCTTAGCATATATTGAAAATATAGCTTTAAAAACCGTCACAGGATTTGATTCTTTGACGGTTTTTTTGTGTTTACAACCCATCTCATCCCCGAGCTTCTCTTCTAAGGAGAGGGTTAGGCTGAGGTTTTTCTTAAACCATGTTGAACAACATGAATTTACATCTTTCCATTGATGGCAGAATATCGGAATTTTAATAGAGTAAAACCCACCTAAGAAAGGACCGTGAAGTTGAGTCGTTTTACGAGTGTACCTCATAGCTTCGTCTATTAGTCCTCTAAAAGGGTATTCCACCCAAAAGCAAAAAACAACTAACAATCAACAATTGGTCTAAGCCAATTGCCCCTAACTAACACTTATCATGGCAAAATTTACCAAAGAGGATGCACTTCGGTATCATGAAGGCAAACGTCCCGGGAAAATCGAGGTGATCCCAACCAAACCACATTCTACACAATTGGATTTATCGCTTGCTTACTCTCCAGGGGTGGCAGAGCCTTGTCTGCAAATCGAGGCAAATCCAAAAGATGTTTACAAGTACACCGCCAAGGGTAACCTGGTGGCTGTTATTTCGAATGGTACTGCTGTTTTAGGCTTGGGCGACATTGGTGCCGAAGCAGGTAAACCAGTCATGGAGGGGAAGGGCTTGCTGTTTAAAATCTTTGCAGATATTGATGTGTTTGATATTGAGATAGACAGTAAGAATGTAGATGAGTTTGTTAAAATTGTAAAAGGAATTGCTCCTACTTTCGGAGGAATTAATCTGGAAGACATCAAGGCACCAGAATGTTTTGCCATAGAAGATCAGTTGAAAAAGGAGTTGAATATTCCGATCATGCACGATGATCAGCATGGTACTGCAATTATATCGGCAGCAGGATTGTTGAATGCCGTTGAGTTACAAAAGAAGAAACTAAGCGATATCAAAATTGTAGTGAATGGAGCAGGAGCATCGGCTGTTGCCTGCACTCGCCTTTACATCGCATTGGGTGTGAAGAAAAAGAACATCATCATGCTCGATAGCAAAGGGGTAATTCATAAATCTCGCACCGATTTAAGTGATATTAAAAAGGAATTTGCTACATCAGTTAATGTGAAGACCTTGGAGGATGCCTTGGATGGTGCCGATATGTTTTTGGGATTATCAGTAGCTAATGTGCTTAAACCAAGTATGGTGCAAAAAATGGCTGATAGACCCATTGTATTTGCACTGGCCAATCCTAATCCTGAAATCGACTACGAGCTGGCAATGAAAACACGAAAGGATTTGATAATGGCAACCGGTCGATCGGATCATCCCAATCAGGTAAATAATGTATTGGGATTCCCATTTATTTTCCGTGGAGCATTGGATGTTAAAGCTACGGGCATTAATGAGGAAATGAAGATTGCGGCCGTTAAAGCGTTGGCAACATTGGCAAAAGAGGATGTTCCTGATATTGTGAATACGGCTTATCACGAAATGAATCTTAGCTATGGTAAGAATTATATTATTCCGAAACCTCTTGATCCACGATTGCTAACTGTGGTTGCTCCTGCTGTGGCCAAAGCTGCAATGGATTCGGGCATTGCACAATCTCCAATTCAAAATTGGGACGAGTACAAGAACCAGTTGGAGCAAAGGTTGGGTAGGGACAACAAGTTGCTGCGAGCTTTGACTGACAAAGCCAAACGAAATCCGAAACGTGTTGTATTCGCCGAAGGTGGTAATTTTAAGGTGTTAAAAGCTGCACAAACAGTTCTTCACGAGGGTATTGCAGTTCCAATATTATTGGGTAATCCTGAGTACATCCATAAAGTAATACAAGAGAATGATTTGGATTTGGATGGTGTTCCAATCATCAATTGGAGAGGGGATGAAGAGAGATCAAGAAGGGAAGAGTACGCAAAAATATTGTTCCAAAAGCGCAACAGAAAAGGACTTACCTACAACGAGGCAGTGGATAAAATGACCAATCGAAATTATTTTGGAGCCATGATGGTAGAAACGGGTGAGGCTGATGCCTTTATTAGCGGTTCAACATCCAAATATGCCGATACCATTAGGCCTGCAATTCAAACGGTTGGGATCAAAGCAGATATCAATCACATTGCTGGTATGTATTTGTTGATGACCAGGCAAGGGCCAATATTCTTTTCGGATACAACTGTAAATCCGCGCCCTGATGCTCAAACTCTGGTGGATACCACATTGCTTACGGCTGAAGCGGTTCGCAAGTTTAATATTGAACCTGTGATTGCAATGGTTTCTTATTCCAATTTCGGTTCAATTCGGGAAGGTAGTCCGATTCGAGTGCAAAAGGCAGTTGAGATGCTACATCACGAATATCCGGAATTAATGGTAGATGGTGATATCCAAATGAACTTTGCTTTAAATTCTGAGTTAAGAACGAAAATGTTTCCTTTCTCAAAATTGGGTTCGCGAAGGGTGAATACGGTTATTTTCCCAAATCTGAGTTCTGGTAATATTGCTTATAAGATGATGCAGGAGATTGGTGGTGCCGAGGCCATTGGTCCAATTCTTTTGGGTATGAATAAATCCATTCATATTGTACCATTGGAGAGTTCGGTTCGTGAGATTGTAAACATGGTAACCATTGCCGTAGTAGATGCGCAATAAGATGTGAGAATTGTAAATCAGGGATTGCTTTAGGTTGCAATTCCTGAAAGAGTGAGCTAATTAGGTCTGTTAAGATTATTTAAACCTGTTGGAATATCTACTTCTAACAGGTTTTTGTTTTCAATCAGTCTGTATTTCGTTTGAAGGATATTATAGATAAACAGCCTAAAGTCGTGATAAATAGAGGGTTTAATAATTGTTAATACGCATATGGTTTAAGAAAAAATAAAACAACCTAATGTGTTTAATTTTTCTTATCTATTGGTAGTCAGGCGAAAGTGCAAGTTGATCATGCGAGAATGTACTCTTACCAAAATTACTTAGACTCAATCTAAGTAATGAGGAAGTATATTTGTTCAACTCATAAAATCTTACGAAATTTTATTTACCGTTTTAAAAATACGAGAAAGAAAAGTATGGTATTTTTTCGGTTTACATGAAGATACGACCCAGCTTTATGTAATGAAATTAATTACTACCCAAACCAACTATCATTCGCCCAGGAAAAGCCTTGAGCTTTTTCGAATTTTAATGCGTAAAAAATGAATCGGCATAAATGTTTTCTGTGACCGAGGAAGCGAAGCTGTGCCGAGACATCATATAATATAACCAGAGCGCTATACGCTGATAAAATGATATTAGGGCTTCAACCACCCTTCAACCAAAATCATTTTAGAGGCGGATCTTTTTCACAAGTATAAACCTTAAACTCAATCAACCATGCAAGCTTTAAATAGGCCTTATCTTTGGCACGCGATTTATACCAGATCGCGTGCAGAAAAGAGGCTGTACAAAGAATTGTGCTCCAAAAACATTGAGTGCTACCTTCCTTTAAAAAAAGAGCTTCGTCAGTGGAGCGATCGAACCAAGTGGGTTGAAGAACCATTGATTCGATCTTATTTGTTTGTGAAAGTCAGTGAAAGGGAGTATTACGACGTAATCAATTCTGTTTACGCTGTTGGATATGTAACTTTCGGTGGCAAAGCTGTGCCTATACCTGAATATCAGATTCAGGCTCTTCGAATTTTTCTGGATGATGAAAATCGTAAAGTAGATTTAAGTCATGAGAATCTGGAAAAAGGAGAATTGGTAGAAATAATGGGTGGTCCTTTAAAAGGAATTAAGGGCGAGATCATACAAATAAAAGGTAAGGATCGTATTGTTATCCGATTCGATTCTTTGGGAACTTGTGTTTATACTGATATTTCGTTAGACAAGATTAAACAAGTTCAACCCGTCGCTTGATACTGGTTACGGTATCGCAGAAATCAGAATTTTTTATGAATAAGTTTGAAGTAGTTACCACAATTGGATTGGGGTATATCGGACTTCCTACGGCCTCACTTATTGCTAGAAGTGGGATTCGTGTGCAAGGAGTTGATGTAAATCCAAAAGTAGTAGAGGCAGTAAATCTGGGTGAAATCATTATTGTAGAACCCGATTTAGATGAGTTGGTGCATCAGGTTGTAGAAGACAATTTGCTTTCCGCTCATACCGAAGTTCAGGAAGCTGATGTTTATACCATTGCGGTTCCAACTCCTTTTAAGGGAAACCACGAACCCGATATTTCATATGTATTGGATGCCACTAAGGCAGCAATTCCGGTATTAAAAGAAGGCGATTTATTCATTATAGAATCCACATCACCAGTTGGAACTACCGAGAAGGTTCGAGATTTAATATATACCAAGCGCCCTGAGCTGGAAGATCGAATATTCATCGCCTATTGTCCGGAGCGTGTGCTGCCAGGGAATATCATTTACGAGTTGGAACACAACGATAGGGTAATTGGTGGGATTGACGAAATGTCGACCGAAATGGCATGCGAATTCTTCCAAAACTTTGTGGTAGGTGAACTTCACAAAACAAACTCTCGAACCGCCGAAATGTGTAAGCTGGTTGAGAATTCTTCTCGCGACGTACAAATCGCATTTGCCAACGAATTATCGGTGATTTGCGAAAAGGCAGGAATTAATGTTTGGGAGTTGATTGAATTGGCCAACAAGCATCCAAGGGTAAATATCCTTAGTCCGGGTTGTGGAGTAGGTGGTCATTGTATTGCTGTAGATCCTTACTTTATTGTTTCTGAATATCCTTTGGAAAGTCAAATCATTGGTAAAGCGCGTGAAATCAATAATTACAAGGCATTTTGGTGTGTAGAGAAAATTAAAAATGCACGATTGCAGTTTCAGTTAGATCGCGGGTATGAACCCAAAATTGCAGTAATGGGGTTGGCTTTTAAACCAAATATCGATGATTTAAGAGAATCGCCAGCCATGTATATCTCCAATAAAATTACGCAATCGCAACAGGATGATTACTTAATTGTTGAGCCTAATATTGAAGAACATTCAAGCTTCCAGATTTGGGATTACCAGATTGCTTTTGATATGGCCGATATGATTGTCTATTTGGTGGCACACAATGAGTTCAAAAACCTTCCATTTTCTGATGAGAAAGTAATTCTCGATTTCTGCGGAGTTACCAATCATCAGGAGAAAATCTTTAATGAAATTCCTGTTGAAATTCCTAAGCCAAAGGAGAACAAAAGGAAGAAGTTAAGATAATACGGCTACTACTTTTTTACCATCTAATGATTAAGAAAATGAGTGATAATAATAAATATAGAGTATTGTTGGTTTTTGGTACTCGGCCAGAAGCCATTAAAATGGCACCTTTGGTTAAGGAGTTTCAGAAATATCCGGAACAGTTTGAAACCATAGTATGTGTAACAGGGCAACACCGCGAGATGTTAGATCAGGTGTTGAATCTTTTCGAAATCGTACCTGAATATGATTTGCAAATCATGAAATCAGGACAGGATTTATACGATGTTACCAGCCGTGTTTTAATAGGTATGAGAGATGTATTGAAAGTGGCAGATCCTGATTTGGTTCTGGTTCATGGCGATACTACCACATCATCCACAACGGCGTTGGCAGCTTATTATCAGCAAATTCCTGTGGCTCATATCGAAGCAGGTTTGCGTACCAATAATTTGTATTCTCCTTGGCCCGAAGAAGCTAATCGACAAATAACAGGTCGTTTGGCTCAATGGCATTTTGCACCAACCATAATGGCACAAAAGAATTTAATGGATGAAGGAATTTCAAAAAGCAGAATTGTGGTTACTGGCAATACTGTGATTGATGCGCTTCAGCTTACACTTACAAAAATTCATCGCTCTTCGAAAGTGGTTATGGATATCGTGAATGTTTTGCAAGCCAAAGGAATTTCTACAGGTCGAGTTGCCGAGTGGGTATATCGAACCCGCAAAATGGTATTGATTACAGGACATAGAAGGGAAAATTTTGGAAGAGGATTTCTAAATATATGTGAGTCAATTAAGTTTTTAGCTGAGAAACATCCTGAAGTAGATTTTGTATATCCGGTTCATTTGAATCCCAATGTTCAAAAACCAGTTTATGAAATTCTAGGACAAGGTGCAGATTCAGAAGGCAACTCAAATAACAATATCTTCTTGATTGATCCGATTGATTATCTGCCATTTGTTTACTTGATGGACTTATCTTACTTGATACTTACCGATTCGGGAGGCATACAAGAAGAAGCTCCATTCTTGGGCAAACCAGTTCTTGTGATGAGGGATACAACGGAAAGACCGGAAGCTTTAACCGCAGGTACAGTAAAGTTGGTTGGTACGGATTCTCAGAAAATCATAGAATCGGTTGATTTGTTGTTCCATGAAGATGCAACTTATCGAAAAATGGCTCAGGCCATCAATCCATATGGTGATGGGAAAGCTTGCATCAGGATTGTACAGGAGTTGAAAAAAGCATCATCCATTCGGGAACGTATTGTTGCCTAGTTTTACATATGCATGTCTGAATTAAAGAGTAAGACCATTAAGGGTGTTTTCTGGAGCTTTGTAGAAAAGTTTGGTAGTCAATTCATTCTTTTGATATCGCAAATTATTTTGGCCAGGTTGCTAGAGCCTCGAGATTTTGGTTTACTTGGAATGCTTGCCATTTTTATTGCGATATCGCAGGCCTTTATTGATAGTGGCTTTGATAATGCTTTGATTCAGAAAAAGAATGCTGATCAGACAGATTTTTCAACGGTATTCTTCTTTAATATTAGCATAGGAATTGTTCTTTACCTGATATTGTTTTTTGCAGCTCCTTTGATTGCTAGTTTTTTTAGAACTCCTGAATTAGTGGATCTTACAAGAGTAGTTTGTTTGATTTTGGTGGTCAACTCTTTTGGTTTGATTCAATTCGTAAAGTTCAAGATCGACATGAATTTTAAAGCCATTGCACAAGTTGTTGTAGCAGCAAATATTCTGTCGGCAATAGTGGGAATTAGTTTGGCATTATTGAACTTTGGAGTATGGGCTTTGGCTGCGCAGGTAATGGGTATATATGTATTTAGAACCCTATTGTTTTGGATCAAGAGTTCCTGGCGACCAAGTTTGGTATTTTCAATCAAATCATTTAAAGGTTTATTCAATTTTGGATCGAAGTTGTTGTTGTCAGGATTGATTAGTCAGACATTTGAAAATATTTATTTGCTGGTAATTGGTAGAATGTTCTCTGCTATAGCATTAGGTTTTTACGATCAGGCCAAAAAGTTTCAGCAAGTACCCGTTGCTACATTAGCACAGGTTGTTGGCAACGTTACATTTCCTGCTTTTTCAAAAATTCAAGATGAGGATGAACGCCTTCGAATGGGGTTTAGAAAACTCATTAAGCTTTTGGTCTTTATCAATTTCCCATTGATGATTGGATTGGCTGTAATGGCTGAACCATTGTTCTCAATTGTTTTGGGTGAAAAATGGATGCCCTCTGTTCCTTATTTTCAACTCTTGTGTATTGCAGGTATGATCTACACATTGCACTCATCAAACTTGAATATTCTTAAGGTAAAAGGACGATCAGATTTATTTCTCTACCTGGAAATCATTAAAAAAGTGTTTGTTGTAATGGCAATTATTATTGGTTTGCAATGGGGAATTATGGGATTAATTGTTGGACAAATAGTAACCTCTTTCATAAGTTTTTTTATCAATGCATATTATACGGGGAAATTAATTTTCTACTCAACCATCAACCAAATTAAAGACGTTGGTCAAACCTTTTTAATCACTCTTGTGACTGCCGCAGTTATGACTATTGGTTGGTTAATACAAAATCAGATTCTTTCACTCTCTTTTCAGATACTGGCAGGTATCGGAACATACCTACTATTGGCTTGTGCTACAAAACAAGAAGCAGTTAGCGATGGTATTTTAATTCTTAAAGAAATTATACCGACACGAAGATGGAAAAACGTAAAATATTAGTAACAAGACCTCAATTGCCACCTCTTAACGAGTTTATTCCTTTATTGGCTGACATTTGGGATAGCAGGTGGCTTACCAATAATGGAAAATATCATCAGGAATTTGAAAAGGCTTTGGCAAACTACCTGGGAGTTCCCTATGTTGTATTGTTTGCAAATGGCACCTTGGCTTTAATGGCTGCGCTACAGTGTTTAAGAATAAAGGGAGAGGTAATTACCACACCTTATAGCTTTGTGGCCACAACGCATTCATTATGGTGGAACGATATCAAACCTGTTTTTGTAGATATAGAGCCTGATTACTGCAATTTGGATCCAGAGAGAATTGAGGCTGCCATAACACCGGCGACTACAGCCATTCTTCCGGTTCATGTGTATGGTAATCCTTGTGAGGTAAACAAGATTCAAGATTTAGCAGATTACTATGGTCTAAAGGTAATCTATGACGCAGCTCATGCCTTTGGTGTTCGATTAAAGGGTTCAAGTGTTCTGAATTATGGAGATTTATCAATTGTTAGCTTCCATGCTACCAAGGTATTCAATACCATTGAAGGTGGAGCGATTATTTGTCATGATATCAAGACCAAGAAGCGATTGGATTACCTTAAGAATTTTGGAATTGCGAACGAAACTACAGTAATTGCTCCGGGGATTAATGCTAAGATGAACGAATTACAGGCGGCTTATGGATTGTTACAATTGAAATATTTTGATACGGTAATTGATGGACGAAAGCATATCACAGAAAAGTACAAACAGGGATTAGATAATATTCCTGGAGTAAGGTATTTGGATGAACCACAGGAGGTGGATTACAATTATTCTTATTTTCCAATATTCATTGATGAGTCGGAATATGGCAGAAGTAGAGATGATTTGTTTGAAGAATTAAAGAAACATGGAATTTATGGACGTAGATATTTTTACCCATTAATAAGTGAGTTTCCAACCTATAGAGGTTTGCCTTCGGCCAAAGGTTTAGACATTGCCTATGAAGTGTCAAGGCAGATTATTTGCTTGCCTTTGTATCCTGATTTGGCAGACGAAATTGTTGATTTGATCATTTCCATTATTTCAGAAATGGTACAAGTTGATTCAAATAAAGTACCAGTAAAGGTTCTGAAAACCTATAAGGAGAAAAGAAAATTCCCAAAAGAAAAATAAACGTATCTTATGGATAAGCCTTTGGTAAGTGTAAAAACCATAACCTACAATCACGAGAAATACATTGCTCAGTGTATTGAAGGAATCTTGAATCAGAAAACAGATTTTGATTTCGAATATATTATCGGCGAAGATTGTAGTACGGATAAAACAATGGATGTAATCCAAGAATATGCTGAGAAATATCCTGATATTATTCGAGTAATAACAAGTGAGCAAAATGTAGGTGCAACACGTAATGATCAGAGAACTGATGATGCTTGCAGAGGGAAATATGTTGCTTTTTGTGAGGGTGACGATTATTGGACTGATCCATATAAATTACAAAAGCAGGTTGATTTTCTGGAAGCAAATCCGGATTATGGATTGGTGCATACCAATTTTTCATGTCAAAAAGGAGATAAATTTTTAAAAGGAGTTAGGGATGGTAAAAATCTACCTAGTGGAAACGTTCTTTCAGATTTGATAAGAGGAAATCACATTGCCACAGCATCAGTTTGCATGCGAAATGATTTGTTGCAAACCATTCGAATTGGAGAACCAATCAGGAAGCACAACTGGAGAATGGGTGATTATCCTTTGTGGATAGAATCTGCAGCCAGGATGAAAGTTCATTATTTGGCCGATGATACCATTACCTATCGTATTCATGGAACCTCTGCTACTCATGGATTAGATGTGATGGGAGATTTTAGATTCTTTAGCGATCGATATGATATTAAGAGACACTACATCAGGAAGTTTGGATGTGAAGATTTAGAACCATTTATCAACAAGATGTATCATCGTGAATTGTTAAAGTTTGCCATCTTCTTGAAGGATGAGGGGTTGAGAGAAAAGTGTCTTCAGTATTTTAAGGATTCATCGGTTGGAGAAAGCTTTCCGTATTTGATGCTTTCGCAATATCCAATATTCGATCCGTTGTATTGCTTTGTATATGCTACTCGTAACAAACTTAAAATGGTAGTTTGATTTCATGAGATCAAGTTTGTATCAAAAATTGGAGAATCAGGCAAGAATCTGCGAATTTCCACTTCCTGGAAGTGTTGCGATTATTCAACCTTATGTATTTCCTTATTTGGGATATTTTCAATTGCTTCGCGCTGTTGAGAATGTAGTTTTTTACGATGATGTAAATTTTATTAAACGCGGCTGGATCAACAGAAATCAAATACTGGTGAATGGAAAGGAGTTCATGTTTACCATTCCTTTGCAAAAAGCAAGTCAAAACAGACTCATCAATGAAATTGAGCTGGTAGAAAAGCAATTGTTTATTCAAAAATTTCGTTATCAACTAAAGTTAGCATACACAAAAGCACCCTATTACCAAGATGTTATGGAGGTAATAGAATCTGTGTTTGTTGGGGATTATTCAAATATAGGAGACCTTGCCATTGTAAGTATTCTTGCGGTTTACAGGTATTTGAATATGGATTTGAACTGGATGAAATCATCCGAAGAGTTTCGTGAAACAAGAGGACAAGAAAAAGCCAATAGATTGATTAGTATCAGTAAAAGGCTTGCTTGTGATACCTATATCAATCCGGTTGGAGGAAAATCTCTTTACCACAAAGATTATTTTGCAAAGCATGGCATAGATTTGGGCTTTATAGAATCGGGAAAGATTAATTATAAGCAATTTGAAAATGATTTTGTTCCATATCTTTCAATCATTGATGTAATGATGTTTAATGACAAAGCCGCGGTGATAGAATTGTTGAACAATTTCAAAATCGGATGATTTAATTTCTGATCACATCATGCAAAACCAAACAAAAAAAATACTAATTCTTGGGGGAACCTCCTTTCAAATTCCTTGCATTAAATATGCAAAGGCCAAGGGCTTTCATGTAATTACTTGTGATTATAATCCAGATAATCCTGGACACAAATATTCCGATGAGTTTTATAATGTTAGCACCACGGATCTGAAGGGGGTTCTAAAATTAGGACGAAAGTTAGAAATAGATGGTGTTTTGGCTTATGCATCAGATCCTGCAGCACCTACAGCAGCTTATGTGGCAGAGAAAATGGGATTGCCAGGAAATCCATACAAGTCGGTTAAGACCTTATCTGAAAAAGATTTGTACAAAAGCTTTTTAAGATTAAAGAAATTTAATACGCCATCGTACGGAGCTTATGGAAGTTTGAAAGACTTTTCGGGTTCCAGTGATGAATTCAGGTATCCTATCATTGTAAAGCCAGTTGACTCTAGTGGGAGTAAAGGGATTAGTGCTGTAAATGACTTTTGGGAAATGGATAAGGCAATTGATTATGCCATGAAATTCTCTCAATGTAAAAGGTTTATTGTAGAAGAGTTTATTGAAAAGAAATATCCGCAATTGGATGGAGATATTTTTGTTTATGATGGTAAAATTATTGCCTACTATTTAGGAGATCAGAGGAACGATGTTGAGGTAAACCCGTTTGTTCCTTCAAGTATTAATTATCCATCCTTGTTACCAGAACACATTCATGCTAAAATTCAATCGGAGTTGCAGCGAGCTATTGATTTACTGAAAATAAAGTTTGGTGGCTTTAATATTGAAGTGATTGTAGATGAAAATGATGAGGTGTTCCTGATTGAGATTGGTGCGAGAAATGGAGGCAATTGTATTCCGGATATCATTAAATGTGCCAGTAATGTTGATATGATAAAAATGAGCGTGGATGCTTGTATGGGAGAAGAGCCAAGAATCCACAACCGTAAGGATATTGATAAGTTTTATTCAACTTATGTAATTCATTCCAATAGGGATGGAAAATTTAAATCGGTTAAGGTTCATGAAAATATAAGCGACTATGTTCTTGACATCAGGTTGATGGTTGAAAAGGGTGGAGATGTCTTCAAGTTTAAGGGTTCGAACTGTACAGTTGGAATTGGGCTACTTGAATTTCCAAACCTTGAGATACGCAACGAAATGATGGATAAGATTGAAGAATTTATAGCAGTTGAACTCGAATAGGATATGGTTAGGGCGATTGGTGGATATTTCGAGTTGGAAAACCGATTCGAATCGGAGTACTATCCGAATTTAATTCGTTTAAATACCGGACGAAACTGCCTGGAATACATCCTAAGAGCTCGAGAATATAAAAAAATCTATTTGCCTGAATATTCTTGTGATGCAGTCATGGAACCCATTTTAAAATTGGGACTGGAATATGAGAAGTATCCAATTAATATGCAATTGGAACCAGATCAACTCATTTATCCAGAAAAGGATGAGGCCTTTTTGGTAATCAATTACTTCGGATTAAAAGGGAGATATGTGAATTTTTTGACAAGGCGTATGCACAATTTAATAGTGGACAATTCTCAGGCTTTTTTTGAAGTGCCAGTGCAAGGCTTCGATACCTTTTATTCAGCAAGAAAATTTTTTGGAGTAAGCGATGGAGCCTATTTGAGTACCGATAGTGCACCATATATGGATTTTAAGCAAGAGATATCCTGGAAAAGAAGTGAGCACTTGTTGCGAAGACTGGAGAATGGTCCTAATGATGGATATCCGGCATTCAAAAGAAATGAAGAGTATTTGTGTGGGCAGGAGATAAAGTTGATGTCGGATTTAACCTACAGAATTCTATCGAGTATTGACTATGCTGCTGTTAAAAGTAGAAGGAATCGCAATTTTCAATACCTACACTTAAAGTTGAAAGGATACAATGGCTTAAGCATTAATGATGCAGATATTGATGGACCAATGGTTTATCCTTTTTATGTGGAAAATGATGATTTACGAAAAGAATTGATGCTGCAGGAAATCTATACTGCAAGCTATTGGCCAAGTGTAATCCAAAATGTAGAATCGGATAAACTAGAATATAAATTGGCCAAATATCTGATTCCACTTCCTGTAGATCAGCGCTACGGATTATTAGATATGGATAGGATTTGTAAATTGATTATACAATTGTTGAAGCAATGAAGTATATCGAAATCGCATTTTGGTTTCTCATCTTTTTTGTAGCCTTTTACCTAAAAGGATTTACAGTTGGTGGACAGGAGATGGTTTACTTGTGGAAACTGCCTTTACTGTTGTTCTTGATCTCGCGAGTGGTTGGTCAGGAAACAAAGCATGCCTTTCTGGTTTTGGCTTACTTGTTTGCAGCTAAGAATTTGGTGAATGTATCATTCTTTAAGTTTCCCGTAGACTCAATTATAAATTTTATAAAGTATCTAACCATACCGGTTTTTGTTCATTGGATTTACCTAAATATTAATAGTGCAAGTGCTTTAAAAAAGTTAAGGTTAGTGCCTGTTTACATGGCAGCCTTTTTTATCATGTGCAACATACCCTACTATTTGGGAGTGTTTGCTGCACCAGTAACCACAATGTTGTGGATGGAGGACACACAAATTGATGGATTAATTGGAATGCTCGGAGCACCACATTATACCTCTGCAGTACTGGCAGTTGCAAGTGTTGTGCTTCTTGATTTTGTGGCTAATAAAAGAGGGAACTTAAAAGTGAATCTTATAGTGATTCCCATCCTGATTATAGGTGTGTTTTTTCTTTTTAAAACCTATACAAGAACAGGTTGGATGATGTTTTTGGTTGGTGTTATTGTTTTATTTGCCAGAAAAGTATCTTTTAAAAACTTAGGCAAAATTGCTGCTTTTGGAGTGCTGATGGCAATTGGTTTGTCGGTATTGTTTCAAACCAACGAGGGATTTCGAAGAAGGATCATGGATGATCGAGCGGGGCAGGAAGACAAATCGGCTTATGAAACAGTTGGATCAGGGCGATTGCAAATTGCTGAAATATACATTACTAATTTGTATCAGAGTAATTTTGTGACCTACTTGTTTGGTATGGGAATGGAAGAATCGCAACGACGATATGAAAAGAAAGATGGCATGCCTTTGTTTGCACACAATGGATTTATTCAAACTTTAGTTGACAATGGAATTATTGGTTTCATTTTGTATATGTTATTTCTGATCACACTCTATAGGGCCATTGCAGGGGCCGAAAGTAGTCACAATCAATTGACAATGGCGATGTTTTTTATGTTTCTGTCATGTTTGGCTACTCAGCAAGCCAATTATTTTCTGGTGGATGTATTTCTGTCCATTTATATTGGAATAGCTTGATTGAATCAAGGGTAAATCGTTATATCGATTTTAAAAAGAAATCTGACATCTACAAAAACATGAAACCCTCATATCCTGTCTACAAAAGATAAGATCAAATAAATGTATAGCTTTAGTTTAATTACATTAGAAGACCTTCAGAAGATTGAGTACTCCAGTAAGTTTCCGGGGACTCAGACTTCTTGGATTGCAGATTGGTATCATACATTCAAAAAGCATAACGATAATCATTTTGGGCTTGATAAAAAAGCTTACATCATTACTGCTTATGAGGGAAATAAGTTAGTTGCCATTGTACCCTTAATGAGGCTCACGCGAACCTATTTCAAATACTTTAAGTTGCAGTTTCTTGAATTTCTTGGGCAGCAATGGTCGGGAATGGGGCATGATATAATAGTAATCGGTAAGCTGGAAGCTGGTTTTGTTGATGCGTTGTTTTATTGGATCAAAAGAAATATTTCCTATCATTTTTTATTTCTTAAATATCTTCCATCAAATAGTAGGTTAAAATCTAAGTTTCGTTTTTATCAATATGCTGGCGCTCCGTTTGTTCAAACATCTTCTTTTTCAGATTACGAAAAATTTCGATTAAATGTGTACTCCAGAAAATTCAGAGAAGATCTTCGAAGAACCTATAGAAGAATTAAAAGAGATGGTTTTAAAATGGAGGTAGAACAACATGAAATTGATGAATACAGTTTAGCGGCCATAAGGAATATCTCGGCAAGTAAAACTACTGATGGGAAAAGTGATTTGTATGAAAACAAACTCAAAGAAGATTTTCATTTAAAGATATACAGGCAGAATCCATCAAAAGTGGTTTTTATAAAGTTTAATGGTGAAGCTGTAGCTTATGGTACTTTGATAGATATTAATGGACAAAGGATTGGTGTTGACTCTGCTTTTGATAGAAGATTCAGAAAATACGGTGTTGGAATTCATTGTATTGATCAAGTAATTCGTAGTGGATTTGAAGACAATGTTGAAAAATTATCATTCGGATTAGGAATGGATACCTATAAATTTCAGTTTACCAATTGTATTGAAGAATTTTTCATGTGCTATGACTTTAAAATCAGATTGAAGTCATTGTTGGTATTGCCTTATTTTCATTACCGTATAAAAAAAATGAATCAGGATGTTTCTGCGGTCATGGAGAGAAATAAGCAGCAAGCAAAAACTGCATCAGAGCATAATAAAACCTCTAATGACAAATTCAATTTTGTTGAAAGTGTTGAGATATAGATTTATTATACGCAAAGAAGTTTAATGCCCTAAGTTCTAATGTATCGTTTCCAAACCATTTCGATTGAAGAACTCAAAAATTTTGAATACAACACCAATTGTCCTAGTTGTAGATTCGAATGGATTTATAGTTGGTATCAGGTTTTTGAGAAAGTGGAAAACAATATTGTTGGGTTTAAAAAGAAGCCCTTCATCATTCTTGTTTATAAGGAGGAGAAGTTAACTGCGATTATTCCTTTATTAAAATTAGTGAGGATATACTTTAAGTTTATTCGCATATCCTTTCTTGAATTTTTTGGTCAACAATGGTCTAGCTTAGGGAATGATATTTTGATTATTGAGGAAGTTGATAAACTGTTTTATCGTGAATTGAGGCATTGGATCAGGAAAAACATTTCCTATGATATCATTTTTCTAAAGTACATACCAAAGCAGTCCGAATTGGTAAAGTGTTTCCGATTGTTTCATTATTCAGTAGCTCCTTGTGTACAATTAAATCGATATGAAGAATATCAGGATTTTAATAAAGAAGTATACTCCAAAAAGTTTAGAGAAGAACTTAAACGTACCGCAAGAAAGTTGGCAAGAGAAAATTTGGAATATACTATAGAGGTTAGAGCGGTTAGTAAAGAAAATTTAAAATTGATCAAGCATATCTCAAAATCAAAGGAGATAGATGGCAAAAGTTTTTTATATGGAAACTTCGAAAAAGAAGCCTTTCATTTAAGTATTTATGAGAGTTTTCCATCTCAGATAATATTGCTAAAGCTCAATGATGAGATTGTTGCCTATTCTACTTCAATTGATTGGCAAGGAAAGCGATTGGCAATTGACTCATCCTTTAATAGAAGATTTCGAAAATATGGTATTGGGATTCACTGCGTAGATTCTTTTATCAGGAATGCATTTGATGATAAGATGAAGAAATTATCATTGGGTATGGGACATGATTCTTACAAGTTCAGGTTTTGTGACGATATGGATCAATTTTTTATGTGTTTTGATTACAAAATCAGTTGGAAATCTTTATTGGCTTTGCCCTACATTAAGTATAGATTGATCAAAACTGACAAAGAGATTCTAGCAAAAAACCAAAAGATATCCGCAATCATAGAAAAGAATAAGCAAAAGAGTAGAATCAAGGAAGACTTAAAAATAAAACCGAACCATCAAACCTCTAATAATAAAACAAATATTACTGAGCGAGTTGAAATGTAGAATGGTATTATCCTAAAGAGTTTAAACCCTAAAATCTAATGTATAATTTTAAAACCATTTCAATTAAAGAACTTGAGAACCTGGAATATAAAGCAAATTTTCCTAGCAATAGATTCGAATGGATTTATAGTTGGTATGAGGTTTTCGAGAAAGTAGAAAACAATGTAATAGGCTATCAGAAGCAAGCTTATATTGTTACTGCTTATGAGAACAACCAATTGGTTGCCATTATTCCTCTTGTTAAGCTAATTCGTAAGTTTTGTAAATGTATAAAGCTTGAATTTGTTGAGTTCCTTGGACAGCAATGGTCTTGTATTGGACATGATTTAATCGTACTCAAAGAATTAGATTCTGGTTTTATTAAGCAGCTTCTTAGCTGGATCAAAAAGAACATTCGTTATCATTTCATTTTTTTCAAATATGTTCCTAAAAAATCGATTCTGACAAAAGACTTTAAAATGTATCGATACTCGGGAGCTCCCATGATTTGTATTTCGGATTACAGAGATTACAATGAGTTTGCTGAAAAGGTTTATGCAAAGAAGTTTCGGAAGAAGTTAGACAGAACCTTACGAAAGATTGAAAAAGATGGATTTCGTTTAAGTCTGTCCTACGAGGAAATCAACACATCTAATTTTGAGACCATTAAGAGAATTTCCAAATCTAAAATGCTGGATGGAAAAAGTTTTGTATATGATGATGTAAACAAGGAAAAGTTTCATAAAAGTCTTTACAGTAAGTTTCCGTCGCATGTGATGTTCGCCAAGTTTAATGATTACCCGGTTGCCTACGTGGCAAATATAGATTGTGATAATGCAAGGATTGCCATTGATTGTGCTTTTGATCGCGATTATAGAATTTATGGAGTAGGTGTTCAGTGCATGGATTGTAACATTCGAAAGTCATTTTCGCTGAACAAGGAGAAATACTCTTTCGGAGTTGGCATGGATGTATATAAATTCCAGTTCACAAAAACTGCAATGCCATTTTACATGTGTTTCGGACTGCAGAATCGACTGAAGTCATTTATAGCAAAGCCATTTGTTTTATATAGAGCAAAGAAATCAGATGAAAAAGCCAAACAGGAATTTGAAGGAGTAGAAGAATTCGTATGAAAAAACTAATTGCCAACATATTGGGATACCTATTGCTGTTGATATTTGGTAAAACCGCTATAAAGCAGTTCGATAAGCAAGTACTATCCATCTATTTTCACGATCCTTCGCTTTTCCTTTTTGAAGGAATAATCGGTTTTTTGCTTTCGAAAGGTTTCAGGTTCATTTCGGAAGAAGAATATTTTCAGATCATAAGTGGAGAGAAAGATACAGAAGGAAGAACTGCCTTTATTTCCTTTGACGACGGCTGGAAGGGCAATTTAAGATTGATTCCGGTTCTTGAGAAATATCAAATACCAGCAACTTTCTTTATTCCCGTTCGACCTGTAATGACTGGAAATTTTTGGTGGGAGTATGCAGCTAAAGTGGTAGAGGAAAATCAGGAATTTAAATCTGTTGAAGAACTGAAGAAATTGACAAATCATAGTAGGATGCAGTTAATTAGAGGTGCAGCTGCAAGATATGAATTAAAGAGATCATGTATTGAACTGTCAGAATTAAAACGCTTGAGTGAAAATCCATTCATTACAATTGGATCTCATACCTATCATCATCCGATTACCATAAAATGTTCGGATGAGGAATTGGAATTTGAGTATCGTGAATCTAAAAAAGCATTGGAAGAGTGGTTGTCAGTTGAAATTAATTCGTTTTCCTTTCCCAATGGTGACTATAACCAAAGAGATTTGGCCTTACTGAAGAAGTATAATTACAAGATGGCTTTTACTGTGAATCCTGAATTGAATTCGAATTTCATCTCAGAGTTCCAGATTCCAAGAGTCTCCATCAATTCAAATGGAGGAAAATATGAGAACATTGCGCGCATGCTTCGGGTTTGGCACAAATTTGTTCAGCCGCTGCAGCAAAAGCAAGCATTGCTATTCAAACCTAAATTATCAGGGAGTTAAAATTATTTAATCGGATGAAAGAGGTTCTATACATAGCGCCGGGGAATCAGAATTCGAAAGGGGGAATTGGATTGTGTGTAAACAATTATTCAAAACACATGTCCGACTTTAAGGTTTTGGTTACGCATCGGTTTACATCCAAATTGATGAATACTTTGTGGTTCCCGATTTGCATTGTAGAGTTGTTGTGGATCCTGATTAAAGATCGGGATATTAAAATTCTTCACATTCATGGAGCATCGAAAGGTAGTTTTTACAGGAAATACATTTTGTATGCATTTGCGAGAGCCTTTTCCAATAAGAAAATCATCTATCACATACATGGAGGAGGGTTTCGGGACTTTTTCCTGGGATCATCAAAGTTTATACAGCGTAGAATTCGATATGTAATTAATACTGCAGACCTGGTGATCTGCTTGTCGGAAAAATGGAAGCATTTTTACACCAGTGCCTTTAAGCCGAAACAGATTAGAATCTTAAATAACATGATTCTTCCGCCGCTTAACACGGAAAGAAAGCCATCCAATGATAAATTTAGATTGTTATTCCTGGGATTAATTGGAGATAACAAAGGCATTTTCGACTTGATTAAGATTATTGCAAAAAACAGGAAGCAATTTGAAGATAAACTGGAGCTTGTTATTGCCGGGAATGGGGAAGTAGATCGATTGACCAATACCATTTCGAAATGGAAGGTGCAGAAAATCGTTCATTTTAATGGTTGGGCCAACAAAGAAATGAAAGAAGAGTTGTTTCGGTCATCAGATGCATTTATTCTGCCATCCTATAAAGAAGGTTTGCCTTTGTCAATACTGGAAGCCATGAGTTATGGTTTGCCTATAATATCAAGTAAAGTGGGAGGAATTCCAGATCTCATTCACAAAGGGAAAAATGGAATACTTGTGGTTCCCGGTAATCAAAGAGCCATTAAAAATGCAATCGTTAAGTTGATGACGAACCAAGATCTTTGCGAAAACTACTCACAAAATTCAACAAGAGCAGTTGTTGATTTTTATCCAGATCGTGTATTAAAATCATTATTCTCAATCTACCATGAACTACAGGGGAATAAGGGATTACTTTTTGAGCAAAATTAAATTCGGTATCGGATTTGAAAGGGAATTGAAAAGAATAAAGGAGCTATACTCAATTAGTGAATCCCAATTATCAGAATTAAAAAACAAAGAATTTGTAAAGCAATATCGAAATGCCTACCTAAACTCCAAGTTCTACAATGAGCTATATCGAAAGCATGGCTTAAGTGTACATTCGGTAAAATCGATCGACGACGCAGAGAAAATACCAATCATTACAAAAGATGATATTAGGCATCGTGTTGATGATTTGTTGACGACAAACCGTTTGTTTGTATACAAGGCCTTCACAAGTGGAACAACAGGTTCGCCTTTAAAACTGTATCGCGATTATCAGTCGGTTTGTAAGGAATACTCCTACGGATACTATTTTCAGAATATCCATGGATACAAGCTAGGCGATAAGGTGATATCCATAAAAGGAGATTTGGACAAGGATGAAATTTCAAGATATGACAAGTCGTTGAATACATTGCATCTATCGAGCTATAACCTGAACGAGAAGAACATCCTAAAGTATTATGAATTGATTAAGGAGTTTGAACCCAAAGTGGTTAAGGCTTATCCTAGTTCGTTGCAGATTTTATCGACAGAATTGTACAAAAAAGGATTGGATTTGTACATTCCGATTGCATTTACTTCATCTGAAGTTTTGCACGATTGGCAAAGACGAATTATTGAAAGGGTACTACATGCCAAAGTGATTGATTGGTATGGAAATTCGGAGCAAACCATTGCTTTGGGACAGGTAAAAGAAAATCTGTATCAGGATGTTCCACTGTATGGGCATATTGAGGTGAAAGAAAATCACATCATCACTACGGGATTCATCAATAAATCATTCCCACTAATTCGTTACCAGGTAGATGATATTATCAAGTTAAAGTGTGATGCGAGTTGTATTCGTTGTTGTACCGAAAGAATCATGGGGCGCGACAATCAATATGTAAGGTTAAAGAATGGACAGCAGGTTGGTTTGCTCGATCATGCCTTTAATTTCAGCAACATTAAAAATATCCTTGCTGCACAAATTGTTCAGAAAGTGCCAGGTGAAATCGATTTGAATATTATACCTGATTACAATTTTACAGAGCAAAACAAAGCAGAATTGCTAAAGAACCTCACACAATTGGTAACCGAAGATTGTAAGATTCATTACAATGAGATCAGCGAAGATCAGATCATAAAAACAAAGACTGGTAAATTTAACTTGATGGTTTCCTACTTGGATACCAAGGAGAAGGATGCTACTGCGAAAGAGATTTTAAAGGAGATAGAGTCGAGTTGAAAGTTACCATCGTTACAAGTAACAAGTTTCAAGAGAGAGCTGATTGGGATCTTGAAGTTGTGGTTAATTTATTGAAAACATGCCAGTACAGTTAATTAAGGATTTGATTGCCTATAAAATAAAATATGGCAGAGCATTCGAGCGTGAATTGCGTAGGATTATTGAGCTGGATCAAATGTCTGTATCTGAGATTTTAGAATTGAAAAGTCAGGAATTTGTAAAGCAATATCGAAATGCCTTTTCCAATACCGAGTTTTATAAACAACTATACAAAAAGCATGGATTGCATCTTTATTCAGTAAAAAATTTGACCGATAAGAACAAACTGCCAGTTATTTCGAAAGCAGATGTTCGTGATTATGCCAAAGAGATGCTGGCGAAATCAAAATTGTGTGTATTTAAAGCTTATTCGAGTGGAACAACCGGTACACCATTGCAGGTTTACAGAGATTTTTCATCTACAATAAAAGAGTATGCTTACGGTCACTTTTTTCAGCAAATGCATGGTTATCATTTAGGAGATCCAGTAGTATCCTTACGAGGAACTTTAGACCGAAATACTTTTTCCTATTTTGATAAGAGCAATAATGTATTGTATTTGTCATCTTATCATTTAAAGGCTGAAAGAATTGATGAATACTACAAATTGATTAAGGATTTTAATCCTAAGGTAATCAAAGCCTATCCAAGTTCCATGCACATTTTGGCTACAGAATTGCATAAGAAAGATTTGAATTTAGACATTCCGATCGCATTTACATCATCAGAGGTGTTGCATGGATTTCAGAAAGAAATTGTTGAGAGAACTCTGAATACAAAAATATATGATTGGTACGGTAATGCAGAACAAACAGTAGCATTGGGGCAGTTCGAAGATGAATTGTACCGGGAATTTCCATTGTATTCTCATACAGAGTTTGAAGATGATCATTTGATTACCACAAGTTTTATTAACACAGCTTTTCCATTGATCCGTTATCGTGTAGATGATGTGGTACAATTGGCCAATTGTAATAATGGAATTTGTGTTATCAAAAAGATTGAAGGCAGGGATGATGATTACATTGTTTTAAATGATGGACAACGAATTGGTAGACTTGACTTGGCCTTTAAGCAAGCTAGAAATTTGTTGGCCGCACAAATTATTCAGGATGAACCTGGCATTATTCGGGTTAACCTAATTCCGGATAAGAGATTTGACAAAGGAGATTTGGATGTTGTAGAATCGAACTTGCGTGATTTGCTTGGGAATGATTGCCTGATTCGTTTTGATAAAATAGAAACAGATCAGTTGATTAGAACAGAGAAGGGGAAATTTAATCTTGTGGTTTCTCAATTAAAGGAGAAGCGTAAGAAATGATCAGTTAAGGAATTAAAATACAGCGGGCCATCATATTCTATCATTAATACCAATGAAAAATTACTCTGAGAAAATATTAGTTGTGGGTGCAGGACCTCAGGCCTTGTTTTTGGTGCGTGAATTTAGTCGTCTGAATTACCATGTAATTCTGGTTGGCAAGAAAAATGAAATTGCCATGTACTCGAAGTATGCTGAGAAAAAAGCGATTAGCAGTGAGGAACATTTGGTATTGGAGCTTAATTCGTTGGCAAACACTTATCCCAAGCTAAAAGCCTATATCGCCAGTGGATTTTATTTGGCTTTCCTGATGAATCACTTTCCACGTTTCTTTCAGTTGTACCAAGTGATGCCAGGACATAAAGTATCGCTAGAACAATTGATGACCAAAAGCAAAACTTACGAACTGGCAAAAAATGGGGAGGTGTTGTTTCCCCAAACCCATTTGTTGGAGGATGTAGAAAATCAGAAATTGGTGAATCAACTCAATTATCCGCAAATCGTGAAATGGAACAAGGATATCTTTCTATTTACCAAACCAAGGTTTAAAACTCAATTGATTAAGAATGTAGCAGAAATGATTGACCTGCTTAAAATATTAAGTGAGCAGGAAAAGACATCGCTCATAAGCCAGGATTTTTTAGGTGCCGATTTAAAAAACAATTTTTCCTATGGTGCATATGTGGACGAAGGAAAGGTGAAGTTGGACATTTGTGTGAATGAGGTTCGTCATTTCCGATCGGGAGTTTCATCGGTGGTTGAGGAATATGTTGGGGACTATGCCCAGGAAATAAAACGACAAGCAGAGGCGGTTCTGCATCAAACAAAGTTTACAGGATTTCTGGATGTTGAATTTAAACTTAGAGATGGAAAATTGTATTTGCTTGAAGTGAACCCTCGACCTTTTGGTTTCATTAAAATCATGAAGAAGAAATATCCCGAGTTGATTCCTTATGTAATAGGGCTTAAGTTGATTGCTTATAAAAATCCAAAACCTGTGAAATGGATTAATGTGCTTCGTGATTTGGTATTGATATTTAAGAATCCAAGTGAGGCCGTTCACATGTTAAAAGTTCTGTTCGACTTTAATAAGAGAACTTTCGATGTTTGGGATATTCATGATCCATTGCCATTCTTTTATCAGCTGAAGAGGTAGTTAATGCGCGCATAATTAATGATTAACGGTTTATTAAGGATGTGAGTGGAATAAACATGAAACAGCCATGTTAAAGCATAAAACGGCAATGTTAAAGGTTAAAACGTAGATGTAAAAGGAAGAAACGGCTGCGTTAAAGGATGAAACGGCTGTGTTAAAGGAAGAAACGGCAATGTAAATGAATGAAACAAGCTTGTAAATGTAAGAAACGCATGGTGAAAAGGACCAAGCGAGAGATGAAATGAAACGGATTGGATTGTAAATAGATCCAGCGGGAGATGTAATGTAATGGTTGGGTGTGTAAATGTATTGGTTGGCTTGTGAAGTGCAATGGTTTGTAGTGTTAATGTACAGGTTCGAATTTGAAGTGTAATTGAGGTTGAGTGTAAGATAATGTGTTTTAGGAGTAAGGTTACAGAGATTGTCCATTGAGAATAAGAATATGCAGGAATGATATCGTTGTGTTTGACATTAGATTATGAGCTGTTTGGATCGGGAAGAGGTAATGTGTTTACCCACATTATAGAACCTACCAACCGCTTGCTCGCCATTTGTTCTAAGTATGGAATGAAACTTACCATATTCTTCGAGGTGGTTGAGTATTGGAAACTGAAGGAAGTTTATGAGAGCGGTGAGTCGATGGGATACGAAAGAAATCCTGCCGAAGCCATGGCAAATCAGATAAAGAAAGCTCATCAGTTAGGTCACGATATTCAATTGCATATTCATCCACAATGGGTTGATGCCCGGTATCAGAATGGAGAGTGGAATTTGAATTTGGATTACTGGAGGTTGCCGGAAGTTCCGGATCATGCCAATGAGCAGATCAGTATGGGCTTGAATGAACTGATTCGAAAAGGAAAAGAGGAATTGGAGGGGATTCTTCAACCCATAAATCCTGATTACAAATGCAATGTGTTGCGGGCAGGTGGCTACAATATCGATCCATCGGAACGCTTGTTGAAAACATTAAAAGAGAATGGATTTATAGCCGATAGCTCCGTTTATTATGGCGGCAAAGCGGAGAGTGAGCTGTCGAAATACGATTATACCCGTGTAAAGAAGGATGTTCCTTATTGGTTTGCCAATGGTTCTTTACTAACTGTAGGCAATAATCAAAAGGAGTTTTTGGAAATGCCTGTATTTGCAAAAAATATCAGAAGAATTTTGAAATACGATTTGGTTAGGATTCGCTCTGCTTTAAAGAACAAGGCAAACTCAATTGAAAAGTTTAAGAACAACAGTTCAAAAAAATCGAAATGGGAAACCATTAGATTTTTAATGGATAAAGAAGCCGTTACCTGGGACTTTTGCCTGTTCTCGAAATCAAAAATGCGGAAATTTCTTAACGAGGCTACAAAGATTAATAAAAGTTCCAATTCATCCTTTCATCCTTTTGTATTGGTGGGACATCCGAAAGATTTCTATTACTCAGATGCTATTGATTTTTTGGCAAATAGAGTATCGGGAGGTAAGTTAAAGTTCTTCACTATTGGTGAGGCGATTACGCACATAAAAAAGCTTGTATAATTGAATTTTAAGGTATGTAAATTATTGAATTGTATTATTTGTCCTCTAGTCGGACTGGCTTTTCATTTTTGTCTTGACACAAAAACGAAACAAAAAAGTCAAGGCGACCTAAAAAAAGTAATCGATCAATTTGCCGTTACTAAGTTCGGCCGGGTGATCTTTGAACAAGTTCTCAGCTTCCCGGTCTCCCTAAGCAACAGCTTCTATATCTATCACTTTTATTAGTATGCCATGAAGAGCAAATCATATAGGAGCTAGATTACCCATTAAAATCAAACAGACCCCTTAAACAAATAATCATGATAGCACAAAGTCTCGAAAAACTTCGAGTATATATAGAAGACCAAGAATACAAAGGTTGGGATCCTTATGACGGATTAAACTCCAAACTTTTTCAGTCGATTCCTTTTTTGAATAAGAGTCGACTAATGAGGTTGATATGGATTCAGGCCTTTAAGAGAAATCCAATGAATTTCCGGGATCTTGCAGGGATTAAGAAAGCTTATAATCCCAAAGGTCTTGGTTTATTTCTAAGTGGTTATTGTAAGCTTTATCAGCTTGATCGCACACAGGAGGTAAGATCCCGGATCCTTTTTTTAAGCAAGAAAATATTGGAATTACAGTCAACCGGATGGTCGGGGGCATGCTGGGGTTACAACTTCGATTGGCAAGCCAGGGCATTTCTTCAGCCCAAAGGAACACCTTCGGTTGTAGTGACTTCTTACGTTACCAACGCTTTGCTGGATGCCTACGAAATTTTATGTGATAAAGAATTGCTGGAAACAGCCATTAGCGCAAAAGATTTTATTCTGAATGATTTACATCGTACTTACGATGGGAATGGAGATTTCTGCTTTTCCTATTCACCGCTGGATGAGACAAGTGTATTTAATGCCTCATTACTGGGAAGTAAAACATTAGCTCGAATTTATTCTATTACAAATGATGAAGCATTGGCAGAAGAAGCAAAAAAATCAGTTCAGTTCAGCATTAATTATCAGCATACAGATGGTTCCTGGGCATATGGAACCTTACCGTATCATCAATGGATTGATAATTTCCATACTGGATTTAACCTGGAAGCCTTAGCCGATTATCAGAAATATACTGAGGATAAATCATTCCATGAGAATATTGAAAAAGGACTGGAATATTATTTGAATCATTTCTTTACGGAAGAGGGAATTCCAAAATATTTTAACAATTCAACTTACCCTGTAGACATCCATTGTCCGGCACAGTTGCCAATTACTCTCAGTAAGACTGGTGCTTTTCAATCAAAGCAGGAATTGATAGATCGAGTATTGAATTGGACCATACAAAACCTGCAAAGTTCTGAAGGATATTTCTATTTCAGAGCAGGAAAGAACTTTAAAACCAAAATTCCATACATCCGCTGGGCTCAGGCCTGGATGTTTTTGGCCTTATCAACCTATTTATTAGAAACCTTAAAAACACCGGAATATGAGAAAGCGGATTACAATAATGAATTCGCCGGTTGATGTTTTAACAATGCGCGAGACCATTGATATTATAGATGATTCTATTCGCGAAAAGAAATCAATTCAACACATTGTAGTTAATGCTGCCAAGTTGGTTCATATGCAAGAGGATGAGGAATTGTATCAGTCGGTAGTTGATAGTGATATTATTAATGCTGATGGAATGGCAGTGGTTTGGGCTGCGAGTTTGTTGGGTAAACCATTGCCTGAACGTGTGGCAGGAGTTGATTTAATGCAAGAACTGGTAATTCTTGCTTCTGAAAAAAAGTATAAGATTTTCTTTTTTGGAGGAAAAGAAGAGGTAGTTGCCGAAGTGGTTAGGAAATATACATCAGTTTTTGGAAAGGATATTATAGCAGGATATCGCAACGGATATTTTAAAAAAGAACAGGAAGCCAATATCGCCGTTCAAATTGCAGAATCGAAAGCGGATATCTTGTTTGTTGCCATTAGTTCACCAATCAAAGAGATTTTTTTGAATACCTATAAAAATCAACTGAAAGTGCCATTTATTATGGGTGTTGGAGGATCGTTTGATGTAGTTGCAGGAAAAGTAAAAAGAGCTCCTGTATGGATGCAAAAAGTAGGTCTGGAATGGTTCTACAGATTCATGCAAGAACCTGGGAGGATGTGGAAAAGATACTTGGTGACCAATTCGTTATTTATTTACTATGTGTTGAGAGAGAGGTTGAAAACAATTTTCAGTAAACAGTTGCGCGAATAAATAGATATGCAATCCATTAATTTCCAATTTCTCCCCTTTTAGGGTATCCCGAAAGCTTTTGCGTAGGCGACAGCCAGAGGGGTGTGTTCTTTTATTTCACCCTTTTCCCTGTCGGGATTTGGTTCACATTTCTTAATAGTTTTAATATTGAGTTCACGAGCTTCGCTTCGCTACGGTTCCCTATGAAAAGGGAAAAGTTCAACTTGAAAATACTATCCTCAATTCATCTGTAACTAATTAATATGCCATTTCACTTTTGCATTTAAGGAGTAGATTTCAGAACCGATATAGTGGGATAAACATAAACAATATAAAAACAACCATAAATAAATTCACTTTAAAACCTTAAATAAACCAAGAATGATTAAAGGAAGAGAAAAAACATTAGCAAGGATAAGTAGCATTGTTCAGGTTGCCTTATCCCTGGGCTGCTATTGGTTTGTTGCTTGGGCAACAAACAATTATTTGCGGCCCGTTGAAATTGCTGCTCACGATACCAATATTGTTTATTTAATGATTATCGCAATATGGTACACACTTATTAAGGAATTCAATTTGGGGAAAATGCTAAGGGTAAAAACCTATTCCGAATTGTTTGCCGAGTATTTTGCAATGGTATTTATCAGTTCAGGCTTGTTGTATTTAGGAAGCTTGTTTTTAACCGATACCGTTCCTGTATTAATTCTGGCATTGTTTGCCTGTTTGAATATGGCCGTCTTGTTCAGCTTCAGAATGATGAGCTATACCATATTCAAAAAAATTAGAGGGAAAGGATACAACACGCGTAATGTATTGATTGTAGCTGATGATGAATCATACCTGCACTTTATTGATAGAATGCTTTTTATTCGCGATTGGGGATATCGTGTTTGGGCAATCATGTCGGATGGGAAGCACATTAAAAACAAATACGATTCTCACGTAAGAGTACTGCATGAGCATTTTCAATTGAATGAGATTATTGATGCCAATGTTGTGGATGAGGTAATTTACTGTAAGGGAAAATTCAATAATGACGAAGTGCGTGCTTTAATCTATGCTTGTTCAGAAGTTGGAGTAACCTTTAGGGTATATTCGGAGCTTTTAAGTGTGGTTAGTATGCGTTCTCATTTGACTTATTTTAAGGAACTTCCGTTTTTGACATTTGCAAACAATACAAAAAACTACTTTGCTTTAAAGGTGAAGGAGATTCTCGATTTTGTATTCTCATTTTGCATTGTAGTATTAATTTCTCCAGTGTTACTAGGAATAGCCATTGCAATTAAAATTGAGGATGGAGGTTCGATATTTTTCAAGCAAGAAAGAGTTGGTTTAAACGGACGGTTGTTCAAGTGTTTAAAGTTTAGAACAATGGTTGAGAATGCAGAAGCTCTTCGAGTGAAGCTGGAAAATATGAATGAACAATCGGGACCTGTTTTCAAGATTAAAAACGATCCTAGAGTTACTCGTGTGGGAAGGTTTCTACGCAAAACTTCACTGGATGAACTCCCACAATTCTTTAATGTATTAAAAGGAGAGATGTCGATTGTAGGTCCTCGTCCTCCAATTCCTTCTGAAGTGAAGCAGTATCAACGTTGGCAAAGACGCCGCTTGAGTATGAAACCTGGAATTACTTGTATCTGGCAAGTTTCAGGAAGAAACAACATTCCATTCGAGGAGTGGATGAAATTAGACATGATCTACATAGATACCTGGTCGTTAAAGCTGGATTTAATGCTTTTCCTTAGCACCATTAAAGTGGTTTTAACAGGGGATGGACAGTAATCAGTAAACAGTTATTAGTTACTCTATAAATATTAAGCTACCCAAGTTTTCTTTAAGAGGTAGTATTTCTGCAAACAGAGAGAATTAAATAAGATCTCCTGTAATTTACTCTCTCAACTCTTTTTGTAAGACATTCTTTCTTACAAGTGTGATCAGGTAATTCCTGATTCATAATTTATTCCTGATAGCTATCGGGACTGAAATAAATAAAAAACCAAGACCATGAATAGAAAATTAATTACCCTTATGAGCCTTGTTATAGTAATGGGTCTCATTTCCTGTCGATCGAATAAAGATCTCGTGTATTTGCAAGATGTTGATGCTGAAGTTTTGGCTCCAGAATTCGTGTCAAAGGTACCTGAGTACAAGATTAAAACCAACGACAACCTATTCGTTAGTATAAAGTCAATGAATCCAGAGATTAGTCAGCTTTACAATCCTGCTCAGGCCATAGGAAGTCAACAAGGAACACAAAACCTTTACAGTCAATTGCCTGATCAGTATTTGAATGGATACCAGGTTGATTCCAATGGAAACATATCCTTACCTATACTTGGAAGTATAGGTGTTGCAGGATTAACACAAAGAGAAGCTCAGGCAAAAGTTCAAGAACATGCCGATGAGTATTTGAAGGATGCAAGTGTAAAAGTGAAGCTTCTGAATTTTAGGGTGACTGTTATGGGAGAAGTAACAACTCCCGGAGTATACTACAATTATAACAGTAGCCTGAGTATTCTTGAAGCAATAAGCATGGCCAACGGAATTACAGATCATGCGAAAATAAACAGGGTATTGGTAATCAGAACCAGCAATGAGGAAAGCAAAACATTCCGATTGGATTTATCGAATAAGAATTTTCTAAAATCGGAAGCCTTCTTTATTCAGCCCAACGATGTAATTTACGTTGAGCCTCATAAGATTAAGAATACTGATATGAACTCAAATATATACAGTTTGTTACTTTCAACAGTATCAACCGCTGTACTGATTACCAGTTTAATAATTTCCAATTAAGATAGAATTGTTATGAAATACGTAGATGAAGTAATGGACTATTTCGACAAGAAGGATGGTCCTGATGTGAAAGATTTCCTCTACAGGATTTTATCTAAATGGAAGATATTTGTAATCTGTGGAGTATTGGGGATTTGTATTGCTTATTTGGTAAGCAAATATTCAACCCCTGTTTACATGATGCGAAGTAGCTTATTGGTGCACGTAGACCCTGATGAAACAAGTGCAAAGCAAATGTTCGAAGGGTATCAGCTGCGAGATAAGGCAAATATTCAAAATCATGTGGAAATTCTAAAATCCTTTACCATAAACCGAAAAGCAATGGAGAACCTGGGCTGGACACAATCCTGGTATAAAAAAACATGGTTTATAGATAAAGGAATGTATCGAAATGAGCCTTTTGAAGTTATTCAACACGAAGGTACAAACCTTACAGATATTCCTGTTTTCATAGAACAGATTGATGGCCACACCTATAAAATAAGGGTTGATGGCGAAGCTGAATACAAAGGTGAAAAGGTAAAGGTAAAGTTTGAAAAGGAAGGTTTTTTTAATCAAGCTTTTAACAACAAGTACTTTAATTTTACCATAAAGCCCAAAAATAAGAAGGTAGATCAGGAAGCGAATCATTACTTTGTGTTTAATGATTTGGATAAGCTTACACTGAAATACATGGAGAGTATGGTAATTACAGTTGCCGAGAAGAAAGCCGAATTAATTCATCTGAGAATAGATGATACAGAACCTGCTCGAGGTGTTGATTTTCTGAATGAACTAAATTGGGTATACCTACAATTTAGGTTGATAGAGAAAAACAAAAAGTCAGAAAATACGGTTCGATTTATTGATTCGCGATTGGATGGAATTGTTGATTCCTTGCAATTGGCAGGTCAGAGTTTTACCAATTTCCGTTCCAGAAACAGGATTGTAGACTTGGGACAGGAAGCTGGAGTGGTAGTGGCTAAAATGGAGGAATTGGAAACCCAACTTTCTCAAGCCCAGATCTCATTGGAGTATTATAAGAATTTACTTCGAAACCTTGGTGATGCCAACCAGATGAAGCAAGTTGTTGCTCCTACGGTTGCCGGAATTACCGATCCAACATTGGATGCCTTGGTTACCAAATTAACTGATCTTTATGGAAAACGTGAAGTGCTTTCATATAGCGTTCAAGCAAAAAATCCGAGTTTGGTTATTCTGAACAAGGAGATTGATGTGATTCGCCAAAGTTTGGATGAAAACCTAAAATCCTTGGTAGCCAATTCTCAAATCGAAGTCGCTAGCCTAAGTGAAAGGATGTCTAAGGTGAAAGATCAGTTGGCTCGAATGCCTAAGAATGAGCAAAAGTTTATCAATATGAAGCGCAATTTCGATTTGAATAACGAGTTGTATACATTTTTACTTAAGAAGAGAGCTGAAGCTGCTATTGCAAAAGCATCAAATATTTCAGATGCTCAAATTATTGATCCGGCCCGATTGGCGACCATTATTAAGATAAAACC
Organism: Marinifilum fragile JCM 15579; assembly: GCF_001310955.1. Taxonomy (GTDB): domain Bacteria; phylum Bacteroidota; class Bacteroidia; order Bacteroidales; family Marinifilaceae; genus Marinifilum; species Marinifilum fragile. The sequence goes on from NZ_BAZX01000021.1 coordinate 66,765, forward strand.
AAAACTTGCCATAAACCTGTTAATCGGGATGTTTTTGGGTTTAGGATTTCCATTTTTGATTATTATCCTGAAAGAGTTTTTCAATGATAATATCCAAAGTAAGGAAGAGTTGGTGAAGAAAACACATTTACCTGTTTTGGGAACCATTGCTCATAATCGTTATCCAAACAATTTACCTGTATTCCATCAACCACGATCGGCAATTTCTGAGTCCTTTAGATCACTTCGAACCAATTTAAACTATGTGCTTCCAGATCAGCCTACAAAAGTAATCGGAATTCATTCTACTATTCCATCAGAGGGGAAATCATTTGCAACTGTTAATTTGGCCAGTATAGTTGCCATGAACAACAAAAAAGTTCTTCTGATAGGAGCAGATATGAGGAAGCCTAAGGTTGAGAAAATGTTTGATCTGGAGAATAAGGTTGGTTTGAGTACCTATTTAATTCGATACAATAAATGGCAAGAAGTAGTGCAAAATACACACATCAAGAATTTGTATTGCGTGACTTCTGGCCCTGTTCCTCCAAATCCTGCTGAGTTGCTTGAAAATGGGCGTTTGGAGATGTTTTTGAATGCCGTAAAAGGTAAATTTGATTATGTATTTATCGACAATGCTCCAATATCAATGGTTACTGATGGCTTTATTACGGGCAAGTTGGCAGATGCCAATTTATTTATACTTCGACAAGGTTTCAGTCATAAAGAGCAAATCAATTTTGTGAATCAGATTGCAGAGAGAGGAACGCTGAATAATGTGTCCTTGATTCTAAATGATGTAACATCAAATGGATCATATGGAAATTATACCAATGGCGAAGGATATTATTATGAAGAACCATCTCCTGGAATTGTTCGCAAACTATGGGAAAAAGTAAGTAATAATTAAAAATAAGCTAAGGTTCGAAAATTTTCGAACCTTTTTCTTTTACATACTCTTAGAAAGCTAAGATTAATTCTATAAATTTAAAGGGAGTATTATTCCCTTAATAAGAAATTCATGATTATTGCTGTTGATTTTGATGGAACCATAGTGCAACATAAATACCCCCAAATTGGAGATGAAATTCCTTTTGCAATTGAAGCTTTACTTGAATTGCAAAAAGAAGGCCATCAACTAATTCTTTGGACTTACCGAACAGGTGCTTTATTGTATGAAGCTGTAGATTATTGCGAAAGCAAAGGCTTGGAATTTTATGCTATTAATAAAAACTATCCTGAAGAGGAGTTTGATGAAAGTGTTAGTCGTAAGATTTATGCTGATTTGTATATCGACGATAGAAATATTGGGGGTATTCCTGATTGGGGAAATATCTACAAAATGATTTCCACAAAAGAAGAGGTATACCCAACTGAAAAAAAATCAGGTAGTTCGTTTACCCGATTTCTTGACAATTTGTTCGGAGAATAAAAGTCAAATAGTCAAAAGGTAAAAAAGTGAAATAGTAGAACTTCGACTAATCTCTATAGTTTTCAAATGGCACTAACATTTTTTTGCTGATTGCTGACTGCTGAAGACTCCAATTTATTTTGAAACTTGAATTTTAATCTTCTTTTTCTTTACTCTTTCATTCTTCAATTTATTGACAAGCTTTTGTCCTAAGCCTCTCTTTACAGCTACGAAAGAAGTATGATCCAGTACATCAATTTTTCCAAGTTCGTCTTTTTGCAAGTTTCCTATTTTAAAGAAGAATCCAACCAAATCCACTTTATTGATTTTTTCCTTCTTTCCTAAACCAATATAAAGGGTTTCCCAAATGGGAGAATTGGGGATTTGAACCTCATTTTTAATAGAGAAAACCGGAATATCATCGGAGATAAATTCAGGAACTTTTTCTTCTTCGGCCAATACAATAAAGGAATTTCCTTTTGCATGCATTCTGGCAGTTCGGCCATTTCTGTGAATAAAAGCTTCTTCTACTTTTGGCAGTTGGTAATGAATTACATTTTGAATTTCAGGAATATCCAAACCTCTTGATGCCAAATCGGTAGTAATTAACAAATGGTTGCTACCATTTCTGAATTTAATTAAAGCACGCTCCCTATCAGCTTGTTCCAGTCCTCCATGAAAAATATCGCAACTAATATTTTGTTCCTTTAATAAATCAGCAATTCGTTCAACTGCATCTCTATGGTTACAAAAGACCAATCCTGGTTGATCTCCAACAGTACAGATTAGTCTAAACAAAGCATCTAGCTTGTCTTTATCATTTGCAATCACTTTTCTTTGTGTTAAAGCTATTGCTTTTTGTTTTGGCAGGAAATTAATTTCCTTAGGAGAGTTCATTCGTGCAAATTCAGGAATTTCAATTCCCTGGGTAGCCGATGTAAGAACCTTCTTTACACTTCGCGGTAATGATTTAATTACCTCATTCATTTCTTTTTGAAATCCCAACTCAAGAGCCTTATCGAACTCATCAAGAATCAAAAATTTAATTCCTGAAGTATCAAAATTCTCTCTACGTATGTGATCGGCAACTCTACCAGGAGTTCCTATTAAAACAGAAGGTGGATTTTGCAAATTATTCTTTTCAATTCGCATGGAGTGGCCACCATAACAGCAATTTACCTTAAAGGAAGTGCCCATATCCTTAAAAACTGATTCAATCTGCAAAGACAATTCTCGGGCAGGAGAAAGAACAAGTGCTTGAACCCCTTCCTGATCAACATTTAAATCTTTTAACATTGGCAAAAGAAATGCTAAGGTTTTCCCGGAACCGGTAGGCGATAATAGAATTAAATCATTCGATTTTGTCCACGATTTGGTACATACATTTTGCATTTCATTCAGTGCTTTAATGCCCAGTCTCTTTAAAATATCTTCAGTTTTTATTTTCATGTCGCAAAGGTAATAACAATTGGCAGTTATCAATTAATAGTTATCAGCAAACAATGAGCAACAAAAAACTCTTAGATTTTCTCACTTTTCACGACTCTTCAAATTTGAATGTAACAATTAAATCAGTTTTAATTAACCTATGTGAAACATCTTGTAAGAATGCCTTTTGTAGATTAGCATTAATAAAACTACAAGCTAAAAACTATGGAAGCATACAAAGAAGGAATGTACAGAATTGAGGTCATTAATCTTGAAGGCGACGTTGTATATTTAAGTCTTGACTCATTAAATCGATTTTGTGAAGAATCTTTACCAGGAAATTTACCGGAAGATGCTTATACGGTTAGGATCACTGGCAATGATGATTATTTGTATGAGAAGCTCTTGTTAACTGAAGAGTGTTAATATACGATATAATCAAATTTTTTTACCAATAGGAAATGTATTAGGTTTGTGATAGAGATTATCGCTTACCTAAATATCATGACCAATAAAACATCACTTTTAAGTTCGTATAAAAAGGAAAAACAATTAAGGGAATTGAAGGGGATTTTACCTGAGATTTTTGAGGGAGGTGTACTGGATATTCAAAAGCTGAAAGCTTTTATTGGTGAAGATGGTTTTATTGATCATGCAAACTATGAGCTTTCATGGTACGATAAGAAGTTAGCTCTTGATTCTGCAAAAGCAAATTGTGAAGCTGAGCTTGTTTTCGTAAAAGACAAGTCGGTTTTACCTAATAAAACCAAGAACTTATTTATTGAAGGTGATAATCTGGATGCTCTCAAACTTCTTAAAAAGGATTATCAAGGGAAAATAAAATTGATTTACATTGATCCTCCATACAATACGGGTAAAAACTTTGCTTTTAGCGATAATTACCATTTGGCAGCAGATGATTACCTTGAGTATTTGAATCAATTTAATATTGGTAGGGTTGATGAATTTACCCAACACAGAATTGAAAGTGGAGAAATTCATACTCAATGGTTGAATATGATTTTTCCTCGTTTGATACTTACCAAGGATTTTTTGACTGATGATGGAGCCGTGGTAATTTCTATTGATGAGTCGGAGAAAAACAATTTGCAGTTGATTTGTAATGAGGTTTATGGGGAAGAGAATTTTGTGGGTTGCTTTATTTGGGAGAACAGAAGTATTAGCAATGATTCTGCCAATCTATTTTCAACAATTCATGAGTACATTCTTGTTTATGCCAAGGATAAATCAAAGTTAAAGTTCAAAGGAGAAGAGAAGGATTTCTCGAATTATTCCAATCCTGATCAGGATGAAAATGGAGAATGGATTCCTGATAATCCAACCGCAGCAAGTGGTAATGAAAATGCAAGATTTCCAATAACAAATCCCATTACAATGGAAGAATATTTGCCACCCAATGGCAGGTATTGGGCTTTTTCCAAGGCAAGAGTAGAAGAGTGGACCAGATCAGGGAAAATGGTATTCCCAAAGGAAAGAGGGAAGCGATTTTTACTCAAGAAATACAGAAGTGAATTAAAAAGTGAGCAAAAGCCACTCTCATCAATTATTACTGATATTCCAGGTTTAAAGGGAACAAAGGAGTTGAAAGAGTTGTATCCAGAAGAGATTCCATTTAAACATCCAAAACCTACGGACTTATTAATATTACTTTTCGAGCAGTTGTCGGGTAGGGAAGATACTGTGTTGGATATTTTTGCAGGTTCGGCAACTACGGCTCATGCTGTTTATAAAATGAACCAAGTTCAGGATTCAAATCGAAAGTTTATCTGTATTCAAAAAGCAGAAAAGCTTGCAGTAAATGCTGTTGGATACAAATTGGGATTTTCTTCCATTAGTGATATTTCAATCGACCGAATTAAAATAGCAGGAAAATTGCAGTCTGTTAATAATTCTGGTGTTAATTATTTTAAAATTGAATATTTGGAGTGAAAATTACTGAAAGGTTGAATCTTTATCCGCAATTTCAACTAATTGTTAAGCTGTAATTCAATACATTCAGTTTTATTTACTTAATAAGTAATGTAAGGCTTGAATTTAAGATCAAGTTTTTTTACTTTGTGTAAGGCTTTTTTATAGAGATTATTTTATTAAATCCTTAGAAAAGACCATTTTAGATTTTCAACAAAAAACAACGAACACATACATCATCATGGCTAAAATGAAAGCTCTTGTAAAATCCAAGCCAGAAAAAGGTCTTTGGATGGAAGAAGTTGATATTCCTGAAGTAGGAGTAAACGACGTTCTTGTAAAAATTAAGAAAACTGCAATTTGTGGTACCGATTTACACATTTATAAGTGGGATGAATGGTCGCAAAATACCATTAAACCAGGAATGATTATTGGTCACGAATATGTAGGTGAAGTTGCACAAATTGGAGCTGGCGTTACTGGTTTCGAAATTGGCGATCGTGTAACTGGTGAAGGTCACATTGCTTGTGGTCACTGTCGTAACTGTAGAAGAGGGCGTAAGCATGTTTGTGAGAACACAGTAGGTATTGGTGTGAACATCGATGGTATTTTTGCTGAGTATGCTGCTATTCCAGCATCGAACTTGATGAAAATGAGCGATAAGATTCCAGATGAGATGTTGGCCATTATGGATCCATTTGGAAATGCTACTCACACAGCTCTTTCATTTCCTTTGATTGGTGAAGATGTATTGGTAACTGGTGCAGGATTAATTGGTAGCATGTGTGTTGCAGTAGCTAAATTTGCTGGAGCTCGATATGTTGTTGCTACGGAAACCAATCCATTTAGAATTGAGTTGGCAAAGAAAATGGGAGCGGATCGTGTTATCAATCCAATGGAAGAAAGTTTGGATGATGTAATCAAAGAGCTTGGTATGATTGGTTTCGATATCGGTTTGGAATGTTCTGGTGCTCCTGCAGCATTCAACGATATGGTTGGACATATGTACAACTCAGGAAAGATTTCATTATTAGGAATTTTACCATCACAAACCACTGTGAACTGGACTGATATTATTTTCAAGAGTCTTCAGTTGAAAGGGATTTATGGTCGTGAAATGTATGAGACTTGGTATCAAATGGAACAAATGCTAATGAGTGGTTTGGATCTATCACCTATGATTACACACCGTTTTAAAGCTGATGAATTCCAGAAAGGTTTCGAAATCATGGAAAAAGGAGATTGTGGAAAAGTAATCTTGGATTGGGAATAAGAAAAACAAGTTGTATGATATAGGAGAGCCTGGACATTTTGTCCGGGCTTTTTTTGTGCTATAAAGAAAATGTAATTAGAAAAGCAGTATTGATTCCTTCCATGAGTTGACTCTAGCTGGTTACCTAATTGTTTTATTTGAATAATGCTTGAATTTGCAACCTCTTTCAAGAAAATTTACTCTTTTTTTTTTCACCCATTTCTAATTTTGCTTGTGTTAGTCCTCAAATGATTATAAATACAACTTTAACCTAAACCGTCTTGGCACGATCACTTATAACTCAACCAATTTTTGAAGAACTGTTCAAAGAACATTATCGAAGTTTATACTATCATGCATACAGTATATTAAATGACACCGAGCAAGCAAGAGACTTGGTGAATGACTCTTTTGAAGAGATATGGAACCGGAGAAACAAATTAGATATATCTTATTCGCTAAAATCCTTTCTCTATAATACTGTTAGAAATAAATGCATTAATTATCTACGAAAACAGGAGGTAGAAAAAAAATACATCAACAGAAAAAAACACGACATCCATGAGGAAGAGGAGTATAAAGATTATGACTCGGCTTTATTGGAAATTATGAAAGCTGTAGAACAACTCCCCAATCAAAGTAGAAATGTGTTTAAAAAGTGTTTTATCGAAAATTTAAGTTACAAAGAAGCTGCCGAAGAATTGAATGTTTCTGTTAATACCATAAAAACACATGTTACCAATTCCTTAAAACGTTTAAGAAGAGAATTAAATAGAGAAATGTTAATGTTGCTTCTCATTTTTCAAAAAAAATGAAAATAACTCACCCGATTTGAATTTTCATTGTGATAGTGTGTAAAGCAAGCATAGAAACGAGTGATAAGATTGTAGATAACAAGGATGAAACACGATCATAAAAGAATAGAAGAAGTTTTTCAGGTTCTAAGAAAACCTAAAGAAATGCAGGTGAATTTTTTAATGAAGTATCAGGATAATCCACAAATGATTGAATTGTACGAAGAATTAAGAAAGTATAAGGAAGCTGGATTTCTATTGGAACAGATAGATCCACCCAACGTAGGTTTAGAGTGGCAAAAGCTAAAAAATAAACTTCAAAATCAAAAAAAACATAGAAACAACCTGACTATTGCAGCAAGTATTGCAGTACTGCTTGCCTGTACACTAGCATTGCTTTTCGAAAAAACAAGTTGGGAACATAAAGAATATATAGTGCGTTCAAATCGTATTGCAAAAGGTGAGAGTAAAGCAGTGTTGATTACTTCCAGTGGAAATGAGTATGAGTTGGAAAAACTCAAGGATATTGTAATCAGTGAAAAGCAAGGGATGCAGATTATTGCTGACTCGGATAATGTCATTCAATATTGCGAAGAACAGAAAACTGAAAAACTTGAAAATGAGGAGCCCATTTATAATACTTTAAAGGTACCCCGTTTAGGTGAATATGAATTAGTGCTTTCGGACGGAACTAAAGTGCATTTGAATTCCGAAACAGAGCTAAAATATCCAGTGAAATTTAGTGGGAAAGAGCGTATCGTAGAACTTATAGGAGAAGCATATTTTGAAGTTGTATCAAATCCTGAAGTACCTTTTGTTGTAAGAACCAATAGAGTTGACACGCGAGTGTTAGGTACAGAATTTAATGTAAATGCTTATCCGGCTGAAAATGTGGATGTCACACTTGTAGAAGGGAAGGTGGAGTTGCATTCGAAAAAAAATATAAACAAGATTGTATTGCAGCCAGGAGAGAATGCTCTACTACAAACAGGGATGAGTGAAATGAAGGTTTCAAGAGTTGATGTCCGAAAATACACAGCTTGGCGTGATGGTTATTTCTATTTCGAGAAAGAGCGCTTGGAGGATATTTTCATAAAACTGGAAAGGTGGTATGATTTTAAAGTTTTTTACCAAAATCCTGGCGTGAAAGACTATGAGTTTAGAATGAGAGCCGATCGTGATGCAGAGTTTCAAGATATTGCAAAAAGACTAGAGAAAACTGGCCGTATCTCAATACAGATAAGTGGTAATGCAGTTATCGTTTCTGATGTAAATCGCTAAGACATATTAAAATAAACATAAAAAAAGGGATAGTTGGAGCTATCCCTCAATAATGTTCATCGTTGGAGCGATGACCCATTGTTTAATTTCATTTACAAATTTATGAAAAAAAATCTAATCTGCTTTTTTTCAGGATGGAAGAAAAGTAAAAACCGGCAGTTATTTATGCGTTTGACTGTATTAAAACTAGTGTTGTTAATGGGTTTAGCCACTGCTTATGGTAGTGTGAACTCACAAATGGTGATTTCGAGCTTAAAGCTTCAGAATGCAAAATTATCAGAAGCACTCGAAGAAGTTGAAAAATTGAGTCAATACGATTTTGTTTTTAATTACAATGATGTAAAAGGATACGAGGTGACAGTTGACCTCGAGGATATTTCTCTGGAAAAGTGTCTTAACGAAGTGTTATGTGGTCACCCTTTCCAGTATAAAACTGAGGATGATTTGGTAATTGTTTCCTATAAGGAAAGGGTTCCCAAACCAGCAGTGCAAAAGAAAAAAATTTCTATAAAAGGTAAGGTGACCGATGAAAAGGGAGTAGGATTACCTGGTGTTTCCGTTGTTGTGAAAGGTACTCATGTTGGAGTTGCAACTAACATTGATGGTGAGTATAATATTATGGTGGATGATAGAAATGTTACCTTGATTTTCTCATTCGTAGGTATGGAAACTCAAGAATACAAACTGAAGAAAGGTAATGTTCTGGATGTGAAATTAAGTGCTGATCAGGGGCAATTAGGAGAGGTAGTTATTACCGGATACCAGAATCTTGATGGTAGAAAGAAAACTGCTGCTATTACAACTGTTGATATGAAAAGTATAGAAACCAGAGCAGAATCTAGTATTGATAAATTGCTACAAGGTCAAGTTGCAGGTATGTCAATTATGAGTACGTCAGGAGCACCAGGTTCTGTACCTCAAGTTCGAATTCGTGGAACGTCCACTATTAGTGGAAATGTTCAACCTCTTTGGGTTGTTGATGGTGTGATTCTTGACGATCCGATTAATGTTGATGTTAGTGAGATCTTAACCAATAAAAACCTGATTGCTTCTGGAATCGGAGGAATTAACGTAGCGGATATTCAGTCGATCAATGTATTGAAAGATGCTTCTGCAACAGCTCTATATGGAACTAGAGCCGCCAATGGTGTAATCGTGATTACTTCTAAAAGTGGATCTGCAGGAAAAACCAGAATCAGATATTCTGGTAATACAACACTTTCTATGCGTCCCAAACTGGATGACGCGTATATGATGAACTCCAAAGAGAGGATCGATGTTAACCGTGAAATGATTAATAAAGGTCTGTTTTTAACGAACTCAGGTAGAATTGGAGAATACGGTGATGCTACAGACTTTGAACGATATTTTATTGATGTTCATAATAGAACCATAGGTTGGAATGAGTTTGAAGAAAAAGTAAAGGAGCTTGAAACGGTTAATACAGACTGGTTTAAGCATTTATTTAGAAATGCCTTTGCTCAGAATCACAGTTTAAGTGTATCGGGCGGTAATGAAAAAACTACTTTCTATGTTTCAAGTAGTTTTAGAGATGAACAGGCAACCGCAAAAGGTGTGGGGCAGAAAACATATACTGGATCCGTTAAAGTTTCTACTAAAGTAAGACATAATATTCGTTTGGATGCCAAGTTAGATATTACCTCAAGAGACAATAATAGTTTCTTTTCAGCAGATTCTCGTGAGAATCCTTACGAGTGGGCAATTTATACTACAAGAGCGCAAAAAGCATTTGATGAAAATGGCGATTACAATTATATGTATATCGATGATTTGAAGTATAACTACTTGGAAAACAGAAAAACTTCATGGAGGAAATCAAATTCCTTCGGAATAAGGGGGCAGGTGCGCACAGAATGGGAACTTTTCAAAGATTTTCGTTGGACTTCGCTGTTTAATTTTAGTAAACAAAGTACTACTGAGGAGAACGTTGCAAAGGAAAATAGTTTCTTTGTAAGAAGTAAAATGGAGAACTATGTAAAGACAGTTGGTTATTCAACTGAACCTCTATGGTTAGATGGAGGCTTGTATATGGGGAGGAATACTCAAAATCATTCTCAAACCATCCGAAATCAAATCGCATACAATCCTACCATTCGTAATGATCATGAATTGAATGTTATGTTGGGAAGTGAGATTCGAACTTCTGAATACAAAGGGCACAATGATGACATTTATGGTTATGTCCATGACAGGGGACAACAGCTAAATCCCCAATGGAAACTGATTGAAAACATAGGAAGACCTTATTGGGTTAAGAATTTAAATAGATCAGCAAATGTGTCTTATTATGGAGTGCTTGGTTATACTTACAAGAAAAAGTACACTCTAAATTTCAATGCCAGAACCGATGGTTCCAACAGATTTGGTATTAAAACCAATGATTTGTTCCAGCCTTTATGGTCAGCTGGTTTTAACTACCAAATGAAAGAAGAAGGATTCATGAGAAATATCAAATGGATTTCTTACTTGACTTTCCGTGGTTCTTATGGTGTTCAGGGAAATGTTGCTGCACAGGCATACTCTGATTTGATAACAAGAATGGGTACTTACAATACAATTAAGAACCAAAGCCCTTTAATTATTTCTGATCCAAAGAATCCTCATCTGAAATGGGAGAAAAATACCAATTCCAACTTGGCTCTTGAATTTGGATTGTTCGACAGAAGAGTTCGTGGTACGTTAGAATATTATTACAAAAAAGGGGAGGATTTACTTGGAAGAAAACAAGTTTCTGATGTAACTGGTTTTAGAAGTATTCAGGTGAACTGGGCTTCAATGGAAAATAAAGGTTTAGAGGCTAGTTTATATGTAAAACCAATCCAGACAAATAATATTGAATGGTCTTTTTCTGCAAATATTGGTTGGAACAAAAATAAAGTGTTGGATGTATATTCCAAGTCGGGATATAGAGACTTAACAGATGCATTTAAGACTTCCTACGAATCATCTGCTGTAATAGGTAAACCTTTAAGTGGTTTGTATTCATTCCGATATGCTGGATTAAACGAAAATGGTGATGCTACATTCTACTCGGGACAGTTTGAAGAGGATGAAAATGGAAATAAGGTAGAGAAAAAGGTATTAACCGGTGTAAAAGATATAGAAGCTTTAAAATACGAAGGACCAACAACTCCACCAATACAAGCGGGGTTAACCAATACTATAAGCTATAAGAATATCACTTTATCTTGTATGTTGGTAGGTAGCTTTGGAAATGTAATACGCTTACGAGAGTTAGCGCCTCCTTCTGGGTTTGGTTTTTTCTATCCAGACCCTGATGCTAACATGCCAAAAGAATGGGTGAATCGTTGGAGAAAGCCTGGCGACGAGTTAACTACGAACATACCTAGGTTAGGGGATGAAGAATATAATTATGACTTATTTGGATATCCTGATAATGTTTACATGTACAATAACAGTGATTTGCGAACCGTTAAGGGTGATTTTGTTCGTTTACAAAATGTGTCTTTGAGTTATAATCTTTACTCGGAAAAGCTAAGGGAAAAAGGGATTCAAAATATACAATTTACATTGCAGGGAAGTAATTTGCATGTTTGGAAAAATTCCAAATTGAAAGGTCAGGATCCTGAGGCCACCGGTACTGCAAGAAGTTATGCTGCTTCTAACAGTGCAAATGTGTCTTTTGGGAATACATACTTACCTATACCACGTTCCTATTCTTTCTCAGTAAATGTTAGTTTTTAATCTATAATGATAAGTTAAATAGAAAGCTAATTAAAAATATAATATTAGG
>NZ_BAZX01000022.1 GCF_001310955.1 Marinifilum fragile JCM 15579
GGTTTGGATTTTAAAATATCCCAACATATTGGTATTGTTAAAGCTGCAATTTTACGGTTAATTTGTGTAATTAATCTAAATAAAAAACAGTATGATATACAACAGAACGTCTAATGGCTGTTTATTTAAATGTGATTCCTGCAAGTCAATCCATTTGGAATTCAATAATATAAATATCAACTTTCCGAGTAAGGATAAATATTATCAGTTTGCAGAATATCTTCAAGATATTAATATTGCGTCGGTGGTAAAGCAGAATGCTCATTCGCCTTATCAAAGAAAAATTGTAATCCCTATTGGGAGTGGTAGCTGTAATTTCATGTTGCACTCTGGTGAATTAGAAGATTTAAAAAGACTTTGTCTATTACAGCTCGATACAAATATTATCAACATGTCGAAACTTGAGATTGATTTTAGTCTAAACTAAATAATGTTTCCTACTTTTGTTTCTCATTTATTAAATACCTCAAATTGATGAAGAACATTACAGGACGTTGGTCGTTTAACGAAGATTTTGGATTTGGTACCGATGAAGGTTTTGCCGAATTTACCCAAGAAGGAGAGAAGCTTACCGGGATTGTAGTTTATACCGAACGAATAGAAGGAGAAACTCCTTTTCGTGTTCAGCAAGATGTGGAAGGAAGTTTCGATGGCGCCAACTTTAGCGTAACAGGTACAAATGTGGAGCTTTTAGATTGTGAAAAGCAGTTTGAATATCATTTGGATACCTGGGAAGGCATCTTGAATTCTCAAGACCAAATTGTAGGTCACAGCTACGATCATCACGAGTGCTATGGTGTTTTTGTGATGAAGCCAATTGACTAATTAAAGTGAATTTTTTCATAAAAAATCTTCGTTTGAAAATCAGTGTGTTGTGGCTGAATCTTCCATTTTCAAAGGGTTTGGCGAGATTTTTTAGCCAAAAGAATTTTGTGGGAAAAGAAAAAATACTCATATTTGCACCGCAATCAAACGCAAGGCGGATGTGGCGTAATTGGTAGCCGCGCTAGACTTAGGATCTAGTGCCTTCGGGCGTGGGGGTTCGAGTCCCTTCATCCGCACTCGAACGAAAAGGATCAACGAAAGTTGGTCCTTTTTTGTTTTCTGAAAGTCTTGAAAAGTTTGAATGGTGAAAAGTGGAAAAGTTGTAAAATTGAAAAGTCAATGCGATAAAACACTTTCATGTAATTCGCTATTCACTTTCACACATAACAAAACCACCAAGTATGAAAAACTTTCATTACTGGGCGTTTTCCCTTGAATCATGAATGTTTTTATATCCATGATTCCGCTGTGATGTTTCAGGCTGCTTTATATACTTGATAAGCGTGTAAAGAAAAGTTCACAAATTGATTTTGTAAATACGGCATTTACACCGTATCTACAAATATAATTTACAGCTAAGCATCAGTTTAAAAACAGGCTTTTTTTTATTCTATCCCTACATCCCCTAAAAAGGACTTTTTCTTGTACTCTTTTTATAGCTTGCTGCTCACTATTAATTGATAATTGTTCATTGCTCCCTGATTAGCTCATTAATCGAAATATGGCAATCGCAAATATATAGAATCGCAGAAAGCGGAATAATCCATAGAACAAGTACTTTTTAAAGCTAAATCGGATAATTCCAGAAGCAATACTTACAATGGAGAATGGGATTGGCAGTAATGCTCCTACAATAATCAGAAAACCGCCCCATTTTCTAATATTTTGAATGTGCTTGCCTATTTTTACTTCAATCCAGTTTTTCAGACTTGGAATGCGCAAAACCAATCGTCCAATGCCATAGGAAACACAACCACCCAAATAGGATAGAAGCGCCAATATCGACAGGTAAACAATTGGGCTAGGAAGGGTTTTAACCCATGCAATAAACAGTTCTGGTGGAATTAATCCAAGTAAAGATTCTGAAACAAAGAATACGCTTAAAAGGCCAATGGTAGGCAAATCCTTAGTAGTTGTATAGAAGAGGTTCTCAAAATCGAGTACATAGTATTCCAGAAAGAACAACAATCCCACAATCAGAAGTAATGGAAGAATTGCTTTCTTAAGATTTGAAATGATAAAATTATAAAATCCAGTATATGAATAGTACTGGTGTAAGAGCACAAGTCTTGGTTTACGGCTCTTTTTGCTTGGTTGTAATTTCATAAAACAACTGTAATTCTTGCACCGAATGCAAGAGATCTAAAAATTAAACATGAACTACCTAACTCATTGAATTGATGAGCTATAAATGGCAATAAATAAGATGAAGCGCTGGTTTACACCTGAGGTGGCGGTGTAATTAATCGAAAGACTTTGGTGCTGGATTTTTGACACTCATATAAATGTTCCTGAAGAATTACATTCGCAAAGAAAGTAAAATTACATCTCGAAAACTCATCAAACTCTTCGGTGTCCATCTCTTCATAATCAGAAGATGTATCTTGTAAATCGGAACAATTTTCCATGCTAAAAGAAAAAGAAGTCTCCTGCTGAATATCAATTGAATTCAGCATGGTAGCCAATACTACTAGTAAACTAACTAGCATAACAAATATTGATTTCTCTTTCATTTTCGATAACATGATAGGCAAAAGTATTAAAAATAGATATACAACAAGCTGTTTGAGAACGAAAATTATGAAACTTTAACAAGTAGGGAAAGCCCCCATACGATTTAGGATTACGCCTGTTTCGCAGCTTTGCACACCGTCATATCTTTGTGTCAAAACAGAATGCGATGATGAACAGGAACCATAACAACAAAATATTGATACTGGCAGATTTCTCAGAAGGAAATCATTCTGCAATAGATTTTGCTATGAAATATCTTTACAATAAAGGTTCAAAGATATATTTTATTCAAACATGGCAAAAACCGTCATATGGAGCATCAATGGTAAGAGATTTGGCTCCTATCTTAAAAGATATTTCTGATCGGGAATTAAAAGCTTTAAAAGCAGATGCAGTCAAGAATTATCATTTGGATGCTGCAGATATAGAGTTGTTATCATACGAAGGTGAATTGACTGATTTTTTTAATACTGAAATGTATAAACAGTATTCCTGGCAGGTGGTGTTTGCTTTAAATGATTTTTACAATGATTTACAGCGCAATCCGAGGTTTAAAAACATTCTTACTTCGGTTAAACAACCGCTTTATGTGTTACAAAATTGTAAGTCAGCAGGAAGTGTAAAGAGTATTTGTATCAGCAATTCGAATTCAGAAATTTCGGAAGCGATTCTTGGTCCATTGCAAAAAATCTGCATGACTCAGAAATGCGATGTTCATGTAGGTTTAAGTATAAATGACATTTCGATTCATGATAAGGCAAATTTGGTGAAAGCGTATTCATCAGCTTGTTCTAATGCCTCTGTAAGGTTCGAAAATCTTTCAAAAGATCATAAACTGGAACTAAACAGAAATGATTGTGTGTTATGGATATATAATGATAAGAAAGTAAAGTGCGAAGAGAAAAATCTTATTAGCTATTTCGATAAGTGGTTTGTTAAGAGTAAGGGAATAACTGTTGATAACTTTTAAAAGTGGGTGAGGATGAAAGCAAATAGATTCAATCGGATATTGGTGCCAGTAAGTTTAGCTGTTGAAAGTACTACAGCTTTTAAACAAGCTTTGTTTTTTAGGAAACAGTTTGGAGCTGAAATTACATTGTTGCACGTGGTTCAGAAGGTGGGAGGTTTATCTAATGTATTTCAGCCAAGTCTAAAAAACAGCCTTCAGGGAAGAGGAATGGTGCGCTTAATACGCTTTGCAAAAACGCATTTTAGGGGAAGAATACCAGAAGATGTGAATCTTAGAGTTGAAGTGGGTAATCATGTACAAATAATCAAAAGTATAATAGATTCCGAATCTTTCAATTTGGTCATTTTAAACAGAAGCAACCGAATTGATGGTTTGGCCGAAAGATACAATAGCAATAGTGTAAACCAGATTATACGAGCGTCGAGATGTCCGATTATGAGCGTAAATGACAGGTGGACAGGAAGTGGCATTAGAAATGTGTTGGTTCCGGTAGATACTTCAAGACAATCGCGAGATTTGGTGAACTGGTCGATACTGCTGGGAAAAACATTCAATGCGAAAATAAAATTGCTTGCTGCATTAACCGTTAATATTGAGCTTAAAAGAAGTTTAGCTTATAAGAAAACCCAAATTATGCAGCACCTGATCGAGAATGAAGGGGTAAAGTGTTCGGTGGAAGTTGTGGAGAAAGAAAGCAATACCAGGAGTGATGTTTTGATTGAATCTGCAAAAAAAACACAAGCCGATTTACTATTGGTTCAGGGTTTTCAGGATTTAATGTTTAGCAATTCACCAAGCGAAAGACTATTGAGTGATTTCTTACAGAGTTCAAGCCGACCAATTTTTAGTCTGGGAGTAAAAGATGAAGGATTTGTTTCCAATTTGCTAATGATGAACAGCAAGCAAGTGGTTCTCTCAGATAGAATATCAAATAAAGCATTTAAGTGGTAGTTACAAATATACATTCACAAACCAACCAAAGCAGATCAGAAAGGAAAATCATAAATTATAATTGATTATTAGGGGATATACGAATGATTTTCTTCGGAAAGCTTCCAATAGGGCATTGAGATAGTGAAACCATAGTTAGTTTTTGGAAGCTTTCCTTTCTGATCACTTGGATTAAAATGTGACGATAACTTCTTGCCAACTATTTATTACAATAAAATATTTAGTAGATTTGACTTAAATGTAATTCTGGATATATTTTTCAATGAATAGAAGGTTTTTTGTAAAGCAAAAGATTGCCCTGATTTTAATAGGTTTCAGTCTTATTGCCATAGCTGCTATTTTATATATTTTAGATCGTAGCTCTGATCTGGATAATGAGCATATTGCATTGGTTGAAAATTCAGAAAAGATTGAAACAAGGTATATGATATTCGAATCAAGTATGGCGATTACCAGGAGGACACAAATTCTACAATATCCTTCGCTATCGATTCTCTATTTGCCAAAGTCTATCAGAATATCGAAAATATTCAAATTATTGCTTCCAAAAAATTTGAATTCAACACAAGCGAGAATAGCAATTTCATGATTGCACTAATGGAAGTAAAGAGTTCAATTCTTGATTTTGATTCAATAGTTAGAAATGATCAGGTTCCATCGCAAGGTAAAAATCTTAAACAAAGTGTTAGTGCGTTTACAAAAACTTTCGCAAATTACGAGAAAGCCTTGCACCTTTACATTTATCAAACCAACCAAAAGTTTAAGCGAAATATCTTTTTCCTACTTGCTTTTATACTGATCCTACTTTTAGGTAGTTTGTTTCTGGTGATTCGTTTAATGAATTCTTTAACCAATGCTCATTTGCAATTGGTACGCAACACGATGACAGTGGAGCAGCGCGAAAGAAAAAGAATCGCCAGAGAGCTGCATGATGGGCTTGGAGCCTTACTTTCCAGTATCGGATTGTATGGTAAAATGCTTGGAAAAGAGTTAATAGATAACAAAAACTCCCTGGATAAAGTACGACAAATCAACCAGCTGTCAAAACAAGCGCTTGATACGGTATCTGAAGTTATTAATAACCTGAATCCTTCTGTTTTAAACAGGTACAACCTTCAGGAATCCCTGCAACGCCTGGTGGATAAAATCAACAATCTTGATAATGTGGATGTTACCTTGCATGTAAATGACTTTAAAGGGCAACCGCTTCAAAGTACACAAGTGGTGATTTATCGCATATGCAGCGAGTTGATAAATAATACCTTAAAACATGCAAAGGCCACAGATATTCAAATAAAACTATCTGGCGAAAACATTTTGGTATTACAATACTCCGACAACGGTGTTGGCTTTGATTTAGAGAGGTTGAAAACCATAGATGGAAAAGGCATGGGGTTGCAAAATATTATTGAGCGAGTTGAATCCATTAATGGAACCTATCAAATACAAACTTCAAAGGATAAAGGGTTTAAGATAAAAATTCAATTTGCACTGAGTAAATCAAATCAAAAATAGATGGATAAAATAAGAATAATACTGGTTGACGATCACAAGATATTTAGAGATGGATTTCGTATGCTTCTACAGAGCTTTTCTTTTGTGGAAGTCATCGCCGAAGCTTCAAATGGAAATGAGTTTCTTTCATTAATTACTGATCAACAGGCCGATATTATTTTTATGGACATCAATATGCCACAGCTTGACGGGGTAGAGGCAAGTCAGAAAGCTCTTGAAATGTATCCGGATCTAAAGATTATTGCCTTAACCACATTTCTTGATGATGATTATCTTGAACAAATGTTAATGGCTGGTGTTGAAGGGTATATGCTAAAAAGTGCTGAGATTGAAGAGTTCGAAAAGGCGATTGTGAAGGTATATGAAGGAGGAAATTATTTTTCTGATGAAATTGTAAGTCTATTATCGGGTAAGTTGAACATGCTTCGCAAAAAGAAAGAGAAGAAAGATAATTTGCCTGAATTTACAGAAAGAGAAAAAGAAGTATTGGAGCTAATTTGTAAAGGTTATGCCAACAAGCAAATTGCCGAGGCTACTTTTTTAAGTATTAAAACCATTGAAAAACACAAAAGCAGTTTGTTTCAAAAAACGGGAACCTTTAATACTGTTAATTTGGTAATTTATGCATTTAAGCACCAAATCATTAAATTTTAGGCTTAACTATATTTTTTATTATAGAACAATTGATTGACCTCAATTGTTATTCTTCCAGATTGGGTGTGAAGTAGGGAAAACCCCATTGTAATTGCCATCTCTGCTTGATATTTTCGCAATCCATTTGATTGGATAACGATATTGTTACAACATTTATATTTTAATCCTGAAAGCTTTTGGGATTAAATACCATTCGGTATTAGTATTAAATTTTAGGGAAAGATGATTCAATTTTTAAAAAAGCAAAAATTATTTCATAGGATTAAAGATCCTTTGGTTGAATTCGTACGATTAGAAGCGTTTAGTGGTATTGTTTTAATGTTTTTTACCGTTATGGCTTTGGTATTGGCCAATTCTGCCATAGGAGAATCTTTTATTGCTTATTGGAGCAATTATTTTGGAGTTCAGTTCGGTGATTGGAGTCTAAAAAAGTCTTTCCTGCATTGGATCAATGATGGTTTAATGGCAGTTTTCTTTTTTGTGGTTGGGTTAGAAATCAAAAGAGAACTATTAACCGGTGGATTATCATCGATTAAGAAAGCAAGTTTGCCAATTTTTGCAGCTATTGGTGGGATGTTAATTCCAGCATTAATATATGTAAGTTTTAATACACAAGGGTCTGGAACACATGGATGGGGAGTGCCAATGGCAACAGATATTGCATTTGCGTTAGGTATTCTGATTCTACTGGGCAAACGAATTCCAATTTCGCTTAAATTGTTGCTAACTTCCATAGCTATTGTAGATGATATTGGAGCTGTAATAGTAATAGCATTGTATTATACCAGCGAAATAGATTGGATATATTTATTATACGGCGGTGGAATTTATGCCGTGCTATGGTTTTTTAATTATCTTAAAATTAGAAATATACCGGTTTACTTGATTTTTGGAGTATTTCTTTGGTATGTACTTTTAAAATCGGGAGTGCATGCTACTTTGGCAGGAATTCTATTGGCTCTTACAATTCCAGCACGAGCGAGTAAAAATCTATTCGAATTTATTGGTTCAAATCAAGAGTTATTGGAAAACCTGGAAACAAAAATATCTAAGCTTTCAAAGAAGCCAAACGAGAAATTCATACAGTCTTCAGTTAGTTCTATTGAGAGTATTTGTATAAAAGTGATATCACCACTGCAAAGATTGGAACATTCGTTCCATCCATGGGTAGCCTACTTAATTGTTCCTTTGTTTGCATTTGCAAATGCCGGGGTAATAATTGATACAGAATTAACAAGTAGAGTATTTGAACCCATATCCATTGGAATTATTGCAGGGCTTTTTGTAGGTAAACCGTTGGGAATATTCCTGTTTTCATGGATTGGAGTTAAAATGAAGTTGGCACAAAAGCCAAGTGAAATATGTTGGTCACAAATACTTGGGATTGGTTTCCTGGGAGGAATAGGATTTACAATGTCGTTTTTTGTTTCTCAATTGGCATTTACGGATGGTGAAGTATTGAGTTTGGCAAAATTAGCAGTCTTAATTGCCTCTTTCTTCTCCGGAATAACGGGCTTTTTAATACTAAAGTTATTATCTAAAAATCAATAATAATTTTTTCATAAGTTTTCATTGTTTATATGAATAGCCGAAGTTTACACTTCGGCTATTTTTTTTGAAAAAATAATGTCATATAATTTACTTGTTTATCAGGTAGTTTAGTATTGAATAGCCCTAAAATAGGGGAGTGTGGCGATATTTTTTTATCAGAATATTTTGTAGTAAAGAAAAAATCCACCATATTTGCATCGCAATCAAACGCAAGGCGGATGTGGCGTAATTGGTAGCCGCGCTAGACTTAGGATCTAGTGCCTTCGGGCGTGGGGGTTCGAGTCCCTTCATCCGCACTCGAACGAAAAGGATCAACGATAGTTGGTCCTTTTTTTTTGTATATCTCTCAAAGCTCTTTATGGCTTATTCTGGTAGTTTGTATGCTGAATCAATGCATTTGTACTTAAAATTTGTAAATCTGCTTATTCCTGTTCAAATTGGGTTTCTGATACTAAATTAATACTTGTTGATATGAGGATTTTATTGTTAGTCTGTTTGTGTTTTTCATTATCGACCAATGCACAATTGCCTGAAGTTGCGAGCGGAACCATAAAAAGGTTTGAAAACTTTGAGTCAAAATATATAGTTCCTAGAAATGTTGATGTTTGGTTGCCAGACGGATATACAGCGGATAAAAAGTATGCGGTTTTATACATGCACGATGGTCAGATGCTATATGATGCAACTAAAAGTTGGAACAAACAGGAATGGATGGTTGATGAAGTGGTTTCTAAACTAATTAATGAGGGAATTATAGAAGATTGCATTGTTGTTGGAGTTTGGAATGGAGGTAAATATCGTCACAGTGATTATTTTCCTGAAAAAGCGGCCAGCTATTTACCCTTGGAATTGGAAAAACAGTTGAAAGATACTTTATTGGGAGATTTGAGAGCAGACGAATACCTAAAGTTTCTAACCAAAGAATTAAAACCCTTTATCGACAAGAATTTTTCTGTAAAAACCGATAAAGCCAATACATATATAGCAGGTTCCAGCATGGGAGGATTAATTTCGATGTATGCCATTTGTGAATATCCTGATGTATTTGAGGCTGCGGCTTGTATATCTACTCATTGGCCAGGTGATACTAAAATAAGTGATAACAAAATTCCAGAAGCCTTTTATTCTTACCTGAAAAACAATCTACCTTCTCCGGAAAATCACAAAATCTATTTTGATTATGGAACGGAAACCCTTGATAGCTTATACAAACCATTACAGATGGAGGTAGATAAAATCATGAGACAGAAAGGATACTCAAAAGAGAACTGGATTACAATGGAATTTGAAGGAGAGAACCACTCCGAAGCTTCCTGGTGCAAAAGATTGCATATCCCTATTTCTTTTGTTATGAAGAAATAAGACAGTTAAGGCTTCCATTCTGGAAGTCTTTTTTTTGTTTATTGGATTAGTTGGATTTCGTATCTTAAGGATATGACAGCAAAAACACTTTCTCAAATTCTGAACATCAAACATCCTATTCTGATGGCACCTATGTTTTTGGTGTCGAATACTGATATGATTATTGCAGCCTTGGAAATGGGCTGTACTGGTGCAATACCTGCACACAATTATAGGACTGACAAGGAACTGCGTAATGCTATATATACAATCAGAAATAGCAATGATAAAGCTTTTGGATTTAATTTAATTGTCAATAAGTCCAATCCGAAATACCGAAAACAACTCTTAACGCTTCTCGATCTTAAAGTGGATTATATCATCACTTCCTTAGGGAGTCCGCGTGAAGTAATTGAAAAATGCAAACCTTTAGGCATTAAAGTATTTTGCGACGTGGTTGATGTGAAGTATGCACAGAAAGTAGAACAACTTGGCGCTGATGCTGTAATTGCCGTTAATTCTGATGCAGGTGGACATTGTGGTAGTATAAAAGCTGTAGATTTGATTCAACAATTAAGAGCAGAAATAAATATTCCTATCATTTCAGCTGGTGGGGTAACCAATTGCAATGATATTAAATCTATAATCGAATGTGGTGCTGCAGGAGTATCTGTAGGAACCATTTTTATTGCCAGTCATGAGTCTCCTGTGAGTAATGAATACAAACAGGCTCTTGTAAATTTTGGTTCAGATGATATTATAAAAATTACAAAGCTAACAGGATCTCCACTAACCGTTATCAACACTCCATATGTACAAAAAATAGGAACAAAGGAAAATATTCTGGAATGGATGATTCATAATAGTCCGCAATTGAAGAAGTATGCTAAAATGATATTGGCATGGAAAGGAATGAGGAAAGTTCAGCAATCCGCATTCAAAGCAGGATATGACAATGTATGGTGTGCAGGACCAGCAATTGGTGCAATTAGAGAGGTTCGATTCGTAAAGGAAATTATAAATGATTTAATTGAAGATTAATTATTTGTAAGCCATCATAAATCCTTTGCTGTTCATCCAGTTTTGATCTATCGATTCATCAACGATCTTATTCAATCGAGCCTTAAACTCATTATCCAGACTATTGTCACGAATGTATTTCACGGCCTCCTGAAATGATTTAAGCATGCTTTTATAGAATGATTCCTGCTTGATAAATTGTTCGGTTGTATAGGTTTGAGCCACTTCAATATTGTAGAGCATGATATCAGCAATTAAGGAAGAATCTACACCTAATCTTTTAAAGTGCCTGATGTAGCTCTGAGCAACAGAGCGTCTCATTTTTGCTTTTCTGCCATTAACAGGAAAATATTCTTTGGAGATCTTGAATTTACATTCCTCCATCAGTTTGTTTTCCTTGGGATTAAAAGCAAAATCATAAAACTCCTTAACATCTTTGAATCTGGTATACAAATCAATTATTTGATCTTGTAATTGTTCTTTAGTGAGGTGATGAATGTATTCTTTTAAGTCTTTCTTGCTCATATCAGGAAATTGAAATCCAAAGGTAAGATAAATAGCAATTGAATCAAGAATTGACCATTGGCATTTTACAGGTTAGTTATCCATGATTAGCAGAAGTAATCTAAAAAAAGAACCGATAGTTAATGATTTGTTACCTATCGGTTCCTAAACTCAACTGCCTATGCTTTGTGTGGGCTTATTGTATATTTTCTACTTTCTTAGATACTTATGAATTGAATATGCAGTTTTTCTGCCGCTATCCAAAGCACGTACTACAAGGCTTGCACCAGTAGTGGCATCACCACAACAAAAAATCTTTGAGTTAGAAGTTTTGCCTTGGATATCGGTTTTAATATTACCTCTTGCATCCAAATCTAAACCCAATTCACTTACCAATCCTTCGTGTATCGGATGAACAAAGCCCATTGCCAATAGAACCAAGTCCGCATCAATTGTTTCTTCTGTACCTGGAATCTCTTTCATCTGAAATTGTCCATGGGCATCTTTTGTCCATTCAATTTGTACAATTTCAAGTTGATTAACTTGTCCATTTTCTCCTTTAAATTGCTTCGAACTCAAAGACCAACGTCTTTTACATCCTTCCAAATGAGACTTGAGGTTCTTAAAGTGTTTGGCCAGTAAGGCCAAGGATTGTGTTCCTCTCTTTCTGCTGGTGGCTTAGGTAACAATTCAATTTGAAGTACCGATTTTGCCTTTTGGCGTACTGATGTCCCCACACAGTCAGAACCTGTATCACCACCGCCAATTACTACCACATTTTTACCTTTAGCAGAGATTCTTTCCTGCTTGCTAAATTCATCACCACGAACCACTTTGTTTTGTTGTTTTAGAAAGTCCATAGCAAAATGAATTCCGCTTAAATCACGGCCTTCGATAGGTAAGTCACGTGGTTTCATTGCTCCAATTGCAAGACAAATGGCATCGTATTCCTTTTCCAAGTCAGCGAATGATACATTTACACCAATATCTTGATTGGTTTTAAATTCAATTCCCTCTTCAACAAACAATTCCAATCTTCTATCAATAACATGTTTGTCGAGTTTAAAATCGGGAATACCATATCTTAGCAAACCACCAATGGCATCATCTCTTTCGAACACTGTTACGCTGTGTCCGGCTTGGTTTAAAAGATCGGCTACGGACAAACCTGCAGGACCAGATCCTATAATCGCTACTTTTTTACCTGTTCTTTTGGCAACAGGTCTAGCTTTGATATATCCGTAATCAAATGCCTTTTCAATTACAGATGCTTCATTTTCGCGAATGGTAACCGGTGAATTATGCAATGACAGCACACATGATTTTTCACATGGAGCAGGGCATACTCTTCCTGTAAACTCAGGAAAACTATTGGTGGACTGAAGAATCTGAGCTGCTTCTTCCCAATTCTCTCTATAAATTGCATCCTGCCATTCAGGTATTTTACTTGAGGTTGGACAAGCCCAGTGACAGAAAGGAATGCCACAATCCATACATCTTGATGCCTGATCAATTCTGTCTTCCAAGTTCAAAGTTTGTTCTACTTCTCCAAAATCTCCAATTCTATCTCTTACCGGACGATAACCGGCCTCTTTTCTTTTTATCTCTAAAAAACCTTTCGGATTTCCCATAATCTTTCAATTTACAGTTATCAGTCAACAGTTATCAATCTGTAAAACAATATAGTTCATTGATAACTGTTCTCTGTTTATTGATTTACTCATGTACCTCTGTTTGTGATTGTGCCTGCTTCAGCTTGCGACGAATCTTCATCAGTTTCTTCTCTTCCAATACTTTCTTGTATTCGTAAGGAATTACCTTAACGAAATGAGGAAGATATTCATCCCAATGAGTTAAAACATTAGAGGCAACACTACTTTGAGTTAGAAGTAAATGTTGATGTATCAAGCCTTGAAGCTCATGTATATCTTGCAGATTTTCTACTGGTTCAAGAGATACTAAGCTTTGATTACAAAAATAATCCAATTGTCCTTCCATATTCAGAACATAGGCAATACCACCACTCATACCTGCGGCAAAGTTTCTACCAGTAGGTCCCAAGATCACTACACGACCACCAGTCATGTATTCGCAACCATGATCCCCAACGCCTTCAACCACAGCTTTCGCACCAGAGTTTCTCACACAGAAACGTTCTCCTGCCATACCTCTAATGTAGGCTTCACCATTTGTTGCCCCATACAAAGCAGTATTACCAATGATAATCTGCTTTTCAGGTTTAAACGTAGTTTTGTTTGGTGGTTGAACCACGATTTTACCACCCGAAAGACCCTTTCCGAAATAGTCATTTGAATCACCTTCCAGTTTAAATGTCACACCTTTCTCAAGGAATGCTCCAAAACTTTGTCCTGCTGAACCTCTAAATCGACAATATATGGTGTCCTCTTCTAATTCTCGTTTTGGTTTTAAAGCCGCAACTTTACCTGATAACATGGCACCGGTTGTACGATCTGTATTCTTAATTTTCGAATCAATCCATACTTTTTCACCATCATGTAAGGCCTTTTCAGCTTGTTTGATTAGTTCATGATCCAATACCTCGCCAATCGATTTAATTGTAGCATTAACACCACACAATTCATGTCCATCAGTTTCTGGTAAGTGTAATAAGTTTTGAATGTCAACTGTATCTGCTTTCCATTTCTTGATATCCTTACGTTTTACCAATAGATCTGATCTACCAACCAAATCATCAAACTTGCGAACTCCAAGCTCAGCCATTAACTCTCTACATTCCTCTGCAAGGAAAGTGAAGAAGTTTACTACCCATTCCGAGCGTCCAAGGAATTTTTCTCTTAACTCTTTATTTTGAGTTGCAATTCCCACAGGACAAGTATTTAGGTGACACTTACGCATCATTACACAACCTAAAACTACCAGAGTACTTGTGGCAAAACCAAACTCTTCAGCTCCTAATAAAGCCATAGAAATGATATCTCTACCTGTTTTCAGCTGGCCATCGGTTTGTAGTTTAATTCTTCCTCTAAGGCCGTTAAGTACCAATGTCTGCTGAGCTTCAGCTAGCCCTAGTTCTACAGGTAAACCTGCATTTTTAATGGAACTCAATGGACTTGCACCTGTACCACCTTCGGCACCGCTAATTACAATTAAATCAGCGTTGGCTTTGGCAACACCAGCAGCAACTGTACCAACACCGTTTTCAGATACTAATTTCACACTTACACATGCTGTTGGATTCACATTTTTTAAATCGTAGATCAACTGTGCCAAATCCTCAATTGAATAAATATCGTGATGTGGAGGAGGAGAGATCAACGTAATTCCCGGTGTTGAATTTCTCAACTTGGCAATTATCTTATCCACCTTAAAGCCCGGTAACTGTCCTCCTTCGCCTGGTTTTGCACCTTGTGCTACCTTAATTTGTAGCTCATCAGCATTCACCAAATAGCCAGTATTCACACCAAATCGACCAGAAGCAATTTGCTTGATAGAGCTGCGTGCGCTGGAGAAGAACCTTTTGGCACTTTCTCCACCTTCACCAGTGTTACTTCTACCACCGATCTGATTCATGGCGATTGCCAATGCCTCGTGTGCTTCTTTTGAAATAGATCCGTAAGACATTGCACCGGTACAGAATCGCTTCATGATATTTTCTACAGGCTCAACCTCAGAAATATCAATAGGATTTGATTTGAAATCGAAATATCCGCGCAAGAAGTTTGGATTTCTGGTTTCTGCATCAACTAATTTCGAATACTCTTTGTATTTGGCATAGTTGTTTGTTCTTGTCGACCATTGTAATAAACCAATCGATTCTGGATTCCAACTGTGTTTCTCACCGTTTTTGCGGTAATGAATACTTCCATTGGTGGTTAATAAATCCTGATTTTCAAAAGGATCTTTCTCAGTAAATGCTTTCTTATGATGACATAGCATCTCTTCAGAGATCTCCTTTAAACCAACTCCACCAATTCTTGATGCAGTACCTGTAAAATACTTATTAATTACTTCATTACTGATACCTAAAGCCTCATAAATTTGTGCTCCCAAGTAACTTCCAATAGTCGAGATACCCATCTTCGACATCACTTTAAGTAATCCTTTGTCCACAGATTTGATATAGTTTTTACGAGCTGACTTATATTCTAAGCTAATTCTACCTTCTTTTACAAGCTTATCAATTACGGCATAACTCATGTATGGGTTGATAACACTGGCACCATAAGCAATTAATAGCGCGAAATGATTTACCTCACGAGCTTCTCCTGTTTCAACAACCAAACCAATTTGCATTCTCTTTCGCTTCTTGATCAAGTGGTGATGAACAGCAGCAACAGCTAACAAAACAGGAATAGGAGCCATTGTTTTGCTTACATTTCTATCGGTAAGGATGATATAGTTCTTTTTATCATCTACAGCCTTTTCTGCAAGCTTACAAAGGGAATCCAAAGCATATTCAAGACCTTGACCATTATCGGCAGCCTTGAAAAGCATATCAAGCGTTGCATGTCTAAATTCCTCATGTCTCAACTTCTTGATTTTTCCAAGGTCTGTATTCGTAATCAATGGACTCTTGAATCGAATCAACTTACAATGCTGTGGTGTCTCATCTAACAGATTCTTTTGAACCGCTCCAATATAGTTGGTCAAATCCATTACCAGATTCTCACGAATAGAATCAATCGGTGGATTGGTTACCTGTGCAAAAAGCTGACGGAAATAGTTAAAAAGCAAATGAGGTTTTTCTGATAAGGCTGGAATAGGGGAGTCATTACCCATTGAGCCAACGGGTTCTTGACCGCCTGTAGCCATAGGCAAAATAATGCGCTCAAAATCCTCTTTGGAATAACCAAATACATCCTTGCAAACTTCGAAATGATCCCCGATGTCCGATGGTACTCTTTTTTCAACAGGAATTGCCTTAAGATCCAATCTGTTCTCTTTTAGCCAATTTTGATAAGGATTTCTATAAGTCAATTGTGATTTTACCTCCTGATCAGGAATGATAATACCCAATTGAGTATCTACCAATAATAGCTTTCCAGGACGCAATCTTCCTTTCTCCTTGATTTCTTCTGCTTTAAAATTTTGGATACCAACTTCCGAGCCCATTACAATCATATCATCCTGAGTAATGACATAACGAGATGGACGCAATCCGTTTCTATCCAAGGTACCTCCAATATATCTACCATCTGAGAATACCAAAGATGCAGGACCATCCCAAGGTTCCATAAAGGTTGAATGATACTCATAAAAGGCCTTTAAACTATCTGGAATTGGATTCTTTTCATTCCACGATTCAGGCACCATCATACTTAAGGCATGAGGTAAACTTCTACCTGTTAAGAAAAGGAATTCCAGAACATTATCGAATGAAGCAGAATCACTTTTGTTTGGCTCTACAACTGGGAATAGTTTTTTTATGTCTTCTCCATAAAGTTCCGACTTTAAAAGAGATTCACGAGCCTGCATCCATAAACGGTTACCTTTAATGGTATTAATCTCTCCGTTATGAGCAACAATGCGGAAAGGTTGCGCCAAATCCCATGAAGGGAAGGTGTTGGTGCTAAATCTGGAGTGTACCATGGCAATGGCCGATTCCATTCTTGGATCCTGCAAATCGCCAAAATACTTTCCAAGTTGATCGCTGGCAAACATTCCTTTGTAAACAATTACCTTAGATGATAAGCTTGGGATGTAAAACATCTCTTTTTCTTTCATCTTGGTAGCTCTAACATAGCTCTCGGCTTGTTTTCTGGCAAGATACAAACGACGTTCTAAGTCATCTTGTTCGTAGTTTCCACCAATAAAGATTTGTTTAATTACGGGTTCCGATTGTCTTGCAATTACCCCAATTGCGTTAGTGTCTGTTGGGACATCACGTAATTGAAGAAATTCCAATCCCTCTTCTTCCAGAATTTGAATTAAGACTTCAATACAAAATTTCTCCTCTGTTTCGTCCTGTGGTAAGAAAATGAGTCCTGTTCCATACTTACCGGCTAATGGAAGTTTAATGCCAATTTTCTTATAAAAACTGTGTGGCACTTGCATCAAGATGCCTGCACCATCTCCACTTACATTATCGGCTCCACGAGCACCTCTGTGTTCCATATTGCATAGAACTTCCAGACCGCGCGTAATAATTTCGTACGATTTTTTTCCTTTAATATTGGCTACAAAGCCAATTCCACAATTGTCATGTTCATTCATCGGGTCGTACAGACCCTGTCGACTTGGTCTTAGGTTTCGCATAGGCATTATTTAAGTGCGAAGCCAGGCCATGATTTTTCTTTTTTGAAGACACTGAGCAATGAGAAAGTCCCCAACTATCTCTGTTATTCAGTAGCGACACAATGAATCCGATTGTCGCTGTCTTTAAGAATACATTCTGAAAATGTAGTGATAAAAATTTAAGCTTGTCTAATCCGTTGCAACAAATATAGCTTAAAAAAATGCTTTAAAACAACTATTATTGTTTAGTATTTATTCGCAAACGTTTTAAAACCTGAAAAATGTCATATTTTTTTCTCGCAAAGGTTTTCGTGATAATCAGTTGATTACGAAATATCCATAAAGAAACATTTTAAAATTACCTATTTTGGTAATTTTATATTAATGTTAAGTTTTGATGATTGAGCAAAAAAAATATCCTAAAAAGGATATTATCATTATTTTGCAGTTTCAATAACAGGTTGAACTTTTAAAATTTTAAGAAGTTTCTTTTCAATCCATTTAGGAAGGTATTTTCCAATCTTTGTAATAAATTGTTTACCCAAAATATACAAAGAAGAATAAAAGAATACTTTATTTAAGACGTAAACAGATGCAGTAAAGAAAACAACTTTTTTAGTTCCGGCAAGAATAAAAGGAAAAGAGAAAGTAAGAATAAAAGTAACAACAGCTAAACCAAACAACACAAATCCAACAATTTTTTTCCACTCCATAATGATTTCAACTATTTAATTTTTGACAACTAAAGCAATTCTACGGCGCAATTTATAAATGGTTTGAAAAAAATCAACATTTAAAGTGTTAAAAATCATTAACTAAGCTAAGGGTGAGAACATAAAAAAGACTAATGTATCTTAATTTATATTTGGAAGTTGAATGTGTTCTCAGCCAAAACCTCTACAAAATGGGATAATAAAAGGCTTACCCTTGAATTTAAATGAGGCTTTTGAAAATATTTTCTATTTTTCTTACGCAAAGGTTTTAAATATGGGGTGTAGTAAAAAAATACTTTTTCATTAGGATTTTAATTTTTTTTGCACTTATCTTTGTACCCAACAAGTCAAAAGAAGCATGGAAAAAGTATTAATCATTCGACGACGCATTTTTAGATCTTTATTTTAACGATAAGGACAAGTGTTGGTATGATTTTTTCCCAAGCTTTCCAATTCGGAAAGTTTTTTTTTGAAATTTATTTAATAAGAAGAACCAAATGATTCAATTGTTTTACATCCGACGACGACGAATGAGCGCACCTTTAGGGAAAGCGGATTTAGTCTTATTGTCGTGTAATCAATGATTAAGAACAATATATAGAAGGCTTACCGTTTTCCCGGTAAGCCTTTTTTTTGAACTATTTGAAAGCAATTGAATTAAAGAATATAAAAATGAAAAGTATAATCTATACAGAAAGCAGACGCCACTTGCGAAGTAACTGTTACCCTGGAGGGACGGATGAGCTTGCTGTATCTGATTGTCAGATATATAATAAACTGTATTAAGCTTACCGTTCCTGCGGTAGGCTTTTTTTGTGTGAAATAATTAAAACAAAATAAGATGAAAACAAACAACTCCTTAGAACTCCGACGACGATGGTTTCGGATTTTAAACAACGGAAAATTAAAAGAAACATTCTTTATTGATATTAATAACAAGTGGTTATGCCTTACTGGTGTAGCTTTATTTTGGGAAACCTAGAGACTAACAAATGATAGACACATTAATGGAAGTTGAGCAAAAAATAAGTGTCATTGTAGCAGATTTAAGACATATTGATTATGCAACAGAAATTTGCGATATGATTGAAAGGGCCGCAAAAATACGCGGTACCGGAATTGCAAAAAGAAATCCTTTGTACCTGGTACAAAAGATTCAGGAAGGGAAAGCTATCATTGCTTTTGATGACTTAAAAGTAATTGGATTCTGCTATATAGAAACTTGGGAGCATGGTAAATATGTTGCCAATTCAGGTTTAATTGTTGATCCGGAATACCGAGCAGTAGGATTAGCAAGATTAATTAAAGCAGAAGCATTCAAGTTGTCGAGGAAGCGATATCCACAGGCTAAAATCTTTGGTTTAACAACCAGTCTTCCTGTAATGAAGATCAATTCGGATTTGGGTTATAGACCAGTAACATTCTCAGAGTTAACTACTGATGAATCATTTTGGAAAGGATGTAGTAGTTGTGTGAACTACGATATTCTGCAAAGAACGGATAAGAAAATGTGCCTTTGTACAGGGATGTTATTCGATCCGAGTAAAAATGGTACACCCAATTCAAACGAAAGCAAATAAACAATTCAATCAATCTAAAAAGAGAAAACAATGACAACAGATAAGAAAAAAGTAGTATTAGCATATAGCGGCGGATTAGATACAACATATTGTGCACTTTACCTTTCTAAGGAGTTGGGGATGGAAGTGTACACAGCATTAGGAAATACGGGTGGTTTTAGTGATGAAGAACTGGCTGAAATTGAAGATAGAACCAAGCAATTGGGAGTTGTTGAACACGTATCGCTGGATATTACAAAAGAATACTACGAAAAATGTATCAAATACATGATTATGGGTAATGTGCTTAAAAATAATACATACCCATTATCCGTAAGTTCAGAGAGAGCTTTTCAGGCAATGGCCATTGCTCAATATGCTCATTCCATTAATGCAGATTATATCGCACACGGGAGTACAGGTGCAGGAAATGATCAAATCAGATTCGATTTGATTTTTAAAATTATGGCTCCAAATGCCGAAATTATTACTCCAACCAGAGATCTTGAATTAAGCAGAGAAACTGAAATTCAGTACTTGAAAGATCATGGTATTCATGCGAACTTCGAGAAAATGAAGTATTCCATTAATGCTGGGATTTGGGGAACCAGTATTGGAGGAAAAGAGACCCTAACCTCAAGTCAACCATTGCCTGAGGAAGCTTACCCTAAGCAAGTTGTAAAAACAGAGCCAGAGAAATTAAGCATTGAGTTTAAGGAAGGTGAATTGGTAGCGGTTAACGGCGAAAAAGTAGCACACGCTTTAGAGGCAATTCAAAAAATAGAAGCAGCTGGTGCAGCCTTCGGTATCGGAAGAGATATGCACGTAGGTGATACCATTATTGGTACCAAAGGTAGAGTAGCATTCGAAGCGGCAGCTCCTTTAATGATTATAAAAGCTCATGAGACTTTGGAAAAGCACACTTTAACCAAGTGGCAAATGTACTGGAAAGAACAAATTTCCAACTTCTATGGCATGTTGCTTCATGAAGCACAGTATTTAGAGCCGGTAATGAGAAATATGGAGACTTTCCTTGTTGATTCACAAAAGAATGTGAATGGTACAGTTTTCATTAATATGAGCCCAAAACAGTTCTTTGTTGAAGGTATTGAATCACCTAACGATCTAATGTCTGATTTGTTTGGTCAGTATGGCGAAAGTAATGAAGGTTGGACAGCAGATGATGTAAAAGGCTTCACAAATATTTTGGCCAATTCTCTTAAGATTTATCATACAGTAAATAAGCAATAAGATGGTGAATGTTGGAATTATAGGTGGTGCAGGATATACTGCAGGAGAATTGCTACGCATATTAGTTTGGCACCCAACGGTAAATATTGCTTTTGTACAGAGTACGAGCCATGCCGGGCATCCAATTACAGATGTGCACAAGGATTTACTTGGTGATACAGATTTAATTTTTGGAGAGGCCTATTATTCAGCGGTAGATGCAATATTTATTTGTTCAGGGCATGGAAAAACCAAAGCTTTCCTAGGGCAGAATAACTTGCCGAATGATTTGTATATTATTGATTTAAGTACCGATTACAGACCTAAAAATAATGATGCTGGTTTTGTTTACGGATTACCGGAATTGAATAAGGAAAGCATTGAAACAGCTAGCAGAATTGCTAATCCAGGATGTTTTGCTACTTGCATTGAATTGGGATTACTTCCATTGGCAGAAGAAAAGCAATTAAGTGAAGAAATTCATGTAAATGCAATAACAGGATCGACTGGAGCAGGACAAAATCCAACAGTAACTTCTCATTTTAGCTGGAAGAATAACAATGTAGCGGTTTACAAAGCCTTTACGCATCAGCATCTGGCGGAAATTACTGAATCTGTACATCAGCTGCAGCCTGATTACTCAAAAGCCATCAACTTTATTCCGGTAAGAGGGAATTTTAGCAGGGGAATCATGGCGACCATTTATACGGATTGTGAGTGGAGCCTAGAAGAAGCGAAAGAGAAATATCAATCTTATTATTCAGAACATCCTTTTGTTACCATATCGAATGTTGTTCCTGATGTAAAACAAGTAGTTAACACCAATAAATGCGTGTTATACATTGAGAAGCATGGAAACAAATTAATGATTGTTTCGGTAATTGATAATCTACTAAAAGGAGCATCAGGGCAGGCTGTTCAGAATATGAACATCATGTTTGGATTGAATGAAAAAGAAGGCTTAGGCTTAAAACCCGTAGGTTTTTAAAAGGAGGAAAGAAAAATGAAATTATTCGACGTATATAGTTGTTACGATATAAATCTTGTTAACGGAAAGGGCATGAAACTTTCTGATGACAAAGGAAATCAATACATGGATTTTTATGGTGGACATGGAGTGATCTCTATTGGTCATTCTCATCCACATTACATGTTTAGAATTGAAAACCAACTGCATTGTTTAGGATTCTATTCAAATGCAGTAAAGAATGAATTACAAGAAAAACTGGCCTGTAAATTGGGCCAGCTTAGCGGATATGATGATTACAACCTGTTCTTATGCAACTCGGGAGCAGAAGCCAATGAGAATGCATTGAAAATAGCATCATTCCACAATCAGAAATCAAAGATAATCTCGATTAAAGGAGCATTTCATGGTAGAACTGGGGGAGCTCTTTCGGTTACCGACAATCCAAAATTATCATCTGAATTCAATGCAAAGCACAATGTGGTTTTTGTTGAAATGAATGATACGGAGAGCCTGGTAAAAGAGCTTGAAAAAGGTGATGTTTCAGCGGTGATCATAGAAGGAATTCAAGGTGTTAATGGTGTTTTTGAACCAAGTGTCGATTTCTTGAAAGCAACAAAATCAGCATGCGAACAGAATGGTGCGCTCTTGATTTTGGATGAGATTCAATCAGGATTTGGAAGAAGCGGAAAGTTCTTTGCCCACCAGTATTCAGGTGTAAAACCAGACATCATTACCACAGCAAAAGGGATGGGAAATGGTTTTCCAATTGCAGGAGTTCTGATAGCTCCGGAAATCAAGGCATGGAAAGGAATGTTGGGAACTACCTTCGGAGGAAATCACCTGGCTTGTGCAGCTGCAACAGCCGTACTGGAAGCTATTGAAGAAGAAAAACTATTGGATAATTCTGTTGAGATAGGGAATTATTTAATGGAAAACTTAAAAGAGAATAAAGCAATTAAAGCAATAAGGGGGAAAGGCTTAATGATTGGTATCGACATAGCAAACATGTCGGAAATTAGAACGAAGCTCCTAAAAGAACATGGAATATTTACCGGTTCTTCAGGACAGAACACACTTCGTTTGTTGCCACCACTTTCGATTACAAAGAAAGAGGCAGACCAATTCATTAAAGCGTTTAATTGTGTTTTAGCAAGCACTTGTGCGGCTTAACGCAAAGTAGTAAAACCCAAATTGTAAAGAGAAATGAGCGAACTAACTGTAGTAAAAATTGGAGGAAACGTAATTGATGATCCAGATAAGTTGAATGACTTTCTGGATGCATTTTCAAACTTGAGTGGCAAAGTGGTTTTGGTACATGGAGGAGGAAAGCTGGCATCGGATCTTTCAGGAGAACTTGGAGTGAAAACCAAAATGGTGAATGGCAGAAGAATTACTGATGCTGAAAACCTAAAGCTGGTTACCATGGTGTATGCTGGATTGGTGAACAAGAATATTGTAGCATCACTTCAGGCCAGAGGCGTAAATGCAATGGGAATGTGCGGAGCCGATCAGGATTTAATTCTGGCAGAAAAGCGTAATCATCCAACAATTGACTTTGGCTTTGTAGGTGATATCACGAAGGTGAATACACTGGCTTTGTGCAAACAGATTGAGTGCAACTCTACTTTGGTTATTGCGCCAATTACTCACGATGGCAAAGGGCAATTGCTAAATACAAACGCCGATACCATTGCAACCGAAGTTGCTGCTGCTTTAAGCCGTTTCTACAAGGTGAAGTTAGTATATAGTTTCGAAAAATTAGGAGTTTTAATGGATGCCGATGATGACAGCAGTGTAATGCCTGTTTTAAATGCAGAACAGTGTGCACAAATGGTAAAAGATGGCAGCATTAATACTGGAATGATGCCAAAAACAGAAAATGCTTTTTACGCACTTAAACAAGGTGTTGAAGAGGTAATCATTGGCAATTTTGTTTCGATGGCGAACAATCATTCATCAGGAACTCAGATTATTCAATAGAAGAAAAATGAATTTAGATAAATACACAGATATCGCCCTAAATACACTAAAAGAACTGATTTCGATCCAATCCTTTAGCAAAGAGGAAAATCTTGTTGCTGATGTGATGAATAAGAAGTTATCAGCCTTTGGATATAAAGTGTATAGAAAAGGGAATAATGTTTGGGTATTCAATAAGAATTTTAATGAAGGCAAACCTGTTTTGCTAATGAATTCTCATTTGGATACCGTAAAACCAAACGAAAAGTGGACCAAAGATCCTTACAATCCTGAAGTGGTAGATGGAAAACTTTACGGATTGGGAAGTAATGATGCAGGAGGTTGTTTGGTATCACTAATGGCAACTTTCCTGGCGCTGGATGAAACCGATCAGGAATACAACCGAGTGTTTTGTGCTTCAGCAGAAGAGGAAATATCGGGTAAGAATGGTTTTGAGTTGGTTCAGGATGAAATTGGAAGAATTGATGTTGGTATCGTTGGAGAGCCAACCCTAATGGAGATGGCCATTGCTGAGAAAGGACTAATGGTGCTTGATTGTGAAGCCATAGGAGTTCCTGGACATGCTGCCAGAAACGAAGGTGTTAATGCCATAAGTCTTGCCATGAAAGATATTGAGTGGTTTCACACTTTCCAATTCGAGAATGAATCAGAAATGCTTGGGCCGGTTAAAATGACTGTTACGCAGATTAATGCAGGAAAACAACACAATGTAATTCCAGCATCATGTACCTATGTTGTAGATGTTAGAACCAACGAGCATTACTCAAACGAGAAAGCTTTTGAGATCATTAAAGCAAATGTTGAAAGTGATGTAAAAGCAAGATCATTTAGAATGAATTCATCAGGTATTCCTTTGGAACATCCTTTAATACAGGCTGGTTTAGAACAAGGAATGGGCTATTATGGATCCCCAACCACATCTGATCAGGCAATTATGAAAGGGTTTCCAAGCTTAAAATTGGGACCAGGTGATTCTGCAAGATCGCATACAGCGGATGAGTTTATCTATGTGAAAGAAATTGGGCAAGGCATCGAAAAATATTATAACTTGTTGAACGGATTAAAATTGACAACAAATAAATAACCTAAAATACTTAAATCACACAAATATGAAACTTTGGGACAAAGGCGTACAAGTAGATAAGAAAATAGAACAATTTACGGTTGGAATGGACCGTGAATTGGATCTGGAACTGGCTGCTTTTGATGTTCTTGGATCACTTGCGCACATTGAAATGCTACAGTCTATAGGTCTGTTGGAAAAGAAAGAATTAAAACTAATTCAGGAAGAACTAAGAAAAATATATTCATCCATAAAAAATGGAGCCTTTGTGATCGAAGAAGGAATTGAGGATGTTCACTCGCAGATTGAGTATTTGCTTACACAGGCTTTAGGAGATATTGGTAAGAAAATACACAGTGGAAGATCTAGAAACGACCAGGTTCTTTTGGACTTGAAACTGTTTACTCGAAACAAGCTAGAGGAGATCGTGCGTGAGGCAAGATTATTATTTGACTTGTTGATTGAGAAAAGCAATACTTATAAGGATGTTTTGATTCCAGGCTATACTCACTTGCAAGTGGCAATGCTTCATCGTTTGGTTTGTGGTTTGGATCCTATGCTGAGAGTTTAACGGACGACCTGTTGGTACTTCAATCAGCTTATAAGGTAGTAAATCAAAATCCATTGGGATCAGGAGCAGGATATGGTTCATCTTTCCCTCTAAATCGTCAAATGACAACTGATTTGCTAGGTTTTGATAACCTAAGCTACAATGTGGTTTATGCACAAATGGGACGTGGAAAGATGGAGTTTACAGTTCTTTCTGCACTTGCCAATATGGCCATGACCATTGCTAAGCTGGCTATGGATGCATGTTTATACAATTCGCAGAACTTTAACTTCCTAAGTTTCCCTGATGAGTTGACAACAGGTAGTAGTATCATGCCGCACAAGAAAAATCCGGATGTTTTTGAGGTAATTAGAGCACATGCCAAT
Source organism: Marinifilum fragile JCM 15579 (assembly GCF_001310955.1). Classification (GTDB taxonomy): domain Bacteria; phylum Bacteroidota; class Bacteroidia; order Bacteroidales; family Marinifilaceae; genus Marinifilum; species Marinifilum fragile. Next base: position 25,733 of record NZ_BAZX01000022.1, read on the forward strand.
GCATTGCAAATGCTTCCTGCGCAAATTCAGGCAGTAACTTCAAATCTACCTTCGGGATATCACAGGGATTATCAGTTGACCAAGGAATTCTTTATGCCATCATTCGATAAGATGCTTTCATGTCTGGAAATGACCAGAATCATGTTATCAGAAGTGAAAATTAACAAAGAAGTATTGAATGATGAGCGTTATCAATATCTGTTTACCGTTGAAGAAGTAAACAAGATGGTTGTAGACGGAATCCCTTTCCGTGATGCTTACAAGAAGGTTGGACAATTGGTAGAGGCAGGAGAGTTCAAGCACGAGGGCGAAATTAATCACGTTCACGAAGGAAGTCTTGGGAATTTATGCAATGATAGAATCGTATGCAAGATGAATGAAACATTTGTAGCATTCAACTTCCACAAGACCAAAGAGGCTTATATGAACTTACTAAATAGAATATAAGAACGGTCGATACGGCACATTTAACTATTAATCGAATTTAATAACCATTTTATAGAACTTTTATGTCACAACAGACAAAAGCAAAGCTAATTTTACAAGATGGATCAGAGTACGTCGGTACATCTTTTGGGTATGAGGGCTCCGTGGCAGGAGAGATGGTGTTTAACACAGCAATGACCGGTTATCCGGAAAGTTTGACTGACCCTTCGTATAAAGGGCAGATTTTGGTGAGTACCTTCCTTTGATTGGGAACTACGGTGTTCCGGGAACATTGCAAGAGGATGAGCTGTTCCGATTTTATGAATCAGAAAAGATTCAAGTATCGGCATTTATTGTATCAGATTACACAGAAGAGTTTAGTCACTGGAATGCAAGCCTAAGCCTTGCAGATTGGATGAAAGAGCACAAAATTCCAGGTGTTTATGGGGTAGATACACGTGCATTGACCAAAAAACTTCGTGAACAGGGAAGTATGCTGGCTAAGATTGTTTTTGAAGAGAATGAACCTGAATGGAAAGATCCTAACCTTGAGAACTTGGTTGCACAGGTTAGCACACCAGAGAAGAAAGTTTATGGCGAAGGAAAGCACAAGGTACTATTGTTGGATTGCGGAGTAAAGAACAACATCATCAGATGTCTTTTAAAGCGCGATACAACAGTGATTCGAGTTCCACACGACTATGACTTCACTCAGGAAGAATACGACGGATTATTCATCTCTAATGGTCCTGGTGATCCGAAGCAAAATACAGCTGCCATTGCTAACCTAAAGAAAGCTTTTGAGCAGGATACACCAATCATGGGAATTTGTCTGGGAACACAGTTGATGGCATTGGCTGCCGGAGCTGATACTTATAAACTAAAATACGGACATAGAAGTCACAATCAGCCAGTAGTTTTGGAAGGAACCAAGCGTTGTTTCATTACCTCTCAGAACCATGGTTATGCAATCAACAATGATACTTTACCGAAAGAGTGGAAGCCATTATTCGTTAATGCCAACGACAATACCTGTGAAGGAATCAAACATGTGAGCAAACCATTTTTCGCTTCTCAGTTTCACCCTGAAGCATCTAGTGGTCCAACTGATACAGAATTCCTTTTTGATGATTTCATTGAAATGATGGAAAAGAATCAAGGATAAAGGAAAAAGTGTAAAGGAAAAAGGTAATTGATGAATTGCCACCAGCTTTAGCTAGTGGATAAAAGATGACAGAAATGATTAAAGATAAAATAAAGAAAGTACTCGTATTAGGTTCAGGAGCCCTGAAAATTGGTGAAGCTGGTGAATTTGACTATTCCGGATCGCAGGCATTAAAAGCCATGAAAGAGGAAGGTATTTACACCGTATTGATTAACCCGAATATCGCAACCGTACAAACTTCTAAGGGAGTTGCCGATCAAATTTATTTTTTGCCGGTTACTCCCTTTTTTGTAGAACAAGTAATCTTAAAGGAAAAGCCTGATGGTATCCTTCTAGCTTTTGGTGGACAAACTGCACTAAACTGCGGGGTTCAACTTTTCGAATCAGGAATTCTTGAAAAGTACAACCTTAAGGTATTGGGTACACCTATCGAAGCCATTATCAAAACCGAGGATAGAGAGATTTTTGCCAACGAATTGCGCAAGATCGATGTAAAAACACCTCAATCCTATGCTGTAGAATCGGTGCAAGGAGCATTGGATGCAGCAGAGAAATTAGGTTTCCCAATAATTGTGCGTGCAGCTTTTACTCTGGGAGGACAAGGTTCTGGTTTCTGTTCTAATATGGATGAGCTGAAAAAGCTTGCGGAGAATGCTTTATCATACTCGAACCAGATTTTGGTTGAAGAGTCGCTGAAAGGCTGGAAAGAGGTAGAATACGAGGTGGTACGTGATGCTTACGACAACTGTATTACGGTTTGTAATATGGAAAACTTCGACCCACTAGGAATCCATACCGGGGAAAGTATTGTAATTGCGCCATCGCAAACGCTAACCAACTCTGAATATCACAAGCTAAGAGCATTGGCGATAAAAATCATTCGTCACATGGGCGTTGTGGGAGAGTGTAACGTACAGTATGCTCTGGATCCTGAATCGGAAGATTACCGTGTGATCGAGGTGAATGCTCGTCTGTCAAGATCATCTGCACTGGCATCGAAAGCAACGGGTTATCCACTGGCATTTGTGGCTGCCAAGCTTGGTTTAGGTTACGCACTGCATGAATTAAAGAATGCGGTAACACAAACCACTACGGCATGTTTCGAGCCAGCGCTTGATTACGTAGTTTGTAAGATTCCTCGTTGGGATTTGAACAAGTTCGAAGGGGTAACCAAAGAGATTGGATCGAGTATGAAGTCGGTTGGTGAGGTAATGGCCATTGGTCGTAACTTCGAGGAAGCCATTCAGAAAGGTTTGCGTATGATTGGCCAGGGAATGCACGGATTTGTAGGGAATGTACACTCCAAGTTCGAAGATGTAGAGAAGGAGCTTACGCACCCAACGGATATGCGTATTTTCTCCATTGCACAGGCTTTCGAACAAGGCTACAGCATCGATCAGGTACACGACCTAACCAAGATCGACAAATGGTTCCTAAGCAAGTTGGAGCACATCACAAAAATTAAGTGGGATCTGCAAAAGCATAACAACTTACAGGCTTTACCTGATGAATTGCTTAAAGCAGCTAAAGTATATGGATTCTCGGATTTCCAGTTGGCAAGATTCGTTCTGAAGCCAGAAAATACCAATATGGAATCGGAATTATTGGCCGTAAGAAAGCATCGTAAAGAGAAAGGAATTGTTCCGGTTGTGAAGCAAATTGATACGCTTGCGGCGGAGTATCCTGCACAAACCAACTACATCTACCTTACTTATAGTGGCGATGAAAATGACATCGACTATGTTGCCGATAACAAATCAGTTATTGTGTTGGGATCGGGAGCTTATCGTATTGGTTCATCGGTAGAGTTCGACTGGTGTAGCGTAAATGCCCTGAATGCGGTAAACAAAGAAGGTTTGCGCTCGGTAATGATCAACTACAATCCGGAAACGGTAAGTACCGATTATGATGTTTGCGACAGACTGTACTTTGATGAGCTTTCGTTCGAAAGAGTGTTGGATATCATCGATTTGGAATCGCCTAGAGGTGTTATTGTATCGGTTGGTGGACAAATTCCACAGAACCTGGCAATGCGTCTACATAAAGCGGATGTGAATGTGTTGGGTACTTCTCCTGAATCAATTGACAGAGCAGAGAACCGTCAGACCTTCTCGGCTATGTTGGATGAACTGGGAGTGGATCAGCCAAGATGGAGCGAGTTGACCAGTATAGAAGCCATTCATGAGTTTATTGATGAAGTGGGGTTCCCTGTACTGATTCGTCCGAGTTACGTTCTTTCCGGAGCAGCTATGAACGTGGTATCGAACCGCGAGGAGTTGGAACACTTCCTTGATTTGGCTGCACAGGTTTCTAAGCAGTATCCGGTGGTTGTGAGTGAGTTTATCCAGGAAGCCAAAGAGATTGAGTTCGATGGTGTTGCCAAGAATGGTGAAATTGTGATTGATGCCATTTCTGAGCACGTTGAGTTTGCCGGAGTACACTCTGGTGATGCAACCTTGGTGTTCCCACCACAGAAATTGTACTTCGAAACCATACGCAGAATCAGAAAGATTGCGCGTAAGATTGCAAAATCATTGAACATTACAGGACCATTCAACATGCAGTTGTTGGCAAAAGACAACGACATTAAGGTAATAGAATGTAACCTTCGTGCCAGCCGTAGTTTCCCATTTGTATCGAAAGTAATGGACTATAATTTTGTGGAAACGGCAACTCAGGCCATGTTGGATGTTCCGATTCCAAACAATCTTCCATCCATGTTTGAGCTGGAACATATCGGTGTAAAAGCATCGCAATTCTCCTTTTCAAGACTGTCAAAAGCCGACCCTGTATTGGGTGTAGACATGTCTTCTACCGGTGAAGTAGGTTGTTTGGGCGCCGATTACTACGATGCAATATTAAAATCAATGATATCAGTTGGTTATCGCATACCGAAGAAGGCGGTGTTGATTAGTAGTGGTCCTATTCGCTCGAAGATTGAGCTACTGAAGAGCTCGAAGATGTTGGAAGAGCGTGGCTACAAGCTATACGGTACAAGAGGTACTGCAAAGTTTCTTCAGGAAAATGGGGTGACCGTTGAAGCCGTAGCTTGGCCAGATGAAAACGAAGAGAAAACAGCGGTAAGTTTGATTCGCGATCGCGAGGTAGATTTGGTGATCAACATACCAAAGAACTTAAGCAAGGATGAGTTGAACAACGATTACCAAATCAGACGTTCTGCCATCGACTTGAATGTACCTTTGGTAACCAATGCTCGTTTGGCATCAGCCTTCATCTATTCCATTTGCAAAAAGTCCGAAGCCGATCTTAAAATCGAAAGCTTTAGCGAGTATGTAGAGAAGAAGGATTTCTAGAAAAGATACTTTGATGCTTTCACTTCAGTGAGGGTATCAATGGTTACTTGCAATAAAAAACTGAGAGCATCACTTAAAGTGATACCCCGGAAAGTATATAAAATGCGAAACCTGTCAGGTATTATTCCTGGCAGGTTTTTTATTTACATCATTTCAGTTTTAATTATTGAAGTAAAACTGGATAAATATTAGAAGAGGCTGATTAATCTCTTAAATATGTCATGAAAGATCGGTATGAACAATGTTAATTAAATATCTGATTGTTAAACGTGGAATAAAGCAATAATACGATTCTAAAACAAAACTCATTTACCAATTGAGAGTTAAGGATCCGTTAATGAAAATACCAATAAATAGTGATTGTACAGCATGAATTGTGAGTATAGTTTTGCGTGGTAAATTGTTGAAGACATAGGCATGTTATGATCTTCTTAAAATTACTATAACTAAATTCTTATAAATGAAAAAAGTACAATTATGTATCTTATTGATACTATTACAAGTAGGTTTGTATGCCCAATGCAAATTAAGTGGAAAAATAACTGATCAGAATAAAATGAGTTTACCAGGAGCTAGTATTTGGATTCAGCAATTGAATAAAGGTACTACCTCTGATTATCAAGGAAATTATTCAATCGAGAACATCCCGGAAGGAAAGTGGAATATAAAAGTAAGCATGGTAGGATATCAAACTGAAGAACGACAAGTTGAGTTTGTGAAAAACAGTGACTTACAGTTAGATATTGTGTTGAATGATTCAAATGAATTACTTGGAGAAGTTGTGGTTTCTTCGAGTAGGTATCCTGAACGATTGTCAGAAATACCAACTTCAATTAGTGTAGTTAATAACCAACAGCTAGAACACTTCAAACAATCGAGTTCTAATATTAATGAGATATTAGAATTTACAGTTCCAGGTTTGGCTCCAAATACAGGAACCTTTTCAAACTGGGGACAAACTTTACGAGGAAGAAAACTATTGGTGATGGTTGATGGGATTGCACAATCAACACCACTAAGAAGCGGACAAGTTGGATTAAAATCGATAAGCCCGAATGACATAGAACGAATTGAAGTAATAAAAGGAGCAACATCGATATATGGAAATGGCGGTGACGGTGGATTTGTAAACTACATTACAAAGAAAAATCAGTCCGATAAAGTAATTACAGGAAATACCAAAGTTTGGGGCACATCAGGATTGTCGAAAACATCAGATGCACAAGGCTATGGGGTATACCAAATGTTAAAAGGCAATTACAAAAAAATATCATACTATGCTAGTGGTAGTTACGAGAAAACAGGCAATAAGTATGATGCCGATGGTACAGCTCTACTTCCAACCTATGGATTAGATAATACTAAAATTACAAGCGTGTTGGGAAAACTGTCATATCAGATTACCGATAACCAATCCATAAGTTTTAGTGGAAACCACTATAAATCTCGTCAGGATTCTCCTTTTGCTCCGGTTAATGCAGAATTGACTGTTTTAAACGAAGAGGGAGATTACATTTTGAAGCATGGCTATGGAGAGAAGAATGATCAACCGATTCTCAATAAACCAGGAGGAGCAACCAACAGCAACTTACGATTAAGTTACGAGTCTAATAACCTATTAAGTGGTACTACAAATTTCAACGCCGATGTGTATTACCAAAAAGCAAAGAATATTTTCTTTTATTCAGAAAACTTTGAAGGTGGAGGACAATCAGTAATTAATTCGGAAAAGTATGGTTTTAGACCAAATTTCAATACAAAGTTGCAAATTACAGATGCATTAAGCACATCTATAACCTATGGGGTTGACATGTTAAAAGACAAAACCAACCAAGGATTGCTTGATGGTCGTTTATGGGTTCCAAACTTAAATTTACTTAGCATGGCTCCTTATCTACAAGCAAGCCTAAAAGTAAATCAGTCATGGAATTTTAAGGCCGGATTTAGATATGATAAAATGAAATTAAAAATTGAAGATTACACAACATTGCCTTATGACGCAAAAGGGAATGGTAATTTTACTGATCCAATTGATGTTAAAGGTGCCGATTTGAAATTTAACAACAGTTCTTTTAATTTGGGAATTCGATATATCAAAAACAACGAGTTTATTCCTTACATAAGTTATTCACAAGGTTTTTCTTTACCAGATTTAGGCCGTACATTAAGAGGAGCTCTTACATCAGATGTTAACGATATTGATTTAAAAGCTGTTGTAACAAACAACTACGAGTTTGGTTTCTTGTCGATATTCGACCATGTGCGATTCGAAGCAGTAGGATATTATAGTACTTCCAACTTTGGAACCGGACTTAACTTTAACGATGAAACAAATCGATTCGAGATTTCTTCTTCTCCACAAAAAATATATGGTTTAGAGGCTATTATCGATTTTAATTTCTTTAACAATACTTTGTTGTTTGGATCTTCGTATTCGTATGTAGAGGGATTAAAACATCCTAAAGACAATAAAAACGATTTAACTTACATTGGGGGAGACGTAATTGCACCACCTAAACTAACTGCATATGTAACAGTTAAACCATTTAAAAAATTCTCTACATCAATTCGTATGGTGCGTGTAAATGACAGAGATCGTTTTAAACCTGTTAGTGATGGTAATGGCGGTTGGAAATACAACTATCGCGAAGCTCCGGTAAAAGGATATACATTGATCAATTTTACCAGTTCGTATGATATAAAGAAGAATCTTAGCTTGTCATTAGCAGTTAACAATTTGCTAAACGAGAAGTATTTACCTGCCGTGCTCAATGGCTGCGCCACTAGGAGGTCAAAGTCCTGCAGGTGAAGGTGCAAATACTAAAGTAAGCATATCATACAAATTTTAATATTTAAATACTCAACGGTAATCTCATCGCTTTTACCGTAGAATTCTAGTTCTCAACGATTTTTCTTTAGGGAAGATATCCTAATTGTTTTATTAGGGTGAAAATCTTCCTCGAAGACTAATCGTTGAGTCCTTTTAATCGCATTACCAATATATCCTTAAAATGATCAGAAATTTTGCACATATAGCTCATTCAGTAATAGGCTTGGTCACAGGTATAGTAGTGTTTATTGTTTGCATAACAGGATGCCTTTATGTATTTAAGAAAGAGATAAGTGAATTGTCAAAGCCAGCAAAACTTGATGTGATGAAGGGTGACAAAAAACTTGCACTTTCAACATTGGTAGAAAATTACACTCAGCAATCCAATGCAAGCATAACACGAATATACGACTATAAAGATCCTCAAAAACCTTTACGCTTCCGAAGCAGAAAAAATGGCGATATTTACCATGGTAGCCTTGATCCTTATACCGGAAAAATTATAACTGAATACAAATACAGTAGTAGTTTTTGGGGAATCGTTGTTGGGCTGCACCGTCACTTATTACTTCCCAAGCCAATAGGCAAAAAAATAATAGGATATTCGGTTGTGCTGTTTGTTATATCCTTAATTACCGGTTTTATTCGATGGCTACCTCCTAAGCTAAGTTTACTTAGAAATGCTGACTTGCGTAAGTTTAAATTCTCTCTTAAAGGCAATCCTAAAACCTTTCGACTGCATAGTAATTTAGGAGCATATCTTGTTTTGCCTCTTTTAATTAGTTGCTTATCAGGCTTAATTTGGTCTTTTCCCAATTATCAGCAAAGCATTTTATATTTGGCAAATTTGGGAACAAAAACCGAAAGTAAAACCATTACAATTGATTCAACCCAGTTTAACTACAAAAGTCTTGATGGTATTCAGGATACGATACAAAGCTTAAACCCCGAAAAGATTAAATTGAATATTTATCTTTTCCCCACCAATTCTACATCTGCACTACGAATTCTATCTTGTCAGGATGATGATCAGTTTTCCTATTCGAACAATTTTTATGCGCATCCCAACACAGGAGACTTGCTAATGGTGCAATACGATTGGCAGAAGAATAGGGGTGAAAAACTTAGAAGCTCCATGTATGATATCCATACCGGAAGTATTTTAGGACTGTGGGGAAAAACATTGCTATTTGTTATTAGTTTACTTGCTGCTACACTACCGATTACTGGCTACTTACTTTACAAGAAAAGGAGAAGCTAATAAATCGAATGCTTTAGCGATTACTCAGAGCAAAAGCAGGATTAGTAGGAGAGATGCTTTGATGCTCTCAATCTATAGGGTACCAATGGTTATTGGAAATTATCACTGAGGGCATTACTATAAGTAATATCCTCAGAAAGTATATAAAATGCGAAACCTGTCAGGAGCTATTCTTGACAGGTTTTTTTATAACCTGACAGCATCGAAGATCTGTCAGCCTTGGGAAATAGCAATTCAAAACGCTGCCAGGTCTACCGAATCTGACAGGTTTAATCATGATTAAAGCAAGCTCTTCTGTGAGTAGTGCCTCTTAGTAGGCTAATGCTGGCTGTCGTCCCTAGCTACTTGTTGCTATCTTATTATAAGGGAGCTTACCGTATCAAATACTTCATGCCAATCGTTTCAAGCCTTGCAACGTTTCGTTTCATAGCCTTGATTCGTACCGTATCATAAGCTTGATACGATCCGTTTCATACACTTGATTCGCACCGTATCATAGGCTTGATACAGTTCGTTTCAAGTACTTGATACGCTAACAAGCAGTAGCCGTAGTTTATAAAATACTAATGGCTTTGTAGAATCGACCATGTCTAATGCTATTGTACCGAGGAGGGAGGCATCGTACTTCAAGTACATAACAGCCATTTTCAATATCTAAAGGAACCTGAAACATTTGATAACTCTTGGTGCTTTTAAGGCTTAATTCCATTCGGTACTCTTTTTGACTTTCTTCATTCACCAGAAATATGCCTTGCCGCTTATCTTGTTTGTCGTATTTAAGGCTTTTGCCTTTTAGCTCAAGTATCGATCCAGGCTCAAATTGATACTTCGAAGCAGGTGAACTTAAACTGTTAACAGAGTGAATCTGTATCAAAGTGCTTGGAGGAACAATTTTGAATAGCTCACTTTCTTTGGCTACTCTTTTTAAAAATGTTCCTTCCGATATACGATAATGAAGTTGATGTCTTTTGTTATCGAATTTATCCTGCTTTCCTTCGAAAGTGCCAGTTAAACTAGGTTGGATATTAATGAGAGGAGTGTTTATGGCTATTCCTTTCTTTAGAGCTTCCTCAATTACCTCCTCAAATCGCTTCATAACACTTTCAACCATGTATTCAGGAATTTTATTTCCTTTTGCTGTCACAGAGAGAAATAATCTCTTTGATATCCAATTTTTCCATTAAAGCAGCTTTGCCAATGTACTTCTGTTTTCCCTTTTGAAAAGGATTTTCTTGTAGGTAGTAAGGAATCATGCTTTAAGTATTTAATTACATGAAGTTAAAATTAAGATATAATAATTTTATTACAAAGATAAAATTACTTAATATGTTATATATTATAAATGGTTTATACTATAATAAGACTTCACCGCCATTTTTCGTCGATGAACAACAAAATGAATAATATATACTTAACCAACTAATGAATTGATTCTCATTTTTAAGATGTGCTTTAAGACAGACTTTAAAAATAATTTACTTTCTAAATAAGAATCTTTACTGGAATATTATTGTTGTATTGTAAGATGTATTACAACTTATAATTAGTACTATGCTGAGGTTTTAAGAGAATTTTATTTGTTTTATTATGCTACACATATAGTGTTCATGGGGTGTGTGGAGTTTTTAAATAATTAATGTGTAAAATAAACTATAAAATATTTTATTTCGAGGGTTACCTTTTTGCTTTATTCGGAATTAAGGGGTGTAATAAATGAATAGATCTATCGAAAGATAGGTGGTAACTTGACTCACTACCATTTTAATATTTATTTATTGATAATACATATTAACTAATTCTAAATTTTAATTTATGAAAAAGAACCTTTACTTTTTCCGAGTATGGGTAATGGCCATTGCCATGCTCATTTCAGTAAGTGCTTCGGCTCAGAAGCGAGAACACATTAAAATTGATCCAAACACTCGTTACGACAAGAATGAGCTGGTTTTAAAGTCGGCCATCGGTAGCGATTATCTGATCGACTTTAAGCTAAACTCCTATGATTTGCTCTATATTGCATCGGAGAATGCCTATAAGGTGGAAGCCAACAATATGGGAGATATTCTGGAAAAGGGTAATCCGGCTTTGCCTCGTTTTGCTCAATCCATCATGATTCCATCAAGTGCGGATATGCAAGTGGAAGTTTTGTCTTCGGAGTTTATCGAAATTAAGGATTTCAACGTGGTTCCTTCAAAAGGTAATCTTACCCGTGATATCGATCCAAAGTCTATTCCTTATAGCTATGGTGAGGCTTATCAGCAGGATGATTATTATCCTTCTAACTTGGCTTCGCTTAATGATCCATACATCTTAAGAAGTGTTCGCGGTCAGGCATTGGTGGTGAATCCGATCACCTACAATCCAGTTCAGAAAACCTTAAGAATCTATACACATATGGAACTGAAGGTGAGTGCAAGCGGAAAAGCATCTACCAAAAATACTTTAACTGGTGTCAAGTCTGCTGCTCCTGACAGGGGATTCGAAAAGGTATATGAGTCTCATTTCTTGAATTACGTTCCTTCGAGCACGAAATACACAGCTTTGAACGATGAGCCTGGCAACATGCTGATTATTTGTTACGATGATTATATGGATGAAATGGCTGATTTCGTTGCCTGGAAAAAGCAGAAAGGAATTCCTGTTGAGATGGTGGCATACAGCACCATTGGTAGTGCATCGGCTATTAAAACCTATGTGAGTAATTATTACAACACCAAGGGTTTAACTTATTTGCTATTGGTTGGTGATGCACCACAAGTTCCAACATCATCTACAAGTGCGGGTGATTCTGATAACAACTATGGCTTTATTGCTGGGAACGATCATTACATCGACATTTTTGTAGGACGTTTTTCGGCACAAACTGCTGCACAGGTAACTACTCAGGTAGAAAGAAGCATACATTATGAACGTGATATCAACTCTTCGGACACATGGTTGGCATCGGGTGTTGGAATTGCATCCGACGAAGGATCTAACCCATCAGACGAAGAGCACATGAATGCCATTCAAACCAAACTGGAAGGTTATGGATATACCATTTCTCGTTGTTACCAAAATGGAGGATCGGCTACGCAATTAACAAACTTGCTGAATGCCGGTAAAGGAATCATTAATTACGTTGGGCATGGTTCTATCACCGGCTTCGCAAGTATGGTATATACCAATACCAATGTAAACAATCTTACCAATGAGAACAAGCTGCCTTTTATTTTCGATGTGGCTTGTGTGAACGGGAACTTTAAAAATAATACTTGCTTTGCTGAAACATGGTTGCGTGCTACAAACAATGGCAAACCAACGGGTGCTATGGCCATTTGTGCTTCTACCATTAATCAATCGTGGGTGCCACCTATGATCGCGCAGAATGAGATGAACGACATTTTAATTGAGAGTTATGCCAATAACATTAGAAGAACTTTTACAGGCATTGCCTTAACGGGATGTTTAAAATGGTGGATGTTTACGGATCGGGCGGAGAAAATATGATTGATACATGGACTGTATTTGGTGATCCTTCTTTGCAAGTAAGAACCAAAACACCAACAGCAATGCAGGTGAATCATACAGCAACAGCTACACCAGGCTCCAACAGCTTTAGTGTAAGCAGTAACACCAACGATGCCTGGCTTTCGTTAACTCTTAATGGTGAGATTATTGGTACTGCTAAAATTAACAACGGTTCGGCAAATGTAAGCATTAGCCCATTGCCATCAAGTGGAACGATTAAACTTACAGTTACAGGCTATAACAAGATTCCGTATGTTGCTGATATTAACATTTCTGGAAGTGGAGTAGAAGAGGTAGTAGCCAATTTTACAGCGAATAAAACAAGTATATCCACCGGAGAAAGCATCAGCTTTACGGATTTATCATCTAATAATCCTACTTCGTGGAATTGGTCATTTGCCGGTGGTACTCCAACGGTAAGTACTGCTCAAAATCCTACAGTAAGCTATAATACTGAAGGTACTTACTCGGTATCCTTAACGGCAGCCAATAGCAGTAGTACCGATACCAAAACAATTACCAATATGATTACGGTAAGTGCACCAATTGCTCAAACTTACTGCGAAGCAACAACAAATGGCTGTAGTTCCTACGAGTACATCTCGAACGTTTCATTCGGAACCATCAATAACAATTCAACTTGCAATGGATATTCTGACAATACCTCCCAGGTGGCAAATGTTGAACAGGGACAAAGCTATGATATTACTGTAAGCATTGGTCGTCCTGATTCAAGAAACCAGGTAAGTGTATGGTTCGATTGGAATCGTGATGGAGAGTTTAGTGGAGCGAATGAGGAATATGCATTAAGCTACAATTATGGAAGTAGTGTTGGTACGGCAACTGGTAGCATTCAGGTTCCTGCAACAGCCAGCTTAGGTGCTACCCGAATGAGAGTGCGGGTTACTTACAATGAAACACCTCAGTCTTGTGGAAATACAACCTATGGCGAAATAGAGGATTATGGCATTCAGGTAGGAAGTGGAAGCAGTTCAAGAGATAGGGCATTAGGAGAAAATACAAGCATTAAGCTGTATCCTAATCCTGCTACCGATTATTTTAAGTTGGAACAAATTGGAATTTCAGGAGAAGTAAGTGTAAAGATCATCAACCTTACAGGTACTGTAGTCAATACCTTTATTTCCGACGGCTCAGATAAGTTTGATATTAGCAATTTAAGCAGTGGAATATACATTGTACAAGTAAGCTCTGGAGATGAGATCTGGACTAAAAAGTTAGTGGTGAAGTAATTAGATATGCTAATCACCCAGGGACTGTTGAATTCCCCTACTCACAGTCCCACCCCCTTACTAATTTGGTGCTTGAGTCACACCAATAGGTTCACTTAAGTTAAAATTAGGTGGAATTTACGTAGTAGTGTGGAACCGGATTTTCGATGCAAATTGATCTTCCGGTTCTTTTTTGTATTAGTATGCGATTTGTAATGAATCAAAAAATCTTATTGCAGTGATATTCTCAATAAGCCGTAACTTTACTAATACTTTCACTTTGAACCTTATTTAATGAACCGTACCGATAGAAATAAAGTGATGTTTCTGATATCATTTTGGATATTAGCGGCAGTATTTATTATCATTTACGAGTGGTCGGTCCTACGCTTTGAAGGAGTTCCTTACGACTTGCCTAAGGTGCTAAGTATAGGTTTATTAATTACTTTATTGAGTGCTGGATTAATAGCCTTTCTTGAAATTAAATACCTGTCAAGAATGTTTCGCAAAAGGAGTTTTCTGTATACGCTTTTGGTAAAATCCTCATTCTACTTGTTCAATATTATCATTTTTAATTCACTGGTCATTATGCTTGTGGCAGCCTTTAAACAGGAGGGGCTTAAGCTCGATCGCCAGGTGTGGATGCATTATACCAACTATGTTGTCTCATGGAGAATGTTTACAGGTATTCTCTTTTGGGCAGGAAATGTATTTTTTGCCTTGTTTGTGGTAGGTGTGGCGGAGAAATTTGGTCAAGGAGTATTGGTCAATTTTCTATTGGGTAAGTATCATCGTCCACGAGAAGAATCAAGGTTGTTTTTAATTATGGATCTTAATTCTTCAACAATTTACGCTGAGAAGTTAGGACATATAAAGTACAGTGAGATGATACAGGATTGTTTTTATGACTTAACCAAAGTGATTGCGAATACCGAAGCACAAATCTATCAATATGTAGGTGATGAAGTTGTACTAACTTGGAAGCAAAATGCAGATATCAACTACAAAGATTGTTTGAACGTATTTTTTCGATACCAAACCATGATGAAAACAAAGAGTGCCTATTACACCAAAAGATACGGAATGATACCAAAGTTTAAAGCCGGATCGGAGTTGGGAATGGTAACCGTTGCAGAGGTAGGAGAGATCAAGAAGGAGTTGGCCTATCACGGCAATCCGATAAATACAGCTTCTCGCTTGTGCAAAAGGTGCAATGAATTTGATACGAGTATTTTGGTTTCGGAAAATGTAATGAACGAGCTTAAGAAACAAAATGGTTTAAGCAATTACAAGCCGATAGCTCAGTTAAAGTTAAAAGGAAAAATGAGGCCATTAATTGTATATTCCATTAACGATTATATTCAAAATTTATGAATCCTTTAAATTCCTCAAATCATTTGTATAGTTTTATGCTTTCAAAATAAATATCAAATGAGCAAATACATCTATACATTACCACTTAAAGTACGAGATTACGAGTGCGATATCCAGGGAGTAGTTAACAATTCAGTCTATCAGACTATTTAGAGCATGCACGTCATGAGTTTTTGGAATCAATTGGTAGTAACTTTAAGCAACTACACGAAGAGGGAGTAGACGCCATGGTCTCTCGTATCGAGATAGATTATAAAACCTCACTAACCAGTGGCGATGAATTTGAAGTACGTTTAAGTATTGAAAGAGAAGGATTAAAATTGGTATTCAACGAGGACATTTACCGAAGCTCAGACAATAAACTTTGTGCCAAAGGAAAGGTATTTGTGATTTGTCTTGTTAATGGCAGATTGAGCAAAGGAGAGGTGTTCAATGAATTGTTTGGTAAATATCTTGTTTAAAATTTAACTTTCTGCATCAGGCAAAATACTGCCTGGTGTGGAACAAGCTTTCCTTCTAGTTCAACCTCCTTTATTTCCCGTATTTTAAAATGCGAACTCATTAAATCCTGAATTTCTTCTACAGATGAGAAATAGAGTTCAGTTCCAATAGGTGTTTTCCGGTATTTTCCTTCTCCTCCAAAGTTTTGATCCTTTTCGCTAAAACAAATTGAAAGATAATAGCTTCCCTCAGATAAAAGCTTACTTACATTCTGCACATACATTTCTCTGTATTCAGGATAAATATGATGAATGACTTCAAATTCATAGGCGAGTTCTATTGTAGGCAATATAATATCATTGGTCTTACACAAGTCTAGCTCGTAGAAATCTCCCTTTAAATTCTTGATTCCAAATAATTGATTAGCATGATTGATGGCTGTTTGAGAAATGTCAATTCCTGACACTTTGTATCCTTTTTGTGCAAAATAGGCAGCATAATATCCTAAACCACAACCTAAATCGAGTAAATGCGAAGGTGATGGAGCTAAGCTTTCTATGGTGTTGATTAAAATATCAGGAGGCGTTTCACGTTTCCATGGTATTTTATCAAAAGGTATTCCTTTATAAATGTCTTTTTTATTCATGTTCACCTAAGGAAGAAAAAAACAGCATTATTATCAAGTTATAGGCAACAAAAAAAAGGATCGAACTCCTCCGATCCTTTCCTAACATTAAATGTTAACCTTAATCTCAATCTATGATAAAACTACTCTATTCTTTTTTCTTCTTGAATACATTTCAAAGGTAAGGCAATACGCGGTTAAGAGCTGCAAAGGAAAGTTAAAAAAGATTAAATGTAATAGAATAAAAAATGGCTGAGAAACTCAGCCATTTTTATCTAACCATTAACCAACTAACTAAAAAACTCAGTTTATGAAAATCCCCTAATTTTCAATTGGCTTATTAGCTTGATATCCTGACAATAACAAGCTGCAAAACCGTTGTGAGCCTTAATCGGCGGCAAAAGTAGAAAGTATTTGTGAAATTACAAGTCTTGCCTGTATAAAATGTGAACTTTTAAACATTATTTAACACTTCATATATTGATCTTTTTTCATTTTTAGATTGACATCTATTTTTAGTTTCTCTATATTGCATGTAGAAAGCCTTCCAATTATCTTATTATCACCAAAATATTAGGATATCACAAGTTGTGGCACTGTATATTTTCATTGCTAATTGTGTAACTCTAATACTTTATTTCATGTTCGATCTTGATAAATGGCAGGAAATTTTTGAAACTATCCGAAAAAATAAACTTCGAACCATCCTTACAGGCTTTAGTGTTTCCTGGGGTATATTTATGCTGATTATCCTTTTGGGTTCTGGTAACGGATTGCAAAATGGGGTTTTAGATCAGTTTAAGCGTGATGCTATGAATAGCCTTTGGATTTATAGTGGAAGAACCAGTATGGCATTTGATGGCATGCAGCCTGGCAGAAGAATACAGTTTACCAATGAGGATTATGACCGCACCAAGGACTCTGGACTTGATGTGGATAAAATTAGCTCTCGCTATTCCATTTATAGAAACAACGTGATTTCGTACAAAACGGAGTATGTTTCCTATGAAATTATTGCTGTACATCCTGACACTGAAGTTTTAGAGAATACAACATCGCTTAAAGGAAGGTTTTTAAATGATGTGGATATAAACCAGTATAGGAAGGTGGTAGCCATAAGCACCATTTTAGAAGAAGCACTCTTTAAAAGAGAAGAGCCAGTAGGCAAATACATAAAACTCAATGGCATTCCATTTCAGGTTATTGGCGTTTTTACTGATTATTCTGATAGGGATTTACAAAGAGTGTATGTTCCTGTATCAACCGCTCAAAGGGTGTTTAATGGTGCCAATCGAATTTCCAACATGTCTTTTACTACCAATACTCATGATATTGAAGCATTACAGCAAATGGAGAATTATTTAAGAAAGAGTTTTGCTGCTCGTCATAAGTTTGATCCCAAAGACAGAAGGGCCATGTGGATTAATAATAATATGGAAGGCTATCAACGCACCATGGCATTGTTTTCAGGCATTAGAATTTTTGTTTGGATCATTGGTGTATTTACCATTATAGCTGGAATTGTAGGTGTTAGTAACATCATGATTATTGTTGTGCGTGAAAGAACCCGCGAAATTGGTATTCGAAAAGCATTAGGTGCAACTCCCAAGTCCATTGTTGGGTTAATATTGCTAGAATCGGTTCTGATAACCTCTGTAGCTGGATATATGGGCTTGGTACTAGGTGTATTATTATTAGAACTACTGGCTCCACATACTCAAATCGAATTTTTCATGAATCCATCAGTTGACCTAAGTGTAGGTTTACAGGCTACAGCTGTACTGGTTTTTGCTGGTTTATTAGCTGGATTTTTTCCAGCCTGGAAGGCGGCAAATGTAAAGCCAATAGAAGCTTTGGCTGATGAATAGAAAAATAAAACTCATTTCAATAAAAAAACTTTTAATCACTAAATGAATTATCATGTTTGATAGAGATCGATGGACCGAAATATACATGGCGCTTAAAAGCAATAAACTAAGAACATTTCTTACTGCTTTTGGTGTTTTCTGGGGTATTTTCATGTTAATTATCATGTTAGGATCCGGAAGAGGTTTGGAGAATGGTGTTTATCATGGTATGGGAGATTTCGCAACCAATTCAGTATTTATCTGGGCCCAGCCAACCAGCAAACCATATAAGGGTTACAAACAGGGAAGACGCTATAACTTCACCAATCAGGACACAAAAGCCATTTTAGATAACATCCACGAAATAGAAATTCTTGCACCGCGTATTCAAGCCTGGGGTGGAGGTGATGGCGAAAATAATGTAATTAGAGGTTTAAAAACGGGAGCATTTAGTATTCTTGGAGATGTTCCTGAAGTTAATAAAATAGATCCGGTAACAATTACTTCAGGTAGATTTATTAATAAAGTAGACGTCAACGACAAGAGAAAGAATGCAGTAATTGGCAAGCGTGTAATTGAAGTTCTATTTGAAGAAGGTGAGGAACCAGTTGGAAAGTATATTAAGATTAATGGGGTTTACTTTCAAATTGTGGGAACCTTTAAATCCATGCATAATCAGGGTTGGGGTGATTGGCAAAATCAATGTGTAATTATTCCATTTACAACCTTGCAAAAAACATACAATTATGGCAATCGAGTAGGTCACTACTCCATTACCTCGAAAAAAGAATACTCTGCAACATTGGTCGAAGAAAAGGTGAAAAATTTACTCCGAAGACGTCATACAATTCATCCAGATGATCAAAGAGCATTTGGAAGTAATAATGTTGAAAAAGAGTTTATTCAAATTAACAACTTATTTATAGGTATAGCTGGTTTAATATGGATTGTTGGTACTGGCACACTCCTTGCTGGTATCATTGGAGTTAGTAATATCATGCTATTCATTGTTAAAAAACGAACCAAAGAGATTGGAATACAACGTGCATTGGGAGCTTCTCCATCAGTGATTATTAGTTCAATACTTACAGAATCTGTAGTACTAACAGCTATAGCAGGTTGGATTGGTCTTGTTTTTGGCGTCTTTCTTTTAGAGGTCATTACAAAAGCAATTCAAAATGGTGGAGGAGATGAAAGTATGTTCTCCAATCCAGAGGTTGATTTCAATATTGCAATTATTGCCTTAATAATTTTAATCATCTCAGGCTTGGTTGCAGGGATAATTCCAGCTAAAAAAGCAATGGCAGTACGTCCAATTGAAGCAATTCGAGATGATGGATGATGAACAATATTAGGTGTATATGATTGATAATCGGCACTGTAGTATGGTAGTTTTTATGAATGGATGTGTGCTTTCATGTAATTTTGAGAAGAAGGTATGGTCATGCTAAAAAACTATATTTACCATCAAAATAGTACTGTCTATTAAAGATTCCCAAAATTGGATAACAATCAGTAAAGTGAATGGTTTGAATTTTATGTTATTTTTTTATATTTTGGATGGACCATAAAATAATAATAATCATGAAAACTTTCACAAAAACAATAACTCTGCTATTGCTAATAATCTCTCATTTAAATTGCTTTACCCAAGAAATCGTAATTAAAGGAAAACTTACAACCTATAAAGCAATACCTGTTGTAAACGCTGATGTAATTGTTCAAAGTAGTAAAAAGACTATTAAAACAGATGAGACGGGCGCATTTACATGCGTTTGCCAAATAAAAGATAAAATTACATTTTCAGCTGTAGGTTTTATTAAGAAAATTTATAAAATCAAAAAGAATGAGAATGGAAATATTACTGTTGATTTGAAGCTCTCTTCTAAAGCTGATTCAGGAGAGAAGGCAATTAAAGCTGCTCATATACTTGAATTGGATAAGTTTAGAGAGCTTGTAAATCAGGGTGTTAATCATAAAGATTATTCAAAATATAGCACTTTAATGGAAGCTCTTAGCAATGAATTTCCTTTATTAAAAATTACATCAAATGAAATAATAATAAGAGGGCCCTCCTCGATTCAACTATCCAGTAGTGCTGGAATTGAGGTGGATGGAGTACTAGTAGGCTTAGGTATGTTGAAGTCTCTAAATCCTAATAATATAGCTAGTATAGAAGTAGTAAAAGGTAGTGAAGCTGCAAGGTATGGAGCTAGAGGCGCAAATGGGATGATTGTTATTAAAACAAAAAAATAATACTGCGCTATGTTTAAAATGTTCCAATTCTGTTTTTTAGGCTCCAATAAATTTTGCTTATAAATCTTTAGTGCAAAATGCTTCAAGCTTGTTATTAATACATGTAAAAATATGAAACTTAAAAAAGTAATTTTCTTACTAGCATTATCGCAATTCATTTTTCTTTTTACTAAAGCCCAGACATTACTAGTAACAGGTAAAGTTGTAGTATTTGATTCTATACCAGTTGTTAATGCCAATGTAATAGTAAAGAGTACTAAAGAAACCGTTAAAACCAATCATTTGGGAGTGTTTAAATGTGAGTGTAATGAAAAAGATAAATTAATAGTTATTGCTAAAGGTTTTAATAAATATACTATAAAGGTCAAAAAGAAGAGTAATGAGTTGATAGGCAAATTAAAATTGGCTAAAATTCCCAAAGCAGAAGAAATTGCAATCAATAAAGGACATATTCTGATGATTGAGTCATTTAAAGAATTAGCAAAAAAGTATTCTGGTCAAAAGGATTACTCAAAATACACATCCTTTATGGATATTATTAGAAATGAATTTCCTACTTTGCAAATTTCAAATGGAGAAATTATAATACGAGGGAAATCATCATTCTATGGATCAAGTGCTGCAAATATTGAGATTGATGGAGTTATGACAGATTATTCGGCATTGTCTAATATATCACCAACAAATATTGCTAAAATTGAAATTATAAAAGGCAGCGATGCTGCAATCTATGGAGTTCGAGGAGGAAATGGAGTGGTAAAGATAACCACCAAGAAATAATTGCTAATAAATAAGGAAAGAGGGTGTCAAATTAAAAATTGACACCCTCTCTGTATTAAAATAGCTCATCTATTGAAAGATATCTTTCTCCAGTGTCGTAATTAAAGGTCAGAACTGTCGCACCTGGTTCAGCTGAATTTAGTTGCTTGCTAACTGCAGCAAGTGATGCACCAGTAGAAATACCAGCAAGTACGCCTTCTTTAACAGCTAGTTCCTTTACTTTAGCAAAAGCTTCGTCTTTACTTACCTGAATCGCTCCATCAAGTATTTCTGTATTTAAGTTTTTAGGTATAAAACCTGCACCAATGCCTTGCAATGGGTGAGGTCCTGGTTGGCCTCCACTAATTACAGGTGATGCCTCTGGTTCTACAGCAAATACTTTAAGGTTTGGAAATTTTTGCTTTAAAATTTCAGCAACACCACTAATATGTCCTCCTGTTCCAACACCTGTTATTAGGTAATCTATACCTTCAGGGAAATCTGCTATAATTTCCTTAGCGGTGGTGGTTCTGTGAATTTCAACATTGGCCTCATTGTCAAATTGTGATGGCATCCATGAATTAGGATTGCTAGCAATTAATTCTTCGGCCTTTTCGATCGCACCTTTCATTCCCAACTCTCTTGGTGTAAGCACAAATTCGGCTCCATATGCTGCCATAAGACTTCGTCTTTCAACCGACATTGATTCTGGCATTACCAAAATTAACTTATATCCTTTAACAGCAGCTACCATTGCTAATCCAACACCAGTATTTCCAGAAGTTGGTTCAATGATTATTGATCCTTCCTTTAGAGATCCATCTTTTTCAGCCGTTTCTACCATAGATAAGGCAATTCTATCTTTAATACTTCCTGCAGGATTTGATCTTTCAAGTTTCATCCAAACATTGGCACCATTAAAAATTTTATTAAGTTTTAATACTGGAGTATTTCCAACTCCTTCTAAAATATTGTTCAGTTTCATTTGGTTGATATTTAAATTTGAAAATTGATAATTTTACTTTCATCAAGGTTTGTTCTAACCTTAGTTTCATGTTTGTGATAAACGATACTATTTGATTCTACACTCGAAGTTAACCATACATTACCCCCAATAATACTGTTTCGCCCAATTACAGTATCACCACCTAATATCGTGGCACTTGAATAGATAATTACATTATCCTCTACGGTGGGATGTCTCTTCTTTTTGGCTAAACTTTTTTTAACTTGTAGTGCTCCTAAAGTCACTCCCTGATATATTTTTACATTATTCCTTATTACTGCAGTTTCACCAATTACAACACCAGTTCCATGATCTATAAAAAATGATTCCCCGATTGTTGCTCCAGGGTGAATGTCAATACCCGTTTTTGTATGAGCATACTCACTCATGAGTCTAGGAACGGTTGGAACTCCAAGTCGATACAAGACATTGCTAAGACGGTAAACCATTATTGCAAAAAAACCTGGATAGGCTATTATACTTCACCAATAGTTTCCGCAGCTGGATCAAACTTTTGTATTGCTTCAGCATCTTTCAAAAGGGCACGATACACAGATGGGATTTTTACCATAAAATCTTGTGTGATTTGTTCAACCGACTTTTTCAATTCAAATTTTACAGGTAAGAGCAATAGTTTTAAAGTTGATTCCATCTGATAAAGTAAAGATTCTTCGGCACAACAACTTTTGCTTCTCCTAGCGCTAATTGGAAATAGGGTGTTCATGGCCTCTTCAACAAATCGGTGTGCTAAATCTCTTGCAGGCATGTCAATTTCATTGTTGTTTCTGGAAGCTTGCAATTCATCCATTACTTTACTTAAATAACTCATCGTTTTATGATTTTTAATATATTGATACGTAAATATTTAGGTAAACATTTAAGTAAACCTAAGAGGGGATTGTTAGTAAGATTGACTATCTACCAACAACAACAGCAACAACAGACTTGATTGTTGTTGTATTCAAACATTTGGGAATAATTTGAAAAGGATTGTTGAATTGAATGCACGCCAAACGTAATCGAATAAGTTCGATCTGATTGTTTGATTCTGATATGCTTTAAATTCCTTTTCATTTTGAAGTTTCTAGAAGCAAACTTAAAAAAAATAAATTAAACAAGACTCTTAAGTCTGAATATTTCTGTTAAAAAAATGTTATTTATTTTAGCAATGTAAAAAAATAACTTTAACGAGCTTTTTTATTACTTTTAATATTGTAACACAAACTAACTGAAAATGAATACATCAAAATATGTTTGCCCGAAATGTGGGAATAATAAGTTTGAAACTGATGAGTTTAGAGCTACAGGGGGTAGGTTTGCTAAGATTTTTGATGTTCAAAACAAAAAATTTACTACAATAACATGTTCCAGATGTTCTTATACTGAATTGTACAAAGGAACCACTAGCCAATTAGGAAATATCTTTGATTTCTTAACCAATTAAAATCATTTTAATGAAGAAAAAATTACTTTTTGTGTGTTTGGGAAATATATGTCGATCACCAAGTGCTGAGGCAGTTATGAATGGATTTTTAAAAGTAAATATGCTCAATGATGAATTCGAATGTGATTCTGCAGGAACAGGAGGATGGCATGTTGGAGAAAGAGCTGATAGCCGAATGCGGACTCACGCTGCTCGAAGGGATTATGACTTAACAAGCATTGCAAGACAGTTTAATCCGAAGAATGATTTTGATGAATTTGACCTTATTATTGGTATGGATGCACAAAATGTATCCGATTTGCAAGATATAGCAAGAAATTCGGAAGATTTACATAAAATCAAGTCTATGACTGATTATTGTACCCGATACAAACATTACAATTCGGTTCCTGATCCATACTATGGTGGAGCAGATGGTTTTGAATTGGTTCTTGATATTTTAGAAGATGCATGCGATGGATTATTAAAACAAATCAGTAAATGATAGAATCTCAAATTATTGAGAAAATAGAAGATTGGGCAGAATGCAAAATACAGAAGCAAAAATCTGTATCGGGAGGTTCTATTTCCCAAACCAATTTAATTAAATTAGAGGATGGCAGAACCTGTTTGCTTAAAACAGGTTCTGAATATTCCGATGGCTTTATTAAGGAAGCTAATGGACTTAAGGAAATTGAGAAGGCTGCTTGTATCAGAACCCCAAAGATTTATCTCGTTGAAGAAGAATTGTTATTAATGGAGTTCATTGAACAAGGACTTAAAAATCAGGACTTCTTTATTAAATTTGGAAAACAACTGGCCGAATTGCACAGTCGCACAAGTTTGAAGTTTGGTTTTAAAGAAGACAATTATATCGGTAGTACGCCTCAGCTTAATATTCCAATGGGAACTGAAGCTGATAGTTGGATTGACTTTTACTATAACAAAAGGTTGTTATATCAATATAAATTAGCAGAAAAAAAACAATTGGTTGGAAATGAATTAAAAAATGGATTTTTAGTTCTCGAAAACAGAATTGAGGAAATACTTGAAGGAAGTGAAGAAAAGCCTTGTTTGTTGCATGGAGATTTGTGGGGAGGGAACTATTTGTGTGATTTGGCTTCAAATCCGGTTTTAATTGATCCTGCAGTGTATTATGGGCATCGCGAAGCCGATTTGGCAATGACTAAGCTTTTTGGAGGATTTAATAATGAATTCTACCAATCTTACAGTAAGAGCAAACCTTTACCACAAGGATATGATTACCGGGAAAATATTTACCTGTTATATCATGTACTTAATCACTTAAATTTATTTGGATCTTCATATTATGGACAAGCTGTCCGTTTGGTATGGTCTTATTTGCACTAGGAACAAACTAATTGGGTTAAGGCAAAAAGAAATCTTCTGCAATATTTTCAAGCTGTTTATAGGAGATTAGCTTTCCATTTCTGTGATATTCCTCTATTCTGACTAAGCCAACGTTGATTGCGTACCATTCAATTAGCTTTGTTTTGTTTCGTGAAATTCCTGAATAAGAGATTTTATCAGAGGAAACCTTATAGCATTTAAATTTGCCAACAGGTGTTTCAATATTTTCTACTCCATCTACCTTACGATTTACCAATAAAATAGTCATAGACATCAAAACTGCCCCTGTCCCCCTCAAAATATCGGCTTGACAAGATGCTTCGGGCAGCATTTCTCCAATAAATGGTTTAAAAGGCAAAACAATACTATCTGCATCAATTTTAACTTCCATTTTCTTGTAAGAATTCAATTTAATAGGATCCAAATATTTATCGACTCCAATATAGAAAATTGAATCTTTTGAAGAGAAATGAAAATATTGGTAGAAGGTGTCCTGTTTTACAGTAGTAATTTCTGATTCAATATTATATCTGATTTTGTCTCTTTCATCTTGGGTTTTTCCTACCAATTGCCAAACTTCGGTATAAGTTTTACGATTTTTTTTGTCGTAATTTACATACCATACCTTAAAATTTCTCTTCGAAGGCATGTATGAAAAATTTCTTTGTGCGTAGCAATTAGCTGAAAAAAGTATAAGAATGAGAATAGAATAAATTTGCTTCATTAAATTGAGATTAAGATAGAGGTCGTTTCTTAATCAAATTTACATAAATTTAGAAGCGGCTAAAAACTTTATTGCCTTAATTTGTCAAACTTCTATTGTATTCTAAATTATGGTAGAGATATTTAATTATTATTAAAATCCACTATATTAGCTGTTACAATCTTAACACCAACCTATAATATTAATTTTTAAACGTTTTATGAATGAAGAGAAATTTTTTAGTAGGTTTTACCGCTATTCTATTGGGATTTAGTGCTTGCAGTAGTAGTGTGGATGAAATTAGCGAAGAAGAGATATCCCAAACTATCGAAATAAATTCAGAACTTCTCATTGATTTGGTAAATGAAGTAAGAGCTTCAGGTACAACTTGTGGAAATACATACTATCCTCCGGTAGATGCCATAGTTTGGAATAATAAGTTGGAACAGGCGGCTGTAAATCATAGCAAGGACATGCATGAAAATAATTTTTTCTCTCATGAATCTCCTGACGGAAGTACCCTAACAAAGCGCTTGCGAGAGGTTTGTTATAATTACTCTAAAGCAGGAGAAAACATAGCTAAAGGTTATTTGAATGAACAGCAGGTTTTAAATGGCTGGTTAGTGAGTGAGGGACATTGTGCAAATATTATGAACGGTAATTTTAAAGAAATGGGCGAGTGGCGAGTGGGGAACTACTGGACTCAGAATTTTGGAGCACAAAGATAAAATTACAGACATAAAAAAACCACACCGAGCGTTAATCGGTGTGGCTTATATCTGTTTGTTTGAAAAGCTTTAAGTCTGTCTGTTAAAACTTAAATTAATTTTGTTGTGAAGCGAATTATTCCGACACTACTTCAAATTCGATCTCAACCTTAACTTCTTTGTGAAGTTTGATTGAAGCGGTATATTTACCGATCTCTTTTACAGCGTCTTTAATAGAAATCACTTTTCTGTCAATTTCAAATCCTTTTTCAACTAATGCTTCAGCGATTTGGATATTGTTAACAGAACCGAAAATCTTACCAGTAGTACTAGTTTTAGCACCTAAACTTAAAGTAACACCTTCTAGTTTTTTAGCAACTTCTAATGCTTCGTTCTTAATTTTTTCCTCTTTATGAGCTCTTTGTCTCATGTTTTCAGCATGCATTTTCTTAGCTGACTCTGTAGCTAAAACAGCAAAACCGTTAGGAATTAAATAGTTTCTTCCGTAACCATTCTTAACAGTTACGATATCGTTCTTATATCCTAAAGTATGGATATCTTGTTTTAAGATTACTTCCATTTCGTTTCCTCCTTCTTTAAAGATTATTTCATCATGTCAGTTACGTATGGTAGTAATGCTAAGTGACGAGCACGTTTAACAGCAGTAGCTACCTTTCTTTGATATTTTAAAGAAGTACCTGTGATACGACGAGGTAAAATCTTACCTTGCTCGTTTAAGAATTTCTTCAAGAATTCAGGATCTTTGTAATCAATGTACTTGATCTTGTTTTTCTTGAAACGACAGTATTTTTTCTTTTTGATCTCAACTGAAGGTGGGGTCAAATATCTGATTTCTGATTGATTCTGTGCCATAGCTTATTTCTCCTCTTTAGTTTCTTTAAGGTTTCCTTTTCTTTTAATTGAATACTCATAAGCGTATTTATCAAGCTTGAAAGTTAAGAAACGCATGATTCTTTCATCACGTCTGTAGTTAACTTCTAATTTCTCGATGAATTCACCTGGAGCTTCAAATTGAAGCAATTGGTAAAAACCAGTGCTTTTTTTCTGAATTGGATAAGCCAGCTTGCGCAGTCCCCAGTTCTCTTCATTTTCAATCTTACCGCCATTTTCGGTAATAAGAGTCTTGAATTTTTCTACCGCTTCCTTTACCTGAGCTTCAGATAAAACGGGAGTTACAATGAAAACGGTTTCATAATGATTCAACATAACTTAAATAATTTAATTAATACTTAATAATTAAGTGTTTTTATCGAGCCGCAAAATTAACTATTCTTTTTTGATTTTTCAAGAATATCAATTCTTTATTCAGCTACGAATTACAAATGTACAGAATGCAAGTTTATTAGTAAAGGACTTTAGCGAATTAATTTAAAGTAATTTGAAGCTGGAAGGGCATAAAATATGCTGTTTTTAATCAATCTGTATTCTCTAACTTCCTTGGCAAGATATCTATTTTTTTGTACCTTATTGTAACAGTATAACTAAACTCAGGCTTATGAAGGACAGGATGATAACATTAGCGACCTATAGTTACTCTAGAGCCCAGTTGCTTCAAACTCGTCTGGAATCAGAAGGGGTAGAGTGCTATTTAAAAAATTTAAACCTAATCCAATCTGCCATTGGAGGAGGAGTAAAGGTAAGAATAAAAGAAGAAGATCTTAATCGGGCTTTAAAAATTATCGAAGAACTTGATTTAAGTTACGCACAGGAAGATTTAGATGCAGCGTTTCCACATCAAAATATTGATATAAATCGCATTCTGGTTCCTGTTGATTTTTCAGATTTCTCTCCAAAGCTTTGTGATTCTGCAGTTGGGATTGCGAAAAAGTTTAATGCTGACATTCTACTTTTTCACACCTATTTTGCTTCAGCCATTGAAACTGTTCCATTTTCTGATAGTTATTCTTACAATTCAACTGTTGTAGAAGTATTATCGGAAGTTGAAAAGAATGACAAAAGCAAAAATCAAAGAGCTGTATTACGATATACGAAATAGGTTAGAAAAGGAAAAAATTGAAGGGATAGAGGTGGATTATGCACTTAGCGGAGGAACTGCTTCGTCCGAAATTTTAAATATATGTAACAAATATCAACCCGATTTAATGATAATGGGCAGTAGAGGTGAAACTGCAGGAACAACAAACCTCCTTGGCAGTGTAGTTTCTAATGTAATAGAAGAAACAAATGTCCCTATGCTTATTTTATCTGATCAAGGTGATGAAGTTGATTTTGAAAACATTCGCAACATCATGTATGCGACAGATTTTGATAAAGCAGATTTTAGGGCAATTGCCAATCTTAAATACATTACTCAGCCTTATGATATGAAAATACACTGCATTCATTTTGAAGATAAATCTACTAATGATCCACTCGAAGAACACCGAATGCAGATTCTTCGCAAGTATTTAAAACGTGCATTTGGAGATTCTGAAGTGAGTTGTAGAATTATTTATGAAGATGAAAAGATGGAAGGAATTGACAAATATATTCATGATCATGATATAGGAGTAATAGCAATTTTGGCTAGAAAACACAATCTGTTGCAAAGATTATTCTTTGGGCAAATGTCACGAAAGCTATTTATAAAAACGCATATGCCAATTTTGGTTTTCCATTAAATAGCAATAGGTTTAATAAGAAAAAGACGCAAATTGCGTCTCTTTTTATTTTACTTGCTCCCCAATCAATACAGGCTCTGTATCGGTAGTGATATTCTTTATTTTTACTCTGTAGAAGTGATTCTTCTTTAGTTTGAATCCTTTAAACTCTACAGGGACATAATGCTCTCCATATCCTTTCGCATTTTCCCCATCCGTTTTTTCTACCAAAACGATTTGTTCTTTATCTATAAACCCATTTCTGTATTGAAATTTTACATCATCCGCAATTTCTCTTAAAACTTCACTTCTTTGAGTTTTAATTCTTTCATCAACCTGAGATTGCATTCGTTCGGCCCGTGTTCCTTTTCTTATAGAATATTTAAAAGCATGAACATGGCCAAATTGCAGCTCTTTGATGACATTACATGTTGCTTCAAAATCTTGATCAGACTCGCCAGGAAAACCAATAATAATATCGGTAGTAATATTAAAATCAGGACGATAGGATCTAATTTTATTTGCAATTTCCATAAATCTCTTAATACTATACATTCTTCTCATTTGCAAAAGGATAGGGTCAGAGCCACTTTGCAAACAAAGATGAAGATGTGGAGTCATTTTAGGGTGATTTAACAAACCCAAAAATTTATCACCAAAGCCATCAGGTTCGATGGATGATATACGCAAACGAAAATCTCCATCTAAATCCAGAATTTGCTCAACTACATCGTCGAATTTGAAATTCTCGTATTCATATCGGCCAATGTTTACACCAGTTAAAACAACCTCTTTTGCTCCTTTAGCAATTACGCTTTTAACATTTTCCAAAATGTCCTGAATAGGTCTACTTACCGCTCTACCACGTACCGAAGGAATGATACAAAATGTGCAAAAATTATCACATCCATCTTGTATTTTTACCATGCTTCTTGTGTGAAAACCCTTATCAGTTGATCCATAAGAAAATAGATCATAATTTAATTTCGATGGATGAAAAATCTCACCATTATAATGTGCTTCTACCAACGAGAATACCGAACTTTTGTGGTCATTTTCAACTACATAATTAATCTCATCGCGGCCTTCGAGTTCATTTTTGGCATTATTTGCCATACATCCTGTTACCACTAAAACAGAATCTGGATTTTTTCGGTTGGCTTGACTGATGAAATTTCTAGATTTATGATCACTTTGGTGAGTTACTGTACATGAGTTAATTACATACACATCTGCCTCTTTATTAAAAGGAACTAGCTTAAAGCCATTATCCTGAAATTGAGAAGCTATGGCATCGGTCTCATATTGATTCAACCTACAACCTAAGGTTTTAAAAGCTACTTTTTTCACGCTACTTTTTCATTTACAGCAACCAGTTCTCCTTCTACAGAAAAATCGGCAGCTGATGTAATTTTAATATCAACAAACTCACCTATTAAGGAACTGTCCGACGATAAAAATCGAACATTTATCTTTCCTTCTGTTAATGCAGTTAAATATCCATCGTGTCTTGCTTCTCCTTTTACCAAGACTCTAAATATTTTACCAACCATGGTATCATTATAGGCTCTGGAATGAACTTTTAAGTCTTCGGTCAATTGATGATGACGCTGCTTTTTTACATCTAAACTTACATCATCAAACCATCTGTGACTTAATGCTCCAGGACGAGGAGAATACATGGCAATATAAGCCATATTGTATTGGAATTCGTTCATGGCTTTTCTTGTATTCTCAAACTGTTCGTCATTTTCACCTGTAAATCCAACAATAATATCCGTAAATAAAGTTGCTTGAGGAATTAATCTTCTTATTGTATGTACAATCTGGCGGTACTTTTCGACACCATGTTTTCTATTCATGTGAATCAAAACCTTATCGTCACCCGATTGTATAGGAAGATGAATCTGCTTTGCAAGACAGTCATAGTTAGCAATTACCTCAATCACTTCATCCGTCATATCACGCGGATGTGGCGAAGTAAAATAAACCCAAAATTCCTTTTGTAGTTCATTGCCTAATTTTCCTATTCGTCTTAAAAGCTCAGGAAAATCAATCTCTTCACCCTTTTTATCCAGTCCATAAGAATTAACATTCTGTCCAAGCAATGTAATGGATTTAAAACCATTCTCTACCAAGTTTTTAATCTCTTTTACAATTTCATCAGATGGGCGAGACACCTCTCTACCTCTTGTATATGGCACAGCACAAAAAGAACAGAATTTATCACATCCATTTTGAATTGGCACAAATGCTTCAAAATCTGAAGTGTAATTTGGTTTTACATTCCAAAATTCAGAAATATTCTCATTTCGAGCATCAAAACCACTTTGCAATCCAACTGGAGTAGAAATTCCATATTGCTGAATCATTTCAGGCAATTTGGGCAAATCTTTCATCTGAAAAATGATATCAAACAGTTTTAAAAACTTCTCTAAATCTGATGGTAAAATGCAACCAGAAACAAAGGTCACAAGATTTCGTTTGTTCTTCCAAAGGTTCCATTTATGAATTTTGGAGTATACTTTATCAATCGCTTTTTGGCGCACAGAACAAGCTAATATACCAATTAAATTAGCTTCTTCTTCATGATCGGTCCATTGGTATCCCATTTTTTCAATAACCGAACGAACACGTTCTCCATCGGAAGCATTCATTTGGCAACCCAACGATACTAAGTGATATTTCATGTTTATTATTTGAATTGTAAATTACTTTTATGCATTTGATAAGTAGTATTTAAGATATTGTATATCTAAAATTTACTCAATCAAAATCCAGAACTAAAAATATACTTCCGTATGAATAGGTCCCAAATTAATGCCCTGTTTTTCAAGTATATCATATGCCTCATAAATCATATGGCAATTCCCGCACAAATAACAGACCGTATCAGAAGACACAGGGTTTTGTTTTAAATATTCTGTTACTCTACCATGAAAATCACCTGATTTCTCTCTGGAAGTACACAATATATATTTGTTTTTTTTGTAGGCCTCTCTTTCGTAGGCTTCTTCTTCCTTTCTCACGCCATGCAACAGTTGGTAATCCATATTGGGATGAGTTGCTATGAAACTATGAATAGGAGAGATTCCCGTTCCTGTAGCAATAAATAAAAACTTCTTCTCCGATATTTCGTCTTCTTTTAAAGAAAAATGCCCGAATGGTCCATCTACATCTAAATAATCGCCAGGTTTACAACGTTTTAATTTCTTCGACACCAAACCATCTTCCACCTCTTTAATCAATACCTCTAAAAACTCATCCTGCTCTGAACTATAAATTGAATATTCTCTTCGATCAATACTACCAGAAAATCCTAAGGTGATATATTGTCCTGTTTTAAAAGTAAAATCTTTCTTCTCCATTTTTATAACATAAGTAGACGGAGTAAGATTTCTTATTTCAATAACTTTATGTGATCTCATACAAATTTGCTATTTTCTTGATTTTCCCTCCACAATTCCTTGTTTTTATTTATGTGGAATCTTTATAAATAAGGGATTACAAAAAAATAGAAATTTCATTTAAGTTACAAGAATTATCAGACCTTTTTCTCTCTTTTGAGATGAAAAAAGTCCATTTTTTACAAAAAAGACATAAATATCATGGATTTCATCTAGTTTCTGTTAGATTTTGGCCCATAATATTTTCATGTATTGCACTGAATTAATGATTATTATATGGTTTTAGTTGTTTTTTAAGTCTCTTAGAATCGATTATTTGTCACCTGCCTTAGTTCTTGGACAGAATAAATTGTAAATTTCAGTATAAAATTTTTATTGCTTTCTGTGAAATTCATCACATTATTTATTTGAGATCGTTTTTATTATCAAGTTAGCATTTTGGTATAATGTCGATTGATTAATGGTATTATTTGAAAAATGCAGAAAAATCAATTTCTGATTTTTTAAAATCATCAATTACCGGAATCTCAACAATCGGACAATCAAAATTTATTTTATTCAAATAATGTTTGAAAACTTTTATTGAGTCTTTCAAGATAAATTCACTATTGGCAGGAAAGTGATTATAAATTAATCCATGTAGTGGAATATTTCTTTTTTGCAAAATCTCCAAGCTAAGTAGGGTGTGATTGATGCTACCCAATTTGGAAGAGCTAACCAAAATGGTTGGATATTTCTTTTCCTCCAAGAAATCCAGTAGTGAATAATCCAATGTAATAGGAACATTTAATCCTCCAACACCTTCTAAAAGAACAACATCAAACTCATCATCTAATTGTTTACTTGAATTGTTAATTTTCTCAATATCGATTGTTTTATTTTGCATTTCAGCAGCCAAATGAGGTGATGCAGGATAGTCGAAAACAAAAGGGCAGGTGGTTCTGTCTTTATCAACATCCATTAAATCAATCCCCATTATTTTGCGGTGAGTTTGAATGTCTTCTGATATTCCTTTACAACCTGTTTGTGCAAATTTTTGTGTTACGACATTTACTTGCTTATTCAATAAGTGTTTGGCTAATAGTCCTGTGGCAAAAGATTTTCCAGCATCTGTATCGATGCCAGCAATAAAATATATCGACATGTAAATTATTTTTTAGGTTTTGCAATAAAGTAAATTGGCTGATAGGTTAGAGGGACACCTAATTCGGTTCCAAAGAGGTCCAAATAATCCTCTTCAAATCTTTTTAAGTCACTCTTTGTCCATACTTTACCAGGAAGTCCATTTACTCCAGTTTGTTTCATGTGCTTTAATACGTCTACTGGATCAGCAAAGTATCTTTTGATTGTTTCTCTATCACTCCATATGATTTCGAACTTATCAGACAGTAACCTTTCATGTTTTCCAAATGATAAATAATTTAACCCTTTTCCTTCTATATCCCTAATCTCTCGATAGTTATCAGGACCAAAGGAGCTAAAGACCAATAAAGATTCGGAGGTTAGGGTATCATAAATATTACTCAAAAACAACTCCAAATCCGTGAACCATTGAAAAGTAGAACTTGATATGACCAAATCAAGATTCTTAGGGAGCTCAATTGACTCAATATCTCCACCATAAAATTGAATGCTATTATCTATATTTTGTAATACCTCTTTATACTCCTCAACAATATCATTAGCGAAGTATTCTGTTGCCTTAAAATGACGAAAAAATTTCTCTGTTAAAACAGCAGGTCCGCACCCAATTTCAAGAACCTTTTGAAAATTATCCTTTTTAATGTTCAGTAATTCATTTATAAGTCTCGATGCAATAGCTTCTTGAACTATTGCATGTTTGCGATAGGTTTCAATGCTTTTTACAAAACTTTTTTGAACATTTCCTTTATTAACATTCTGATTTTCCACAACTTAAATCTTCAATTATCTCATCCCACGAACTCCATTTGTCATAGCAATAATGAGGATATTTTCGCTCTATAATATCAATATATCCATTCCATGCACGTTTTTGATTGTCTGCAGAGAATATTAAATCCTGTTCGCCAACTAAGGCTTTATTATAAATTGACCAATCAACAAGGTGATTTTGAATTAAATGCTGTAATGTTTTTAATTCCTGTAATTGATCATCAAATTCTCTATTTGGAACATTTGATTTAAAGTGATGGAAGGCGGATTTTCCTCCACACATTCTCATCCAAAATTTTTCCAAACTCTTCAAACTTAATCCATCTATAGTACCCTGAAAAACTGCAGAAGGTATACCTTTTAGATTATCAATTGGGTTTAGTGTACCATTAATAGCTATTGCGTCAGTAAATAAACTCTGGTGAGCTTTTAATAAAAGATTTGCAATGTAAACACCTAATGACCAAGAAATAAGATAGATTTCTTCGTAATCTTCAAAAATACAATTTACTTCCTTAGGAAGTAAAATATCCTTATAATCATGGCAACTAATAACATCATACTCTTTTGAAGCTAGATGCTGAAATGGCTTTTCGTCACAACTCCAACCATTAAAAAATAGAATACATTTCCTTTTTGAGGACTTATGTAACCATTTAATTTTCATCACAATACTCTTTTATTAATTTTGGCACATCCTGTAGGTCTTCCCAATCCATATCTGCACAAATCGACAAACGCAAACGTGAAGTTCCAACTGGAACAGCGGGTGGTCTAATTGGAAAGACCAAAAATCCTTTCTTTTGCAGATACTCAGCTAAATTTACACATTTTTGACTATCACCGATAATTACAGGAACAATATTCGAATTGCCATCGGTTTTTAATCCTAATTCTATAAGTTTATCTCTCAACTTTTTAGCCAAAGACATCACATGCTCTCTTTCTATTCGCATTTTAATAATGGTGCGCAACATGATAATGTTCCAACTAACAACAATGGGAGGTAAGGCCGTTGTAAAAATTAAGGATCTCATTCGATTAATTAGGTATTTTTTAATGATTGAATCACAAATTACAAATGCACCGATTGAATTCATAGCTTTACCAAAAGTACCTACCAAAAGGTCTATTTCATGCATTAAATTAAGCTCTTCAGCTAATCCTAGCCCCTTTTCACCTCTTACTCCTAAAGAATGAGCTTCGTCGAGGTACAAAAAGCAATTGTATTGTTTCTTTAGTTCAATTAGTCTAAATAAATTAGCTTCATCACCGTCCATACTAAAAATTGATTCGCTAACAATGAAAACCCTATCATACTGATTTCTTTTACTCTGTAAAATGGTTTCAAGGTGTTTGTAATCCAAATGTCTAAAACGCATGTTTTCTGCATTTGACAAGCGAATTCCATCTATTATACTGGCATGATTTAACTTATCAGATAAGATTAAATCGCCTTTTCCTGATAAAGCTGATAGAATTCCAATATTTGCATGATATCCAGAATTGAAAAATAGGGCAGAACGAGTGTATAATTTTTCTAATTCTGTTTCCAGCATGTCATACTCCTGAAAGTTACCTGTTAACAGTCGTGATGAACCGGATCCAAAAGCATTTCCCTTAGGCCTTGGAATATTTTTTTTTCTTACTCCTAAATAATCATTGGAGGAAAGGTTTACTTTGAAGTCTTTATCAGAGATCTTCTTTAATGATCTCAAGTTCCCAGAATCCTCTAATTTTCTTAATTCTTCTTTATATCTCTCTAATAAATTATTCATCACAAAATTAAGACTCTTTAACTATTAAAATAAGTTTTTTGCATAAGAAAATTAAATCTTCGTCACTAATAATAAAGGGAGGCATGAGATAAACATTCTTCCCAAAGGTCGAACCCAAATTCCATTTTCAACAAATTTCTTTTGCATATTGGCCATATCAACAGGCTCTTTCATTTCTATAACTCCAATAGCACCTAAAACACGTACTTCACAAACATTATTAAAGCTTCTTGCAAGGCTTAATTCCTGTTCTAGAATACTTTCAATCTTAGTTACCCTAACTTGCCAATTGTTGCTTAATAGCAGAGAAATACTGGCAATTCCGACTGCACAAGCTAATGGATTTCCCATAAAAGTAGGTCCATGCATAAAATTTCCTGGAGTACCATTCGAAATCCCTTCGCTTACTTTCAAATTGGTTAAAGTTGCTGCAAAAGACATATATCCTCCAGTAATAGCCTTGCCGACGGCCATGATATCAGGTTCAATGTTTGCATATTCGCAAGCAAACATTTTGCCAGTTCTACCAAATCCAGTAGCAATTTCATCTAATATCAATAAAATGTCAAATTCATCGCAAACTACTCTTAATCTTTTCAGATATTCCGGATGATAAAATCTCATTCCACCTGCACCTTGAACAATAGGCTCTAGAATAACGGCAGTTAATTCTTCATGATGCTCCCTTATCATTTTATCCATTGGAGAGAATGACTCTTCATCCCAATTTTCATTGAACTTGCAAGATGGAGCCTCCACAAAGTAATTTATAGGTAATACACCCGAGAAAATTTCATGCATCCCGGTAACAGGATCACAAACTGACATTGCATTAAAAGTATCGCCATGATAACCAGAGCGTATTGTAAGAAACTTGTTCTTTTTAAAGTTTTTGGTGGCAAACCTGTACTGTATAGCCATTTTCATAGCAACTTCTACAGCAACAGAGCCAGAATCACAATAAAATACTTTTTCCAAGGATTTTGGAGTAACTTCTACAAGTAATTTAGCAAGATCAATAGCAGGTTGATGCGTTATGCCACCAAACATCACATGAGACATGTTTTGTAATTGCTTCTCAATAGCTTTATTTAAAACAGGATGATTGTATCCATGAACTGCGCACCACCAAGATGACATTCCATCAATAAGCTCACGTCCATCTTCCAGTTTTAACTTTACTCCATCCGCTGATATCACTGGGTATACTGGCAATGGATCTTTCATAGAGGTGTAAGGATGCCAAATGTGGTTCTTATCAAAACTAAGGTCAATTTTACCTTGCGTACTCATACCAAATTCAAATTCATTTTAATTTCTTGCGTAAAGCTATGATTTCTTAGGTTACGAGAAGGCGGTTTAAGTGTATTTTTATAACATATCCCTTTAAAACACTTACAATCTAGGTAATAATATTACAAAAAGTGAAATCAGGCTGTTATTTCCTTGTTAAAATTCAATTTCAAATTCCTCTCATGGAAATTAATCACTAATTTCGAGCATTATTAAATCTGACAAATGATATAAAATTTTAAACAAATGAAAACATTTAAGTTTTTTTTGGCTTTAAGCCTGATTTTATTCCTAATGAATAACTTATCAGCTCAAAAGATCTATAATCCAGATGCTGATGCAGAAAAGGATATTACTGAGCTGATTGCCAAAGCCAAAAAAGAAGGGAAGCATGTTTTAATTCAAGTTGGGGGAAATTGGTGTCCATGGTGTATTAAAATGCATAAATTTCTTCATAGTCAAGAAGAGATCCATAAGCTTTTAAATGATAACTACATATTCTTAGAGGTGAATTACAGCAAAGAAAATAAAAACAAGGAAGTTTTAAAAAAACTGGATTATCCTCAACGATTTGGTTTTCCTGTAATGCTGGTTTTAAATGCTAAAGGAGAGAGAATTCATACTCAAAACACAGGAAATTTAGAAAAAGATAAGAGTTACGATTTCGATAGAGTTAAATCATTTCTTTATAATTGGCGTCCAGAGGCCCTGAATCCAGAGAATTACAAATAAATCCTAAAATCTGTTAATAAATTAGACCAAGAACTCCGATTTTATTTGAATAAAGAAATAAATGTACTTTCTTTGTATCGGATTATAGGAAAATCTATAAAAAATAAAATACTAAAAAAGATATTATGACAATCTCAAAAGATAAAATGGTATCGGTTATTTATGAATTAAAAACTGATCCAGCTGGTGAAATCATTGAAAAAGCTGTAGCTGAAACTCCTCTTACATTCTTATGTGGAGCAGGTCAGATGCTTGAAAAATTCGAATCGAACCTTATGGGACTAAAAGTAGGTGAATCTTTCGAATTTAAATTGGAAACAGCTGAAGCTTACGGTGAAGCTTCTGAGCAAGCAGTAATCGACCTTCCAAAAAATATTTTTGAAGTAAACGGAGAGTTTGATGCAGAAATGATTAAAGAAGGAAATGTAGTTCCAATGCAGGATAGTTCAGGTCGTAGAATGAACGGTATTGTATTAGAGGTAGCAGATGCAACTGTTAAAATGGACTTTAACCACCCATTAGCAGGTGATGACTTGTATTTTAAAGGTGAAGTTATCGAAGTAAGAGATGCTACTGAAGAAGAAAAACAAGCAGTTTATGCACCTCAAGGTGGATGTGATAGCGGAAGCTGTAGTAGTGGTGGCTGCGGAAGCGGTTGCGGTTGCTAATAGTAGCTCGAAAAATATACAAAGCCCGAAAACCAATTGGTTTTCGGGCTTTGTTTTTTTATTTCATAAAACTACCTTTAAAGCTCATTAAAATAATTACTCTATGTGGAAAAGATTACCCCTTTATGTGAAAATACTTATAGGAATGGCTTTAGGTGTTGTTGCCGGAATGCTTGCTGTTTATTTTGATTTAACCAAATTTACAACAGATTGGGTAAAACCATTGGGTGCAATCTTTCTAAATCTTTTAAAACTAATAGCTGTTCCGTTAATATTTGTTTCACTAATTAAGGGGATTTCAAGTCTTTCAAATATTTCAAAACTCTCACGTATAGGGATAAAAACCATTTCACTTTATGTAATTTCTACAGTAATAGCAGTAAGTTTTGGACTTTTACTTGTAAATAATTTTAAACCTGGAAATACTTTCCCAGAGCACAAAAAAATTGAACTGCAGGAGAGGTTTGGGTCTGACATCAGCCTTAAAAAAAATCAAGCTGATCATATCAAGGAAGAATCTCCACTTCAGTTTTTGGTAGATGTGGTACCAGATAATTTCTTCAAAGCAGCCACTGATAATACCAAAATGCTCCAAATTATATTCTTTGCCATTTTATTTGGAATCGCGATGGTAATTTTGGAAGAAAAAAAGGTCAAAATAGTGAAAGATTTCTTCGATGGAATAGATGCTATTATTCTTAAAATCATTGATATCATCATGCTTTTTGCACCATATGGAGTATTTGCTCTGATTGCTGGATTAATAGTTGATTTTTCAGGAGATACCGACCTTTTTGCAGCATTGGGATGGTATGCAGTAACAGTAATAGCAGGATTATTAATTATGGTTTTTTTAATATATCCTTTGTTCTTAAGGATATTCACTCCAATTAAGTATACTGACTTTTACAAATCCATCTCTCCGGCTCAATTATTAGCATTTTCAACCAGCTCGAGCGCCGCAACTCTGCCTGTAACGATGGAGTGTGTTGAAAACAAAATTGGGGTTTCAAATGAGGTCGCTAGTTTTGTTTTGCCTGTTGGAGTTACCATTAATATGGACGGTACTAGCTGTTATCAGGCAATTGCAGCGGTTTTTATTGCTCAGGTGTTTGGTGTAACATTGGATATCTACGATCAGCTTTTAATAGTTGTAACAGCCACCTTGGCTTCAATTGGAACTCCAGGTGTACCTGGTGGAAGCATTGTAATGCTAATCATTGTGCTCACATCAGTAGGTATTCCTATTGAAGGACTGGCATTAATACTTGGTATAGATAGACCTTTAGATATGCTTAGAA
The DNA here is from genome assembly GCF_001310955.1 of Marinifilum fragile JCM 15579. Lineage (GTDB taxonomy): Bacteria > Bacteroidota > Bacteroidia > Bacteroidales > Marinifilaceae > Marinifilum > Marinifilum fragile. Next base: position 65,694 of record NZ_BAZX01000022.1, read on the forward strand.
CGGTTGTAAATGTAACCGGCGATGCCACAGTTTCGACAATTGTTGCCAAAACGGAAGGGAAATTAACTTATCCACCACAGATAATTGCAGAAAAAGTAAAATCTTAAAATACCCAAAATAGTAGGCTTTAAACTTATTTTTATTTTTCTTGTTTAAGCTTTTGTAATTTTCGCTGAACAAAAGTAAATCAAATTTGTTTCCTGATTAAACCATTAAAAAAAAGTGACATGAATATCAGGAATTATAAATTTAGTTTAGGATTATTTCTCCTAATGATCGCAGCAATAGTTAATGTTTCATGCGAAGATGATGACAATGACATGCCAAATCCAATGCCAACAGACAAGAATATTGTTGACATTGTAATAGGTAATGATAACTTCTCAATTTTAGCTGCCGCCCTTACAAAGGCAGACTTGGTAGAAGCTTTAAATACCAATGGACCTTTTACAGTATTCGGACCGACAAATGCTGCTTTTGAGCAATTGTTTACGGATTTGGGAGTTTCAGGTATTGATGAATTAAGTGCTGAAGCTTTAACTCCGATTCTTTTATATCATGTATTGGGCATTCAAGCAAAATCAACAGACTTATCTGATGGTTATGTGCAAACACTAAGTACATTTACTCCTGGTGATTATCCTATCAATTTACTCGTTGGTCTTGATTCGGGCGTAAAATTAAATAATAGTGCCAATGTTACCAGCGCCGATGTTATGGCGTCCAATGGCGTGATTCACATCATTGACGAGGTTCTTCTTCCTCCTGATGTTGTTGACATAGCTATCGCAAATGCTACATTCTCACATCTAGTGGACGCAGTAATTAAAGCTGATTTAGTAGATGCACTTAGAGGAGATGGTCCATTTACGATTTTTGCTCCAACTGATGCCGCTTTCGAGGCTTTATTTGCTGATCTGGGCATAAATGGTATCGAAGATTTGTCAGCAGAAGATCTTACCCCAATTCTTACCTATCACGTTGTTTCAGGAAATGTTCGAGCTGCCGATGTTAGCACTGGTGTAGTATCAACTCTAAATGCCGAAGCTGAGCTTGAAATTGATGCTGATGGTAGTGGAGTTATTATCAACAAATCAAGTAATGTTATTTCTACTGATGTACAAGGAACCAATGGGGTAATACATGTAATTGATAAGGTGTTAATTCCTGGAGCAGAAGAGGAAGCACAGTCGATAGCAGATATTGCAGCAGCAAATGGCGATTTTTCTAGCCTGGTAGCAGCTCTTGACAAAGCTGGTCTTGTAGAAACAATGGATGGAGAAGGTTCTTTTACAGTTTTTGCACCAACCAATCAGGCTTTTCAGGATTTATTTACCAATCTGGGTGTTTCAGGAATTGAGGATTTATCCGTCGAAACACTAACTCAAGTTCTACTTTATCATGTTTTAGGCAGTAAGGTAATGTCAATGGATATTAATCCGGGATACGTGGAAACACTTGCTACCAATAGTCCAGATATGGATCCTGTAATGTTACGATTAGACACAAGTGATGGAGTGAAAATAAATAAAGAAACTATGGTAACATCATCAGATATTGAAGCATTTAACGGTGTTATTCACGTAATCGATAAGGTTTTATTACCTCCTAATGTAGTTGATATTGCAGTTGCTAACGATAACTTTGAGCATTTGGTAGCTGCAGTTGTTAAAGCTGATTTAGCTGGAACGTTAAGCGGAGATGGACCGTTTACAATCTTTGCTCCAACCGATGCAGCTTTCGAGGCACTTTTTGAAGCTTTAGGCGTTTACGGAATTGACGACTTAAGTGCAGAAACTTTAACTCCAATTTTGCTTTACCATGTTGTCTCCGGTAATGTAAGATCAGATCAAGTATCAACAGGAATGGTAGAAACTTTAAATGAGGGTAGTATGCTTGATATAGATACAAGTTCAGGAGTAAAAATTAATGGAGATACTGAGGTAACCGCAACGGATATTCAAGGAACTAATGGCGTAATTCATGTAATCAATAAGGTTTTATTGCCAGAATAATCTATATAATATACACTAAAACCTGCATGAAATGGCAGGTTTTAGTTTTTTTGATTAGATTTAATAATTATTAAAAGGAGTAGATTTTAAATCTTCTCACCAACGAAAAAACATGAGTAAATATTCCATAAAAGACCTTGAAAAAATTACAGGAGTAAAAGCTCACACCATAAGAATATGGGAGAGAAGATATGGTATAATTCAACCAGAAAGAAGCAAGACCAATATTCGCTCTTATTCTGATAGTGATCTACGTAAACTGCTCAATATTTCAATGCTTAATTCATCGGGAATTAAGATTTCTCACCTTGCCAAGTTAAGTAGTATAGATCTTGAAGCTAAGATATTAGAATTATCAAGATCAAATAAAAGCATTGGATTTCATATTGAAAAACTTACACTTGCAACCGTAAATTTTAATGAAGAGTTGTTTGAGTCTATCTTATCTAAATGTGTACTCGAGAGTGGAATGGAATCTACCATTACAGAAGTCCTTTTTCCATTTTTCGAAAGGATAGGAGTGCTATGGCAAGTTGGTTCAGTCAGTCCAGCTCAGGAACACTTTATTTCAAATTTGATTAGACAAAAATTATTTGCATCCATCGATTCTCTTTCAGGAAAGTCAGTGGAAGGTGCATCGAAAGTATTGATATACTTGAAGGAAGGTGAACTGCATGAAGTTGGGATTCTGTTCTACAATTATATACTAAGAAGAAATGGATTCAGTACACTTTATCTTGGACAAGATCTGCCATTTAAGGATTTGGTAAGTGCAGTAAATGATTACAATCCTGATTATATTCTCAGCTCTTTCATTTCGCCAATTAATGCAGAGGATATTAACGTTTACTTATTAAGTATGGAGAAATCCTTTAAAGGTATAGAGCTAATGGTCACTGGTTTGCAACTTAAACAAGATGGAGTAGAAGTGCCAAATTCCATGAAGTTGATTACATCTCCTCAAAAATTTAAAGAGCTACTTCAATTGAAGTAAATAAAAGACTCTCCTGTCTTATTTAGAAAAGCTAATATAAAATTGCCAAAAGCCTTTCATTTAAAAGAATGTAGGCTTTTTTTATTTAGAATCAGAGGCTGTTATTAAAGTTCTGTTTAAGGATTGATTGATTTTTGTCTAATATTTTTGTATTTTTATTAGACAAAACAACAGGAGGTACAATCATGACAACAATAGAATTTAATAATACGATCGTTAATTTAGAAGAGCAACTTAGAGTTTATGCTTACAGATTAACTAACAACAGAGAAGATGCATTGGATTTATGCCAGGAAACCGTATTGAAAGCTTTCATATACAAAACAAAATTTAGCCATAACAACCTTAAAGCTTGGCTTTATACAATTATGAAGAACTTGTTTATAAATGCATATAGAAAGAAGTTAAAACAACGCGAGTGGATGGCTCATGAAACAAACAATAATCTTGGAAAGATAAATGTAAGTTTTGACAATCCTTATTCTACGCAAAATTACAAGGATATCATGAAGGAACTGGACAAATTGGAAGAATACTTACGTACACCTTTTAAAATGTTTTTAGAAGGATTCAAGTACCGTGAAATCGCTGAACATGCGAACTTACCAATTGGAACCATTAAAAGTAGAATATTCCAGGGACGAAAAATTTTAGCTGAACAATTAGCTGACTATTCTTAAGAGCTTTCAAGTTTTATCCATTTTTAAATGATAAATTAATCGGGGTTTATTACCTTTGTTGGCGATCAGAGGGAAAAATCCCGATTTATTCATCAAAAATTATTAAGATGGCTAGTAGAAGACGCTTAAAAAAAGACATTGATTATCTTTGCTTTGAAGTTATTTCAGATTGTTATAACTACAATTACTTGCACGCAGAAAACAGAGAGCAAGTAATGGATATCATCAAGGATACTATTATTGCAAGAAATAATTTAGTTGCAAGAGTTAACCATCCTGATGGAAAAGATAATCCTAAAATGGTAAAGGCATATTACAAGTCAATTTTTAACGACTTGATTAAGAATGTGGATGAATCATTTACCAGATTAAGCACCTTAATTAAGGAAAAGTAATTTCCAAAATTAGATATTTTAATAGCTTTGCATTTTGCAAAGCTTTTTTTATGCCTACAGAAGAAATCATTTACATTAAAGACATTGGTGAAATTGCGCTAAGAAATGATAAACGTTTCAAGAGGTTATCAATTCGCATGGCCCCAACAAAAGGAATTTGGATAAATGTTCCCAATGGTATTTCAATCAAAGAAGCCATAAAGTTCGCTGAAGAAAACAAGGCTTGGATTCTTCAAGCTAAACAAAAGAAAGATAACAAGGAAAGTCAGCAAACCATTTTTGATCAGCATACCAAATTTAAAACCAAATATCACGAGCTAAGAATAACTCAGGTAGCAACCAAGTCATATTCTTCGAAGCTCAACAATGGCGTACTTGAGGTTATGTATCCAGTAGGAATGGAAATTATTAATAAGGATTTACAAGAATTCATTAGAAAATCCATAATTGAAACTCTTAGGCGCGAAGCAAAATACTATTTGCCTAAAAGAATTGAATTTCTTGCAAAGCAACATGGATTTAAATACCGTTCCGTACAAATTAAGAACACTAGAAGCAGATGGGGATCTTGCTCTCATGATAATAAAATCAATTTGAGTTTGCATTTAATTCGCTTGCCCGAAGATTTATCAGATATGGTTATCCTTCATGAATTGTGTCATACTGTTGTTAAAAACCATTCCAGCCAATTTTGGGAGCTTTTAGCTAGTCATTGCCCTAATCTTACAGAAAAGAAAAATAGAATCAAAAAACACTCTATAAACATCATATAAATGAGTACAGAATTATATATCGTAATAGGACTATGCGTATTTGCCTTTCTTATAGGTAGTCGATTAAAAAAAGCACTTAAAGCACCACAAAGTAGATCGAAAAATCAAAAAAAGAAAAGTCAAGCTAAAAAGAAGGAATTATCGCCAAAGCAAATAAAACTCCGACGAATTTTTACAATCGCAATGTTGATTTTGGTTTTTGGACTTTTGATCTTCATGATTCCCGCTTTATCAAGAGATATCTTAACATCTAATGGAAGAATAAGCGAAAACCTTATTCTAAGGATTTTAATTGTAGGATTCTCTATTTATATTCTTTTTATAGGATATGTAAAGATAAGAAAGTCGAAATAGGCTTTCTTATCTTACAAATATTCTTTTTCTACTAGATTTCGGCAATGTGTTTTTTGCTATTTCTCCTTACATCTCCCTCAATTACTGAATGTTATTAGTGAATTTCACCTTATTTAAGCTCATTAGATTGTAATTTTTGTAAACAAGAAGACCATTTGATTGAAAAAATACAATTGTCGATACATTTTGAGCAATCGAGATCATTTTTCCCCACTTTATTTGTTCACAAGGTTAAATTAGTAATGTAAACTCGCATTTGATTTCAGAAAAATTATTAAAAAACAATATTTTACACTTGTAATTTATAATTGTAACCTATAATCAATGATTGTATATTGATCTGCATTTGACTTTTATTGTCTTTTGTATACTATAATCGTTCCTGTCGTAATCGCTTAATTTCTCGTTACAATTGTACTTAAACACAATATGCCTACAGTTTAGGATCTAGTAGTCAGTATATTATAAAGTTTTACGCAACTATTACTTTAATCGTATAGTTTACAACACTATAAAATTAACCTAATCTTAGTAAATAATTGTAAATCTGTAAGATTATTATACTTATTATCAGTGATTTATATAGTTTGATTGATCTAATGGTACAATATGAACTTGATTGAATTCACATGTTTAGCGTTTATATTTGTTATATTTCAGCATGATACAGTTGTAAATAACATGTAATACACTATTAATGCGGCAGTTAACTTCACGTCTATGTGTATTTACTATATCAAACACTCTATTTGTTTAGATGATGATTCTGTGAATTCAATTTACTCTTACAAATCTAATAAAAGCCATATATGCGTAAACTAACGTTTTAATGGGCTTAGAAATGTAAATTACAATGGTAAATTAAGGATTGCTATTAGATAAGTCGTCGATTTACATTTATAAATTACAAAAGTAACGCTAATTCAAAATTTTCATTTGCTTTTTGTAAATTTAATTTTACCTTTGTATCGACAGACACAATTAACATCTGTAAAATATCAACCAATGAAAGATAGAATCGTTCAATTAATTAACAGTGAAGGCTTAACATCTTCTAAATTTGCTGATACAATTGGCGTGCAACGCTCTAGTATATCTCATATATTATCAGGTAGAAACAAACCAAGCCTTGATTTTGTACAAAAAATAAGACGTTCCTTCCCTCATGTCAACATTGATTGGATTATTTTTGGGGAAGGTGAAATGTACATGTCACAAGAACCTTCTAAACTTTTCGAGAATGAGATGATTCAGTTTGAAAAGGAAGAAGAAGCACCTAATATTACTCCACAACCACCCAAATTAAAAAAGGAATCGTCTACAAAGCCTGTAAATCAGCCTGAATCCTTCTCTGAAATGAACGTATTCGTTCCTGGTAAACAAATAGAAAAGGTAGTTGTGTTTTATACTGATAAAACTTTTAGGGAATACAATCCTTCTTAAGCATTTTTTGAATTATCTTTGCCTGAATTTATTCTTAACAGATATAATATTGCTAGGCACCATGAAAAAATTAGTACAAGACTTTGAGGTACTACAAAGAAAAGAGCTGAACGATGATCATTTTGTGCTGGATGTAAGGGCCTTAGAGCCACTTCCTGAAATACGTCCAGGACAATTTGTAAACGTTTTGGTGAAAGATTCCAACACAACCTTCCTTAGAAGACCATTATCAATCCATTTTGTAGATTATGAGCGCAATACAATTAGCTTATACATCAAAAAAAATTGGTGATGGTACCAAAAAATTGGGTGAACTTAAAGAAGGTGATTCATTAAACATTGTTTATCCATTGGGTAATCAATATTCCATTCCAAATAATGCCAATACCTTACTTGTTGGTGGTGGTTGTGGTGTAGCTCCTTTGCTATATCTTGCAAAACACTTAAAAGAAGCAGGTAATAAGGTAACTACACTTCTTGGTGTTAGATCGGAAAAAGATGCCGTAGAGCTTGATGCTTATAAAGAATACGGTGATATTCTGGTTACTACAGAAGATGGTTCTTTTGGTGAAAAAGGATACCCAACCCAACATTCTATTCTGGAAAAAGAGAAATTTGATTATGTATTTACATGTGGTCCAGAACCAATGATGAAGGCTGTTGCGGCTTATTCTGCACAAAAGAATATTCCATGCGAGGTGTCGCTTGAAAATAATATGGCATGTGGATTTGGAGCGTGCTTATGCTGTGTAACTGAGACAACAGGAGGTAATAAATGTACTTGTACCGAAGGACCGGTATTCAATATAAACGATCTGAAATGGTAAATTTAGGAGTAAAACTTAAAGATCTTAGCTTAAAAAACCCAGTAATGACCGCTTCTGGAACCTTCGGGTTCGGTGAAGAGTTCGAAGATTTTATTGATTTAAGCAATTTAGGCGGTATTTTAGTAAAAGGGACCACCAGACACCATAGAGAAGGAAATCCTTACCCTAGAATGGCAGAAACGCCTTCAGGAATGCTAAATGCAGTAGGATTACAAAATAAAGGAGTTGAAAACTTCTGCAAGGAAATCTATCCACGAATTAAGCACTACGATACCAACATCTTAGTTAATGTTTCAGGATCAGCAATTGAAGATTATGTAGAAACAGCTGCTATGATTAACGATTTGGAACACATTCCAGCAATTGAGTTGAATATCTCCTGTCCTAACGTAAAGGAAGGTGGTATGGCTTTTGGAACCAGCTGTGCTTCGGCTGCTTCGGTGGTTAAAGCCGTTCGTGAAGTGTATAAAAAGCACTTAATGGTAAAACTATCGCCTAATGTTACTGATATTACTGAAATAGCCAAAGCAGTTGAAGCAGAAGGAGCTGATTCCGTATCATTAATCAACACATTATTGGGTATGGCAATTGATGCAGAAACCAGAAAACCTTTATTATCAACTGTTACTGGAGGTCTATCGGGTCCGGCAGTAAAGCCAGTTGCCCTAAGAATGGTTTGGCAAGTATATAATGCCGTTAACATTCCAATTGTTGGATTAGGTGGTATAATGAATGCCAAAGATGCTATTGAATTTATTTTGGCTGGAGCTACAGCAATTCAAATTGGAACGGCAAATTTTATCGATCCACAGGTTACTGAAAAGGTAGTTGTAGGTATCGAAGATTACATGAAGCGTCACAACATTCAAGATATCAATGATTTAATTGGAGCTTTGCAGATTCAGTAATTCAAACGCAATAATTAGAGAAATAATTCTTTAATGCAGATATAGTGAGTTTACATGTGTAATTACATCTGTAAACTCATTCTTTTTTTATAGAATTCAATACATATAAACTATTTATATATTTAATCTTTTTACATTATAATACAG